>NZ_JBHURZ010000002.1:296554-1398346 GCF_042673825.1 Streptomyces sp. NPDC057002
CGGGCGGCGGCCCGCCCCCCCCCCCCCCGCCGCCCGGGGCCGGCCCGCCCGCGCGCCGCGCCCCGCCCCCCCCCCGGCGGGGGGGGGGGGGGGGGGGGGGGGGGCCCGGCGGGGGGGCCGGCGCCCCCCCCCCCCCCCCCCCGAGACGGGGGGGGAGGGAAAGCGACGGCGCTCAGCGGGCGGCGTCGAGTTCGGCGAGGACTTCCTCGGTGTCCTGGCCCGCGACCGGCGCCAGCCGGCGGATCGAGCCGGGGGTCGCGGAGAAGCGCACCGGGATGCCGATGGTGCGGACGGTGCCCTCGGTCGGGTGCTCGACGGTGTCGAGCAGGTGACCGTCGCGGACGTAGGGGTCCTCGTGGGCGTTCTCCAGCTCCAGCACCGGCGCCATCGGAATGCTGTGCTTGGCGCACACCTCCGCCCACTCCTCGGTGGTCAGCGCCGGGGCGCACACACCGATCAGCTCGGCCAGGCCCTCGTGGTCGGCGCTGTCGATGGCTTCCCCGCCGACCCGCGGGTCCTCGGCGAGGTCCGGGCGACCGGCGGCCGTGAAGAAGTCACGGTAGTTCTGCGGGTTGTACGGGATGACACAGGCCAGGCCGTCCTTGGTGCGCACCGCCTTGTGGCCCTTGAGCATCGACAGCGGGAAGCCGGTGGGGCTGCTCTCCGGGACGTGGGTGTGGCCCGCCAGGTGCTCGACGAGGTTGAAGGCGATCAGCGTGTCCGTCATCGGGATCTCGACCTGCTGGCCCAGGCCGGTCCTGTCCCGGTGCAGCAGGGCCGCGAGCACGCTGTAGGCGATGGTCAGGGAGGAGACCTTGTCGCCGATGATGGTCGGCAGGTAGACGGGCTCGCCCAGTGCGCGGTCGGCGATGTCCACCAGGCCGGACGCTGCCTGCACGGTCTCGTCGTACGCGGCGTGACCGGCGCGGTCCGAATCGCCGCGGAAGCCCTGGGCGTGCGCGTAGACGAGCCGCGGATTGCGGGCGGCGATGTCGGCGTACGACAGACCCAGGCGGTGCAGCGCGCCCGGCCGCATGTTCGTGATCAGCACGTCCGCGGTGTCGACCAGGTCGAGGGCGCGCTCCCGGTCGGTCTCGTCCTTGAGGTTGAGGGTCACGCTCCGCTTGTTGCGGTTGACGTTCAGGTTCAGCGGGGTCATGCCCGGCGTCGTGCGGTAGTGGCCCACCCGCACGGTGTCGGCGGGCGACTCGATCTTGATCACGTCGGCGCCCAGGTCACCGAGGATCTGGGCGGCGTACGGGCCCATCACCACGGTCGAGAGGTCGATCACGCGCACGCCGTCCAGAGGGCCGGCGGTGGTGTCCGTGATTTCCGTCATCGTTACCTTCACTCCTAGCTTCGCCGCATGTGTGTATCTGGAAACTAAGTTAGCAAGGGCCGGTCTCGAACGGAATGACCAAATAGCGAAAGGCGGTATGACCGCAGTGGTCATACCGCCTTTCCGGTGGGTTCTCCAGGGATTTAGGCGTGAAGAGGCTCGGCGAATACTTCGCGGGCGATGGCGATGACTTCTTCCAGGTCACCGCCGTTGGCTCGGTCCTTGCGCCAGAACAGTCCGGTCTCCATTGTCGGATGGAAATCAGAGAAGGGGAGGACTGCCACATTGTCAAGACGATAATTCTGCACAGGGCTTCTGGAATCCAGCATGGAAATGGAGAATGCCAGCCCGCTGGCCACTATCTCGGAAACTCCGTCGAAGGTGACGCTGCTCAGTTCGATCCGCTTCTTGATGCCGAGATCGGACAGCTGCTGGTCGAGTCCGCGGAAATACGCGTTGGTCACGGCCGTGGGGGAGCCCGCGTAGGCGAGCTCGGCCAGCTCCGCCAGCGCGACAGACTCCCGCCCCGGGAAGCGGTCCCTGGGCACGACCGCGCCGAGCCGCTCCGACATCACCGGCAACTGTTCCAGGGCGGGGTCGCCGCCGACCGGCAGCCGGGCCAGCGTCAGCGCGAGCCGTCCGTCGCACACCGCGTCGACCAGCCGGTCGGTGCCGCCCGGCCAGCGTTTGATCTCGAACCGGTCGCCGACCCGCTCGGCGAGGGTGTCCATCCTTTCGCGCAGGTCCGGATGGATGCCGCTGGGGACGCCGAGCAGCAACGTGGTCCGCTGCGGCCGGGCCGTCTCGTCGAGGCGCCACCGGATGGAGTCGACCTGCTCCAGAACGCCGCGCGCGAGCGGCAGCAGTGCCGTGCCGGCCGGGGTGAGTCTCACCCGATGCGTGTCGCGGTCGAACAGCCGGTGCCCTAGTTCACTCTCGAGGTCCTTGATCCGCCGGCTCAGCGGGGATGCCGCCATGTGCAGTTTGCGGGCCGCGGTGGAGAAGTTCAGTTCTTGGGCGACGGCGACGAAGTAGCGCAGGTGTAGGAGCTCCACGCCGTCCACCCTAGCGACCGCGTCAGTAACCGGATTGCCCTATCCGGTTTCGGTGGTACGGTGGCCCAGTGAACCGGTAAGGCCTATCCACTTTGAAAGTGGACAGGCCTATCCAAATGACTGGGTCTCATGTGGCCCACAGTGAAAGGACTTGCCGTGCCCAGCATCGCCATCGTCGGAGCCGGCCCCCAGTTGGGCCTGGCCATCGCCCGCACCTTCGGCTCCCAGGGCTTCGACGTCGCCCTGATCTCCCGCGACCGGGGCAAGCTCGACGACCTCGTCGGCAAGCTCACCGCCGAGGGTGTGAACGCCGCCGCGTTCCCTGCGGACGTGCTCGACCGTGCCGGGCTCACCGAGGCGCTCAAGGGCGCCGCGGCCGAGTTCGGCGGCATCGACGTCCTGGAGTACTCCCCGGTGGGGACGTTCGGTGTCACCGCCCTGACCGCTCCGACCGGCACCGAGCCGTCCCATGTGGAGTTCGAGATGAACTTCCAGCTGTACGGGGCCATCGCCGCCACGCAGGCCGTGCTGCCGGCCATGCGCGAGGCCGGTGCGGGCACCCTGCTCTACACCACCGGCGCAGGCTCCATCCGGCCCGACCCGCGTGTCGCCAACGTCAACGCCGCCGCGGCGGCTTTGCGCAACTGGGTGATGAACCTGCACAAGGAGCTGGCCGACGCCGGCACCGGCATCCAGGCCGCGCACATCGGCATCGACTCGTCGATCGGTGTCTCCGTCATCCCCGGTCTTGAGGCGGCCCGGCCCGAGCAGATCGCCCCGCTGTACTGGGAACTGCACACCGCCGAGCGGGACCAGGCCGAGCTCGTCTTCAAGCTCTAGTCGGCATCGGCTCCCGCCCGGGTACGACGTGCGTAGGCGCGGGCCGCGCGTGCGCGGTCGCCGCAGCGTGTCGAACACCAGTGGCGGCGGCCGTGCCGCAGCAGATAGCGGCCGCAGGGCGGGGATCCGCAGGCGATGAGGCGCTCGGCGTCGGGCCCGGTCAGCAGGTCGGCCGCGTCGGCGGCCAGGGTCGCGAGAGCGTGGTCGACGATCTCGGTGGTCGGGTGCGGGGGCGTCCGGTAGGGGCCGTTCTTCTCGTCCCACTGGAGCAGCGAGGCGGTCGGCACCTTGGTCATGGCGTCGTTGACGGCCGCGAGGGCGGCGGGCAGGGCCGGCACCGCCTCGACGCGGGAAGCCAGCAACGACCTGATCTGCTCGCGCAGCGACCGCAGTTGTGCCGTGCACATCTCCCGGAGGCCCGCGTCCACGGGGGCGAGGCCGCGGTCCGCCAGCCACTGATTCGCCTGCGCCGGTGTGCCGAGGAAGTCGGTGAACTTTCCGCCGGGCGACGCGATGGTGCTGTTGGCGAAGGCGAGGGCCGGGTACTGCTCGTCACCCGGCGCGGGGGGCACGGCGGGTTCGGTGAGTCCGTCGGCTTCGGCGGCTTCGGCGGCGGCGTTCACATCCATGGATCTCATGGTACGGCTTGCTCGTATCCGTGAGAAGCGTGCTACGTTCTCTCACGGATAAGTCGCTCCCATCCGTGAGGTGTTTCTTCTGTGGCTCCTTCAGTGACGACCCGTGAGCAGTTCCCCGTCCGCGTCTTCGGCGGCCCGACCGCTCTCTTCGAGTACGGCGGCCTGCGGTTCCTGACCGACCCCACCTTCGACGCCCCCGGCGACTACCCGGAGTCGGGCGGCCCGGTCCTGACCAAGACCGCCCCCGCCTCCGGCAGCCCCGCCGAGCTCGGCCGTGTCGACGTGGTCCTGCTCTCCCACGACGAGCACGCCGACAACCTCGACCGCGCCGGCCGGGCCCTCCTCGCCGACGTACCGCTGACCCTCACCACCCCCGGTGGCGGCAAGCGGCTCGGCGACAAGGCCAGGGGGCTGGCCGACTGGGAGTCGGCCGAGCTGGACCGCCCCGACGGCGGCACCGTCACCGTGACCGGCGTCCCCGCCGTCCACGGCCCCGGGCCGCGCGAGGAGACCGAGGCGATCACCGGACAGGTCGTCGGATTCGTCCTGACCGGAGACGGACTGCCCACCGTGTACGTCAGCGGCGACAACGCCTCCCTCGACGCGGTCAGGGAGACCGCCGAGCGCTTCGGGCCGGTGGACACCGCCGTCCTCTTCGCGGGCGCACCCCGCTTCGCCGGCCTCTTCGACGGAAGCACCCTCGTGCTGGACAGCGCCCAGGCCGCCGAAGCCACGCGGATACTCGGCGCCCGCCGGGTCGTCCCTGTCCACTACGACAGCTGGACCCACTTCACCGAGGGCCGCGACGCACTCCAGGCCGCCTTCACGGCCGCCGGGCTGGCCGACCGCCTGGACTGGGGGCACTCGGGCTGATCGGGGGCGTCCCGGCAGCCGGGTTCCGTCGTAGGGTGAATGCCGCTCGCGAGGGACAGGAGGCCGAGGTGGCCGAGACGGCGCGGATCCGGACGACGGTCGCCGAGGTGATGGCCGAGCTGGCCGCGCTCGAGGACCCGAAGGCGCGCGCGGTGAACGAGAGGCACGGTGACGATCACGGTGTGAACCTCGGCAAGCTGCGCGCGCTCGCCAAGCGGCTGAAGACACAGCAGGAACTCGCGGGCCGGCTCTGGAAGACGGATGACACCGCGGCGAGACTGCTGGCGATCCTGATCTGCCGCCCGAAGGCATTCGAGCGTGCCGAACTGGACGTCATGCTGCGCGAGGCGCGCGCCCCCAAGGTGCACGACTGGCTCGTGAACTATGTGGTGAAGAAGAGCCCGCACTCCGAGGAGCTGCGCCTGGCCTGGTCCGCCGATCCGGATCCCGTGGTCGCGAGCGCCGGCTGGGCGCTGACCACCGAACACGTGGCGAAGAAGCCCGAGAGCCTCGACCTCGCGGGACTGCTCGACGTCATCGAGGCGGAGATGAAGGACGCCCCGGACCGCTTGCAGTGGGCGATGAACCACTGCCTGGCCCGGATCGGCATCGAGCACGCCGGCCACCGCACCCGTGCCATCGACATCGGCGAGCGCCTGGAGGTACTCAAGGACTACCCGACGTCCCCCGGCTGCACATCCCCGTTCGCGCCGGTCTGGATCACCGAGATGGTGCGCCGGCAGGGCGGGTAGCCCGGTGTGACAGCGGCTCCCGCCCAGCACGGGGTCTGGGCGGGAGCGGTGCGGTCCCCTCCGGTGGTTCTTCAGCACGAAGGGACCGCTCGTCCTTCCAGACTGGAAGGTCCGACGCCCGGGGAGGCGTCCGTGTTCCATGGTGCGCCTCGCCCCGGGTGTCGCAGCGAGAAGTACGTTTCCGCCTTCAAAAGCGTTCAATCCGCCATGTTTTGCACGCGCGTGTGACCGACATGGCCCAGTGAGGCGCGCTGCGGGCGCAGAGACGCCCGGCGGCATTGTTCCGTAACTCCATGATCACGTTGAGTGTCCGGCGGTCGACACACCATGCTGACGTCCAACTCCTCCGCAGCGCCTCAGCACCGCCGTGGAAGAGCCTTCCAGACGCCTCGAGTTGAGAGACAAGGTGCGATGTCCAGTAAGCAGGTGTTGACCGTCGTCGTGATGGTGGCGGTCTTCGCGTGGAGCACGGTGATGACCGTGCTGGGGCACCTCGCGGCCGTGGCCGCGCTGCTGCCGTCGCTCGGACTGCTCGTACAGCAGATCGTCGCCGCCCTCCACACCGCGCAGTCCCCGCGCCACACCCCGGTGGACGCCGCCCCGACGGCCATAGCGGCCGGACCCGAGGAGTCGGTGCGATGACCCCGTTCTCCGCGTACGAGCAGCCCGACGGCGAGCCGCCGAGCAGGCGCGGCCGCAAACCGGAGTCGATCGGTGAGCAGGTGGGCCCCTCCCACCGGGCCTGGCTGGAGCCGGTGCGCAGCAGGCTCTTCGCCAGCGGGCTCACGCTCGACGACCTCGTCGGCCGCTCCGGCTACTCCAAGGCCCGCATCAGCGAACTGCTGCGCGGCAAGGGCTACTACCCCGGCTGGGAGATCACCTACAGCGTGGTCCGGGCCCTGGACATCCCCGTCTGGCCGCTGCGCCGTCTCTGGACCGCGGCGGCACGCGAGGCGGCCAAGGACGCCGCGTGGATCGAGAGCCGCATACACGCCGTCCAGCCGCTGCCCCCGGAACGGCCCCCGCTCGCGCACCAGGGCTTCACCGAGGCCATGCGCCACCCCTACACCGCCTACGCCCGCGCCTTCCTGCAGAGCGACCGGCGCGCCCACTGGGTCGTCTCGGAAGCCTGCGACATCCTCTGGCTGGGCTGGGACGACGCCGTCGCCGGCCCCAACGTCCCCCGCCACGCGTGGCGGCTGCTGCGCTCCCGCGTCCTGTTACGGGCCCAGCTCCACCCGGCCGGACACCCCGATCTGCGCCCGGCGGCGTTCCAGACCGTCGACCAGAGCCGGATCGACGATCTCACCGCCCGGTTCGCCCGCATCGGCCGGCTCGCCGAGTTCTTCGACGCCGTCGCCCGGCTGCCCCAGAACCAGCTCGACGTCACCGTCCTGCGCTATCTGTGCGGCATCCACCCCGACGCGGTCCCCGACGTCGTCGGCCTGTCCGCTGCCATCACCCAGTCCATCGACCACCACGCCCGAGGCGCCCTGGAAGGCACCTACCACCGCCATGACCACCGGGAGTGAGCACCCCGCCATGACCGCCATCGACGATCTCCTCTCCCGCTCGCTCCTGCTGCACGATCCCCACGTGCCGTCGGACACCGTCCCGTACGAGGACACCGCCTACCCGGCCTTCGCCCCGGACGGCACCCCGCTGTGGGACGTCGGCGGCGGCGACCTGGCCGACGACAACGCCGCCCGGAGTCTGCGGGCCCTGTGCGAGGCGGTCGTCGTCCACTCCACGCCCGGCCAGCTCGCCGACTTCGTCACCGAACAGCTGCCCTCCCCGCGCGGCGCCTGGATCCTGGGCTGCGTCCTGCAACTCGCCGACGAGCGGGACGGCGCGCGGTTCTGGTGGCAGTACGCCGCCGGGGCCGGTGAACCCGCGGCCTCCTACTGCCTCTACCTGCACCACCTCGCGCTCGGCGACCGGCAGGCGGCCGCCCTGTGGCACAAGCAGGCCGGCGACGACGCACCGGCCGACAGCGGCCTCGGCGTCGACACCAGCATTCCCACGGTCCTGCGCATCCTCAGCGGACTGGCCCCGACCGCCCGCCGCGACCGCACCGAGACGTTCATCGCGGTCAAGGCCTACGTCACCACCGCCGTCGCCGCCGGGTACGCCCGCAACCCCGGCTACGAAATCCCGCTCCCCGGCCCGCACTTCGCCGAACAACTCGAGATCATCCTGGCCGCCACGTCAGCGGTCTCCCGGTCCGTACGGCAGGCCGAGCCGACGGCCACCGGCCTGCCCAACCGCACCAGGCCGCGAGCCGACTCCGGGGACCGCTCCGGCGAGTCCGCGCACGAGCCGGAACGGGTCCTGGTGGAGACCGCCGCACGCGACGAGTCCGCCTCCAGCTTCTTCCGGGACGCCCTCGCGGCCTGCTGGGAAACGGCCGTCGCGGACCGTACGGCCAGGGGAGCGGACCGACGCGATGTGCGGCTGCGCTACCTCCTGGACCGCCGGCCCACCGAACCTACTTCGTGCCGCTGAGCGTCTGGGTCGCCAGCGCCAGGTTCTTGTCCTCGGCGCTGCCCCAGGCGTAGACGACATTGGCCGTCCCTGCCTTGAGAGTCAGGTCGGCCGGGCCGATGGCCACGTTGTCCGTGCCGGCGAGCACGACATCGGCATTCACGGTGCCCGCCTCGACCTCGGCGGTGGCCTCCTTGGGGTTCTCCAGGCCGGTGAAGAGCGGCTGTCCGTTCGCACGGACGTCGACGGCGGGCGCCGCGGCGACATGACGCACCGTGAGGCGTGCCTTGCCTTCGTCGACCTGCGAGACATCGTTGGTGAAGGCCGTCAGCTGGGGTGTGCCGTCGGCGGTGAGGTGGGCCGCGATCGTGGCGTTCCCGCCTTCGGGCACCTTGATCTCCTTCTCGAGGGCGGGTGTGCCGTCCGGGTTCTGGCCTGCTTCGAAGATCTGTATGTCGTACGTACCGGCGTTGAGCGCCTGCGGGTCGGTCACCGTGCCGGGCTTGAAGTCGCCGAGCAGCTCGTCACCGTTGGCGTAGACATCGACGGTCATCCCGGGAATGCCGTGGAAGACGGACACCATGGCCTGGTCCTGTGAGGCGGCACCCGCCATGGCGGGCGCGGTGGCGCCCAGGGTCAGGGCGCAGGCGGCGGCCGACGCGGCGACAGCGAGAGAGGTCCGGGAAATCATGGGGTGATCCCTTCGAATGCGCCTCCGCACGTTGCGGAGTCTCGATGTCGTTTCGTGAAGGGCGACCGCCGTGGATGCGCGAAATGTACCTTTCGTGGCTTCGGTGACCTTCGCGGGCGGGTCCGGCGTCGCGCCTAGACGCCCGTCCAGCGGACCTGGCCCGGTTCGATCGCCGTGCGCAGACGCTGCAGGCCACGGCGGGCGTGACTCTTCACCGTGCCGAGGGGCATTCCGGTCCGTTCCGCGATCTGGGCCTGGGTCAGGTCCTCGTAGAAGGCCAGACACAGCACGTGCCGCTGGTGCCGCGGCAGACAGGACAACTCGTTCACCAGCAGAACCCGGTCCAGGACCTCCTCCGCCGCCGACTCGTCCCGTCCGGGCGGGTCGTCGGCGTGGGCGAGCGAGTCGGCGAGAGCCAGCCGTCTGCTCCGGGCGGCCAGCGCATCGACGATCTTGCGACGGGTGATGCCCACGAGCCAGGCGCCCAACGGGCCCCGCTCCGGGCGGAAGCCGGCCTGGCCACGCCAGGCGCCGAGGAACACCTGCTGGGTGACGTCGTCGGCCTCGTACGTGTCGCCGAGCGACCGGGTGGCCATGGTGTGGACCAAGGGGGCCCAGCGCCGGTAGACCGCGGCGAAGGCGTCCTCGTCGGCGGCACGGAATCCGTGGGCCAGTTCGTCCTCGTACCTGGTTTCTTCATGGGTGTCGATGGTCATGGCCTGGTTCCTCCTGCCATGCGCGAGGTGCGGCCGTCCGCACGCGTCCCAGTGTTGTGACGCACAAACGACGCAGGCAACATGCGTCGTTTGTGCGTCGTACAGTGGGTCTGTGAGCAGAGGTGACGGCGACGGCCGGCACGACGAGGACCCGGGGAGCGGCGGGCTCACCACCGGAGAGGTGGCGAGACGCTTCGGGGTGGCGCCCACCACGGTCCGATCGTGGGACCGCCGCTACGGCATCGGTCCCGACGCGCACACCGGCGGCAGGCACCGGCGCTGGACCGCCGCGGACGTGGCCCGTCTGGAGCGGATGTGCGCCCTGACGGCGACCGGGCTGCCCCCTGCCGAGGCTGCGCGCATCGCGCTCGGCGCCGCGCCGCCGGACGGGGCCCCGGGCACACGGGCACCGCTCCCACCGCAGCGTCCTGTGCCCCGCGGCCGCAGCCGGGCCGGGAGCGGTATGCGACTCGGCGATGTGCGGCAGGAGTCGAGGGGCATCGCCCGTGCCGCCCTGCGCCTCGACGCCGCCGCCCTGGACGAACTGCTGCTGGCGGCGATCGCCGACCACGGACTGGTCACGGCCTGGACCGAGGTGATCATGCCGACCCTGCAGGCGACCGGCCGCAAGTGGGAGAGCTCGGGCGAGAAGTACGTCGAGGTGGAGCACTTCCTGTCGTGGCACGTCTCCGGGGCGCTGCGGCGCAGCACACCACCCGTGACCGCCGACGGCCCGGGCATCACCACCGTGCTCGCCTGCGTACCGGGGGAGAACCACACCCTGCCGCTGGAGGTGCTGACCGCCGCGCTGGCCGAACGCGGTCTGCCGGTACGCATGTTCGGTGCCGCGCTGCCCGTCGAATCGGTCGTCGCGGCGGTGCGCCGGACCGGGCCGGCCGCGGTGGGCTTGTGGGCGCAGTCCCGCACCACGGCCAGCAGACCACTGGCCCAGCATGTGGCCGCGATGCGATGGGGGGTGCGCGGTGCCCGCAGGAAGCCGGTCGTCCTGACCATGGGGCCGGGCTGGGCCGGGCAGACCGTTGCCGGACTGCCCCATCCCCCCGGCCTTGCCGAGGCCCTCGCGGTGGTGGAGTCGGTCGTGTCAGGGCGGTGAGTCACCGCGGGCCCGCTCCTGGCGTCGCACATCGGTGAGGTCGGCGAGCCGGTCCAGGCCGCGCACGGCCCGGGCCATGCGGTGGTTGCGCTCCAGCGCGGAGCGATGCCGGTCGAGGAAGGCCCAGTACCCCGCGGTGTAGGGGCACGCGTGGGCGCCGGTCCGGTCCGCCGGCCGGTAGACGCACGAGCCGCACAGGTCGCTCATCCGGTTCACATAGGCACCGCCGGACGTGTACGGCTTGGTCGTCATCCGGCCGCCGTCGGCGTACTGGGACATGCCGACGACATTGGGCACCATCACCCAGTCGTAGCCGTCGACGAAGCAGCGGTGGAACCAGTCCGTGACCGCGGCCGGATCCCAGCCCCGCTGGAGCGCGTGGCTTCCGAGGATCATCAGCCGGGGGATGTGGTGGGTCCATCCCGTGTCGCGTACCTGGGACAGCACCGTGCGCAGACAGCGCGCGTCCACGGCGTCCGCGTCCAGCTCGTTCCACCAGTCCGGCAGCGGGGCGGTGTGGCGCAGCGCGTTGGAGTTCCGGTAGTCCTCGCCGAAGTACCAGTACAGCTGCCACACGTACTCGCGCCAGCCGGCGATCTGCCGGACGAAGCCCTCCACGCTGTTCAGCGGCGCCCGCCCCTCGCGCCACGCCGTTTCGGCCTGCTCGACGCACTCGGCGGGGTCGAGCAGGCCCAGGTTGAGCGAGGACGACAGCAGACTGTGGCTCATGACGGGGTCGGCGGCCAGCATGGCGTCCTCGTACGGGCCGAAGTCGGTGAGCCGGCGCTCGATGAAGCGCCGCAGTGCCGCCCGGGCCTCGGCACGGGTCGCGGGGAACAGGCGTGGCCCGTCCCGCCCGACGAAGCTCACGTCACCGTCCTTCTCCCAGCGGTCGAGGTCATGGCGGACCTGCTCGTCGATGTCGTCCTCGCGCGGCCGGTAGGGACGGTCGACCGGCAGGGCGGTCGCGCCACGGGGCGGCGGCCGCCGGTTGTCGTGATCGAGGTTCCAGCGGCCTCCCGCGGGCCGGTCGCCGTCCATCAGCAGGTCGTGTCCGCGCCGGACCCAGCGGTAGAAGTCCTCCTGACGCACGCTCCTGCCGCCCCGACCGTCCGCCCACCCGGCGAAGGCGTCCATCGGCACCAGGAATCCGCGCGCCGGGCCCGTCGTGACCTGCGGCAGCGAGCGCACCAGCCGCAGCGCGGCGTACGAGGTCGGGTGGTGCACGGTCAGGGCCCGGCCGCGCGCCGCCCGGGCGAGCCCTTCCCGGTAGGTGTCGCCGCGCACGTAGGTGACGCGGTCGCCGAGTTCGGCAGCCCGGTGACGCATGGCGGACAGGACCAGGTGCGCCTTGGCCCGGTGAAAGCGCCGGCGCCGGAACACCGACCGGGCCTCGATCATCAGCAACGGCGTGTCCCGGGCCGGACCGCTGTCCTCCGACGGCCGCAGGAAGTGCGGACCGAGCTGATCACCGAAGAGCCAGTGCATGCGGCACTCCCGCCGTCAGTCCCGGCCGCGCGCGTGCTTGAACCGTGCCAGGCCCTCACCGAGATCGATCAGCGGCCGCGGGTAGTCCACCCGCGCCCGCTCCTCTTCGGACAGCCGCCAGGGCTCATGGACGCGTGCATCGGGCACGTCCGCCAGTTCCGGCACCCACCGCCGTACGTATCCGCCCGCCGGATCGAAGCGCTTGCCCTGGACGACCGGATTGAGGACGCGGTGGGGGCGGGTGTCGGTGCCGGTCCCGGCGACCCACTGCCAGTTGAGCTGGTTGTTGACGATGTCGCCGTCCACCAGCAGGTCCAGGAAGTGCCGGGCGCCGATCCGCCAGTCCACATACAGCGTCTTGACCAGGAAACTCGCCACCAGCAGCCGCGCCCGGTTGTGCATCCACCCCTCGTGGCGCAGCTGGCGCATGGCCGCGTCGACGACCGGATAGCCGGTGCGGCCGTCCCGCCACGCGGCGATGTCCTCGGCGGCCTCGTCCTCGGTCCGCCACCGGTCGTGCCGGGTCCGGTAGTCCTGACCGGAGGCGTCGGGGCGGGCCGCCAGCACCTGATGGTGGAAGTCGCGCCAGCACAACTGCCGTACGAACGCCTCCGCCCCCGGCCCGCCGCGCTCCCGGGCCCGCTGGACCAGCTCCACCGGCGACAGGGCACCGAAGTGCAGATACGG
The DNA here is from genome assembly GCF_042673825.1 of Streptomyces sp. NPDC057002. NCBI lineage: Bacteria > Bacillati > Actinomycetota > Actinomycetes > Kitasatosporales > Streptomycetaceae > Streptomyces > Streptomyces sp. NPDC057002. The sequence goes on from NZ_JBHURZ010000002.1 coordinate 309,232, forward strand.
CGAGAGCCTGGAGGTCGCGTCGCCCGCCAGATCGTCGTGCCGGTCCTCGTACTCGGACAGGCCGCTCCGCACCCAGCGGGTGAACCGGTCGCGTCCCGGTGTCTCGCCCCCGGTGGGCAGGCCCGGCGAGAGGCCGGACAGCCCGTCCCGGGACGGCAGCGGCTCGCCCCGCACGGCGTCGGGGACGGCCACGGTGCGCGGCGCGGGAAAGACGTCCCTCAGCCGCTCCTGCGACCACCGGCGGAAGTAGGGGGTGAACACGGCGAAGTGGTCGTTGCCCGCGGGCGTCACGGTTCCGGGCGCCACGGCCGTGATCACGCTGTCGTGCACATGCAGCGCCACGCCCTGTCCGCGCAGCGCGTCCCGCAGCTGCTCCTCCCGCCGGTGGGCGTAGCCGCTGACGCCCGCCGAAAGGTGCACCTCCGTCGCCCCGCACTCCGCGGCCACCGCGCAGACCTCCTGGACGACAGGGCCCTTGCGGACGACGAGCCTGCCGCCGCACCGGCGCAGCGAGGCGTCGAGGTCGGCCAGGCAGTCGGCGAGGAAAGCGGCGCGGTTGGGCACGTCGAAGCCCGCGGCGTGGACACCGGGATCGCGGACGAAGAGCGGCACCACCTCGTCCGCCCACGCCAGTGCGGCGCGCAGCGGCGGATGGTCGTGCACCCGCAGATCCGAGGTGAACAAGACGACCGCGACGGTCATGGCGATGCTCCTGAGGGTGCGGTGTGGATCTCTACTGCCTGACTCTTCGTTCGCGGCGGGCGGTCCGGATGCGGCCGGGGCGCGGGCCGGCCCCGCGCGCGCTCATGCCCTTGGCGGCGGCCTGGGTGATGTTGCGGGCCATGCCGCCGAAGACGACGGCGTGGAACGGGGAGAGGGACCACCAGTAGGCGTGCCCCAGCAGTCCCCGGGGATGGAAGAGGGCGCGCTGCCGGTAGCGCGTGCGGCCCGCGTCGTCCGTCTCCGCGTACATCTCCAGCCATGCCAGGCCGGGCAGGCGCATCTCCGCCCGCAGTCTCAGCAGGCGGCTCGGCTCGATCTCCTCGACCCGCCAGAAGTCCAATGAGTCGCCGGCCCGCAGCCGCTCGGCGTCACGTCGTCCGCGGCGCAGGCCGACACCGCCGACGAAGCGGTCCAGCCAGCCCCGGACCGTCCAGGCGAGCGGGAAGGAGTACCAGCCGTTGTCGCCGCCGATGCCCTCGATCACCTTCCACAGCGACTCCCGGGACGCGTCCACGGGGAGGTGCCGCTCGTCCTCGTAGAGGCTGCCGCCCGCCCAGTCCGGGTCGGTGGGCAGCGGATCGCTGGGCGCCCCGGGCACGGCGGCGGACGACCAGCGGGTGACGACCTGCGCCTCCCGCACCTTGCGCAAGGCCAGTGCCAGCGCCGCGTCGAACGGCAGCGGCCGGCCCGGAAGGTCGGGCACGTACCGGGCGATGTCGTGCTCGCGGCACACGACCTCGTGGCGCAGCGACTCCGTCAGCGGCCGGGCGAGGGCGGCGGGCACCGGGGTGACCAGGCCGACCCAGTGGCTGGACAGCCTCGGGGTGAGCACCGGCACCGGCGCGATCAGCCTGCGCCGCAGCCCGGCCACCTCGGCGTACCGGTCCATCATGTCCCGGTAGGTGAGGACATCCGGCCCGCCGATGTCGAACGCGCGGTCGACGTCATCCGGCATCGAGGCCGAACCGACCAGGTACCGCAGCACGTCCCGTACGCCGATCGGCTGGGTCCGGGTGTGCACCCAACTGGGCGTGACCATGACCGGCAGCCGCTCGGTCAGATAGCGCAGCATCTCGAAGGACGCCGACCCCGAGCCGATGACGACCGCCGCCCGCAGCACCGTGGCCGGCACCGGCGCGCCGAGGAAGACGCGTCCCACCTCGGCCCTGGACCGCAGATGCGGGGAGAGGGACTCCTCGGGAACTCCCCGCGGTGTGAGCCCGCCGAGGTAGACGATCCGCCGCACACCGGCGGCGCGCGCCTGCTCGGCGAAGACCCGGGCCGCCCTGCGGTCGGTTTCCTCGAAGCCCGGACCGGTCCCCAGGGCGTGCACCAGGTAGTACGCGACGTCGACACCGCGCATCGCGGCGGCGACCGAATCGGCGTCCGTGACATCCCCCCGGACCGTCTCGGCGTGCCCCGCCCAGGGGTGATCGCGGAGCTTGCCGGGGGAGCGGGCCAGGCACCGGACCCGGTGACCGGCCTGGAGCAGTTCCGGCACCAGACGCCCGCCGATGTACCCGGACGCTCCGGTCACCAGACAGTGCAGCGACTGTGCGTCCCGTTGTCCGCCTGTCTCCACGATCGGCTCCTCCACGCGTGCGCTCCGGTGTTGCGGCCTCACTCCCTCGATCATGGGCTTTGCGGCAGGACCGCGCCTGTCGCGGCGGGGCGACCGGCCGCATTCGCTCTCACACGAGTACTTCGGACGCACCGGTGCCGGCGGATGCACGGATCCGCAGAGCGGGCGTTCAGCCGGGCGGAGGGTCGACGCCGGCCGCCTCCTGGTCGGCGCGGCCTCCGGCGCCGAGCAGCCCCGTGGCAGTGAACGGCTCGTCGGCGGCGAGACGCGGCAGTTCACGTCGCGACAGTCGCGTGACGACCGGCGGCATCGCCGCCCGCACCAGCTGGGTGTACCGCAGCCAACGGGGCATGTAGACCGAAGGCCGGCGCCGTTCGACCGCCCTGACCAGCCGCCCGGCGACGTACGGGACGGGATACACCTTGCGCGCCGGACGCGGCATGTGGCCGCGCAACTCCCGCAGCACCGCGTGCGCGTCGGCGTCGCGGACCATGTCCGTGTCCGTCCAGTTGATGTACGCGATGCCCACGCCCACCCGCTGATGGGCGACCTCCGCCTGCAGCGCGTGGGCGAACGACTCGACCCCGGCCTTCGACGCGCAATAGGCGCTCATCATCGGCGCCGCCCCGATGGACGCGAGCGACGCGACCTGGAGGAAGTAGCCCCGCGTGTCCAGGAGGTCCGCCAGGAACGTCCGCGCGGTGACGGCACTGCCGACGAGGTTCACCTCGACGACCCGGCGCCAGACCTCGAGATCGGCCTCGGCGAACGGTCCGCCCTCGGCGACCCCCGCGTTGGCGATCACCACCGAGGGCGGCCCGAAGCGCGCCCGGATCCCGTCGGCGGCGCGAGCCATCCCGCGCTCGTCCGTGACATCGACCTCCCAGCACTCGGCCACGCCCTGAAGGCTGTCCCGCACCCGGGCCAGCGTCCGCTCCTCACGGCCGAGCAACGCCACCCTCGCGCCCCGGCGGCACAGCTCCCGGGCCATCGCCTCCCCGAGGCCGCGCGCCGCACCGGTCACCACGGCGGTCCGGCCGTGCAGGGGGCTTCGAGCGACCGGCATGGGACGCTCCTCTCCGCGACGGCGCTGGCCCGGCCCACGTTAGGCGTGGACCGGGCCGTCGGCACGCCGGGCGTCCCGGGCTCGTCGCCGATCCGGTCAGGATTCGAGAAGCGTGGACCGCTGAGCCGACCTAGCGTCGAGGTCATGACTTCCATCGCATCCGTCACCCTCGAGGCGGCCGACCCCACCGCCGCCGAACGCTTCCTCACCACCGCCTTCGGCCTCGTCGGACAGGTACGTCTGCGGGCCTCGGAGGCACCGAGCACCGGCTTCCGCGGGTTCACGCTGTCGCTCGTGGTGTCCCAGCCGGCCAACGTCGACGCCCTCATGGACGCCGCCGTGGACGCCGGTGCCGAGACCCTGAAGCCCGCCGCCAAGTCCCTCTGGGGTTACGGGGGCGTCGTACAGGCCCCGGACGGGACGATCTGGCAGGTGGCCTCGTCGTCGAAGAAGAACACCGGCCCGGCCGCCCGGCAGATCGACGAGATCGTGCTCCTGCTCGGTGTCGAGGACGTGAAGGCCAGCAAGCAGTTCTACGTCGATCACGGTCTCGCCGTGGGGAAGAGCTTCGGCGGCAAGTACGTCGAGTTCGCCACCGGGTCGGGCCCGGTCAAGCTGGCGCTCTACAAGCGCCGGGGCCTGGCCAAGCTCGTCGGCACCTCACCGGACGGCACCGGATCGCACCGGCTCACGATCGACAGCGACGCCGGGACCTTCACCGACCCGGACGGATTCGCCTGGGCGACGGCGCCGGAGAACGCGTCGCTGTGAACCTGGTGCTGTCCGGGTACCCGCGGCCCTCGGTCATCGGGCCGTGGGTTTCGTACGGGGCGTGCGAGGGGCGCGGGCCGTCAGTTCCAGCAGTTCGTCGACCGACCACTGGTCGTAGACGTGCTCGCCGTGCTTGGCGGCGAGGACACGGCCGTCGGGAGCGATGAGGAAGTCGGCGGGGAGGCCGAGCCGACCGCCGTGCGGGGTCGTCGAGGGCAGGTGCTCCCGCCCGCGGGAGACCTCCCGTACACCGCTGAGGACCGCCCGGACGATCGGTCCCCAGGCTCGCGGGCTGAGCAGGGCGCGGGGCGACCGCTCCACACCGAACTCCGTGTACAGCCGCCTGCCGGGGTCGGCGACCACGGCGAACGGAAGACCGGCCGTGTGGGGCGACAGTTCCTCGGCGGGCGAGTGGAAGACCACGACCTCGCGTACACCGGCGGCCTCGATCTCCCCGTGTCGCCGTATCACCGACCGGAGATGCAGATTGCAGACCGGGCAGCCGGCGAACCGCCGGAACTGAAGGTGGACCAGCCGGCCGGGGTCGGGAACGGCGACCTCGTCGCCGGAGACGGCGGTGAGCGTGCGTGCGTTCACGGTGGACCCGGGCTCCACCGGACTACGGGACAGGCGCATGGACATTCCCTCCGTTGGCGTACGGCATACGCCTACCAGCGTAGGCGTATGCCGTACGCTGTCAACCGTCATGCCACGTCCCCGTTCCCTCACCCCCGATCAGCTCGCCTCGGCCGCCCTCGCCGTCATCGACCGCGACGGGCTCGCCGGGCTGTCGATGCGCGCCGTCGCCCAGGAGCTCGGCATGAGCACCATGGGGCTCTACCGGTATGTGCACGACCGCGAGGAGCTCGAACGGCTCGTCGTCGAGCTCGTGCTGAACGCCGTGAACACCGAGCCCCCGGATCCCGACGCGTCATGGCGCGAGCGGATCGAGGTCATGGTGCGGCGCCTGCGCGACACCGTGGGTGCTCATCCGGCGGTCGTCCCCCTGACCATCACCCACCGGCACCACTCCCTCGCAGTGCTGCGCTGGTCGGAGACCATGACCGCGATCCTGACCGAGGCGGGGATCGAGGGCGACCGTCGGGTCGTCGCCCTGCGCGCGCTGCTCGGCTATGTCATCGGAGCGATCCAGCTGGAACACCTCGGGCCCCTCTCCGGCCCGGGGACGACAGCCATCACCGAGCTGCCGCCCGCCGACTTCCCCCACATGACCGAAACCGCGCGAGACGCCCGGAACATCAGCGCGGACCAGGAGTTCCTGGGAGGGCTCGCCATGCTGCTCGACGGCCTCGGGGCATGAGGCCGTCGGGCTGTCGTGCGCGTCAGGCCGCTGCCCCGACCGGCGAATCCGCCCCGGCCGGCTGCCGCACGACGTGGCGGCGACGGCTCGGCAGGCCGAGCATCGGGTTGGCGACGCCCCAGGCCGCGCCCTTGCAGATCAGTTCCTTGTAGACGGCGGCGAACCGGCCCGTCAGAGCCGCCCGGACGGCGAGGTCGTCGGCGGTGACGTACTGGATCAGGCCTTCCTTGCGGCCCAGCGAGATGCACTGGTTGAAGTAGCGCAGCGGGACGTTCGGGAGCTTTCCGCCGGTCAGGCGGGCCGCGATGGCGTCGGCGGCCTGCCATGCCATGGGGGTGCCGGAGGCGCACGACATCCGCAGCGGCTTGTCGCCGGGGCCCACGGCCAGGGCCGCGTCGCCGACGGCGTACACGTCCGGGTGCGAGACCGAGCGCATGGTGCCGTCGACCAGGATCTGCCCGGCGTCGTCGACGTCCAGGGTGGTGGCCTGCGCCAGCGGGTGGACGGCGAAGCCGGTGGTCCACACGGTGACCGCGGCGGGGATCAGCTCGCCATCGGCGGTGGTGACGCGGTCGGCCTCGACGCCGGTGACGGAGGAGTTCTCGTGGACGGTGATGCCGAGCTTGCCGAAGACCTTCCGCAGGTGCCGGCGGCCCTTGGGGGAGAGCCAGTCGCCGAGTTCGCCGCGGGCGGCGAGGGCGACGTCGAGGTCCGGGCGGGCCTCGGCGATCTCGGTCGCGGCCTCCACGCCGGTGAGCCCGCCGCCGACCACGACCACGGACTCTCCGGCATCCAGCCGGGCCAGGCGCTCGCGCAACCGCAGTGCCCCGGGGCGGCCGGCGATCTGGTGGGCGTGCTCGGCGACGCCGGGGACGCCCTGGTCGTTCCAGCCGCTGCCGAGGGCGTACACGAGGGTGTCGTACTCCAGCTCCTCGGTCCGCAGCGCCTCGGTCTCCGGCTCCCCGGGGCCCTTCGCGTCGACGACGGCGACGGTCCTGCGGTCGACGTCGACGCCGGTGACCTTCGCGAGCTTCAGCTCGACGCCGGTGCCCGCGAACATCTCGCTGAAGGGCCGGGGCGTGAGGTCCTGGCCGGCCGCGAGCTGGTGCATCCGGACCCGCTCGACGAAGTCGGGCTCGGCGTTGACGAGGGTGATGGCGACGTCTTCGCGGTGCAGGCGCCTGGCGAGGCGGCCGGCGGCGATGGCTCCGGTGTAGCCGGCTCCGAGGACGACGATGCGGTGCTGCATTTCGGGCTCCTGTCTCGAGCGGGACTCGCCCCTTGAACCGGGCGGCCCGCCGTTCCCTGACAGGAACGTGGTATGAAGCACGTCACATCGTCGTCGGTGGTGTCAGAAGACCGTGAGCAGCGGGTCTCCGTGGTCGGTGGCCGCCCACCGCCTGGTCGCGCGTTCGAGCTTGTCGGGGTTGACCTGGTTGCGGAACCCGGCGATGCCCTCGGCGCTGATCTCCAGGCACATCACGCCGATGACGCGGCCGTCGAGGACCACCACGAGGGCGGGGTCGCCGTTGGCGGTCGTGGCGTAGACGTCGGGCGATCCGCCGACCAGATCGCGCTTGGCCTTGCCGGGCTTGAACAGACCCCGCATGAACTTCGCGACCGCGAGGGCACCCTCGAACGCCTTGGCGCGGGCCGGGACCTTCCCGCCACCGTCGCCGACCGAGATGGCGTCCTGGGTGAGCAGGCGCACGAGCGGCTCGGTCCGGCCACTGGTGGCGGCCGCGAGGAACTCGTCGACGATCCGCCGGGCGGCGGCCTCGTCGACCTCGGTGCGGGCCCTGCCGGCGGCGACGTGCTTCTTGGCGCGGTGGAAGATCTGCTGGGCGGCGGCCTCGGTGATGTCGAGGATCTCGGCGATCTCCCGGTGCGGGTAGGCGAACGCCTCCCGCAGGACGTACACCGCCCGCTCGCTGGGGGAGAGGCGCTCCAGCAGGGCGAGGACCGCGTACGAGACCGATTCGCGCTGTTCGGCGGTGTCGGCCGGGCCGAGCATCGGGTCCCCGGCGAGCACCGGCTCGGGGAGCCACTGGCCCACGTAGGTCTCGCGCCGCGCGCGGGCCGAGGTGAGCTGGTTGAGGCACAGGTTGGTGAGCACCTTCGTCAGCCAGGCCTCGGGGACCTCGACGCGGTCGATGTCGGCGGCCTGCCAGCGCAGGAAGGTCTCCTGCACGGCGTCCTCGGCCTCGCTGGCGGAACCCAGGAGACGGTAGGCGATGGCCTCCAGGCGGGGCCTCGCAGCTTCGAACCGGTCCACGTCTTTCATGGTCAGGGCCATGGCCGGGATCTTAGCCCGGGCGTGGCGGCTGAGGGATGGGGGTGGAGCGCCGTCGCTACCCGTGCAGTTCGCGATAGGCGGCGACCGCCCCGGGATGCAGCGGGACAGCGCCCGTGGAGATCAGGCTGCGGGCGTCGAGGAACTGGGTGCCGAGGGCCGGGGCGGGGACGAGGCGGGTGGCGCGGCGGACCAGGACGTGGGTGAGGGCGGCGGCGACGGAGGCAGGGAGGTCGGGGCGGCAGAGCAGGAGGTTGGCGACGCCGATGGTGGGGACCTCGGGGGACTTCCGGTACGCCCCGGCCGGCACCGACACCGCCTCCAGCCCCGACCCTGCCGAACCCATGCCGGCCCGCAGCCGGGGCAGCAGACCGGACAGGGGCAGCAGGCGGACACCGGGGCGCGTGTCGAGCCAGGAGAGCACGGGGAGCGGCACGCCCCCGGCGACCAGCAGGGCGTCGATCGTTCCGGCCCGCATCGCACGGGCCGCCTCCGGCATCAGCAGATGCCGGACCCGTACGTCGGTGCCGGGGGTCAGACCCGCGACGCGCAGGAGCCGGTCGCCGAGCACCGCTCCGCCGGACGCGGCCGCGCCCAGGGAGACGGTGCGGCCCGCCAGGTCGGTCACCGTGTGGATGCGGGCGTCGGAGCGCACGGCCAGCTGCACGTAGTTCTCATAGACCCTGCCGATCGCGCGCAGCGGAACACGGCGGTCGAACGGTGCGGTGCCGCCGTACCCCGCCCACGCGATGTCCGAAAGGGCCGGCGCCACATCGGCCCGGCGGGCCTGGAGCAGCCGAACGTTGTCCACGCTGCCCTCGCTGGTGACCACCTCGCAGGACAGCCGCGGGTAGACGGCCGTGACCTGGGCGGCGAGCAGCCGGCCGAAGGCCGTGTAGAAGCCGTCGGTCTCGCCGGTCGCGATCCGCAGCTCTCCCTCCGGTCCGCGGTCCGCGTGCCGTGCGTCGGCCGCCGCCGAACCCGCGAGCAGGCCGGTGCCCGCCATGCCGAGTGCGGCGCGCAGTGCGGTGCGGCGGCTCATGGAATGGGCGGAGCCGGTCATGCCGGGTGCCCCTTCGGGAGGACGACCCGGACGCGCAGGCCGTGCGGTTCGGCCGCCGTGAACTCGACGTGTCCGGTGTGACCGGCCACCAGCCGCTCGGCGATCGCCAGACCGAGTCCGCTGCCGCGCACCTCGCGGTGCCGTTCCGAGCGCCAGAAGCGGGTGCCCGCCCGGGAGAGTTCGCCGGCCGCGAGGCCCGGCCCGTTGTCCCGCACCTCGAGCACCGTGTCCGGGCCCTCGCCGATGCAGCGTGCCTCCACGCGAGCGCCGCCCCCTGCGTACTTGATCGCGTTGTCGAAGAGGATGTCGGCCACCTGGGCCAGCTCTCCCTCGGGGCAGGCCATGAGCACGGCGGGGCCGGGGACGAACTCCAGACGGACTCCGGCCTGTTCGGCCACCGGCTGCCACAGCCGGGCCTGGGCCGCGGTGACCGCCGTCGCGTCGCAGCACGACTCCCGTGCGTCCGAGACGGCGAGTTCGCCCGCGCGGTGCTCGGCGTTCGCCAGCGTGAGCAGGTCGTCGAGGAGGTGCTCCATGCGTTCGAGCTCGCCCGTCACCCCGGTGTAGGTGCGGGTGGCGGAGGCGCGCAGGTGGGGCTGGAGCGAGTCGATGCGCAGCCGCAGGGCGGCCAGGGGGTTGCGCAGCTGGTGCGAGGTGTCGGCGACGAGCCTGCGCTGCTGTTCCAGCGCGGTGGTGACGCCGTCGGCCATGCGGTTGAAGCCGGTGGCCAGCTGGCGCAGCTCCGGCGGGCCGCCGGCCCGGGCGTGCTCGGGCGGCAGCCCGGCGGCCAGGGTGCCGACCGCGCGGTCGAGGCGGTGCAGCGGCCGTACGACCCACCGCGTGGCGGCGCGGGCGAGCAGCACACAGGCCACGGCCAGCAGCCCGGCGCCGGCCAGGACCAGCGCCCAGCGCAGGGCGATGTCGTCCGCCGCGACCCGCACCGAGGCCCGCAGCACCACGGCTCCGGACACCCTGGTGCCGGTGCCCACGGGACGGGCGAGCAGCCGGTCGGCCCGGGACCAGGGCCGCAGCGTCCCTCCGGGCGAGACGGGCTGGTTGCGCAGCGCCGCGTCCACGAGCCGGGCGACGGCCGGGTCCGCGGCGCGCAGGCCGCCCGTCTGCACCACCGGGGCGCGGCGGGCGTCGACGACCACGACGGCCTCGCCGTACAGCTCGGTGTAGCGGCGCACGTCGGCGGTGAGCGCCCCGGTGTCGTCGCTCTCGGCGGCCTGTTCGGCCAGCCCGGCGAAACGGTCGAGGTCGGCGGTGCGCGCCGCGACGAGCTGCTGGGTGCGCTGCGCCGAGGTGACGGCCAGCAGCGGCACGGCGAAGCCGGCCACGGCGAGAACCACGAAGGCCAGGACCACGGTGAGGACGCGGGTGCGCATGAACAGGGCCTGCCGTGAGAACCGGCTCAGTCGCCGAAGCGGTAGCCGAAGCCGCGGATGGTGGTCAGCACCTCGGGGCGGCCGAGCTTGGCCCGCACCTGGGTGAGGTGCACGTCGAGCGAGCGGGACACGGCGAGGAAGGCGTCCCCCCACACCTCGTCCATCAGCTGCTGGCGGCTGACCGCCGTGCCGGCCCGGGCCGCCAGCGCGGCGAGGACCTCGAACTCCTTGGTGGTCAGCCGTACCTCGGCACCGCCGACCAGCACCCGGCGGGCGTCCAGGTCGACCTCGACGTCCCCGGCCCGCACCGTGCGCGTGGCCGGGGCCGAGGACGCCGCCGCCCGCCGGGTGACGGCCTCGATGCGGGCCAGCAGCTCGGCCAGCCGGACCGGCTTGACCAGGTAGTCGTCGGCGCCCAGCCGCAGGCCGCGCACCACCGACCGTTCGTCGCCCCGCGCGGTGAGCACCACCACCGGCAGGGGGCTGACCGCGCGCAGCTTGCGCAGCACCTCCAGACCGTCCAGGTCGGGCAGGCCGAGGTCGAGCAGCAGCAGGTCCGCCTGCCGGTGGCGGGCGAGGACGTCCTCGCCGCGCTTGACCCTGGCCGGCGCGTGGCCGTTGTCGTACAGGGCCTCGGTCAGCGCGCCCGCCACACCGTCGTCGTCCTCGGCCAGCAGCACCCGCACGGTCGCCTCCTCTCCCGCCTCGTCAGTCGCGAGACCGGGAATCGTCCTCGTCCAGTGGCGACGCGTCGGAGGTCTCGCGCATCCGAATGTAGACGAGCAGCGAGATCAGAACACAGGCGGTCACGTAGTAGAAGTACCAGTTCTCGTGTCCGGCCTTCTTGAACCAGAGCGCGATGTACTCGGCGGTCCCTCCGAACACGGCCACGGTCAGCGCGTACGGCAGGCCGACGCCGAGCGCCCGGATGGAGGTCGGGAACAGCTCGGCCTTCACCACCGCGCTGATCGAGGTGTACAGGGAGCTGACGGCCAAGGGCCCGACCATGAGCAGGAACGCGTACACGGGGTCGCTGGTGTGCGACAGCAGGGTGAGCGAGGGCACCACCACCACGGTGCCCAGCGCCCCGAACGCGATCAGCAGCGGACGCCGTCCCACCCGGTCGGAGAGCAGGCCCATCACCGGCTGGAGCAGGACGAACACGAGCAGCGCGAAGAAGTTGATCCAGGCAGCCGTCGGCTTGGCGATGCCGCTGGTGTTGACCATGAACTTCTGCAGGTAGGTCGTGTACGTGTAGAAGAACAGGGTGCCGCCCATGGTCAGCCCCACGACGACCAGGCACTGGCGCGGGTAGGACAGCAGCAGCCGCAGGCTGCCGCGGGCCGGCCCGTCCTGCTCCTTGTCGCCTTCCGACGCGGCGCGCTCGAAGCTCTCGGACTCGTCCATGCCGCGCCGCAGCCACAGCACGATCACCGCCCCCGCGGCACCGACGACGAACGCGATCCGCCAGCCCCAGGAATCCATCTGCGCGGGGCTGAGCACCTGCTGCAGGACGATCTGCAGACCGAGCGCCGTCAGCTGGCCGGCGATCAAAGTGACGTACTGGAAGCTCGAGTAATAGCCGCGGCGGCCGGGCGTGGCCACCTCGGACATATAGGTGGCCGAGGTCGAGTACTCACCCCCCACCGACAGCCCCTGCAACAGCCGGGCCAGGACCAGGAGGACCGGCGCGGCGACCCCGATCGAGCCGTACGACGGGGTCAGCGCGACGATCAGCGAACCGGCCGCCATCAGCGTCACCGACAGCGTCAGCGCCGCACGGCGGCCACGGCGGTCGGCGTAGCGGCCCAGGACCCAGCCGCCGATCGGCCGCATCAGGAAGCCGACGGCGAACACCGCGGCGGTGTTCAGCAGCTGGGCGGTCTGGTCGCCGGAGGGGAAGAAGACGGACGCGAAATAGACGCTGCACGCGGTGTACGCGTACCAGTCGTACCACTCGATCAGATTGCCGATCGATCCGCGCATGATGTTGCTGACGACCCTGCGTTCGTCGCGGCGTGGTTTCCGCGCACGCTCGGCGGTGGTCTGTGTGGCCATCGGAACTCCCTTGTCTGCGGCCCGGAAGCACACAGAGTCGACGGCGCGAACAGCGCCGCTCAATGTCGGGAGCCAAGTCCTTACAGTCCCTTAGGGCTTCCCCGAGCCACATGACCGGCACGGCGGTGGTGAGCGCGGAGAGCCGCTGAGCTGGTGACCACGGATGAATACTCAATTATCCTGGTTTGCACTCAATACCGTGCATAGCGATCAGGGTCCGGTGCTGCTTTGGGCAGGATGGCGCGATGACGCAACCGGGAACCACCGGGGACGAGCCGGGGGCGGAGCCGGTGCAGTCCGACGGCGAGGCGGCAACGGCCAGGGCGGTCGTGGACGCCCACGGCAGGCTGACCGGGTGGAGCGAAGGCGCACGACGGCTGCTGGGGTACCGCGCACCGGAGGTCACGGGCCGCTCCGCGACCGTGTTGCTCGCCGACGAGCCGCCCACCGAGACGCTGCGTTCCATCACGGGACTACGCCGGTGGAACGGCTCGGTGGACCTCCGCCACCGGGACGGCCGCCTCGTCCGGGTCAGTCTGCTGGCCCACCGCCGTGAGCGGGACCCCGCCGGCGACGGCCGCGGCCATGAGTGGCTTCTCGTCTCGCCGGTCGCCCGCTCCCGCACGGAGATCGACGAGGACGGTCTGCTCGGGTGGTCACTCACCCAGTCACCGTGCACCACGGCGCTCTACGACACACGGCTGCGGCTGCTGCGGGCCAACGCGGACATGGAACGTGTGATGGGTCTGACCGAGGCCGAGATGCGCGGGCTACGGGTGTCGGAGATCGTCCTCGACGCGGAGAGCGACCGTACCGAGCACGTGATGCGGCAGGTCCTGGTGACCGGCGAACGGCAGCACCTGCGGGCCGTCCTGCAACTGTCCGGCGACCGGCGGGAGAGCCTGTGGACGGTGACGCTGGCGCCGGTGCACGACCCCGACGGCCTGGTTCAGGGCGTCCTCCTGTCCGCCCACAACATGACCGAGGAGCACCTGGCCCGGCAGCGCCTCGCCCTGGTCGCCGAGGCCGGCGTCCGTATCGGCACCACCCTCGACCTGACCCAGACCGCTCAGGAGCTGGCCGACGTGGCGGTCGGGCAGCTGGCGGACTTCGTCACCGTGGACCTGCTCCCCGACATCGAGGACGACCAGGAACTGCGCGCCATGACCCTGCCCAGTCCGGTCATGCTGCGCCGGGTGGCCAATCAGTCGGTGCTGCCGGGCTGCCCCGAAGCCGTGGTGCCACTGGGCACGGTCGCCGTCTACCCGAACGTGTCACCGGCTGCCGAGGTCCTCGCCTCGGGACAACCCCTGATCCACGAGGTGACCCCGGCCGGCGTGGCCAAGTGGGAGAGCCAGGCCCCGGAGCGGGCGGAACGGGTACGGCGGTTCGGTTTCCACTCGGTCCTGGCGGTGCCGATGCGGGCCCGAGGCATCACGCTCGGCGTGGCCACCTTCACCCGGCACCGGAGTCCGGAACCCTTCACGGAGGACGACCTGCTCCTGGGGCAGGAGATCACCGCCCGGGCCGCTCTGAGCATCGACAACGCCCGCCGCTACACCCGGGAGCGCAGCACCGCGCTGACCCTCCAGAGCAGCCTGCTGCCGCAGGGACATCCCCGGCAGCCCGCGGTCGAGACCGCCTCACGGTATCTGCCGGCCAGCGCGCAGGCCGGTGTGGGCGGCGACTGGTTCGACGTCATCCCGCTCTCCGGCGCCCGGGTGGGCCTCGTCGTCGGCGACGTCGTAGGCCACGGGATCCAGGCCTCGGCCTCCATGGGGCGGCTGCGGGCGACCGTGCGCACTCTGGCGGACGTCGACCTCCCGCCCGACGAGCTCATGACGCACCTGGACGATCTGGTGGACCGGCTGTCGGCCGAGGGCGAGGACGACGCACCCGGCAGCGCCGCCGCCGACATCGGCGCCACCTGTCTCTACGCCGTCTACGACCCGGTCAGCCGGCGCTGCTGCGTGGCGCGCGCGGGCCATCCGGCGCCGGCGCTGCTCATCCCCGGCAGCGAACCGTTTCTGCTCGACCTTCCCGCCGGGCCGCCACTGGGTCTTGGCGGCCTGCCGTTCGAGGCGACCGAGATCGAGCTGCCCGAAGGCAGCCTGCTCGCGCTGTACACCGACGGTCTCGTCGAGGCGCGCGGGCGCGACATCGACCAGGGGGTCGACGACCTGCTCAAGACGCTGGCCCGAGCGGGAACCTCGCTGGAGAGCACCTGCGACGATGTGCTGCAGGCCCTGCTCCCTGACCGCGCGGCAGACGACGTGGCGCTGCTGCTGGCCCGGACGAAGGCTTTGGACTCGGGTCATGTGGCCACCTGGGACGTGCCGGCGGAACCGTCCGAGGTCGCCCGGATCCGACGCAGCGTCACCCGGCAGTTGCAGGAGTGGAATCTGGAGGAGGACGCGTTCGTCACCGAACTCGTCGTCAGCGAACTGATCACCAACGCGATCCGCTACGCCGATCCGCCCATCGAACTGCGCCTGATCCTGGACCGCCACCTGATCTGCGAGGTGTCCGACACCAGCAGCACCGCACCGCACCTCCGCCGCGCCCTCACCTACGACGAAGGCGGCCGCGGCCTGCTCCTGGTAGCCCAGCTCAGCCGAAGGTGGGGCACCCGCCACGCGCGCCGCGGGAAAACCATCTGGGCGGAACAGGCCCTGTCGACCGGCGACTCGGGTCCGGCCACGATGTGATCCGGAGCTGGGGGCCGGGGCAGCGCCTCTTCGTACGGCAGGTCGAGGTCTTCGAGGCGGAGCTCAAGCTGTCCTCGGGAATCGGTCACAAGGTGTCCGGTGGCGTCCAGTCCGACGTTCGGGTTCCCGGCAATCCTCGGACCGCTTCAGCCGCTGTCGTCACCGCGTTGGACACCCGGGCGCGGGAGATGGACCAGGACGGTCTCGACGGTCACGGGTTCGCTGGCGGCGAGTGCGACGACGGCACGTACTTGCTGCGGCACGAGCGGGTTCTCCTTGCGGTGGCCGCGGTGCCCGGCAGCCGGGCCAGGTCATCGCTGTCCTTTTCACGCGTCGGTCACGAGATCCTCCTACGGCTTCGAGCGGCAGAGCAGGATCTCGTTCCGGGCGATCTCGCCAGGGCGGATGCCGCCGTTGTGCCGCATGTCGACGGAGCCGGAGACCAGGGTCGCCTTGCAGGTGCCGCACATGCCCCGGGCGCAGGAGGCCGGCAGGTTGAGTCCGGCACGGGTGAAGACCTCCCGGTCGAGGAAGTCCGGCGCGATCTGCCGAAGCATCTCGCGCGTCAGGTTCGGCGCGGTCGCGGCGATGAGGTCGAGTTCGTGGCGGATCGAACTGCTCAGTCACGCTCCGCATGACGCGCGACTCGCCTGATGGCCACCGGGGTCAAGTGGAGGAGCCCGCCTCCTGAGTGGCGGCCCAGGTCGCCAGGAGGCTCAGGTTCTCCGCGGAGGGCGAGCCGGGTTCGGCGGTGTAGACGGTGAGGGTGAGCCCGGGTTCGGCCGTGACGGCCAGGGCCTGCCAGGTGAGGGTGAGGTCGCCGACGACCGGGTGGCGGAAGGGCTTGGTGCCGGTGCCGTGGCGGGTCACGTTGTGGGCGCCCCAGCGGGTACGGAAGGCGTCGCTGCGGGTGGACAGTTCGCCGACGAGGTCGTGGAGATCCTTGTCGTGCGGGTTGCGCCCGGCTTCGGTGCGCAGGACGTCGACGGTCATGTCGGCCGCGAGATCCCAGTTGGCGTAGAAGCGGTGACCGGCGGGGTCGAGGAACTGGTAGCGGGCGAGGTTCGGCGGCTGGGTGTGGTGGTGGGCGCAGATGTCGCTGAAGAAGGCGCGGGCCAGCCGGTTGGTGGCGAGCAGGTCCAGGCGGCCGTTGGCGACGTAGGCGGGTGTGGTGGTGATGGCGTCCAGGGTCCACTGCACACTCTTGTGCAGGGCCCGCTGCCGGCCGGGTCGTGGCCGGGGGCGAGCGAGGGCGTCGGAGCCTTCCTGGGCCTGCGCCAGATGGAGCAGATGGGCGCGTTCGGCGTCGTCGAGCTGGAGGGCACGGGCGACGGCTTCGAGCACGGTGGGGGAGACCCCGGAGAGATTGCCGCGTTCGAGCTTGGCGTAGTACTCGACGCTGACGTCCGCCAGGGCCGCGACCTCGCTGCGGCGCAGTCCGGGCACCCGACGCCGGGTACCGGAGGGCAGCCCCGCCTGCTCGGGGGTGATCTTGGCACGCCGCGAGGTGAGGAACTCGCGGACTTCTTCACGGTTGTCCACAAGACGACCGTACGGCCGGCTCCGGCAGGTATGGGTGTACTGGCAGTACACCCATCAACAGTGCCTCGCTCCAGGCACCGAATGGCTGTTCCCTGGATGGCGTGGTGCTCTCCGGGAACGTTTCCCCGTTCCCGGGCACGACGCACGATGCGGCGCTGCGCGCGCCGGCTTCCAGAAGGCAAGGAGACGCAGCCATGCGTGGAGTAGTCATGCACACGGCCGGTGACGTCCGGGTCGAGGAACGTGAAGACCCGAAGATCACCGAGCCCACCGACGCGATCGTCCGGCTCACCGCGACCTGCATCTGCGGGTCGGACCTGTGGCCGTACCGCGGGGTCGAGCCCGCCGACCACACGGCCATGGGGCACGAGTACGTGGGCGTCGTCGAGGAGGTCGGCGACGACGTGCGGAACGTCAAGGTGGGCGACTTCGTCGTCGGGTCGTTCGTCATCTCCGACAACACCTGCGAGATCTGCCGTGCGGGCTACCAGTCCGGCTGCGTGCACAGGGAATTCGTGGCGGGGACGATCGGCACCCAGGCCGAGAAGGCCCGCATCCCGCACGCGGACGGCACCCTGGTGGCCACGCCGGGCCGGCCGGACGAGGACCTGATCCCGTCGCTGCTGGCCGCCTCCGACGTGCTCGGCACCGGCTGGTACGGCGCCGTCGCCGCCGAGGCCGGTCCCGGCAAGACGGTCGCGGTCGTCGGCGACGGCGCGGTCGGCCTGATGGCCGTTCTCGCCGCGAAGCAGCTGGGCGCGGAGCGGATCATCGCGATGTCCCGCCACCCCGAGCGGCAGAAGCTGGCCCGCTACTACGGCGCGACCGACATCGTCGAGGAGCGTGGTGACGCAGGCGTGACGAAGATCAAGGAACTCACCGGAGGGCTCGGCGCGCACTCGGTGGTCGAGGCCGTCGGAACCCAGGAGTCGACGATGCAGGCGATCGGCGCCACCCGCCCCGGCGGGCACCTGGGCTTCGTCGGAGTCAACTACGACGTCACGATCCAGGGCATCGACCTGTTCTTCGCCGGTATCCACACGGAGGGCGGCCCGGCTCCGGTGCGGCGGTTCCTGCCCGAGCTGATCCAGCTCATCTGGGACCGGAAGATGGACCCCGGCAAGGTCTTCGACCTCACCCTCCCGCTGGAAGAGGCAGCGGAGGGCTACAAGGCCATGGACGAGCGGCGCGCGACCAAGGTGATGCTCACCTTCTGACGCGGTCCCTCGCTCGTCGCCGTCCGTCCCGCGCCCACTGGGGCGGGGCGTACGGCTTCGTCCATGCGCGCACAGGCAGGAGTAACTGACATGGCATTGATTCTGGTGACCGGAGCGGCCAGTGGCCTCGGGCACAACACGGCGAACGCGCTGGCCGACGACGGCCATGACGTGGTGGTCCACGTCCGCGACCCGGGCCGTCTCACCCACGCGGACGACTCCGTACGGTGGAAAGGTGTCGTCACCGGGGACCTGGCCGACCTCGACGAGATCCGGGACGTCGCCCGGCAGGCCTCCGGGTTCGGACGCTTCGACGCCGTCATCCACAACGCCGGCGTCATGAACCGCCCGGAGGACGCCACGGTCAACACGATCGCGCCCTACCTGCTCACGGCCCTGATGGAGAAACCGGCCAGGCTCGTCTACCTCAGCAGCTCCATGCACCGGACCGGCTCAACGGACCTGCGACGACTGACCGACGGATCGGCTTCCTACGACGACAGCAAGCTGTGGGTCACCGCCCTCGCGCTCGCCTTCGCGTCCCGCTGGGAGGGAACGTCCAGCCACGCGGTCGACCCCGGCTGGGTCCCCACCCGTATGGGCGGCCGCGGCGCACCGGACGACCTGACCGCCGGGCACGAGACCCAGGTGTGGCTCGCGACGCACCCCGACCCGATCCCGAGCAGCGGCGGCTACTGGCACCACCGGCAGACGCAGACACCGCACCCCGCCTCCCAGGACCCGGACTTCCAGACACAGCTCCTCCAAGCGTTGGAGAGCCACACGGGCGTCCGACTCGACTGACCTCGACCCTCTCCGGGATGAGGCCGCCGCGGCAGTCAGCCGCGGCGGCCTCGGTTCGACTGTCGGGTCAGGGGTTGTGCTGGGAGAAGGAGTCCAGACGGGTCGCCTCGGGGTCGGGGCCGGAGCGGTGTCCGGTGTCCAGGGCGTCGATGGCCTCGACCTGTTCCGGGGTGAGGGAGAAGTCGAAGACGTCCAAGTTCTCCGCGATCCGGTGCGCCTTGACCGACTTCGGGATCACGCAGGTGCCGTGCTCCAGATGCCAGCGCAGCACCGTCTGGGCGGGCGTCTTGCCGTGCTTCGCCGCGATTTCGGTGATCACCGGCTCGTCCAGTACGCGGCGCCCGCTGTTGGGGCTGTCGGGCTCGTACTGTGTGACGGCACCGAGGGGCGACCACGCCTGGGTGAGAATGCCCAACTGCTCATGCAGGGCGCGCAGTTCGTTCTGCATGAAGTACGGGTGCAGCTCGACCTGGTTGACCGCGGGCAGCACCTCGGCGATGTCCACCAGCCGGCGCAGCAGCCGTGGGGTGTAGTTGGACACGCCGATCGCCCTGACCCGGCCCTCCGCGACCAGCTTCTCCGCGGCCTTGTAGGAGGCGTCGACGATGTCCTGCGCGACCGGGACCGGGTAGTGGAGCAGCCACAGGTCGAGGTAATCCACGCCGAGCTCGTTCAGGCTGGTGTCGAAGGACCGCAGGGCGGAGTCGTAGCCGTAGTCGGTCAGCCACAGCTTGGTGGTGAGGAACACCTCGCCCCGGTCCACACCGGAGCGGCGCAGACCCTGGCCGACCTCCTTTTCGTTGGCGTAGGCAACCGCGGTGTCGACCAGCCGGTAGCCACCACGCAGAGCGGTCTCGACGGCCGCCGCGGTTTCCTCCGGAGGGCTCTGGAAGACGCCCAAGCCCAGCGACGGCATCTCCACGCCGTTGTTCAGGGTCACGGACTCGGGCGAACCATGTCCGGGGCTCGCGGGAGTGTTCGTCATGTCGTGCTCCTTCGTGCCGACTTCGAGGTTCCTCTCGAAATGACGCCGCCCATTGCCCCATAGCCGACCTCGGATGTGGCCGGGCCCTGTCAGAAACCAAGAGGCCGGGGCGTCACACCATTCAGGGAACCAGCTCGTCGTGTGGGTAGCGAGGCACTGATAGTGGGTGTACTGGCAGTACGCCCGTCTGGTTGAGCAGACGTCGTGCGCTGGCTCGCGGGTCAGCTCCCGCGTGACTGCCAGGATCTCCGATCCTCCACCGCGGCTCGGTCGATCCATCAGACTTGCCTTGTTTCCCAGCGGCGGAGGGACGGCGAGCATGGCGGGCAGCGCACTTCTGGTGATGGACGTCCAACGGGACGTCGTGGCCATCGCCGACGACGGTTCTGGGTATCTGCAGCGCTTGCGCAGGGCGATCGACGGTGCCCGGGCTGCCGGGATCCCCGTGATCTACGTGGTGATGGGGTTGCGGCCGGGTGATCCGGAAGTCGGTCCTCGCAACAGGGTGATGGCAAATGTCGTGCGGGCCGGCCTGTTCACCGAGGGTGCTTCCGGCACCGAGATCCATGACGATGTCGCGCCACAGCAGGGCGACGTGGTGGTGACCAAGAGGCGGGGGAGTGCGTTCTCGGGCAGCGACCTCGACCTGGTACTCAGGGCTCGCGATATCGACAGCCTTGTTCTCACCGGCATCGCGACCAGCGCTGTCGTGCTGTCCACTCTGTGGCACGCCATCGACCTGGACTTCGGCCTCACCGTCCTGGCGGATGCCTGCCTCGACACCGATCCCGAGGTGCACACGATGCTCACCGAGAAGCTGTTCCCGCAGTGGGCGGACGTCGTCGCCGTCGAGGACTGGCTCAAAGCAATCACACTGCGATAGCGGGAGGCCGACCGGACCCTCGCGTGCGGAGGCGCTCAGGGCGGGCTGTGGTCGGGTCAGCCGGTGCGCAGGCGTGCGGTCTGTTCGGTGCCGACGTCGGTCGTGCGCCGCAGGTACCGCTCGATCACGGTGAGTTCGTCGTCGGTGAAGTCGTCCAGGGCCTGGTCGAAGGCTCTCCCGGGGGTGTCCCAGGCGGCTTCGATCTCAGGGGTGCGGCCGGTGGTGAGGGAGACGAGCATCTTGCGCCGGTCGTGGGCGTCAGGACGGCGCTCGGCCAGGCCGGCCTTCTGGAGGCGGTCGACCAGTCGGGTGGCTGATCCGGAGGTCAGCCCGGTCAGCTCCGCGATCTGCCCCGTGCTGTGAGGGCCGGGTTCCAGCGCGAGCAGGCTCACGCACTGCAGGTCGGTGGGATGCAGGCCGAGGTGTTCGGCCATGGCCTGGTTGAACAGCGTGTAGGCGGCGTGGTGGCGCCGGGCCGTCGCGGTGACCGCAGCCACCAGCTCCCTACGACTTCGGTTTGACATGTGATCACCCTTGTGCCGTACTAATCTCTGCGTCACGCAGATAATGTGTGGCGCAGGTCCTTTGTAGCATGACCCTCGGGAGAACCCATGACCACCCACACCCCTGAGCAACTGCGCGCCCTCTACGACCGCTGGAGCGAGATGTGGCGCGGCGACTTCAGCAACGCCGAGGAGATCCTCGACCCCGGCTTCGTCGTCCACCAGGCACGTCCCGACGGCAGCGACTCCGAGGCCGTCACCGGCCCCGAGCGCCTGCTGCCCGAGATCGAGCAGACCATGGCCGCCTTCGGCGACATCACCATCACCGTCGACCTCGGCCCGATCGTCGACGGCGACCTGATCTCCGCCCGCTGGACCATGCGCGCCGCCTACACCGGGGGCATCCCTCACGCCACCGCCCCCATCGGCACGAAGATCTCCTTCAGCGGAAACGACATCCTGCGCGTCGCCGACGGCAGGTTCGTCGAATACTGGACCTGCACTGACATCCTCGACGGCCTGTCCCAGCTCGGCGCCGTCTCCGGCCCCAACGGCCCCGCCCAGGCCGATGTGTGTCTTGACGGTGCCGGCGGCTGAGGCGGAGGAACTCACACTCAGGCACGCACGCCCTACAACCCCGCGATCTTGTTCCATCGCTTCCCGAACTCCACCCGCTCCGTCGATGTGATGTCACGCGCGACGGCGAGCCGGCTGCGCAGCTCCGTGTCCGGGAAGATCAGGGGGTTCTCGGCGAGGGCGGCCGTCTCCTTGTCCTCGGCGGAGGCGAGGACGTCCTGGGCGGCCGGGACCGGGCAGACGTAGTTGACCCAGGCGGCGAGTTCGGCGGCGACCTCGGGGTCGTAGTAGTAGTCGATCAGCCGCTCGGCATTCGCCTTGTGGCGGGCGAGGTTGGGGACCATCAGCGACTCGGCCCACAGCTCGGCGCCCCCTTCGGGGACGACGAACTCGATGTCCGGGTCGTCCGCCTGGAGCTGGATCACATCGCCCGAGTACGCCTGACAGGCCAGTACATCCCCGCTCGACAGATCCTTGATGTAGTCGTTGCCGGTGAAGCGCCGGATCTGTCCCCGGCTCACCTGCTCCTCCACCTGGTCGCAGACTGTGTGGAAGTCGTCGGCCGTCCACCGGGTGATGTCGACGCCGTTGCCTTGCATCAGCAGCGCGAACGCCTCGTCCAGACCGGAGAGCAGGGTGACCCGGCCCTTCAGGTCGCCGGCCCACAGATCGGAGACCTGCCGTATCTCCCGGCCGGTCGTACGCCGGTTGTACGCGATCCCGGTGATCCCGGACTGCCACGGCACGGTGCACCTACGGCCGGGATCGAAGGCCGGTGAACGCAACTGCGGGTCCAGATACCTGATGACGTTCGGCTGCCGCGCCCGGTCCATCTCCTGGACCCAGCCGAGCCGCACGAACCGTGCGCACATCCAGTCGCTGATGACGATCAGATCGCGGCCGGTGGACTGATGGTTCATCAGCGCGGGGCTGATCTTGCCGAAGAACTCGTCGTTGTCGTTGATCTCCTCGACGTAGTCCACCGATACGCCCGTGCGCCGCTCGAAGCCCTCCAGGGTCGGTCGCCGCGCCTGGTTCTCGTCGTCGGTGTCGATGTACAAAGGCCAGTTCGCCCAGATCAGCCGTCGATCGGTGGCGGAGAGATCGGCCGTGGCACGGTCGTCGGGCGGTACGTACGCGGCCGGCACACCGCACCCGGCGAGTCCGCCGAGCACAGCGCCGGAGCCGAGAGCGCGCAGCAGGGTACGGCGGGAGAGCGGAGGGATCGTCTTCAGGGGCATTCGGGCAGCATGCCGCGCCTTTCGGGACCGAACAATTGACGCCGCGTCCGGAAGTCGATTCGTTGGATCACATAACAGTTGACCTTGCTTTCCCTTTGCGATTGGCTGCGGGCTCGACCATCACGATCCGGGGGGATCTCAATGCACCGCACCATCCGCGCGGCCGTCTGTTCCGTCGCCGTCGCCGGCCTCGCGCTCGGTCTCAGTTCCTGTTCCGAGGCGGTCGACCAGGTCGACAAAGCCGTGGACGAGACGTACGAGGTCACCTACGAGGTGACGGGGAAGAACGTGGACTCGATCGAGTTCCACGGCGGCGGTGGCAAGGCCACGGCGCCGAAGATCGAGTCGGTGTCGAAGCCCGAGCTGCCCTGGACGAAGACGGTCAAGCTGCGCGGCATCATGCCCTCGGCGGTCATGCCGGTCGCGGCGGACCCCGAAGGCGCCCAGGTCGCGTGCAAGATCACCTACAAGGGCAAGGTGATCGAGGAGCAGAGCTCCAAGGGCCTGGTGACCGCCGGCGGTTGCACCGCGGAGTCCCCGGTCACGGGGTAATTCTGAGAATGACTCGGCGGGACCCCACCAGGAGGTCCCGCCGAGTCTTCAACGGGTCATGCGGCAACAGGCCGTGCCCCGATGGGTGATGCGACTCCGATCAGAAACGGTCCGGGGCCCGGTCCGGGAGCGGAGACCCGGGGAGCGCGTCCCGCTTCTGGTTCTTCCGTGCCTCCTCGTTCGAAGCGGCCGTCGCCTCGCAGGACACGTCCTTCGCAGGGAGCTTGCCGGTGAGCAGATAGCGGGTGACCGTGCCGTCCGTGCACGCGTTGCCGTTCGGGTAGACGCCATGGCCCTCGCCGCCGAGGACGGTGACCATCTTCGAGCCCTTCAGGTCGGCGTGCAGGGCCTGGCCGCTGGGCAGCGGGGTCTGCGAGTCCCACTCGTTCTGGACGACCAGGGAGCGGACCTTGTTGTTCACCTCGGTCGCCGGTTCCACGGACCTGTCCCAGAACGCACAGGGCTTGATGCTGGACGCGAAGTCACCGTAGAGCGGGTATCGGCCCTTGTCCTCGATGGCGTCCTGCCGGTAGCTCTCGGGATCGCGGGACCACGCTGCCGAGTTGTCGCCGCACACCACGGCCCAGAAGCTCGCCGTCATGTTGTCGGACGGCACCTCGGCGGCATCGGCGGAGGAGTCCGCCGGCCCAGTCCCGGCGGATCCGGTGCCCTCGGATCGGGTGAACGCCGCGAGCTTCTTCGCGGAGGCGGCCCGGCCGTCCGCTGCCTTCTTCAGTTCCACGATCGCCTCGGTGGCTTCCCGCGGGCTGAAGACCGCCCCGCGCATACCGCTGCGGATGTCGTCACCGGTGGTCGGCTGGCCCTCCACCTCGATGGGCTTCTCGTCGGCCTGCGCGACCAGGCCCCAGAAGGTACGGTCGACCTCCTTCGGGGTGTCACCGAGGCCGTACTTCTCCGAACGCTCGGCGGCCCACTCGGTCCACCGGTCGAACGCGGGCTCGGCGCCCTCCGCCCACCACTGGATCATCCCTCGCCAGGCGCGCGCCGGATCGACCGCGCTGTCCAGCACGAACCGGTCGGCCCGCCCCGGGAAGAGCTGCGTGTAGACGGCGCCCAGATAGGTGCCGTACGAGTAGCCCAGGTACGAGATCTTCTTCTCACCGAGGATCGCCCGGAGCAGATCCATGTCGCGCGCGGTGTTGCGCGTGGTGATGTGCGGCAGTGTGTCGCCGGCCTTCTCCTCGCACTTCTTGGCGACGTCCCGTGCCCAGGAGACGTCCTTGTCGAACGTCTCCTCCTTGTACGGCCGCAGCCAGTTCTCCTCCTCCGGCCGCAGATCGCAGGAGACGGGGCTGCTCCGCCCCACACCGCGTGGGTCGAAGCCGATGAGGTCGTACTTCTGCTGTGCGGACTCGGGGAGCCTCTCCCGCAGTCCCAGCGGCATGTAGAGCCCCGGCCCGCCGGGGCCGCCGGGGTTGGAGAAGAGGACGCCGTGGCGCTTGCCGGGCGCGGTGCTCTTGAGCCGGGATATCGCTAAGTCGATCTGCTTGCCGCCGGGGGCCCGGTAGTCCAGCGGGACTTTGATCGTGGCGCACTCCAACTCCGCCGGAGCGTCGGCTTCGCAGCGCTTCCACTGCGGCTTCTGCTTCACATACCGGTCCAGCGCGCCCTTGGTGGCTGCGGACGAAGAGGCGGTCGACGGAGTGGCGGCCGGAGCGGCGGTCGCCGTCGAGCCGGCGAGCGCGGGAGCCAGCGTTGCCGTGACACTCACGGCCAACAGGGGCGCGAGACGTCGTCTGCGCACGATATCGATCCTTCCGGTCGCATGTTCGGACGGGAAAGATCTTTCCGGAACCTGCCAGACGTGCGGATCACTCGCTGGGGCTGCACTCCCCTCCACCCTGGGGATGACACAACAGCCGCGTGTGGTCCCCGAGTTGTAGGGGGAGTGCAGTGCCGTGTCGTCCGGTGCTTCGCTCAATCCCGGACGTGGACGAGCTTGCCGCGGACGCCGCGGCCCGACAGCTCGACGAGTGCCGCCGGTACATCCTCCAAGGCGATGCCGCGCGCCAGCATCGGATCAAGGCGGTCCTCGGCGGTCAGCTCGAGCAGGTCCGTCAGCATGCCGAACGGCGGTACGGCGCTCAGGTCAGGTCGGCCCGCGATGGCTGCCAGACCGCCTCCGTGCACCAGGAGCCGGAGGTTGGCGGTCGCGGAGTCGGTGCCGATGGTGTCGACCACGGCGTCCAGACCCCGGCCGTCGGTCAACTCCCGTACCCGCGCGGGGATGTCCTCGGTGCGGAAGTCGATGACCGCTTCCGCGCCGAGCGCCTCGACGTGCCCGGCGTTGTGCGCGGCCTCGGTGGCGAACACGCGGGCGCCCGGCCAGGGCGGAAAGCTGCACGGCGAAGCCGCCCACCCCGCCCGCGCCACCGGTGATCAGCACGGTGTCGCCCTTGCCGACACGGAGATGGTGGAGCACCGCCTGGTAGGCGGTCAGCCCGGCCGAGGGCAGTGCGGCGGCCGTCGCGGGTTCCATTCCGTCGGGGACGGGCGCGAGGACCGTGACGTCGGCCAGGCTGTACTCGGCGAAGCCGCCGCGTTCGCGGATGTCGCCGTGGTACGCGACACGTTGCCCCGGGCGCATGTGCGGTGCGGTGCGGTGCGGTGTGAAGCGGTGCGCGGTCAGTGGTCCGCGACGAGTTCCCGCAGGCGCGCGCAGGTCGTGCGGTACGTCTCGGCCAGGGCGGACTCCTTGCCCGGTTCGTATCGCGTCGCCCAGTCGTCGAAGGCCACGCGCAGTGTGACGCTCACTGTCTCGGCCAGAAGACGGGCCCGCGGATCCACCACCTCGCTGCCCGTGGCCGCGGCCAGAAGCCGCAGGAACCGCTCGCACTGTTCGGCCTCCCGCCGCAGGGCCGCGCCGCGCAACGCCTCGTCCTTCATGACCAGACGGCGTACGCGCACCATGCGCCGCACGACGTCGGGCCGGCTCGAGCCGAGTTCGCCGAGTACGCCTGCCACGGCCTCCTCCACGTCGCGCAGCGTCGACGTGCCCGCCACCCGCCCGTCGAGCCGCGCGGTGAGCAGCGCCTCGAAAGCGCGGTTCGGCCCCAGGGCAGCGTCCTCCTTCGTCGCGAAGTACCGGAAGAAGGTGCGTTGCGACATGCCGACCCGCGCGGCGATGCCGTCCACGGTCGTGCCCTCGAACCCGCGCTGCTCGAACAGGTCGAGAGCGGCGTCCTCGATCTCGGACTCCGTGGCCAGCCGGCGCCGCTCCCGAAGGTCTTTCATGTCAGTCACAGACATGACGTTAGCGATGCCTAGCTGTCAGTGACTGACAGAGTCGAAGTCCGGCGGTGGCGGGCCGCCGGGTGGGAGGCGGGCAGGCGGTCGCCGTGGCCGAACAGCTTCTGGCGCAGCGTGCCTTGCTCGTACGCCGTCTTCAGCAGGCCCCGCTTCTGCAGCACCGGCGCCAGGTGGTCGGCGAAGTCCGTGAAGGTGCCGGGGCTGGTGACGTACGCGAGGTTGATCCCGTCGACGCCGGCGGCTCGCCAGCGCTCCAGCTCGTCGGCGATCCGCTCCGGCACCCCGGCGACCGGCCGCGTCCAGGCGCGTGCCCGCAGCACCTCGCCGAACGTCCATGTCCTGTCCGGCGCCCCCTCCACCAGCGAACGCACGAAGCCCTGCACGCCGTTGGTGTCGATCTCGCCGACCGGGGCGTCGAAGTCGACCTGCGACAGGTCGAGTTGCAGCGATCCCGACAGGTGCGCGGCGAATCCC
Organism: Streptomyces sp. NPDC057002; assembly: GCF_042673825.1. Taxonomy (NCBI): domain Bacteria; kingdom Bacillati; phylum Actinomycetota; class Actinomycetes; order Kitasatosporales; family Streptomycetaceae; genus Streptomyces; species Streptomyces sp. NPDC057002. Next base: position 336,252 of record NZ_JBHURZ010000002.1, read on the forward strand.
TCGAGGCTCGTGTGTTCCCGGTAGTCGGCGAGCTTGCGCTCCGCCTCTTTCTCGGTGCTGCCCACGATCAGGGTCAGCCCCTGGAAGAAGAGGATGTCGCCGCCGTCCCTGCCGTACGCCACCGCCCGCGCCCGGACGTCCTCCACCTGGGCCCGCGCGCCCTCCGGGGACACGGCCCCGAGGAACACGGCCTCCGCGTTCCGGGCCGCGAACTCCCGTCCCCGCTCGGACGATCCGGCCTGGAAGAGGATCGGCGTGCGCTGCGGGGAAGGCTCCGAGAGGTGAGGGCCGTTCACACGGTAGAAGCGGCCCTCGTGGCGGACGTCGTGGATACGGGCCGGGTCGGCGTAGACGCGTCGCTCGCGGTCACGCAGGACGGCGTTCTCCTCCCAACTCCCCTCCAGGAGCTGGTAGAGCACGTCGGTGTACTCCTCGGCCCGCTCGTACCGCTCGTCGTGGAGCGGAAGCCCGTCCAGGCCGAGTCCCTTCGCCGCCGACTCCAGATACGACGTGACGATGTTCCACGCGACGCGGCCCTTGGTGAGGTGGTCGAGGGTGGAGAGGCGCCGCGCGAAGTTGTACGGGGGTTCCTGGAGGACCGACTGGGTGAAGGCGAGGCCCAGATGTTCGGTGGCGTGGGCGAGGGCGGCGACCAGCAGCGACGGGTCGTTCACCGGGATTTGGAGCCCTTCGCGCACCGCGGTGTCGCGCGAGCCGCGGTAGGTGTCGTACGTCCCGATGACATCGGCGAGGAAGAGCGCGTCGAAGTACCCGCGCTCCAGGGTCCGCGCGAGCTCCGTCCATGTCTCCAGGTCGGTGTACGAGGTCTGGCTCGTGTCGTCGCGCACCCACTGGCCGTGGTTGATGTGCGAGACGCAGTTCATGGCGAAGGCGTTGAAGCGCAGCGGGCGGGGTGCGGAGGCGTCGGTCATCGGGTGGCTCCGGCGGTGGCGGTGGGGTGCGGGTGCACGGCATCCAGCAGGACGCGGGTGTAGGCGTGCTGAGGTGCGGAGAACAGGTCGTCGGCGGGTCCCGACTCCACGACCCGGCCGTCCTTCATCACGAGGACGTCGTCGCTGACATGGCGTACGACGCCGAGATCGTGCGAGATGAACAGGTAGGCCAGTCCGAGGGACTCCTGTAGTTCGGCGAGCAGGTCGAGGACCTGGGCCTGCACGGAGACATCGAGCGCGGACACCGGCTCGTCGAGAACCAGGACGCTCGGGTGCGGGGCCAACGCCCGTGCCAGAGCGGCTCGTTGGCGCTGACCTCCGGAGAGGGAGAGCGGATGCCGGTCGAGGGTGTCCTCGGGGAGGCCGACCTGCGCGGCGAGCTCGGTCACCCGGCGTGCGGCCTCGTCGGCTGTCGCCACCGGGTGTCCGGCGCGCCGCAGTCGTACGGCGTCGATCAGCGAGCGGCGCACGGTCCAGCGCGGGTCGAACGCGGACAGCGCATCCTGGTACACCAGCTGGATGCCGTGCCGACGCGGCCGCCGCTCCCGCTCCGGCAGCTCGCTCCACGGTTCGCCGTGCAGGGTGACCGTGCCGGCGTCGGGGCGGGTCAGGCCGAGCGCGATCCGGGCCGTCGTCGACTTGCCGGACCCCGACTCGCCCACGATGCCCAGAGTGCGGCCCGCCGCGAGCGCGAACGACACGTCGTGCACGGCGTCCCGGCCGCCGAAGGACTTGTGGAGCCGGTCGGCTGTGAGCACGGCCCCGCCGGGCGGGCCTGGGGCGCGGGCGTGTCCGGGCGCCTCTTCGGCCGGACGGCTGCCGTGTACGTCCTCGGGCGACTGCGGATCGGCGGGGGCGGGCCCCGGCATGAGGCGTGTGCCCTTGGGATGGCGGGCGGGGTCCGCGGCCAGCAGGTTCCTCGTGTACGGGTGCCGCGGATCCTCCAGCACGGCGACCGCCTCTCCCTCCTCGACGATCTCGCCGCCGCGCATCACCGCCACCCGGTCCGCGAGCCGTCGTACGACCCCCAGGTCGTGGGTGATGAACAGCAGACCGCGCTCCCGGCTGCGGGCCGCCGCCAGGAGGTCGAGGATCTGGGCCTGCACCGTCGCGTCCAGGGCCGTCGTCGGCTCGTCCGCGATGAGCAGCGGCGGGTCGAGCGCGAGCGCGGCGGCGATCAGGGCGCGCTGGCGCAGCCCGCCGGACAGCTCGTGCGGACGCTGGGCGGCCCGCAGTTCGGGGTCCGGGACGCCGACCTGAGTCATGACGTCGAGGACGCGGGCGCGCCGCGTGGCCCGGTCGCCGTAGCCGTGCAGCCGCAGGGCGTCCTCGATCTCCTTGCCGACCGGGCGCAGTGGGTCGAGCGAGACGAGCGCGTCCTGGAGCACGAACCCGATGCCCCGGCCGCGCACCCGGCGCCACCGCCGCTCACCCCATCCGCGTACGTCCTCGCCCTGCCAGGTCAGCCCGTCCGCCGTCACCCGCGCACCGGCGCCGGTCAGGCCGACCAGGGTGCGGGCCGTGACGCTCTTGCCGGAGCCGGACTCGCCGACCAGGGCGACGGTCTCGCCGCGCCGCACGGTGAGGGAGACACCGCGCACGACCTCGCGGCCGCCGAAGCCCACGGTCAGGTTCCCCGCGGATATCAACGCGTCATCGTTGTCAGGGGCGTTGGAAGCCATCAGCTGCTCCTCACGTCGAGCCACGCCTGCAGACGGCGGCCGAGAACGGTCGTGGACAAGGTGGTCAGGACGATGAACAGGCCCGGGAAGAACGACGTCCACCAGGCGTACTGGAGGAAGGTGCGGCCGTCCGCGAGCATCGCGCCCCACTCGGCAGCGGGCGGCTGCGCGCCGAGGCCGAGGAACGACAGCGACGACGCCCACACCACGGACTGACCGATGCCGAGGGTCGCGAGGGCGGCCAGCGGCCGCAGCACATTGGGCAGGACCGTGCGCCGCACGACGCGGGCGGGGGAGTGCCCGAGGCCGCGTGCCGCCTCGACGTAGCCGGAGCGGACGACGGTGGTGGCCTGGGAGCGGATGAGCCGCGCGTACCCGGCGGCCTCCCCGATCCCGACCGCGATCGCCGCCGTCACCGCGCCCGTGCCGAACACGGCGATGAAGAGCAGCGCCAGCAGCAACCCCGGGAAGGCGAAGAGGACTTCGAGGACGCGGCCGACGGCGAAGTCCACGCGGCGCCCGCCGAGCGCCGAGCCCAGGCCGAGTGTGATGCCGAGGCTCAGGGAGATCGCGGTTGCGCCGAGGCCGATGAGAAGGGACTGCCCCGCGCCGTACACGACGCGCGTGTACACGTCGCGGCCGTTCTGGTCCGTGCCGAACCAGTGCTCGGCGGAGGGGGACCGGAAGAACTCCGCGGGCTTGATCGCGTCCGGGGCGTACGACGTGAGCAGGCCGGGGACGAGCGCGGCGACGACGACCAGGGTCAGGAAGAGGCCGGCGGCGAACAGGCCGGGGCGCACCCGCGACCGGGTGCGAGCCGGGGCCAGGGACGTGGTCAGGGCGGTCACGGTCAGATCTCCCGAGGGGTGCGGACGCGCGGGTCGACCACCGCGTGGAGCAGGTCGACGGCGAGGTTGACGAGGACGTACACCGTGGCGATGAGCAGCACGATCCCGGTGACGAGCGGCAGGTCTCGGGCGATCACGGCGTTCAGGAGCGCCCGGCCGACGCCCTGGCGCGCGAACACCGCTTCCACGACGACCTCGCTGGAGAACAGCGCGCCGACCGCCCAGCCGGACAGGGTGAGCGGCGGCAGCAGCGCGTGGCGCAGGGCACGCCGGGCGCGCACGGCCCCCGCGCTCATGCCGCGCAGCCGCGCCGACGTGATGAACGGCTGGTCGAGTGCGGTGAGGAGCGCGACCCGCGTCACCTGCCCGAGATACCCGGCGAGCGGCACGGCCAGGGTCAGCGCGGGCAGCACCAGGCCGGTGAACCCGGTGCCGCCCGCGACCGGGAACCAGCCCAGACGGAAGGCGAACACATACAGCAGCACGACCCCCAGCCAGAAGTGCGGAAGCCCTGCGGCGACCGTCTCCAGACCCGAGCCGAGGGCCCGCCCGACGGCCCCCTCGCCGGTCGACAGGAGGACCACCGCCGCGCCGATCAGCCACGCGAACAGCAGTGCCAGGGCGGTGAGTCGGAGCGTAGAGGGCAGCTGCTCGGTGATGACCGTCCCCACCGACTCCTTCAAGGAGGTCGACACGCCCAGGTCTCCGGTGAGCAGTCGCCCGAGGTGCTGCGCGTACTGGACGTACAGCGGCTGGTCGAGGCCGTACGCGTGGCGCGTCGCGGCGATCGTCTCCGGCGTCGGATTGGCTCCGGAACCGCCGCCGAGCAGCACGAGCACCGGGTCGCCCGGCACCAGATGCAGCGCGAGGAACGTGACCGTCGCAGCCGCCCACAGGACGAGCGCGGCGCCCGCCACTCGGACCAGGACCCGGCGGTACAAGGGAGGTGTCGTCATCGGGAGCTCACCCACGCGTCGTAGAGGTAGGGCAGGGACAGGGCCGGTTCGAGGACGGCGCCGCGCACCGAGCCGTCATGCGCGGCGAGGCGGGTCGTCTGCGGGTAGAGCGTCAGCTGGTAGGCACCCGCGGAGATCAGCCGCTGCGCCTCGCTGTAGAGCCGTTGCTGCTCGGCCGGGTCGGTAGTCGCCTGAGCGGCCCGGAACAGCTTGTCCAGGGCAGGGTCCTTCGCGTACGTCGCGTTGGAGTGGATGCCGTTCTTCACGGCGTACTCGCTGCCGAAGACGGTGTGCAGCACATCGGGCGTGTTGGTGTTCCAGTAGCCGTCGCGCAGGTCGTACTTCCCCGCCTGATAACGGCTGTTGACGCTCGCGGCGTCCAGACGCAGCAGCTTCAGCTGGAAGCCGGCGTCCTTGGCGGTGGCCTGGATCTGCTCCATCAGGGCCAGCTGGTTCGGGGTGATGTCCGACTTGAGGAGTACCTCGGCGGTGAGGCGTACGCCGTTCCTGACGCGGTAGCCCTCGCTGTCGCGCTTGCGCCAACCCGACTGATCCAACAGGGCGTTGGCCTTGTCCGGGTCGTAGGGCCAGGCGTTCTCGTACGCGTCCGAGTAGTGCGGTGTCACATAGCTGAGCGGGCCGCCCGCCCGTTGGTACTGGCCGAAGAACACGCTCTTGAGGCCGTCGGCGACATCCGCCGAGTACAGGAACGCCTTGCGGACGCGCAGGTCGTCGAAGGGCGCGCGGGAGGTGTTCAGGGCCAGGTTCGTCGGATTGCCCGGGCGGTCGCGCACGACGACCTTCAGACGGTCGTCGTGCTCGGCGGTCCGCTGGTCCTCCGGCGGCAGCGCGTCGATCACGTCGACCTGCCCCGACTGCACGGCCGCGAACCGCGTCGCGGGTTCCGGAATGAACCGCCAGATCACCTTGTCCGCGTACGCCGGACCGGAGTGCTTCGCGTACGGCGGCGGTGAGTTGTAGCGAGGGTTGCGAACGAGGACGACGTCCGACTGCCGGTTCCACTTCCGCACGATGAACGGGCCGGTGCCGACGGGCGCCGCGCAGTTCGCCTCCTTGCCCCGGGCGAGGGCCTTGGGCGACTGGATGCCGAGGAAGGCCTGGGCGAGCATGTTCAGGAACGGCGAGTACGGGCGGTCCAGACGGACGCGCGCCGTGAACTCGTCGACCACGTCGGTCCGCTGGTAGGGAGCGAGATAGCCGCCCGCCGTACCGGACTGGGTGTCGGGGTCGACCATGTGGTCGAAGTTGGCCTTGACGGCCGCCGCGTCGAAACGGGTGCCGTCGGTGAACCGGACATCACGGCGCAGGTGGAAGGTGTAGGTGCGGCCGTCCTTCGCGATGTCCCAGGATGTGGCCAGCCACGGCCGGGCCCTGCCCTTGGCGTCGAGCGCGACGAGCGAGTCCAGGACCTGCTGGGCCACGTACGCCTGCGGCATGTCACCGGCCACATGCGGGTCCAGGCAGGTGGGCTCGCGGTCGGTGGCATAGGTGAGGGTGCCGCCCGGGGCTGGTCGCGCGGTGACGGACGTGACGGCTTTGCCGGTTCCGCAGGCGGTGGCGAGGAGCAGCAGCGGGAGGGCGAGGAGGAGACGGGAGGGCGGTTTCACGGGGACTCCGGGGGTCAGAAGAAGCCGTTGAGCGGAGGAGGGGTGCCGTTGAGCAGCCAGTCGCCGGACACCCGCGACTTGTGCGCGATCGGGTTGTGGGAGGCGACGGTGCGGGCGTTGCGCCAGTGCCGGTCCAGGTGGTGCTCGCGGAGCGTGGCCGACGCCCCGCCGACGTCGTAGAGGCGCTCACCCGCGCTCAACGCGGCCCGGGCGGCGGTCACCTGGGCCTGCGCGACCGTGGCGGCCGCCGCGTGCAGGGCGTCCGGGGCGCCGGTGATGCCGTCGTCGGCGGGGACCGCGAGGGCCGCGTCGATCACGCCGGCGGCGTGCAGCACCACCGTCTCGGCGGCCAGCGCCCCGGCCGCGATGTCACCGACGGCGAGCTGCACCAGCGGATCGTCAACTGCCTTTTCGACCCCCGCGTGTTGCACGGCACGCGCCTTCTCCCGGGCGTACGTCACCGCGTCCGCCAGGGCCGCCTTGGCGATGCCGGCATGCACGGCGGCCAGGAACAGCTGGTAGTACGGGCCCAGATGGGTCCGACGCTGCCGGCCGGTCGCGTCGACGGCCACCTCGTCGTCGTACGCGACCACCTGCCGCAGGCGCGTCGTACCGGAGGCGGTGGTGCGCTGGCCGAGCGCGTCCCAGTCGTCGACCAGCTCGATGCCCTCGCGCGAGCGCGGCAGCACGACCCGGACGCGACGGTCCTCGTCGTCGAGCGCGATCACGACGACGTGGTCGGCGAGGAGCGCGCCGGTCGAGTAGAACTTCGTGCCGTCAACTCGGAACGCCGCGCCGTCCCGTGTAATACGGGTGCGAATCTCGCCGGGGTGGGCGGTGCCGCGCTCGGACGCCGCGTTGCCGAACAGCTGACCGGCGACGACCACGGGATACCAGCGGGCACGCTCGTCCGCGGTGCCCTGGCTGATGAGCAGCTCCACGAAACCGAAGTGCGGGCGCAACGCCTGCGCCACGTTCGAGTCGGCCTCGGCCAGATCGATGACGAGGCGGAACAGGTCGACGAGCGTCCCGCCCGCGCCACCGTGCTCCCGGGGCACCCGCAACGCGCCGAGCCCGCTGTCGCGGACCAAGTCGACGCTCTTGTACGGGAGTTCCCGTGCGGCCTCCAGCGCTGCGGCATCGGCGCGGATGCGGTCGAGGAGCTCGGGCGGTGCCACGGAGAGGGCGTGCGTAGGGACGCGAGAGGGCATGGCGAGGCCTCCGGGGGCGGGGCGCGTGTCGGCGAGCGCGCGGGGGCGGAAGACGGCACGGCGTAGAGCCGCAAACTGAATGGGGAGAGCGCGGAGGCGGGTGCGACCGGGCCTGCGGAGAGGGCGGTGCTCAGCCCCTCGGGCCTGTCAGGAAGGCGACGCGCGACCTACGCGGCGGCGCTGCGACAGACGGCACTCGAGACACGCGACAGATCGACATGACGTCGCTGCGTGAGCTTCTGCCGGTCGAACATGATCGACATTGAACCAGACGGCTGTCATCGCGGTCGAGACGGCTTTCGCGAAGCGGCGATCGGGATTCCCTTCCACGGACCGCCGGCGCGTGGCCAAGCCGGGTCCGTGGAGGACTATCCCTTCGGCTCAGGGAAGCTCTGCACGGCGTTGAGGAACGACCGTTCACCGTCCTGGTTCTTGGGCTCCCCTGCCAGCCAGTCGCGGAGCGTCTGCCACGTTGCCGCATATCCGGACGCCAGATCGTGGAAGGTGGTCGAACTGAGTGAATCTTCACGCGTCGCTGTGGCCTGGCTGAGGAACTGTTGCCATTGGAGACTACGTGAGTGGGGAGCCCGCGATCCCTCCGTATCCTTCATCACTTTCTTCAGCCGTTCATCGATTTTCTTGAAGGTCGGGCGGCCGTCCGGGGCCCCGTCCGCGAGTACGGAAGGAGGGAAACCCGGGGTGCCGCACAGGACCTGATAACTGTTGCCCTGGACCGAGCGTATGAGATCCACGCGGTAGCGCCATCTCCATATGTGGTCAGCGGCGGCGACCTCATGAATCCGTTTCCAGATGTCGCGTTCGACTCGCAGCCACTCGGTCGCCTCATGAATGTCGAAGCCATCCTCCTCGCTCCGTCGGAGCCAGACCTCCTGCATCACCTTGGCGGTTTCCTCAAGGAGTCGGTAGTCGTAGGCCCTCATCTGCTCTATGTTGCTCGGAACAGGTTTCTTGGAGACCTCCGGGGAGGGGTAGGCGGTATCCCTAAACCTCTCGAAAAGGAGGTCATCCTGGAGCTCTGCCAGGTCGGGGTCCTCATTGACCAGCCATGCCTGCTCCACCGACGCGAACCTGCCTTTCGAGACCAGGACCGCTTTCTCCAGAGTCGTGACCGCACGTCGGGCAAACTCCTCCCTGCGGTCTTTGTCGTCGGTCTCTTTCATCATCGCTACGGCATACACGCACGCGCTGTTGTAAAGCGTCAACCAGTCGCGACGGCGCCACACAGAACAAAGGGGGATTCGCCCCCGGGCTCTGTTGATCTTTTTGCGGAGCTTCTTGGCGTCGGTGTGGTGCCTGCACAAGGGGCAGTTTTTGAAGCACTCGGTTGCCCAGGCCCAACGCAGTGGTGCCCACACCTTTCGATTGACCTGGAATGCTCCCCGGGTTACCGGCTGCAGTGGGCCGCGCGCACTTTGGACATAGGAGAAGGGCCAGAAGAGCCGCATCAAACTCCACACCCTCTCGGGCGCATAGAGCCCAGCGATGCGAGCCCATAGGTCATCGGCGGCGAGGCGGTCTGTCTCCTGTGTAGCGGCTCTCTGAAAGAACAGGCGGATCTGATTTCTATCGATCGTATCGCGGCCTTCGTCCCCGGGTCTACGCGTCTGCAACAGCACGGCCTCGATCCATTCTTTGGCCTTTTCTCTGTTGTCGGGGCGCTCCGCTGATTCTGGATACGGTAGGCCGATGTCGGCCAATCGAATGGCCACTGGCCAGTAACGTTCAGCAAGAATCGGCATCAGATCTTCATGGGTGCTTTCGCCGTTCGCGCCGCTGCGCTCGTACCACTGTTGCGCTGTCTTCTCGGAGATTCCCAGGATGATGGTGTTTCGGTAGCGCAGGCCGAGCACGTCGCGGTATTTTCGAGGGTGCCGGAGATAGCGGAATCGGCGCCAGTGCAGGTTCCAGCCGCTTTGCCACAGGCGTTTGTCATACTCGTGCGCGGTCTGTCCGTCGAGAGTGAGAGCCCTTTGGCAGGTATCGAGCGCATCGATGTGCAGGTCCATCTTCTCCTGTACCTCAGCCAACTCCGCTCGTAGGCATGGATTTGCAGGATCGAGCCTGATCGCTTCGTAGTACTGTGCCAAAGCCTCGTGATATTGGCCTGCCCGGCTGAATTCGTTCGCTCTCTGATAGGCCGCGTACAGCGCTGGATTCAGCTCCCGCCCCCACCATTGCCGCCAAGGCGGCTGCCTGCCGGCGCGGGTCACGGGCAACAGCGAGCTGATCACACAGTGTCCGGCTTTGCGGATGACCTCGTCCCAGTCCTTTCCCCATACGGTCAACGCGCGTGAGCCGCCGAAGACAAATGCCATGACGGTGACGGTCATGCCGTAGTGTTCCGGCCCTTCGCCCCGATGCCGGAGCACCCCGCTGACCCGATAGGCCAACTTCGGGCGAAGCCTGCTGAGCAGGCGCGGCAGAACGGCGCCCAGCTTCTTGGGGTCGATCTCGACGTCGCCGAGCAGTTCCAGAAAGCTCGTCGGCGGTGCCTCGGCGGGCAGCGTTGTCGGCGCGTACATGCTGCTCTCGGACAGTTGCCGCCGAAACTCGGCTGTCAGGTCCTCGATGGAGGGTTTGTTCGTCCCCAGAGGCGGTGTCGAGTCAATGAGTTGCTGTACGTCGACGGGGCCCGGCTTGTACGCCAGCCACGCTCGCGTCGCCCTCCAGTAGAAGTAGAGGAGGAGCAGGATGGCGGCGAAGAATCCGAGCCGTTCGCCCAGCGAGAGGCCGCCGCTCTGATCGAAGACCCTGCCGAGGCCGCCGCAGATCTGCGCCACCCATCCGGCGATCCCCTGCACCCACCCCCAAGCCCAGTCCCACGCATTGTCAGTCCAGGCTGGATAACCTTTGCCGGCCCACATCAGCAGACCGATCATCCCGACGGTCCCCAAACCGCTCCACACCCACCACGCCACCCTCCGGGGAGCAGGCAGTGAAGAGGTCAGACCCCCTTCGCTTGCTCCTCGGCGGTTGAACATGACGAATCCACGAGTCGTGTGAATCCCGGTGGTGAAGTTCTTACCCAAGAACCACGGTATCCAAGAACGAGGTTGTAGACAGGGCAACCATTTCGCGCTGCCGAGAGAAAGCAATCGCCCGATTCCATAGGACGCGTTTCACCTCGCGGTGTGCCCGCGGACCGTGTCGCGGAAGGCGATCGGGGTCTGGCCGGTGTGATGGTGGAAGTACTTGCTGAAGTGCGTCGCGCTGGAGAAGCCGAGGCGGTCCGCGATACGGGCGGCGCTCTGGTCGCTGTGGGCGAGGAGGCGCTTGGCCTCCAGGACGACGCGGCGGTCGATGAATTCCTTGGCGCCCAGGCCGGCGGCGGTGAGCGTGGCGCGGGAGAGGGTGCGTGCCGAGTAGCCGAGCGTTTCGGCGTAGTCCTCCACTCGGCGGGTGCGCGCGAAGTCCTTCTCCACGGCATCGCGGAAACGCAGATACGTGGCGTCGGGTTCGGGCGCGGGACCACCGGCGGGCGCGGTGAGGTGCGCCAGCCTCAGGACGAGGACCGCGAGCAGATGGCGCAGTGCCGCGGTGTGGATCTCGAGGGGCAGCTGTCCGAGGGCGTGGAACTCGCTGGCGAGGTGGTCTACGGCCAGTCGCAGAGCCGCTTCGTCGTCGGGCAGGGGGCGTCGCAGGATCGGGCCGTACGGGTCTTCCGTGCGAGCGCCGTGCGTGGTGGCCGGGTCGAGGAAGTCCTGGCGGAACAGGATGAGAGTGCCCTCGGCGTCGGTGAGGTCCCCCCATTGCTGGACCTGTCCGGGTCGTACCCACAGCCAGGAGCCCGGGTCGAGGGCGTAGGCGGTGAAGTCGACGGTGTGGCCCAGGGCCCCGTCGGTGAGGGTGATCAGGTGGTGGAAGTCCGGGCGCTGAGGGGCCGCGAGCCGCTCTGGCGGGACTCGGTGGCGCAGGTCGTCGAGGGACAGCACCTCCACGCCGGCCGGGGTGCCGACGGGCGCGGCGAAGGGGATCTCCGGGATGCCGCGATCGGCATCGTGTCGCTTTTTGACCATGGCGAGTCGTCAGCGTATCCGATCTGCCCTGTTCATGGCCCATAACTTGAAGGTGTCGGCCCGTTCGAAGTGGGGCCGGTGTCGGAAAGCAGTAAGCAAGGAGAACCGTCATGAGCAGCACCAAGAAAACCGTCCTGACCGCAGCCGCCGAGCTGTTCGGAAAGAAGGACCCGAGCGCGGTGGACCGCTGGGTCGCTGCAGCCCGCGGCGCCGACCGGCCGCCGGCTCTCGTGGCCCTGACGCCGACGGCAAGCTCGCCGAGCACTGGGACGCCCTGACCCCGCTGGTCGAGGACACCGCCTCCGGCCGCTCCCAGACCGACGGCCCCACCGAGCCGGCCGACCTGGACAAGACCGAGGCCAACCGCGCACTGGTGAGGGAGTTCGCCGAGAAGGTACAAGACGGTCCACCAGGTCATCGCCGATGGCGACCTCGTACTGCTCCAGTCGGAGGGCGAGTTCGGTGTTCCCGTCGCCTACTACGACCTCTTCCGCGTCCAGGACGGCAAGATCGTGGAGCACTGGGACGTCGTAGCCCCCGTGCCCGCGGAACTCCCGCACTCCAACGGCCTGTTCTGACGCACTCATCGCGCCGCACCCGACGCCCGACCCTACGGAGGAACCATGACGGACCGCGAGAAGAACAAGGCCACGGCCAAAGCCTTCTACCACCTGATGTTCAACCAGTGCCGTCCTGCCGAGGCCATCGACCAGTTCGCCGGAGACACCTACATCCAGCACAACCCGCACGTCGCCGACGGCAAGCAGGCGTTCATCGACTACTTCGAACGCATGGCCGCCGAGTATCCCGGCAAGCGCGTCGAATTCAAGCGCGCCTTTGCCGAAGGCGACCACGTCATCCTGCACTGCCACCAGATCTGGCCCGAAGAGGAGTACGCGGGCATCGACATCTTCCGCTTCGACGCGGGCGGCAAGATCGTCGAGCACTGGGATGTCCTCCAGGTCATCCCGCCCACCTCCAAGAACGACAACACCATGTTCTAGTGCCATCGCGAGAAGGACGGATGTGTTCGGCCTGTCGGACATTGTTCGAAACCTATTGACGCTGCCCTGGGCGTCGGCTGAGACTCTCGCAACACACGTCACCTGCGTGTAACGGCAGGCCCACGGCAAGAGCTTGCCGTCGCTTCGTCGGCTCCTCGTTCTGCGTTCCGCCTTGCCCGTCATCAGCCATGCCTCAGCAGGGAACCTCGACATGACGCACGTCGCTCGATGCGCACTACTTCGCAGCCGCGCGAGACGTTGGGCGGGCCATCTCGCCGGACTGACCGCCGCGTCGATGCTGCTCACCCTCGCCGGACCCACCGCTTCCGCCCAAGCGGAACCGGCGGGACGGGCGGCACCGGCGGCCGAAGCCGCGGACATCACCGACGGCCTGGCCCTGTGGTACAAGCTGGACGCAGGGTCAGGCGGCACCGTGACCGACGCCTCCGGCAACGGCCGGAACGGCACGGTCAGCGGCACCGCCGACTGGTCGGCAGCCGGCCAGGGGCTCGCCTTCAACGGGTCCGACACCTACATCAAGGTGCCGGACGACGTCATGAAGGGCATGGACTCGATCACCGTCTCCATGGACGTACTGATCGACTCCGCCCAGAGCACGCCCTACTTCCTCTACGGCTTCGGCAACACCAGCGCGGGCAGCGGCAACGGCTACCTGTTCACCACAGGCAACTCCTTCCGCACCTCCGTCGCGACGGGCAACTGGTCGACCGAGCAGACCACCAAGCCGTCCGACTCCCACAACCTGACCCGCGGCGTGTGGAAGCACATCACCTACGCCCAGACCGGCTCCACGGGCGTGCTCTACGAGGACGGCGTCGAGGCCGGCCGCAACACCTCGGTCACTACCACGCCCGGCGCCATCGGCTCCGGCACCACCAAGGCCAACTACATCGGCAAGTCCGTCTACGACGGCGACAAGCTCTTCAAGGGCCGGATACGCGACTTCCGTGTGTACGACAGGGCACTGGACGGCTCGGAGGTCGAGCAGCTCTCCCTCCCCGTCGCCACACAGGGCGTCGCCGACGACAAGGACGCCCTCAGCCTCGGTGACACCAGCGGCGTCACCTCCGACCTGGACCTGCCGAAGACCGGCCCGGCCGGTGGCTCCTCCATCAGCTGGGACAGCGACAACCCGTCCGTGGTGTCGGACACCGGCAAGGTGACCCGCCCCGAGGCCGGTTCACCGGACGGCCGCGCCACGCTCACGGCGACCCTGAACAAGGGCACCGTGACCGGCACCAAGACCTTCGACATCACGGTCCGGCCCGCGCTCGACGACGACGCCGCCGCCCGCGAGGCCGCCGAGGCGCTCACGGTCCACAACCTCGACGACGCGCGCGGCAACCTCACTCTGCCCGAGAGCGGCAAGTACGGCACGGCCGTCACCTGGTCCTCCGCGAAGCCGGACGTCGTCTCCGCCGGCGGCGAGGTCCACCGTCCCGCGCACGGCGACGGCGCCACCACCGTCGAGCTGACCGCCACCGTCACCAAGGGCGAGGCCAAGGCCACGCGCGTCATGACGGCCAAGGTGCCCGAACTGCCCGCCGAGGCGGCCCTCAAGGGCTATATGTTCAGCTACTTCACCGGCGAAGGCACCTCGGACGGCGAACAGCTCTACGCCGCCCTCAGCAAGGGCAACGACCCGCTGCACTGGCGCGAACTGAACGACGGCAAGCCGGTCCTCACCTCCACGCTCGGCGAGAAGGGCCTGCGCGACCCGTTCATCATCCGCTCCCCGGAGGGCGACAAGTTCTACCAGATCGCCACCGACCTCAGGATCTACGGCAACGGCGACTGGGACGCCTCCCAGCGCACCGGCAGCAAGTCCATCATGGTCTGGGAGTCCACCGACCTGGTGCACTGGACGAACCAGCGCCTGGTCAAGGTCTCACCCGACAGCGCCGGCAACACCTGGGCACCGGAGGCGTTCTACGACGCCGAGCGCGGCGAGTACGTCGTCTTCTGGGCGTCGAAGCTGTACGACAACGCCGACCACTCCGGCGACACGTACAACCGTATGATGTACGCCACCACCCGCGACTTCCACACCTTCAGCGAACCCAAGGTCTGGATCGACCGCGGCTACTCGGTCATCGACTCCACGATGATCCGGCACGACGGCACGTACTACCGCCTGTCCAAGGACGAGCGGAACAACACCTCCTCCACCCCCAACAGCAAGTTCATCTTCGAGGAGAAGAGCGACTCCATCCTGAACCCGTCCTGGACCCCGGTCGCCGAGGGCATCGGCAAGGGCGCGATGAACGCCGCCGAAGGACCGCTGGTGTTCAAGTCCAACACCGAGGAGAAGTGGTACGCGTTCCTCGACGAGTTCGGTGGCCGCGGCTACATCCCCTTCGAGACGACCGACCTCGACTCCGGCACCTGGACCCCCTCCACCGGCTACGACCTGCCCGCCAAGCCCCGGCACGGCACCGTGCTGCCCGTCACCCAGGCCGAGTACGACCGGCTGCTGCGCGCCTACCAGCCGGACCAGATCGTGAAGAGCGTCGAGGACGTGTCGGTCAAAACCCGGGTCGGCGACGCCCCGGTCCTGCCGGCCACGGTGATCGCCGAGTACGCCGACGGCGTCAAGCGCCCCGTCGCGGTCACCTGGGAGGACGTACCGGCGTCGAAGTACGCCCAGGCCGGCACCTTCACCGTGACCGGCAGCCTGCCGGACGGCGCCGCCATCCCCGTCCGGGCCGAGGTCACCGTGTCCGAGGAGGGGCCGGACGTCCCCGCCGATCTGCTCCTGCACTACGACTTCGATGAGACGAGCGGCAGCATCGCCCGTGACTCCAGCGGGCACGGCTACCACGGCACCTACGTCCGCACGCCCGACTTCGGCACCGGTGTCGACGGCGGCTCGTTCAAGATGTCCGGCGACTCGTCGAGCTCGCCGTACGTGAGGATCCCGAACGGTGTGCTGAAGAACGCCGACAGCGTGACGGTGTCGACGTACGCCAAGTGGAAGGGCGGCAGCAGCTTCCAGTGGCTGTTCGGGCTCGGGCCCGACAGTGACAAGTACCTGTTCGCCACCCCGTCCAACGGCGGCTCCAGCCTCTACTCGGCCATCACCAAGGCGAGTTGGTCGGCGGAGTCGAAGCTGACGGCGGGCTCGCAGCTCACGCCCGGCCAGTGGCGGCACGTGACGGTGACGCTGGACGGCTCCACCGGCACGATGGTCCTCTACGCCGACGGTGTCGAGGCGGCCCGCACCACGACCACCATCAAGCCGTCGGAGCTGTACGACGCGGCCAAGGACCACAGCGGCTACATCGGGCGCTCCCTGTACTCGGCAGACCCCTACTTCGGCGGCGAGGTCGACGACTTCCGCCTCTACGACCGTGCCCTCAGCGGCGCCGAGGTCATGGAACTCAGCGGCAACACGGCGGGCATCGCCAAGGCGACGCACCCGGCGCTCAAGGTCGACGCGATCGTCGACAACGCCGAAGGAACGATCACCCTGCCGATGAAGGCGGGCACCGATCTCACCGCGCTGGCGCCGGAGTTCACGCTCGCCGAGGGCGCGACGATCAGCCCCGCCTCCGGCAGCGTGCGTGACTTCACCCGGCCGGTGACGTACGAGGTCACGGGGTCGGACGGCAAGAAACGCACCTGGAAGGTCTCGGCGCTGATCATGAAGACCCCGGTCCTGCCGGGTCTGAACGCCGACCCGAACATCGAGCGCTTCGGCGACACCTTCTACATCTACCCGACGACCGACGGCTTCGAGGGCTGGAGCGGCACACAGTTCAAGGCCTACTCCTCCACGGACCTGGTCCACTGGAAGGACCACGGCATCATCCTCGACCTTGGGCCGGACGTCAGCTGGGCCGACAGCCGGGCCTGGGCGCCGGCGATGACCGAGAAGGACGGGAAGTACTACTTCTACTTCTGCGCCGACGCGAACATCGGCGTCGCGGTGTCCCACTCGCCCACCGGGCCGTTCAAGGACGCCCTGGGCAAGCCCCTGCTGAAGGCCGGGGACTTCCGCGGCCAGATGATCGACCCGGCGGTCTTCACCGACGACGACGGCAAGAAATACCTCTACTGGGGCAACGGCCGCGCCTACGTCGTCCCGCTGGGCGACGACATGACCTCCATCGACACCTCACAGGTCAAGGACATCACCCCCAGCGGCTACAACGAGGGCACCTTCGTCATCAAGCGCAAGGGCACCTACTACTTCATGTGGTCGGAGAACGACACCCGGGACGAGAACTACCGCGTCGCCTACGCGACCGGCCCCTCGCCCACCGGCCCGTGGACCAAGCAGGGCGTGATCCTGGAGAAGGACCTGTCCCTGGGCATCAAGGGCCCGGGCCACCACTCCGTCGTCCACGTCCCGAACACCGACGACTGGTACATCGCCTACCACCGCTTCGCCATCCCCGGCGGTGACGGCACCCACCGCGAAACCACCATCGACAAGCTGGAGTTCGACTCCGACGGCCTGATCAAGAAGGTCGTCCCGACCCTCGGGGGCATCGACCCGGTCACCGTCGTCCACGCCGGGCCGGACGCCACCGGTACCGAGGGCGAGGCGATCACACTCGCCGGCACCGTCTCCGGGGCCGGCGCCCCCAAGTGGACGGTGCAGGACGGTGCCCCGTGCGCCGTCAAGGACCCGGCGGCGGCCCGAACGACCCTCACCTGCACAGACAACGGCACCTTTCAGATCACCCTGACCGGCGGACGCGGCACCGACACGGCGACCGTCAAGGTCTCCAACGCCGACCCGACGATCACCTCGGCCAAGGGCCCCGGCTCGCCCCTCCCGGCGGGCAAAACCGCCGTGGTCACGGCCTCCTTCGACGACCCGGGCACGGCCGACCGCCACACCTGCACGGTCGACTGGAAGGACGGCAGCCGGCCGACGACCGGCACGGTCACCGGCTCCGGCTGCCGCGCCTCACACGTCTACGACGACGCGGGCATCCACCGACCTGTCGTCACGGTCACCGACGACGAGGGCACGGACAGCACCACACTCGCGGAGCTGATCGTCTACGACCGTGCCGCCGGGCCCGCTGCCGGTGCTGGCACGATCACTTCTCCCGCCGGTGCCTACCCGGCCAGGCCTGGGCTGACCGGAAAGGCGGCGTTCACCCTGGGCGCCGAGTACCGGAAGGGAGCCACCGTTCCCACCGGCAAGGCCACATTCGTCTTCGGCCCGGCCCGACTCACCTTCCGCTCGACCGGCTCCGACTGGCTCGTGGTGCACGACTCCCAGGCCGTCTACCAGGGCACCGGCACGGTGGGCGGCAAGGGCGGCTACGCCTTCAGGATCACCGCCACCGACGGCCCGGACACCTTCCGCATCAAGATCTGGAAGATGTCCACCGGCGATGTCCTCTACGACAACAGGACCGGCGCCAGATCGAAGGGCATCGTCACCATCGGAAACCAGCGGCGTTAGGGGCGCCCTGAAGGATCAGACGTTTCGGCACTCACCTTCAGGCCACCGTGGGTGTGTAGTGGGAGGCGTCGTCTCCCTCGACGACGTGGCTGAGGGTGCCGTCGACGCCGGCGGGGACGTCGCCGGCGACGGTGACGCGGTGGAGGAGGCGGGGGAGGTCGCCGTAGTCGTCGGGGGCGTAGTGCTGGGTGATGCGGTTGTCGAAGAGGACCAGGTCGCCGGGTGTCCAAGTGACGCGCACGATGTTCTCCGGGCGGGTGACGTACGCCTGGAAGAGGCGCAGCAGGTCGCGGGAGTCGGAGGGGCCGAGGCCGACGATGCTGTGGGCGAAGCCGCCGATGAACAGGCCGCGTTCGCCGGTTTCCGGGTGGACGCGGACGACCGGGTGGGCGGTGCGGTACTTGCGGGAGACGAACCGCTTGCGGTGTTCGGCGGCCTTCTCGCTCTTCGGGGCGGCGTAGTCGTAGTCGTTGGTGTGGACGGCCCACAGCTTGTCGGCCAGCTCGCGCAGGGGCTCGGGCAGGTCCCGGTAGGCGGCGGCCGAGTTGGCGATGAGGGTGTTGCCGCCGTAAGGCGGGACGACGATGCTGCGCAGCGTGGAGGCCTTGGGCGGGGTGCGGACGAAGGTGACGTCCGTGTGCCACCGGTTGGCGCGGATGCCTTCGTCGCCGTCGACGGGCAGGATCTGGGGCCGGCCTTCGACGGAGGGCACGGTGGGATGCGCGGTGGTCAGCTCGCCGAAGAGCGAGGCGAAGCGGAGCTGGCCCGCGTCGTCGAGGTTCTGGTCGCGGAAGACGAGTGCCTTGTGCTCCAGGAGGGCGGAGTTGATCTCGGTGACGAGGGTGGGGTCGAGGTCGCCGGAGAGGTCCACGCCGTGGATCTCGGCGCCGATGCGGCCGCCGATCCTGCGGATGTCGAAGCCGGTGCTGGTGGTCATGGGCGGGTGTTCCTTTCGGGAAGTGACCAGGTAGAGGTCATCAGCGGGCGGGTCGTCAGGAAGTGATGGGCGGAGAAGCTCCCATGGATCCGGGAGGCCCGAGGGAAGGGCCGACGGCCCGGAGCGCGCCGGGCGTGCGGCCCTGCCCCCAGCCGATGTGCCGGCGGTAGCTGCCGAGCAGGCCGGCGCGGTCCAGGTTCTCCTCGTCCCGCGCGGTGGAGTCGTCGGCCAGCGGGCTGGTCAGGGGTGCCACGTACAGCGCGTCGGCCGGGCAGTTCGCCTCGCACTGGAAGCAGGTCTGGCAGTCGTCGCGGCGGGCGAGCACGGGAATGCCGTCGTCGCCGCGGTCGAAGACGTTGGTCGGGCAGACCTTGACGCACTTGTCGCAGGTGATGCAGCGCTCCGCCGAGACCAGTTCGATCACGAGGCCACCTCCAGCGGTGCCGGCGGTGCGGCCGACAGGGGCTCGGTGCGGGTCCACACCCGGTCGAGACCACCCGTGACGATGCGGTGATGCTGCTCGGGGTCCTGCGCCGGGTGGTCGAGCCGTTTGGCCATACCGCGGGTTTCGGTGCGCGCCAGCGCCGAGGCGTACATCCAGCGGGCATGCGCCGCCATGGCCGCTGCCTGCCTGGCCCGGACGGTGTCCCCGCTCCCGGCGTGCAGGGCGGCACGCGACTCCTCCCACACACGGTCGAGCACCCTCATCGAGGCGGTGAGCCGGTCGCCGTGGCGCAGATAGTTCTTCTCGTACGGGAGCACCTCGCCCTGGACCGCGGCGACGATCGCACGGAAGCCGTCGGCCGGACCCGGGGTCCCGGTGGGCCGGAGCCCCGCTCCGCCCGCTGCCACCAGGCGCCTGGTACCGGCACGGCCGCCGAGCGTGCGGGCATGGCGGGACGCGCCTCGGCCCGCCCAGGTGCCGGAGGCGATGGCCCAGGCGGCGTTGTGGCTGCCGCCGCCGGTGAAGCCGCCGCAGATCAGCTCGCGGGTCGCCGCGTCTCCGGCCGCGTACAGCCCGGGCACCGTGGTGGAGCAGTCGTCGCCGGTGATACGGATCCCGCCGGTACCGCGCACGGTGCCCTCGGCGAGGAGCGTGACGGCGAAGAGCTGGGTGAACGGGTCGATGCCGAGCCGGTCGAACGTGAGGAAGAAGTTGGGCTGGGCCAGTCGCATCGCCTTCCGGGCCGCGGCGTCGGCCCGGTCCAGGCGGCAGTACACCCTCTCGCTGAGCAGCGCCTTCGCGATCACGGACCGGCCGCCCTGGCTGGCCGCGCCCTCCAGGACCGTGCCGTCCTCGTGGTAGAAGGTCGCGAAGGAGTAGAAGGCTGTCTTGGTGACGGAGGTCCCCTCGGGCGCGATGCCGTAGGCGTTGGAGAACTCCATTCCGGACAGCTCCGCGCCCGCCTCGGCGGCGAACAGCGCTCCGTCGCCGGTGTTGACGTTGCAGCCGAGCGCGCCGCTGAGGAACGCGCAGCCGCCCGTGGCCAGGACGACCGCGCCGGCGCGTACCCGGTACGGCTGCCCGGCCTGGCGCCGGTGACCTCTGGCTCCGGCGATCGCCCCTGAGGGGTCGGTGAGCAGCTCGGTGACGGGGCTGTGGTCGAGGACGCGTACCCCGGCGCGCTGGACGCGGATACGCATCCTGCGCATGTACTCCGGACCCTGAAGGCCGTTCCTGAGCTGCTTCCCGTCCGGCCCTGTGGGGAACGGGTAGCGTCCGGCGGCCGCCAGCTCGTTCACGCCCGCGTACGTCTGGTCCAGCACCCGGGTCATCCAGCGCCGGTCGGCCAGATATCCGCCCAGTGCCTCTCTGCTCGCCATGGCGGCCTCCCGCGCGGCGGGCTCCGGGGCGACGTACCAGACTCCGGTTCCGGCGGAGGCGGTCGCGCCGCTGGTGCCGCAGTAACCCTTGTCGGCGAGGACGACGTCCGCCCCGTCCTGAGCCGCCTTGAGCGCGGCCCAGGTGGCTGCGGGGCCGCCGCCGACGACCAGGACGTCGGTGGTGAGTTCCAGCCCGGTCATACGGACCGCCCTTCTCCCACGGCCGCCGCGACCAGCCGGTTGGCGGGGCGGGGCAGGCCGTAGTGCTCGCGCAGGGTGCTGCCGGTGTATTCGGTGCGGAACAGGCCGCGCCGCTGCAGGATCGGTACGACGTGGTCGACGAAGTCCTCCAGACCGCCCGGCAGATGGGGCGGCATGATGTTGAAGCCGTCCGCGGCGCCCTGCGTGAACCACTCCTCGAGCTGGTCGGCCACCTGCTCCGGAGTGCCGGCGAACACCCGATGACCACGGCCCGCACCGAGGCGGGCGATGAGTTCGCGCAGGGTGAGGCCGTCGCGGCGCGCGAGTTCGGCGACGAGCGTGAAACGGCTCTTGTTGCCGTTGATGTCCCGCTCCTCGGGCAGCTCGGGCAGCGGCCCGTCCAACGGCAGCCCGGTCAGATCGGTGCCGAGCATCGCGGACAGCTGGGTGAGCCCGTACTCGGGCACCTGCAGCTCCGTCAGCTCCTGTTCCAGCGCGCGGGCTTCGGCCTCCGTCGAGCCGATGACCGGAGCGATGCCCGGCAGCACCAGCAGCTGGTCCTCGGTGCGGCCGTGGCGGACGAGCCGTGACTTGAGATCCTTGTAGAAGGCCTGGCCGTCGGCGAGGGTCTGCTGGGCGGTGAAGACGGCTTCGGCGTGCTGGGCGGCGAACTCCTTGCCGTCCTCCGACGAGCCTGCCTGCACCAGCAGTGGGTAACCCTGCGGGGTGCGGGGGACGTTGAGCGGTCCCTGCACCCCGAAGTACTCCCCGCGGTGGTTGATCTCCCGCACCTTGGCGGTGTCGGCGTAGACGCCGCGCTCCCGGTCGAGCACGATCGCGTCGTCCTCCCAGCTGTCCCACAGCTTGGTGGCCACCTCGACGAACTCCCGCGCCCGCTCGTAGCGCAGCCGGTGCTCCAGGTGCTCGTCCTGCCCGAAGTTGCGGGCCTCGTTCACGGTGCCGGAGGTGACGATGTTCCAGCCGGCCCGGCCGCCGCTGATGTGGTCCAGGGAGGCGAACTTGCGGGCGGTGTGAAAGGGCTCGTTGAAGGTGGTGGAGACGGTGGCGATCAGGCCGACGTGGTCGGTGACCGCCGCCAGGGCCGACAGCAGCGTGAGCGGTTCGAAGCCGCCGAGGGCGTTGTGCCGGACCTTCCCCCACAGGGCGAGACCGTCGGCGAGGAAGACGGAGTCGAACAGGCCTCGCTCGGCGGTCCGGGCGAGCTGCTGGAAGTAGCGCAGATCGGTGACCCGTTCGGGTTGGGTACGGGGGTGGCGCCAGGCGGCGTCGTGGTGGCCGGCGTTCATCAGGAAGGCGTTGAGATGCAGGCGTCTGGGGCTGGTCGCGGTCATGAGGTTCCTCGGATCGGGAGCGTGGGACTGAGAGGCGGGAGAGCGGTCCGAGGTCAGCCGTCGGCCGGGAGGCGCCAGGTGCTGAGCCGTCGTTCCACCGCGACCAGAAGCTGGTTGAAGGCCACTCCGATGGCGGAGATGGTGACGATGCCCGCGTACATCTGCGGGATGGCGAAGTTGTACTGCGAGGCGTTGATCAGATAGCCCAGGCCTGCCTTGGCGCCGATCATCTCGGCGGCGACGAGCACGAGGATGGAGACCGCCCCGGCCAGTCGGATGCCGGTGAAGACGACCGGTACGGCGGACGGCAGGATGACCTTCTGGAACAGCCTGGGCGCGGACAGGTCCATCGACTTCGCCAGCTTCAGCAGGGTCGGGTCGACACCGCGGACCGCGCTGATGGTGTTGAGCAGGATGGGCCAGGTGCACGCGTAGAGCACGATGGAGATCTTCGAGGTCTCGCCGATGCCCAGCAGTAGTACGAACACCGGCAGCAGGGCCAGCGCCGCGGTGTTGCGGAAGACCTCCAGCAGCGGGCCGAGGAAGTCGGCCACCGGCCGGTACCAGCCGATCAGCAGACCGAGCGGCACGGCGACGAGCACGGCGAGCCCGAACCCGCTGAGCGAACGCACCAGGCTGGCACGGGCGTTGTCGGCGAGCTGGCCGTCGACGGCCAGTTCCCACCAGGCGCGGGCGACCTCGCTGAACGGCGGCAGGAACGTGCGGTCGACCAGCCCCAGGCGCGGCGCGGTCTCCCAGAGCAGCAGCAGGGCCACTATCGCCGCGGACTTGGTGGCTCCGCTCACCAGCAGACTCGGCAGCCGGTGGGTCACCCGGCGGAGACGGGCAGCCGTGGAGCGAAGGTGTCGCCGCGTCCCCGGCGATGCGCCCCCCGGTGCGGACGCAGCGGACGGGGCAGCGGACTCGGCAGAGGAAGGGGCCGGGGCGGGCCCGATGGTGCTCACAGCGTCCGACGTCGTGGTGTCCACGGCGGTCGTTCCGGTTGTGGGGCTCATGCGGCAGCGGCCTCCTTCTCCAATTGCTGGGCCCTGGCGACCTCGTCGTGCAGCAGCGACCAGATCTCGTGGCGGTGGTGTGCGAACTCGGGGCTGGAGCGCAGGTCGTCCGTCGCGTCCCGGGAGCCGAGGGCGACCGGCACGATCTGCTTGATGCGGCCCGGCCTGGAGGTCATGACTGCGACGCGCTGTCCGAGGTAGACGGCCTCGTCGATGCCGTGGGTGATGAAGACGACGGTCTTGCCGGTGCGCTGCCAGATGCGCAGCAGCTCGTCCTGGAGCGACTCGCGGGTCTGGGCGTCCAGCGCGGCGAACGGCTCGTCCATCAGCAGCACATCGGGGTCGTAGGCGAGGCTGCGGGCGATCGCCACGCGCTGCCGCATCCCGCCCGACAGCTCGTGCGGGTGGCGGTCCTCGAAGCCGGTGAGGCCGACGAGATCGAGGAACTCCCGAGCGCGCTGGGCGCGTTGGCGTCGCGGGACGCCGGTGGCTTCCAGGCCGAACTCGACGTTGCCCTGCGCTGTGCGCCAGGGCAGCAGTGCGTACTGCTGGAAGACGATGCCGCGGTCCAGGCCGGGCCCGGTGACAGGCCGCCCGTCGAGCAGGATGCGTCCGCCGGTGGGCCGGGTGAGGCCGCCGAGCAGATCCAGCAGGGTCGACTTTCCGCAGCCGCTGGGACCGACGAGGACGATGAATTCGCCGTCCGCTATCCGCAGATCGATTCCGTCGAGGGCGGTGAACCGGGTCGTTTGCCGAGTCCCCTTCCGGTCCTTGACGGTGAATTCCTTCGTGATGTTCTCGAATTCGATCTTGGGTGTGGTGGATTCCGGCATGGGGTCAGCTCCCGCTGGCGTTGAACTTGTTGGTGTAGAGGTCCGACAACGTGACCTGGTCCTTCTTGATGTCGCCGCGCTCGGTCAGCCAGTCGACCCACAGCTTGAGTTCTTTCCCGGTGATACGGCCCGCCTTCTCGGCGACTCCGAAGGACTGCCAGTACTTCAGGGGTGCGGGGTCCTCGTTGCGGCCACGCTTTTTCACGATGTCGGTCATCCGGGCGATGACTTCCTCGCGGGGAGTGGCACGGGACCAGTCGATGGCCTTTCCGATGCCGGTGACGAAGATGCGCGCGGTGTCGGGGTTCTGGTTGAGGAACCGGTCGGTCATCACGTAGGTGCCGGCGCTGAACGCGCCCAGCAGCTGATAGTCGGTGAACAGCGGGCGGATGCCTCCGGTGGCCAGGGCCTTGTCGCGCAGGAGGCCGCCGAGTACGGCCACGTCGATCTGCTTCTGGCGCAGGGTCTGCTCGGTGTTGACCGGCGGGACGACCAGGGGCTCGGCCTTGCCGATGTCCGACTGCGACAGGCCGCCCCGCTGGAGGTAGATGTCGAGCATGGCCTCGGAGTGGGCTCCGAGGGTGTTCATCCCGATCTTCTTGCCGATGAGGTCCCGGGCCGAGCGGATGGGGCTGTCCTTGAGGACGTAGAAGCCGTTGTAGGCGTACTTGTCGGCGCCGTAGTAGCTGATGACGGCCTTGATGGGGGCGTTGTTCGCGGCGAGTTTGACGACCGCTCCGTTGAACGCGCCGCCGAAGTCGACCTGGCCCGTCGCCGCGGACTGGATGTCCTGCGGCCCGCTGATGGTGTTGCCGACCCAGTCCAGCTTCACGTCCTCCAGATAGCCGAGGTCCTCGGCCAGCTCCGGCAGGGTGACCTGGCCCGCCCAGCCCTGATACCGCAGCGTCTTGGTCCCGCCCTTGCCGGACGAGGCGCCGGCGGTCGTACCGCAGCTCACGGCCACCGCCGAAAGACCGAGCAGGGAAAGGAACTGACGTCGGTTCGATGCCGTAGTGGCCATGAAAGGGTCCTGTTCAAGGGAATGGGGAAATCCGCCCATGGTCAGGCCCGCGTGCGGTTCTTGAACAGGACGGCACGCGAAGCCGCGACGGACGGCGGAAGAGGGACCTCGTCGGAAAGAGCCACGAGGAGTTCAGCGTCTACGGCAGCAGCGGATGACGCGACAGTTGAATATGAAAACGGAGCGCGTGAGAGATGCCCGTCCGGGGCTCAGAAGCCGACGGCACAGATGGCGCTGGCCTGGCGTCGCAAGTCGACGTGCAGGCGCGCGGCTAGTTTCTCGGAATGGCTCACAGCCAAGAGAGTCGCAGCGAAAACCAGCCACGTCAATGTCGCTTGCGCATACGTCTCATCTTCTGAACTGCCCGACACGGGAGTGAAGCACAGCGTTCACAATCGTCCGGCCGGAGCCGGCCTAACGGCGAGCCAGAAATTCATGCCGCTGCAATGATCCACCCCTGAACTGCCTGCTAGACATGCCTTCGTGGCACATTCGATCGACGTTCGTGGTGGCGAAGCCCTGGCCGACCCGAGCACGCATCCCCTGGACAACGCGGTCTGGGCCGCACTGGCCGGCCCGCACGCCCCCTTCGCCGAACGGCTCGGCCGTGCCGCCCGCTACCCCGCCGACGTCTACGACTTCGCCGCCCTCGCCGATCCGGCCGACCCGGCCGCCTGGGCCGACCTGCGCGCGCTCGTCGGCCCCGGAACCGTCGTACGGGTCAAGCCGGTCGAAGAGGTCCCGTCCGGATGGGATGTCGTCGGTGGTGGTCTGGGAGTCCAGTTCGTCGACACCGCGCTACGTGCCCGGCCCGCGCCGGAAGCGGTACGACTCGGACCCGACGACGTCCCCGAGATCCTCGACCTGGTCGCCCGCACCAAACCGGGCCCCTTCCTGAAGCGCACCGTCGAACTGGGCACCTATCTCGGCATCCGGGACCAGGGGCGGCTGATCGCCATGGCCGGCGAGCGGATCCGGCCGCCCGGCTGGACGGAGATCAGCGCCGTCTGCACCGACCCGGAGCACCGCGGCCGCGGTCTGGGCACTCGCCTGGTGCGCGCCGTCGCGGCGGGCATCCGCGCCCGCGGCGACGTCCCGTTTCTGCACGCCGCAGCCGGCAACGTGCAGGCGATCCGGCTGTACGAGTCCATCGGCTTCACCCTGCGCCGCCGTTCTCCCATCCTGCTGGTCCGCAGTCCGGAGCATCGCACGAGGTGAAGGCGGAGTGACCGCGGACGAGGTGTGCGAGGCGCCGAAGCTCGTGACCCGACGGACCCGCGAACTCGCCGACGGGGTCCTGCTGGTGGACGTCCGCGCGGACCCGAGGCGCCGGGGGACGCTCCTGTCGCCCTGACCTCGCTGGAGTTCCCGCTGCCGCGGGTCAACGGCCGCGTGAACCCCGGGAGGACCTGCGTGCGGGCCTGGGCAGATGGGCCGCGGGCCGGAGCCGCGCTCGGCGCTCGTCCCGGCCGACGGGCACCGATCCTCGTGAAGCCCGGGCCTCGCTAGCCGGATTCACCGGCGGCCGCCGACGACACGGCTCTCAGCAGTAGGGCCGACGACGCGGCAGGATCCTGTCCCGCGGTGTCGACGACGACCCGGTCCCGGTCCCACGGCTCGTACTCCCGGTCGAGGATCTGCTGCCAGTCGGGCAGCGGCAGGTCCGGGATGTCGACCGACCTCGACGTCACCCGCCGCCGGTGCTCGACCGGATCGGAACAGACGACCTCCACCTCGACGCAACGCACACCCGCCCGTGCGGCCGCACCACGCCAGGCGTCCCGCGTCACCGCCAGCGGGTTCACCGACTCCGCGATCACGGTCAGCCCCTGCCGCAGATGCTCCTCGGCCAGGGCGTACCCGACGACGTAGCCCGCCGGACCTACCGGATGCCGGGCCAGGCCGGAGAGGGCCAGTGCCTGTTCGATGGTGTCGACGCGCAGGTGGACCGCGCCGATCTGCGCCGCCAGCAGGCGGGCCAGCGTGGTCTTTCCGGCGGCGGGCAGACCGCCGATCACGACGAGCACGGAGTCATCCTGCCGCCTGCGACGGGGCGACGATGTGTCGACCGTGGTCCCGGGCAGGCCGCCAGCCCAGCCGGGGCGCGATGTGATGGCGCACATCGTGCAGGATCTGCTCGTAGTCGCCCGGTTCGAACTCGTACGGCAGTTCCAGGCGCAGCTCCGACACCTCCGCGAGCGCGGCGTCGGAGCTCAGCAGCTCCAGGATCTCCTCCGACGTCCCCACCACATCGGGGGCGAACAGGGTGCGTTTGGCGCCCTGCGGTGCGAGGGTCCGCTCGTGGCGGCTCGCCGCGTAGGCGCGGTAGCGCCGACGGGTCACCGCATCCGCGCTGTCGAAGGGCACGATCACCCGGCCGATCGCCACCCGTCCCGGTCGTTCCCGCCCGAGCAGGCGACGGTACTCGTGGATCAGTGCCGACTGCGCGGTGCGGAAGTCGTCGGTGCCCTCGCCGGCGACGATGTTCCCGCTGAGCATGCTCAGCCCCTGTTCGCCCGCCCAGCGTGCCGATCGCAGGCTGCCGGCTCCGTACCAGGTGCGGTCGACCAGGCCGGTGCTGTACGGCTGAAGACGGGGCCGCTGGGCGCCGCCCGGCGTCTGGATGACGGTGTCCGCACTGCCCAGAGGGCGTCCGCGCAGATGTTCGCGCACCCGGGCGATACGGCCGTACGACAGATCGAGGGTTCGCCAGTCGCCGTCATGGACGAGATGGGCCATCAGCTCCGCATGCGGCATTCCCGTGCTGAAACCGACCTGCAGCCGCCCGCGGGAGAGCGCATCGGCGAGTGCGAGGTCCTCGGCGAGCCGGAACGGGTTCTCGTACCCGATCGGGATCACCGCTGTGCCCAGCTCGATGTGCTCGGTGCGCTGGCCCGCGGCGGCGAGGAACACCGCCGCCGAGGACACTCCGTGCTCCAGGTGCCGCTGCCGCACCCAGGCACCGTCGAACCCCGTGCGCTCGCCGTACTCGAACAGCCGGAGAGTGGCCTCGAGACCCGCGTACGGGTCGTCATCCGTGTAGTTGCCCGGCGTCAGGAACGACAGCGAGCGGATCCGGGGGAGGGGCGAGGAGCTCACCGAGCGACCGGCTTCCGCTCGTGCGGGATCTGCTCACCGGCCTCGATCGCGACCGGGAGCCGGTTCTCGCCGGGCGGCAGCGGGCAGGTCGCGAAGTCGGTGTAGGCGCACGGAAGGTTGGTGGCACGGTTGAAGTCCAGCACCACGGTGCCGTCGGGTCCGGGTGCGTCGATCTGCAGGGCGCGATTGGCCGCGTACGTGGTCACGCCGGAGGTCGCGTCGGTGAACAGCACCATGAGGCTGCCCGGGGTGGGCCCGTTGAACGCGGTCAGGCCCAGCGTCCGGCCGTCGATCCGGAAGCGGATCCTGCCGGGTGCGTCGTAGACGTGCCGCAGCCCTTCGACGGCGGCGCCCACGGTGGTCGGCCGTGGCTCCGGGAATGGCGTGAAGGTGCCGGCGACCACCCAGCGCGGGTCGGGCGCGTACGCAGGTGTTCCGGCGAACTCGGTACGCAGCGGATGCTCCGGGTGCCGTGGCCGGATCACGTCGTGGCCGCCGCGCTTGGCGATCTCGATCACCGCATCGCCCCAGACGGCGGTGATGCCACCGCGTTCCGGGATGACACCGAACGTGTGCCGTCCGTGCACCGCGGTCCCGTCGATGACGAGTTCCTCCCCCTCCTCGAGCACGACGGTGACGCCGTCGTCGCCCGTCGACCAGGTGCCGGGTGCGCCGGGGAAGCGCTGGGGGTCGGTGGACGGCCAGTGCAGGCCGGTGACGGCGAGGAATCCGTGTTCATGGGCGAGCGCGGAGTCCCTCCGCTGATGCCATGCCTCCCATGCGGCGGCGAAGGCGTCGATGCCGGTGGGGGCGTCCTGGACGGTCATGTGTGCTCCTGCGGAACTCGGCGCTGATGGTCGGGAGATGCTGAGGGCGGAGAAGACGGCAAGTGTGAGGACACCGCCGGACAGGCAGCCGCGCCCGTACTCGCGCAGGGCAGCGGTCAGTGTGATGCGGTGGAGGAAACGCGGGTCGGAAGCCGGAGCGAGGCGTCAGCTCACGGCGGAACAGCCCGTGGTGGTGACACGCACGTAATCGACGTGGCGGCGGGTCACGAGCACGGTCATGGGGTCAGGTAACCACACACGGGCGGCGACGCACCAGATCGGCCGGACGAGGACGCTCCGTTGACACCCTCCGACCCACGTGCTTGCATCCCGCCATGCCGTTGTCGGAGCCTCTGACCCGCCGCCGCGCCGTGGACCTCGTCCGGGTGGCCGCCGCGCTGTGTCGGGCGACCGGCTGATCGCGCGCCCCTGACGACTCCGTCAACGGCCGCGCCGCACATACCCGTTGTGCTGTAGCGCCCCTGTCGTGCTCCTTCGCCCCACATGACGAGGACCCGCCATGCCTTCTCCCGCCCCCGCCGGTCACCGCCACGAAACCGACTACGACCGCCGAAGGCTGCGCCAGTGGCTCGCCGGTGAGGCCAGGGCCGACGGGGTCACGCGCCGTCGGCTGCTCACCCTGCTCGCCGCCACCGCCGCCGGGACCGCACTCGGCGCCACGCGGCCCGCCCATGCCGCCGACGCACCGATCGTCAAGCCCCTGCCGCCCGAGTGGTTCATCCAGCGCGGCACCAACGCCGAGACCCGCTGGGAGGCGCTGCGCGGCACCGGTCACCACACCCCCAACGAGCTGTTCTTCGTACGCAACCACACCGCCACCCCCGTGCTGAAGGCCGGCGACTGGCGGCTGCGGCTGTGGGGGAGCGGGCTGCGCGGCACCCCCGGCGAGGACCGGCCGGTGGAGTTCGGGTACGACGATCTGCGCGCCCTGCCGGCCGTCACCCGGACCGCCTTCGTCGAGTGCGCGGGGAACGGCCGCTCCTACTACACGACCCAGCAGGGCGAGACGGTCAGCGGCACCTCGTGGACCCTGGGCGCGATCGGCGTCGCACGCTGGCGCGGGGTGCGCCTGGCCGACGTACTGCGCCGGGCCGGACTGTCCCCGCACGCCGTGGACATCCAGCCGCGTGGTCTGGACGCCGAGTACGTCAGCGGCGGCGAGAGCCTGGGCCGGGTACGCCGTCCGCTGCCGCTGTCCAAGGCGCTGGACGACGTGCTGCTCGCGTACGAGATGAACGGCGAGCCGCTCCCGTACGACCACGGGTACCCGGTGCGGGTGCTGGTGCCGTCCTGGGTGGGGATCGCTTCGATCAAGTGGGTCGGCGACATCGAGGTGTCCGCGCAGCCGCTCTTCTCGCCCTGGAACACCACCTTCTACCGGCTGTTCGGTCCCTCCCATCCGGAGGGCGGCAGCGCGCCGCTGACCCGGCAGGCCACGAAGAGCGCCTTCGAGCTGGCGAACGGGGCCACGTTCACCGCGGGGCGGCGGCATGTGCTGCACGGACGGTCGTGGTCGGGTGCGGGGGCCGTGGCCCGGGTCGATGTCAGCACCGACGGCGGGGCGAACTGGCGTCCCGCCCGCCTGCACGACCGGCCCCGCACCGATACCTGGACCCGCTGGTCCGTCAGCTGGCGGCCCGACGCTCCCGGTGCCACCCACCTGCTGGCCCGCGCCACGGACACGGCCGGCCGTACTCAGCCGGACATCGCGGTGCCCAACACACAGGGCTACCTGTTCGACGCGGCGGTGCGGCACCCGGTCAGCGTGGTGTGACGGACGATCGCCCCTCTCCCCGATTCCCGGCCTGCGCGACGTCGAGAGTGAGGGCGGGGCCGACCGGTGTGTCGCCGCGCAGCGTGATGCGGTGCATGACGCGATGCTGGTCGCCGTAGTCGCGGTTGGCGTAGTGGGCCGTGCTGCGGTTGTCCCACAACGCCACGTCGCCCGGCTGCCAGCGATTCCGCACGACGTGCTCGGGCTTGGTCAGGTGGGCGTACAGGATGTCGAGGATGCCGCGGCTCTCGTGCTCCGAGACGCCCACGATGTGCGAGGTGAAGCCGGGGTTCACGAACAGGCCCTTGCGGCCGCTCTCGGGGTGCACCCGCACCACCGGGTGCTCCGTCGGGGTCAGTTCGGTGAACACCTCCCCGTCCCACAGGTTGCCCCGGCCCTGCCGGTGCTGGGCGAGGTAGTAGCCGAACTCGCGGCTGCCGTCGTGGACGGCGGTGAGCGTGTCGACGTACGCCCGCAGGCCCGGAGACAGCGACTCGTAGGCGAGCTGGCTGTCGGCCCAGTTGGTGTCGCCGCCGTTGGGCGGCAGCACCACGGCCCGCAGGACGGAGATCGCGGGCGGCCGCCGTACGAACGTCACGTCCGTGTGCCACACGTCGGCGAATCCGTTGTCCTGGCTGTCCAGGGAGTACACCT
The DNA here is from genome assembly GCF_042673825.1 of Streptomyces sp. NPDC057002. Lineage (NCBI taxonomy): Bacteria > Bacillati > Actinomycetota > Actinomycetes > Kitasatosporales > Streptomycetaceae > Streptomyces > Streptomyces sp. NPDC057002. Next base: position 367,576 of record NZ_JBHURZ010000002.1, read on the forward strand.
CGGGGGCCACGTCACCGGAATCGTGGACCGGGTGCCCGACGGTGACCTCCCCGAGACGTCTGCCGAACTCGATCTGCGCGGCGTCGTCGAGTCCGTGCTGGCCGCGCACGAAAAGCACCTTGTACGCGACGAGCGCTTCGCGGAGGGCGAGGATCTGGTCGTCGTCGAGGCGTCCGAGGTCGATGCCGTGGATCTCGGCACCGAAGCCGGGGCCGAGTGCGGTGAGGGGCAGCCGGGTGACGGCGGGCCGCTCGCTGAGGACGCTCATGAGTGTGTCCCTTCCTGGGTACGGGGATCAGGCCGCAGCGGCGGCTTTGACGGTGTGGGAGACCTGCGCGCGCAGCTCGGCGAACTCGTCCGAGTTACGGAGCTCCTCGGCGTCGATGTCGCCGCGCGGCAGGGTGATCGGCAGGTCCAGGGCCACCGTCCCGGGGCCCTTGGTCAGCACCACGATGCGGGAGCCGAGGAACACCGCCTCGTCCGCCGAGTGCGTCACGAACACCGTGGTCCGGCCGGTTCGGTCGGTCACCCGGCGGACGTCCTCCTGCAGCCGTTCCCGGGTCAGCGCGTCCAGCGCCGCGAACGGCTCGTCGAGCAGAAGGAGCGGGTTCTCGGCGGCCAGGGCACGGGCAATGGCGACGCGTTGCTGCTGGCCTCCGGAGATCTCCCAGGTGCGCCGCTTCTCGGTGCCCTCGAGGCCGACGCGGGCCAGCAGCTCCGCACGCCGCTCGGGCCATCGGGCGCGCGGCACACCCGCGTACCGCAGCGCCAGGTCGATGTTGCCCCGCACTGTCCGCCAGGGGAACAGCCGAGGCGTCTGGAACACCACACCGGCCGCCTCGCCGGGCCGGGGCCGGGTGCCGGAGACCCGCACCGATCCCTGCGTGGGCTGTTCGAAGCCGGCGATCAGCCGCAGCAGTGTGCTCTTGCCGCAGCCGGAGGCACCCACCAGTACCAGGAACTCCCCGGCCGGGACGGTCAGATCGACCGGCCCGACGGCGGTGAAGACCTTGCCGCCCCGGCCGTAGAGGTGGGTGACATGGTCGAGACGGACGGATCCGGCGCGCGCGGTGTCCACCTCTGCCGTGGCTTCGGTGATCTCACTTGAGGACATCGGGCAGCCCCTTGAGGTAGAACGCCTTACGGACGAGGTCTTCGGACGGCGCGGCGCCGATCTGCTTCTGTTCGGCCAGGAACCGAGCGGTGTCGGTGACGTAGTCGGCCAGCTTGCCGGGGCTGCCGTCGGCGCCCAGCCAGTCGGCGGAGACCACTTGCTCCGGGGTGAGGAACACCCCCTGCGAGAGCTGCGCCTTGGCATCCGCCGCACTGATGCCGAGCTCGGCCGCGACGGCCTTGACCGTCCCGTCGGGGTCGGACTTGATCAGACGCAGCGCCTCGGCCTCCGCCTTGCGCCAGGCGTCGATCGCCTCGGGGTCCCTGGCGATCAGGTCGTCCGATACGACGGCCAGATCGAGGGTCGGTTGCCCTGCCGCGCCGATCTCCTTGCTGCTGGTGAGCTGGGTGCCGGTCCTGCGCAGCTCGTCCAGGGTCGGCAGCCAGACATAGGCGGCGTCGATGTCGCCGCGTTGCCAGGCGGCGAGGATGGGCTGCGGCTGGAGGTCGATGAGTTCGACGTCCGACGGCCCGAGACCGGCAGCCTTCAGGGCCGCCAGCAGGCTGTAGTGCGAGGTGGAGGCGAAGGGAGTGGCTATCTTCCTGCCCTTGAGACCGGCGACATCGGAGATGCCGGTGTCCTTGCGCGCGACGAGGGCCTCGTTCTCGCCCGCGACGTCGAGGATCCACGCGACCTTGTACGGAATGGGCGAGCTGCCGGACACCCCGCGGGCGAACGGGCTGGAGCCCAGAGCGGCGATGTCGAGCGAGTTGCCGATGAAGGCCTGGTTGACACTGGCGCCGGAGTCGAACTTGATCCAGGTGATCTTGTGCTCCGGCAGCGCCTTCTCCAGCAGCTTTCTGTTCTTCACGAGCAAGTCGCCGCTGGGAAAGGCGAAGTAGCCGATGCGCAGCTGCTTGGAGCCGCCGGACGCCGACGCCTCGCTGCCCGAGGAGCAGCCCGTGACGGCCGCCGACACGGTGGCCAGGGCACCGGCCAGGAGGAGACGGCGGGACGGACCTTGAGGGGCAGGGGACATGGCGAAGCCGTTTCTGTGCAGAGGGAAGGGGAGGGAGGGACTACGCACGACCGCGCCAAGGAACGACCGCGCGTTCGAGCCGCAGGAGCAGGCCGTCGATGACCAGGCCGGAGATGCCGATGGCGATGATGCCGACGAGCACCACAGGCGTGTTGTTGTAGTTGGCCGCGTCCTTGACCATGCCGCCGATCCCGGGCAGGCCGTTGACCAACTCGGCGGCGACCAGGGAGGAGTAGGCCACCCCCACGGCGAGCCGGACTCCGGTGAGCGTCTCCGGCAGGGCGGAAGGGACGACGACGTCCCTGACGACGTCCCACCGTGACGCGCCGAGCGCACGGGCGGCCTCGATCAGGCTCTTCGGCACGGCCGCGACGGCCGTGGTGGTGGACACCGCGACGGGCGGGAAGGCGGCCACGGCCAGCAGCGTGACCTTCGGTTCCTCGTTGATGCCCAGCCAGATGATGAGCAGCGAGAAGTACGCCAGCGGCGGCAACGTCCGCAGAAAGGTGATCCAGGGCTCGAACAGCGAGCGCACCCAGCCGACGGTGCCCATGAGCAGCCCGAACACCACTCCGGCGGCGATGCCGATTCCGGCGCCGAGCGCGATGCGCCGCAGGCTGATGCCCAGGTGCTCGACGAGCGTGGTGCCGTTGTACCCCCGAATGCCGCCGTGCGTGGTGGAAACCTCGATGAACGCGTCCCACACCTTGGCCGGTGGCGGAACCAGTGTCTCGCTCCAGGTCCCGGTCGTCGCCAGCAGCTGCCACAGGACGAGGAAGAGCAGGAGCGAGCCGAAGGGCAGCGCGACATGGCGCAGGCGCGTCCACCCGCCCCGCGTCGGAGCGCCCGGTTCGGGCGGCGCGTCGGCGGGGTCAACAGGCTTGAGCAGGCTGGGAGTTGTGGACATGGGGCGTCCTCCAAGGGCGCCGGGACATGAGCAGCTGTCGCCGAACGACAGGGATGGCCGGCCCCGAGCGAGAGTCATGCCGAACGAAGAGGGAGCGCGCGCCCTGGTGCGGGTGCAGTCACTGCACGGCAGGGCGGAGGGCGCGTTGAGAAAGCTGGGTCAGCAACAACACGAGGCCGGGCGTCGGCACAGGTCGATGACCAGGCGTCGCACCAAGGACTCGGAGATCATGGGGCCATTTCTACCGCAGCCGCAGCCCTGCACCAACAGGCGTCCACTCTCTGGAACACAGTTGATCGGCACCCGGCTCTTGACGCCGGGTTCACGTGTGGGAACCATCCTCGGATGCCCGAGGACGACGGCATGATGCACCAGGAGCTGATCGCCAAACTCGGTCTGCCACTGGGGAGTTGTGGAACCTGACAGCTCTGACCGGCGACTGCCGGTCCAACGGCCGCTGGAGCAGCCTGGTCACCGTCAAGCCGCCCCTCAACCCCACCGGCGGCGTGGGCTCACCCGCCAACGCGACGGCACTGCGCTGACGAACACCGACCCGCACCGACGGTCGGATCCGGTCATTACGACGGCATTCGGTCAACACCCCACCACTTTCCGCCTTCCGGACAACCGAGCAACCGGTTCCCTTCTCTCACAGCGCGGGCGAAGCAAGACGCCTCTCACCTGACGGCCCCGGCCCGGACCTCGCGGACGTGCCGTGCCGCCTGCTTCCTTCTCACAGCACCGGAGGACGAGGGAACCATGACCAGAAGACGCACCGCCCGGCTGCGGCGAACGCTGCTCGCCGGCACCACGGCCGTCGCCGTGACGGCCGTCACGGCCGGCATCGTGGCCGCTGCGCAGGAGCCTGCGAAGGCCGCGACGGGCCCCGAGCTGAGCCTCGTCGCGGCGACCACTTCGGTGACGCTCACCACCTGGAAGGAGGAGCCGGGTGTGTACTTGGACCTCGGCACCTACCTCATCTCCGAGGGGACGCCGCTGGAGCTCAAGGTGACCAGGAAGTCCTACAAGGACCCGGTGACCGTCACCCAGACCGTGTACGAGGGCGGCAAGGCCAAGGCGAAGAAGCTGCCCGCGGGCACCGTGAAGGACTTCTCCGGGCTGCCCGGCTTCTCGGAGATCACCCTCACCGACAAGGCCGGCAAGAAGGTCCTCACCCGCAGCGAGAGTTTCTGCCCGAACAACGCCAGCGGCCGAGTGCGGCCCGACGCACCCTCCACCTCCAAGTATCCGGAGAGCTGCTCCACCAACCCCTTCACTCTCGGCTCCGTGTGGGGCGTCGAGAAGGGCTGGGCGGCCAACACCTACGCGGGCTCCTACACCGAGCCGGCCCAGCTGCCGGCCGGTACGTACACGGCCAAGGTCGGTGTTGCCAAGAAGTATCGCGACCTGTTCGGCATCGCCGACAAACCGGCCACGGTCAAGGTGACCGTGGTGGAACGAAGCGACGAGGACCCGGAGAGCACCGCCGAGGCGGCCCCCCGCTCCGCGAAGGCCGGCGAGCACGCCGGGCACGGTGCCGGTCACCAGGCGCCGTCCGCGCACGCCGGTCACGGGCCCGGCCATGCCCCGACGCCCGCTGAGGCCGCCGCGCCGGTGACGAGCGGTGCGGGTCCCTCGTACAACGTGGGCCACGGTCCGCTGAAGGCCGCGCCGCCGGCCCTGCCCTGGGCGTTGAAGAAGAAGCAGCTGTCCGCGCAGTCTCCGCAGGCCCGGGACGGCGGCGGTCAGACCGACGGCTCGCGTCAGGCGCCCGCCCTCGAACCGCTGTCGAAGCGGCCCACCGGTAAGGCCTCCGTCCCGGACGTCCCCAAGCCGGACCTGCGCTCGCTGCCGGCCTATGGCATCACCATCGGCGACGGCGGCGAGGACGTCCCGGGCAAGGACTACCTGGCGTTCAGCGCCAACGTCTGGAACGCCGGTCCGGCCCAGCTCGTGGTGGACGGGTTCCGCTCGCCCGGCAAGGCCAAGATGGACGCCTTCCAGTACTTCTACGACGCCAAGGGCAAGCAGGTCGGCTACACCCCGACCGGCACCATGGAGTGGGACCCGCGCCCGGGGCATGTGCACTGGCACTTCACCGACTTCGCCAGCTACCGGCTGCTGAAGGCCGACAAGAAGGAAGCCGTGCGCAGCGGCAAGGAAGCGTTCTGCCTGGCCAACACCGACGCCATCGACTACACGGTGAAGAACGCCAACTGGCACCCGTACAACACCGACCTGGCCACCGCCTGCGGTGAGGAGAACTCGATCTCCGTCCGCGAGGTGCTGGACGTCGGCTCCGGTGACACCTACACCCAGGACCTGCCGGGCCAGTCCTTCGACATCACCGGCGTGCCCAACGGCACCTACTACATCCAGGTGCTGGCCAACCCGGAGAAGCGGCTGAAGGAAACCAACCTCGACAACAACAGTGCCCTGCGGAAGATCGTGCTCGGCGGCACGCCGGGTAAGCGGACGGTCACCGTGCCGGCGCACGACCTCGTGAACGCCAACTGACCCCGCCCTGCGACTGGGGGAGTGTCCCCGCCCGGGATCAGGGCGGGGACACGGCCATCAGCGGCATTCTCTGAGCACGAGCAGGGTGATCTCGCTGGGGGCGAAGACGCGGAACGGCGGGCCCCAGAAGCCGGTGCCGCGGCTGGTGTAGAGGAGGGTGCGGGGGCCGTGGTGGCTGAGGCCGGCGAGGGCGGGCTGGTCGAGGCGGACGAGGTGGTGGAAGGGCCAGATCTGGCCGCCGTGGGTGTGGCCGGAGAGTTGGAGGTCGATGCCGGCGGCCGCTGCCCGGTCGATGAACTTGGGCTGGTGCGCCAGGAGCAGGACGGGTAGGCCGGGGTCGGCGCCGTTAAAGGCTCCCTCGAGGTGGGCGCGGTGGCCTGCCAGGCCGGAGGACTCGGCGGTGACGTCGTCCACGCCGGCGACCACGAGGGTGTCGCCTCCGCGTTCGAGCAGCAGATGGCGGTTGCGCAGCGGCTCCCAGCCCAGCTCGTCCATCAGGTCGATCCAGCCCTGGGCCTCGCTGTAGTACTCGTGGTTGCCGGTGACGTAGACCCGGGCCCGGGTGGCCCGCACGGTTCCGAGTGGGGCGGCTTGGGCGCGGCGGCGTTCGGCCGTGCCGTCCGCGATGTCGCCGGTGTGGCAGACGAGCCCGCCACGCCGTCAGCGCTGCAGTGTCAGCAGACCCGGACGGTAGGGCAGGAGGCCGTAGTCGCCGCCGGAGTTGGGGCTGCGCCCTTGGTAGAGCAACTGCAGATTGCAGGGATCGACGGTCATCGTCTGATCGGCGCTGGTGCGGATCAGTTCGCCATGGCTGATGTCGTTGGTCCAGGTGGCGCCACTGTTGGCCTTGCCGGCGAAGGGATTGCTCTCGGTCGCGGCCTGGGGTGTCCATGAGCCGTTCAGACTGGTGGCCGTGAACGAGCGGAAGTAGCGGCCCTGCGAGCCGATCGCCTCGACGATCATGAGGTAGCGGTTCTGGCCCTGGAGCTTGTAGACCTGCGGGGCTTCGAACAGGTTGTTCGTCGTATCGCTCATGATCGTCGTGTACGACGAGCCGAAGCTGCCCGGGAAGTTCCCGATCGGCATGCTGGCCCGGTAGATCTTGCCGTTGTCGCCGGCGAAGAACAGGTACATGTTCGACCCGTCGGCGATGAGCGTCTGGTCGATGGGCCCTGTACCGGAGCCGGTGATGCTCCCGGAGAAGAGCACCTGCGGTGAGGACCAGCCGTTGGGGTTGGTCGGGTCGCTCGACGTCCGGTAGGAGAAGGCGGTACTACCCCACTGGTGGGCGAGCACCCAGATGTTCTTCGGCGCGAAATAGAAGAGCGTGGGCGCGACGGTGGAAGCTGACATCGTGTTCTGGCCGGCCGAGGCCATCTCCGACCAATTGGTGAACAGGCCGAAGTTCATCGAACCCCAACTCGTCCCCGTGTCGTGCGTCGTCGCGTAGACGAGTTGCCTGCCGTTGTAGGGGACGACGGTGAAGTCCTTGAGCGAGACCCACCCCGGCTTGGGCTGCGCCAGTGCGCCCGTTGATGTCCAGCGGTATGTCGACGGAAGATCGCACGGGCCGGGGTTGTCGCCGCCGACCTTGACGAGCTGCCACTGCTGGTTGGTGCCGCCCCAGTCGTCGTACTGGACGATGTTCGCGTTGTCGGCGGTGGCGGCGCCTTGTACTTCGAGAGCCTTGTTGCTGTGGCGCGAGATGAGCCTCACGTAGCCATCCGAGCTGTCGGCCAGCCGCCACTGCTGGTTGGTGCCGTTCAGGTCGGCCCACTGGACGATCGAGCCGCCGTTCGCGGTGGACCAGTTGTGGACGTCCAGCACCTTGCCCGAGTGGCGGGACTTGATGCGGTAGTAGCCGCCCCCGGAATCGACGAACTGCCACTGCTGCTGGTTCTGATCGTTCCTGGTCCACTGGGTGATGCGGGCGCCGTCGTCGGTCGCCATGTTGTGGACATCCAGGGCCTTGCCGCTGTTGCGGTTGACCAGCACATACGAGGCGTTGGGGTCTATGGTCGCCGCGCCGGCGGGCTGGGCACCGAGGAGGGTGGCCACGAGCAGCAAGGGCGCAAGGACGGCGAGTAAGCGTCTCAGACGGACCGGGGACGGGTGGCGAATCCACATCAGAGGGACTCCTTTGGGGCGGGGGTGAGGTGACCCCGATGAACCGCGGAGCGGACGTGCCGAGGGCAGGAGGGAATCTCGAAATGTTTCGAAGAATTCCCGGATGATTCGACGCCACAAGCTAGGAATGTGCGGCCCTCTGGTCAAGGCCTGTCGCCGGTCTGTCCATAAACAGCGCATCCCGAGAGAAGTCGAGCAAGCGGTGTCCGCACACTCCTCCCGGCCCCGGACCTACGGCATCCGCCGACGGCGGCGCCGAGGGTTCGCCGTCCGGCTTGCCGGTTCCCGAATGTTTCGGAAGAGAAATCGAAACTTCTTCTGCGTGGAGTATTGACGATCCATCGTCAATACCTCAATCATCCCTGTCTGAGAGCCCGGCCAAGTTCGAGATATCGAACCACGTCGGCCCTGGGCAATTCTGTGCTGCACGACAGATCTGCGCACCCGAGTACCTGCGCCACCCTGTTTCGTTCCGGTGAGGTTCGCGCCAGCGCATCCTGGCTCTTCGCGCAGTTGGAGGCCTGTGTCGAAACACGCCGCCGCCCGCCGCTCCTATGACCGCGGTGTCCGGTGATTCCGTGCTGCCCGGGTTCCGGCCCGCCCCGTCCGTCTGCCGAGTGGGAGCGGACGACGCATTCCCCTGCGCTTCAGTCCTTCCGTGATTTCTACCTTGGAGGCACAGCCATGGGCTCGTATGCCATTCCCAGACCCGTTGTCCGCCGGAAGATCCGCGGCCTGCTGTTGGCGCTGGTCGTCGGCGTCCTCTGTGCGGTCGCCGCACTGGTCGCGCCGCCGACCGCACACGCCGCCGAGAACACGCTCGGCGCCGCGGCGGCGCAGAGCGGGCGCTACTTCGGCACCGCCATCGCCTCGGGCAGGCTGGGCGACTCGGCGTACACGACGATCGCGGGCCGTGAGTTCAACTCGGTGACGGCCGAGAACGAGATGAAGATCGACGCCACCGAACCACAGCGGGGCCAGTTCAACTTCACCGCCGGTGACCGCGTCTACAACTGGGCGGTGCAGAACGGCAAGCAGGTGCGCGGCCACACCCTGGCCTGGCACTCCCAGCAGCCCGGCTGGATGCAGAGTCTCAGCGGCAGCACGCTGCGCCAGGCGATGATCAACCACATCAACGGCGTGATGGCCCACTACAGGGGCAAGATCGCCCAGTGGGACGTCGTGAACGAGGCGTTCGCCGACGGCAGTTCGGGAGCGCGGCGCGACTCCAACCTGCAACGCACAGGCAACGACTGGATCGAGGTCGCCTTCCGCACCGCGCGCGCCGCCGACCCGGCCGCCAAGCTCTGCTACAACGACTACAACGTCGAGAACTGGACCTGGGCCAAAACCCAGGCCATGTACGCCATGGTCCGGGACTTCAAGCAGCGCGGCGTGCCGATCGACTGCGTGGGCTTCCAGTCGCACTTCAACAGCGGCAGCCCCTACAACAGCAACTTCCGCACCACCCTGCAGAACTTCGCGGCCCTCGGCGTCGACGTGGCCATCACCGAACTCGACATCCAGGGCGCCTCGGCCACGACCTACGCCAACGTGACCAACGACTGCCTGGCTGTCCCGCGCTGCCTCGGCATCACCGTCTGGGGTGTGCGCGACACCGACTCCTGGCGACCGGAGCACACGCCGCTGCTGTTCAACGGTGACGGCAGCAAGAAGCCCGCCTACACCGCCGTCCTCAACGCACTCAACGGCGGCTCCCCTACGCCCCCTTCGGATTCCGGACCGATCAAGGGCGTCGGTTCAGGCCGCTGCCTGGACGTGCCCGGCACCAGTACCACCGACGGCACCCAGCTCCACCTGTGGGACTGCAACGACCGCACCAACCAGCAGTGGGCCTACACCGCCGCGGGCGAGCTCAGGGTCTACGGCAACAAGTGCCTGGACGCCGCCGGCACCGGCAACGGCACCAAAGTCCAGATCTACAGCTGCTGGGGCGGCGACAACCAGAAATGGCGCCTCAACTCCGACGGATCCATCGTCGGCGTCCAGTCCGGCCTCTGCCTCGACGCCGCCGCGGCCGGCACCACCAACGGCACCCTGATCCAGCTCTACTCCTGCTCGAACGGCAGCAACCAACGCTGGACCCGCCCCTGATGGGACCTGCCACAAACGAATGGGCGAATCGTCCGGGGCGTACGAGATGGCGCCGTGACAGCCGCCGAGAGGGCTCGTCGACCTGTGACGGCCAGGGCCCCGGGAGCAGTAACGCTCGTACCGTGGTGCGCGACCTGCCATCCTTCGGCGCTGTTTGGTCCGCGACTGGTCCGGCGGGAACTCCCTTGGACGTCAGGAAGTAACTCGAAGAACCCAATTGAGCGCAGTGGGTACCTGCCGTGTCGGGTTGCCTGGAGCGCAACGATGCCTCCAGGCGACCCGACTTCAGGCTCTAGAAGAAGCCCAGCTTCTTCGGCGAGTACGACACCAACAAGTTCTTCGTCTGCTGATAGTGGTCCAGCATCATCTTGTGCGTCTCGCGGCCGATGCCTGACTTCTTGTAGCCGCCGAACGCCGCGTGTGCCGGGTACGCGTGGTAGCAGTTGGTCCAGACTCGGCCCGCCTTGATCTCGCGGCCCAGGCGGTAGGCCGTGTTGCCGTCGCGGGTCCAGACGCCGGCGCCCAGGCCGTACAGGGTGTCGTTGGCCAGTTTGAGGGCCTCGTCGACGGAGTCGTACGTCGTGACCGAGACGACCGGGCCGAAGATCTCCTCTTGGAAGATCCGCATGTCGTTGCTGCCGCGGAAGATCGTCGGCTCGATGTAGTAGCCGCCCTCGAGGCCGGGGACCGCGCGGGGGTTGCCGCCCGTGACGACCTCGGCGCCTTCCTTCCTGCCGATGTCGAGGTAGGAGAGGATCTTCTCGTACTGGTCGTTGCTCGCCTGCGCGCCGATCATGGTGTCCGGGTCCAGCGGGTCGCCGCCGACGATGGCCTGGGTGCGTGCGACGCAACGGGCCATGAAGTCCTCGTAGATGGAGGAGTGGATCAGGGCGCGGGACGGGCAGGTGCACACCTCGCCCTGGTTGAGGGCGAACATCACGAAGCCCTCTACGGCCTTGTCCAGGAAGTCGTCGTCCGCGTCCATGACGTCGGGCAGGAAGATGTTCGGGCTCTTGCCGCCCAGTTCCAGCGTGACCGGGATGATGTTCTCGCTCGCGTACTGCATGATCAGGCGGCCGGTCGTCGTCTCCCCGGTGAACGCCACCTTCGCCACGCGCGGGCTGGAGGCCAGCGGCTTGCCCGCCTCGACGCCGAAGCCGTTCACGACGTTGACCACACCCGGGGGCAGCAGGTCCGCGATCAGTTCCATGACGTAGAGCAGGCTGACCGGGGTCTGTTCGGCCGGCTTGATGACGACGCAGTTGCCCGCGGCCAGCGCGGGGGCCAGCTTCCACGTGGCCATCAGGATCGGGAAGTTCCACGGGATGATCTGCCCGACCACGCCCAGCGGCTCGTGGAAGTGGTACGCGACCGTGTCGGCGTCGATCTCCGCGATGCTGCCCTCCTGCGCGCGGACGATACCGGCGAAGTACCGGAAGTGGTCGACGGCCAGCGGGATGTCGGCGGCCAGGGTCTCGCGGACCGGCTTGCCGTTCTCCCAGGTCTCGGCGACCGCGATCTTCTCCAGGTGTTCTTCCAGGCGGTCCGCGATCCTGTTGAGGATGCCGGCGCGTTCCGCGACGGACGTGCGGCCCCACTTGTCGGCCGCCCGGTGCGCCGCGTCCAGGGCGAGGTCGACGTCGGCGGCGGAGGAGCGGGCCACCTCGCAGAAGACCTTGCCGGTCACAGGGCTCGGGTTCTCGAAGTAGCGGCCCTCGACCGGGGCGACGAAGTCACCGCCGATGAAGTTGTCGTAGCGCCGGGCGAAGTCGACGATGCTGCCGTCGGTTCCTGGCTGCGCGTACACCATGGCGGCTCTCCTCGGTGAAGGGCGGTGACGGGTGACGCCCTTCACTGTGCTCCCGTGAGGTTGGCGCAAGGTTGGCGCCGCGGTACTCGGGCGCCGCGCGGAGGCTCAGTCGCGCAGCGCCGTGGTCAGCCGGCCCGCCGCGATCGCACGGCGCGTGTCCTCCGGGTCGAGCAGCCGTAGCGCGTGCTCGTGGATCTCCGCGTCGTACGGGGCCCGTTCGCCGTAGCGCAGGGCGTGGTCCGGGCGGGTGCTCGCCAGCACGGCCTCGCGTACGGCCACTTCGATGCGGGTACGCCACTCCTCGATGCCGGGTGCCTCGGAACGGGGCAGCAGCGGACCGCCGTAGCGGCGCAGGGCACGGTCCGTGTCGCCCTGCTCCAGCGCGCGCAGGACGTCGGCGGCGTCGCACGACACCGTGATCGTCAGGGCGTAGCGGCGCGGGGCGATGCCGCCGCCGAGGGCGCGGCGCAGGTGGGAGATCTCGGCCTTGAAGGTGGACGCGGTGACCGGCCGGTCGCCGTACAGGGCGGCGCGCAGCCGCTCCGGGGAGTAGCCGTCGGGTTCGAGCGCGAGCAGGGTGAGGATCTCCAACTGGCGGGGGCGAAGGGGGAGTTGTCGGCCTTCCTGTGCGGCCTGCACGGCCTGTTCGGTGCCCAGGCAGGTGAGCCGCAGCCGGCTCTGCCGGCTCGGCTGAGCCGGGCGGTCGTGTTCCGTGGTGAGGCGGGCCTCGATCGTGGACACCAGCGTCCGTACGGTGGACATGGCCAGGGGATGCGAGCGGTCCCAGGTGGTGGACAGGTCCAGTACGCCGAGGACCCGGCCGTCCGGGCCGTGCACGGGGGCGCAGTAGCAGACCCAGCCGTGCAGGGCCGACACCAGGTGTTCGGCCGAGAAGACGGAACTGGGGCGGCCGGTGCGCAGGGCGAGGGACAGGGCGTTGGTGCCCATGGCCTGCTCGTCCCACCGGCCGCCCGGCGCGAAGTTGACCCGCTCGGCCTTGCGGCGCATGGTCGGGCCGCCGCAGGTCCACAGGATGGTGCCGGACTCGTCGGTGACCGCCGTGACGAAACCGGCGTCCTCGGCGATGCTGTGCAGTTCGCCGGCGAGGCCGGAGACCGGCCGGTACAGCGGTGAGGACGTCCAGCGCTGGTGCACCGGGCCGCCGTCGGTGACCGGGGCGCTGTCCCGGCCCGGGTCCACACTGCCCAGCGAACGCGCCCAGGACTCGGTCACCTCGTGGCGCAACGCCGCGCTGCCGCCCGGCCGCGTGCCGGGGACGCTCAGCCGCGGCACCCACTGGGACCACTCGTGCTCCAGCACGGTCCTGCGCTGCCGGAGGTCAGGGCGCTGTGACATGGCCTCTCCCTGCCGTCGTAGCCGTCGTAGCCGTCGTACCGGTTCTCGGCGTGAGGTCAGTGTTACCGGATGCGCCGGGCCCGGTCGAGGAAACCGGCGGACCGGGGTCCGGGGTTCCGCATGACCGGCCGGGAAGCGGCTCTGCTCTGAACGGGCGACCGCCTGACTGGATGTTTGTCCGGACCCCGCATGCCGCCGTACGGGTGACGGGTTCACTCGACCCGACGGACGGGGTCCCGGCCGCGTACCACCGGCGCGCGGCATGGCGTTGCCCTGGCATGGACAGCACTGCGACGGCGTGGCGCCTGCTCGGGAACGACGCCGCGTCCCGGCCGTACGCCGAACTCACCAGCGGATACTCGGGCCATCCGCCGATCTACGCGGCTCTGGTCGCCGAGTGGGAGGCGAGGGGCCACACCACCCCGGAGCACCGTGACGGCCAGTGGGTCTCCTTCGCCGCGCCGACCGAGAGCGAGACCTGGACGGCCGTCCCCGCGTGGAACACCGGCCCGCACCTGGGCCCGGTCGTCCCCAGCGGCCCCCACCCGTCTGCCGGCCGGCTCACAGGCTCGGTCGTCCCTGCCGGCGCACCCCCGGCCCCCGGCCGCCACACAGGCCTGGTCGCCCATCGGCACCCGGGAACCCCGGCCGCCCCTCCCGCCGCCGTCCGTCTCACCAGCCCTCAAGGGCCACCGGCTCCGCGCTGACCGGTGCCAGGACCGCGAGGGTGCCCGTGGCCTCGCGCAGGGCCGATTCGAGTGTGCCGGGGGAGTGCAGGGCGCCGGTGCCGTCCGGTGGGACGAGCCACTCCAGGCGGCCGGCGGGCCGGTACGGCGGCGGTACGGCGACCCAGGAACCACGGCCGACGTGCCGGACCCCGAACCCCACCCACTCGCTGACGGGGTCGGGCGGAAGGAAGAAACCCACTCTGCGCGCCGTGCAGTCCACCAGGGTGGGGCCCGGCACCTTCAGCGGATCGCGCCACAGGTAGTCAAGGGCGAGCAGGCCGAGCCGGTCGGGAACGCTCAGCACGTCCCAGTAGCGCCCGGCCTCCACGAGAACCGTGCCCGCGCCGTAGTCCCACTCCCGCTTGCACTCCTGGGGGTCCGTGGCGGCCGCGGCGAGCCACTCGACGGCTTGCTTCCACATGACGCTCTGCATGGCCACCCCAGGCACAGTCGGCGCGCCCCGAAGGACGCACGCGGGACACGGGCCGGTGGCCCACGGGTATCCGGGAGATCCGCGGTGCCGGTCCGGCCCAGTCATGCTCGTAGATATTTCTAGGCGCCGGAAGGGGTGGCGTGGCCTGGCGTTTGGGTCGGGCATGTCCCGGTCGAAACAGGGCACTCGAAGGCGCAACACGTAAGGCCGCGGTCAACTCCGTACGCGTCCACGCCGCCCATACGAAACCGGCCACTGGCCGATGAACGACTCGGGGAGAACTCGGGGAGTGCGCTGGGCGGGCGGGCCGTCGTCGCAGGAAATGCGCGGCCTCCCAGGCGTGCCCGCCACCCGCGTTCACACCCCCTGTGCGCGAAGTGTGGGCCAGTCCACGAGGGCGCGCGGGCAGGATGTGTTAATCGGGGAAGTTTGCCTTCACAAAACCTTCCAGTGTGCTGGCCAGAACCTGTCTTGTTCGGTCAACTCCGAACGCACCAAGGTGGATTGAGCACTTGAGCATCAGGAGTCACAAGCGCGCTGCTTGACCCGTGCGACCGAACCGCACGGGTACTGACGGGGGAACTGATGAGGTGCGCGTGCCCACCGCCGACGCTCGGGGGGCAGTTCCTCGCGCACGGCCGGAACGTCCCTCCCTCACCGTCTCTTGGTGCCGTCATCCGGTGCCCGAGACAGGGATTAGGAGGGGGAATGCCGATGAGTGCAGTGAGCGCCGCCAAGCCGACGTATCCCGGTGTCTACGTCGAAGAGCTTCCCAGCAGCACCCGCACCATCTCGACCCTGACCACTTCGGTGACCGCCTTCGTGGGCCACACCCGCCGCGGTCCGCTGAACGAGCCGGTGCGCGTCACCAGCTTCACGGAGTTCGAGCGCCGCTTCGGAGGCCTGAGCGCCCAGAGCGCCGTCGGCTACGCCGTTCACCAGTTCTTCGGCAACGGCGGCAGCGTCGCCGTGATCGTCCGGGTCGCCAAGGCCGGCAGCGGCCAGGCCGCCTGCGTCACGCTGGAGTCCACCGAGGGCCACAGCGAGTGCGACGTCCTCAAGGTGCACGCCAAGGAACCCGGTGTGTGGGGCAACGGCCTGCGCGTCGCCGTCGACTACGACACGCCCTGCCCCGACGAGACCTTCAACCTGCGCGTCCACGACGCCAAGGGCGAGGCCCGCGAGAGCTTCACCGGTCTGTCCGCCGACCCGTCCAGCGGCCGGTACGTGCAGACCGTCGTCAACGCCGGCTCCCGGCTGATCCGCGTCGAGGTCGTCGGCGAGGGCCGGCCCGACCCGTCCGGCACCGTCTCCAAGCCGTTCGGGCACGAGCTGCCCGACCTCGCCGTGGACCTCACCGTCAAGATCGGCGACGTCGAGCGGGAGTTCA
Organism: Streptomyces sp. NPDC057002; assembly: GCF_042673825.1. NCBI lineage: Bacteria > Bacillati > Actinomycetota > Actinomycetes > Kitasatosporales > Streptomycetaceae > Streptomyces > Streptomyces sp. NPDC057002. The sequence continues at coordinate 383,112 of NZ_JBHURZ010000002.1, forward strand.
CGCTCCACGACCCCGACTGCGACGGCGAGGCCCCGCACTCCGTCGCCGAGCTGGCGCTGCTGCTGGAGCGCAAGCTGCGCGCCCTGCCCGACGCGCCCGGCAAGCACGCCTTCGCCGGCGCCGAGGTCACCGCCTTCGGCCGGCGCGTCCAGGTCGTCGCCGGCTCCACCGACCCCGACGACGTCGTCCGCTTCCTCGGCGAGTGCGCCAACGACCTCGGCCTCGAGGCCTCCGTCAACCCGCCCGTCTTCCCGCTGGAGGGCGGCGAGGACGGCGAGGCGCCCGGCCCGCGCGACCTCATCGGCTCCGAGGCCGACAAGTCCGGCATCCAGGCCCTGCGCGGCGTCGCCGACGTCAACCTGCTCGTGCTGCCCGAACTCGCGGCGTACGAGAAGGCGGAGGACGCCGTCACCGTCGTCTCGGCCGCCCAGCGGCTGTGCCAGGAGCGGCGGATCTTCCTGCTGGTCGACGCGCCGAGCACCTGGGTCAGCGTGGACACGGCCCGTGCCGGGCTCGCCGCGTTCGACGCCGTCCGCGGCAACCACGCGGGCCTGTACTTCCCGCACCTCCAGCTCACCGACCCGCTCACCGGCAGGCTGCGCTCCTTCCCGCCGTCCGGCGCCGTCGCGGGTGTCATCGCCCGTACGGACTCCGAGCGCGGCGTGTGGAAGGCCCCGGCCGGCACCGAGGCGCGGCTCGCGGGCGTGCACTCGCTCACGGTCAACCTGACCGACCGCGAGACCGGCCTGCTCAACCCGCTCGGCGTCAACGTCCTGCGGACGTTCCCGGTGACCGGCCCGGTCGTCTGGGGCGCGCGCACGCTGGAGGGCTCCGACGCCCTCGACAGCGAGTGGAAGTACGTGCCTGTGCGGCGGCTCGCCCTGCATGTCGAGGAGAGCCTCCAGCGGGGCCTGCAGTGGGTGGTGTTCGAGCCCAACGACGAGAACCTGTGGCAGCAGATCCGCCTCAACGCCTCGTCCTACCTGCACACGCTCTTCCGCCAGGGCGCCTTCAAGGGCGGCACACCGCGCGAGGCCTACTTCGTCAAGTGCGACAGCGACACCACGACCGACGAGGACATCGAGAACGGCATCGTCAACGTCCTGGTCGGCATCGCGCCGGTCCGCCCGGCCGAGTTCGTGGTCGTCAAGATCCAGCAGACGTCCGGACAGTTCGCGCTCTAAGGAACGCTCCAAGGAATCCCTGAGGACATTTCGATGGCAGAGTTCACGGTCAACGCCCATCGTTTCGACCCGTACAAGAACTTCAAGTTCCTGGTCCTGTGGGACGGTCGGACGGTCGCGGGCATCAGCAAGATCAGTCCCCTCAAGCGGACCACCGAGGTCGTCAAGCACCGCCACGGCGGCGACCCCTCGTCACCGCGCAAGTCGCCGGGCCGCTCCGAGTTCGAGGGCATCACCCTGGAGCGCGGCGTCACGCACGACCCCGAGTTCGACCGCTGGGCCAACAAGGTCTGGCAGGTCGGCGCGGGCCTCGGCTCGGAGGTGTCCCTCGCGGACTTCCGCAAGGACATCGTGATCCAGGTCCTCAACGAGGCCGGGCAGGTCGCCGTCTCGCACAAGCTGTACCGGACCTGGCCGAGTGAGTACCAGGTCCTCGGCGAACTGGACGCCAACGCCAACGCGGTGGCCATTCAGTCGCTGAAGCTCGAGTGCGAGGGCTGGGAGCGGGATTACGAGGTGCCGGAGCCGGAGGAGCCCTCGTTCCTCAACCCGGCGTAGGCACTCCGCTGGGAGAGCCGTAGTGGGGTCGTTGGCTGTCTGGCGGGTTCGTTGTGGCTGGTCGCGCAGTTCCCGCGCCCCTGTGGGGCGCGTTGCCGAACCGGCCAGGAGTTCATTGAACCTGCCCAGACGCAGGCAAGGGGGGGACAGAGCGTGATCACGCGGGCGGCTGATGTGCTGGCCACCTGGGAGTCCGGGCTCGGGCAGGCGCCGGCCGGGCGGGCGGTGCTGTTGCACCGGGCTGCCCGGCCGGATCTGGGCGGTGATCAGCAGGCGCTGCTGTCGCTCCCGGTGGGGGAGCGGGAGGCGGATCTGTTCGCCCTGCGCCGGGCCCTGTTCGGGGAGCGGATGCAGGTGCGCCTGGACTGCTCGGCGTGCGGCGCGGACATGGAGTTCGAGCTGGACGCCGGGGAGTTCGCCCGCACCCTGGCCGACCGGGGCGATCCGCTGGTGCGGGTCGCCGAGGACGGCTGGGAGGTCGAGTTCCGGGTGCCCGGCGTCGCCGACCTGACGGCGGCGGCCCGGGCGGCCGACCCGCGCGGCGTGCTGCTGGCGCGGTGTGTGGTGAGCGCCGTACGCGAGGGGGAGACCGTGTCCGCGGACACGCTGCCCGTCACCGTACAGCGGCGGATCGCCGAGGCGGCCCGGACCGCCGACCCGGGGGCCGACGTCACGCTCGCCATCGCCTGCCCCGAATGCGGGGAGCCCACCCGGGCCGAGCTGGACATCGCCTCCTACCTGTGGACCGAACTGGACGCCTGGGCCCGGGACCTCCTGCTCGACGTCCATCTGCTCGCCACCGCGTACGGCTGGAGCGAGCCGGAGATCCTGGCGCTCAGCCCGCTGCGGCGCCGTTACTACCTGGAGCTGTGTGCGGATGTCTGACTCCACCTCGCAAGGGCGGCCGGAGCCCGACTTCCTGGACCGGCTGCTCGCCCGGCACGCGACGCCCGCCACGCGGCGACCCGGCGTGGTGCGCGTACGGCCGCGGCTGGCCGGTCCGTTCGAACGCGTCGAGGCGGTACGGGCCGCCGCGCCGGACCCGGCCGGTACCGAGCCGCTGTGGCCCGTAGTCGCCCCGGACGCCGTCGCCCGGCCGGACGGGACGCGCCCGGCGGCCCGTGAGGTCGTCCGTACGGAACGGGAGCGGACGGTCGTACGGACCGAGCAGGCCCCGGCGTCCGACGAACCCGCACTTCGGCCGGCCCGGCCGGCCGAGTCCGAAGGGCCGCTGCTGCGTCCCGTCACACCCACGGTCCCCGTGCTGCGGCCGGTCCCCGACACCGCCCGCCGCGCGGCGGGCCGGGGCCGCACCGAGCGGGCGGCCCCCACGAACGCGGCGTCCGTGCCGACCCCCCCTGGTACGGACGCCGCTTCCCCCGCCGCCGTGTCCGCCCCGCGGCGCCCCCGCGCGGCGGACACGGCGGCCGCACGGGACGCCGTCCGGCAGGCCGCGGCCCGCCGTCCCGGGCGCCCGGCCGAGCAGGTGGTGCAGGTGCAGATCGGGCGGCTGGAGGTCACCGCGGGCGGCACGCCGCAGGGCGGTGGCGACAGGCCCCGGCCACGGGACGGGGAGCGCCCCCGGGCCGCGGTCAGTCTCGCGGACTATCTGGCCAGGGGGCGCGAGTGAGTGACACACGACGGCACTACAGCCGTACGACGAGAAGGACCAGGACGAGCAGAGGGACCGAGGAACCGACGCCATGAGCAACGCACTTGCCCTCGCCCATGTCACCCAGGCCCTCGCCCTGCTGATCGAGGCCAACCTTCCGCCGGACATCGACATCGCGGTGAAGGTCGAGCCGCGCAAGCCGCCGGCCGACCCGCCTCTCGAGCCGACCATCACCGTGTTCCTGTACCAGGTCACGCCCAACACCTCGCAGCGCAACAACGACCTGCCGGCCCGGGCGTCCGACGGAACGCTGGTCCGGCGTCCGGCCGCAGCGCTCGACCTGCACTACCTGATCAGCGCGTACGGCGAGGAGGCGGAACTGGTCGGGCAGCGCCTGATCGGCTCGGTGGTGCGCACCCTGCACGAGATACCCGTACTGCCCAGGGACATCATCGAACTCGCCGGTCAGCGCCCGCACTTGAGCGGGAGCGACCTGGCCGAGGCGGTGCAGCGGGTGCGGTTCACGCCGACGGTGATGGACGTCGACGAGACGTCCAAGCTGTGGGGGATGCTCCACCAGACGCCGTACACGCTGTCCGTCGTCTACCAGGCGGTCCTGGTCCTCATCGACGGGCGCGAGACGCCGGTACCGGCGAAGCCGGTGGAACGGCCGGAGGTGCGGGTGCTGCCGTTCGGGGCGCCGGGCGCGCCGGTGCCGCCGGCCGCCTCGCCGGAGCCGACTCCCGACGGCCCGCCCTCGCAGGGTGCAGCGGAGCCGTCCGGCGTACCGGTGAAGGCCGTCGCCAAGACACCGGCGAAGACCCCCGCGAAGCCGACCCGGGGACGTAAGCCCGCGCCGCCCGCCAGGGCCGCGAAGAAGACGGCCGCCAAGTCCGCGAAATCCCCGCAGACACGGTCGGCGGCGGAGAACACGGACGGCGACGAGGACACGGAGAACTGAGGCACATGGGAGCGGCGGGGGCAGGTGAGGACATGAGAGCGCACGGCACGGGCGCCGCGGGAACGACGGCTGCCGCCGCGCCGGGCGTCGGCACGACGCTGACCGCCGAGATCCGGCGTGTCCTGGCCCGCGTCGACGCTCATGCGAGGCGGGCGGCGGGGGAGAGGCCCGGGGGCACGGCCTCGCGTCGTGGTGCGCAGGATGGTGCGGGTGCGGGTGCGGGCGAAGGCGTTGGGGTCGCCGCGCAGCGTGTGTCGCAGGACAGCGCGGATGCGGAGCGCGTCGCAGATGGTCCCTCCGACAGCGGCGCCGCGCAGCGTGTCTCGCGGGTCCCCGACGGCCCCGGCGTCGCGCCCCTCGACGCCCTGGTCGCCTGCTTCGGGCTCACCGTGTTCGAGCGTGACCTCGTGCTGCTCGCCGCCGCGCAGGAGCTGGAGCCGACGACCGGCGCCCGGTGTGCCGCCGCGAGTGGTGATCCGGAGCGGGCGTACCCGACGTTCTCGCTCGCCCTGGCCGCCCTGGACGAACCGCACTGGAGCGCGCTGCCGCCCGTGTCGCCGCTGCGTCGCTGGCGGATCGTGGAGCTGGACGACGCGTCACGCCTGACGACCTCCCGGCTCCGGCTCGACGAACGCATCCTGCACTTCCTGCTCGGCTCGCCCTACCTGGACGCCCGGCTGCACGGCCAGCTGCGCCGCACGCCGGTGCCCGACCGGCTGCCGCCGTCGTACGACCTCGCCGCGAGCGGCGTCGCGGCCGGCTGGACGGACGGCGCCCGCCCCGACGCGCCCCTGCTCGTCGAACTGGTCGGCGGCGACCTGCGCAGCCGTGCCGACATCGCCGCCGCGGCCGCCGCGCGTGCCGGACTCGGGCTGTACGCGCTGGGCGCCGAGGACATCCCCGTCGACCCCGCCGAACGCGACCGGTTCGCCCGGCTGTGGCAGCGCGAGGCGATCCTGCTGCCCGCCGCGCTGCTCCTGGAGTTCGGCGAGCCGGACCGGGATCAGCAGGCCGCCACGGAGGCGTTCCTGGCCGGGGCCGCCGTACCGGTCGTCGTGTCGAGCGCCGACCCGCGCCGCACGGACCGCCCGCACGGCACCCGGGTGAGCGTGCCGCGCCTGGACGACGAGGAGCAACTGGCCCTGTGGACGGACGCGTTCAGTGACGTGGCTGACCTGGAGCAGACCGAACTGCGCTCCCTGATCGCCCAGTTCGAACTGCCGCCGCACGTCGTACGGTCCGCCGCGGCCACCGTCCGCCGTGAACTGCCCTACGAGGACGAGCTCGACGCCGCCGGCCTGGCCTGGCGGGCCGGTATGGACGAGGCCCGGGTCGGCATGGACGAACTCGGCCGCCGTATCGAACCGCAGGCCGGCTGGAACGACCTCGTGCTGCACGAGCGGCAGACCGGTGTGCTGCGCGAGATCGTCGCGCATGTGCGTCAGCGCGCCATGGTCCACCAGGAGTGGGGCTTCGCGGCCACCCTGCGCCGCGGCCTCGGCGTCACCGCGCTCTTCGCCGGCGGCTCCGGCACGGGGAAGACCCTGGCCGCCGAGGTGATGGCAAAGGAACTCGGCCTCGACCTGTTCGTCATCGACCTCTCGCAGGTCGTCAGCAAGTACATCGGCGAGACCGAGAAGAACCTCCGCCGCGTCTTCGACGCCGCCGAACGCGGCGGCGCGCTCCTCCTCTTCGACGAGGCCGACGCCCTGTTCGGCAAGCGCAGCGAGGTCAAGGACAGCCACGACCGGTACGCCAATCTCGAGGTCAGCTATCTGCTGATGCGGATGGAGGCCTACCGCGGCCTAGCCATCCTCACAACCAACATGAAGAAGGCCCTGGACAACGCCTTCCTGCGGCGCATCCGCTTCGTCGTCGACTTCCCCTTCCCGGCCGAGCACGAACGCGCCGAGATCTGGCGCCGTGTGCTGCCGCCGCAGGCCCCGGTGAAGGACATCGATCCGCGGCTGCTCGCGCAGCTGACCGTGGCGGGCGGCTCGATCCGCAACATCGCCCTGTCGGGCGCGTTCCTCGCCGCCGAGGAGGGCGAATCCCTCCAGATGCGGCACATGCTCGCGGGAGCCCGTACCGAATACCTCAAGCTGGAACGCTCCTTGACGCCGACGGAGGTCCGCGGATGGGTGTGACACAGACAGGCGCAACCGGTGGGACGCGGGTGGGTGCGACACCGGCGCCGCGCGAGATCCGTGTGGAGATAGGCGAGCTGGTCCTCGACGGATTCCGCGCGGACCCCGACCGGGTCTCGGCCGCCTTCGAGGACGAGCTGACCCGGCTGGTCCGCGAGCGCGGCGTGCCCGCCGACGGTCCTTGGACGGCCGACGTCCTGTCCGGCCTGCCCCCGCTGCCCGCCGGCCTGTCCGCCCGCCGCCTCGGGCAGGAACTGGCGCGCGCGGTGCACGAAGGCCTGTGCGGCCGCGGGGAGGTGACGTCATGAGTAACTCACCGACCCAGGACAGCCGTTCCGAGCAGTCCGCCGAGCAGCGCCGCCGCAAGCGCAAGGAGCGCGCGGCCACGTCCCGCGCCCCCGAGCCGAAGAACATCGTCAGCGGCGCGGGCCAGCCGCTCGATCCGGGCGTACGACGGGAGCTGGAGGAGCGCCTCGGGCACGATCTGAGCCGCGTACGCCTGCACACCGGCCGGGACGCCGGTCAGCTCGCGGACCTGCTCGGCGCGGACGCGGTCGCCGTCGGCCAGGACATCTTCTTCGGCGAGGGGGCGTACCGGCCGGGCACCGACGAGGGCCGCCGGCTGCTCGCCCACGAGTTGCTGCACACCGTCCAGAACCCGCACGGGCTCGGCACCCTGCGCGCAGGCCGCGACCTGGGCGCGGTGAGCCTGCCGCAGCAGGCCATCGAACGGGAGGCCGAGTCGGCCGCGCAGGAGCTGGTACGGGGCACGGAACCCGGGCCGGACGCGGCCGCGGACCTCGACCAGGCACAGGCCACCCCCGGCTGGCTCCGCTACGCGACCGTCGACGCCGACCGCCGCCGCACGGAGCAACTGGACCCCGCGACCCTCGTCGACCGCCTCGCCAACGGCCTTCTGCGTTCCCTGCGCGGCGACCCGGAGGACCGGTCGGGCCGCGTCCGGATCCAGCTGGCCCGCATGGCGCCCGAGGTGCAGGACAGCGTCCTGGACCGACTGGAACTGCGGCTGCCCGTGCCCGTCGTCGACCGGCTGCTGGAGGGCGTGGAGGAGACGGAGCGGTCGGGCCCGCTGCCGATGGAGGCCGCCGCGGCTCCCCTGGCCGTACCCGGTGCGGCGGAGGAGATCGAGGAGGAGCGCGCTCGCGAGGACTCCGAAACCGATGCCGCCCCCGGCCAGGACGTAGGGCCGAACGAGCCCGGCAAGCCCGGCGGGGAAGCGAAGGACGGCCGGCCCGCGCCCGGTGGCGACCGGGAGGAGGACGCCGGGAACCAGGACGGAGGATCCGCCTCCGGCGACGCCGGCCAGGAGAACGCCCAGGAGCCCGCCCAGGGCGGCGCCGGTTCGGCCGGGCGGCGGCAGGAGGGGGCCCAGGAGGAGCAGGAGCGCTCGCAGGATCGGCAGGGGGAGAAGGACGCCTCCGGACGGGACGCCGAGAAGGACGCCGCCGACGAACGCAAGGACGCCTCGGACACCGAACGCGACCAGCAGGACCAGGACAAGCAGGACGAGCGCGACGCCGAGGAGGACCGGGGCGGCCCCGAGGACGAGGCGGCCCAGGAGCCCGAGAAGCAGGCCGGCGAGCAGGAGCGGCGCGAGGACGGGGGCGCGTCCGAGGCGACCCGCCGCCAGGCCCCCGCCCCGGGCACCGTCGACCGCAGCGGCGCAGAGCCCGGGGAGAAGTCCCGGACCGGCGGGGACACCGGAACGGCCCGTTCCGTGGGCGACCCGGAGAACGAACAGGACGGCGACGACGAGCCGTTGGGCCTGGACGCGGAACCCGCGCAGGACGAGACGGAACGGGAGGCGGGTGACGACACGGCCGGGGCGGCCGCGCAGCCCGTGCCCGATGCCGACCTGGTCGGATACACGGACGCGGCGAGGAACCCGGGCCTCGCCGAGGAGCGACGGAAGGGTACGGCCCCGCTGCCCAGCCTGTCGTCAGCCTCCGAAGCCCCGACGCCGGACACGGCAGCGCAGGAGGCCACGCCCGGTAACACGTCCCGGGACGCCGCGGCGCGCTCCGAGGAGGAGGAAGGCAGCGGCGGCGAGTCCTTCGAGGACCTCCTGAGCGGTACGGCCAACGCGCAGCAGAGCGACGCGTCCGGAATCGGCGGCGCCCTCGGTACGGCGTCTCCGGGTGCGGCCTCGACGGCGGACACCGCCGGGACGGACCGGGACCGGAAGCAGTCGGACGAACGCCGGGAGGACGCCGAGGCCGCACGGCGCGACGAGGAGGCCCGGACCTCGGACGCCGCGGCGGCCGGTGCGGCCGCGGGGCCCGGTGAGACCGCCGCGCCGGACCAGTTGGCCAAGTCGGGCGAGGACGCCCGTACGCAGGGTGCCGGTGCACCGTCGAGCACCGGGGCGCAGAGGGACGGCGCGGGCGAGACCGCCCAGAGCGCCCGGAAGCCTGAAGCCGGAACCCCCGACCGCAGTGGCGGCAAGGAGGCGGACTCCGGAGCGGACAAGGGCAAGGACAAGCAGGCCGACAAGTCCGAGGGCGGGCGCGAAGCGGGCGGCACGAGCGGCGCACGCGACACCGCAGACGACCAGGGGACCACGGCTCCCGCACCCGACACGTCCCCCGGTGGCCAGGAGACCTCCGAAGGCAAGGGCCCGGCCACCACTCCCGGCCCCGAGAGCGGGCCGGACAAGGTCTCCACCCCGGGGCCCTCGAGCGCGCCGAAACTGGCACCGGGCAACGGCCCTTCGCCCATGGCCGCGGGACCGCAGCCCAGGACCAACACTCCCAAGGCCGCCGAGTCCGCGGCCCCCACCGGATCATCCGGCGGCTCCACCAGCTCGCGCTCCCGCCCGGCGGGCAGCAAGCGCCAGGCCGCACGCAAGGCCGCGAAGACCGCGTCGCGCCGCGGCGGCGGAGGGGGCGGAGGCGGCGGCCGTAAGTCCGCGTCCCCCGCACCCGTACGCTCCGGCGGCCGCGGTGGCGGTGGCCGCTCCGCCGCGTCCGGCGGATCCAAAGCCAAGGCCAAGAAGGAGACCCCGCCGCCGGACGTCTCCAACGCCACCCCCGAGTCCGGTCTGTCGACGGCCGCGGGGCTGAAGCCGCACCAGGCCCTGGAAACGCTCAAGGGCGTCGGCAGCGCGGTCGGCCGCTCGGTCGACAAGGAACGCACCACCCTGCTCAAGGCACCGCCGAAGACGCAGCGGCCCTCCGGCTCCCCGCGTACCGTCCCCGGCGGCCCGCGGGCGGCGGCCCCGGGCACGTACACGAACGCCAAGGTCGCCCGTACGGACGCGGCTCAGGGCAAGACGCCCGAGATCAAGGGCGAGCAGAAGCCGGAAGGCGACGTCCCGGGCGCGAACGTGCCGGAGCCGAGCTGGTGGGACATCGCCGTCACCATCGGCGCCCAGCTGTTCGGCAAGCTGCTGAAGGAGATCCTCCCGCTCGACGACCTGATCGACTCCATCCTGGGGCTGCCGACCCAGGACGAGGGGCTGAAGAACGCCCGCGTGGGCGACGCCCCGAGGCTTCCGCTGGAGAACGACTCGGACCCGCAGCGCACCGACGAGCAGGGCCGCAAGCTCGACGAGCGGAAGAACGAGCTGCACCAGTCGGGACGTGACGACGCGGCCCGCCCGATGGGCGAGGACCAGATCTATCCCGATGTGCCCAAGGAGACCCTGACCGGCAAGGTGGCCGGCGGGAAGAAGACGGCGAAGGGCGGCGGCGCACGGTCGGTGTCGGGCGGCGGTGTGCCGATCGAGTCCGCCTCCGCGGTCGCCGAGCACGACCGGGGCCCGCAGATCCAGGCCGGCTTCTCCCAGGGCCGGGACAAGATGGGGCAGGAGCGCCAGGCCAAGGACAAGAAGGCGGCGGACGACCGCAAGCAGCACGACCAGGACCTCCAGAAGGAGGTCACGGCCAGCGGAAAGAAGCAGTCCGACGCCCGTGACAAGGGCCGTTCCGACATCGCCGACTCACGAGACCGGTGGCGAGGGGAGCAGGACGACAAGGTCTCGGAGATCGACGGCAAGAAGGGCAAGAAGTACGACAAGGTCCGCGACGACATCAAGAAGAAGGAGGAGGACACCGACAAGGACGTCGACAAGCGGACCGAGGACGACAACAAGAAGATCGACGACGAGCAGACGGGCGCCGAGAAGGAGGCGGAGAAGAAGCAGGAGGACGGCAAGGACGACGCCGACAACTGGCTCGAAGAGGCCATCGAGAAGCTCAAGGAGTTCTTCGAGAAGCTCAAGAACGCCATCAAGAGCGTCTTCGAGAAGGCCCGTCAGGTCGTCACCGACCTCATCGACAAGTTCAAGCAGCAGGTCTTCAAGCTCATCGACGACGCCCGCAACTGGGTCATCGACCAGATCAACACCTTCGCCGACGCGCTGATCGCCCTCGGTGACGAGCTCCTCGCCGACTACCCGGCGATGCGCGACAAGTGGCGCAACACGATCGACGGCGCGCGCGACTGGGCGGTACAGAAGGTCAACGAGTTCGCCGACGCGCTCAAGGAGGTCGCCGGCAAGCTCCTCGACGGCCTGTGCGGCGCGCTCCTGGCCGGGCTCGACGCCCTGGAGGGCGGCCTGCTGGCGGCGGTCGACATCGCCGAGACGGTCACCGTCGGGGCGCTGGAGTTCGGTGCCGCGGCCGTTGCCGCGCTCGGTGAGTGGGCGGCCATCTTCAACGACATCGTCTCCGACCCGGGCGACTGGATCAGCAAGGCCGGTGCCGCCGCGGAGACGGGCGCCAAGGAACACCTCTTCGAGGAGATCAAGACCGCGGTCAGGGCCTGGTTCAACCAGAAGGTCCAGGAGATCATCGGCATCCCGATGGAGGACTTCCAGGAGCTGATCTCCGGCGGTGTCACCGTCGAGCAGATGGCGCAGATGGCCTGGGACGAGGCCCTTCCCCAACTCCCGGTCATCATCGGCGTCATGGTCGTCGAGAAGGTCGTCGCCAAGCTCATCCCCGGCGCCGGCTGGGTCATGGCCGTCATCGACGCCCTCCAGACCGCGTGGGGCGCCCTCAGCGAGATCCTCGCCGCCTTCGGCCTGTTCATGGACTTCCTGAAGTCGGTCAAGAGCGGCAACGGCGCGCTGCCGTTCGCCAAGGCGGTCGCGGCCGGGGTCGTGGCCCTACTGGAACTGGTCTACGAGTTCCTCATCGAAGGCGTCGGCCGCTTCATGGGCAAGGTCGCCGAACGGCTCGGCGACATGCTCAAGAACCTCCGCACGAAGAAGAACAAGCCGGGCCCGTCCGACGCCCCGTCCCCGCCGGACGCCCCCACCAAGCCCAAGGACGACCGCACCCCGTCCCCGGACCGCACGGACGACCGCCCCGCGGACCGCACGGACGACAGGCCCGCCGACCGCCCGTCGCCCCCGCGGAAGCCGTCCCCGGACAAGACGTCCCGCCCCTCGCCGAAGCCCCGCCCCGGCAAGCGCTCCGCCCCGGAGAAGAAGCGCCGCCCGGCCCACACCACCCGCCCGAAGAAGCGCCGCGACGACGACGAACGCCGCGACGAGGGGCGCGAGGTGAACGCGGCCCGCAAGCGCATGCGGGACGCGGACCGCAGGATGAAGGACGACGACAGGGACGACCGCCCCGGCACGCCGTCCCGCCGAGGCCCGGCCCGCGACTCGGTCCGCCCGGACCGCCGCCGCGACCGGAACGACAGCGACCGCGACCCGAAGGACACTCGTCCGGGCGGCCGTCGTACGGACGACCGCCGGCATGACGACGACCGCAGGAACGACCGCCGACGGGACGACGACCGCCGTCGCGACGAAGACCGCCCCAACGACCGCCGCCGTGACGACGACAAGCGCCGCGACACCGACAAGGACCGCCCCCGCCGCCGCCCACTCCGACGCGCCCGCCAGACCATCAAGTCGGCGGTCAAGAGGGCCCGCCGGGCAGCCGGCAAGCTTTTCGGCAAGTCCCGCCGCAGGTTCGGCAACCGCGTGAACGACCGGCTGCGGAAGTTGCGCGACCAATGGCGGCGTCGGAATGAGCGCGTCAAGAACCGAGCAGGAGATCGCGATCGCCGACGCGAGAGGGAGAGCGAGCAGGAGAAGGACCCGACGCGTCAATACAACATGCCCAGGGTGCACTTCCGCGCCAGGGACGGCGAAGCACATACCTTGATGTATCAAGGCCGTGGTCGGGGTGCCGACTTGGTGGTCCGCAGCGACCCGAGGCAGATCCGCCGCTACTTGGATTCATGGGAAGCGGACATCGAGCCGATCAAGGACACTTCGCAGGGCCGTATGCAAGATGCGATTCACCACCAGGCGGAGGGAGCCCTTCGCGAGGTGAACGCCGATCAGCGAGGGCTTCCCGTGCGTGTGACCAACGCGAACTACCAACAGGCACTCGCAGCACGAGATCGACTGCACGACGAGTTGAAGCGTCTCGCCACACTGCTCGAGTACCGAGAGTCCGACGAGCCCAAGCCGCCGCTCCTCCCCACTATCATCCCGGAATTCCAGGACGGGATACGGGCTCGCGGTTTCGAGGCCACGGGGATCAACAAGAAGATTCCTCGCGGTCAGGTCTCCACACTGGCGCGACCCGGCAACCCGATCGGATGGGACACACTCCCCAGTACGGATACGACGTGGGTGCGCATGCACCTGCTGACCGAACGGCTCGCGGGCCCGGCCAAGGGCTCCAACCTGGTCCCTGCACCGGGTTCCGAGGTGAACACCAAATTCCATTACAGGTTGGAGGGGCCCGCGCACAGGGCCGTAGCGGTCAACAAGACCGAGGACATGATCTGGTATCAGGTGGCCGTCGCCTTCCACTCGGACGACCGGACAAACTCGGATTACGGGTATCCGAAATCGATCGGCATGAAATGGGGTGGCTACGAGCCCAAGGGCAAGCGCTGGGTCAGGAAGCCCACGGAGATGTCCTACGAGCGGGACAACGTCGAAAAGCCGGGCCGGTACACACACTTCAACATCAATGGCCGAAGCCCGGCGAAAATGGTCCGCGAGTTCAAGGTGACCCCCGTCTTCGCTAAGGCTGTCGTCTTGCAGGGGCCATACCGGGACTTCGTCTCTCTCCGGCTGAGGATGACCAAATACAAGAGGAAGCTGCCCGCGGGGCAGCTCACCACCTTCCAGGCAGACCTGGCCAAGCTTGCAGCCAGGCAGAACGAACTTCGTTACAACTGACCCCGGAGAAACCCTGTGCCCGACCTGAGTGAGTACGAGCGGCGCTTTTTGTCCATGCTTGACGAGTTGCGGGACGCCTCCGATGTGGAAGTCCTGTACGAAGAGCGGGGGCCCGTCGAAGAGGAGATCGGCGATGCCACCGAAGCCTTCGAATTGATTGCAGATGAAGAAGGCGTAGTCCTGGACCCGTCGCTACACAGCAGCTTTCTTCGATTCGAAGGCCTGTCAAGCCACTGGGCCGTCGAGCGGTCCGAGGTGTATCTGACAGGAGAGTTCTCTGTCCGTCACCTGGCTGCCGCCATGCTCACCACCGGAGTTGAACCCGCTGTGGACGAGCCCACTGACCAGCAGCGGAAGCTCTACAGCGAACTCCGTGCCTTCGATGAGCAGCCTCGTGGCGGGGCGGGCACCCTGTCCGCCCTGCGCATCGACCCGGGGATGAGCCAGCCCGAGGTCTGGTACTGCCACCCCACTCGTGGCGTCTTCCGCATGGATCTCGGATACCCCGAGTACCTGGAGACTCTCCTGGTCACCAAGGGTACGTACGGATGGCAGTACCTCTTCACCGACGTCTCGATGCGCGACATCGATTTCCAGGGTGCGGTGGAGAGCATTCAGAACATGCTGCTGATCTTCCCCGACCTCTTTCCCGGGCACGACTACGACCACCTGCGGGCCCGTCTGGAGGCCCGCCTGTGACCCGCTACGCCGACATCCCCAAGCCCATCCGCTCCGGCATCGTCGTGGTCAACCCCGACACCGGCACCCCCCAGCGCATCATCGTGCTGCAGTTCAACCCGGACACCCTCGAACGCAGCGTGAGCCCCCAGTCGGCGGGTGACAGCGGGGACGCCGGAGGCGGGGGGACCGGCAGTGGGGACCGGAACGAGGCGTTGCGGCTCAAGGGGCCCGCGCAGGAGACCTGGAAGTTCACCGCCGAGATCGACGCGACCGACCAGTTCGAGATCGCGGCGCCCGACGGGATCCATCCCCAGCTCGCCACGCTGGAGATGCTCGTACAGCCGACCACCGCGCAACTGCGCGCCGCGAGCAAGCTGTCGCAGAAGGGTGCCATCGAGATCAGCCCGATCGAGATGCCCCTGACGCTGTTCACGTGGGGGAGCAAGCGGGTCATGCCCGTGCGGTTGACGGAGTTGTCCGTGAACGAGTCCGCCTTCGACGTGAACCTCAATCCCATCCGCGCCTCCCTCAGCATCGGCATGAAGATCCTCACCGTCAGCGATCTGCCCGCCGGGCACCGCGGCGCCGATCTGTACATGGCACACCTCGCGCAGAAGGAGCGGCTGGCCGCGGCGGCAAGGGGCGGCAGCCTCGGCGCGCTGGGGCTCGGCGGCGGCATCGGAGCAGCGGCGAGCGCATCGATCAGGAGGGGCTGAGCCACACCATGGCCGACATCGAACCGTACGAGAGCGCCCTGGACGCCATACCCGGCGCTCATCCCTATCCGCGCACCAGCCGGTACCACGACGCCGAGATCGGGGTGCACCGCCGCCCCGACGGGAGCGAGGTCCGGTACACCAGGCGCCGGTTGCTGCCGCCCCTCGACGGCGGCGGCGACCAGGAGACCCAGCCCCATGTCGTCGGCGCGGGGGAGCGGCCCGACCTGCTCGCCCAGCGGTACTTCGGCGATCCCGGGCAGTGGTGGCAGATCGCCGACGCCAACCCCGTACTCGATCCACGCGAGTTGACGGACGAGGCCGGGCGGATCATCGGCATACCGACCGCCGGTGGCTTCCCGCAGGGGGACCGGCGTGTTTGACCTGCCCGTGGGGCAGGGCCCCGTGCACATCACCCTCCTCATGGGGCCCAAGCTCGCCCGCCCCGTGCCCGCCGAGGTCACCGAGGCCCTGCTCTCCGCGCAGATCACCGCCACCGCGGGCGAGCGCAGCGGCTTCCAGCTCGCCTTCGACCTCACCAAGAACGGCATCATCAGCCGCCGGCTGCTGCCCGAGGGGTACTTCGATCCGAAGACCAGGCTCATCGTCACCGTCAATGTGCGGGGCACGGCCGCCGTGCTCTTCGACGGGCTCGTCGTACGGCAGGAGGTCGGTGCCAGCAACCGGCCCGGCCACTCCACCCTCACCGTCACCGGCGAGGACCTCACCCTGCTGATGGACCTGGAGGAGCGCACCGCCCGCTACCCCAACCTGCCGCCCTCCGAGCGGGCCCTCGCCATCCTGCGCCGCTACTCCGACTACGGCATCCGGCCCGACGTCTACACCGAGAAGGTCGCCCAGCCCCCGCACCAGGACCTGCGCGTGCACTACCAGACCGGCACCGACCTCCAGTACGTCACCGAGCTGGCCCGCGCCAACGGCTACACCTTCTACCTGGAGCCCGGCCCCAACCCGGGCCAGTCGTCCGCCCGTTGGGGCCCGGAGGTCCGGCTCGGCATCCGCCAGCACGCCCTCAACGTCAACATGGACGCCCAGTCCACCGTCGACCAGCTGACGTTCGCCTACGACGGGACGGCCAGGGAAGAGCCGCAGGCACGCTGGCAGGACCCCGGCACCCGGCAGTCCACCCTGCTGCCGCAACCGCCGATCAGCCCGCTGCGCCCGCCCCTCGGCAGGCGCCCCACCCCGGCCCTGAAGCGCAAGACGCTGTCCGGCACCGCCAAGCAGCAGCGCGAGCAGGCCGAGGCCGAACTGCTCGCCCGCGCGGCCGTCTCCGCCGACGTCGTCTCCGGCTCCGGCTCCCTCGACGTCAACCGCCACGGCTACATCCTCCAGCCGCGCCAGCTCGTCGGCGTACGGGGCGCCGGACGTGCCTACGACGGCGACTACTACGTCAAGTCCGTCACGCACAACCTGCGGCCGGGCTCGTACCAGCAGAACTTCACCCTCTCCAGGGAAGGGCTCGAAGCCCGCAGCGACTACGTCCGGCCGTAACCCACCCCCAAGACCTTCAACCAGGAGCACCTCCACCATGGCGGCACCCAGCAATCGCTACCTCGGCAAATTCCGTGGCCGGGTCGTCGACAACAACGACCCGCTGCGCATCGGCCGCGTCACCGTCGAGGTCCCCGACGTGCTCGGCGACGAGCCGTCGACCTGGGCGCTGCCCTGCCTGCCGTTCACCGGGCCGGAGTCCGGGCAGTTCGTGGTGCCGCCGCCCGGCGCGGGCGTGTGGGTGGAGTTCGAGCAGGGGGACCCGAGCTTCCCGGTGTGGACGGGGTGCTGGTACGGCGCCGCCGAGGAACTGCCGCCCGACGCGCGCCGCGAGCTCCAGGCGAACTCGCCGAGCAAGCCGGTCGTCGTGCAGACACCGCAGGCGCACAAGCTCGTCATGAACGACACCCCCGGCGCCGAGCAGGGGATCCTCCTGCAGGCCCAGGGCGGCGCCTACATCCGCATCACCAAAGAGGCCGTGGTCATCGCGACCGGCGCGGGTGCCGAGGTCGTGCTGCGCGGACGTGAAGTGACGATCAACGAGGGCCAGTTGACCGTGCTCTCGAAGCGATAGACGACGGGGGACCCAGCAAGTGACAGGAACGACCAGAAGACTTCTCGACGCCGGCACCGTGCTCGGCTGCCCGCACGGCGGGCGCGTCACCGCGGCCACCCCGCCCTCCGGCGGCGTCCGCGTCGCGGGTGCCGCCGTCGCCACGGCCGCGCACTCCTACGTGGTCACCGGCTGCCCGCACACCGTCGACCGGGTGCCCTCGCCGTGCGTCACGGTCCGCTGGACCGCCGACTCCACCGGCATCACGGTCGACGGCGCGCCCGTGCTGCTCGACACCTCCGCGGCCCAGTGCTTCAGCGCGGCCTTCGTCCCGCAGGGGCCGCCCGTCGTCCAGGCCGCGCAGCGAAAGGTCACCGTCCGATGAGTTCGACGAGCCCGATGAATCCCGGCAACGCCACCGCTCCCGTGGGCGCCAGGGGCCCGCGCAGCGATGTCGCGTTCCCCTTCCGCGCCGACCGCCGCGGCCGCACCGCCCACGCCGGCCACGGCGAGCACGTCCACGACCTGATCGAGCAGCTGCTGTTCACCAGCCCCGGCGAGCGCGTGATGCGCCCCGACTTCGGCTGCGGACTGCTCGACCTGGTGTTCGCGCCGAACAGCCCCGAGCTGATCAGCACCCTCGAACTCTCCGTGCAGGCCGCGCTGCAGCGCTGGCTCGGCGACCTCATCGAGATCACGGCCCTCGACATCGTCAGCGAGGACCACTCCGTCCGCGTGTTCCTGTCGTACGCCGTCCGGGCCACCGGCGCCCGGCGCGACGACGTCTTCGAAGGGAGGGCCGCCGCATGACGACCGGCACCACAGCGTCCCGCCGCGCCAAGGTGAGGGCCGCCCAGCTCAACGGCGTCGACACCGTCGAGACAGGCGACGACGGCCTGCTGCTCACCGTCACCTTCCTCGGCAAGGCCCCGCACGGTCTCTGCCCCGAGAACGTCCGCATCGACGGCGGCCGCCGTGTCACCGGTATCACCGCCGTCGACGTCAGCGTCGAACGCGAGGAGGACCCGGAGCTCGACGACCGGCTCTACGTCACCCTCGACCGGGCCGGAGACACCTCCCGCTACCGGCTCTCCCTCGTCGAGACCGACCCGTACGGACGGCCCGGCACCGAGCCGTACCGAGGCTTCGACCAGCGCTACCACAGCGCCACGTTCTCCTTCCGGCCCGACTGCCCCACCCCCTTCGACTGCAAGGACGAGCACCGGCCGGAGACGGACTTCCCCGCCGCGCCCGTCATCGACTACACGGCCCGCGACTACGAGACCATCCGCAAGCTGCTTCTGGACCGGCTCGCGCTCACCACCCCCGACTGGGTCGAGCGCAACCCCGCAGACCTGGGCGTGACCCTCGTCGAACTCCTCGCCCACACCGGCGACCAGATCAGCTACCACCAGGACGCGGTCGCCACCGAGGCCTACCTCGACACCGCCCGCCGCCGGGTCTCCGTACGCCGTCACGTCAAGCTCATCGACTACGCGATGCACGACGGCTGCAACGCCCGCGCCTACGTCACCGTCCGGACCGCGGAGGACCGGACGCTCGCCCCGGGCACCTTCCGCTTCGCGTCCGTCGACGTACGCAGCCTCGATCCGCACGACCGCCCCGAACCGGGCACGGTGATCGACGAGGCCGACCTCGGCGATCTCGACGAGCGCGGCTCGGTGGAGGTCTTCGAACCGGTCGTCGCCACCGACCCGCTGGAGCTGCGGGTCGCGCACAACGCCATCCGGCTGTGGACCTGGGGCGGCGAGGTGTGCACCCTGCCGCGGGGCGCCACCGCCGCCACTCTGCGGGACGCCTGGGTGGACCAGGAGACCTGCCGCGAGCGCCGGCTGGCCCTCAGGCCGGGCGATGTGCTCGTCCTGGAGGAGGTGAAGGGCCCGCGCACCGGCACCCCCGGCGACGCCGACCCCGCCCACCGCCAGGCCGTCCGGATCACCTCCGTCACCCCCGGCCTCGACCGGATCGAGGACCAGCCGGTCCTGGAGATCACCTGGGCCGCCGAGGACGCGCTGCGCTTCCCGCTCTGCCTCACCACCCGCGGCGGACGCGACTGCCTGCCCGTCGAGGACGTCACCCTCGCGCGTGGCAACGTCGTCCTCGCCGATCACGGACGGACGCTCACCGGCCTGCCCGAGACGGTCACCGTGCCGCCCGTGCCCGCCGTGACCGCCCCCTGCGACCCGCCCGCCTTCGGCTGCCACGACACCGAGGAGGGCAACGCCCCCGCACGGCTCATCAACGCCCTGACGGACCGGACCGAGTCGGGCCGGGCCCTCGTACCCGGCGACGTCCGCGAACTCTTCGACGTCGTCGGCGAGGCCGCGACCAACCGCGCGGGCCTCGGCCTGGAGAGCGCCGGGCAGCGGCACGAACAGGTCGTGCCCGGCACCGCGTACGCCCAGGCCGCCGCCCTGCGCACCCTGCTCGCCCAGTCCGTCTACCCGGGTATCGCGCCCCGCTTCCGCCCGGTCCTCGGCCGTACGCCCGTCACCCAGGCGGTGCCCTTCCCCGACGCCGGCACCGTCGCCGCCGGGCAGGCAGAGCGGATCGCGGCCATCCCGGGCCGGGTGCGGCAGCGCCTCGTCGAACTGTGGCGCAGCGCCCGCGACCGGGACGGACTCGGCCAGGAGGAGATCGCCGAACTCGCGGTGATCTACGGCCTGAACGTGCTGGAGCGGTTCGAACTGCACCGCCACCCGGTCCGTGCCCTGCGCGAACTGCTCTACCGCAGCGACCAGTTGCTCGACACCAAGCTGCGACGCGTCGAGGTCCTCACCGCCCGGGCCCGGGCGGGAACCGTCCTCGACGGGCACATCGCCTGGGAGATCGCCCACGCCTGGGGCCCGGCCTACGCGACCGGACTCCACCCCGAGGAGACGGTGCTGCGCGGCTCGGCGACCGCCGCCCTCGCCCAGGACCCGCGCCGGGCGCTGCCCGCCGTACGCCCGCACGACGGGGACCAGACCTGGATGCCGCGCCGCGACCTGCTCGACAGCGGTCCGCGCGAGCGGCACTTCGTCGGCGAACTGGAGGACGACGGCCGCCTCGCGCTGCGCTTCGGGGACGGCCGCCACGGCGCGAAGCCCACGCCCGGCTCCCGCCTGGAGCTGCGCTACCGGCTCGGCGGCGGCACCGCGGGCAACGTCGGCGCCGAGGCCATCAACCACCTGGTCGTGCAGGGCGACTGCGACGCCCCGGCCGCCGTGGTGCGCAACCCGCTGCCCGCCACCGGCGGCATCCAGCCCGAACCCGTCGAGCAGGTACGCCAGCTCGCCCCGCTCGACCTGCGCCGCACCCGGCTGCGCGCGGTCACCGCCGACGACTATGCCGCCCTCGCGGGCGCCCTGCCGGGCGTGCAGCGGGCGGCGGCCGAGATCCGCTGGACCGGCAGCGTCCAGGAAGCACACATCGCGATCGACGCGTACGGCACCGCCGACCCGGCGCCGGGCCTGCTCGACTCGGTCGCCCAGGCCCTGGAGACGTACCGGCGCATCGGCCACGACCTCGTCGTGGGGCCCGCCCGCCTGGTGCCGCTCGACATCGCGCTGAGCGTCTGCGCCAAGCCCGGCCACCAGCACGGGCAGATCCTGGCCGAGCTGTACCGCGTGCTCGGCAGCGGACGGCTGCCCGGCGGACGGCTCGGCTTCTTCCACCCCGACGCGCTGACCTTCGGCGAACCGGTCCGGCTCAGCCGCCTGGTCGCCGTAGCCGCGGCCGTGCCAGGGGTGGAGAGCGTCGAGGTCACCCGGCTTCGCCGGCTGTCCGAACAGGACCGAGGAGAGAGGGAGGACGGCGTGCTGCGGCTCGGCCCGCTGGAGATCGCCATCTGCGACAACGACCCGGACCGGCCGGAGAACGGCCTGCTGGCGATATCCCTGGGAGGTGCCCGATGACGGACCCGTACCCGGTCCCCGCGACCGACGACTGCGGCTGCGGCGGCGCCTGCCGCGGCGGCCACGACGAGCGCCTCGCGCCTACGCCGCCGCACAACCCGCCCGGCCGCACCGCGCTGGACTACCGCGTCGGCGAGTACGGCTCCTTCCTGGCCGCCCTGCTCGACCGGCTCGCCTCGCCCGCCTACCCGGCGCTGAACCGCCTGACCGTCCGCACCCCGGACGACCCGGCGATCGGCCTGCTCGACGCCACGGCCGTCCTCGGCGACCTGCTCACCTTCCACTCCGAGCGGATCGCCGACGAGGCCTACATCCGCACCGCCGACGAGCACCGCTCCCTGGTGCTGCTCGGCCGGCTCGTCGGGCACCGCCCGCGTCCCGGCGTCGCCGCCGCCACGCACCTGGCGTACACCCTCGAACGCGACCCGCGCGCCGAGGCGCAGAACGTGCTGATCCCGCGCGGCGCGCGCAGCCACAGCGTCCCCGCGAACGCCGACGAGGCGTCGCTGACGTTCGAGACCGCCCGGGACCTGACGGCGCGCTGGGACTTCAACGAGCTGAAGGTCCGCCGCCGCCGTCCCTCGCTCCTCACCCCGCAGGACCTCGAGAAGCGCTCCGAACTCTTCGTCGAGGGCACGGCGCTGTCCCTCCAGACCGGCGACCAGTTGCTGTTCGTCTTCGGTGAGGGAGCGGGCGGTGCGCGCAAGCTGCTGCCGGTGGCGAGGACGCGGGTCGACCGGGACGACGAGATCACGGCGATCTCCCTGCCGAAGTCGGCGCCGGCGACGCTCAAGGAACTCGTCGATGAGGTACGGCGCTGGACGGCTCCGCCCGCGCAGCCGGGAGAGCCGGGGGAGGAGCCGCCCACGCCGGAGGTTCCCAACCCGCGGCCGGTCAGCCGGATGATCGAGGACTTCGAGGATCAGGTTCTCGAACCTCTCCGTGACGACTTGGAGGAGATCAAGACGCCCGAGCGGCTCGCGGCGCGGCTTGCCGAGCCTCTTGCCCGGCTCGGTGAGGCGCAGGTGCTGGCTGCTCCGTATGAGGGGGTGGCGGCGTGGTTCGAGCAGTTGGAAGCGGTGCTGGCCGAACTTGCCGAGCGGGCGCTGGAGTTGGCGCCTGCGCAGACGGATACGGGTACGGATGAGGAGGGTGTGGTGGTGGGTGCGCGGCCGTCTGCTGCGCCGTTGGGGCTGGTCGCGCAGTTCCCCGCGCCCCTGGGGGGCGATGCGCGGGCTGCCGCTCTGGAAGCCCTGGGGGTCGTACTTCCGGCTCTGCGCGCCCCCGCGCCCGCACCCCGTGGCACCACCGGGCGGCAGCTCCCCGGCACGGACACCGCACGGCTCCTGTCCGCCCTCAACCCCGGGCTCGGCAGTCTCTATCCGGCCTGGCGCACTGCCGCCGCCCCCGGTACCCCGCAGCTTCTGCGCGAGCTGCTCGCCCTGCGGGTCTCCGCGGCCCCCTTCGGTGCCACGGCCCCGCTGAAGCCGGTCCAGGACGATCGGGGCCGGGTCATCCGTACCGCCGACTGGCCGCTGACCGGCGCGGTGCTGGCGACCATGCGGGTCGTCTTCGACACGGCGGGCAAGTCCCCGGTGCGGGCCGAGTTCCAGTACGTCGAGGGCAGCAGCTCCGACCAGCGCGCGGAGAACCTGCCCGTCGCCCAGCCGGTCACCTTCACCCTCGGCCCCGGCCAGGTCGAACTGTCCGTGCGCTCCGGCCAGGACCGTGACCTGAGCTGGCTGAACCGACGGCCCGCCGACTCCCAGGAGCCCGGAGTCACGGCCCGCTTCCTGTCCGCCCTGCCCGAGCGCACGCTCTTCGTGTCCCGGCCCGACGACGAGGGCCTGGTCCACGTCGGCGTCCACAACGGCACCTCCGAGCAGATCGCCCTGCGGCCGGGCGCCAGTGAGCAGTTCACGCACGGCGACCACGAGGTCAGCCTCAAGTACACGGCGGGCAGCGCCGAGCCGGGCGTCGAGGTCGTCATCGCCAGCAAGCCGGAGCCGGTCAACCGCCGCACGCTCCAGCTGGACACCGTGCACGAGGGCATCACCGTCGGCAGCTGGGTGGCGATCCAGCGGCCCGCCAAGGGCGCCGAGGGCGGTGTGCCCGGCGATCCGAAGCTGGCGTTCGTCACCACCCAGGTGGTGGCCGCGCGCACGGCCGCGTACACCAACTACGGCATCACCGGACGCGGCACCGAACTCACCCTCGCCGACCCCTGGCTGGACGAGTTCGACGTCCTGCTGTCGCACATCCGCGACACCACCGTGCACGCGGCCGGGGAGCCCCTGCGTCTCGCCGACGAGCCCCTCGGCGAGGATGTGCACGGCAACGAGATCGAACTCGCCGAGCTGTACGAGGGGCTGCGGCCCGGCCGCACCCTCATGGTGGCGGGCGAACGCAGCGACATCCCGGGCACGGCCGGCGTCAAGGCCACCGAGGTGGTCACCGTCGCCGCCGCCGACCCGGCGGTCGACCCTCAGCTCCCCGGCGACCACGTCCACACGCGGCTCACCCTCACCGCCGACCTCGCCCACCGCTACCGTCGTGAGACGGTCCGCATCCTGGGCAACGTCGTCGAGGCCACCCACGGCGAGAGCCGCGAGGAGGCCATCGGCAGCGGGGACTCGGACCGCGTCAACCAGACCTTCGCGCTCTGGCAGTCCCCGCTGACCTGGCTCGCCGACGACAACCCCCTCGGCGCCACCCCCGTGCTGGAGATCCGCGTCGACGGCGTGCTGTGGCACGAGGTCGACAGTCTCGCCGGACGCGGCCCGACCGAGCGGGTCTACATCAGCGGTGCCACGGCCGACGGCCGGACGACCGTGACCTTCGGCGACGGTGTGCACGGCGCCCGGCTGCCCTCCGGCCACGAGAACGTCCGCGCCCGCTACCGCTTCGGCACCGGCAGGGCCGCCAACGTGCCCGCGGACCGCGTCACCCAGCCCCTCACCCGGCCGCTGGGTGTCACCGCTGTCACCAACCCGCGTCCGGCCACCGGCGGTGCCGACGCCGACGGTCCCGGCCTGACGCGGCGTACGGTCCCGCTGGCCGTCTCGGCGCTGGACCGGCTGGTGTCCGAGTCCGACTACGAGGACTTCGCCCGCTCCCGCGCCGGCATCGGCCGGGCCTCGGCACGCGAACTCTTCGACGGGCGGCGGCGCGTGCTGCACGTGACGGTCGCGGGCACGGACGACGTTCCCATCGCCCCCGACTCGGACACCCTGCGCGCCCTGCGGGGTGCCCTCACCGAGTACGGCGACCCCAACCTCCCGGTCCGCGTCGACGGCAGGGAACTGGTCCTGCTGCTGATCGCCGCCAAGGTGAAGGTGGCCCCCGACCACGCCTGGCACCACGTGGAGCCGCGCCTGCGGCAGGCCCTGCTGAACCGGCTCGGCTTCGAGGGCCGGGAGCTGGGCCGGCCCGCCCGCCTCTCCGAGGTCCTGGCCACCGCCCACACCGTGCCGGGCGTCGACTACGTGGACGTCGACGTCTTCACCGGCGTGCCCGCCTCCGCCACCCCGGAGGAGCTCACCGTGCTGCTCACCCGGCCCGGCCCGCCCAAGGCGTCCGTCCCCGCGCACGCGGCGACGTACGACGAGAAGATCCACACGGTCCGCGCCGAGAACGGCGAGACGCTGTCGGAGATCTGCGCGAAGTACGGCGTCCCGCTCGCCGAACTGCTGCGCCTCAACCCCGACATCACCGACACCCGGCGCCTGCCCCGGGGCCGGTCGGTGTACGTCTTCCGCGGCATCCGCCCGGCCCAGCTCGCGCTGCTGTCGCCCCGGGCCGCGGACACCCTGATTCTGACGGAGGTCAAGTGATGTCCCCGGATCCCCAGTTGGAGACCCCGGCCCCGGTGGTGCCCAGGGAGCCGGACGGGCTCGCCGACCTGCTGCCCCGCTGGCACCGGCTGCGCGACGCCGAGGAGGGCGAGCCGCTGCGCGCGCTGCTCGCCGTGATCGCCGAGCAGGTCGACCGCGTCCGCGACGGCGTCCAGCAGGGCTACGAGGACCTGTTCGTGGAGACGGCGGCCCCCTGGGTGCTGCCGTACCTCGGCGACCTCGTCGGCTACCGCACCCTGCCCGGCTACGAACGCGTCCTCACCACCGGCCTGCACGACGGCGGCCGGGCCGCCCTCGCCGAGGCCGTCGCCCCGCGCCGGGACGTGGCCGCCACGGTCGCGAGCCGCCGCCGCAAGGGCACCCTGCACCTGCTGGAGGAACTGTCCGAGCAGGTGGCGGCCTGGCCGGCGCGCGCCGTCGAACTGTCCCGGCAGGTGGCCCACACCCAGCCGGTGAAGCTGTACGGCACCGGCACCCACCGGGGCGAGCGCGGCCGGCTCACCGACCTGCGCGACGGCGCCGAACTCGCCCTCGGCGGCGGCCCCTTCGCGAACAGCGCCCGTACGGCCGACGTCCGCCGCGCCGAGTCAAGGCACCGGCAGGGCGGCTGGACCCCGGCCGGTGTCGCCCTGTTCGTATGGCGGCTGAAGGCGTACGCGCTGACCCGGACGCCGGCCTACTGCATCGACCGGGCCCGCAACCTCTACACCTTCTCGATCCTCGGCAACGACACCGCGCTGGCCACCAAGCCGTTCCCGGAGCCCTCGCCGACACACATCGCCACCGTCGACAACGTGCCGGCGTTCATCACCCGCCGTCTCCTGCACGACCGGCTGCTCGACTACTACGGCCCCGGCAAGAGCTTCGTCATCCGGCGCGACGGCGAGGACAACCCCGTACCGCCCTCGGACATCGTGGTCGCCGACCTGTCGGACTGGCGCTACCGGCCCAAGCGCGGACAAGTGGCCGTCGACCCTGAGCTGGGCCGCATCGCCTTCGGTTCGCGGTCCGCGCCCCGGCAGGGCGTATGGGTGGACTACCACTACGCGTTCGCGGCCGACATGGGCGGCGGCGAGTACGAGCGCGACCGTGAGCCCCGTCCCGACGCCGAGTTCTACCGGGTCGGGCCCGGACAGCCGTACCGGCAGATCATGGACGCCTACCGGGCCTGGCAGCACGACCGCCGGGCCGGGCGCACCGGGCCCGACGGCATCATCGAGATCACGCACAGCGGCGCCTACCAGGAGCAGCTGGACTTCGACCTCGACCCGGGCGACCGGCTCGAACTGCGGGCGGCGGAGGGCACACGTCCCGTGATCCGCCTGCTCGACTGGTACAGCAACCGCCCCGACGCGCTCAACGTCCGCGCGGTGTCCGAGGACTGCGCTCCGCACGAGCGGCCGCGTGTCGTCCTCGACGGACTGCTGGTCGCCGGACGCGGCATCAACGTGACCGGCGCGATGGGCGCCGTCGTCGTACGGCACAGCACGCTGGTGCCCGGCTGGTCCCTGGAGCCCGAGTGCGATCCGCACTCGCCCGAGGAGCCGAGCATCGTCCTGGACCGCACCACCGCCTGCCTCCAGATCGAGCACAGCGTCCTCGGCACCATCGAGGTCATCGGCGACGAGGTGAGCGAGGATCCCCTCGACATCCACATCCGGGACAGCGTCCTCGACGCCACCGCCGACGACCGCGAGGCCCTGTCCGCCCCGGACTGCCGCCACGCCCACGCCGTGCTGCACCTGCACCGCACCACCGTCATCGGCGAGATCCACACGCACGCGGTGAAGATCGCCGAGAACAGCGTCTTCACGGGCCGGCTCCACGTGGCCCGGCGCGGCATCGGCTGCGTGCGCTATTCCTCCGTCCCCACCGGCTCACGCACCCCGCGCCGCCACCGCTGCACGGACACCAAGCCGTCGTTCACGTCCCAGCGCTACGGCACGCCCTGGTACGCGCTGTTGTCCGATCGCTGCGCTGAGGGGATCCGGCGCGGCGCGGACGACGGCGCCGAGATGGGCGCCTTCCACGACCTTTACCGGCCGCAGCGCGAGGACGGCCTGCGGGCCCGGCTCGCCGAGTACACGCCGGCCGGCACCGACGCCGGGATCTTCTTCGTGACATGAGCCGCACCGCCACCGGCTGAGCCGTACCGCCACCGACTTCGTGAACCCGCACTTCTGAACCAGGGGGGACACCCTTCATGCACGCAGACCTCTCCCGCTCCACGTTCCGGCCGGAGCGGCACTATTCGGCGGTCGTCGCCCAGCAGGGCCGCGTCCAGCTCGACGCCGACCTCAACGAGCAGACCGCGATCCAGCTCCACCAGGCCCGCAGCCTCGCCGCCGACCTGATCGGACCGCACGGCGGGCCGCGCGACGCCGCCGGCTTCCGCATCGAGTACGTGGGCGGCAAGCACGAGATCGACACCCTCGTCGTCCACGGCGGCCGCTACTACGTCGACGGCATCCTGTGCGACGCCGACCGCCCGGCGCCCGGGGTGCCCGTCACCGACGAGGAGAGCGAGGAGTCCGCGCCGGAGCCGCCCGCGCAGTGGACCTACTGGGACCAGCCCGACGCCTTCCGCGACCCGGAGAAGCCCGGCGACCGGCTGCCCTCGCCCGCCCAGACGCCGTTCCTCGTCTACCTGAACGTGTGGGAGCGCTCGGTCAGCGCCGCCGAGGACCCCGCGCTGCGCGAGGTCGCCCTCGGCGCGGCCATGCCCGACACCGCCGCCCGACTCAAGGTCGTCTGGCAGGTGCTGCCGCTCTCCCTCACCCAGCTGGAGATCGAGGAGACCGACCCGTCCAAGGAGGTCGTCCGGGCCGCCTTCACCCGATGGGCGCAGCGGCAGTCGGCCCCCTCGGCCAGGCTCGCCGCCCGCAGCGAGCGGCCCGACCACGCCGACGAGGACCCGTGCCTCGTCAAGCCGGACGCCCGCTACCGAGGCCCGGAGAACCAGCTGTACCGGGTGGAGGTCCACGCCGGCGGCGAGGCGAAGGACGCCACCTTCAAGTGGTCCCGCGAGAACGGCTCCGTCGTCTTCCCCGTCGACGAACTCGACGGCACCTGGGTGCGGTTGGCGTCCCTGGGTCACGACGACAAGCTGGACCTGGACGTCGGCGACCACGTCGAGTTCACCGACACCGCCTACGCCTCCCGCCTGGAGCCGCTGCCGCTGCTGCGCGTCGAGGAACTGGACCTGCCCGGCCGCCGCGTCCGCCTCTCGGCCGAACCCGACCCGGGCGTCGGACGGCTGGCGCACCTGAACCCGTACCTGCGCCGCTGGGACCACCGAGGCGGCCCGAAGCGCAAGGGCCGCGGCACCGACCTGCGCGGCGGCGCGATCCCCGTCACGGAGGGGGAGTGGCTGCCCCTGGAGGACGGCGTCGAGGTGTACTTCGCCAAGGGCGGCGCCTACCGCACCGGCGACCACTGGATCGTGCCCGCCCGCACCGCCACCGGCGGCGTCGAGTGGCCGCTCGACCCGGCCCGCCGCCCGCTGCTGAGGGGACCGGCCGGCATCGCCCGGCACTTCGCCCCGCTGGCCCTGATCAAGGGCGAGGGCAGCGCGGTCGATCTGCGTCTGGCGTTCGGCCCGCTGGCGAGCAGCGTGCCGGCCGCCGACGAGGCGACGCTCGCCGCGGAGGAACAGGCCCGCCGCGAGGAGCTGGCCGCCGAGGACCCCTCACAGGGGAGGTCCCAGACCACAGCGGAGGCGGAAGCCGCCGTCGAAGGAGACAACTGATGGCCAAGCCGCTCAGCGCGTCGAAGCTGGTGGAGATCCTGCGAGCCGAGGGCGTGACCGTCCACGAGATCCGCAGCTGGCGCACCCACAACCGCAACAGCAAGGGCCCCTGGGGCCCGGTGAACGGCGTGATGATCCACCACACCGTCACCTCCGGCACCGCCTCCTCCGTCGACATCTGCTACGACGGCTACTCGAATCTGCCCGGCCCGCTGTGCCACGGCGTCATCGACAAGAAGGGGCATGTGCACCTGGTCGGCAACGGCCGGGCCAACCACGCCGGTCTCGGCGACAGCGACGTCCTGCGCGCCGTGATCAACGAGTCGAAGCTGCCGGGCGACAACGAGGCCGACACCGACGGCAACCGGCACTTCTACGGCTTCGAGTGCATCAACCTCGGCAACGGCAAGGACCCGTGGCCCGAAGCGCAGAAGGAGGCCATCGAGAAGGTGTCGGCGGCGATCTGCCGGCACCACGGCTGGTCCGAGCGCTCCGTCATCGGTCACAAGGAGTGGCAGCCGGGCAAGGTGGACCCGCGCGGCTTCACCATGGACGGCATGCGCAAGCGCATATCCGACCGGCTGAAGGGCGCCGGGGGCGGCACCAAGCCGGACCCGGACCCCAAGCCCGCGCCCAAGCCGTCCTACGAGCCGTTCCCGGGCGCCGGGTTCTTCCACGTCGGGCAGCGCTCCCCGATCATCACGGCGATGGGCCGCCGCCTGGTCGCCGAGGGCTGCAGCCGCTACGAGGAGGGGCCCAGCCCCGACTGGTCCGAGGCCGACCGCCGGTCCTACGCGCTCTGGCAGCAGAAGCAGGGCTTCTCCGGCAAGGACGCCGACGGCATCCCCGGCAAGCTCACCTGGGACCGGCTGAAGGTGCCCCGGTCCGGGAAGTGAGAGCGTGCGCCCCTCCCAGCGGAGGGGCGCACGGGTGTCACCAGCGGGGGAGCAGCCGCTCGTACTCCGGCTGGAAGCGCTTCATGTAGCCGGTGTCGTCCCGGCTGCGCATCCCCGACTCCACGTACCGCCGGTGCAGCCGGTCGAGCTGGTCGTGGTCGAGTTCCACACCGAGACCAGGACCGGTGGGCACTTTGACTTCCCCGTCGCGCAGCTCCAGCACGCCCGGCACGATCACGTCGTCCGCCGAGTTCCACGGGTAGTGCGTGTCGCAGGAGTGGTCGAGGTTGGGAATGGCCGCGCCGACATGGGTCATCGCGGCGAGGCTGATGCCCAGATGCGAGTTGGAGTGCATCGACAGGGCGAGCCCGAACGCCTCGCAGACGGCGGCCAGTTCCCGGGTGCGGCGCAGTCCGCCCCAGTAGTGGTGGTCGGTGAGCAGGACCTGGATGGCGTTCTGCTCGACGGCCGGCTTCAGATGCTCCCAGGCGATCACGCACATGTTGGTCGCGAGCGGCATGGGCGAGTCCTTCGCCACCTCCGCCATGCCCTCGATGCCCTTGGCCGGGTCCTCCAGGTACTCCAGCACGCCGTCGAGTTCACGGGCGACGTACTTCGATGTCTCCACCGTCCACGCCGTGTTGGGGTCGAGACGCAGCGGCTGCCCGGGGAACGCCTCCGCCAGCGCCCGGATGGCGGCGATCTCCTCGTCGGGCGGAAAGACACCGCCCTTGAGCTTGAACGACTTGAAGCCGTACCGCTCCCGCATCAGCCGGGCCTGCTCGACGATCCCGGCAGGGTCCAGGGCCTCGCCCCAGTCGTCGGTGATGGCCGGGCGGCCGTCGAGCGCGGGGTGCTCGGCCCACTTGTAGAACAGGTACGCGGCGAACGGCACCGAGTCGCGGACCGTACCGCCGAGCAGATCGCTGACCGGACGGCCGAGCAGCTTGCCCTGTGCGTCGAGGCAGGCCACCTCGATCGCCGAGGTGGTCCAGCCGCGTTCGTGGGAGCTGGGCACGGTCGGCAGCAGGGCCGCGTCGATCGCGGCGGCGAGGGCCGTGGTGTCGAAGACGTCCATGCCGACGACCGTCTTCGCGGCCGTGTGCAGCCGCTCCAGGCGGGCCGTACCGCCCGGCGACTCGCCGAGGCCCACGGTGCCGTCCTCCAGCACCAGTTGGAGGATGATCCGCAGGGCGAGCGCCTCGTGCACACCGTTGGAGTTGAGCAGCGGCGGGTCGCCGAAGGCGATCGGGGTGACGATCAGCTCGCGGATGCGCGTGGAGGTCATGCGGCGGCCACCTTCAGTCCGTGGTCGAGGAGTTCGGAGAGCCGGGCGAGGTGTTCCGGCGTCGGATCGAGCAGCGGCGCCCGTACGCCGCCGACGTCCGGGCCGCGCAGCTTCACTCCGGCCTTGACGAGCGACACGGCGTAACCGGGGACCTCCTCGCGCAGGGCGACCAGCGGGCCGTAGAACTCGTCGAGGAGCCGGGAGACCAGGGCGTCGTCGTTCTCGGCGAGGGCCCGGTGGAAGGCCAGGGCGATCTCCGGGGCGAAGGCGAACACCGCCGAGGAGTACAGCTCGACGCCGATGCCCCGGTAGGCGGGCGCGGTCATCTCGGCGGTGGGCAGGCCGTTGAAGAACTGGAAGTCCTCCGTGTCCGGCACGGCACGCACCGCGCGGACGATGCGGTGCATCAGCTCGATGTCCCCGATGCCGTCCTTGAGTCCGACGACCCCGGGCAGGGCGGCGATCTCGGCGGCGGTGTCCTCGGTGAGCCGGGCGGTGCCCCGCTGGTAGAAGACGACGGGCAGCCCGGTCGCGGCGGTGACCTCCCTGACGTACCGCAAGAGGCCCTGCTGCGGGGCGCTCACCAGGTAGGGCGGCAGCAGCAGGATGCCGTCGGCACCGGCCCGTTCGATACGGGCGGCCTGGTCCCGGGCGACCACCGGCGGTCCGCCGGCGGCGGCGAGGACCGGAACGCGTCCGGCGGTCGTGCGGACGGCGACCTGGGTGGCCCGCTCGATCTCCTCGGGCGACAGCGCGTGGAACTCGCCGGTGCCGCAGGCGACGAACACACCTCCCGCGCCCGCGGCGACACCGGACTCGATGTGCTGGGCAAGCCGTTCCTCGTCCAGTGAGCCGTCCGCCGCGAACGGCGTGACCGGGAAGAACAGCACTCCGTGGAACTTCATGTCTCCCTCAGATGTGGGGGGCGGGGGTCAGCCCTTGGTGGCCCCGGCGGCGATGCCGGTGACCAGCGAGCGCTGGAGGAGCAGATAGACGATCAGGCTGGGGACGAGGGCGATGACCGCACCGGCCAGCACCACCCCGGAGCCGACCTCGGGGTCGGTGCGCAGGATGGACAGGGCGACGGTGACCGTGTAGTCGGTGGGGTCCTTGGCGGCGATCAGGGGCAGCAGGTACTGGTCCCAGATCATGATGAAGCCGAGCACCCCGGCCACGCCGAGCGCGGGCTTGCACAGCGGCAGGACGACCTGCCACAGCATCCGCAGCTCGCCCACGCCGTCGATACGGGCGGCCTCCTCGATCTCGGCGGGGATGTCCTTCATGAACTCGGTGAGCACCATCACCGAGAAGCCCCAGGCACCGAGCGGCAGGATCACACCCCAGACGGTGCCCTTCAGATCGATGCCGACCACGGGTACATGCCCGAGGACCAGGGACAGTGGGATGGCGATGACCTCCTCGGGAAGCATCATCGTCAGCATGAACAGGGTCAGGATCAGGGCCTGCCCACGGAAGCGGTGCCGGGCCAGCGCGTAGGCGGCGAGCGTGCAGACGACGAGCTGGAGCAGCAGTCCGCCGCCCGCGATGACCAGGGAGTTGCCGAAGTAGTCCCAGATGCCGCGCTCGCCCGCCACCTTGAAGTTGAGCAGGGTCGGGTGGTGGGGGAGGAACGACAGGGTGGAGCCGCTGGCCTTCTCGCTGAACGAGCCGGAGAAGACCGTCAGGAACGGCGCCGCGAAGACGCCCAGGGCGAGCACGCAGAGCAGGACGCGCAGCGCCCAGGCGGGGCCCGGCCGGTCGCTCCAGCCGAGGGCCGTGTCGAAGCGGGCCGGGGTGGTGCGCTGCTTCCCGGCGGACTTCCGCGCGGGAGAGGCGGTCACCGGGGTCCGGACGGGGTCGATGGCGGGAGCGCTCATCTCACGTCTCCCCTCTTGCGGAGGTAGTTGACCGTGACGGTGAGCAGCAGCGTCACGCAGAGCAGGACCACGGAGGCGGCCGAGGCGCCGCCGATGTCGTTACGGGTGAAGCCGAGGGTGTAGGCGCGGGTCATCCACACATCGGTGGACCCGGCCGGGCCGCCGCCGGTGAGGACGTACACCTCGGTGAAGACGCGCAGCCCGCGGATCGCGGCGAGGGTGAGGACGATGCCGAGGGCGGGGCGGATCGCGGGCAGCGTGATGTGGCGCAGCCGCTGCCAGAGGGAGACGCCGTCCATCGCGGCGGCCTCGTACAACGAGCGGTCCACCCCCGCCAGTCCGGCGAGGATGATCACCATGTTGTACGGGGCGAGCATCCAGATGCCCATGGCCATCGTCGCCCACAGCGCGGTGTCGGGGTTGTCCAGGTAGGGCACCGGCCCGAGGCCCAGCAGCCCGAGACCGCTGTTGATGAGGCCGTCGGAGGTCGGGTAGTACATCAGCCGCCACATCTCGCCGACCACCGCGGTCGCGGTGACGACGGGCAGGAACACGGCGGTGCGGATGATCTTCAGTGAGCGGGCCTGACCCTCCAGCAGCAGGGCCAGGAGGAAGCCGGCGACGATGCCGCCGAGGGACATCCCGACGCCCAGAAGCAGGGTGTGGCCGATGGCGTCCTGGAAGCGGTGGTCGGTCAGGACCCGGGTGTAGTTGTCGAGGCCGACCCACTTGTCACCGAGGAAGGGCCGCACGTCGAAGAAGCTCAGCCAGACGCCCTTGCCCATGGGCAGGAACTTGAAGACGAGGGCGAGCAGCAGGCCCGGGGCGAGGAACAGCCAGGGCAGTACGGTCTTCTTGCCGAGGAGCCGGGCTCTGCGCGGCCCGGGAGTCGTCACGGTCGCGGTCATTTCAGCAGGTCCTGGTCCTTGAGGTCACCGGCGAGTGTGTCGTTGAGTTCCTTCAGGCCGGAGCGGACGTCGCTGCCGCAGTACGTGAAGATCGCGTTGAGCGCGTCGGCGGTGTCCTGCTTGACCGGGGCGAAGTCGGGGGCGTTGGGGAACTGCACGGAGGCCGTCTCGTACGCCTTCTGCACGACACTCCAGCGCGGGTCGTCGCGCACCTTCGCCGCGTCCAGCGTGGAGTTGACGGGGATGCGCACGACCGGCTGGTGCTCGCCGGTCATGGCGAGCGTCTGGCCCTCGGGGGAGACGAGGAAGGCGGCGAGCGTCTGCTCCTGCTTCGCCTTTCCGGTCTTCGCCCCGAAGTAGACGTTCTCGCCGTCGGCCAGCACGTCGTTGTTCCCGGCCGGGCCCGAGGGCGCGGGCAGGACCTCGTACTTGTCCTTGCCGAGCGCCTTGTCGAACGTGGAGATGTTGTACGGGCCGGTGAGGTACATCCCGGCGTTGCCGTCCTGGAAGTTGGTGGTGTTCGCGGTGACGGAGGTCAGGGCGCTGGGCTGGATGACACCGCTGTCGCCGCAGAAGAGGTTCTTCTTCATCCAGGTGACGGTGCGCAGAGCCGCCGCCGAGTCCATGGCGGGCCGGTAGCCCGTGCCCTCCTTCTCCAGGATCCGCACGCCGCCCTGCCACAGCCAGCTCGAACCCCACCAGGCGACATAGCCGTTCTGGGCGCTGCCGGGGACCACCATGCCGTAGGTGTCCTTCTTGCCGTCCCCGTCCGGATCGCGGGTGGCGAAGGCCTGGGCGAGGGCGAGGGTGTCCTGCCAGGTCTTCGGCTGCGGCAGGCCGAGCTTCTCCCGCCAGTCCTTGCGGACGAACAGGGTCATGGCCTGACGGGAGTACGGGATGCCGTAGTGCCGGCCGTCGCGGCCCACGGTGGAGGACCAGGACTTGGCGGTGATCTCGTCATGTCCGGCGATCGAGGCCGGGGTGATGGGCTTGAGCAGGCCCTGGGCCTGGTAGCTGCCCATCAGGGCGGTGTCGTTGATCATGACGTCCGGCAGGTCCTTGGTGGACGCGCGGCTCTGCAGCTGCTGGTCGAAGTTCATGACCGGCTGGTAGTCGATCTTGATACCGGTCTTCTCGGTGAAGGCGGCGAACACCCTCTGATAGGTCTGGGCGGACTCCGGATCGCTCCGGGTCCACACCTCCAGCGTGTTCGGATCGCCGGCCCGGGCGCTGCCGGAACCGGAGCCGCAGGCGGCCGTTCCGAACAGGAGGCCCGAGGCGGCGAGCGCGGCAGCCAGGCGCGGACTTCGAAGGCGATCCCGCATGGTGGTTGCTCCGTTCATATTCGTGAACGTGTTTCACGAATCTAAATGATCGGCCAAGCTACGGATCGTCTCCTCGCCATGTCAAGACATGGCCGAAAACTTTGACGACATCCAGGGGTAACAGCGACGGCCCCCACCGGATGATCCGGTGGGGGCCGTCCTGAAAGGGAGTGCGCCGGGTGTCAGGCCTGGTGCTCGGCGTTCTTCTTCTTGATGCGGGCCGCCTCCTTGCGGACCTCCGCCTGGGTGGCGCGCTCCCGCTCCAGCCACTCGGGGCCTTCCTGCTTCAGTGTCTCGATCTGCTCGGTGGTGAGGGGCTCGGTGACACCGGCGCGGGCGAGCCCCGCGATGGAGACCCCGAGCTTCGCCGCGACCACCGGGCGGGGGTGCGGGCCGTTGTGCCGCAGGTCCTGGAGCCACTGCGGCGGGTTCGCCTGGAGCTCGTTCAGCTCGGCGCGCGAGACGACACCCTCCTGGAACTCGGCGGGTGTGGCCTCGAGGTACACACCCAGTTTCTTCGCCGCGGTGGCGGGCTTCATCGTCTGGGTGCTCTGGTGCGACGTCATGGCATCAAGCGTATCGAGCGTGTGCACGACCGCTGACCACGGCCGGTAACCTGGCGAGGTGACAGGCTCGGAAACTTCTCCCTCGTTCCGGCTCGTGTACGTACCCGGGGTGATGCCCGGCAAGTGGGTGCGTATCTGGAACGAGCGGCAGCCCGACGTCCCGCTGGATCTGACGCAGGTCGCCGCCGGGGCGGTGGCGGAGCGGCTGCTGGGCGGGGACGCCGACGCGGGGCTCGTCCGGTTGCCCGTGGACCGGACGGTCTTCAGCGCGATCCCCCTCTACACCGAGCAGACGGTCGTCGTGGTGCCCAAGGACCACCTGGTCACGGCGGTCGACGAGGTGTCCCCGGAGGATCTGGCCGACGACATCGTGCTGCATCCCCTCGACGACGTCCTCGACTGGGAGAGCCTCCCCGGACGGCCGGCCTTCGAACGTCCCGCCACCACGGCCGACGCCGTCGAACTCGTCGCGGCCGGGATCGGTGTCCTCGTCGTGCCCCTGTCGCTCGCCCGTCTCCACCATCGCAAGGACCTCACGCACCGGCCCCTCAAGGACGCCCCCGAGTCGAGCGTGGCGCTGGCGTGGCCCCAGGACGCGACGACGGACCAGGTCGAGGACTTCATCGGCATCGTGCGCGGCCGCACGGTCAACAGCACGCGGGGCCGCAAGCAGCCGGACGAGTCCGTGGCCGCCGACCGGGGCGGCGCCCGGCGGAAGCCGGTGCCGGGGAAGCCGGCGGCCGGGAAGTCCGCGGGTGCGAAGCGCACCGGCAAGGGCGGGCGTGGCGCCCCCAAGGGCGACAGGCGCGGCAAGCCCCGCCGCCGTTCCTGATCTCAGGGCCGCCGCAGGAGGGGGCGACCCCGACCCGTTCCTCGCTCAGCCGCCCGACTGAGTCGGCTGCGGCGCCGCCCCGTAGGACGGGTTGGGAGCGACCGTCTGCAGGTCCTTCAGGTTCTCCGGGACCTCCAGTACCCGGACCGGCGCGCCCTGCTGCGGCGGCGGGGGCGTCGTCTGGTCCTGGGGCAGCTTGGGCGGGGAGGTGATCTGGAAGCTGACCTGCTCGTGGTTGATCAGACCGGTCTTCTCCAGGACCGTGATGTGGTCGAGCACGGTGTCGTTGGTCGTGTCGGCGAGTTCCCGCACCATGCTGTTCCGGGTGGTCGCCCGGATCTTGGCGATGGTCGGGAAAATGCCTCCGTGCGCGATGCGCATGAGGGTCACGGCCGTGGACTCGAACTCCCTGCCGGTGCTGCCCTCCGCCGTCGCCACGAACTGCTGCTGCTGCGGCGATGGCTCGTTCGGCAGGGTGATGCCCAGGTCCGTGGAGACCTTGCGGCAGCCCGCGTCGAGCCGGCCATGCCCCACGAGCAGATGCTCCGCGACCTCGATCATCGCCGGCGACTTGCTCCGCTCCATGATCATTTGCCCCAGCGGCTGCTCCCACAGCCCGGCCGCGCGCACCTTTACCACGAAGTCGCGATCCGCCTCGGTCAGTGGCCCGTACTGGGTGTTGGCGATGATGCGGTCCTGGCCCGAAGCTGTGTTCTCCACGCCCAGCATGCTCGGGTATGCGAGCGCGGTGAGCGTCAGGATCATCGCACCGCCCACGAACGCGGTTCCTGCCGTGCTGCGCGAGATGCGCATCGTGCCTCCTGGGGTATGAACGGCCCAACACCGAGAAGTACGGATGCCGGACGCGAAACAATCACCCCTGCCGCAAAAAAGTTCCGGATGTGACGGGGCCCGGTGCCGGATCCGCACAGGACCGGGCCCACCCGAACGCGGCCCGGTCCGCTCAGGGTTCGTACGAGGCCGCTGCCGCCGTGCTCACCACCTTGTCCCCGTCGGCCCTGCTCAGCAGCCCGGCCGTCACCCACGCGTCCACCGTGGACCGCACCCGCGCCACCAGCGCCCTCTTGTTCCGGAAGGGTGCGCCGGCCCATATCTCGTCCAGCAGCGTGGTGCCGTCGGCCTTCGCCGGGTTGGTGACGCCCGAGTCCCGGCCGCCGAAGACGGCCTTCGGCTCCGTACGCCGGAAGTAGGCGTGCGTCGGATCCTCCGTCCCCTCGGAGAACGGCGCCCACTCGGTCCCGTCCAGCGTGAAGTGGAGCGGCTTGCCCGGTACCGGAGTGAGGGAGGCCGTCAGGTCGCCGGACAGACCTGCGGCGCGGTACAGCCCGGCCTTCAGGAACTCCGTCGCGGAGGAGCGGGCGATCAGGTTGACCGGACCGTGGAAGAGGGTCTGCAGGGACGGATCGTCGAGGGCCTTCTCCACCCGCGTCCGGAACGGCAGGGTGACCCGGACGGTGTCGCCTGCCCGCCAGGTCCGGGACACGGCGAAGTAGCTCCCCGGCGTCGGAGTGCCCGGCACCGCACTCCCGTTGACGGTCACCCGGAACCCGGTGGTCGCCCAGGACGGCACGCGCAGCCGCAGCGTGAAGGAGGCCCGAGCGCCGCCGAAGGTGAGCGTGCTGCCCTGCTCCCTGGGATAGCCGGTGGTCTGCGTGACCGTCACGCCCTTCTCGGCCCAGGTCAGCGTGGACGGGCTGTACAGGTTGACGTACAGCGCGCTGCCGTCGGACTTCGCGAAGTACACCGAGTCCTGGTACTTCGTGGCGCTCTCCATGCCGGTGCCCTCGCAGCAGGTCGTGCCCTGCTTGGGTGTGTAGTCACGGACATGACCGGGCGTCAGCCCGATGAAGTACGTGACGAGCGGCTTCTCGGCGTCAGGCTTGTCCTGCTTCGAGCCGAGCACCTGGTTGTACAGGGCCCGCTCGTAGTAGTCCATGTACTTCGGTTCCTGCGCGTGGAAGAACAGGGTCCGGCTCAGCTTGAGCATGTTGTACGCGCAGCAGGTCTCGGCGGTGGTCGCGCTCAGGGTGCCCGCGATCACGTCCCGGGCCTTCCAGAACTCCGCGGTGCTGGTGCCGCCGATGCCGTACATCCGGTGCGGGACGACCATGTCCCAGAAGTTCTTCGCCGAGGTGAGATAGCGCTCCTCGCCCGTCTCGTCGTACAGCCGCACGTACCCGGTGAAGATCGGGATGTGCTGGTTGGCGTGCAGCCCGTCGAGGATGTCGGTGTTCGCGGCGCACGCGTCGATCAGCCGGTCCAGGTCGAACAGCTTGGCCAGCGCGAGGTGTTCGGCCTTGCCGGTGATCGCGTGCAGATCGCAGATCGCCTCGACGATGCCGCCGAACTCCCCGCTGGAGAAGATCCCCCACATCCGCTGGAGCGTGGCCTCCGGCAGCTTGGACAGCCGGGAGTACATCCAGTCGCACATGCCCGACGCGAGGTCCAGGGCCCGGTCGTCGTCCGTGGCGGTGTACGCGTCGAGCAGACCCCTGAGGATCTTGTGCGCGGTGTAGTACGGCGCCCACACCTTCGTGTAGTCGGGAGAGGTCCTCGACTCCAGGTCGATGAACTGCGTCTCCGGGTACGCCGCGAGGAACCCGGGGTGGCTGGGCCCGCCCCAGGTGCGGCGCAGGGTGGCGGTCAGGCCCCGGCCGGAGGCGTCCGCGAAGGTCCCGCCGGCCGTCTCGTCGAAGGCGTACGACGCCAGATCGCCCCGGCCCGTCGAGGCGTCGGCGGCCCGGCGGCTCTGCAACTCGGTGATCTCGGCGGCGGTCAGGGCCCGCGAGAAGACGTTGAACTCCTCGAAGGCGCCCGCGAAGACGGGGTCGGCGGAGTAGTTCGAGCGGCCGAGCCAGTTGTTCTTCAGTGCGCCGAGAGCCGCCGGGGTGAGGCTCATCGCGGTGTTCCGGGCGACGGCGGTGCCGTTGACGTAGAGGGTGCCGGTGCCGCCCGCGATCGTCACCGCCAGATGGCTCCACTGGTTCAGCGGCAGCGGGGCCGTGCCGTCGAGACTCTGCTCGCCGCCCGCTCCTGACGTGGTGACGGCGAAGCGCGGCACTCCCGCCTGGTTGCGGGCGGCCAGATACAGGTACCGCGTGGTGTCGTTGCCGAAGTCGAGGACGCGGGTCCAGTCGGCGTCGTGCGTGGGCCGCACCCAGACGGAGAGGGTGAGCGCCGCGGCCCCGCCGAGCACGGCGGCCGGCAGATCCACGTACTGGTAGGAGCCCCGTACCTGGTCCGCGGCGGTCCCGAACTTCCCGGCGACGCTCAGCACCGCAGGATCTCGCCGCAGCGCCGCCCGCACCTCGGTCAGCGCCCCGACCATGGTGCCGATCCGGTCGGCGAACACCTGCTCCTTCGTGCTCCGGTACGCCTGCGCCAGCATGGTCAGGAAGTGGCCGGTGTAGTGCCCGCGCAGGTTGCCGTTGGCCTCCCCGTCCAGGCCCTCCCAGCCGCCCGGGGCGACCGCGCCGCCCGTGGCGAGACCGGCGTTGGCCCGGAACACCTGGAGCAGCCGGTTCACGTCGTAGCCGCGGGCGTGGTCCAGCATCAACCGCCGCTTGTCGGCGAAGACACCCCGGCCGAGGCTCACGTCCTCAAGACCGAAGGGCCGTACGGTCCAGGAGGCCGGAATGTCGGCGGCGGCCGCGGCCGCCGAGGGGGCCGCGACGGCCCGGCCTGTCGCCGCCTCGGAGAGCGCGGGTACGGCGGCGGCGAGGGTCGCCGCCTGGAGAAGGGTTCGTCTGGAGAGGGGCCGTGCCATGTGTGCTCCTCCACGGGGCCAACGGGTCCACGGACTCGACGCATTCGACCTATTCGATATATCGAACGCTGTGCGAGTGATCGACCAGACCCTAGGGAGGGGACGGGGGAGCGTCAACGGGTCGGGAGAGGCGAGTTCAGGAAAGGCCTGCCGAGCGGACCAGCCAGTCGAACGCCGCCTGTGCCGTGAACTCCTCCTGACCGCCCCGCAGGAGCAGTCCGGCGGTGGTGAACTCCGGGGCGTCCGCCTGCCCCGGGACGTACGGGATCGCGATGCACCGCATCCCCGCCGCGTGCGCGGCGGCGGCGCCGGGGGCGGCGTCCTCCAGCACCACGCAGCCTGCCGGGTCCGCCCCGAGCCGGCGGGCCGCCTCCAGGAAGACGTCGGGCGCGGGCTTGCCGTGCGCGACCTCGTCCGCCGAGACGACGGTCCGCAGGTGGGCGTCCAGGCCCGTGCCGCTCAGGACCGCCTGGATGGCCTCGGGCGAGGACCCCGAGGCCACGGCCATGGGCACGTCCTCGGCCGCCAGCAGCTCGACGAACCCGCGCATTTCGGGGTAGGCGCGCGTGGAGCTGCGGGCGAGCTCGAGATAACGGCGGTTCTTGACGGTGAACAGTTCCTCCACGGAAGCCCGCAGACCGTACCGCTCCTTCCAGTCCGCGACCGTCTCCTGCGTGCTGATGCCGACGTACCGCTCGTGGTCCGCCCAGCTGAAGCCGGGGACGCCGTGCTCGGCGAGGGTCTGCCGGCCCGCCTCGTAATAGTTCGGCTCGCTGTCCACGAGCGTTCCGTCGAGATCGAAGATGACCGATATGCCGCCGAGATTGCTCATGGCGTCAGCATGTCAAAGACCATGATCCAGGGAGCCTGAGGGGGTCAGGAGCGGGCCGCGCGACCGATCGACTCCACCAGCGGCAGCAGCCGCTGGGAGACGCGCTCCCGCAGGGCGATCTCGGTGCGCGTGCGGACGACCCCGGGCAGACTGATCAGCTTCTGCACGACGTCCTCCAGATGTGCGTTGTCCCGCGCCACGACCCGGGTCAGCAGATCCCCGCCGCCCGTGATGGAGAACGCCTCGACGATCTCCGGCACCGCGGCCAGCGCGTCGCCCACCTCGTCGAGATGACCCTGGGTGACCTCGATGTGCACGAACGCGAGCACCGGATGGCCGAGGGCGGCGGGGGAGAGGGCCGGCGCCGTGCCGGTGATCACGCCGTCGCGCTCCAGCCGGTCGAGCCGGGCCTGGAGCGTGCCCCGGGCCACGCCGAGGATACGGGCGTACTCGCGCACGCTCGTGCGCGGCTGCTCCAGCTGCAGCCGCAGGATGCGGGTGTCGAGCTCGTCCACGGGCATGCCGCGCCCTCCTCGTCCGTTGGCTCTGCCGCGGCCGTCCTCCGGCGGCTGTGGCTATACCAATGGCCCAGTCTAGAAGGAGCCAGTTGAGCCAGTGGTGTCCGGGATGCTCCTATGGGGGCGTCGATGGCGCTGCGGACCCCGCGGCGCCTTTTTCATGCTTTCCCATGCCTGCGCGCGAAGGAGGCGGTAAGTGGTGCTGAAGAGGGTGTTCATGGCTCCGGATCCGGGGCGGACGCGGTTGCGGTTCGCCACGCGTGCCGTGCTCGGCATCACGTTCGCGGTCGCCGTGTGCGGCCTCGCCGGA
Source organism: Streptomyces sp. NPDC057002 (assembly GCF_042673825.1). Lineage (NCBI taxonomy): Bacteria > Bacillati > Actinomycetota > Actinomycetes > Kitasatosporales > Streptomycetaceae > Streptomyces > Streptomyces sp. NPDC057002. The sequence goes on from NZ_JBHURZ010000002.1 coordinate 424,874, forward strand.
CACTCCCTCACGGGGGCCGTCACCGGCGGTCTCGCCGCACTGCTCGCCCTGTTCACCGTCACCGACGCCACCGTCCGCGGCCAGGCGGTCACCACCGCGCTGCTGCCCGTCGTCGGGCTGCCCGTGCTCACCGCCGCTGCCGGACTGCACGACCATCCGGTGGCCCGCGACCTCACCTTCCTCGCCGTGGTCGGCGTGGGCGTGTACGCCCGCCGCTGGGGCCCGCGCGGGCACAGCCTCGGCGTCTTCGCCTTCATGACCTTCTTCGTGGCGCAGTTCCTGCACGCCACCACGGACCAGCTGCCCGAGCTGTACGCCGCGGTCCTGCTGTCCGTCCTCGCGGCCGCCGCCGTGCGCTTCGGCCTGTGGTGCTACGAGCGCCGCCTGCCCCCGCCCGCCGTGCCCGCCCCGCCGGGCGGTACCGGACTGGCCCGGGTGACCACCCGCCAGGCGATCCAGGCCACCGCCGGAGCGGGCTTCGCCCTCTTCGTGGGTCAGCTGGTGTCCGGCCAGCGCTGGTACTGGGCCGTCGGCGCCACCTGGTGGATCTTCGTCAACACCACCTCGCGCGGCGAGACCCTGGTCCGGGGCTTCCGGCGGCTGCTCGGCACGGTCATCGGCATCGCCCTCGGCCTGCTCGTCGCCCTGCCGGTGCACGGGAACCCGGCCGTCACGGCCCTGCTCGCGGCCGTCTGCGTCTTCGGCATCTTCTACACGGCCGCCGTGTCCTACACCTGGATGATGCTCTGCGTGACCCTGCTCGCCGGTCTGCTCTACGGCCTTCTCGGCGTGCTCGGCCCCGGCCTGCTCGCCCTGCGGCTCGTCGAGACCGGCGTCGGGGCGCTCGGCGCCGCACTCGCCGTCATCCTGCTCCTGCCCGTCACCACGCACAGCGTCACCGACGCCTGGATCCAGCGGGCCCTGCGCTGCGTCCACGCCTGCACGGCCGAGACGGCCCGGCGGCTGGCGGGCGCGGTGAACGCCGACCCGGCCCCGCGGGTGGCCGAGCTGGAGCAGCTGCTCGCCCGGGTACGGCTCTCGGTCGCCCCGCTGGTGCACCCGCTGAACCCGATGCTCGGCCGCAAGCGGCGGGCCCGGCATGTGCTCGCCCTCCTCGACGACTGCGCCCGGGAGGTCCGCGGTCTGGTCGCCGTCGCCGCCGACCCGGAGGCCTCCCACGACGCCCGCCTGGCCACCGCCTGCCGGCGCGTGGAGGCCGCGGTCCAGGCGCTCACCGAGGGCGGCGACGTCCTGGTCCAGCCGGACGGACCGTCCGCGACGGAACCGGTCCTGGCCCACCTGCACGGCCTGGAGCGGGCCCTCGCGGAGCTCGCCCGGCCACTGCGGACGCCGTCGGGCTCCCCGTTGGTCGGCGCCTGAGCGACTCGTGGCCGCCTGAGCGACGAGCCGCCACACCCTCTTGACCCTTTGGTCTAGACCGCGCATGATCGACCGCGCGGTCATTCCGGACGGCTCAGGGACGAAAGGGCACAGTGATGGCGGACGGCAGCAGGCGGCGGGCGTTCATCGGGTCGTTCACGGCGGCGGGCGGCCCCGGCGTCGTGACGGCGGCCGTCGATGCCGACAGCGGCGCGCTGACCTTCCTGAGCAGCGTGAACGTCGTCCCCGACCCGGCCTACCTCGCCCTCTCGCCCGACGGGGACACGCTGTACGCGGTCAGTGAGACGGCCGCGGGCGCGGTGGCCGCGTACCGCGTGACGGGGGACAAGCCCGAGCCGGCCGGACCGCCCGTGCCGGTCGACGCCGGCGGGCCGACCCACCTCGGCCTGTACGCCGGACACGTCCTGACCGCCAACTACGGCTCGGGCAGTGTCACCGCCGTCCCCGTCCGGCCCGACGGCACTCTCGCGCGGTCCGCGTCCGGCGTGCTCCAGCACACCGGCGGGGGCCCGCACACCCCGCGCCAGCACGGGCCGCACGCCCACCAGGTGCAGCCCGACCCGAGCGGGCGCTGGGCCGTCAGTGTCGACCTCGGCACCGACTCGGTGCGGGTGTGCACGCTGGCCGACGGCGCCCCGGCCCTGCACCGGGAGACCGCCCTGCGGCCCGGCTCCGGACCGCGCCACCTGGCCTTCCACCCGGAGGGCTCGTACGCCTACGTCGTCAACGAACTCAGCCCCTCCGTCACCGTCTGCCGCTGGGAAGCGGCGGAAGGCGTGCTGACACCACTGACCGAGACCCCGGTCCTGCCGGGCGCACCGGCGCGCGACGCCTACCCCTCGGGGATCGCCACCTCACCCGACGGCCGCTTCGTCTGGACCGCCACCCGAGGCGAGGACGTCCTGTCCGTGTTCGCCGTCGAGGGGGAGGAACTGCACCTGGTCGCCACGGTGCCCTGCGGCGGTCGCTGGCCACGCGCCCTGACCGCGTCCGACGGCTTCCTGTACGTGGCCAACGAGCGTTCCGGCGACGTGACCTGGTTCGCCACCGACCTGCGCTCGGGCGTCCCGCGACGAGGGGGCTCGATGAGGGTGACGGCGGCGTCGTGCGTGGTCATCGGCTGATCGACACCCCAACGGCGAAGGCCCGCCCCGAACCGGAGCGGGCCGTCTCAGCCATGCACAGGGCGCGTCAGCGAACCGGCGTCTGCTGAACCTGCTGCGGCGTGATGCCCAACGCCGTCGTGTACTTCGCCAGCGCCAGCTTCCCGATCGCCGGGTACGGCCCGAGCGACTCCGCCGCGGAGCAGCCCGCCTCCTTGGCCGCCTCCTCGACCAGCCCCGGCTCGATCTCCGGGCCGATCAGATACGGCGCGAGGGCGAGCTGCTGCGAGCCCGAGGAGCGGAGCTGCTCGGCGACGGACGCGATGGAGCCCTCCTGGTCCAGAGCCGCGGCCATGACCGGCACCGCCAGGCGCGCGGCCAGCAGCATGCCGGTGATCCCGGCCGCCTGCACGGCCTCGTCACCGCCCACGGAGGCCAGGATGATGCCGTCCGCGGCGGTCGCCACGGTGAACAGGCGGGCGCGGTCCGCGCGGGCCAGACCGGCCTCGGAGAGCCGCACGTGCAGCGCCTCGGCGAGCAGCGGGTGCGGGCCGAGGACATCGGTCAGCTCCGCGGCGATGTGGCTCTCCATGACGGCCTGGCGGACTCGGCGCAGCAGCGCGCTGTCCGGGCCGGCGAGCAGCGGCACGACGACGGCGACGGGCCCGTCGGGCTCCCTGACGTCCATGCCGGCGGCACGCGCCTGCTCGAAGCGGGCGGTGCGCTCCTCGGCGGCGTGCGCGAGCACGGCCTGGAGCGTGAAGAACTCCGCGTTGTCCCCGTCGAGGTACCCGATCCGGGCGTCGAGGCCGGGCAGCTCGGAGCGGGCGATGCTCACGACCTCCTCGGCGAGGCTGCGCGTGGCGCTACTGGGCGTGCCCGGCACGGCGAGGACGAGCGCGGGCGCGCCCTCGGGAGCCACCAGCGGCTCGGGGCGGCGGTGCCGTCCCGGCTGGCGGGGTCGCGGCATTCGTACTGGCAGGCCGGACTCGGGTCCAGTGGGGGAACTCATGGCGCCGCATGTTACTGGTTTCCTGGGCTCTCCTGTTCGGGGAGGGTGCAGGTGAGCGGTATACGTCCGGTTTTGTCTGATGAGTTACGTACGGATTGAGTTACGTACGGATCATGCGGGTCGGATTATTCACCCGAAAGGGTTGTCACGGACAGCATCTTCCCGTCACCCGGCAGCGTGAGGGGACCGATGCTCAGCTCGGTCGCCAGGCGCACGGAGCCGTGCAGCGGGTCGCCCTCGGCCGGTACCCGCCGCGCGTGCGGGAGCCGCTGCGCCAGTTCCTCGTCCACAGGCCCGAGGAGCGGGTCGCCCAGTTTGAACAGGCCGCCCGTGACGGCGACACGGGGCTCGCCGCCGGAGGGGCACACGGCTGCCGCGGAGTCGGCCATGTGCCGCGCGGCCGCGCGCAGGATGTCCGCCGCGACGGGATCCCCGTCCGCGCAGGCGGCCACCCGGGGTGCGAAGGAGGCGAGGACGGCGGGCCGGTCCGGCCGCGGATACAGCCGGCCGGGCAGCCCGGCCACGGGCCCGAAGACCTCCTCGGCGCTCGCCAGCAGCGAGGCGGAGCCGCCCTCGCGCCCGTCATGGGCGCGCAGCGCCGCCTCGAGACCGGCCCGCCCGATCCAGGCACCGCCTCCGCAGTCGCCGAGCAGATGCCCCCAGCCGTCCGCACGACGCCAGCCGGACAGGTCGGTGCCGATCGCGATCAGGCCCGTACCGCCGGCGATCACGGCCCCGGGACGCGGCCCGAGGGCACCCACGTACGCCGTCACGGCGTCGGCGGCCAGCGCGATCCTCCGTACGCCAAGCTCCCGGGCCAGGGCGCCCGGCAGTTCGGCGCGCAGCGCGTCACCCAGGGAGGCGAGCCCGGTGGCGCCGATGACGACGGCGGTCAACCGCACCGGCCCGGCCTCCGCGATCAGCGCGCGCACCAAGGGCATCAGCTGGGTCATGAAGTGCTCGGGGTCGATGCCCCGGTCGGCCGTGCGGACCGGCTCCGCCGACTCCCGCCGGGCCAGCGGCCCGCGCTCGGCGGTTCCCACCACGGCCCGCAGCCCGGACCCTCCGGAGTCCACGGCGAGAAACCCGGATTCCTCCGACGCCCCGGTCACGGTCACTGGACGCAACGGGCTCCCCTCTCCTTCTCGGAAGGAAGAGAAGAGTAGCCCCGAGGGCGGCGTCCGGGCGTGAGGCATTCTGTGCTTGTGCGGGGACCGGTTGTGTGCCAGTAGGGTGACGCGCTGTGGCACCACGACCCTTGCATGAACTTGTCGAAGCAGGCTGGGCGAAGGCCCTGGAACCCGTGGCCGAACGTATCGCCGTGATGGGGGACTTCCTGCGGGCCGAGATAGCGGCCGGCCGGACCTACCTCCCGGCCGGGGCGAATGTCCTGCGGGCCTTCCAGCAGCCCTTCGACGACGTTCGCGTCCTCATCGTCGGCCAGGATCCCTACCCCACTCCGGGGATGGCCATCGGGCTGAGCTTCGCGGTGGCGCCCGAGGTGCGTTCGCTGCCGGGCAGCCTGGAGAACATCTTCCGCGAAATGCATACGGACTTGGGGCTGCCCCGGCCGTCCAACGGCGATCTGACGCCGTGGTCGCAGCAAGGGGTGCTGCTCCTCAACAGGGCGCTCACCACCGCCCCGCGCAAGCCCGGCGCGCACCGGGGCAAGGGCTGGGAAGAGGTCACCGAGCAGGCGATCCGGGCCTTGGCGGGTCGCGGCAAGCCCCTGGTGTCCATCCTGTGGGGGCGTGACGCGCGCAATCTGCGGCCACTTCTGGGAGACCTCCCGGCGATCGAGTCCGCTCATCCCTCACCGATGTCGGCGGACCGCGGCTTCTTCGGTTCGCGTCCGTTCAGCCGGGCCAACGATCTGCTGCTGCGGCAGGGGAGCGCGCCGGTGGAGTGGCGCCTGCCGTAGGCCGCCCGGGGCGTTGCCGCGCGGTGCGGCGCACACAGGACATCCAGAGGCGCCCACAGTCGTGTTCACATAGGCCTGTCACACTTTGGTGGTACGTCAAACTACTTCCCGAATGGAAATTTGATCACCAGTGACATTCCTCCGCCGCACGGCCCAGGGGGCATCATGACGCGCAGATGGTCACTCATCACCGCGATCGCCGTACTGACCGTCGCCCTGGCCTTCGTCGTCGCCCAACTGGTGCGCGGTCAGGAATCCGGGGCGTCCAAGGAGCAACAGGCGTCGCCGGGTACGCCGGGTACCAGCGCCGAGTCGCTGCGCGGCGTCGGGTGGTGGCCCCTCCACCGGTCCGGCACCGCGAAGGCCGGTGAGGCCGATGCCGTCGTCAGCGGCGATGTGCAGTGGACCGACGACGGTCCCGAGGGCGGCGCCCTGCGGCTGGACGGCAACGGATACGTGGACGCCAGTTCCCGGATCGACACCACCGGCGCGGACTACTCGGTCGCCGCACGGGTGCGGCTCGCCTCCACGAACGGCTTCCACACCGCCGTTTCCCAGGACGGCCTCGGCATCAGCACGTTCTTCCTCCAGTACTCCGGCCAGGACGAGAACTTCGCGTTCAGTTTCCCCGGCGCCCGTACCGTCGCGGAGAAGTCCGAACGACCGCAGGCCGACCGCTGGTACCACCTGACCGGCACGTACAGCCAGAAGGACCACCGGATGCGGATCTACGTGGACGGCAGACTCGCGGGCAGCAGAGAGGCCTCCAGCAAGGAGAAGCCCAGCGGTGACGTCGTGATCGGACGCGGCAAGATCGGGGGGGAGGCGGCCGATCACTGGAACGGCGACATCTCCGATGTGCACGTTTACGACCGGGAACTGACGGCCGCTGAGGTGGACTCGCTTTCCGCCCGCGAACCGGACTGACATCCGCGATCCGGACTGACATCCGCGATCCGGACTGACATCCGCGAACCGGACTGACGCGCCCCGGCCGCCGGAACGACGGCGGTACCGGGGCGCGTTCACCGTCGCCGCCCCACAGGCGACAGGAGAGGAAAAGGCCCTTGTCGGCCAGCACTTCGACCGAAACCCCGACCGAAGACCGAATATCGCGTCCTCCCACCGCGGAACTCCGCCCCGAGGAGTTTCTCAGAGCCTTCTACCAGGTCCACGGCCGCGCGTTGCTGCAGTTCGCCGCCCGGCGACTGCACGGCGACTGGCACCGCGCCGAGGATGTCCTCCAGGAGGTCGCGATCCGCGCCTGGCGCCACGCCGGGGAGATCGACCCGACCACCGACGCGGCGCGGCCATGGTTGTTCACCGTGCTGCGCAACCTCGTCATCGACGACCTCCGGGCCCGCCAGGCCAGACCGGCGGAGACCGGCGACCCGGAACTCGCCCACCCGACGGTGTCCGACGATGTGGACCACATGCTCACCTCCCAGGTGCTCTTAGAGGCGATGTGGGATCTGCGGCCGCCGCAGCGCGAGGTTCTGATGCACGTGCACTACCTGGGGCGAAGCGTCAACCAGACGGCCAGAGTCCTCGGCGTCCCGCCGGGCACGGTCAAGTCGCGGACGTTCTACGCCTCCCGCGCCCTGCGGGAGGCGCTGTACAGCCGAGGGCTGTACGCGGACGGCCGTTACCGCGACGCCGGGTGAGACTCGGCGAGACGCCCCACATGCCGGGTGATCTCCAGGCCGAGCGGGCCGGTGTCGAGCGATCCGCCGTCACCGGCCCGCCAGCGCCACCCGGCGGGCGCGTCGCCGAGCACCAGCAGCGCGTCCCCGCGCCGCAGGCCGTCCAACGCGCCCTCCCGCCGCGGGAGCTGTGAGGCGTCCACGACGAACAGGTGCGGCGCCTCGCCCTGGACGGCGACCTGGCTGCCGCCCTCGATCAGCCGGAAGATCTGGGTGACGTCGGACGACCCGGGCTCCGGCCGGCCCGGGCCCGCCGCGGCCGCCACGGCGAACGCCTCCTCCAGGCTGGCAGCGGTGTGCAGACGCGAGGCCTGCGGCACGTCGTCGGCGATGAGCCCCTCGCCGGCCACCGATCCCACCAGGGTGACCTCGGCGAGAGCCCCCACCGGCCCGGCGAGCGCCTCGGTGACGACGGCCCGCGCCAGACTGCGCACCTCCTCGTCGGGGCCCGCCACGGAAACGGGCCCGGACGCCCGGGAGAGGTCGACCAGCACCCGGTCGGCGCCGTCCAGCCCCACGGTCACCGTCAGCGCGTACGGCAGGGACGGTTCGTCCTCCGGGCCGCGGCGGCGCAGGACGTCGGGCGAGACCGTCCAGCGCTCGCCGTCCGCCTCGGCGGTCCAGGGCGCGGGGGCGTTCTCCTCCGCGTCGGCCAGCAGCAGTCCGAGCCGCTCCTCGGAGTAGACGACGGCGTACATGTCGGGCAGCGACCGGCCGGAGCGCAGGCACTCGCCCGTCAGCCGGCGCAGGCCCGCGTCGACCACGTCCAGCGCCTCCTGCCCCTCGACGGCGGCCGAGGGGGCGACGGGCTTCGGCGGGCGGGGCTGCCGCTCGGTGACGACCAGCGCGGCCACCGCACCGATCAGCGCCAGCCCCAGCACCACGGCCAGGACGTACCAGATCATCTTCTGACTCCTTGTCGGGACCCCGGCGGCGGAGCCGGGACGGTCGAAAGCGAAGGCGAGGGGCGGCACCGCGGCGGAGTCGCGGCACCCTGCGGGCGCCCCGCACCCGATGGCACTACGGGGCGCGGCCACAGACGGTTCACGGGCGCGTGGGCGCAGGCCCGAGAACCGTCCGTGAACCATCCGCGGGCGGGCGCCGTAGGTCCCGTCAGTGGCGCGAGAGCTGCCGAGCACGGCTTGCGCGCCCCCGCAAACACGCTGGCTGGAGGACGTTTCGTGTCGTTGATGTTGACCGTGGTCGATGGGGAGAGTGATGCGTTCGACGTCCACCTCGACGCCGACCCCGACACGCCCGTGGGCGGCGTCGCGGAGGCGCTCGCCGGGGCGGGAGGCGTCCACCGGCCCCCGGAAGGCCTCGGCCTGTACGTCGGCGACCGGCTGCTGCCCGCGGACCTGCCGCTGCGGGACGCGCCGCTCCACCACGCCGCAGTCGTGGGCCTGGGCCGCCCGGCCGGTACCTCGTCGACCGAACCGGACGGGCTGGCGGAGGTCCGTGCGGTCGGCGGTACCGGGGCGGGCGCGGTGCACCGGCTCGACATCGGCGAGTACCGGATCGGGCTGGCATCCGACGGGGCCGCCCAGGTGCTGCGCACCGTACCGAAGCGTCCGATCGCCGTTCTGACGGTGGGTCCCGGAGGACGCTGCCGCGTGGCGCCCGACCCGTCCGCGCCGGACGGCGGCACCCTGCAACTGGACCGCGAGGACCTCGCCGAGGCCACCGCCTGGCCGGCCGGCGCACAGCTCCTCGTCGGCGGCTGCCTGCTCGAACTCGCCCTGCCTCAGCGGCCGGACGCGGCCGTGGAGCCGTCGGAGGACGGCACCGGCTGGGACTACAGCCGCCCGCCACGGCTGCGGCCGGCCGAGAACGCCACCCGCTTCACCCTGCCCTCCCCGCCCCCGCCGCCCGCCGCCCGGCCGCTCCCGTGGCTCGCGGCGGCCGCCCCGCTGGTGATGGCGGTGGCCGGGGCGCTGATTCTCGGCCGCCTGACGATGCTGCTGTTCGGGCTGCTCTCCCCGGTCGTGATCGTCGGCAACTACCTGATGAGCCGGCGCAACGGACAGGAGTCCCACTCCGAAGCGGTCGCCGCCTACGAGGAGAAGAAGGAGCGCATCGAGGGCGACGCGGAGAAGGCCCTGACGGCCGAACGCACCGCCCGGCGCCGTGGCTTCCCCGACCCGGCCGAAGTCGTGCTCACCGCAGTCGGCCCCCGGCACCGCCTGTGGGAACGCCGCACCACGGACGCCGACTTCCTGGAACTGCGCATCGGGACCGCCGACCTGCCCTCCGACGTGGTGCTCCAGGACCCGACCAAGGACGAACACCGCCGCCAGGACCCGTGGACAGCGTACGACGTCCCGGTGACCGTTGCGCTGCGTGAGCACGACGTCCTGGGAATCGCAGGCGAGGGCCCGGCCGCGCGCTCCGTGGCACGGTGGGCGGTCGCCCAGGCCGCCGTACTGCACAGCCCCCGCGACCTCCAGATCCACCTGCTGACGACCGGCGGCCCGGGCCGGGACGGCTGGTCCTGGCTGCGCTGGCTGCCGCACGTGCGGAAGAAGTCCGGCGACACCCCGGCCAGCATCGGTTACGGCACGGAGACCTGCGCCCGCCGCGTCGCCGAACTGACCGCGCTGATCGCCGAGCGCGCCGGACGGGAGAACCGGCGCAGCCGGCCCGCCGGACCCGACGTGCTCGTCGTCCTCGACGGCGCTCGCAGGCTGCGTTCGCTGCCCGGCGTGGCGCAGATCCTGCGGGACGGACCGTCCGTCGGCGTCCGCGCGGTCTGCCTGGACGCCGAGGAGCGGCTGCTGCCCGAGGAGTGCCACGCCGTCGTCGTCGAGGAGCCCGGCGGAACCGTACGGGTGGGGCGCTCCGGGCGGGACACCGTCGGGGGCGTCCGGCCCGACGCGGTGTCCCTGGACTGGTGCCGCTCGCTGGCCCGCGCGATGGGCCCGCTGCGGGACCCGGGCGGGGCCGACGAGGAGGCCGCGGTGCTCCCCGGTTCGGCGCGGCTGCTCGACGTACTCGCCCTCGACCCGCCGCAGGCGGCCGGCGTCCGGGCCCGCTGGACCGCCGGGGGCCGCTCGACCCGGGCGGCCGTCGGCGTCTCCCTGGACGGACCGTTCCATCTGGACCTGCGGCGCGACGGCCCGCACGGACTGGTCGCCGGTACCACCGGCTCCGGCAAGTCCGAACTCCTCCAGACGCTGGTCGCCTCGCTCGCGGTGGCGAACCGTCCGGACGCGATGACGTTCGTCCTCGTCGACTACAAGGGCGGCTCCGCGTTCAAGGACTGCGTGGACCTGCCGCACACCGTCGGCATGGTCACCGACCTCGACGCGCACCTCGTCGAGCGGGCCCTGGTGTCGCTGACGGCGGAGCTCACCCGGCGCGAGCACATCCTCGCCGCGGCCGGCGCCAAGGACATCGAGGACTACGTCGAGGCGCTGGAGCGGAACCCGGCGGACCAGACCCCGATGCCCCGGCTGCTCATCGTCATCGACGAGTTCGCCTCGATGGTGCGCGACCTGCCGGACTTCGTGAAGGGCCTGGTCAACATCGCCCAGCGGGGCCGCAGCCTCGGCATCCACCTGATCCTCGCGACGCAGCGCCCCAGTGGCGTCGTCTCCTCGGAGATCCGCGCCAACACCAACCTGCGCATCGCGCTCCGTGTGACGGACTCCGGCGAGAGCCAGGACGTCATCAACTCCACTGAAGCCGCCGGGATCTCGCAGAGCAACCCCGGCCGCGCATACGTACGGCTCGGCCAGAACTCCCTCGTGCCGTTCCAGTCCGGCCGGGTCGGCGGCCGCCGGCCCGGCGCCGCGGCGACCTCGCTGCCCGCACCCTGGGCGGTGACGGTCGGCTGGGAGCGGCTCGGCGAGCCGCTCCCGCCACGCCCCCGGGGCGCGGTCGCCCCCGCCGAGGTGGAGACCGACCTCACCGGCCTCGTCAAGGCGATCCGCGAAGCGGACCGGGAGATGGGCATCCCCGCGCAGCACAGCCCCTGGCTGCCGCCGCTGCCCGAGAGGCTGGTCACCGGCGAACTGCCGGCGGCCCCGCCCTCGGACTACGACCTCGCGCCCGTCGCCTACGGCGTGGTGGACCTGCCCGCCCAACAGGCCCGGCTGCCCCTGGTGATCGACCCGGCGACGCTCGGACACCTGCACGTCGTCGGCTCGCCACGGCAGGGCCGTTCGCAGACGCTGCGCACGCTCGCCGGCATGCTGGCCCTCGCCCACACCTCGGCCCAGCTGCACCTGTACGGCATCGACTGCGGCAACGGCGCGCTGCTGGCCATGGAGGGGCTGCCGCACGTCGGCGCCGTCACCCAGCGCACCCAGCCGGACCGGGTGGCCCGGCTGCTCGCCCGGCTGACGGCGGAGCTCGCCCGGCGGCAGGAGATGCTCGCCGCCCGCGGCAGCGCCGACCTGACGGAACTGAGGCGCGCGCTGCCCGAGGACGAACGGCCGCCGCACATCGTGCTGTTCATCGACCGGTGGGAAGTCTTCGACAAGCAGCTCGGCGAGTACGACTCCGGAAACCTGCTGTCCGGGGTGCAGACCCTGCTCCGGGACGGCGCGAGTGCCGGCATCCACCTGGTGATGACCGGCGACCGGGCGCTGTTCTCCAGCCGGGTCGGCAACTCCACCGAGGACAAGCTCGTCCTGAAGCTGAACGACAAGTCCGAGTACGGCATGATCGGCGTGACCCAGCGGAAGGTGCCCGACGAGATCCCGCCGGGCCGGGCACTGCGCGCCGCCGACAAGGCGGAGGTGCAGATCGCGCTCCTCACGGACGACCCCGGGGGCCAGGCACAGGCCGCGGCGCTCCAGCGGATCGCCGAGCAGTGCCGTGAAGGGGCGGCTCATCTGCCCGCCGCCACCCGGCCGTTCCGCGTCGACACCCTGCCGGACCGGCTCACCTGGGAGGAGGCTGCCGGGTACGCGCCGCAGCCGTGGCCGCACCCGCGCTGGGCGCCGGCCGGCGTCGGCGGCGACGAACTGACCGCCTTCGGACCGGACTTCTCGGTGACGCCGACCTTCCTGGTGGCGGGCCCCGCCCGGTCCGGGCGCAGCACCGTCCTGGCGACGCTGGCGCGGTCGCTGCTCGCGTCCGGCACCCCGGTCGTGATCGGGGCTCCCGCCCGCTCGCCGCTGCGCGCCCTGGCCGGACGGCCGGGAGTGCTCGCGGTGTTCGACGAGTCCGACATCGACCCGGCGGCGCTGGAGCAGGCGCTGGCCGCCGCGCCCGAAGGGGCCGTGGTGCTGTTGGACGACGCCGACCTGCTGCTGAAGACGAAGGCCGAGCCGGTCCTCACGCAGATCTCCAAGTCCGGTACGGAGACCGGCCGGGGGCTGGTCGTCGCCGGGCAGACCGACCGGCTCTCCTCCGGCTTCTCCGGCTGGCACACCGAGGCCCGCCGGAACCGGTGCGGACTGCTGCTGAAGCCGCAGAACATGAGCGACGGCGAACTGATAGGCGTCAAGGTCCCGCGCAGCCGGCTGGGCGCGGCCCGTCCGGGCCGGGCGATCCTGCACCTGGGCGACGGCGTGCTGCGCACGGTCCAGGTACCGGAGACGGTGATCGCGGAGCCGGACGCACCTGCCTGACCATCGCGCCGGACACACCGTCCGGACACTACAGAGGGCTCCCGCCGACGAGGTCGGCGGGAGCCCTCTCTCCGTGTCGGTCCCCGTCCGCGCGAAGGCGAATTGGTCGCCCGGCGCGAAGTTTGCCGCAAGACCTCCGGAATCGGGTGAACATCAGCGAACGGGCGGATCGAACTGTTTCCCGAACTTGTTGTCTATGTCCGTTGCCTTGTCGAGGAGATCTTGCTTGGTCGTCGGGGTCGTCGTGGGGTTGCTGTTGTAGAAGGAATTCCATTCCTTGCGTATGTCTCGCAGGTGTACCGTGCTGTTGATCTTCTTGGGGATTCCGCGCAGGTTCTCCACGGAGTTGATCTCGTCCTTCCTGAAGACGCCCGGGTACCTCTTGAAAGCCTGCTGTTCAACGGCGTGATGGATCACCAGCGGCTTCCCCTTCTGGGCGGGGTTGGCGTTGAAGAACGTCTTCCGGTAGGTGGACTTGCCGTTCTTGCCCACGGTCGCCGACTTGGACTTGGACTTGGAGCGCGTGCAGACGGCCAGACCCAAGGGGTCCATGGCCGTCCGGGGGGCGTCGACATAGGCGACGGGGTTGGGCGCGGGTGCCAGCCCCAGCGGATCCGGTGACGCGTACCGCCCCGTCTCCGGATCGTAGTGGCGGAAGTAGTTGTAGTGGAGTCCGCTTTCGGGGTCTTCGTACTGGCCGGGGAAGCGAAGGGGAGTGGTGGCGGTGGCGTCGCGGTTGCGGGTGGTGGTGCCCCAGAGGGTGGTTCGGGAGTACCAGGCGATGTGGCCGGTTTCGTCGACGAGTTCGGTGGGGGTGCCCACCAGGTCGGTGACGATCGCGAAGAAACGGGAGTCCCACTCGGCCTGGGTGAGGTCGTCGGCGGGGCGGGGTTTGCGTTCGAGCTGGGTGAGGGGGCAGTGGTCCTCGTAGTCCCAGGTGAGAGTGACACCGGTGGTGGTGTCGGTCTGTTCGGCGAGGCGGGTGCCGTCCCAGGTGAAAGTGACGGCCTCGGCCACCGAACCGTCGGTGTTCATGCGGTACTTGGCGGTGCGGCGGCCCAGCGGGTCGTAGGTGTAGCGCCACAGGACGCCATCGGGGGTGGTGCAGGACAGGAGCTGGTCTTCGGCGTCCCACTCGTAGCGCCATGTGTCGGGCTTCCGCGACAGACGCCGCTTCTGACGCAGCACCATGCGGCCCGCGGCGTCGTGTTCGTAACGCACCGCGCCGGCAGCGTCGATGCGGGTGCCGGTGTAGGAGCGCTCGCCGCGGGCCTCGGGGCGGCCGGCCTTCTCCGGCCAGCTCGCGGAGGTCTGGTTGCCCGCCTGGTCGTAGGCGTAGGACTCGCTCCATCCATCCGCCGTCACCGTCAGCGGGCGCCCGACAGGGTCGAGTTCCATCCGCTGGACCGTGCCGGCCACCGCATCGGTGACGGCCATGAGGTGATCGTCGGCCCGGTAGGTGTAGCTGCGGTCGCGGAGGGTACGGCCGGGGGTGACGAGACCCTGGGAGACGAGGCGTCCCGCCTTGTCCCAGGCAGTCGTCGCTCGCACGGGCGATGCGTCCGTGCCCCAGACGCGGGCCAGTTCCTGGCCGAGGACGTCGTGGCTGAAGTCCAGCCGGTGTCCCTCGGTGGTGAGGGACTCGCGATTGCCGGCTTCGTCGTAGCCGAATTCGGTGACGGCGCCCGTGGGTGTCACACGGGAAGTGCGGCGGCCGAGGAGGTCATAAGTGAAGCGGGTGGTGCGGCCGTCCACTGTCTCGGCCAGGAGGCGGCCCATGAGGTCCCGCTCGAACTCCACCGTCGAGTGGGGGGTAGCCGCTCGGACGAGTTCCCCGCCCGGGTCGTACGTGTACGACGTCTGCGCCCCCGCGACGTCCTTGGCCAGCAGCTCACCGACGGAGCCGTACTGGAAGGTGATCTCTTCGCCCAGGGGCGTGGTGTGGGAGACCACACGGTCCACGGCGTCGTGAGCGTAGGTGATTTCGCGGTCGTCGAAGTCGGACTCGCTGGTCAGCCGGCCAGCCCGGTCATAGGTGTAGTCCCAGCTCAGGCCCTGTGAGTTGAGCACCTGCGTGAGACGCAGCTCCGGGTCGTAGGCGAAGGTGTGGCGGACGCCGTCAGGGCCGGTGCGGGCGGCGAGCTTGTCGAAGTGCGTGTACTCGAAGGTGCTGACGCCGCCCGCCGGGTCGGTGCGCTCCAGGCAGTTGCCCTCACCGTCCCAGGAGAGGTGCTCGCTCCGGCCGTCGGGCGTGGTACGCGCCGATACGAAGCCCTCGACGGTCCACGTGGCGCGGGTGACGGCGCCCAGCGGGTCGGTCATCACCGTGGGCCGGCCGAACGCGTCGCGTTCGATGGTCGCCCTGTGCTCGGCCGGGCCGACGAGTGCCAGGGGGAGACCCGCGCCGTCGGCCTCGTACGTGACCACCGCGCCGGACGGGTCCGTCTCCGAGGCGATCGCGCCGGTGGGGTGATGGGTGAAACGGCTCGTGGTCCCGTCCGGGGCGATGACCGTGGTCAGGTTGCCCCACTCGTCGAACTCCTGCTGCCACGCCGTCCCGTCGGGGCCCGTCGACGAGGTGGGGAGGTTCAGCTCGTTGTACGACGCTGTCGCGGTGCTGTCGTCCGGGAGGTGGATGACGGTCGGATTGTGGGCTCGGTCGTACTCGTACCGGGTCGTGTTACCGAGGGCGTCGGTGTGAGCGAGGAGGTTGTCGTAGCGGTCCCACTCGGAGGTCGTGGTGTTGCCGAGGGGGTCGGTCTCGCCGATGACCTGGTGGAGGTCGTTGAGCTGGTAGACGGTCGTGGCGCCGCAGGCGTCGGTGTAGTGCGTCCGGTGCCGGTCGGGGTCGTAGCTCCAGTGTGAGGAGAGGTAGCCCTCGGGGCCGATGGTCTCCGTGACGCGGTTGTCGTCGTCGTAGACGTAGCGGTACGTGGAGTCGTTCCGATCCGTCCAGGAGGTGATGCGGGACCGGTCGTCATAGCCGAACACCAGCGACTTGCCCGACGAGTTCGCCACATGCGTGAGGTTCCCGGCCGCGTCATGGCTGTACGACATGACCTCGACCGGGCCCTCGGGCGTACTCACCGTCAGACGGGTCAGGACCCCGGCGAGGCAGTGCACGTCGACCCGGTAGCCGCCCGAGTGGTCCAGCCTCGTGGGGGTGCCGTCCTCCAGACGGGAGACGGTGACCTCGTTGCCGTTGCGGTCGTGCCACCCGGTCAGCCAGTACCAGGAGTTCTCGTCGTCACCGGGATGGTTCGCGAAGGCGCGGACGACGCCCGTGTGCGGATCGGTGACGCGGTAGGTGACCTCCCCGGCGCCCGTTTCCGCAGAGGTCAGCGGGAGGCGGGGGCCTTCCTCGGGCCACGCCTGATCGTCCGACCCGGCGGCGGGAAGCCTCGGGTAGGTCAGGATCGAGCCGTCCTCGCGGGCCCACAGCACGCGTCCCCGGCCGTCGACTTCGAGGCGCTCGTCCAGGGCGGAGGCCCAGGACGGGCCGAAGAACTGCCCGTAGCGGTACGTGGAGAGATGCGTGCGGCTGAGGGCCAGCGGAAGAACGCCGGGCAGCTCCAGATCGGTCTGCGTCAGCAGCATTTCACCGCTGGCCACATCGACCGGGTCGGTCTTGCAGGTACGGCTGTTCGCGCCCCGGCTGTTGAAGCGGATGCCGCCCTGCGGATTCTTCATCGAGGAGGGCTTGACTCCCTTGAGAGCCGAACCGATCCCCCCGACGCCCTTGAGGAGCGCGGCCCCGCCCGCGACCATGCCCACGACGCCGAGCACGATCTCGGCGATGTTCCACTCGCCGGTCTCCGCCATGATGGACATGTTGATGCCCAACGACGCCGCACCGGCCACGAGGCTGCCGATCGTCAGGGCGATTCCCAGCCCCTGCAGACCGGGTACCAGCAGGGCCACGACACCCAGCACCGCGCTGATGATGCCGAGTGCCGTACTCAGCGCCTTCTTGATCTTGTCCCACAGGCTGTAGCCCGCGACCGACTCGTCTTTCGCGTCGTCCAGCTTCTGGGCCGCGACGGAGGCGTCCTCCTCGCGCACCTGCCGTGCGTCCTCGGCGAGCATGCGGGCGGCGTCGAGGTCCGCCTGCGCGTCATCGGCCTGCGTCTGCGCCGTGGACTGCTTGCTCTGCGCCTCGTCGACCGCCCGCCGCGTGCTCGCCCGCGCCTCCGCGTCGTCCGGAGGATGTTCGGCCCCGTCCAGCCGGCCGATCTCGACACCGGCGGCGAGCACCACCGCGGTGGCCGACGCCAGCCGCTCCTTGGCCTCCCGCCCCTTCTCCAGCGCGTGATCGGCGTTCCGCTGCTGATCAAGCAGCGAATGGACGTAGGTGTCCAGCGCGCCGGCCGCCTGGTCGTACGAGCTGTGCAGCTTGCGCACCTGCTCGGCCAGGTCGCCCAGCTTGTCCCGGAGCTTCTCCATGGTCTTGCCCTCGCCCACCTGCTGGTTCTCCAGCCCGGAGACGAGGGGGAGGGCTTCGCCCGCGTTGTCCGCCACGGAGCGATAGCTCCTCGCGAGCTCTCCGAGCACCTCCGCATCACCCGGAGTCGGGTCGTCCGAGAACCCGAAGACCGATTCCCACTCGGACACCGCTGGACGCGCCACGTCCGCGACCTCACTTTCCCTTGTCTGCTTCGCCCATGGGGCCTCCACCGGCCGCTTCCGCAGCCGGATCCGCTGCGCCGGACGGGCCGGCCGGGTCTTCGAAGCGGAACGACTCCGCGATCGCGTCGAAGACCTCGTAGAACTGCTCCGCCAGATCCACGTTGGGGGTGGAGCTGGCGAGCACCAGATAGTCCCGGCTGTTCGGCACCGGGATCAGGGTGTGCCGCATCGCGGTGGGGACGGGCGTCCCCTTGTGGTCAACGTCCTCGATCCTGGTGATCCGTCCGGCTGCTCCGACCTGGGGCAGTTCCAGCAACTCCACCTCGCCGGGTGGCAGTCCGGTGCCTTCCGCCTGGGTGCCGAGCTGCATGCCGGCCGCGATGACGAGGTCCGCCAGATCCTCCGACTGCCCCTCGGGAACGGAGATCCGGAGCACGGCCGTCGTGGCGCTGAGCACCAGGGGTCCGCTGCCCGCCTTGAGGATCCTGAGCATCCCCGACGCCCGCAGCGCGCCCTGCGCGTGCGCCTCGCGGGCGATGCGCCGGGTACTGCGGATCAGTTCCTCCACCTGCTCACGGGAGAGCTGCGGTGCCTTCTCCACCTGGGACTCGATACGGCGGCGGATCGACGCGTCCCGGGTGTTGGGGTCGAGGTCGAGATGCCACCAGGAGTCGGGGAACCTCAGTGTGTAGCCGGCGGGCGCGCCCTCGGGCTGCTCCGTGACCGGGTGCGTCATGACGCTTTTCCCTTCCGCACGACGTCTCCTGTCACGCGTCCTTCTTCGACTCGTCCAGCGAGTTGGCGACGTCGTCGTCCGTCTTCGTGAAGTTCTCGGAGATCGCGTCCGCGTTCTCGGAGAACTTCTTCACGTTGTCGTGGACCCGCTCGTGACCCGCCACCCACGCCTTGTCGAACCCGTCGAGAGCCTCCGCGAGCCTGCTGTCGCCGACGAAGCTCTCGAAGTCCTCCCGGCCGCCCGCGGCGTGGAAGAGGGTCGCGCTGTTGCCGATCAGATCCCCGATGTTCTGGAGCTCCCTGGCCGTGTCCTTCAAGTCCTGCACGGGAACGCTGATGCGACCCATCGGCGTCTCCTCTCCTGCTACGGCCGTCCGGCCCCGCCCTCACAGGGAGGGTGGGGCCGGACCGTGCCGGGCACGTCAGCCGATGGAGCCGGACGTCTGGTCGTCGGTGTCGACGAACGCGTCGGCGGCCTGCTTGATGAACTCGCTGACGCCCTGCAGCCCTTCGATCGCCTCCTGGGTGCCGTTCTTGTACTCCTCCCAGAAGGGACGGAACTTGGTCTCGGAGCCCGGCGTCGCGTAGGCCGCCTCGACCATCTCCTCCATCTTGGTGTTGGCCTCGTGGAGGCTCTGCTGCATGTGCTCCTTCTGGTTCTGCAGCCAGGTCGAGGCCTCCTGCATCTCTTCCGGGCTGATCTGGATGTTGCCGCCGGCCATGCCGATTCCCTCCGTCGCTCCGTATTCGCCGCGGCCGTCGGGCCGCACACACCGGGCTCTACGGGGCACCTGCCGGGGTGGTTCACGCCTGTCGCGAAACGGAGTTGCGGCCCGCGCCGGGCAGCGTGTCGTCGAGGGTTCCCGCGGGCAGGACCTTGGTCGAGTTGTGCTCGCGGACGATCCGCCAGCCGTCCGGCGTTCGGCGCCAGACCAGTGAGGTCGTGGTGCGGATGTCCGTGGCGCCGTCGGGCAGGGTGATCCGCGCTACGAACGTCAGGGTGGACGCGGCCAGATCGTGGCCCGCGATGACGTGCGGCCCGTCGTCGACGGCATGATGCGCGGAGACCATCGCGCGAAAGCCGGGCTCCCAGATCGAGCCGTAGCCGGCGGCTGTGGTCGCCACACGCTGATCGGGGTCGAAGTCGTCGTAGAGGCGGACGTCCGGAGAGCCGAAGTCGTAGAGGTCGCCGAAGGTGCGCCGGAAGTCGAACGGCGCGTCCCCCGCGTGGCGTTCCCAGCCGAACACCCACCGGCCGTGCAGGTCCGCGATCAATTGTTCAGCGTTCATGACCCGACGCTAGGGCCGCGGGCGAAAGCCAGGGAGGGTCCGTCACACCCACCCACGTCGTGCCCGCCGGTCGCGTACCAGCATGATCGCGGGCACCGCGGCGAGGACGAAGAGCACTCCCGCCATCGCGACGTAGAGGTACACGCCGGTCGCCGTGCTCACCGGGGCACCGTCGGCGGAGGTCCCGGGAACAACCGTCGCCTTGAGCACCTCGCCCCCGGCGAAGTTGAAGACGACCGAGCCCAGGGCGAGTACGACCGACACCAGACCGGCGATCGTGCCCTGCCGCTCGGGCGCTTCGATGTCCGTCGCCAGGTTGTAGCCGGAGGCGCCGATCGCGCCGGCGGCCATACCCAGCATGGCGCCGCAGGCGACCGCCAGCGGGAGCACTGACACGCCCGCCAGCATCGCGAAGGTCGCCACGGTCCCGACGGCGATGCCGCCGAGGAGGGGCAGCGCGGGACCGAACCGTCCCGCGATCCATCCCGCGCACGTGCCGCCGATCACGATGCCGAGATTGGGCGCGGCGAGCAGCACCGCGACCGCCTCTCCGTCCCCCAGCCCGTACCCGAGCCCCAGTTCGGAGGGGACCTGGGCGATGATGCCCGTCAGTTGCAGCATGCTCCGGAAAGAGCCTGCCGCCAGCACCAGGGCCAGCAGCGTCAGCAGGATCGGGCGGCTGAGGCCCCGGACGTCGATGATGGGTTCGTCGACCCGCAGCGCGAGGAACGCCCAGCCGGCCAACGCGGCGGCACCGGCCGCCAGCAGCGCGAGCATGCCCCCGGACAGCCATCCGAGGTCACCCCCGAGGCTGGTGTAGGCGAGCACCGCGCCGAGGCCGCCGCCGAGCAGGAGCGCCCCGCCCACGTCGATCCGGCCGGTGCCGCGGATCGGCGACTCCGGGATGAAGGAACGCACGCAGAGCGCGGCCGCCGCGGCGAGCAGCGCCGCCACGATGAACACGCTCCGGTAGCCGAACACGTCGATGACGGGCTGCATCAGGAACGGCTCGATGATTCCGACGATCGACGAGCCTGACGTCACGAGCCCGACCAGGGCCATCGCCACCCGCGGGGTGCAGATCTGGCGTGCGAGGGCCACCGTGAGGAAGACCGCGGCGAAGGCGGCGCCTTGGAGGAAGCGCCCCACCAGGAAGATCCAGACGTTGGGGGCCGCGAGGCAGACCAGTGCTCCCGCGCAGGCGAGGAGCAGCGTGGCGATGAGGATCCGGCGCTTGCCGAAGATGTCGGAGCTCTTGGCGAGCAGCGGCGACCAGATGGCCCCGGCCAGCATCGCGCTCGCGTTCAGCCACGCCGCCTGGTCGGTGTCGAAATGCTCCAATAACTGGGGCAGGACCATCATGGGCGAGCCGATGACCACGTCGGCCAGGACATTGGCGAGGGTGAGAACGGCCGCCCAGAGGATGAGCTGCCTGCTCCAGCGTTGCTCCTGGGCGCGAGGGGCGGGCTTTTCCAGTGTGTCTTTCACTCTGCGTTCTCTCCAGCGCGTCGGGGGGTGGTCTGCTGAGGGCCGTCGGGCGTGGTGCGCATCGCTCGCAGCGCCTCGTTGCGGGCGGCGATGGCGGCCCAAGTGGTCGGCAGCATGCGGTCGCGACCGCTGTGGACACGGTTCTGGGCGAACGTGACATACGGACGCTGCCGGACCTCGTACCGTGCGAACGCGGCGGTGTGGTCATCGCGGCACCGGTCGAGTTCCTCGGCGAGGAAGCGGGCGCCGGTGAGCGCGAGTGAGGTGCCCCGGCCGGAGAGGAAGGCCGGGCTGTACCCGGCGTCCCCGACGAGGGCGACGCGGCCGCGGTGCCAGGAGGGCAGGTGGATCTGGCTCGCGGAGGTGAAGTAGAAGCCAGGATCGGCGAGGGCGGCATCGAGCAACTCCGGTATCCGCCAAGACCGGTGGCCCGCGAAGGCTTCGACGAGGATCTTCTTCTGGGACTCCAGGTCGTGGTGGTCGTAGTCGATCGGTTCCGAGCGGAACTGGAAGACCGCTACGGCCCTGCCGTTGTACCGGAAGACGCCCGCCATTCGGCTGGGGACGTTGTAGATCGAGTTGGCGCCTTCGGACAACGCCTCGCCGGGATGGTCGGCGAGGGCGAAATAGACACCCAGGTGCCGGAGATAGTCCTCCTCGGGCCCGAACACCAGTCTGCGTACCGCGGAGTGCTGGCCGTCGGCACCGAGCACCAGGTCGTACCGCCCGATGCGGCCCGACGCGAAGTGCACATCGACACCGGCCCCGCTCTCGCCGCCGTCGGTCAGTGTCTCGATCGAGTCGCCGAAGCGGATCGCCGCGGTGTCCGGGAGTGCTTCGGCGAGGATGCGCACGAGGTCCTCGCGGAGGAGCTCGATGTCGTCGTCGGAGTCGCTGATCTCCGCCATCGGGATCGGGGCCACCGGCTCGCCCGCGCTGTCGACGAACTGGGTGCGCTCGGACATCCGTACCCGTCGCTTCTGGATCTTCGCGAGCAGCCCCATTCTGTCCACGGTCTCGATCGCGTCACCGCGGATGTCGATGGGTGTGCCGGTGAGCCGGAGATGTCGGGCGTACTCGACGACGGTGACGTCGTGGCCGCGGGTGCCTAGCTCAAGTGCGCAGGCGAGCCCGGCGATACCGGCTCCGGAAACAAGCATGTTCACGTGGGCGCTCCAGGTTTCGCTGAGGTGGGCTGCGACTTAAAGAAACAATCTGTCGCTTTTAGCGAGCTTACTTACCACCGGCTTGCACCGCAACGCCGCACCTGACGACAATCGGCACCCGAGCAGAGAAACAGGAGGTGAGCGCGGCGATGGCCGACGGGACCGCTGACCGGTCGCCCGCACGGCGCCCCGGTGGCCGCAACGCGCGGGTGAGATCCCAGATCCTCGCCGCGACGGTCGAACTCGTTGCGCGCGACGGCATCGCGGGCTTCCGTTACGAGGAGGTCGCCGAGTTCGCCGGCGTCCACAAGACCAGCGTCTACCGCAACTGGCCCGACCGTGAGGAACTGGTGGTCGAGGCCCTGGTGCGCTACGCCGAGGAACTCGCCTCGGTCGCCGACACCGGCGACATTCACCGGGACCTGGCGGACTTCCTGCTGGCGCTCGCCGGTGGCCTGGAAACGCCGTTCGGCCGGACACTCGAACAGGCCCTCCAGCCCGCCCGCCAGAGCGCCACCGTCGAGGCTCTGACCAAGATCCTCGACCAGCGTGTGGCCGCCCTGCGGCGACGGGTGGACACCGCCGTCGACCGGGGCGAACTCCCCCCGGTAGACAGTGGCTTCCTCGGCGAGATGATCTCCGGCCCGGTGCACCTCATCGTCAACCGTGGCATGCGCCCGTTCACCCGCGAGGACGCGGAGCGCATCGTCGGTGTCGTGCTCGCCGGCATCCGGGCCACGGCATCGCACGCCTGAGCGCCCGTCATGTAGGTGCTCAGCGCAGCACTTCGAAGTGCCCTATCGCTGAGGGTCGTTGCGCACGTGCGCCCGCACTCCTTGCAGACCGAACAGGATGAGGAGCTCGACCACGCCGCCGTCGGCGCTGCCCAGCCAGTGGGGCAAGGACGTGTCGAACTCGGCTGCCTCACCGGGCGGCAGCGTCAGGTCGCGCTCGCCGATCACGAGCCGCAGGCGTCTGAGCACGTAGAGCCACTCGAAGCCTTCGTGGGTCTGCGGAGTCGGTTCGAGTGGTTCCGGCCGGGCAGGGATGATCATCTTGAACGCGTGCACCCCGCCCGGTCGCCGGGACAGGGGCACGAAGGTCATCCCGAACCGCGTGACCGGCTTGAGGTGTATCCGGGGGTCGCCGGTGCGCGGGGCGCCGACCAGGTCGTCCAACGGAACGTCATACGTACGAGCCAGCGGCAGCAGCAGTTCCAGGCTCGGCCGCCGCAGCCCGCTCTCCAGCCGGGAGAGAGTGCTCTCCGACACGCCGGTCGTCGCCGCGAGGTCGGCGAGGGTGATGCCGCGGGCACGACGCAGCGCACGAAGCCGCGGCCCCACCCCGTCGAGCACTTCGTGGTCCGTCTTGCGATCCATCGGGCCATCTTGCCGTAACCGCAAGAATTCGTGCCAGGTCGTGGGGTGCCTGGCGAGACTGAGCGCATCCCGACACAAGGAGCCCTGATGAGCAGCACCGATGCGGTCGCGTTCTGGGACGGCGTCTACGCGGCCCGGCCGGCAACCGGCGGTCCGCGGCCGAATGTCCGCCTCACCGAGACGGTGACGGGCCTGCCGCCCGGTGACGTGCTGGACCTCGGATGCGGCGACGGCGGCGACGCGCTCTGGCTCGCCCGGCTGGGGTGGCACGTCACCGCCGTCGACATCTCGGCCGTGGCGGTCGAGAGGCTCGCCGGCCTCGCCCGCTCACACCGCCTGGGCGACCGCGTCACCACCGTGCGAGCCGACGTGCACGAATCTTTCCCGCCCGGCGACTTCGACCTGGTCTGCGCCCATTACCTGCACACCCCCTTCGACCTGGACCGGGCCACGGTCCTGCGCTCGGCCGCGCACGCACTGCGCCCGGGCGGACGGCTGCTGGTCGTCGACCACGGCTCGACCGCGCCGTGGTCGTGGAACCAGGATCCCGGCATCCACTACCCGAGCCCGCGGGAAGTCGCCGCGGGTATCGACCTGGCCCCGCGGACATGGACGGTCGAGCGGGCCGACGCACCGCGCCGGATCGCGACCGGACCGGACGGGCGCACCGCCGAGGTCACCGACCACGTCCTCCTCATCCGCCGCACCGCCTGACACCGCGGCCGGCGCCGCCCGACGAAGGAAGGGAGACCACAGTGCCCGGCACCACGCGCCGCAACCGCCGCCGCGACACCCCGCCGCCCCGGACCGGCAGCGACGAGACCGAGGTCCTGCGCGGATTCCTCGACTACCTGCGGGTCTCTGTCGCCGCGAAGGTGGACGGCGCCCCCGAACCGCAGGCGCGAACAGCCGCCGTGCCCTCGGGCACGAACCTGCTCGGTCTGCTCAACCACCTGACACACGTCGAGCGCGCGATGTTCCTCGGGGACCACGTCACCGACTGGCAGGCGACGTTCCGAGCCGCACCGACGGACAGTGCGGCCGACGTCGTCGGCCGCTACCGAGAGGCGGTCGAGCGCGCGAACGACGTTCTCGACCGGTGCACCGATCTCGGCGCACCGGTTCCCCGACCACGGCCGGACCGCCCCGCTCCCAGCATCCGCTGGGCACTCACCCACATGATCGAGGAGACCGGCCGGCACGCGGGCCACGCGGACATCCTCCGCGAACTCATCGACGGCACGACCGGCCGCTGATCCATCGGCGCGCCGGCCGACTCCCTGACTCACAGGAGCCCTCAAACTGTGGTCCAAGGTGGACAGTCCGGACACGACACGGTCGGTCGGCCTCGACCCCGGCGGCGACGACGGCGTCGGTGCCGTCCGGGCCTTCCGAACTGTTCATGCGGGGCATGGCGGAAGGGCTGGCCCGCTACGCCGAGGTGCGCGAGCGGGCTCAGTGACGCCCAGGGCCCCTCCTTGGCTCATCCGACGGTCGCGGCCCGCACGCACAGCACGTCCGGCAGATGCGAGGCGAGCTGCTGCCATGTGTCGCCGTCGTCAGCGGACGCGAACACCTCGCCGTTGCGATTGCCGAAATAGACACCCGCCGGATCGCCGTCGTCCGCGCACATCGCGTCGCGCAGCACCGTGCCGTAATGGTCCTCCTGGGGCAGCCCCGCCGAGAGCGGCTCCCAGCTCTTGCCCGCGTCCGCCGTCCGGTAGACGCGGCACCGGTGGTCGGCCGGGACCCGGTCGGCGTCGGCGTTGATCGGGAACACATACGCCGTGTCACCCCGGTGCGGGTGCGCGACCGCCGCGAAACCGAACGTGGACGGCAGGCCCTCGCCGATGTCCGTCCAGTGCGCGCCCGCGTCGTCGCTGCGGTACACCCCCCAGTGGTTCTGCAGATACAGCCGGTCCGGGCTCACCGCGTCCCGCGCGACCTTGTGCACGCACTGGCCGAACTCCGGGTTCGGGTCGGGCAGGAACACCGCCGAGACACCCGAGTTGGAAGGCGCCCAGCTCGCGCCGCCGTCCAGTGTGCGGAACACACCGGCGGTCGAGACGGCGACCGTCACGGCCTTCGGGTCGCGCGCGTCGGTGAGCACCGTGTGCAGACCCTCACCGCCGCCGCCCGGCACCCACTTCGACCGGGTCGGGTGCTCCCACAGGGGCCGGACCAGCTCGAACGTCTCCCCGCGGTCCTCCGAGCGGTACAGCGCGGCCGGTTCCGTACCCGCGTACACCACGCCCGGCTCGGCGGCCGCCGGGTGCAGCTGCCACACCCGCTCCAGGGACGCCCCCGTGTCCTTGGGGAACTTGACGGCGGGGTGCGCCGGTTCGGTCCAGGTGCGGCCGAGATCGTCGGAGTGGAACACGGACGGGCCCCAGTGCGCGCTGTCGCCCCCGGCCAGCAGCCGAGGGGTCGCGCCCCGGGTGTCGACGGCGACCGAGTACACGGCTTGCGCGTTGAAGTAGGGACTCTCGTCGAACTCCCAGGCGCCACCACCCCGCCGGCGCCCGATGAACAGGCCTTTGCGCGTGCCCACGGCGAGCAGTACCTCGGCCATGCCGATCACCTCCGCGGCGTCGTCTTTGACGCCCTCGTCTCTGACACCGGCCAGTCTGCACCCCACCACTGACAGTCACCTCTGGAACCCGCTCCGATGCAGGTCAGGCGGGTGTCGAGGGCCGCCGCGGGGTTCGGCGGAGCGCGTGCCGGGGGCCGCTCGCAGGGGCCGGACGGCGTGGGGGCCGTCACGTCGGAGTAGGTGCAGTGAGCATCCAGGCGCCGTCTTCCGTATGCAGAGGGCGGCGGGATGGTCATGCGCGCATGAGGAGGATGCCTTCGATGGCGTTACGAGGTCCGAAGGTGTGGCTGTGGCGCTGGCGGCGCAATCCGCTCAAGCGCCGCGCCGACAGGGTGGAGGCCTGGGTCGTGCTGGGCGTGTGGACGCTCACCGCGTTCGTCGGGATGCTGGCAGGCACGACGGTGAGCCGGTCCGTCGAGGACGGGCTGGCCCGGGAGCGTGTCGAGTGGCGGCCCCTCGTGGCCCGGCTGGACGAGCAGGCTCCCGGGAGGGCTTCCGAGAACGGCGGCGTGTCCCGTACCGAGCAGGTGTGGGCGAAGGCGACGTGGACCGCTGTGGACGGCTCCGCGCACTCCGGACAGCTGCGGGTCCCGGCGGGCAGCGCCGCCGGGACACCGGTCACGGTGTGGACGGACCCCGAGGGCCGCCAGGTGACCCGACCCGTCACCGAGTCCCAGGCCCATGTGCGGGCCTTCCTGATCGGCTGCGTGGCGGGCATCGGCGCCGCGGCCCTGCCGCTCGTCGGCGGCCGGGCCCTGCGCCGCCGGCTGGAACGCGACCGGATGGACCAGTGGGACGCCGAGTGGTCCCGCTTCGGGCCGATGTGGGGACGTACGACGGGGTGAGGCCCTGGGAGGCCGTTGACGGATCTCACCTACCCGTGCCCCACCCCGGCCAGCGCCCCCCGGCACACCCGCAGCAACCCCTCGTCCTCGTGGATGTCGTGGCTGCCGTAACCGCGGGCGTCGGCCCGGTGCCGCCGCGGGGACGCGAGTTCCGCTCGGAGCAGGTCGTGCAGAGGCGCTCCCGCGGGCCCCAGGTCCGCCACGCACCCGGCGACCGTCGTCCGGGTGCGCGGGTCCTGAGCCCACGCGGAGCGGAGGACGGGAAGGAGCCGTTCCGGCTCCCCGGCGATCCGCCACACCGCGCACGCGGCTGCGGCCCGCTCCCGTGCGTCGCCGGAGCCGGCCATCCGCCGCAGCCCGGGCAAGGCAGGGTGGGCCGCCGTTCCCAGTCGTGCGAGCGCGTCCGCCGCGGCCGCGCGGCGACGCCGGTCGCCGCCGTTGTCCGTCAACTCCCGGAGCAGCGCGGGCAGCACGGCGTCCGGCTCGCCCGTGATCGACCACAGCGCCTCCGCCGCTGCGACGGCGCGGTCCGTCTCCAGCAGTCCGCGCAGGTCCGGTACCGCCTCGTACGCGGCCCTGCCAAACGCGCCGAGGGCACGGACCGCCGCTCCCGTGACGGCGTCGCGCGGGCGCGGCCCGTCCGGCATGCCGCGCAGGAGACGTAACACCGCCGGTATGGACTCGGCGTCGCCCAGTGCCGTGAGCGCCGACAGCAGGGGAGCGGCCCGCTCGTGGGTGTCGGGGCCGTTGAGCGGAACGCGGGCGAGCCGGCGCCGTAGAGCGGGAGCGAGTGGCGAGGCCGCAGGCCCCAAGTGGGGTATGGCGTAGCCCAGGTCGTCCGGCACGACCGGGCCGGCCAGCACCTCGGACAGCACCTGCGCGGCCCGTGGATCCCCCGTCCTGGCCAGGGCCTTGAGCGGACCGCCCAGCGTCGGCCCGCCCCGCTCCCCGTGCCGTACGCGAAACTCGGGACGGCAGGTCACCAGCGCGTTGAGATGGTCCGCAGCCGGCACGGCCAGCTCGAAGAGCTCCACCAGAACGGCGACCGCCGCATCGTGCAACCGGCCTTCCTCGGCGCCCAGTTGGGCACCTATGAGGGCGACCGGCTCCGCGCCGCCGGTACGCCACTCACGGAACAGCCCGGCCGACATCCACACGGCGTTGCACCGGTCGAGGGGATCCGGGCTGGTCAGCTGCCCGCACAGCAGGGCGACCCGGTCGGTGACCCGGCCTCCTAACGCGGAGTGCAGCGTGCGCATCAGCTGGGAGCCCTCCTCGTCCGAGGGGCGCAGGCGCCGCAGCCGGTCGGCGAGCGTGTCCGGGCCGGGACGGTCGCCCCCGTGGCCGGCGCGGGTGTGCTCCCCGGATCTGTCCCTGAGCAACCGGACGACGGCCGGTACGAGATTGGCGGGAAGTAGCCCCGGCGCGCATCCCGCCAGCTGGCCGAGCGCGGCGAGCCGCAGCCCCGGGCCGTACGGGGGGTTGCTCAACTCAGCCAGCAGGTCCACCGCCCCGGAAGCGTGCTCCTGGTGCCGCTCCACGAACAGGCCCAGGCTCGCGGCCAGGGCGAGCAGGACCCGGTCGTCCCGCTCCACGGTGATCCGCTCCCGGAACAGGGCGAGCACCCGGGCCGGTGGGCCCAGGAACCGCACGAGTGCGCCCGGAGCGGCCCGGCGAACCCCGGCGTCCGCGTCCCCCGCGAGCCGGACGAAGACATCGGCACCCGCGTGCAGCGCGGCACGGGCTCTCGCGGCGTTCTCCTCCGCGGAGGCACCTTCGTCATCTGCGATGTCACCGATGCTGACGAGGAGTTCCACGACCCCCGCCCGGTCCCGCACCTCCTCGCGGACGGCGAGCGAGAGGAGGAACGGAACACAGGCGAGCGTCGCGTCGTACACGCCTCCCTGGTGGTGCACGGCGCCGTACATCCCGTCGAGCGCGCTCTCCCGCTCGGCCGGGTCGGCGGAGGCCAGTCCCCGCAGTAGTCCGGGCACGTCCTCCGCGCTGCCGTACGCATGCCGCAGCGAGGCCCAGTCGACCTCGTCGATCCCCCTGAACACGTTGTCCTCCCCAGGCGAAGTACCAACTGACGGGGAGTCTGCACCACGGCACTGACAACGAAGCGGAATCGGGAGATGACGGTGCGCGATCTGTGCGCCGGTTGGCTGACGACAGCTCAGTCACTCGCCGAGAAGCGGTCGTTCGGTCCGTTCAGCCCTCGTCGGGCAGGGCGCGCTCCAGGATCGCGTCGAGGCCCGCCGTCTCCGGCAGCGTCCCGAACGCCTGCCCCCAGTCGCCCCCGAGCCGGCTCGCGCAGAACGCGTCGGCGACCGCCGGCGGGGCGTGCCGGACGAGGAGGGAGGCCTGGAGCGTCAGGGCCATCTGCTCCACGAGCCGGCGGGCCGTCGTCTGCGACGCCTCGGGCAGCCGGTTCTTGAGCCGGCTCACCGCCGCGTCCAGCCGGGCGTCCGCGCCCCGGGCGAGGTCCAGCTCGCCGAACAGCGCCTCGGCGGTGCCCGGTTCGCGGCTCAGCGCCCGCAGCACATCGAGCGCGTTGACGTTCCCCGAGCCCTCCCAGATCGACAGCAGAGGAGCCTCGCGGTAGTGCCGGGGCATGCCCGAGTCCTCGACGTAGCCGTTGCCGCCGAGGCACTCCAGGGCCTCCGCGGTGAAGGCCGGACCCCGCTTGGTCACCCAGTACTTGCCGACGGCGGTGGCGATCCGGCGGAACGCGGCCTCCGCCCCGTCCGCGTCGTCTCCGCGGACCGCCCGGTCGGCCGCCCCGGCCAGCCGCAGGGTGAGCGTGGTGGCCGCCTCGGACTCCAGCGCCAGGTCGGCCAGAACGTTGCGCATCAGCGGCTGGTCCACCAGCCGGGCGCCGAACGCGCTGCGGTGGCGCGCGTGGTGCCCCGCCTCGACGAGGGACTTGCGCATCAGCGCGGCCGACATCATCACGCAGTCGAGACGCGTGCAGTTGACCATCTCGATGATGGTCTTGACTCCGTGGCCCTCGGGCCCGACCAGCCAGGCCACGGTCCCGTCGAACTCGGGCTCGGAGGAGGCGTTGGAGCGGTTGCCCAGCTTGTCCTTCAGCCGCTGGATGCGGAAGGTGTTGCGGGTGCCGTCGGGCAGCACACGCGGCACCAGGAAGCAGGACAGGCCGCCCGGGGCCTGTGCCAGCACGAGGAACACGTCGCACATCGGCGCCGAGGTGAACCACTTGTGCCCGCGCAGGGTGTACACCCCGGGCTCGGCCGTGGGCGTGGCCGTAGTGGTGTTCGTCCGGACGTCCGAGCCGCCCTGCTTCTCCGTCATCCCCATGCCCGCAAGCAGGCCCCGCTTCTCCGTGGGCACCCGGAGGCCGGGCTCGTACTCCCGGCTCGTCAGCAGCGGCTCGTAGACCTTCGCCAGCTCCGGCTGCCTGCGCAGCGCGGGGACCGCCGCGTAGGTCATCGACGTCGGACAGCCGTGGCCGGCCTCGGTGTGCCCCCAGACCAGTCCGCCGGCGGACCGGGCGACATGCGCGCCGGGCCTGTCGTCAGCCCAGGGCGAGGCGCCCAGTCCCTCCGTGACCGCGGTGCGCATCAGGTGGTGCCAGCTCGGGTGGAACTCGACCTCGTCCACCCGGTTGCCGTACCGGTCGTGGGTGCGCAGCTCCGGCTCGTGACGGTTGGCCAGGTCGGCCCACTCCTGGGCCCGGGCGCTGCCGGCCTGCCTGCCGAGCCGGCGCAGGTCCTCCTCGGCCCACCCGGCGCCCTCCCGCCGCAGCCCTTCCAGCAGGGCCGTGTCGTCGGAGGCGTCGTACGGGGTGAGGGGCGGGGCCTGGTTGGTGACGTCGTGCGTGGCGGGTCCGCCGTACGCATGCTGTTCGTCCAGTGTCGAGACCATACGCCGAGTGTTGCACTCTGGCTGCGACCGCAGCAATACTGCAACACGGAATGCCGCCGCGTACAGTACGTGACCATGCCGATGAACGTCCCGGCGCGGCCCGGCGCGCTCGACCTGCGCCCCCTGTCCGCGCGGTCGGTCGTGCTGAGCCTGCTGCTCGGGACGCATCCCCCCGAACTGACGGCCAGGGAGCTCGTGCGGCTCGTGGAGGGCTTCGACGTCGGCGGCTCCACGCTGCGGGCGGCGCTCAGCCGGATGGTGGCCGCCGGTGATCTGCGGCGCACGGACACCGGCTACCGCCTCAGCGACCGGCTGCTGGAACGCCAGCGCCGCCAGGACGACGCCGTGCACCCTCGTACCCGCGCCTGGGACGGCGACTGGGAGATGGTCGTGATCACCGCGACGGGGCGCGGACCCGCCGAACGCGCCGACCTGCGGGCCCGGCTGGCCGGACTCCGCCTCGCCGAACTCCGCGAGGGGGTCTGGCTCCGGCCCGCCAACCTGGACCGAGCCCTCCCCGGCGATCTGGACCAGGTGTCCCAGCGCTGCACGGCCCGCCCCGACCGGCCCCCGCGCGACCTGGCCGCGTCCCTGTGGCCGCTGGACACCTGGCCTGCCACGGCCCGCGCGCTGCTCGGCCACATCGCCGACGCGCACCGCCCTGCCGATCGCCTGGCCGCCTTCGCCGCCGTCGTACGGCACCTGCTGGCCGATCCGGTCCTGCCGCCCGGGCTCCTGCCCGCCGACTGGCCCGGCGCCGAACTGCGCGTGGCCTACACCGGCTACCGGCAGGAGCTGATCGGGGAGGTCCGCGCGCGCGTGCGGGGCGCATGACGCGGACGGCCGTGCGCGGCGCCCGCCGGGACGCTGCGCACGGCCGCCTTCACCGTGGGGGGCTGTTCGAGGAACTACCTGTAGGTGACGTCCGAGGTGGAGTACAGGCAGTTCTTGCTGTCGGGTCCCGACCCGACAGCGGTGTTGTTGTTGTACTTCTGGCAGGGGACGACCTTGCGGCCGGAGTCGTTGCGGATCGTGATGCCCCGCAGCGTCGCCGCGTCGTTGCGGTTGACGTTGATGCCGACGATCCGCGCGGTGGAGCCCGTGCCGGTCACATCGATGGTGTTGAGGTTGACCTTGCGGGTGTACTGCGTGGAGCAGTCGCCGCAGGAGCGGTAGAGCGTCTTGAACTCCTGCACCGCGAAGTTGGAGATGTTCAGCGTGCCGCCGCCGTTGTGCTGGAAGACCTTGTCCGCCGCCTTCTTGGCGCCGCCGCCGATCACCTGGTACGTGGCGCCGTTGCCGCCGCGGAAGGTGGCGGCGTCCTCGCCGACGTCCTCCCACCAGACGTTCTGCAGCGTGCAGCTGCCCTCGCAGTGGATGCCGTCGGCCGCGGGGGCGCCGAGGATGACGTTCTTCAGCACCGCGCCGTCCGCGAGCTTGAAGATCGGGTCCTGGCCCTCCTCCTGGCCGTCACCGGCCAGGTCCCCGGTCCCGTAGTACCGCTTCATCCCGTAGTCCTTGGTGCCGGACACGGAGATGGTGGAGGAGGTCCCCTGGCTGCCGTTGGGGGTCGGCCAGGTGGCGGCGCTCGCCGTGGGCGCGTTGGTAGTCATGATCATGCCAACCGAGAGGCCGAGGGTGGCCAGTGCTCCGGTCAGTGCGCGCCGCCGGGCGCGCGGACGTGTCGCAGAAGTCATGTCCCGATTCCTTCTGTCGTTTGAGTGAGTGGGGGAGGTGGGGTGTCAGAGCTTTCCGGCGCCCGCACCCGACGTCACCGAGGTGACGACGGACGAGGCCGGCTCCGCCGAATAGCCGTACGGCGGACTGGTGAAGCTGCCCACGCGCGAGACCTCGGTCGCGGCTCCACCGAGATCGTTGCCGCGCAGATTGGCGTATCCGTCGACGTCGCTGCTGCGGTTGGTGGTGACCGCGATCTTCGTCGAGCGGAAGACGTTGTTCTCGACCAGTATCTGGGCGCCCATGCGCGAGTGGCAGGCGGTGTCGGCGCCCTCGACGTAGTTGTTGTAGAAGTGCCCGGTGCCGAAGCGCAGGCTGGGGATGCGCGAGTACACGTTGGCGAAGTGGTTGTGGTGGTACGTCACCTTCAACTTGCCGGTGTCCTCGCTCGCGTTGTTGTCGCTGTGGCCGGCGAGCGAGCCCTTGAAGTGGTTCTTGAAGGTGTTCCAGGACACCGTGACGTTGTCCGCGCCGTGATTGACGTCCAGCAGGCCGTCGTAGAAGTCCTTGTCGTGATCGCGGTCGGCCGAGAAGGAGTTGTGGTCGATCCAGACCTTGGTGGACGCCTCGACGGTGATGCCGTCGGCGGGCGCGACGGGCTTGCTGATGTTCAGGTTGCGGACGACGACGTTCGAGACCTTCTTCAGCCGCAGTCCGCCGCCGGTGAACCCGGACGCCGAACCCACGCCCAGGACGGTCGTGTTGGACCCGATGTCGACCTGACCGCTCAGCGGGATCAGGCCGTTGACCCGGACGACCTTGGCCGCGTTGCCGGTCACCGCCGACTTGAAGGCGCTCAGCGTGGAGACGGTGACCGCCGAGGCGCTGCCGCCGCCGGTCGTCCCCGCGCCGAACCCGATCGGCGAGGTCTCGGCGGCCCCGGCCGGCTGGGGAACGGCCAGGACCGCCATGGTCGCCAACGCGGACGCGGCGGCGACGGCCAGGGTGGATCTGTGTACACGTGTACGTGGGGGAGTACGCATGTGGGGTGCGTCCCTTCGTGGTGCCGTCATGGTGCAGGTCGGTCATGTACATGAATGACGTTCGCCATGTTGTTCACCGCGCGCGCTGCGTACGACTGGCCCGAAGGCCTCGGTCACACTGCTGAACGGAACGTAGGGGGCAAGCGCTTTCTAGTCAACGCCTCGCGCAGAACCCATTCGGCCGGTCCTGGTCAGGGCGGGGGTGTCTCGGGGGTGGCGTGGGAGCGCTTCCATGAAAGCCATGTGCATGTCACCATGCCGACGAACGCTTCCCTTCACGAGAGGGCGGGTCGATGAGGACTCCGCGCATGCGTACGTTCGTCAGTGGACTCGTGTTCATGCTGGTGGCCGTCGGCGCCCTGGCCGTAGCGCCGGGAGCGGCGGCCGCCGGCACGTCGCGGCCCGGCGACGAGAGATCGCTGCCGGGTTCGTTCACCTGGAGGTCCAGCGGCCCGCTGATCAGCCCCAGGCCGGACGCGGCCCACCCGATCCTCTCGGTCAAGGACCCGACGGTCTTCCGCTACCGGGACCGCTGGCACGTCTACTTCACGACCGCCGACACCGCCGGACGCTGGAGTCTGGGACACACGAGCTTCACCGAGTGGTCCGAGGCCGGTTCGGCGCCCCAGACGTTCCTGGACGCCAACCCGAACATCGGTGACCGGTACGCGGCCGCGCCCCAGGTGTTCTACTTCGCGCCCCAGCAGACCTGGTACATGGTCTACCAGACCGGCCCACCGTCCTACTCCACGACCAAGGACCCCTCGGACCCGCTCAGTTGGAGCGCGCCGCGGAACTTCTTCGACAGTGAGCCGCCGATCGTCACCGAGAACAAGGGCGACGGCGCCTGGCTCGACTTCTGGACGATCTGCGACCGGACGGACTGCTACCTGTTCTTCTCCGACGGCAACGGCCACCAGTACCGCTCGCGCACCAGCCTCGCCGCGTTCCCCAACGGCTTCCGCGACACCGCCATCGTGCTGTCCGAGCCCAACCGCTTCGACCTCTTCGAGGGGGGCAACGTCTACCGGCTCGGCGACGGCTCCGGCTATCTCATGCTCGTCGAGGCGCTCGCGACCGGATCCGACTGGCGGCGCTACTTCCGGGCCTGGCGCGCCGACAGTCCGGGCGGCGCCTGGACACCGCTCGCCGACACCGAGGCCAACCCCTTCGCCCGCTCGAACAACGTCACCTTCGAGGCCGGACAACCGGCCTGGACCAGGGACTTCAGCCATGGCGAGATGATCCGCTCCGGTGTCGACCAGACCCTCACGATCGACCCGTGCCGCCTGCGGTTCCTCTACCAGGGGATGGACCCCGCCTCGAGCGGCGAGTACTACCGGCTGCCCTGGCGGCTCGCCCTGTTGACCCAGACCGACTCCACCTGCTGAACCGCCGTACGACGTCCTGCGCGCCGCACCTCACAACGGAAGGGACACGGACGTGCCTGCCACCCCCCGCCCCACGGCGAGGAGACCGCTGCGGTCGTTACTCCTCGCGCTCGTCGCCGCGCTGCTGCCGATGCTCGCGGCCACCGTGCTCACCGCACCCGCGGCCGCCGCCCGTGAGCCGGCCGGGTCCGCCCGCGAGTCCGCCGGCGAGAGGGCGGTGCCCGCCGCGGCCCTCACCGAGGTCACGAACTTCGGTACGAACCCCAGCAATCTGCGGATGTACCTGTACGTGCCGGAGAGCGTCACTCCGAACCCGGCGGTCGTGGTCGCCGTGCACTGGTGCACCGGCTCCGGCCCGGACATGTACAACGGCACCGAGTACGACACCCTGGCCGACCAGTACGGGTTCATCGTGCTCTACCCGTCCGTCACCCGCAGCAGCAAGTGCTTCGACGTCTCCTCGCCCCAGGCGCTGCGCCGCGGCGGCGGCAGCGACCCCGTCGGCATCAAGTCGATGATCGACTGGGTCACCCGCACCTACGACGCCGACACCGGCCGGGTGTTCGCGACCGGCATCTCCTCCGGCGCGATGATGACGAACGTCCTGCTCGGCGACTACCCCGACGTGTTCGCTGCGGGCGCCGCGTTCTCGGGCGTCCCGTTCGCCTGCTTCGCCACCACCGACGGCTCCGAGTGGAACAGCAATTGCTCGGGCGGCACGCTGACCCGCACCCCGAAGGAGTGGGGCGACCTGGTCCGGAACGCCCACCCCGGCTACACCGGTCCCCGCCCGCGGATGCAGATCTGGCACGGCACCCAGGACGACGTCCTGCGCTATCCCAACTTCGGGGAACAGATCAAGCAGTGGACGAACGTGCACGGTGTCAGCCAGACGCCGACCGCCACGGACACACCCCAGTCCGGCTGGACCCGCACCCGCTACGGCGGCACGGGTGACCGGGCCCCCGTGGAGGCCATCAGCCTCCAGGGCGTCGGCCACAACCTGTACGCCAATGGAATGGCCTCCCGCGTGCTCACCTTCTTCGGCCTGGACAGCTCGGGCCCGGCGCCGCAGCCCCAGCCCGGCGCCTGCAAGGTGACGTCCACGGTCAACGCCTGGAACACCGGCCTGACCGCGTCCGTGACCCTCACCAACACCGGTACGACGACCGTCAGCGGCTGGAAACTCGGCTTCACGCTTCCCGCCGGCCAGACCGTCACGGGCGGCTGGGGCGCCACCTACGCGCCGTCGTCCGGGACCGTCACCGCCACCAACGTGTCCTACAACGGCACGATCGCGCCCGGCGCGAGTGTCGGCATCGGCTACCAGGCGAGCCATGGCGGCAACAGCGCCGCTCCGGCCGCGTTCACGCTCAACGGGACGGCGTGCACGGCCGGTTGACGCACCAGGTCCTCCGAGATCCGGGTGCCGGTCAGACCGACCGGTGGTACTGGTCAGGCACCCGGACCTCACCGCCGAGTTCCCGCGCCGCGTGCCGGGCCCACGAGGGGTTGCGCAGCAGTTCCCGGCCCAGCAGGACCGCGTCGGCCTCGTTGTTGGCCAGGATCTTCTCGGCCTGCTCGACGTCGGTGATCAGTCCCACCGCGGCGACCGGCAGGGGGGTCTCGGCCTTCACCCGGGCGGCGAAGGGCACCTGGTAGCCGGGGCCGGTGGGGATCCGGGCATCGGAGGCGTTGCCGCCGCTGGAGACGTCCAGCAGGTCGATGCCGTGGGCCCGCAGGTCGGCGGCGAAGCGGACGGTGTCGTCGGCGGTCCAGCCGCCGTCCGCGAGCCAGTCGGTCGCCGAGATACGGAAGAACAGCGGCTTGTCGTCCGGCCACACCTCCCGTACGGCGTCCACCACTTCGAGGGCGAAGCGGACACGGTTCTCGTACGAGCCGCCGTAGGCGTCGGTGCGGTGGTTGGAGTACGGGGAGAGGAACTCGTTGATCAGGTAGCCGTGGGCGCCGTGGATCTCGGCGACCTCGAAACCGGCGGCGAGGGCGCGGCGGGCGGCGGCCGCGAACTGCCCGACGATGTCCTTGATCTGGTCGGCGGTCAGCTCGGCCGGGACCGGGTGCTTCTCGTCGAACGCGAGGGGGCTCGGTGCCACGGAGTCCCACCCGTACGCGTCCGGGCCGACCGGGGCGCCGCCCTTCCAGGGCTGGTCCGTCGAGGCCTTGCGGCCGGCGTGTGCGAGCTGGATCGCGGGCACCGTGCCCTGCTCCGCCAGGAAGCGGGTGATGCGGCGGAACGCCTCCACCTGTGCGTCGTTCCAGATGCCGAGGTCGTACGGGGAGATGCGGCCCTCCGGGGAGACGGCGGTGGCCTCGACGATGATCAGGCCCGTGCCGCCGGCCGCGCGGGCGGCGTAGTGCGCAAAGTGCCAGTCGTGGGGGGCGCCGGCCTCCGGGCCCTCCGGTGCCGCCGAGTACTGGCACATCGGGGGCATCCACACGCGGTTCGGGATCGTCACATCGCGCAGGGTGTAGGGCTCGAAGAGCGCGGTCACGGCGGACTCCATTTCGTCACAGGGCCGGTGTCGACTCGTACGATAGGCATCGTAGTACGGTGGATGTCAAACTACGAGGGTTCTCGTACTATGGAGGTCCCCTAGGAAGTGGAGTCGCCGTGACGTCCCCCGCCGTGAGCAGCCGCGCCCTGCCGCATCCCGAGCGCGACGAGATCCGGCTGGAGGATGTGCTGCACGCGCTCTCCGATCCCATGCGGTTGCGGATCGTGCGGGAGCTTGCCGCGGTGAGCGGGGAGTTGTCCTGTTCGCACTTCGACCTGCCGGTGACGAAGTCCACGACCACGCATCACTTCCGGGTGTTGCGGGAGAGTGGGGTGATCCGGCAGGTCTACCGGGGGACGGCGAAGATGAACGGGCTGCGGTGGGATGATCTGGAGGGGCTGTTTCCGGGGTTGCTGGATGCGCTGCTCGACGCGGCGGGGAGGCAGGCCGGGAGGCTTGCGCCTTAAGGAACCCTGCTGTGCGCGGCCTCCATCAGGGACCGCCAGTCGGGGAGCTTGACCACTCCGCGTCCGAGTGACGCTCCCAGCTCCGCCTCCGCCCGCTCGATCGACTGCCAGCCCGTCCATTCGACCGGGTCGATTCCCTCCGCCCGCAGGGCCGTGAGCGTGTCCTCGGGGACATCCTTGGCGGCGAGGAGCGGGGCGTCCTCCAGGAGGGATGTCGCCGTCTCCTTCGCACAGGGGCGGTTCGTGCCGATCACACCCGTCGGGCCGCGCTTGATCCAGCCGGCCACGTACTCGCCCGGCGTGACGACACCCTCGCGCAGGACCCGTCCGGCCAGGTTCGGAACAGTGCCGGTCCTGGCGTCGAACGGCAGACCCTCCATCGGCACCCCGAGGTAGCCGACCGAACGCAGCACCAACTGCGCCTCGATGTCCTCGTACCGGCCCGTGCCCGTCATGCCGCCGTGCCCGTCCGGTGCCGTCCGCTCGAACCGCACCGCGCCCACGTGGCCCTGCTCGGCGAGCAGTTCGACCGGGCGGAGGAAGAAGCGCAGGCGGATCCGGTGCGGGGCGCCGGCCGGCGGGGACTCGGCCCAGCCGCGCAGCACCTCCACGTTGCGCCGCTGCGGGGCGGGCAGCTCGGACGGGTCCGTGTACCCCGGGTCCGCCGTCAGCTCCGCCGGGTCCGCGACGACGTCCGTCCCCGGCAGGGTGCCCAGCTCGCGCAGTTCCTTGGTGGTGAAGCGGGCCTGGGACGGGCCGCGCCGGCCCACCATGTGGATCTCGGTCACCCGGCTCGCCGCCAGCGCGGTGAGCGCCGCCTGCGGCATGTCGGTCGGGCTGAGCTCGGCCAGCCCCCGGGCCAGCATCCGGGTGACATCCACTGCGACGTTCCCCACGCCGATGACCACGGCCGACCGCGCGTCCCGCAGGAAACCACCGTCCACGGCGTCCGGGTGGGCGCTGTACCAGGACACGAACTGCGTCGCCGACCAGCTCCCCGGCAGGTCCTCCCCGGGAATGCCCAGATGCCGGTCGGTCGCGGCGCCCACGCAGTACACCACCGCGTGGTAGAGCTCCCGCAGCCGGGCGGCGGGGACCCCGCCGGGGCCCGCCTGTACACCGCCGAGGAACCGGACCCGGTCGTGCTCCAGGACCGCGCGCAGATTGTTCTGCAGCGACTTGATCTTCTCGTGGTCGGGTGCCACGCCGTAGCGGACCAGGCCGTACGGGCACGGCAGCCGGTCCAGGACGTCGACGCGAACCTCGGAGTCCAGCTGGACGAGGCTCTGGGCGGTGTAGCACCCGCTCGGCCCGGAGCCTACGACGGCGACTCGCAGCACGGCGGAACTCCTTACCCGTCAGATCCCGGGGGATCTCAGGAGAGCGCTGATGTCTCCAGCATCGCACCGGCCGGGCTCCGCTGACAGGGTGCAGTGCTCCGACCGGGGCGCGTGTCGGATCTATAGCGAATGTGATCATGCGGTTACGTTCCGTGTGTGCTGGAAGCATCCTTTCTTAATCTTTCTGATCGCTCTTCGGTGGACGGCGCGGTATCCGTGCGGCCCGCGTGGGAAGTGTGGGAGAACGAGGACGCCACGCGGTGGTTCGACGTCCGGCTCGCCTTCACGGACGGCGCCCACGTCGACGCGCTGGCGGTCGTGGCCGGCGGATGCGTCGGGGTCGAGGAGGTACGCGCCCAGCCCGCGCTGTCCCTCGACGACCTGGCGGTGCTCGCCGACTGGTTCGAGGAATCGCTGGCCGAGGCGTGCGGCGCCGGTGCGGGCCCGGACTCCGAGGACTGCGCCGGCCCGGGGCGCCGGGCCCGGCCGGTCTGGCCGCGCGGCGCGGAGGGGCGATGGCTGGTGGCCCAGGAGTACCGCGCGGCCCAGCAGGACGGTGCCGACCCGGTGCTCGCCGTGATGTGCGCGACCGGGCACAGCCGCCGCAAGTCGCTGAGGCTGATCGGCCAGGCCCGGGACGCGGGCCTGCTGGCACCGCGCCGCGCACGGCGCTGAGCGGGCCGGGCCCAGCGGGCCTGCCCGGGGCACGACCGCGGACCGGGAGTCCGCTCAGAGCATGTCCCGCATCCGCGTGATCTCGCTGGTCTGCTGGGCGATCACCTCGTCGGCCATCTCCTCGACGCGGATGTTGTTGCCCTGCCCCTTCACCTCCGTGGCCATGGTGATCGCGCCCTGGTGATGGGTCGTCATCAGGGTCAGGAAGAGGTGGTCGAAGGCCTTGCCGTCGGCCGCGCGGAGCTTCTTCAGCTGGGCCTCGGTCGCCATGCCGGGCATCGTGGCGTGCTCGTGCCGCTCGGCCTCCAGCGGCTTGCCGTGCGACTTCAGCCAGCCCTTCATGGCCTCGATCTCGGGCTTCTGGCCGCCCGCGACGCGCTCGGCGATCCGCTTCACGTCCTTCGACTCGGCCCGCTTCGGGACGAGTTCGGTCATCACCAGGGCCTGCGTGTGGTGCTCGATCATCATCCGGGCGTAGGAGACGTCCGCCGCGTTGGGGGAGTCGTTCTCCGGGTTCTGCTCGGCGGCTTCTTCGGCGGACAGGGTGCGGTTCGCTTCACCCGGCTCGCCCGGCGCGATCACGGCGGGCCCGTCGGCGGCGGCCGGCTTCCGGTCCGGACCGGAGTCACAGCCCCCGGCCGAGAGCACGGCCAGGGCGACCAGCCCCGTCGTGACGACGGACGCACGAGACACGCGGCGGAAGAGCACAACGACCTCCTGTGACGGGCGGGTTGGGACGCACCTCGTGTTGCGGACGGCGTACTGGCACGCTTCCGCGGGTCATTGATCTCAAAACTTCATTGCGATCCTGTTGCCCTCTATTGGTATGTGCATGGCGAAGACGATACTGCGTGGTGCGTGAACCGTTCCGCAGTGAACGGAACCAGGGAGGAAAACAGTGATCCTGTTGAACGACCGCAGAACACGCCGCAGACGCCTGGGCGTCCTCGCGGCCGCCGGTGGACTGCTGGCCGCGCTCCTCACAGCGGCACCGGCAGGGGCCACCCCCGACCCGGGGGACGCGCCGCCCGCGCCGAAGAAGGTCTCCAAGAGCGCCCAGGCCGAGGTCCGTGAGGCCATCGAGAAGGGCGAGATACCCGCCCAGGACGAGATCGTCCACTCCGACAACATCCAGCACCTGGCATTCGTCCCCAAGGACGTGCTCCAGGGCACGAACTCGGACCTCGCCTTCCAGGGCAGGTACGCGTTCGCGGGCAACTACGACGGCTTCCGCATCTTCGACATCAGCAACCCCAAGGCACCGAAGACCGTCGCCCAGGTGCTGTGCCCCGGCTCGCAGAACGACATCTCCGTCTCCGGCAACCTGCTGTTCCTGTCCACCGACTCCTCGCGCAGCGACAGCAGTTGCACCAGCACCACGCAGCCGGCGACCGAGAAGTC
Source organism: Streptomyces sp. NPDC057002 (assembly GCF_042673825.1). Classification (NCBI taxonomy): domain Bacteria; kingdom Bacillati; phylum Actinomycetota; class Actinomycetes; order Kitasatosporales; family Streptomycetaceae; genus Streptomyces; species Streptomyces sp. NPDC057002. The sequence goes on from NZ_JBHURZ010000002.1 coordinate 466,113, forward strand.
CTCGTGGGAGGGCATGAAGGTCTTCGACATCAGCGACAAGCGCAACCCGAGGTACGTCGCCGCCGTCGAGACCGCCTGCGGCTCGCACACCCACACGCTGGTGCCCGAGCGCCGGAACGTCTACGTGTACGTCTCCTCGTACTCGCCGAACGCGGCCTACCCCGACTGCCGGCCGCCGCACGACGGCATCTCCGTCATCAAGGTGCCGCGCAACGCCCCCGAGAAGGCGAAGGTCGTGGGCTTCCCCGTACTGTTCCCCGGTGAGGGGCCGGACGGCGGCGGCAACCCGGGCGGACCCACCAACCCGGGCGTCTCCAAGACTACCGGCTGCCACGACATCACCGTGCTGCCGTCGAAGGACCTGGCCGCGGGCGCCTGCATGGGCGACGGCATCCTCTTCTCCATCAAGGACCCGGAACGCCCGAAGGTCATCGACCGCGTTCAGGACAACGTCAACTTCGCGTTCTGGCACTCGGCGACCTTCAACCAGAAGGCCGACAAGGTCGTCTACACCGATGAGCTGGGCGGCGGCGGAGCGGCCACCTGCAACGCGGAGATCGGACCGAACCGCGGCGCCGACGGCATCTACGACATCGTCGGCAAGGGCGACAAGCGCAAGCTCGTCTTCCGCAGCTACTTCAAGATCCCGCGCCACCAGGCGGACACCGAGAACTGCGTGGCCCACAACGGCTCGTTGATCCCGGTCAAGGGCAAGGACCTGATGGTCCAGGCCTGGTACCAGGGCGGTGTCTCCGTCTGGGACTTCACCGACTCGAGCAACCCGAAGGAGATCGCCTACTTCGACCGCGGCCCGCTGACCACGGACACGATCAAGTCGGGCGGCTCGTGGTCGGCGTACTACTACAACGGCTACATCTGGTCGAACGAGTACGCCAGGGGCTTCGACGTCCTGAAGATCGACGACCGGCGCACGGACCCGGCCCGCAAGGTCCACATGCGCGAACTCAACGTGCAGACGCAGCCGGACTACTTCGACTGACCCTCCGGGCCGTGCCCCGATGCGGCCCCGGTCGCGAAGAACCGTGACAGATCCCTGTCACCCGTCCCGTCGGAGGCTCCGGTCTCCGGCGGGACACCCAGCTCCCAGTCGAGCCGGTAGCGCTCGAACAACTCCGCCCGCAGCACCGGGACCGGCATCGGCACCCCCGGCACCAGCGCCGCGTACACGGCGCCCATCAGCAGGGCGCGCAGCATCGGGTAGTCGCTGTCGACGTCCCGCGACCCGAGCCGGGCGACGGTGTCCCGCAGCAGTTCGGCCAGCCGCCGCTGCTCCGGGCAGGGCACGAAGCCCTCGGCCTGCAGCAGCCCGGCCATGTGCTGGCGCATCAGCACGGGCCGGTCCCCGGCCAGGCCCAGGATCGCGTCGATGGCCCGCGCCATCCGCTCCCGGCCGTCCTCGGTGCGCGGCTCGCGCTCCAGCGCCTCCTCCAGCGTGCGGTGCATCAGCCGGTGCACGGCGGACTGCACGAGCTGGCGCTTGCCGGGGAAGTAGTACGAGACCAGACCGCGCGCCGAACCCGCCCGGTCGGCGATGTCGCCGAGCGTCGTCGCCTCGAACCCGCGCTCGTCGACCAGCTCGACCGCCGCCTGCAGAAGCCGCTCCTTCGAACGTCTCCGCAACTCTTCATTGACCGAGGCGCTGCGCGGGGACATGCTGAAACTCCTGCGTTGACTGGCTGCCAGCCAACTATACTCGGAGCGTCCGGCCGGGGCCGCGCGGTCCCAGCCGGGGATGCCGTCTGCCTCGGGCGACACGGGGGATCGTCCGAGGCGGGCGAGCTGGACCGGATGGTCGCCTCGGGCTGCTTTTTCCGGCGGTGAAACCCTCAGCTCACCAGGTCCAGCACCGGGCGCAGCCCGTCCGGCCGGTCGGTCACCGGCAGATGGTCCACGAAGTGCACCCCGCAGCCCAGAGCCGTGGCACCGCCGTCCGCCCTGCGGTCGTCGCCGACCATCAGCGTCCGGCGGGGATCGGCGCCCAGCGCCTCACAGGCGGCGGCGAACAGCCGCGGGTCGGGCTTCTGGATGCCGTGCTCGTACGACAGGACGTACACGTCGATGTAGGGGTCCAGGCCGTGCGTGCGGAAGACCGGGCGCAGGTCCCAGCCGATGTTGCTGACCACCCCGACCGGGATGCCCCGCTCGCGCAGCGTACGGAGCACCTCGACGGCGTCCGGGTACGGGGCCCACGCGGCCGGGTCCATGTGGCGCTCGTACAGCGCGTCGTGCAACGCCGGGTCGGGCAGCGTGACCTGGCGGGAGACGCCGGTGTAGGCGGCCCGGTGCAGCTCGGCGCTCTGATCCCGGATCTGCCAGGCGTCGGCCAGTTCCTTGGGCACCCGGGCGGGATCGCCACCGCCCGGCAGCGCCCCCGCGGCCTCCAGCGCACGCGCCGCGGCGGCCATCTCCGCCTCCGCGAGCCGGATCGCGGTCCCGGCCAGGGTGCCGCGCAGCCAGGAGTCGGTGGACTCGACACGGAAGAGGGTCCCGGAGAAGTCGAACAGCACGGCGGTCATGGGGTGATCCTACGAGGGCGCTCCTGACTCCCGCGGGTGTTCTCCGATGCCGGCGCGCTGGTGCCCCCACACCGCCAGGGCCACCACCGTCGCGCCCAGCAGCCAGCCGCCCACCACGTCCGACGGCCAGTGGACACCCAGCCAGATCCGGGTCAGCCCGACCCCGACCACGGAGACGACGGCCACGATCAGGGCCGTACGCCACACGGCACGGCTCACACCGTGACGGTGCAGGAGCCACAGCAGGAGGCCGCACACGACCGTGGCGGTCATGGCGTGGCCCGACGGGTAGGCCGAATAGTGGGCCGAGTCGACGGGGTCGGGCCAGACCGGGCGGGGCCGGTCCACAGCCGCCTTGAGGCCCTGCTGCAGCAGTGTGCCCAGCGTGACGGCCAGTGCCAGCCACGCCGCCGTCCAGCGCGCCGCGAGCCGCACGAGGAGCCAGACGACGACCGCCGCGCACAGCAGACGCATCGTCCACGGATCCCACACCCAGTCCGTCAGGATGCGGAACGCCTGGGTGATGCCGGCTTCGTCGACCGCCCAGCGGTGGGTGGTGCCGGAGATGTCCTCGTCCGTGGTGATCAACGGGCTCCATCTGACCGCGACCAGGGTCAGAAGCAGAGCCGAGCACAGGGCCAGGACACCGGCGGAACCGGCGGCGGTGCGGTGCTCGGGACGGGGCGGGGAGTCCACGGACGGGGTGTGCATGATGCGATCCTCGCCGAACCCGGGGCTCCGGATCCAGTGCGGTGGTGATCTTCGGATCCAAAACCACGGACTTCGGCCACATCGAAAGCCTCGCGCCCGTGTCACATGCGCCGGCTATCCCAGCGCCCGCAGCCCCGGTACGAACGCCAGCAGCACCGGCACCACGGGCACCAGCGCGGCCGCCGCCGTCAGCCGCAGACGGTGTGCCGCGGTCAGCCGGTCCGGGGGAGTGAGCAAGCGGTGCACCCGCGCCGGGACATGGGCCTGCGGCGTCGGGCAGGGGCCGAACACACCGCGGTGCTCGTTCAGTTCGACCAGCGCCAGGGCCGTGGTGAGGCGTCCGAAGCGGCGGGAGGCCGTGTCGTCGGCGGCGAGTTCGACCAGGCGGTGCATCTCGTCGCGGAACGCGGCGAACACCGGCACCTGCGGAAAGCCGCCCGCCAGGGCCGAGGAACAGTTCAGCAGCCAGTCGTGCCGGGCCCGCGCGTGCCCCTGCTCATGGGCGAGCACGGCATCCAGCTGCCGTCCCTTCAGCCGGCGCAACGCGGCCGTGGTGACGACCAGTTGAGGCGGAGTGCCGGGCAGCCACCAGGCGTCGGGTCGCTCGCTCTCCAGGACGACGAGCCGGCCGGACAGGGCCACCTCGCCCGGCAGCAGCGGCGCCCCGACCAGCAGATCGGCGCGCCGGCTGCGGCGCCGGGCGCGCGCCCGGCCGACCTCGCGGACCAGCATCGCCGCGCTCCACAGACCTCCACAGGCCAGCGCCACCGCCGTGGTCGCCGCCCAAGGGCCCGCCGTACCGAGGGCATAGGCCTCGACGGCGGCGCTCGGCGCCGTCGCGAAGACATGCCCGCCGACCGCGTGCCAGGCCGCCGCAGCGCTGAGCGTCATGGACAGCGCACAGCACACGAGCACGGCCGCCACCGCGCACTGCCACACCCACAGCGCCACCACCGGCTCACGATCGGGCCAGTTGGCCCGGGCGAGCAGCCGGGGAGCCATCACGGCGGTCAGGGCGCCGAGCAGCAACAGTGCCGCGGGGAGCATCATGGGAGGCAGCCTATGAGCGCGGCGCCGCCCAGGGGTACGACTTGCGCCGCCGAAGTGACGCAGGCAACGGATCCGTACGGCGATCCGCGCGGTGCCACGAGGCGTTCCTGCTCACAGCGTCAGCAGCATGGTCACCATCGCGATCCCCATGGACAGCCGGCAGGCCCGTGCCAGCTCCGGCCGGTCGCCCCACCCGGCGGACCCGCCGCTCGCGGCCCCGCTCCCGGCCACGGCGGGCACCGGCACCAGCCGGACGCCGGTCAGCAGCACGTATCCGGCGAAGTACAGCAGCAACGCCCCCGTCAGCAGCGGAACTCCCGATCCGCCCTGACCGTGCGCGTGTGCGGGAGAGCCAGCCATGACGACGGACATGTAGACCATCGCGGCGGCTCCCGCCAGATGATGCAGATGGTGCGCCCCGGCACGCGCCGCCCACAGCGCGTGGACCGCTGCCGCCCCGAACACGAACGCGTACGCGAGCCACGCCCACGAGGGCGGGGAGAACACCGCCGCCGGAACCGCCATCGCCGCCATCCCGAACCCCATCAGCGCCTCGCCGCCGCTGCGCATCCGCACCAGGCAGTAGGCGCCGGTCGCCGCGCAGAGCGTCACCAGCAGCCAGCCGGACGAAGCCGGTCCGTGCACGCGCACCTCCCCGCTCGACAGTCGGTCATTCGATGCCCGGGCCATGCGGCGCGCACGCGAGCGCAAGGGTGTACACGGGGAGCATTCGACGGAGCACACCAGGTGAGCGCCTATGTCTGATGATTATGTTTCACGAGTAAAACACCTGCTAATCTTGTGGGAATGAGCAGCGCGAAACCCATACCCGTCTCCCCGCACGCCCGGCGACTCCCGCTGGCGGGTGTGCTGCGCGTCGGCCGGCCCTCCGAGATCTGGTTCAAGCCCGCGCTGAGCGTGGTCGCGGCGATCGCCCCGCCCAACCTCACCCTCCTGGCGCTCGGCCGGCTCGACCTGGCGATGTACACGATGGCCGGGTCCCTGTGCGCGCTCTACGCCCACAACCGCCCCTACGCCGCCCGGGCCGGGACCCTGGTGTGGGTAGTGCTCGGCATGCTCGGCGGGCTCGCCGTCGCCCTGGTCGCCGCCTCGCTCACCGGCAGCGCCGTCGTGCTGGTCACGGTCGGTGCCCTGCTGGCCGCCGCGCAGAAGGTGCTGTGCGACGCCACCCGGGTCGGCCCGCCGGGCAATGTCGTCCTCACATTCGTCAGCTCCGCCTCACTGTTCGCACCGCAGACGCTCGACCGGGTCCCCGGCCATCTGGCTCTGGCCGCCGCGACGGGTGCCTGGGCCTGGCTGGTCTGCATGGCGCCCGCACTGGTCCGGCCGCACGGCCCGGAGCGCCGTGCCACGGCCAGTGCGCTGAAGGCCGCGGCCGCCTACGCCGAAACGGGCGGCACGGGCGAGGGCCATGCCCGGGCCCGTGCCGCCGGCTACGCCGCCGTCCAGGCCGCCTGGCAGTCGCTGCTGTCCACCGGCGCACCTTCTCGGACCCGGCGCGCTCTCGAACGGCTCGTCGTGCGGGCCGAGGTCGCCCTCGCGGCACCGACGGAGTCGGATGCCGGCCGGCTGGGCGCGTGGGCCCGCGCGCTGCGCGGTACCGGTCCCGTCCCGCAGGCCGGTCTGCCCCGGGCGGCCGCGGACGAACTGCTCGGTGTGGACGCGGCCCGCTCCCTCTGGGCGCGGCTCGGCCCCCTGACCCCGCTCGCGGTGCGCACAGCGCTCGGCTGCGCACTCGCCGGCTACGCCTCCCTCGCCCTCGGAATCGGCCGCCCCTACTGGGCGCTGGTCACCGCCGCCTCGCTCTACCAGGCCAACATCGCCCTGACCTGGAGCCGGGCCGTCCAGCGGGTCGTCGGCAACGTCGTCGGCGTGCTCGTCTTCGCGGCCGTCGCACCGCTCGCGCACCTGGACCAGGCGGTCCTCGTGCTGTGCTGCCTCGTGTTCAGCTTCGGTGCCGAGGTGCTGATCAGCCGCAACTACTGGCTCGGCAGTGTCTGCGTGACCCCCATGGCTCTGCTCATCACCGAGTTCGCCGGATTCCAGAAGCCCGGCGAGCTGATGACGGAGCGCGTCGTGGACACCGTCGTCGGTGCCCTGGTCGGCTTCGTCGCCGCCGTGGCCGTCACCAACCGGCGCGCGGGCGACCGTGTCGAACGGGCCCTGGCCACCGCGGACCGGGCCCGCGAGTACGCCGCCCGCCTCCTGGCCGAGCCGGACCCCGGCTCCGCCGCCCTGGAGTCGGCCCGCCGCGGCCTCGCCGTCGCCCTGGCCGATCTGCGGGCCACAGCGGACGCCGCGGCCGGCGAATGGTGGCAGCGCGCCCTGCCCCAGGAGCGGGTCGTGCTCGCCGAGCAGTCCGGACACCGTACGCTCGCCGCTACGGCACGACGCCAGGGGCTGCTCCCGGAGCGGGGCACGGGCACGGAGACGGAGGACGCACGGCCATGACGGCGACGGAAGGACCATCGCCCACGGGGGACGACCCGGAACCCGGGCCGCAGCCGGCGTCCGGGGCCCGACGGCCGGGGGACGACCTCGCCGAGGGGCGTACGGCCGACCGGGCGCGGACGGCCGGAGGGGACCTGGCCGCCGGGGCCCACGAGGCCGGGGAGCAGCCTGCCGACGATGTCCCCGTGGTCGAAGGCGACCCGGCCGGTGGCCGGCGGGGCGACACCGTTGCCGGTGTCGTGCGGCAGTGGCAGGCCGTGCACCCCGGGCTCGACACCGGGCCGATGGAGGTCATCGGCCGGATCAACCGCTGTGCCGCCCTTCTGCAGCAGGCCGAGGACGCGCCGCTGCGCCGGGCGGGTCTGAGCCGTCCGGAGTTCGATCTGCTGGGCGCGCTGCGCCGCACCGGGCACGAACTGACCCCGGGGGAGCTGGCCCGGGAGACCTTCTCCTCGGGCGCCGCCGTCACCAAACGCCTCAAGCAGCTGACCGAACGCGGCCTGGTGGAACGCCGGATCGACAGCCGCGACCGCCGCGTCGCCCACCTCCGCCTCACCGACGCCGGACGTGAACTCGTCGACGGCGTCCTGCCCGCCCAGCTCGCCTACGAGACAGCGGCCCTGTCCGGCCTGGACGCCCCCGGGCAGGGCGAACTCGCAGCTCTGCTCGGTGAGTTGCTGAGCCAGCTGGAGGGACGCCTGGGCGCGCTGCGGGCTTGAACGGGACCGGGTGGGGGCGTCTGCCCCCACTGGCGTGCCGCACCGGCCCCGACGTAGCCTCACCCCGTACCGCACCGCGTGGCGGCCTCCAGCTTTTTCACCCGCCCGGAGGTACCCCATGCCCGCACTCGAGGTGCGCCCCTTCCGCCGAGCCGACCGCGACCAGCTCACCGACCTGGTCAACACGCACGTGGCGGCGGTCGTCCCAGGCGTCTCCGTCTCCGTGAACACCGTTCTCGGCGAGCTGGAGCGGCAGCCCGGCGAGTTCATCACCGACCCGTGGGTGGCCGAGCGGACGACGCTCGTCGCCGAGCAGCGCCGGTGCGTCGTCGCCGCGGCCCATCTGCTCCGCTACCGTGCGGACGCCGAGGTCGGCGAGACCTATCGGGACGTCGCGGAGATCAACTGGTTCGTCCACCGCCCGACGGCGTCGCACTGGCCGGACACCGACCGGGCCGCCGACCTGCTGATGCGGGCGTGCCTGGCACAGCTGGCCCGCTGGAACGTCCGCGTCCGGTACGCCGACGGCGCACTGCCCGCCCCGCTCGTCTACGGCCTGCCCCGCAACTGGCCCCACATCCGGGCCGTCTACGAACGCGCGGGATTCCAGCACATCGGCGACACCGAGGTCATCCTGATCGCCCGGGTCGCCGACCTGCCGGCGCACGAACCCCGGCCGGGCGTCACGGTCGAACGCACACTGGGGGAGTGCGGCACCCGATTCACGGCCTGCGCCGACGCGCGCGCCCTCGGCTTCGTCGAGGTGGACACGGCCCTGGCCCGCCCCGAACGGCACGCCCGCGCGGCGGGCCTGGCCGACATCGGCAACCTCCACGTCGACCCCGCGCAGCACGGCACCGGCCTGGAGCGCTGGCTTCTGGCCGAGGCCGCCGACTGGCTCCGCCTGTGCGGCGTGGACCGGCTCGTCGCCTACGAAACGGCCGCCGACAGCGCCAGGCTCGACCTCCTGACGGGCGCGGGCTTCCACGAATTGACCCGTACCGACCGGGGCTGGGAGCACCGCCCCGGGTGACCTCAGATGCCGGGCCGGTGCCGCATGGGGTGGTCCGCCGGGACCTCGACCAGCACGATCGGCGTCCCGTCCGGGTCCGCGATCCACATCTCGACCAGGCCCCACGGCTCCTTCACCGGCGGCCGCACGATCTCGACGCCCTTCGCCCGCAGCTCCTGCTCCGCCGAGGCCACGTCGTCGACCTGGAGCCAGAGCCGTACGGCGGGTGACGGGGGAGTCTCGGACCGGCCCGCGACCTCGAGGAAGCCACCGCCCGTGAAGTAGACCGTGCCGCGCTCGGCACCCGTGCCGAACTCCCGGTAGACGGCGAGGCCCAGCTGTTCGCCGTAGAAGGCACGGGACCGCTCGGGGTCGGACGGGCGGAGCAGGATCCGGCTGCTGAGTACATGCACCATGCACGAGAGCCTAGTGGCGGCGCTACTCTCTTCCCTGCCCGAGCCACGCCCCGAAACGGAGACGTACGCCCATGGACACCGCCGACACCGCCGACACCGGACTGACCTTCCGTGATGCCACCGACGCCGATGTGGACGAGCTGGTCGCGCTGATCGAGTCGGCGTACCGGGGTGACGACAGCCGGGCCGGGTGGACCACCGAGGCCGACATTCTCGAGGGGCAGCGGACCGACCCGGAGGGCGTGCTGGCCGTCATCAAGTCGGCCGACAGCCGGTTGCTGACCGTGGAGCGGGACGGCGGGATCGTCGCGTGCTGCCAGCTCGAGCACCGCGGCGACCACGCCTACTTCGGGATGTTCGCGGTCAGCCCCCGGCTCCAGGGCGAGGGCCTCGGCAAGGTGATCATCGCGGAGGCGGAGGGCCTGGCCCGCGCCACGTGGGGCGTGACGGAGATGCACATGACCGTGATATCCGTACGCGACGACCTCATCGCCTGGTACGAGCGGCGCGGCTACCGCCGTACGGGCCGGATGACCCCCTTCCCGTACGGCGACGAGCGCTTCGGCATCCCCCAGCGCGACGACCTGAAGTTCGAGCTGCTGGTCAAGAAGCTCGGCTAGGCCGTGAAGCGGCCCGTGCGCTTGATGTCCGGGTGGTCGGTGGTCGCGCCGTCCAGGCCGAACGCCCTCACGAGCCGCAGATGGTCCTGCGTATTGACCACCCAGCCGATGATCTTCAGGTCGGCCTTGCGGGCGCGCTCCACGGTCTCCAGGGTGAGCCGCCGGATGTTCAGGCAGACGGTCTCGGCGCCCACCGCGACGGCGCGGTCCACGATGTCGGTGCCGTAGCGGCTGGCGATCAGCGCGGTACGCACACCCGGCACCAGTGGCTTGATCTCGGCGATCGCCTCGTCGTGGAACGAGGACACCTCCACCCGGCCGGCCAGCCCGCGCCGGTTCATCACCTCGGCCAGCGCCCGCGCCGCCTGCGCGTCCTTGATCTCCGCCTGGAGCGGTGACTGGACGGCCTCCAGAACCTCCTCGAACACCGGCACCCGCTCGCCCCGGCCCGCGTCCAGGGCGCGCAGCTCGGCCAGGGTCTTCTCGGCGATGGGCCCGCTGCCGTCGGTCGTGCGGTCCACGTCCGTGTCGTGCATGACGACGAGCGCGCCGTCCTTGCTCAGATGCAGGTCGAGTTCGATGGCGTCGAGGCCGGCCTCCTGGGCGGCGACGAAGGACCGGAGGGTGTTCTCGGGTTCCACACCCATGATTCCGCGGTGACCGATGGTGAGGAAGTTCAAGACGCGACTCTCTTCCGTCGACAGGCGGCACTGGGGGCCTTACGGCCCACCTGGACCGTATCGCCTGTACCCGCCCTCTGCAGAGGGCGAGGGCATGGTCGGCGTACATACGGGCAGAAGCATGACCGGCAGGAAAAAGTGCGGCGAAGCCCAGGGTGAGGCAGGATAATTTTCGGAGACTGCCCTTGCTGGGAGGAACCTCGTGTGTATACGGTCGAGGTACGCGAGATTCTCCCGTGGAAGGTGGGACATGACGGAAATTCTTGTGCAGGTGGGTTCGGAGGACCTGGTTCCTCCCGTGGCCAGGGTGGTGGAGCACCCGGCATGGCCCGTGCTCAAGGATGCCGTGGAGCGGATCCGGCCATGGCAGTCCAAGGACGGGTCGATCGACTTCGACGCCGAGGGCGCGCCGGACCCCGGCGACGCCGAGCTGGCCGTCCGCGGGGCCGCCGACGCGGTACTGGAGCTCTCCCGGCTGCTCCCGCACGACGCCGCCTATCACGAGGCCCTGGTCAAGGACCTGCGCCGGTGGGCCGACGGCGGCTTCCAGGTGCCCGACTTCCTCGACTCCCTGCTGGCCTTCCAGCCCGCCGCGAGCCGCGCGGACGGCCTCCAGCACCTGGTCGTCTTCCCGATGTACACGCAGAACGGCAACCCGGACCGCAACCTCGAAGCGGTCGTGCTGCGCATGGTCTGGCCGGACTGGCTGGCCGAACTGGAGCGCACGCGCTACGACAACCCGCTGTTCTGCGGCATCAAGTTCGAGGACTTCACGGCCGGCTACGACACCAACTCCGCCGTCCTGTTCCCCGAGACCATCGCCGTGCGCGAGGCACCCGAGCGGTTCAGCTGGGGCGGCATCTTCTGCGACCGCGAGGCCGCCCGATTCCGCCGGGTGACCGACGCCGCGGTCGACATCCTGGGCCTCGAGCTGCCCGAGGACGTCGCCGCGATGGTCCACGACCAGAAGCGCTGCGAGGAGGCGTTCGTCCTGTGGGACATGGTCCACGACCGCACCCACAGCCACGGCGACCTGCCCTTCGACCCGTTCATGATCAAGCAGCGGCAGCCGTTCTGGATGTACGGCCTGGAGGAGCTGCGCTGTGACCTCACCGCCTTCAAGGAGGCCGTGAAACTGTCGGGCGAGGGCGTCCCGCAGGCCCGTGACGTGCAGGTCGCGGTGCTCTTCGACCGTATGTTCCGCTTCCCGGTCACCGGCGAGCGCGTGCGCAACTACGACGGCCTCGGCGGCCAGCTCCTCTTCGCCTACCTGCACAAGCACGATGTCGTCCGCTGGACCGACAACAAGCTGACCATCGACTGGGAGCGCGCCCCGCGGGTCACCAACGAGCTGTGCGCCGAGATCGAGCGGCTGTACCGCGACGGCATCGACCGCCCCAAGCTCGTCCACTGGTTCGCCGGATACGAGCTGGTCTCCACGTACCTCTCCCCGCACCCGGGCTCGAAGTGGGCCAAGGGCCCCGAGGCCCTGGATGTGACACAGCCGCCCCGGAAACTCGTCGATGACGTGCTTCCGGACGAGTTTCCGCTGAGCATGTTCTATGAGGCACTGTCCAAGAAGCTGAAGAACGTGATCGCCTCGACCAAGGGCATCACGGCGGACGGCGCCGAGCGGATCGCCGCGTGAGCGGCGGAAACCTCCGCGGAACCGAGAACACTGCTCAGGAGGCGAAGAAGATGGCGGGGAACGGAGCTCTCAGCGGTGCGGTGATCGCGGTGGCCGGCGCGGGCGGGCCCGCGGGCCGCGCGGCGCTGCTGCGACTGGCCGAGGCGGGGGCGACCGTCGCCGCCGCCGACAACGATCCCGAGCGGCTCGCGGAGGCCGTGGACGCGGCCCGCTACGCGTCGGGCGGCGCCACCGTCACCGGTGAGCCCGTCGACCTGCTGGATCTCCAGTCCACCCGGGACTGGGCCACGCACATCGAGAAGGACTTCGGCCGCGTCGACGGCCTGGTCCACCTCGTGGGCGGCTGGCGCGGCAGCGAGACCTTCATCAAGACGAGTCTCGACGACTGGGACTTCCTGGAACTGCTGCTGATCCGCACCGTGCAGCACACGTCACTGGCCTTCTTCGAGGCCCTGCAGCGCAGCGAGCGCGGACGGTATCTGCTGATCAGCGCGGCCGGTGCCACCAAACCGACCGCGGGCAACGCCTCGTACGCCGCGGCCAAGGCCGCCGCCGAGGCCTGGACGCTCGCGCTGGCCGACGCCTTCCGCAAGGCGGGGGGTGCCGAGGGCCCGACGTCCGCCGCCGCCATCCTGGTGGTGAAGGCGCTGGTGCACGACGCGATGCGCGCCGAGCGACCCAACGCGAAGTTCGCGGGCTTCACCGACGTCAAGGACCTGGCCGAGGCCGTCGTGGGTGTCTGGGACAAGCCCGCCGCCGAAGTGAACGGAAACCGTCTGTGGCTCACCGAGAAGCCGTGAACCCGCCGAAGACCGACGCGCGCCGCCATCACGACCCGGAAGTCCGCGGTTTCGCCAGCGACAACTACGCCGGCGCCCACCCGGAGGTGCTCGCCGCCCTGGCCCTGGCCAACGGCGGGCACCAGGTCGCGTACGGCGAGGACGCGTACACCGAGAACCTCCAGAGCGTCGTCCGCAGCCACTTCGGCGCCACGGCCGAGGCCTTCCCGGTCTTCAACGGCACCGGAGCGAACGTCGTCGCCCTCCAGGCGGTCACCGACCGCTGGGGCGCGGTGATCTGCGCCGAGAGCGCGCACATCAACGTCGACGAGTGCGGGGCTCCCGAACGGGTCGGCGGCCTGAAGCTGCTCACCGTTCCGACGCCCGACGGCAAGCTCACGCCCGAGCTGATCGACCGGCAGGCGTACGGCTGGGACGACGAGCACCGCGCGATGCCGCAGGTCGTCTCCCTCGCCCAGACCACCGAACTGGGCACGGCCTACACGCCGGACGAGATACGCGCCATCTGTGAGCACGCCCACGCGCACGGCATGAAGGTGCACGTGGACGGCTCCCGGCTGGCCAACGCCGCCGCCACCCTGAACGTCCCGATGCGGGCGTTCACGTACACCGCCGGCGCCGACCTCCTCTCCCTGGGCGGCACCAAGAACGGTGCCCTGTTCGGCGAGGCCGTCGTGGTCCTGAACCAGGACGCCGTCCGCCACATGAAGCACCTGCGCAAGCTGTCCATGCAGCTCGCCTCCAAGATGCGCTTCGTGTCGGTGCAGCTGGAGGCCCTGTTCGCCCGGGACCTGTGGCTGCGCAACGCCCGCCACTCCAACGAGATGGCCCAGCGCCTCGCCGCGGGCGTACGCGCCGTGCACGGGGTGGAGATCCTCTACCCCGTGCAGTCCAACGCGGTGTTCGCCCGCCTGCCGCACGAGGTGACCGAGCGTCTGCAGAAGCGGTTCCGTTTCTACTTCTGGGACGAGGCCGCGGGCGACGTCCGCTGGATGTGCGCCTTCGACACGACCGAGGAGGACGTGGACACGTTCGTGGCGGCGCTCAAGGAGGAGATGGCCCGCTGACCCGTGCGGTTCACCGGTTGACGACGATCTCCGTCCTGTTGTTGCGCAGGTTCGGGTCGAACTCCCTGATGCTCAGCTCGGGATCGTCGTTGACGGTGACGACCGTGGCGCGTGCCCCGCGCACCACACGGTCGATCCGCAAGGGAATCTCGAAGGTGTACGACGCCTTGTCGTGCAGGTAGACGGGAGTCCGGCAGAAGTAGGTCGTGACGGACCCCTCCTCCGGCTCTTCCGGCTGCGTCCAGCACTTCGCCTCCGGCGGGAGCACGACCGTGGTGCCCTCCGGCGCCCGGAACCTCACCGTGGCCACCGGCGCGCCCACGCCCAGCGACGCCACCCAGGCCGGGCCGCGGTTGTGCACGGTGACACGGGCGGTCACGGTGTCACCGGCGCCACCGCTCACCCTGCTGCCGGTGAGCTTCAGGTCGGCGGTGTTCCGGGCGTCGAGGATGACGGTCCGGTAGTTGTCCTGAGGATCGATGTCGGGATCCGTCGCCGTGGCCCCGGCGGCGGTCACCGGACGCAGGTCGAGCTCGGACCCCGCGCCCCGGGTCCACGTCCACTCGCCGCGCATCTCCGCGAGCGCCTCGTCCGAGTAGGGGTGGACGGAGTGGTCGAACCGCTCGTACATCGCCTTGTGCCCGATGCCCAGTCCGGTCTTCAGCGCGTACTGCTGCCCGGGCGCCACCGACTCGTCCAGCACGCACAGGGCGGACGTGCCGGTCTCGTGCTCCCGGTACTCGCAGTTCGCGTGCCGCTCCATGAAGCGCAGCCCGTACGAGGCGTTGAGCCAGAGCAGGGTGCGCTCCGCGGTGCGGTTGCCGCTGTTGGACAGCGTCGCCCGCACGCTCGTCCGCGAGCCCGGCCTGAGGTCCCGCTGCCAGTCGGCCTGGCTGAGCCCGAGGTCCGGCCCGTTGCCCACGCCCACCCGGGTCTCGCCCGGGTGGGAGGTCGCTTCTCCGGCGGTGGCCGAGTAGCGCACGTACCCCGAAGCGCTGACGTCCGCGCCCGGCAGCGCGCGCAGTTCGAACGTGGCGGCCGGCACGGTGTCCGTCCCCGCGGGCATCGCCGGGACGGCGCAGACCGCCCGCACATCCGACTCGGGCACGCAGTTCGCGGGCCACGACACCCGCGCGAACGAGGCGATCTCGCTCATGTCGACCGTCAGTCGCCCGGCCGGCAGGCTGCCGTCGGCGACATCGCGGCTGACCTGCACGGCCAGGGTGCGCGCCCGAGCGTCACCGTTCGCGTCCGCGCCGGGCAGCACCGTCTCGTACGGTGCGCTGATCCACAGCTGGTTCTCCATGGCGTACGCGGGCACGGCCCCGACTCCGGCCGCCGCCAGGGCGCAGGAGACGAGTGCGGCGCCCAGTAAGCGGTGTGGCTGTTTCATGTCTTCCCCCTAGTCACAGATCTGCGGAGGCCGAGACCGGTGGCGCGGGGGAAGGGTTGTGGTCGGGCAGGTGGTTGCGGCGGTGTTCAGCCGTTCTTCCCATCGGTGCATAGATATACGGACGATAGAAAATGCATTGACTTAGGAGTGATGCCGTTCCTACGCTCTGCCGGTATGCAGCTGATCCAGGAAACCCCAGACCTCTCCGCCTACTTGGCCGCTGACGAGGTGATCGACCATCACCATCCGCTCGTTCGCGCAACAGCGGCCGAGCTGGCCAAGGGTGTGGAGAACTCGTATGAGTATGCGCAGGCGGCGTTCGACTTCGTGCGCGACACCATTCCGCACTCGCAGGACTCGGGCGACCTCCGCGTCACCTGGCGCGCCTCCGACGTCCTGGAACAGGGCACCGGCATCTGCTACGCCAAGTCCCACGCGCTCGCGGCGCTGCTGCGCGCCGAGGACATCCTGACCGCGCTGTGCTACCAGGAGCTGGAGATGGTGCACGGCCTGGTCGCCGTGCGGTTCGACGGCGCCTGGCACCGGCAGGACCCGCGGGGCAACAAGCCGGGTGTGGACGCGCGGTTCTCCCTCGACGGAGAGCGGCTCGCCTTCACGCCGGATGCGGCGGTCGGCGAGAGGGACTGTCCGGTCCTGTATGCCGCGCCTCACCCGGTCGTGCTCGACACCCTCACATCGGCCCGCGACCGGCCCCACTTGTGGGAGACACTCCCCACCGTGCTGTGAGGCACCTGGTCAGTGCGCCTCCGCCGCGCGCACCTGCTCCGGCGTCGGCGCGGTGCCGCCGAGGTGGGCCGGCATCCACCAGGTGTCCTCCGGGCCCTTCGGGCGCACGGGGTAGGCGCGCTGGGCGGCCTCGAGGAGCTCCTGGACGCGCTCGCGCAGCTGACGTGTGATCGCACCCGCGTACTTGTCGCGGGAGGCCTCGATCGCCTCGCCGACCCGGATCGTGATGGGGATGTGGCTGCGCTTGAAGTTGCGGGGGTGGCCCTTGGTCCACAGCCGCTGAGTGCCCCACACCGCCATCGGGATCAGCGGGACTCCGGCCTCCTGCGCCATGCGCGCGGCGCCCGACTTGAAGCTCTTCAGCGTGAACGACTGCGAGATCGTCGCCTCCGGGAAGACCCCGACGATCTCACCCGAACGCAGCGAGTCCAGGGCGTGCGCGTAGGCCGTCTCGCCCTGCTTGCGGTCCACGGGGATGTGCTTCATGCCGCGCATCAGCGGGCCGGAGACCCGGTGCCGGAAGACGGACTCCTTCGCCATGAAGCGCACGAGACGTTTCTGCGGCAGGGCCGCCAGGCCGTCGAAGACGAAGTCCAGGTAGCTGATGTGATTGCTCACCAGCACGGCGCCGCCCGAGCGCGGGATGTTCTCCGAACCCTGGCAGTCGATCTTGAGGTCCCACGCCTTGAACAGCGTGCGGGCGAAACCGACGACGGGACGGTAGACGAGCTCTGCCATGGGCGGGCCGGACCCTTCCTGCTCTGCCTGGGAAGGGATTCCCAGCGGAAAGTTACGCAGCCGTAGGTTTACGGCTTGTCGCAGATCGTGCCCGAAGAACGGCCGGGTAGCCAGTCCTCGTGCCCGCCGGGGACGAGATTCTCGTCACGTCGCCGAGTGATCCCACCTCGTGCTTTTACGCCCGTATTACTCCGCGCGTACCGCCACCCGCCGTACGAGCAGGTACAACTCGCAGCCCAGGCAGTACCCGAACGCGGCGTTGAGGAAGGCCGCCGCGAGCGCCGCGCCGGTCGCCGCGAGTCCCAGCCAGTCGGGCCCCAGGGTGTAGCCGACGAGCCCGAGTCCGGCGAACAGCAGACCCACCGCCTGGGCGAAACGCGGCGGTTCGGGGGCCTCGAACTCGCTCGGCGGCCCGAGCCGCGGCCGTACGGCCTTCCGGAACAGCCAGCCGTAGGGGGACCGGCTCACCCCGCCCGCCGCGCCGAGCAGGAACGCCAGCGTCTGCCAGGCCAGCAGCCAGGCGCTTCCCGTGACCAGAACGACCGCCAGGACGACGGTCGTCACGGCCGCGCCGAAACGCGGCCCTCTTGCGTCGATGTCCATGGGAACCAAGCATTCCGCAACGCGGCCCCGTTGAGGGGGCGGGAATCTTTGCGGTCTCGTGAACGCTTGACGCAGGTGATGACCGGACTGGTGGTGTGTGTACTGGTGCTCGCGGCGGCGAGCGCCTACGGAGTGCTGCAACGGCGGCGGAGCGGGAGAGTGCGGGTGCGCGGGCGGGACGACGGCAAGCGGCTCGATGCGGCGGAGCTGGGCGCGGAACTGGGCGAGCGGGCCACCCTCGTGCAGTTCTCCAGCGCGTTCTGCGCGCCCTGCCGCGCGACCCGGCGGGTCCTCGGAGAGGTCGCCGGCGTGGTCCCCGGAGTGGCCCACGTCGAGATCGACGCCGAGGCCCGTCTGGACCTCGTACGGCGGCTGGACATCCTCAAGACCCCGACCGTGTTGGTCCTCGACGCCGACGGCCGGGTGGTGCGGCGGGCCACCGGGCAGCCGCGCAAGGCCGATGTGATCGCCGCGCTGGGGGAGGCGGTGTGAGGTGTCGGCACGGCCGGAGTGCGTCCAGTGAGCCATCTCCCACATCACGAAACGAACTTGACTGTGCACACCAATTATCGTCAGCCTGACCCCATGCCTTCGGACCTCCTCGCCACGCCCGACCTTCTGCGCTCGGTCTTCCGGCGGCACGCGGCGGGAGTCGCCGTGATCACCGCTCGTGGCGACACCGGTCCGGTGGGCTTCACCGCCACCTCCCTCGCCTCCGTCTCCGCCGAACCGCCCCTGCTGTCCTTCGGCGTCGGCACCGGCTCCTCCAGCTGGCCCGCGATCGCGGCGACCGATCATGTCGGCGTCCACATCCTCGGCGAGCACCAGCAGGAGCTGGCAGCCACCTTCGCCCGCAACGGAGCCGACCGCTTCGCCCCGCCCACCGTCTGGCGGGAGGGGCCCGAGGGCGTCCCCCTGCTCGACGGCGTGCTCGCCTGGCTGGTGACCCGGGTCGTCGCCCGCGTGCCCGCCGGAGACCACCGGCTCGTGCTCGCCGAGGTCCTGCACGGAGACCCCACGGGCGCCGGGCGGCCGCTCCTCTACCACCAGGGGCGTTTCCAGAGACTGCCCGACTGAGGGGCATGCCCCCCGGGCTGCGGGACCGTCGAGTTCCGGTTACGCTGCGTTGCGAAGGTCACAGTTCAAAGCGCTTGCTTAGCGGGAACGAACTAGGTGTACTGACGAGTAATATTTCGCTCGGAGCGTGGGTCGCCCCGACCGGAATCGGCCGCTTGAGGCGCCTATGCTGCCTGCAAGTAGGCAGCCGAGAAATGACGATGCAGTAGGAGAGCCGGCGTGAGCTTGAGGATCGTTGTCACTGTGAAGTACGTGCCCGACGCCACTGGCGACCGGCACTTCGCCGATGACCTGACCGTCGACCGGGACGACGTGGACGGTCTGCTCTCCGAGCTCGACGAGTACGCGGTCGAGCAGGCGCTGCAGATCTCCGAGAACTCCGACGACGACGTGGAGATCACCGTTCTGACGGTGGGCCCGGAGGACGCCAAGGACGCCCTGCGCAAGGCGCTGTCCATGGGTGCCGACAAGGCGATCCACGTCGAGGACGACGACATCCACGGCACCGACGCCATCGGCACCTCCCTGGTCCTGGCCAAGGCCGTCGAGAAGGCCGGCTACGACCTGGTCATCTCCGGTATGGCCTCCACCGACGGCACCATGGGCGTCGTCCCCGCGCTGCTCGCCGAGCGCCTGGGCGTCCCGCAGGTCACCCTGCTGTCCGAGGTGTCGGTCGAGGACGGCACGGTCAAGGGCCGCCGCGACGGCGACGCCGCCACGGAGAGCCTGGAGGCCTCCCTGCCGGCGGTCGTGTCGGTGACCGACCAGTCGGGCGAGGCGCGTTACCCCTCCTTCAAGGGCATCATGGCCGCGAAGAAGAAGCCGGTGGAGTCCTGGGACCTGTCCGACCTGGACCTGGAGGCCGAGGAGGTCGGCCTCGAGGGTGCCTACACCACGGTCGACAACGCGGCCGAGCGCCCGGCCCGTACCGCGGGCACGATCGTCAAGGACGAGGGCGAGGGCGGCAAGCAGCTCGCTGAGTTCCTCGCGGGCCAGAAGTTCATCTGAGCCCGGCATTCGCTGACCGCCCCTCATCTTTCGCAAGCAGGAGAGAAGAAGTCCCATGGCTGAAGTTCTCGTCTACGTCGACCACGTGGACGGCGCCGTCCGCAAGCCCACCCTGGAGCTGCTGACGCTGGCCCGCCGTATCGGTGAGCCCGTCGCCGTCGCGCTGGGTGCGGGTGCCGCCGACACCGCCGCCACCCTCGCCGAGCACGGCGCGGTGAAGGTCCTCACCCACGAGGCCGCCGAGTACGCCGACTACCTGGTCGTACCGAAGGTCGACGCCCTCCAGGCCGCGCACGAGGCCGTGTCCCCGGCCGCCGTGCTGGTGCCGTCCTCCGCCGAGGGCAAGGAGATCGCCGCCCGTCTGGCGCTGCGTCTGGGCTCCGGCATCATCACCGACGCCGTCGACCTGGAGGCCGGCGACGAGGGTCCGGTGGCCACCCAGTCGGTGTTCGCCGCCTCCTTCACCACCAAGTCCCGTGTCTCTAAGGGCACCCCGGTCATCACGGTCAAGCCCAACAGCGCCGCCGTGGAGGCCGCCCCGGCCGCCGGTGCGGTCGAGGCGCTGTCCGTGTCCTTCTCCGCGCAGGCCACCGGCACCAAGGTCACCGGCCGCACGCCGCGTGAGTCGACGGGCCGTCCGGACCTGACCGAGGCCGCGATCGTGGTCTCCGGTGGCCGTGGTGTCAACGGCGCGGAGAACTTCGCGATCATCGAGGCGCTCGCCGACTCCCTCGGTGCCGCTGTCGGTGCCTCGCGTGCCGCGGTGGACGCGGGCTGGTACCCGCACACCAACCAGGTCGGCCAGACCGGCAAGAGCGTGTCGCCGCAGCTGTACATCGCCTCCGGCATCTCCGGCGCGATCCAGCACCGCGCCGGCATGCAGACCTCGAAGACCATCGTCGCGATCAACAAGGACGCCGAGGCCCCGATCTTCGACCTCGTCGACTACGGCATCGTCGGCGACCTCTTCGACGTCGTCCCGGCGCTGACCGAGGAGATCAAGACCCGCAAGGGCTGATCGACCCCGGCTGAAGTAGGCCCCCGTGACCGCGCGAACGGTCACGGGGGCCTCTTCTCATCCCAGGGTCATCGAGGCCTGCACCGGCAGGTGGTCGCTCGGGTACGTCCCGTCCATGCTGAAGGTGTTCATCCCGGCCCAGTGCGTGGTCACCCCGGGCGTGGTGAGGATCCAGTCGATGCGCCGCCCGCCGGGCCTGAGCTCCCGGTAGCCGTGGTGCGTCCCGTACGCCGGGCCCCGCGAGGCCGCCGCGTCCCAGGCGTCCACCAGTCCGATGTCCAGCATGAGGTCGTACACCCGGTTGTCGTGAGCGGCCGCGTTGAAGTCGCCGGTGACGATGACCGGTAATGACCGGTCCCACCCGGAGATCGTCTCGCCGATGAGCCCCGTCGAGCGTTCCCGGGCGTACTGGCTGACGCTGTCCAGGTGGGTGTTGAGGACGTAGAACTCCCGTCTCCCGTGGGCGAGATCGGCGAAACGGACCCAGGTCACCATGCGCAGCCAGTCCGCGTCCCAGGTGTTCGAGGCGATCGTGTACGGAGTGTCGGACAGCCAGAAGTGATCGAATTCGATCGGCTCGAGTCTGCGCGTGTCGTAGAAGACCGCCATGAACTCGTCCTTGCTGCCGCCCCCGCGGCCGGTGCCGATCCAGTCGTAGTGCTCGCCGAGATCCTTCTCGATCGCGCGCACTTGCCGGTAGAGCCCTTCCTGGGTGCCGATGACGTGCGGTCGCTCGCGGCGCAGCAGTTCTCGCATCACCGGTCGGCGTACCTCCCAGCGCGGTGTCCTGTCGACGACGGTCCCGAAGCGGACGTTGAACGTCATGACGTCCAGGGCGCCCGGGTGCTCGCCGGCGGAAGCGGGCTGTGTGGGGCCCGCGGTGGTGAGCAGCGGTCCTGCGATGGCTGCGGCCGCCGCCGCCTTGAGTCCGTGGCGGCGCGTCACTCGGACCTCGTTCGGCACGTGGTCTCCCTCCCCTTGCACGTCAGGATGAAGCTTGCCTTCTGAATACGGAAGATGAGGGCGGGTCGGCAGTGATCAAGGGGGAAGGATGGAGAATCCCACTTCAAGACGGTGTTGACCAGGGCGAAGGTCGGCCGATAACTTCGCTCTACGGATTATTGATTCCGCACAGCGGAAAATAGGAGGGTCTCGGAATGGGTCAGGGCCAGCAGGAGAAGGTGGCGACCAGCCTCGCGGGCGCCATCAGCGAGGAGATCAGCGCCTCCCTCGCGCCGGTCGACGCGGAGCTGGAGCGCCGCTACCCCGGGGACCCCGGCACCCGCCAGCCCGTCCACACCGTCTACGTACCCGGCGACGTCTTCGCCGCCGACACCGTCCGCTCCTGGGGCGACCGTGCCCTGGCGGCCCTCGACGAGCACGCCCCGGACGCCGAGTCCTTCGCCGCCGTCCTCGGCCTCGCCGAGGAACTGGCCGAGCCCGTCCACGCGCGCGTGCGCGCCAAGCTGGAGCGCGAGCCGATCGAGGACCTGCGCGTCGACTTCGAGGACGGTTACGGCAACCGTCCCGACGCCGAGGAGGACGAGGCCGCCGCCCGCGCCGCCCGGCTGATCGCGGAGGCGTATGCGGACGGCACCGCGGCGCCGTACATGGGCATCCGGATGAAGTGCATGGAGGCGCCCGTACGAGACCGGGGCATCCGCACCCTCGACATCTTCCTCACCGGCCTGATGGAGGCCGGCGGCCTGCCCCGCGGACTGGTGCTCACCCTGCCCAAGGTGACGTACGCCGAGCAGGTCACCGCCATGGCGCGACTCCTGGACGCCTTCGAGAAGACCCACGGACTGGAGCCCGGCCGGATCGGCTTCGAGATCCAGATCGAGACCAGCCAGTCCATCCTCGCCGCCGACGGCACCGCCACCGTCGCCCGCATGATCCAGGCAGCCGAGGGCCGCGCCACCGGCCTGCACTACGGCACCTTCGACTACAGCGCCTGCCTCGGAGTCTCCGCCGCCCACCAGGCCAGCGACCACCCCGCCGCCGACCACGCCAAGGCCGTCATGCAGGTCGCGGCGGCCGGCACCGGCGTCCGCGTCTCGGACGGCTCCACCAACGTGCTGCCCGTCGGCCCCACCGAGAAGGTGCACGCCGCCTGGCGCCTGCACTACGGCCTCACCCGACGCGCCCTGGCCCGCGCCTACTACCAGGGCTGGGACATGCACCCCGGCCACATCCCGACCCGGTACGCGGCCGTCTTCGCCTTCTACCGCGAGGGCTACGAGCAGGCCGCCGCCCGTCTCGCCCGCTACGCCAACCGCACCGGCGGCGACGTCATGGACGAGCCCGCCACCGCCAAGGCCCTCAGCGGCTACCTGCTGCGCGGCCTGGACTGCGGCGCCCTCGACATCGGCGAGGTCGCCCGGCTGACCGGCCTGACCCGTGCCGACCTGGAGAGCTTCGCGACGCCCAGGCGGGCGGACCTGACGGCCTCTGCCTGACGGCTTCCCTCCCACGGTCGTGAAGGCACGTACCGGCCCTGTCACAGCCGTCACCGCCGACTTTCGATGTCATCGCCGCCCCGTACTCTGTACGCCACGTACTGACGTGTCGGTGGATCCAGTGGGGTCACAGGAACGGGGCAGCGGTGTCAACGGGGGAGCACGGGCAGACCGAGGGAGCCGGCCGGCTGCTGGCGGGCCGCTATCGCGTCACGGCCCAGCTGGGACGCGGCGGCATGGGCGTCGTCTGGAAGGCCGTCGACGAGGTCCTCGGCCGCGAGGTCGCCGTCAAGGAACTGCGCACCTACACCGACGTGGCCGGCCCTGAACTGGCCGCTCTGCGACTGCGGATGCAGCGCGAGGCGCGTGCGGCGGCCCGGGTGCGCCATTCCGGTGTCATCGCCGTGCACGACATCGCGGAGGTCGACGGCCGGCCGCTCATCGTCATGGAACTGGTCGACGGGCCGTCCCTGGACGACGTCCTGCGCGAACGGGGCACGCTGGACCCGAGCGAGGCGGCGGGGATCGGCGCCAAGGTCATGGACGCGCTGTCCGCCGCCCACCGGGCGGGTGTCCTGCACCGAGACGTGAAGCCCGGCAACATCCTGCTCGACCGCTCGGGCCGCGTCGTCCTCACTGACTTCGGCATCGCCACCATGGACGACCCGGGCGATGGTTCGGCCACCCATCTGACCCGCAGCGGCGAACTCGTCGGTTCCCTCGACTACCTGGCCCCCGAGCGTGCCCAGGGCGCCGACCCGGGCCCCGCCTCCGACATCTGGGCCCTGGGCGCCACGCTGTACGCGGCCGTCGAGGGGGCCTCGCCGTTCCGCCGTACGTCCACGTTCTCGACGCTCACGGCGATCGTCACCGAGCCGCTGCCGGAGCCCGTGCGGGCCGGCCCTCTCGGCCCCGTCCTCCAGCAGCTGATGGACAAGCGCCCCGAGGCCCGCCCGGAGGCCGACCGGGCCCGAGAGCTGCTCCAGTCGGTGGCGGACTCGGGTGGTACGGACACGCCGACCTCTCCACTGCGCGACCCTGCGGCGTCGCCCTCGCCCCCGCGCCCGGAGACGGAGCGCAGTGTTCCGGCGGTACCGCCGGGGTTCGGACCACCGCAGCACGTACAGCCGGGCACCGCCGGGCCCGACGAGGCCCCGGGCACCCCCGGCTCCGGGACGCCCGCGGCCTTCGGAGCCGCCACACCTGCCGGGGCGGCCGGCTCAGGGTCCGGCCCGTACGGCTCGGGACCCGGCCCGCACGGCTTCGGGCCGTCCGACCCGGACAGCACCGCCCCCGGCGCCTCCGCCCCCACAGGTCCGGTGAACTCCGGCCGCCCGTCCCGCCGTAGGTCCCGTGTCCTGCTCGCCGCCGCGGCCGCCACCGTCGTTCTCGCCGCCGCCGGTGTCACGGCCGCCGTGCTCAGCGACACCGGCGACAAGGAAGCGGGCGCCCGGACCGACGCCGCCCGTGCGGATGCCGCGGCCTCCTCCGAGCCGGGTCGCACCGACGACGGCTCGAACGCTCCCCGGCCCACACAGCAGGGCGACGAGAAGGGCAAGGCCCCGTCCCAGAGGCCCGGCGACAAGAAGGACCCCGAGCCCACCGGCCGGGCGGCCACCCCGGCCCCCGCCGAGTCCTCCGCCGGCGCGACGGGAGGGACATCGGGCACCTCAGGAGGCAGCGACACCGGAGGCGGTTCCGGCAATGGCGGGACGGGCGGCGGTTCGGCCACCCCCGCTCCCGAACCGGCCTGCCACGCCATCGGCGGCGGCAAGTACAACTGCCAGGTCTGGAAGACCGCCGACTCCTACACCGCCTCCGGCACCAAGGTCGGTGTCCTCAACGCGGGCACCAACTACTTCTACTGCCAGCAGAACCTGGGCCGCCGAGAGACGGACGGCCGGTGGACCAACGTCTGGTGGGCCAAGACCGACGACGACAGCGGCAACACGGACGTCTGGGTCAGCGATGTCTACGTCAAGGGCGGGGACAACGACGCGCCGGTCCCCGGGCTCCCGGTCTGCTGAGACCCCGTCGGCCCGGAGCCGACGTACCGCTCCAGGCCGGAGGCGGTCACCAGCTTCTCCTCGATGAACAGCCGCGTGCCCCGCTCGCACAACCGCCGGTCACCCCGGGCCCGCGCGCTGAACTCCTCGGGCACCACGCCGAAGAGCTGCCTGAACCGCGGCAGGCCGGAGAGCAGCTCGGTGAGCAGGGCCCGCTGGCCCGGGTGGGTGCGCGGCGCGCCGGTGCCGTCGTGCAGAACCCCGTGCCGGTTGACGTACGCGTACGCGCCCGGCAGCCGGGTGCCGTCCGCGAGGTCGATCCGCACATCGGGCGCGGGCAGCCAGGCACGGTTGAAGTTGCCGCTCGGCACGGGCGCGCCCTCGCTCGCGTCGATCACCGCGAGCTGCTCGTCGTCGAGCCAGAGGACGAACAGCTCCCGCACGGTCTCCGGGGCGCTGACGGGCGAGGCCGACATGTACCCCATGCGGCTCACATGCGCCGAGACGCCCGCGTCGACACCCCGCACCCGGGTCTTCACCATCGGCAGCGGGGACATGATCCCGAACTCGGCCATCTTGTGCCGCAGTTGTCCCGGACACGCGTTGGAGCCGATGGCGAGGACCGGGGTGCGGTCCTCGTACACCAGCCGTTCCAGCGGCAGGAAACAGTCCCCGTCGAGGAGCCCGGAGTCGGCCGGCCACGCGCCCGGATACAGCAACGGATGCTCGCGCGGCGCCTCGGCCAGGCCGAGTGCCCGCAGTGTGCGATCGGTGAGGTGATCCATGGGCCGCCTCAGTCCGCCGGTGGCAGCTCACCGGAGCCGCGGGTGATCAGCCGGGTCGGCAGCTCGATGCGCTCGGGGGTCAGCTGGGTGCCGTCCAGCTGCCGGAAGAGACGTTCCGCCGCGGTGCGGCCGATGTCCGCCGCGTCCTGGGCGACGACCGTGACGCCCGGCCGGAGCAGGTCGGCCAGCTCGATGTCGTCGAAGCCGACCAGGGCGACACGGCGGACGTGCTCGGCCAGCACACGGATCACGGTGACCGTCACCCGGTTGTTGGCCGCGAAGATCGCGGTGACCGGGTCCGGGCCGGACAGCATGTCCCCGGCCGCCCTGCGCACCCGCTCGGGATCGGTGACGCCGAGGGACATCCAGGAGTCCGCCACCGGTATGCCCGCGTCCTCCATCGCGGCCCGGTAGCCGCGCAGCCGCTCGGCGGCGGTGTGGATGCGGGGCATGTCGCCGATGAAGCCGATCCGGCGGTGCCCGTGCGCGATGAGATGGGCGACGCCGTCGCGGGCGCCGCCGAAGTTGTCCGACAGAACCACGTCGGCGTCGATGTACCCGGCCGGCCGGTCCACGAACACCGTGGCGACACCCGCCTTGAGCTCCGGCTCCAGATACCGGTGGTCGTCACCGGCCGGAATCACCACCAGCCCGTCCACCCGCCGCGCGCACAGGGCCAGCACCAGCTCCTGCTCGCGTTCCGGGTCCTCCGCGCTGGATCCGTTGATCAGCAGGGCGCCGTGCGCGCGGGCCACCTCCTCGACCGAGCGGCTCAGCGGCCCGTAGAACGGGTCCGCGAGATCCTCCAGGACCAGGCCGATGCTGGCCGTACGGCCCTTGCGCAGCACCCGCGCGCTGTCGTTGCGGCGGAAACCGAGGGCGTCGATCGCCTCCTGGACGCGCCGCTCCGTCTCCGGGGTGACCCCCGGTTCCCCGTTCACCACCCGGGACACCGTCTTGAGCCCGACTCCGGCGCGTGCGGCGACGTCCTTCATGGTCGGCCGGGTGCCGTAGCGCGTTGCGGATCGGAGGGGGGTCTGGGGCACGGTGCGGTGTCCTGTCCTGTCGTCCACGGGGGTGCGTAGGTCCTGGGTTTGTATGAGGATGTGGCGTCGAGCATAGAGCCTGGACAACGTTGTCAGGCTCGGGGGAGACTGTCCACCGCGATTCGATTCCCAGTATTTCTCGGCGTTTTTCTCATGGTTGACGGGGAGATCCGACACTGATGCACACCGACCTCGTGGCCGCGCTCGACATCGGCGGCACCAAGATCGCCGGCGCTCTGGTGGACGGCCACGGCCGGATCCTGGTCCGCGCCCAGCGGCCGACGCCCGCCCGGGAGGACGGCGACACCGTGATGCGGGCCGTGGAGGAGGTGCTCGGCGAGCTCACCGCCTCTCCGCTGTGGGAGCGCGCCGCGGCCGTGGGCATCGGCAGCGCCGGGCCCGTGGACGCCTCGGCGGGGACGGTGAGCCCGGTGAACGTGCCCGGCTGGCGCGGCTACCCGCTCGTCGGGCGCGTCCGGGCGGCGGCCGGGGACCTGCCCGTCGAGCTGATCGGCGACGGTGTGGCGATCACGGCGGCCGAACACTGGCAGGGCGCCGCCCGCGGCCATGACAACGCGCTGTGCATGGTCGTCTCCACGGGTGTCGGCGGCGGCCTGGTGCTCGGCGGGAGGCTGCACCCCGGGCCGACCGGCAACGCCGGCCATATCGGCCACATCAGCGTGGACCTCGACGGCGATCTCTGCCCGTGCGGCTCGCACGGCTGCGTCGAGCGCATCGCGAGCGGTCCCAACATCGCCCGGCGCGCCCTGGAGAACGGCTGGCGGCCCGGCCCCGACGGTGACACGTCCGCCGCCGCGGTGGCCGACGCCGCCCGTTCCGGCGACCCGGTCGCCGTCGCCTCCTTCGAACGTGCCGCCCAGGCCCTGGCCGCCGGGATCGCCGCCACGGCGACCCTCGTGGAGATCGACATAGCGGTGATCGGCGGGGGAGTGGGCAAGGCGGGCGACGTCCTCTTCACGCCTCTGCGCAAGGCTCTGAGCGCCTACGCGACCCTGTCCTTCGTCCGGCAGCTGACCGTGGCACCGGCCCAGATGGGCACCGACGCCGGCCTGGTGGGGGCAGCGGCGGCGGCGCTCGCGAAGCGGACGGACGCGGCCGCGGCGGGGGTGTGAGACCGGGCAGGAACGTTCAGGCGGTGGGGCCGGAGCGTCTCCGGGGCCCCGGCCGCCCCTGACACGGAAGGAACCACTCCGGCCCGGCGCGGCATCTGGCCCGGCGTGAGTGCCGGGATGATGTTCTTCGGGCTGGTCTTCATGGGCGGGTGGGCGGCGGCTCTCGGGGCGCTGGTGTTCGCCGTCGTCACGCTGGTGCGTGTCCGGCAGCGGGACTGGACACGCCGCCAAGGGGCCCTCGCGGTACGGCTGCTGCTGCCGGCGCCCGCGTTCCTGCGCTTCGACGTGGCGCTCGCCGCGGCGGCCCTCCTGGCCGACCTGTGGTTCGTGTCGGCGGCCATCGTGCTGGGGACGGAGGGCATCTTCACCGAGGACTGGATGGGCTACCCCGGCATGGCCGATTTCACCGGGCGGGGATACCAGGCCGGAGTCGTGAGCGCGCTGCGCGCCACCGCGTGGTGGACCTTCGGGATCGCGGTGCTCGGCCGCTGCTGGATCACAGCGGGCGTGCAGGTGTGCCTCCTGCCGCTCGCGGCATGGTGGATCGGAACCTTCGACACGTACTTCCCCTGACAGGCCCCGGCCCGGGATGCCGGCTCTTCCGGCGAAATCGACCGAATATCCGTGCGATGTGGCACGATCCGGCATGTGAGCAGCAGACCCACCTCGGCGCAGCGCCTGCGTGACCTCGCGCGCCTGCGCCGGGTCAAGGACCGGATCGACCGGGAGTACGCACAGCCGCTGGACGTGGAGGCGCTGGCCCGGGGCGTGCACATGTCGGCCGGGCATCTCAGCCGCGAGTTCCGGCAGGCGTACGGCGAGTCGCCGTACAGCTACCTCATGACGCGGCGCATCGAGCGCGCGATGGCCCTGCTGCGCCGTGGCGACCGCAGTGTCACCGAGGTGTGCTTCGAGGTCGGTTGCTCGTCGCTGGGCACCTT
Organism: Streptomyces sp. NPDC057002; assembly: GCF_042673825.1. Taxonomy (NCBI): domain Bacteria; kingdom Bacillati; phylum Actinomycetota; class Actinomycetes; order Kitasatosporales; family Streptomycetaceae; genus Streptomyces; species Streptomyces sp. NPDC057002. The sequence goes on from NZ_JBHURZ010000002.1 coordinate 494,799, forward strand.
CAGCACCCGCTTCACGGAGCTGGTCGGCATGCCGCCCAGCGCCTACCGGCGCGAGGCGGCGCGGGCGACCGCGGGGATCCCGTCGTGCGTGGCGAAGCAGGTCACCAGACCGGTCAGGAATCGAGAAGCGCCTGCCCCGGGCCGAAACTAGCGTGGTGGCCATGGACCTCAACATTCACGCCAGTTTCCTGCCGCACGACGACCCGGACGCCGCTCTGGCGTTCTACCGCGACACCCTCGGCTTCGAAGTCCGCAACGACGTCGGGTACGAGGGCATGCGCTGGATCACGGTCGGCCCCGTCGGCCAGCCCGGCACCAACATCGTCCTGCATCCGCCGGCCGCCGACCCGGGCATCACCGAGGACGAGGGCCGCACCATCGCCGAGATGATGGCCAAGGGCACCTACGCGAGCATCGTCCTGGCCACCACCGACGTCGACGGCGCCTTCGAGCGGCTCCAGGCGGGCGACGCCGAGGTGGTCCAGGAGCCGGTCGACCAGCCGTACGGCGTGCGCGACTGTGCCTTCCGCGACCCCGCGGGCAACATGATCCGCATCCAGCAGCTGAAGCCGTGACGCCGTAGCAGCGGCCGGCCCCATGCGCATCCCCCGCGCCGCACCCCCACCGGTTCGGTGCGGGGGACAGAACGTCCGAGCGACAGATGGAGACACGATGAGCAAGGCCACGACGACGGACAGACGGTCGCCCGGGCCGCACGCTGCCGACAGCCATGACGTGATCCGTGTGCACGGTGCGCGCGAGAACAACCTCAAGGACGTCAGCATCGAGATTCCGAAGCGCAGGCTCACGGTGTTCACGGGCGTCTCCGGCTCGGGCAAGAGCTCGCTGGTGTTCGACACCATCGCCGCGGAGTCGCAGCGGCTGATCAACGAGACCTACAGCGCCTTCCTGCAGGGCTTCATGCCCAACCTCGCCCGGCCCGAGGTGGACGTGCTCGACGGACTGACCACCGCGATCACCGTCGACCAGCAGCGGATGGGGTCCGACCCGCGCTCCACCGTCGGCACCGCCACCGATGCCAACGCGATGCTGCGCATCCTCTTCAGCCGGCTCGGCACGCCGCACATCGGCCCGCCCGGCGCGTTCTCCTTCAATGTCGCCTCGGTCTCGGCGAGCGGCGGGATCACGGTCGACCGGGGTACCGACAAGACCAAGACGCAGAAGGTGACCTTCAGTCGTACGGGCGGCATGTGCACGCACTGCGAGGGCCGGGGCAAGGTCTCCGACATCGATCTCACCCAGCTGTTCGACGACTCCAAGTCGCTCTCCGAGGACCCGTTCACCATCCCCACCTACACCGGGGACGGCTGGGTGGTGCGGGTCATCGCAGAGTCGGGCTTCTTCGACAAGGAGAAGCCGATCCGCGAGTACACCAAGAAGGAGCGGCACGACTTCCTGTACCGCGAGCCGACCAAGGTGAAGATCAACGGCGTCAACCTCACCTACGAGGGGCTGATCCCGAAGATCCAGAAGACCTTCCTCGCCAAGGACCGCGAGTCGATGCAGCCGCACATCCGGGCCTTCGTGGACCGGGCGGTCACCTTCACCGAGTGCCCCGAGTGCGACGGCACCCGGCTCAGCGAACTGGTCCGCTCCTCGAGGATCGGCAAGGTCAACATCGCGGACGCCTGCGCGATGGAGATCCGCGACCTGGCCGAATGGGCCCGCGGGATCGACGATCCTTCGGTCGCTCCGCTGCTCGCCAAGCTCCGGCACACCCTGGACTCGTTCACGGAGATCGGCCTCGGCTATCTCTCGCTCGACCGCGCCTCGGGCACGCTCTCCGGCGGCGAGGCGCAGCGCACCAAGATGATCCGGCACCTCGGCTCCTCGCTCACCGACGTCACGTACGTCTTCGACGAGCCGACCATCGGACTGCACCCCCATGACATCCAGCGGATGAACAGCCTGCTGCTGCGGCTGCGCGACAAGGGCAACACCGTGCTCGTCGTGGAGCACAAGCCGGAGACGATCGCCATCGCCGACCATGTCGTGGACCTCGGCCCCGGCGCCGGCACCGCGGGCGGCACCGTCTGCTTCGAGGGCACCCTGGAGGGGCTGCACAAGAGCGGGACCGTCACCGGCCGTCATCTCGGCGACAGGGCGGCGTTGAAGGAGACGGTCCGCAAGCCCGCCGGTACGCTCGCGATCCGCGGCGCGACGGCGAACAACCTCCAGAACGTCGACGTCGACATCCCGCTCGGCGTGCTCACCGTCGTCACCGGCGTCGCCGGCTCCGGCAAGAGTTCGCTCGTGCACGGTTCGATCCCCACCGAGGACGGCGTGGTGTCGATCGACCAGACCGCGATCCGCGGCTCCCGGCGCAGCAACCCGGCGACCTACACCGGCCTCGCCGACCCGATCCGCAAGGCCTTCGCCAAGGCCAACGGCGTGAAGCCGGCGCTCTTCAGCGCCAACTCCGAGGGCGCCTGCCCCACCTGCAACGGCGCCGGTGTCATCTACACCGACCTGGCGATCATGCAGAGCGTCGCCACCCCCTGTGAGGTGTGCGAGGGCAAGCGGTTCGAGGCGTCGGTGCTGGAGTACCGCTTCGGCGGCCGCGACATCAGCGAGGTGCTGGCGATGTCCGTGGCCGAGGCGGAGAAGTTCTTCGGCGCCGGTGAGGCGCGCACCCCCGCGGCCCACCGGATCATCGAGCGGATGGCGGACGTCGGGCTCGGCTACCTCACCCTCGGCCAGCCGCTCACCACGCTCTCCGGCGGCGAGCGGCAGCGGCTCAAGCTGGCCACGCACATGGGCGACAAGGGCGGGGGCCGTTCCGTCTTCGTACTCGACGAGCCGACCACCGGCCTCCACCTCGCCGACGTGGAGCAGTTGCTCGGGCTGCTCGACCGGCTCGTCGACGCCGGAAAGTCGGTCATCGTCATCGAGCACCACCAGGCGGTCATGGCGCACGCCGACTGGATCATCGACCTCGGCCCGGGCGCCGGACACGACGGCGGCCGGATCGTCTTCGAGGGCACCCCGGCCGCACTCGTCGAGGCCCGCTCCACCCTGACCGGGGAGCATCTCGCGGACTATGTGGGCGCCTCGGAACAGGCACAGCGGGTCGGCTGAACGGCCCACCCCGGCGCGCGCCCGGTGCCGTCCGCGCGCACCCTGGTGCCATGGCGTCCGTGAAGCCCGTCGTGGTCTACCCGCCCGCCGCGGACGGTGGCCGGCGGGTCCGTGTGGACGACCAGTTCCTCGGGATCGCGTACGGGCTGCTGGACGTCGCCGAGTTCCTGCGGCGGGCGGGGATCGAGGACGCGGACGAGGCGTATGCGGCGGCGTCGGGGCTGATCGAATGGCGCGGCGGCGGGCCCGGGACCTGGAACACCGGTCCCGAGTGAGGCCGTCGCGTCGCCCGAACGGCCCAGTGGCGTGACCCCGGAGCGGGTCCGGCAGTTGAGTCGGTCATGAAGAAGCGCAGCATGCTCGCCATCGCCTCCCTGGCCACCGGCTTCGTCGTCGCGGCGGTCACCCCGTCGCACGCTGTCGGAGAGAAGCTCCCCGGGATCAACGTGGACGAGACTCTCAACACGCTCAACCAGGCCGTCGGCAAGGACGGCCTGTCCGTGGCAGGGAAGGACGGCGTCCAGAAGAAGAAGGGCGTCCAGAAGAAGGGCGTCCAGAAGAAGAAGGGCTGACGAGCCGCTCCGGCCTCGGCTCACGGCGCCGGCGCTCCCCGCGTGAGGGGGGCGCCGGCGCCGTCGTCATGCGCCCTCAACTGGGGCTGGTTTCCGTGGCAGGGTGGAGCGGGCAAGCCTCAGGGGGCCAACAGAAGAGGGGGACCTGTGACCGTCGTCTGGATCAACGGCGCGTTCGGTGCGGGGAAGACCACCACCGCACAGGAACTGATCGAACTGATCCCGAACAGCACGCTCTTCGACCCCGAGGTGATCGGCGGAGCGCTGCGGTATCTGCTGCCGCCCAAGCGCCTCGCCGAGGTCGGCGATTTCCAGGACCTGCCGATCTGGCGACGGCTCGTGATCGACACGGCGGCCGCGATGCTCGCCGAGCTCGGCGGAACCCTGGTGGTCCCGATGACGCTGCTGCGTCAGGAGTACCGCGACGAGATCTTCGGCGGCCTGGCCGCGCGCAGGATTCCGGTCAGCCACATCCTGCTCGCTCCGGCCGAAACGATACTGCGGGAGCGCATCGCGGGCCGCGAGGTTCCGCGGGACCTCCCCGACGGCGAGATACGAATACGGCAGTGGTCCGTCGACCACATCGAGCCGTACCGGGCCGCGCTCGCCTCCTGGCTCGCCGCGGACGCGCACCCGGTCGACACCAGCGACCTCACGCCGTACGAGACCGCCGCCCGCATCGCCGAGGCCGTGCAGGGCGGCTCCGTGCCCGTCTGCGACATCGTGCAGACGCCCGAGCCCACCGCCGAGACGCTCGCCGCCGGTGTGCTCCTCTTCGACGAGCAGAACCGGGTGCTGCTGGTCGACCCCACCTACAAGGCCGGCTGGGAGTTCCCAGGGGGCGTCGTCGAACCCGGTGAGGCGCCCGCGCGGGCCGGTGTCCGGGAGGTCGCCGAGGAGACCGGCATCCACCTCGACGAGGTGCCGAGCCTGCTCGTCGTCGACTGGGAGCGCCCCGCGCCCCCCGGCTTCGGCGGCCTGCGGCTCCTCTTCGACGGCGGTCTCCTCGACTCCGCGGAGGCCGGCCGGCTGGTACTGCCCGGGCCGGAACTGCGCGACTGGCGGTTCGTCACCGAGGAGGAGGCCGCCGACTTGCTGCCACCGGTGCGCTACGAGCGGCTGCGCTGGGCGCTGAGGGCGCGCGAACGCGGAGCGGCGTTCTACCTGGAAGCCGGGGTGCCCGTCGGCTGAGCCGGGGGTGCCCGTCGGCTGAGCCGGGGTCCGCGTGCGTGCCCTTTACCCGGCGCGGGGGATTCCGAGGGAAAAGCGAGAGGAAACGCGCCCGGAGGCAATGCCAATCACCGCCCAAGGAATCGCCCTCATTCCTTCACGCGGCGGGTAATCACATTCCCCGCTCTCGTCAACACTTTTCCATGACCGCAAACAATCCCTTTTCTGGCCCCTGCTCGGCTTGACCGGCCTCGCACGGCATTGCGAAAGTCCGCAATGTCTCACGGCGGCGCTCACGACCGCCACTCAATTTCCTTGCCTCAGGGGCAGATCCGGGATGTCCGTACGATGACCACGCAACACCAGCCGGTCGACACCGGCGGCGGCACCGCGCTGCTGACCGAGCCGTCGACGCAGGACAGCAGACCCGGCGGCCCGGTCGTCGCCGGCCGCTCACCGGCCCGGATGGCCTGGCGACGGATCAGACGGGACAAGGTCACCACGGCCGCACTGGCGGCCACCGTCCTGTTCATCGTGATCGCCCTGCTCGCGCCGGTCCTCACCGCGCTGACCAGCTGGGGACCGATCACCCCCGACAACAGGGCGATCAACCCGGACACGGGCAACTTCCCCTACGGATCGCTGGGCGGCATCAGCGCCCAGCATCTGCTCGGCGTCGAACCGGGCACGGGCTACGACCTGTTCGCCCGCATCGTCTACGGTCTGCGCACCTCCCTGTACGTGGGCTTCGCCTCGGCCGTGCTGTCCACCGTGGTCGGTGTCGTCGCGGGGCTCGCGGCCGGCTACTTCGGCGGCTGGGTCGACTCCCTGCTCTCCCGGATCATGGACGTGATGCTGGCGTTCCCGCAGCTGCTGTTCATCATCGCGCTCACCCCGGTGATCCAGAACGCGCTGCAGACCAACACCCATGGCGGCACCGACGAGAACCTCCGCCTCCTCGTCCTGGTTCTCAACATCGCCGTCTTCGCCTGGGCGTACACCGCCCGTCTGGTGCGCGGACAGGTACTGTCCCTGCGCGAACGGGAGTTCGTCGACGCCGCGCGGCTGATGAGCGCTGGCCGGCGGCACATCCTCTTCCGGCAGTTGCTGCCCAACCTGTGGGCGCCGATCCTGATCTCCTTCGCGCTGGCCGTCCCGCAGAACATCACCACCGAGGCGGCCCTTTCGTACCTGGGCGTCGGCGTCATCCCGCCCAACCCCGACTGGGGAGCGCTGCTCTCGGACGCCTCCCAGTTCTTCCTCCAGGACCCGATGTACCTCTTCGTGCCCGGCGTCCTGCTCTTCCTCCTGGTCCTGGCGCTCAACCTCCTCGGGGACGGCGTCCGGGACGCCCTGGATCCCCGCGCCCGGCGCGGCTGACAAAGCCACCCCCCGAGTATCGGCCCGGCGGTCCCACGAACGGCCGCCGCGCCCGTAGCAAGAAGGAGTTTCCTCAATGACGCGCAGCACGCGCAGATCGCGCACGGTCGCTCTCACGGCCTCCGCCGTGGTGATCGCCCTGGGGGCCACCGCATGCGGAGGTTCCTCCAGCGACAGCAGCAGCGGCGCCCCCGGAAAGGGCGGCACCCTGACCATCCTGAACAAGGCGGACTACGACCACCTCGACCCTCAGCGCGTCTACACGACCGAGGGTCAGAGCATGGACCAGGAGATCGTCCGGACCCTCACGGGCTGGGACGAGACGGGCCCCAAGCCGAAGCTGGTCGGCGACCTGGCCACCGACACCGGAACGCCGAGCAAGGGCGCCACGGTCTGGACCTTCCACCTGCGGCACGGTGTCAAGTACCAGGACGGCACCGAGGTCACCGCGGCGGACGTCAAGTACGGCGTGGAGCGCTTCTTCTCCTCCGACATCAACGGCGGCCCGCCCTACGCCTCCCAGTGGCTCGTCGGCGGGTCCGACTACAAGGGTCCCTACCAGGGCAAGCAGCTCGGCTCCATCCAGACGCCGGACAAGTACACCATCGTCTTCCACCTCGACCAGCCGGTGGCCGACTTCAACGAGACCACCACCATGACCGGCTGGTCCGCCGTGCCCAAGGCCCACGACACCGGCTCGACCTACGACACCAAGGTCTGGTCGGACGGCCCGTACATGATCAAGTCGTACACCAAGAACAAGGAACTCGTCCTCACGCGGAACACGCGCTGGTCGCAGTCGACCGACCCGATCCGGCAGCAGAACGTCGACGGGATGGACGTCAAGTTCGGCCAGGACGAGTCGGCCATCGACCAGCAGCTCAAGGCCGACGCCGGCGCCGCCCAGACCTCGATCCAGCAGTGGCCGATCGCCGGATCCGACCTGGCCCAGATGGCCAATGACCCCTCTCTGAAGGGCCGTTACTACAAGATCCCCGCGCCCGGCATCAACTACCTGGCGATCAACACCACCCGCGTCAAGGACCTCCGGGTCCGCCAGGCCATCGAGTACGCCATCGACAAGACCACAGTCCGCGGCGCCTTCGGCGGCTCGGCGTACGGCGACTACGCCACCACCATGCTGAGCCCCGGCATCGGCGGCTACCAGAAGTTCAACCAGTACAGCGCCAACCCGGCCGGCAACCTCGCCAAGGCCAAGGCCCTGATGAAGCAGGCGGGCAACCCGAAGCCGGCCATGTCCATCGCGGTGGAGAACACCCCCACCCAGGAGCACTTCGCCGACGCGGTGAAGACCGCGCTGGGGCGCATCGGCATCCACGTCAACATCTCCCCGATCGACGCGTCGAACTACTTCAGCACCATCAACAACACGAAGAACCAGTACGACCTGACCTGGGGCGACTGGATCGCCGACTGGCCGAACGCCTCCACGGTGCTGCCGACTCTCTTCGACGGCCGGCTGATCAAGAAGAATCCACAGGCCAATCAGGACCTGTCGTATCTGAACGACCCGAAGGTCAACGCGCTGATCGACAAGGCCGCCAAGCTGTCGGACGTCAAGCAGCGCAACGCCGCCTACGGGCAGATCGACCAGCAGGTCCTGAAGGACGCCGCCGTGGTCCCGCTGATGTACATGAACTTCACCGAGATGTCCGGCTCCAAGGTCGGCGGTGTCATCCCCGACACGATCGTGGCCGAGCCGAGCCTGGTCCACGTCTACGTCAAGCACTGACGGACGCACTCCCTCTGAACCCCGCCGGCGGCCCGGTCCGCCGGCGGGCTCCCCTCTCACGTCAGGTCCCGGCACCCCATGTTTCGTTACCTCATCAGACGCCTGCTGGCAGCGGCCGTGATCATGCTGGTGATCACCACGATCACCTTCTTCATCTTCTTCGCGCTGCCGTCCGACCCCGCACTCCTGGCCTGCGGCAAGACCTGCTCCCCCTCCCGTCTCGCGGAGATCAAGCACTCGCTGGGCCTGGACCAGAGCTACCTGACGCAGTACTGGGAGTTCCTCAAGGGGCTGTTCACCGGCCGCGACTTCGGCGACCAGAGCGTTCGCATCCACTGCGGCGCGCCCTGCCTCGGCGTCTCCTTCCAGACGGACACCCCGGTCCTGACCACGCTGCTCCAGGACTTCCCGGCGGACCTCTCCCTCGGTCTCGGCGCCGCGGTGGCGTTCCTGATCCTGGGCGTCGGCCTCGGCACCGTCGCCGCCGTCCGCAGGGGCAGGGCGGCCGACAAGGCGGCGGTCGGACTGGCCCTGTTCGGCGTGTCGGTGCAGATCTACTTCATCGGCCTGCTCCTGCTGTACCTCTTCGTCGACAAGTTCCAGATCCTGCCGACCTCCGGCTACACGCCGATCACCGAGGACCCGGCCGGCTGGTTCCAGGGGCTGATCCTGCCGTGGACCACCCTGGTCATCGTCTACCTCGCGATGTACACCCGGCTCACCCGCTCCTCCATGCTGGAGGTCTTCGCCGAGGACTACATGCGCACCGCCCGCGCCAAGGGCCTGCCGGCCGCCACCGTCGTCCTCAAGCACGGGCTGCGGGCCGCCATCACCCCGATCATCACCATCTTCGGCATGGACGTCGGCTCCCTGATCGGCGGTTCCGCGGTCATCACCGAGTCGGTCTTCGGCATCAACGGCATCGGCAAGCTCGCCGTCGACTCCGTCCAGAACTCCGACCTGCCGGTCATCCTCGGCACCACACTCTTCGCCGCGACGTTCGTCGTCCTCGCCAACGTCGTCGTCGACCTGGTGTACGGCCTCGTCGACCCGCGCGTACGCCTCGCCTGAGCCCTTCTTTCGTCCTTAGGAACATCCGTGTCCGTTCAGACCTCACCGCAGCCCGCGGACGTCACGCCCGCGCCCGCACCCTTCCTCGACGTACGCGACCTGAGGGTGCACTTCCCGACCGAGGACGGCCTCGTCAAGTCCGTCGACGGTGTCTCCTTCACTCTGGAGAAGGGCCGGACCCTCGGCATCGTCGGCGAGTCCGGTTCCGGCAAGTCGGTGACCTCGCTGGCCCTGCTAGGACTGCACAAGGGCACCCGCGCCCGGGTCTCCGGAGAGATCCGGCTGGAGGGCAGGGAACTCGTCGCCCTGCCCGAGGCGGAGATGCGCGAACTGCGCGGCCGTACCGTCTCCATGATCTTCCAGGACCCGCTCTCCGCGCTGCACCCCTTCTTCACCGTCGGCGCCCAGATCGCCGAGGCCTACCGCGTGCACCACAAGGTCTCCAAGAAGGAGGCCAGGGAGCGGGCCGTGGAGATGCTGAAGCGGGTCGGCATCCCGCAGCCCGAGCGCCGCGTCAGGGACTATCCGCACCAGTTCTCCGGAGGCATGCGGCAGCGCGCCATGATCGCCATGTCCCTGGTCTGCGACCCCGCCCTGCTCATCGCCGACGAACCCACCACCGCCCTGGACGTCACCGTCCAGGCGCAGATCCTCGACCTGATCCGCGACCTCCAGGACGAGTTCGGCTCCGCCGTCGTCATCATCACGCACGACCTTGGCGTGGTCTCCGACGTCGCCGACGACATCCTGGTGATGTACGGCGGCCGCCGCATCGAGTACGGCACCACCCGCGAGGTGCTCAAGCAGCCTCAGCACCCCTACACCTGGGGCCTGTTGCAGTCGATGCCGCACCTCACCGGCGACGTCGGTGAGCGGCTGAACCCGATCCCCGGCACACCGCCGAGCCTGATCAACCTGCCGGACGGCTGCTCCTTCAACCCCCGTTGCGCCTACAAGGGCTGGGTGCCGGAGGGGCGATGCACCGTGGACCGGCCCGAACTGCGCCTCGTCTCCGGCACCGCGGGGCACCTCGCCGCGTGCCATCTCACCGACGAGGCCAAACAGGAGATCCGCGGCGGGGCCGACGGGGACGAGCTGACGAAAGGGAGCAAGCCGTGAGCACCACCCAGCCCCTCACCGGGCAGACCACCGAACGCCCCACCGGCGAGAACCTCCTCGAAGTACGCGGTCTGCAGAAGCACTTCCCCCTCCGGCAGGGCATCATCTTCCAGCGGCAGATCGGGGCCGTACGAGCCGTCGACGGCATCGACTTCGCGGTCGGGCCCGGCGAGTCGCTGGGCCTGGTCGGCGAGTCCGGCTGCGGCAAGTCGACCACGGGCCGTCTGATCACCCGGCTGCTCGAACCCACCGGCGGCTCCGTCCTGTTCGACGGCGAGGACATCACCCACCGGCCCGCCGCACGGATGCGGGAAGCCCGCCGCAACCTCCAGATGATCTTCCAGGACCCGTACTCGTCGCTGAACCCCCGGCACACCGTCGGCACCATCATCGAGACGCCGATGCGGCTCAACGGCATCAACCCGCCCCAGGGCCACAAGCGGCGCGTCCAGGAACTCCTGGAGACCGTGGGCCTCAACCCCGAGCACTACAACCGCTACCCCAACGAGTTCTCCGGAGGCCAGCGCCAGCGCATCGGCATCGCCCGCGCCCTCGCCCTGCGGCCGAAGCTGATCGTCGCCGACGAACCGGTCTCCGCGCTGGACGTCTCCATCCAGGCGCAGGTCGTCAACCTGCTCCAGGACCTCCAGCGGGAGTTCGGCATCGCCTTCGTCTTCATCGCCCACGACCTCGCCGTCGTACGGCACTTCTCCGAACGGGTCGCCGTGATGTACCTCGGCAAGATCGTCGAGGTCGCCGACCGCGAGTCGCTCTACACCCGGCCCCGGCACCCCTACACCCACGCGCTGCTGTCCGCCGTGCCCGAGGCCGACCCGGACGCCACGGAGCGGCGCGAACGCATCCGGCTGGCCGGGGACGTGCCCTCCCCGATCGCCCCGCCCTCCGGCTGCCGCTTCCGCACCCGCTGCTGGAAGGCCCAGGACAAGTGCGCCGCAGAGGAACCGCCGCTGGTGCGCGTCGAGGGCAGCCCCACGGGCCATCTGACCGCCTGCCACTTCCCCGAGGAGCCGACGGTGGCCGCGCGCGCCGAGGACATCGTTCTGGACCCGGCGCTGGCGGAGCCGAAGGAGGGGTACTGACCGCAGGGCAGAGCGGTCAGCTCGACGCGTAGGTGCGCAGGAACAGCGCCTCGGCCACCGACAGCCGTTCCAGTTCCTCGGGGGACACGCTCTCGTTCACCGCGTGGATCTGTGCCTCCGGCTCGCTCAGCCCGATGAGCAGGATCTCCGCACTCGGGTAGAGGGAGGCGAGGGTGTTGCACAGCGGGATGGAGCCGCCCTGGCCCGCGTACTGCATCTCCTGGCCCGGGTACGCCACCGCCATCGCGGCGGCCATGGCCTGGTAGGCCGGGCTGGTGGTGTCGGCGCGGAAGGGCTGGCCCTCGCCGATCTGCTCGGTGCTCACCCGCGCGCCCCACGGCGTGTGCGCCTCCAGGTGCGCCTGGAGCAGCTTGGTCGCCGCGCCCGCGTCCACGCCCGGCGGCACCCGCAGGCTGATCAGCGCGCGGGCGCTCGACTGCACCGACGGGGTGGCGCCGACGACGGGCGGGCAGTCGATGCCGAGGACCGTGACGGCCGGGCGCGACCAGATACGGTCGGCGACCGTGCCGGAGCCGATCAGCTCGACGCCGTCCAGCACCTTGGCGTCCTGCCGGAACTGTTCCTCGTCGTACTGCAGTCCCTCCCAGGCCGAGTCCGAGGCGAGCCCCTCGACGGTCGTCGAACCGTCCTCGGCGCGCAGTGAGTCCAGGACGCGGATCAGGGCGGCGAGCGCGTCGGGCGCGGCACCGCCGAACTGGCCCGAGTGCAGATTGCCCGCGAGCGTGTCGACGCTGACGCGGACGAGGGTCATACCGCGCAGCGTGGAGGTCACCGTCGGCAGGCCGACGCGGAAGTTGCCCGCGTCTCCGATGACGATCGTGTCGGCCTCCAGCAGGTCCGGGTGTTCCTCGGCGTACCGCTCGAGACCGCCCGTGCCCTGCTCCTCCGAGCCCTCGACGATCACCTTGACGTGGACGGGCACGCCGCCGTTCGCCTTCAGCGCCCGCAGCGCCAGCAGGTGCATGATCACACCGCCCTTGCAGTCGGCGGAGCCACGCCCGTACCAGCGTCCGTCGCGCTCGGTCAGCTCGAACGGCGGAGTGGTCCAGCCGGCCTCGTCCAGCGGCGGCTGCACGTCGTAGTGGGCGTAGAGCAGGACGGTCTTCGCATCCGCCGGGCCGGGGAGGTAGCCGTAGACCGACTGCGTCCCGTCGGGGGTGTCGAGCAGGGCCACGTCCTGGAAGCCCTCGGCGGTGAGCGCGTCCGCGACCCAGCGGGCGGCTCCCTCGCTCTCGCTCCTCGGGAACTGGTCGAAGTCCGCCACCGACCGGAAGGCCACCAGATCGGTGAGCTCCTCCTTCGCCCCCGGCATCAGTGAGGCGACGGTCTCGGCGACCGGATTCGACGACATGGGCACGCTCCTTGTGGGTGCGACGTTGAAGAGTTGAGTGCTGTAGATCCTCCCACAGCGGGCCCTGACCAGGTCCGCCGTAGGATGCGGGAGACAGCAGGGCAGGCGGCTTGATCGGGAGCAGTAGACCATCGTGAGCAGCGAGAACTCTTCGGCGGACGACGTGCGGCAGGTGTGGGACGTCGTCGTGGTGGGCGCGGGACCCGCGGGAGCTTCGGCCGCGTACGCGGCGGCGGTCGCCGGGAGACGCGTGCTGTTGCTGGAGAAGGCGGAGCTGCCGCGGTACAAGACGTGCGGCGGCGGCATCATCGGCCCCTCGCGCGACGCCCTCCCGCCCGGCTTCGAGTTGCCGCTCAAGGACCGGGTGCACGCGGTGACGTTCTCGCACAACGGCCGTTTCACGCGGACCCGCCGGTCCAAGCAGATGCTGTTCGGGCTGATCAACCGGCCCGAGTTCGACCAGCAGCTCGTCGAGCACGCGCAGAAGGCGGGCGCCGAACTGCGTACGGGCATCACCGTCCAGCGGGTCGAGCAGCACGGCTCGACGGTGCCGGACCGGCGCACGGTCGCCGTCGTCCTGCAGGGCGGCGAGGTCGTGCTCGCGCGGTCGGTCGTCGGGGCGGACGGCAGCGCCAGCCGCATAGGGGCGCATGTCGGGGTCAAGGTCGACCAGGTGGATCTCGGCCTTGAGGCGGAGATCCCGGTGCCGGAGACCGTCGCCGAGGACTGGAAGGGGCGGGTGCTCATCGACTGGGGCCCCATGCCCGGCAGTTACGGCTGGGTCTTCCCCAAGGGTGACACGCTGACGGTCGGGGTGATCTCGGCCAGGGGCGAAGGCGCCGCGACGAAGCGGTACTTGGAGGAGTTCATCGGCCGGCTGGGCCTCGCCGGCTTCGAACCGAGCATCTCCTCCGGGCACTTGACCCGCTGCCGGGCCGATGACTCGCCGTTGTCGCGCGGCCGGGTGCTGGTCTGCGGTGACGCCGCGGGGCTGCTGGAGCCGTGGACCCGCGAGGGCATCTCCTTCGCGCTGCGGTCCGGCCGGCTCGCGGGGGAGTGGGCGGTGCGGATCGCCGAGGCGCACGACGCCGTGGACACCCGCCGGCAGGCCCTCAACTACGCGTTCGCGGTCAAGGCCGGGCTCGGGGTGGAGATGAGCGTCGGCAAGCGGCTGCTGACGGTGTTCGAGCGTCGCCCCGGTCTGTTCCACGCGGCGGTGACGGGTTTCCGTCCCGCCTGGAAGGGGTTCAAGGACATCACGCGGGGCGCGACGTCAATGGGCGAGATCGTCCGCACCCATCCGATGGCCCAGCGGGCCCTGACCGCCATGGACCGCCGTCCCGCGACGGGCGGCGAGGTCAGCTCGTCACCGTGATCTCGAAGACCGGGTGGTCAGGGGCGATCCGGCGCAGTTCGTCGTCCGGGGAGTCCGGCCCCACCCCGTTGAAGAAGACCCCGACCTCCGCCTTCCAGCACTTGAGGTAGGCGCGCAGGATCGGGGTCTTGTCGTCGTCGGCCACCTCGGTCGCGGTGAATGTATCCACGTGCTTGCCGAGGTGCAGCTCACCGCCGCCCGAGGCGCGCATGTTGTGCGTCCACTGGACATGGCCGCGGGGCGCGACCAGGTACTGCCGGCCGTCCAGGGTCATCAGGTTGACCGGGGTGGTGCGCCACTGACCGCTCTTGCGGCCGCGGACGGCGAGGACACGGGAGCCCCAGACGCTGATGCCGCGGCGGGTCATCCAGGCCACGAAACGGTTGAGGACGTTGACGGTGAGCCAGCCGGGCTTCTGGACGTGTGTGGACATGGGGTCCCCCTGTTTCCGATGGCGGAGCAGTGCACTCTTTTGTGAGCACTGCTCTCTCTCGCTGGGTACAGTCTGCCCGCGTGGGTGCCCCAAAGCAAGAGCACTGCTCTCGTTTGTGTGCACTGCTCTGCTTCCATGGCACACTTTTCCACATGAGCACCACACACGGCGCCCGGGCCCGGGCCAGGATCGAAGTCACCGCGGCCATCAAGGACGAGGCCCGCAGACAGCTCGCGGCCGAGGGCGCCGCCAGGCTCTCCCTGCGGGCCGTGGCCCGCGAGCTCGGCATGGTCTCCTCCGCGCTGTACCGCTACTTCCCCAGCCGTGACGACCTGCTGACCGCACTCATCATCGACGCCTACGACTCCCTCGGCGAGCGGGCCGAGGCGGCCCATGAGCCCACGGCCGACCCCTTCGGGCGCTGGATCGCGGTCTGTGAGGCGGTGCGGGGCTGGGCGCTGGACCACCCCCACGAGTACGCGCTGATCTACGGATCGCCCGTGCCCGGCTACACCGCCCCCGACACCACCGTCCCGCCTGCCGCCCGCGTCGGCCTCCTGCTCATCGGCATCGCGCGCGACGCCCACCACGGCTCCGGCCTGGCCGGACCCTCACTGCCGTCCGAGCTGCGCCCGGAGGCCGAACGGATCACCGCCGACCTCGCGCCCGACCTCCCCCCGGAGGCGGTGACAGCTCTCGTAGCGGCCTGGGCCCAGCTGTACGGCCTGGTCGGCTTCGAGCTGTTCGGCCAGTTCCATCGGGTCGTGGAGGACCGGGAGGTGTTCTTCCGGCACGCGGTGGGGCAACTCGCGCAGGGGGTGGGACTGGTGTCTCCGCAGCGCGGGCCGGCCTCATAGAGCCCGACTGGGGTCCGAGGCCCTGAGGCCTTCGTACTTCCCCAGGAGTACGCGTGATCACCACGCCTGGGTGACGCCGCTCCGGGCGGGCGGCGTCTAGCGTGGCCGGTATGGACGAGCAGCGCGCGCGGGGCGGTCCGCCGCAGTGGTGGCGCCACGGTCCTCCGTGGTGGGAGCGGTGGGGGGAGGGGGAGCGTGCGCCCCGGTGGCCCTGGCGGTCCACCGTCGCCGTCACGGTCTTTGTGCTGGTCGGTTCGAACTTCGCCGCCCACGGTCAGGAGGGCGAGCGGGCGGACCTGGACCTCTTCGCACGCGTGCTGCTGCTGGTGGCCGGGGGGCTGCTGCTGTGGCGGAAGCGGTATCCGGTGCCCGTGGTCTTCGGCACGGCGGGCGCCGTCATGCTCTACCTGGGGGCCGGTTATCCGTACGGGCCGGTGCTCTTCACCGTCGCTCTGGCGTGCTTCAGCGCGATCGTCGCCGGGCACCGCTGGGCGGCGTGGGCCGCGATGGGAACCCTCTGGGCCGGGCACGTCCTGGTGGCGCACTGGCTCTATCAGTGGCTGCCGCCGTCGGGGGACTCCGCCGTCTCCTGGGGCGAGGAGATCGTCGTCGCCACCTGGGTGGTGGCGATCGCGGCGGTGTCGGAGCTGTTCCGGGTCCGCCGCGAGCAGTGGGCCCGGGAGCGGGCCGAGCGTGCCGAGGCCGCGCGGCGGCGGGCCGACGAGGAGCGGCTGCGCATCGCGCAGGAGCTGCACGACGTCCTCGCGCACAGCATCTCCGTGATCAATGTGCAGGCGGGGGTCGGCCTCGCGCTCCTCGACTCCGACCCCGAGCAGGCCCGTACGGCGCTCACCACGATCAAGGACCAGAGCAAGGAGGCGCTCGGCGAGGTACGCCAGGTGCTCGACACCCTGCGCGCTCCCGGTGCAGCGCCCCGCGCTCCGGCGCCCGGGCTCGACCGGCTGCCCGAGCTGGTGGAGCAGGCGGCGAGCGCGGGTCTCACGGTCGAGGTGGAAGGCGAGCCGCCGCGCCTCCCGCCCGGCACGGACCTCGCCGCCTTCCGGATCGTCCAGGAGGCCCTGACCAATGTCGTACGGCACTCGGGTTCGCGGCACGCGCGCGTGCACCTCGCGCACGACGCGGACGCGCTGCGGCTGCGGGTCGACGACGACGGGCCCGCGACCGGCGCCGACGCGGGCGGTAGCGGCAACGGGCTGGTCGGTATGCGGGAGCGGGCCGCCGCGCTGGGTGGCACCATCGAGGCGGGGCCCCGCCCGGACGGCGGTTTCCGGGTGCTCGCCGTACTGCCGCTGACGGCGTCCGCCGGCACATGAGCCGCAAGCGGACCGGAGGACGACGCAAGGAGGACCGGTGATTCGGGTACTGCTCGCCGACGACCAGTCACTGGTCCGGGCAGGGTTCCGGGCGCTGCTAGACGCGCAGCCGGACATCGAGGTGGCCGCGGAGGCCGCCGACGGTGAGGAGGCCGTGCGCCGGATCCGCGAACTGCGGCCCGACGTCGTCCTGATGGACATCCGCATGCCCGCACTCGACGGCCTGGCCGCGACCCGGCGGGTCACGGGGGACGCGGGGCTGAAGGACGTCAAGGTGGTCATGCTCACCACCTTCGAGCTCGACGAGTACGTCTTCGAGGCGATCCGCTCGGGCGCCTCCGGCTTCCTGGTCAAGGACACCGAGCCGGACGAACTCCTGCGCGCGGTAAGGGCGGTGGTCGCCGGCGACGCATTGCTCTCGCCGGGGGTGACGCGTCGGCTGATCGCCGAGTTCGCGGCCCGCTCCAAGGAACCCGCGGCGGCCGATGCCCTGGCGGGACTCACGGAGCGGGAGCGGGAGGTGATGGCCCTGGTCGGCATCGGCCTGTCCAATGAGGAGATCGCCCGCCGTCTGGTCGTCAGCCCGCTCACCGCGAAGACCCACGTCAGCCGCACCATGGTGAAGCTCGGCGCCCGCGACCGGGCCCAACTGGTGGTGCTCGCCTACGAGTCGGGGCTGGTGCGGCCGGGCTGGCTGGGCTGAGCCGCAGACCGGAACCGGACCAGCACACTGACGACCCGGGCGAAGAAGAGCACGGGCGCGAGCACCGGCCCGGCGCGCGGCAGCAGGGTCTCCCGGCCACGGCCCCGAAGACGACCGCCGCCGCGAAGGCCGCGCTGCACAGCGCGTACCCGATCTCGACGGTGACCGCGTCCGGCCCAGAGCCCTACCTGGGGGCGACGTCGGCGAAGCCGCCCGCGGGTTTGTCGAGGACGTACGTCGTGTAGCGAAGGACGCGCCCGATGGCCCGGTGAGCTCGAACGACGGCGATGACCTCGTCCCAGTCCTGTGCGTCGAGTGTTCTGAGGCCGGGCCACCGCACGCACAGGGCCTGTCGGCCGGCCCGGGTGGACGCGGTGCCGGCGAACACGGCACAGAGTTGGGCGGCCCTGTGGAGTACGGGGGTGGTCCAGTCGAGGATCCGCCGTGTGGTGAAGCCGGCGGCGGAAGCCGCCAGCGGGTACCGCTCGTACGGTTCGATGGAGTCGAAGCGCCAGGTCCCGCGCACGAGGCCGTCCGGGTCGAGGGTCTCGATCGGCTGATCCGTACGGGACGTGACATCGACGAGGACGAGCCGGCCTCCTGGGCGGAGCAGCCGGAAGCTTTCGCTCAGGAACGACCTACGGCCCTCATGGCCGAAGTGGAAGGCGGCCTCCAGGCAGTGCACTCGATCGAAGGAACCGTCCGTCAGCGGGATCTCCGCTGCCTGGTCCGGCAGAGCCGTGGCGTCGGCGACGGCGAAACGCGCGCTGTCGCCGAAGCGGCGACGTGCCTGGTCGATCTGTGCGGGCTGGAGGTCCACCCCCAGCGCCCGGCATCCCGCGGCGCCCAAGCGCGCCGTGGTGTCACCGCGACCGCATCCGGCGTCCAGGACGAGCTGTCCCGGCCGCGCGTCCAGCAAGGCCAGTGACCGGCGGGCCAGGCGGCGCTGAAAGGGCACCGGCCCGGCCAGGACCACGAGGGGCAGGGTGGGCAGCGTGAAGTAGCCGATGTCGACCAGGCTGTCCCAGCCGAGGTGTCGCAGCACCCGGAAGAGCACGCTGTCGTCGTTGTACGCGCTCGCGAGGTCCCCGCTGTCAGCCATCCCGCATCCTCCGCTGTCCGTGGGCACCCACACCGGGCTCACTGTCCGTGTCACCGTCCCGACCTGCGCTTACACTGAGTGCATAAGGGACGTTCGTGACGTACCGGAACCACCGTGCGCTATCAGCGGATGCTCGTGACGGCCCTCGCCCTGGTCCTCGTGATGGTGCCCGCGATATCCACGCGTGCACAGGGTGAGGAAGTCCCGCGCGGCCCCACGTTCGCCGCGCGCGCTCTGCAGGCGCTGATCGACGGTATCCAGTTCGGGGTGATCATCGCGATCACAGCGGTCGGGCTCTCGCTGATCTTCGGCACCATCCACCTGATCAACTTCGCGCACGGTGAGTTCGTCACGATCGGCGCCACCTTCGCGTTCTTCCTCAACGTCTCCGCGGCGGGCCCGGGCTGGCACCTGATTCCCGCCGCCCTCGCCGCGGTGGTCTTCGGCGCCCTGCTGGGCGGGGCGGTCGAGCGCGGCATCTGGCGCCCGCTGCGGGCTCGGGGCACCGGCCTGATCAACATGTTCATCGTCACCATCGGGCTCTCGCTGCTCCTGCGCCACGTCGTGCTCGTGCTGTACGGAACCCGGCCCGCCTCCTACGCCCAGTACGACATCCAGAGCACGATCGGCCTCGGGCCGGCCGGCATCACCCCACGGGACCTCACCGTCACCCTGCTCTCCGTCCTGGTGCTGCTCGGCATCGCCGCGCTCCTGCAGAAGACGCGGATCGGCACGGCCGTGCGGGCCGTCTCCGCCAACCGTGACCTCGCGGAGGCGTCGGGCATCGACGTGCAGCGGGTGGTGCTGTTCGTGTGGATGCTCGCCGGCGGACTGGCCGCGCTCGGCGGGGTCTTCTTCGGCCTGGTGGAGATCGTCACCTGGGACATGGGCTTCAAGCTCCTGCTGCTCATGTTCGCGGGGATCATCCTGGGCGGTCTCGGCTCCGCCTACGGTGCGATGGTCGGCAGCCTCGTCATCGGCGTCGTCGCCCAGATGTCCACCCTGTGGTTCCCGGTCGACCTGCAGTACGCCTGGGCGCTGCTCGTCCTCATCCTCGTCCTCCTCGTCCGGCCGCAGGGCATCCTCGGCCGGGCCGAACGCGTCGGGTGAGGGGTGCGCCATGGACTTCTCGGCCATCCTCTCCGACGCCCTGCGCTCGGGAATCGGCCCCATCGCCGCCGTCTACGCGCTCGCCGCGATGGGGCTGAACCTGCACTTCGGATACACGGGGCTGCTGAACTTCGGCCAGGTCGGATTCATGCTGGTCGGCGGTTACGGGCTCGCCATCACGGTGTCGACGTACGACGGCCCGATGTGGCTCGGCCTCCTGGGCGGAATCGCCTGCGCGATCGTGCTGGCCCTGCTCCTCGGCCTGCCCACCCTGCGGCTGCGCGCCGACTACCTCGCGATCACCACGATCGCGGCGGGGGAGACACTACGGCTGTTCTACCGCTCGAGCTGGGCCGAGCCGGTCACCGGCGGGGTGTTCGGGCTGCAGAGGTTCGCGAACGACTTCTACGCGCTCAGCCCCATCGAGCCCGGCACCTACGGTGTGTGGCTCGTGAGGTTCAGCTCCCGCGACCTCTGGGTGATGATCGTCGGATGGGCGCTGGTGCTCGTGGTCGGAAGTCTGCTCGCGCTGCTGATCCACAGCCCGTGGGGCCGTGTCATCCGGTCGATCCGTGAGGACGAGGTCGCCGCGCGCAGCCTCGGCAAGAACGTCTACGCGTACAAGATGCAGAGCCTGGTGCTCGGCGGCGTCATCGGGGCTGTCGCGGGCATGATGCAGGCGATCCAGGTGCAGTCCGTGAACCCGGACAACTACGACCCGGCCGTCACGTTCTTCCTGTACACGCTCCTCGTGCTCGGAGGTGCCGGGCGGATCCTCGGGCCGGTCGTCGGCTCGATCCTGTTCTGGTTCGTCCTCAGCTTCCTCGACAGCGCGCTCCGCCAGGCCATCGACGCCGAGTACATCTCGCCGGACCTCATCAGCACGTCGGAGGTCGGCGCGGTGCGCTTCGCCCTGGTCGGGGTCGCCCTGATCCTGCTGGTCGCCTTCCGGCCACAGGGCATCCTCGGCAGCCGGAAGGAGATGCTGCTCAGTGGACGCTGACCGTGTCGTGTCCCACCCGGACCGGCTCTCCGCGATCGATCCCGAGCCGGGGGTGCGCAAGCCCGACCCTCTGCTGGTCCTGGACCAGGTGACCCGCACCTTCGGCGGCCTGGTCGCCGTGCGGGTCGAGCACCTGGAGGTGCAGCGCGGGGTCATCACGGCGCTCATCGGGCCCAACGGCGCCGGAAAGACCACGTTGTTCAACGTGGTGAGCGGGTTCGACCGGGCCGACGGCGGCAGGTGGTCGTTCGAAGGGCAGCCGCTCACCGGCTCCCCGGCACACCGGGTGGCGCGGCGGGGACTGGTCCGTACGTTCCAGCTCTCCAGGGCGCTCGCCCGGCTCACGGTGCTGGAGAACCTGCTGCTCGCCGCGCCCGGGCAACGCGGCGAGCGGGTGCTGCCCGCGCTGCTGCGACCGGTGTGGCGCGGTCAGGAGCGGGAGCTCGAGCGCCGGGCCGACGAACTGCTGGACCGGTTCCGGCTCGGGCCCCTGCGCGACGACCATGCCGGCACGCTCTCCGGAGGCCAGCGCAAACTGCTGGAACTGGCCCGCGCGTTGATGGCACGGCCGGTCATGCTCCTGCTCGACGAGCCCATGGCCGGGGTGAACCCCGCGCTGACCCAGTCGCTGCTCGGACACATCACCCAGTTGCGCGACGAGGGGCTGACGGTGTGCTTCGTGGAGCACGACATGGACGTGGTGATGGGCATCAGCGACTGGGTGGCCGTCATGGCCGACGGGCGCCTGGTGGCCGAGGGCCCACCGCACACGATCGGCCGGAACGCCGCCGTCGTGGACGCCTACCTGGGCAAGCGGCACGACGAACCGGATGCGACCGCAGAGAACGAGAAGGAGAAGGAAAACGAGAAGGGGAGGGGGAAGGAGGAGCAGTGATGTCCGCCGAGGAGCAGGCACCGGTGCTGACGGCTGACGACATCGTCGCCGGCTATGTCCCCGGTGTCGACGTGCTGCGTGGATGCAGCATCGAGGTGCGGCCGGGCGAGGTGGTCGGCGTGATCGGCCCCAACGGCGCCGGCAAGTCGACGCTGGTCAAGGCCGTCTTCGGGCTGCTGCGGGTGCGCGGCGGGACCGTGCGTCTGCGCGGTGAGGACGTGACCGGCCGGCCCGCGCACGAGCTGGTCCGGCGGGGCGTGGGCTACGTACCGCAGCTGCAGAACGTGTTCCCCACGCTGACCGTCGAGGAGAACCTGCGGATGGGCGTGTATCTGCGGCCCAAGGACCACGCGCGGCGGGTCGCGGCGGTCGAGGAGCTCTTCCCCGTGCTGGCCGACCGCCGCAAGCAGAAGGCCGGCGCGATGTCCGGCGGCGAGCGCCAGATGCTCGCGATGGCCCGCGCGCTGATGATGGAGCCGCAGCTGCTGCTGCTCGACGAGCCGTCGGCCGGCCTCTCACCGCTCCATCAGGACCACGTCTTCGACCGGTGCAGAATGATCAACAGCGCGGGCGTCGCCGTGCTCATGGTCGAGCAGAACGCCCGCAGGTGCCTGCAGCTCTGCGACCGCGGTTACGTCCTCGACCAGGGCCGCAACGCGTACACCGGCACGGGTACGGCCCTGCTGCACGACGAGAAGGTGATCGAGCTCTACCTCGGCACGCTCGCCCGTGTCCGTTGACTTCCGTTGTCGATTCCTCCGGTCACTCCTCGGCCGTGCTGGTCTCGGTACGCAGGGTCTGCAGCTTTCCCTCGTCGTTGTAGCCGTACACCTCGATCGTCGCCTGGCCGGGTTCGCCCTTGTCGGTGAAGTCGAGCGGCCCGCTCACACCGTTGTAGTCGATGTCCCTGCCGTCGGCGAGCAGCTCCTTGCAGGCGGCGAACGAGTTGCACTTCTCGCCGTCCTTGGTGATCCCGTTCATCTCCTTCACGTACTCGCCGGGGTCGTCGGACTCCGCCTTCTCGGCGGCGAGCGCGATCGTCGTCACGCAGTCGAACACCTGCGGTGCGAACTGCAGCTCCTTCAGATCCGGCGCGAATTCCATGAGGTCCTTCACGTACTGCTCGTTCGACGCCGACGCCGGCGCTGTCCCCTTCATCCCGGAGAGCTTCTCGGGCTGGCCGGGGGAGACCAGGGAGGGCAGCTCCTCGCTGCGCAGCCCGTCGGCGCCGTAGACGCCGATCCGGTCGGGCCCGAGTCCGGACTCGATCATGCCCTGCAGGATCTGGGTGCCTTCCTCGAAGGCGATCACCACGGCGGCGTCCGGCCTGGAGTTCTCCATCTGCTGGACGACCTGGTCGAAGTTGGTCGCCTTGGGGTCGTAGGTCTCGGCGAGCGTCACCGTCGCACCACGTTCCTCCAGCGTCTTGCGGGTGGCCTCCATCAGGCCGCGCCCGTAGTCGTCCGCCCGTGCGACCAGGGCCACCCGGTCGTGGCCGTCGTCACGGACGACGTCCGCCAGGATGGGCCCCTGCAATGCGTCGCTCGGGACGGTACGGAAGTAGAAGCCGTCGTCCTCGTAGTCGGTGAAGGTGGGAGCGGTGTTCGACCCCGAACACTGCACGACGCCCGCTCCGGTCACCCGGTCGATGAACGCCAGCGACATGCCGGAAGCCGCGGCGCCGACGATCGCGTCCACTCCTGCCGCGAGGACCCGGTCCGCCGACTGCGCGGCAACGGCCTCCTGGCCCGCCTCGTCACTGGAGACCACAGTGGGCACGGGCTTGCCCAGGACCCCTCCGGCGTCGTTGATCTTCTCTATCGCGAACTTCAACGACTCGATCTGGGGCGGGCCGAGGTAGGCCAGCTGTCCTGTCTCCGGCAGGACGTAGCCGAACTGAAGCTCACCATCGCCCGGCTCCGCCCGGGCAGTGCCGGTCGAACCGCAGACGGCAATCACAAGAGCAGCCGCGCTTGCGAAGATCGCGGACCGCCGTATCGACGCTTTCATCTCCGCCTCCGCTCGTTACAGGCCGCGGAGGGTCGACTGGCCGGCCCTCCGCCCGCCATCTGTACACGAGCGTAGAACTCTTTCGGAGTCCGGAAAAGTATGAAACGTACACTTTTTCGATTGATCGCGCGTGTGCGCTGCGGTCACGCGGGCGTCTTGATCGAGACTGACGACGCTCGCTAATCGCGTACGGTGACCCGCTCCACCTCCCGGGGATTGGACTTGGCGACCACGACGGACGGCCGGTCCCGGCGGGTCCGAAGGCCCGTGAGGGTGATGAGCAGGCCGGCGAGGGCGATGAGGGTCACGACCATGAGACCGGGCCGGTAGCTGTCGAGGACGGCCTGCGGGGTGGCGGCGCCCTTCGCCGGGCTGTTCGCGGTCACCACCGCCGTCACCACCGCGAGGAAGATCGCGCCGCCCACCTGGACCGAGGTGTTGAGCAGCCCGGAGACCATGCCCTGCTCGTGCTCGTCGACGCCGTTGGTGGCCTGGACGTTGAAGGACGGGAAGGTCAGTGCGAAGCCCGAGCCGACCAGCAGCATCGTCGGCAGGATCACCGACGCGTACACGGGGTTCAGGTCGATGCGCAGGAACAGGACGTAGCCGGTCACCATCAGGGCGAAGCCGAGCACCATCAGCCGGGCCGTGCCGAACCGGTCGATGACGGCGCCCACCTTCGTCGCGGACAGCGCCACCAGCGCGCCCGCCGGGAGGAACGCAAGCGCCGTGTGCAGTGCCGACCAGCCGAGCAACTGCTGCATGTACAGGGTGACCAGGAACTGGAAGCCGATGTAGCTGCCGACAAACGTGAACGCGCCCAGCTGGGCCCGCACTTGCGGCCCTGAGCGCAGCACTCCGAGCCGGATCAGCGGGCTGGGACTGCGCCCTTCGACGGCGACGAAGGCCGCCAGCAGTACGGCCACGGCGGCGAAGGACAGGACGGTCCGGGCCGTGGCCCAGCCCACCTCGGGCGCTTCGACGACGGTGAAGACGAGCAGCAGCATCGAGGCGGTGCCGAGGACGGTGCCGGGGATGTCGTAGCCGCCCTGGCCGCGCTCGCGCTCAGTGCGCGGCAGCAGCTTCAGGCCCACGAGCAGGGCGATCAGCGCGATCGGGGCGGGCAGCAGCATGGTGAGCCGCCAGCTGGCCTCCGTGAGCAGGCCGGAGAAGACGAGGCCCATCGAGTAGCCGGTGGCGCCGCAGGTGGTGTAGATGGCCAGGGCGCGGTTGCGCAGCGGGCCTTCGGGGAACGTCGTGGTGATGATCGACAGGCCGGCGGGGGCCGTGAAGGCCGCGCTCAGGCCCTTGATGAACCGGCTGGCGATGAGCAGCGGCCCGGAGTCGACGAGGCCGCCGAGCAGCGAGGCCAGCGCGAAGACGCCCAGCGCCACCAGGAAGACCTGACGCCGGCCCAGCAGGTCGGCGGCCCGTCCGCCGAGGAGCAGCAGACCGCCGTAGCCGAGGATGTAGCCGCTGACGATCCATTGCAGTGCCGAGGTCGACAGGCCGAGGTCGGCACCGATGGACGGCAGCGCGACGCCGACCATGGACACGTCCAGGGCGTCCAGGAACATCGCGGCGCAGAGCACGAGCAGGGTGCCCCAGAGTCGCGGAGTCCAACGTCCGTCGGACGTGGGGGCGATGAGCGGAGAGGTCATGCCCGAGACACTACATGCGCATGCATGAGATGCAAGTGCACTTAATTCAGGTGCAACGAACTCGGCTCTCTGTTACGGTGCGGCCCATGGCGGCGAAGCAGGCCGAGCAGGCGCTCGTGGAACAGTGGCGGGACATTCTGGCGCTGCACGCGCGAACACAGTGTGAACTCGACCGTGCTCTGCACGGCCACGGGCTGTGCGCCAGCGACTTCGAGGTGCTCGACGTCCTCGCCGGGTGCCGGACGCCGAAGGGCACTCCGTCCTACCGTGTGCAGGAGATCTCCGAGCGGGTCCATCTGAGCCAGAGCGCGCTGTCGCGGCTGATCGCCCGGCTGGAGAAGGAGGGGCTCGTGGAGCGCTGTATGTGCTCCGAGGACCGGCGGGGCGTGCAGGTCGCGCTCACGGCGAAGGGACGCGCGCTGCACGGCGAGGTGCTGCCGGTGCAGCGCGCGGTGCTGGCGCGGATGCTGACGGAGGACTGAGCCGCTCGGGGCGCAGGGCCGTCAGACCCCGGACGCCTCCCGCCACAGTGTGGCGAGCGCCTGGTCGCCCGTGACGTTCGGCAGGGGAGCCCGGTTCCACAGGGCCAGGTACAACTGCTCCGCCGGGCCGGACAGTTCGCACTCCGCCTCGTCCGTCGCGCCCCGCGTGGTCACAGGCGGTTCCGAGGACAGCCGTACGGTCCACACCGCGTCGGTGTCTTCCGTGCGCACACGCAGGACGCGTGGCTCGGGGGTGCGCACCCGGCTCCTGGAGCGGGCGTGGAAGCCGCGCAGCAGTTCGTCGATGCCGTCGGTCGCGAAGTCCGGGGCGACGGCGGACGGGGCGCCCCCGCGTGCGGACTCGGCGTCGATCCGGTGCACGGCCGTCTCGTGCGCCTGCCGCCGGGTCCAGAAGGCCAGCGGGGACGGCGCGGGCAGGAAGGCCCAGCACTCCACGTCGGGCGAGGCGCCGGCCAGGGTGCCGACGAGGTGGCGGTGGCTGTCGCGGTACCAGGCCACGAGCTCCGCACCGTCGAGGTCCGGGGCCTCACCCAGCGGGCGGCGCTCGGTGTGCCCCTCGGCTACGTACGACGCGGCCCAGCGGTGCACCGCGCCCGTGTGCCGCACCAGGTCGCGCACCTGCCACTCCGGGCAGGTCGGCACCTTCGCGTCCGTCCCGGCCTCCTCGGCGGCCGCGGCCAGCAGCAGGCCCTCTGACTCCAGTGCGCGCAGGAACTCGGCGGTCTCCATGACGCCGAGTCTGCCGCATGGAGTGCGCTCAGGGCCCGGGATATCCCTGGGGCGCGTCACGGCAGCGGTGTACCGCCCGTGGCGTTGACGATCTCGGCCGTGATGTACGACGCCTCCTGGGAGGCGAGGAAGACGTACGCCGGAGCCATCTCGGCCGGCTGTGCGGGCCGTCCGATCGGCGCCTGCTTGCCGAACTCCTGGGTGTCCGGCAGCGTCGCCGGGATCAGCGGTGTCCACACCGGGCCCGGCGCCACCGCGTTGACGCGGACGCCCCGGTCGATGAGCATCTGCGCCAGCCCCTGGGTGAACGTGACGATCGCGCCCTTCGTCGTCGCGTAGTCCAGCAGGTGAGGGCTGGGCTTGTAGGCCTGCACCGACGCGGAGTTGATGATGCTGCCGCCCTCCGGGATGTGCGGCAGGGCCAGTTTGCACAGCCAGAACATGCCGTACAGGTTGGTGCGCAGCACTCGGTCGAACTGCTCGGTGGAGATCGCCTCGATGCCGTCGGGCTGCGACATCTGGTATGCCGCGTTGTTCACCAGGACGTCGATCCGGCCGAACTCGGAGACGGCGCGGTCGATCAGCGCCCGGCAGTTCTCCTCCTCCCGTACGTCGCACGAGACGGTCACGGCACGCCGGCCGGCCTCCTCGACCAGCCGGGCCGTCCCGGCCGCGTCGTCCTTCTCGTCGTCCAGGTGGGTGAAGAGCACGTCGGCCCCCTCACGGGCGTACGCCAGAGCGACCGCACGGCCGATCCCGGAGTCCCCGCCGGTGATCACGGCCTTGCGGCCGGCCAGCCGGCCACTGCCCCGGTAGGACTCCTCACCGTGGTCCGGGGGCGGGTCCATCGGCCCTGTCCAGCCAGGATGCGGCTGCTCCTGGGAGCGAAACTCGGGGGTCGGGTGGAGTTCGCCGGGGTGCTGCTGTTCGCTCACGGGTCTGCCTCCTCGTCCATGAAGTACGCCCCGACGATCGCGACGGGCGTGGCCACGGGTACCCCGGAACACGGCAGTGCCGATCGGTCGGCTGCGGACGATCGACCTCCGACGCCCCGGGCGCTCGGCATCCGGTCGAGCCGTTGCCATCGGGTGGCCGCGCCCGGCTTCCGCGTCACAGCGAACGACGAGGCGTCACGAGCAGGACGGCACGTCCGGCTACCGGCGCCTTGGGCGAACGGCGAGGGCGTGACAAGTGCGGCGACGCGTATGCCGCCCCGGCATCCGGCCGGATGGGACCAGCGGCTTGGCCCGGGGGGTCGAAGCGGGCCGGAGCCTCAGCCTCCGGCCGCCCGCCGGGTCGTCGCCCCCACGAGCGCGCCGACCGCCGCCGCCATCGCCGCGAGCAGCGCCACGCTGGTCAGGGCGGTCGGCAGGGTGAACCAGTCCGCCATGAAGCCGATCGCGGGCGGTCCGAGGAGCATGCCGCCGTAGCCGAGGGTGGAGGCCGTGGCGACGCCGCTGGGGCCGGCGAGTGCGCCCGCGCGTTCCACGGCCACCGGGAAGAGGTTCGCGAGGCCGAGGCCCGTGACCGCGTAGCCGAGCAGGGCCGCCCACAGGGAGGGGGCGAGTGAGCCGAGCAGCATTCCGGCCGCAGCGGTGGTGCCGCCCGCGACGACGGTCCGGGTCCGCCCCAGGCGCTCCAGGAGCGTGGTGCCGGTCAGCCGCCCCACCGTCATGGCGAGCGCGAAGCAGGAGTAGCCGACGGCCGCGGCACCCGGCGAGGCGTCCAGGTCCTGTTCCAGATGCAGGGCGCCCCAGTCGGCCAGCGCCCCTTCGCCGTAAGCGGTGCAGCCCGCGATCACGCCGAAGACGATCACCAGTCCCCGGGTACGGCCGTCCAGCCGGCGCGGGGCGTCCTTCGCGGGGCGTTCCCGCTCCGGCGGCGTCGGCGGCTCGTGCCGCAGGAGCGTCGGTCCCGCCAGGGCCGTCACCAGCAGTCCGACGACGGTGAGCAGCAGCAGATGCCGGGTGGGGGAGAGGACCCCCGCGAGCAGCCCGCCCAGACCCGCGCCGATCATGCCGCCCAGGCTGAACGCGGCGTGGAAGCTGGGCATGATCGGCCGCCGCAGCGCGGCCACCAGCTCGACGGCCGCGCTGTTGAAGGCGACGTTGATCCCGCCGTACGCGGCGCCGAAGAACAGGAGCACGAGGCCGAGCGCGAGGACCGAGTGGGTCAGCGGGGGCAGGGCCACGCTGAAGGAGAGCAGGACGGCGCAGACGACGGTGACCTGGTGGTTGCCGTAGCGGCGGCACAGGCGTCCGGTGAGGGTCATGGTGATGACGGCACCGGCCGAGACGCCCAGGAGGGCGAGGCCCAGGGCGCTGGCGGAGGCGTTCGTCTGTTCCTTGATGGCGGGGATGCGCACGACCCAGCCGGCGAAGACGAAGCCGTCGAGGGCGAAGAAGACGGTGAGCGCGATACGGAGTCGGGTGAGGGAGCTGCCGTCGCCCGGCACGGCACTGTGCGTTCGGGGTTTGTTTATTTGCGGCACAAACTCAGGTTAGGTGGGTGCGGGGGCGGCGACAAGGTGCGACTCTGGGACGAGAGGCATCCGCCGAGAGGGAAGCCGAGGCGACTCGGGAGGACGCATGGGACGTGACGTGCCGGCCCTGGTGTTCACACGGGAGGACCGGCGTCGCTACCGGCAGAAGATGCACACCGACCTCGAGGTCCTGGCGCGGATGCTCCGCGAGTC
The DNA here is from genome assembly GCF_042673825.1 of Streptomyces sp. NPDC057002. Classification (NCBI taxonomy): domain Bacteria; kingdom Bacillati; phylum Actinomycetota; class Actinomycetes; order Kitasatosporales; family Streptomycetaceae; genus Streptomyces; species Streptomyces sp. NPDC057002. The sequence continues at coordinate 523,845 of NZ_JBHURZ010000002.1, forward strand.
GGGCTTCGAGAGCGAGCGGCCCCGCGTCGGGCTGGAGATCGAGCTCAACCTGGTGGACGACGAGGGACTGCCCGCGATGCGGAACACCGACGTCCTCCAGGCGATCGCCGACCCCGCCTGGTCGAGCGAGCTGGGCCGCTTCAACCTGGAGATCAACATCCCGCCCCGGGAGCTCACGACCGGCGGCCCCGGGGACTGGGAGCGGGAGATCCGGGACGCCCTGAACCACGCCGAGGACCGCGCCTCGGCCGTCGGCGCGCACCTGATCATGGTCGGCATCCTGCCGACGCTGGGGGAGACGCATGTGAGCGAGACCGCCCTGTCCGGCGACCCCCGCTACCAGTTGCTCAACGAGCAGATCTTCGCGGCGCGCGGCGAGGACCTGCGGATCACGGTCGACGGTGTCGAGCGCCTGGCGACGTACGCCGACACCATCACCCCCGAGGCCGCCTGCACCAGCACCCAGTTCCACCTCCAGGTCGCCCCCAAGGAGTTCCCGCACTACTGGAACGCCGCCCAGGCCATCGCGGGCGTGCAGATCGCCCTCGCGGCGAACTCGCCCTACCTCTTCGGCAGGGAGCTGTGGCGCGAGACCCGTATCCCGCTGTTCGAGCAGGCCACCGACACCCGGCCCGAGGAGATCAAGGCCCAGGGCGTACGGCCCCGGGTGTGGTTCGGCGAGCGGTGGATCACCAGCGTCTTCGACCTCTTCGAGGAGAACGTGCGCTACTTCCCGGCCCTTCTGCCGCTGTGCGACGACGAGGACCCGCAGCAGGCACTCGACGGGGGCGGCGTTCCGGAACTGGGCGAACTGACCCTGCACAACGGCACGATCTACCGCTGGAACCGCCCGATCTACGCCGTCACCGACAGCGGTCCGCATCTGCGCATCGAGAACCGGGTGCTGCCCGCCGGCCCCACCGTCGCCGACACCATCGCCAACGGTGCCTTCTACTACGGACTGACCCGCGCCCTGGTCGACGAGGACCGGCCGGTGTGGACGCGGATGTCCTTCTCGGTCGCCGAGGAGAACCTGCACACCGCGGCCCGCGACGGCATCGACGCCCGCCTGTACTGGCCGGGGGTGGGCGAAGTGCCGGTCACGGAACTGGTGTTGCGGCGCCTGCTGCCGCTCGCCCACCGGGGCCTGGAGCTGGCCGGCATGGACGACGCGTGGCGCGAACCCCTGCTCGGCATCATCGAGCAGCGCTGCGTCACCGCCCGCAACGGCGCCCTCTGGCAGGCCGAGACGGTCCACCATCTGGAGAAGGCCGGCATCTCCGACCGGCGCGAGGCGCTGCGGCAGATGACCAAGACGTACATGGACTACATGCACATGAACGCGCCCGCTCACACCTGGCCCGTGGACTGACCCCCGCGGCATCGCCCGGTCACGCCCGGCCGGGAGCGACCGGGCCCTGCCAGTCCCCGGCGGCCGTCCACGGCACCGGATCGGGCGCCTGCGCCGAGGTCGTCAGCTCGATCCGCCGTCCCTCGGCCGACGAACGGAGCAGGGCCGTCATCGTCTCCAGGACGTGCAGGGCGAGTTCGCCGTTCGCACGCGGCGCCCGCCGCCCGTCGGCGGCGATGAAGTCGAGCAGTCCGACGCCGCGTGCGCCGTCCTCGTAGCCCGCCGACACCGGCAGGGTGTGCCACCGGGTGTCGCCGAGCGCGTGCAGCCGGACCTCGCCGTCGAAGCGGTTCGGATCGGGCACCGAGAGGGTCCCCGTCTCGCCGTGGACCTCGATGGGCGCGGCCGTGGTGGCCACACCGTCGAAGCTCGTCGTGATCGTCGTCAGCGCCCCGCCCGCGTGTTCCAGCACTCCGGAGACATGGCTGTCCACCTCGACCGGGATCCGCTCGCCCGTGCGCGGCCCGGAACCGATGATCCGCTCGGCGCGCAGCCGGCCGGCCGCCCCGATCACGGCACGCACCGGGCCCAGCAGGTGGATCAGGGACGCGAGGTAGTACGGCCCCATGTCCAGCAGGGGACCGCCGCCCTCGGTGTAGTAGAAGTCGGGGTGGGGATGCCAGCGTTCGTGGCCCGGCGTGACCATCACGGCCGAGGCGAACTGGGGACGTCCGATGCTCCCCGCCTCCACGGCCGCCCGTGCCGTCTGGACCCCGGTGCCCAGGACGGTGTCCGGAGCGCACCCCACACTCACGCCCGCCTTCGCGGCGGCCTCCACGACGGCCCGGGCGTCGGCGAGCGTGGCGGCCAGCGGCTTCTCCCCGTAGACGTGCTTGCCGTGACCGATGGCGCCGAGGGCGATCCCGGCGTGGGCGGCCGGGGTGGTGAGGTTCAGCACCGTGTCCACGTCGGGGCTGCCCAGCAACTCCTCGACCGTCAGGGCCTTGACGTCGGGCAGTTCGGCCGCGACCGCGGCCGAACGGGAGGCGTCGAGGTCGGCGACCGCGGTGACGCGCACGGCGGGATGCCCGGCGAGCGTGTCGAGGTACGCGCGGGAGATGACGCCGAGTCCTACGACGCCGATGCGGTGCGCGTCGCCCACAGCATGCCCCTCTCGATGATGGTGCGGACGTCGGGGTGCTCCAGCACGTCGAGGCTGTGCCCCGGTGTCGTCACCAGGACGCGCCCGGCACCCCACCGGCGGGTCCAGACCGCCGGCGAGGTGACCGGCCGGTGCCAGGGCTGCCACGGCCGGGCGGGATGCGTGGTGGTGGCCAGGACGTCGATGAGGTCGTCGTGGAGCACCCAGTACTGCTCGGTGTCCAGCTCGAAGTCCTCGATGCCCGCCGTGACGGGGTGGGCGCGGCCGGCCTCGGTGAGGGTGATGGTGTGGGGCAGGAAGTTGTCCTCCGCCCCGCCCCGGCGCTCGCACGGTTCCTTGCCCGGGTGGGTGGCGAACTGGCCGCCGACCAGGTGGAGATAGTCGGCCGAGGCGCGGAAGGAGTCGGCGATGCCGCCGTGCCAGCCGGTGAAACCGGTGCCGGCCACGACCGCCGAACTCAGTCCGGCCACCTGCTCGCGCGTGATCTCCGACATCGTCACGCACTGCACGACGAGGTCGGTGCCCGCCATCTCGGCGGTGTCGGCGTAGACGTCGGTCGATTCCTCGACCCGGACGGCGTATCCGTTGTCCCGGAGGAAGGGCAGGAACAGCTCCGTCGCCTTGACCGGCTCGTGGCCTTCCCATCCGCCTCGGACAACCAGGGCTCTTTTCTGCGTCATCGTGATCTCACTATGCGCGGGGCGCCCGTGCTCCGAAAAGAGGGCCGGGCCTCACGAAAGTTTCGCGGCCGAAGCCCGGGCACCGATGGTCCAGCAGGCCGCGGTGAAGCGGACTTCCGAGCCGTGCACAAAGGGATCGAAGGCGGCGCGGACCGTCTCGACGACCCGGACACGCGTCTCCTCGTCCACCTCTGGCAGGAACATGCCGACGGCGCCGAGCCGGGTGAAGTAGCGGACCAGGTCCTTCTCGGGCATCGTGCAGACGATGTCGATCGGCCGGATGTCGATATCGGTCCACCCGCTCTCCGCCAGGATGCGGCTGACCTTGTCCTGGTCCGCGAAGGCGAACTGTCCCGGCTCGTCTGGCCGTCGGACGGGCAGGCCCGGAAGCAGAGGTGAGGCGGCGCGCTGGGCCGTCGTCATGAACGGGTTCTCGGCGGGGTCCCGCCAGACGACCGACCGGAGGGCGGCGTCGTCCCGGGCGGCGCTCCGGAGATTCGCGAAGGCCCGGACCGGGTCGTCGAAGAACATGACGCCGAACCGCGAGACGACGGCATCGAAGGTGCCGGGCTCGAAGGTGTGCTCCTGCGCGTCGGCGCGGAGGAAGGAGGCCGGTACGCCCTCCCGCTCGGCGCGCTCCCGGGCGGTGTCGATCAACGGTCCGGAGATGTCGACGCCGACACAGTGGCCCCCCGGCCCGAGCCGTCGTGCGACGGCCAGCGTGGTGCCGCCCGTCCCGCAGCCGACATCGAGCACGTGTTCCGCGCCTTCGGCGGACACGGCGTCGGCGAGCAGCTCCTCGATGGGCCTGAACATCTCGTCCAGCACCGGCTGGAGATCCACCCAGGCGTGACCGGCGCGCCCGTTCCAGCGGGCGGTCTGTGCTTCGTCGTTCCTGCGCTCGGCGTCCATGCTCGTCGGCTCTCCTTCTGCTTGCCTGCGTCTTGCCTTCGTCGGGGCGAGATGACAGCGTTCTACTTCAAGCCGACTTGAGGTCAAGGGAATGACGGACCTGGACATCGCCGAAGTGGCCCAGCGCGCCGGGGTGCCCGCCTCGACACTGCGGTTCTACGAGGAGAAGGGGCTGATCGCCCCGACCGGCCGGCGGGGGCTGCGCCGGCAGTTCGATCCCGGCGTACTGGAGCGGCTGGCGCTGATCGCGCTGGGGCGGACGGCCGGGTTCTCGCTCGACGAGATCGCGCACATGTTCGGGCAGGACGGACCGCCCCGGATCGACCGGCGCATGCTGGCGGACAAGGCGGAGGAACTGGACCGCAGGATCAGCGAACTGGGCGTGCTCCGCGACTCCCTGCGGCACGCCGCCGCGTGCCCCGCGCCGAGCCACATGGAGTGCCCCACATTCCGCGGCCTTCTCGACGCGGCGGCGTCGGGCGGTGGCCCCACGCCGAGAAGGCGGACGCCGCCCGGCGGCTAGCGGCCCGCTGGGACTCTTGCCGATCGAGGACCGGCGACGGGCGGGCCCTGCCCCCGCGCGCCGGGCAGGCGGCTCTACGCGGTGTCGCCGTGCGGGCCGGCCGTCACCCGCTCCGGCGTCGTGGCCACGGTCGCCACCCCGCGCGCCCGCAGCTCCGCGAGGACGGCCGGGTCGGCGGTGTCGTCCGTGACCAGGGTCCAGCCCTCGCACAGGGCCGTCCAGGCGTGGAAGGGGCGGCGGCCGAGCTTGGCCGCGTGGGCGAGGACGTAGACGTGGTCGGCGCGGCGGGCCATCAGCTCCTTGAGGCGGGTCTGGCGCAGATCCGCTTCGCAGATGCCCAGTTCGGGGGAGATGCCGTCCGTGCCGAGGAAGACCCGGTCGAACGTCATACGCTCCAGGGCGGCTTCCGTCAGCGGCCCGACGAAGCCCTGGCTGAGCGGGCGCAGGGTGCCGCCCAGGCACTCGACGTGCACCGTCTCGACATCGGACAGCGCCTGCAGGGCGGTGAGCCCGGTGGTCGCCACGGTGAGGTCCTCGGCCGTGCGCAGCTCGTGGGCGAGCGCCCCGACCGTGGAGCCGGCGTCGAGCAGCAGCGTCTCGCCGGGCCGCACCTGGGCCGCCGCCCAGCGGGCGATGGCCTGCTTGGCCTCGAAGGCCTCGCCCACGCGTTGCCGCAGGGACGCCTCGGGGTGCGCTGCCAGCGCCATGGCCCCGCCGTAGGTGCGGGCCAGACGCCCGTCGGTGGTGAGCTTGGCCAGGTCGCGGCGGATGGTCGAGGCCGTCACGCCGAAGAGCTGCGAGAGCTCCTCCACGCTCGCCAGGCCGGTGGTGGTGGCGAGGTGGACGATGCGGTCGCGCCGCGCCTTGGATCCGGTCACAGACATAGGTTCTTCATGTCCTCAATAGTCCTGGGCCGTCCTGGGTCGCACACGTGCCTGCCGCGAACCGCGGTCAGCGGGCGGCCGGAGCGGTCGACATCTCGGCGGCCTGGCGCAGAGCCTCGACCATGCTACCGGGCTCGGCCCGGCCGGTTCCGGCGATGTCGAAGGCCGTGCCGTGGTCGACGGAGGTGCGGATCACCGGCAGTCCGACGGTGAGGTTGACCCCGGCCTCGATGCCGAGGACCTTGACGGGGCCGTGCCCCTGGTCGTGGTACATCGCGACGATGAGGTCGTAGTCGCCGCGCGAGGCCAGGTAGAACGCCGTGTCCGCGGGCAGCGGGCCGCGCGCGTCGATGCCGTCGGCGCGGACCGTCTCCAGCGCCGGGACGATCTTCGTCTCCTCCTCGCCGTAGCCGAACAGGCCGTTCTCGCCCGCGTGCGGGTTGATGCCGCAGACACCGATCACCGGGTCGGCGGTCCCGGCCCGGACCATGGCCTCGTGGCCGCGGCGCACCGTGCGCTCCACCAGGCCGGGCTCGATGCGGTTCACGGCGTCGATCAGCCCGATGTGGGTGGTGACGTGGATGACCTTCACCCGGGGGGTCGACAGCATCATCGACACCTCCTCGACGTCCGTGAGATGGGCGAGGAGTTCGGTGTGGCCGGGGTAGAGGTGGCCGGCCGCGTGCAGGGCCCCCTTGTTGAGCGGGGCGGTGCAGATGCCGTCCACCTCGCCGCGCAGCGCGAGTTCGGCGGCGACCCGGACGTAGTGGTAGGCGGCGTCGCCCGCGACGGCCGACAGCTCGCCCCAGGGCAGGTCGGCGGGGAGCAGCCCGAGGTCGATCACGTTGACCCGGCCGGGCGTGAACTCCGCCTGGGCCGGATGGTCGACGGGCGCGATCTCGCAGGTGATGCCAAGGATGCCGGCGGCCTGCCGCAGGCGCTCGGCGTCGCCCACGACGACGGGGCGGCAGTCGCGGAGGGTGTCGGGGTGCAGCAGCGCCGGCACGATGACCTCGGGCCCGATGCCCGCGCCGTCGCCCATGGTCACCGCGATGACCGGGAGCGGCCGGGGGGCCGCGGAGGTCTGGCCGGCGGTGGCGGCGGAGGAGGGGGCTGCGTTCACGGGGCTACTCCTGTGGGGTCGGTCGGAACGTGGCGTACGGGTGCGGGGCGCAGGGCCCGGACGATGCGCCGCAGGGAGTCGGCCTCGCCGTAGCTGCCGGGCCGGGTGACGACCGAGCGGCCGTCGGGCGTGCGGGACAGGACCGCGCCGTGGTGGATCTGGCCCACCGGGCGCAGGTCGGTGACGCCGAGGGCGTCCAGGACGCGGCGGGCGGTCTCGCCGCCGGTGAGGACCAGGTCGCAGTCGTGCGCGGCGTCGGCGACGGTGTCGGCGAGCGCGGCGACGAGACGGCGCGCGAGGGCGGGGCCGGCCGCTCCGGTGATGCGGACGACCGTGACGGCGGCGACGGGAGGCGCGAGCCGTCGGGGGGAGTGCAGGAGTTCGCGGGTGCTGAGGGAGATCTGGTGCGCTCCGTCCGCCAGGAGATGCGCGACCTGTTCGCGGGCGGACGGCTCGGCAGTCCCTACGACGATCAGCAGCGGCCGGACGACGTCCCCGGGGGTGAAGGCGCTCTCCCCGGTCGCCCAGGCATCCCCGCTCTCCCCGGCCGTGCCCAGGAGCCGCCCCACGGCGCCCGCGAGTCCGCCGGTGCCCAACAGCCCTATCCCGGGACCCAGTTCGAGGGCCGCAGCGGCGATCGCGTCGAGGTCGGTCTCGGTCTCCGCGTCGCACACCGGATGCCGTCCCTGCGCGAAACACGCACGCAGCGTTTCCCGTAGCGCGCCGGGTGCGCCGCGTACGTCCGTGAGCGGCACCGGAGCTGACGGCAGGTCACCGAGGGCGGCGGCGACCGAGGTCGGGGCGGGCCGCGCCTCGGCACGCCAGGCGTCCGTCTCGTGCAGCGGCACTCCGTCGAGGTGGACGACCCCGCCCCGGACCGTGCGCCGGGCCGCCGGCAGCGCGGTCGCGATCACCACGCCCCGGCCGTCCCGCGCGTAGGCGTCCGCCTCGGCGGCGAGGTTGCCCCTGAGCAGCGAGTCGACCTTCTTGAAGAGCACCGTTCCGGCGGGCACCGCGTGCGTGACGTCCCGGACCGCCCGCGCCGCCTCGGCGCCGGGCAGCTGCCGTGAGTCGAGGTCGAGCACGAGGGACTCGCCGGGCGCGGACGCCACCGGCGCGGCGACCGGCGCCAGCAGGATCCGGGCGGGTGAGCGCAGCGCCACCGCGGTCTCGGCGGCACCGGACAGATCGTCGGCGAGAGCGAGTACGGGCCGGTGGGCGGTCTGGGCATGGCCGCCGGGGCCGGCTGCGGAGAGGGACACGGGTACCTCCTCGGGCGGCCCGGTCGGGCTGCCTCGGGAACCGATGATGACATGAGTTGCGCGAAATGCGCGAGACCTCTTGCGCACTTCGCGCAGTCGTGCCACCTTTTCCGGCGCGACACCTGTTCGTATCCCGCCGGCCGGGCCCCCGACCGGGCCGCGGCGAGAGCCGCACGAACACCACGAGCCGGTCGCCCCCGGAACGCGAGAAGGTCGACGATGACCCCAAGCCCCTATGACGCACCCCCGGACCACCGCCCCCAGCGGGAGCCCCTCGGCCGCCCCGTCCACCGCCGCACCCTGCTGCGTCTCGGCGCGCTCGGCGGCACGGGTCTCGCCCTCGGTCCCCTCTCCGCCTGCGCCGGACCCACCGGAGCCCCCGGCCCCGGCACCCTCACCCTCGGCCTGAACCGCTCCCTGGTGAGCCTCGACAACAAGCTGAACCAGTTCGACGCCGCCGTCACCGTGCAGCGCGCCGTCCGCCAGGCCCTCACGAGCATCGGCCCCGGCATGCGCGTCCAGCCGGTCCTCGCCGACCGGTTCGCGATGACCGGGCCGACCGCCTGGAGCGTGCGGCTGCGCGAGGGTGTGCGCTACTCCGACGGCAGCCCCGTCACCGTCGAGGACGTCGCCACCGCCCTGGAGATGTACGGCAAGGTCAACGGCTCCTTCCTCCTCGGCCTCTTCCCGGAGCTGCCCACCGTCGAGAAGACCGGCGAGCGCACCTTCGAGCTGCGCACGAAGCGCCCGGTGCCTGTGCTCGACCGCCTCATGGCCAACATCCACATCACCCCGGCCGCCGCCAACCGTCCCGAGGAACTCCAGAGCGGCGTCGGCTCAGGGCCGTACAAGGTGATCGAGGCCAACAGCGGCGCCGGCGAGTACACCCTCGCCCGCAACCCCCGCTACTGGGGCCGCCCGGCCCACGTCGACACCGTCCGGGTGCGCTTCGTGCCCGAGGAGTCCAGCCGGGTCATCGCCCTGCGCAGCGGCGAGCTGGACGTCGTCGACACCCTCACCCCTGACTCGGCCGAGCAGCTCACCGGCCTGCCGGGCGTCACCGTCGAGGAGAGGGCCGGCGCGCGCATCAACCAGCTCTTCTACAACTTCCGCAAGAAGCAGGGCGAGCCCCTCGCCGACCCCCGTGTCCGCCGCGCCCTCACCTACGCCGTCGACGGCGACGCCCTGGTCAAGGACGTCCTCACCGACTCCGCCGAAGAGGCCCAGGGTGTCGTCCCGCTCGCCCTGGAGGGTGCGATACGCACCGGCGGGTACACCTACGACCCGAGCAGGGCGAAGGCCCAGCTCAAGGCGCTGGGCGCCGAGGGCCTGCGGATCCGGATCATCTGGGAGTCGGGCGAGTTCGCCGCCGACAGCTCCGTCATGGAAGCCGTCGCCGACATGTTCCGCGACATCGGCGTCCGCGCCTCCCTGCTCCAGTTCGAACCGGGTGGCGACATCCTGAAGTGGCGCCAGGGCCGCGGCGGCGACTGGGACGTCATCGGCAACGGCTTCCCCGGCACCACCGGCCAGGCCCTCACCTCTCTCCAGGGCATGTACGGCGGCACCCCTGAGCGGGAACGCACCCGCGACACCTACATGGGCTACGTCATCCCGGACATCCAGCGCCGCCTGGAGGACGCCGCCACCGAGACCGACGCCGCCGCCCGCGACCGCAAGCTGGCCGCCGCGCAGCACGCCGTCTGGAACACCTGGCCCAGCCTGTGGGCCTTCGCCCCCAAGACGCTGCTCGCCCGCCGTGAGCGCGTGCACGACCTGGGCCTGCTCCAGCTCAACTCCTACGACCTGTCCGCCGTACGGCTGGAGGGCTGAGCCGTGGCCACCTACCTCGCCCGCCGCATCGGCCAGAGCCTGCTGGCCGTCTTCCTCACCCTCACCACGGTCTTCCTGCTGCTGCGCCTGGCCCCCGGCGACCCGGCCGCCGCCTACGCGGCGCCCAGCGCCACGGCAGCCGATCTCGCCCGCATCCGCGCCCAGTTCGGCCTCGACGAACCGCTGATCACCCAGTACGGGATCTTCCTGCGGGACCTGTGCACCGGGAACCTCGGCACCAGCTACTCCTTCCACGATTCCGCGTTCCAGGTGGTCATGGACCGGCTGCCGTACACGATCACCCTCGCGGTCTCCGCCATCGCGGTCACCACCGTCGTCGCCGTACCGCTCGGCGTGTGGATGGCCCGGCGCGCCGACACCAAGCGGGAGCTGGGCGCCAACGTCCTGACGATCACCGGGCAGTCGATGCCGGACTTCTGGACCGGCGTGATGCTGCTGACCGTCTTCGCGGTGCTGCTCCCGGTGCTGCCCGCCTCCGGGTTCACCTCCTGGAGCGGCCTGATCCTGCCCACGGTGACCGTGGCCGTCCTCCAACTCGCCCTGATCTCACGCCTGGTACGCCGCGAGATGAGCACCGCGCTCGCCGCTCCCTACACCACCGTCGCCCGCTCCCGCGGCGTCTCCGAACGCACCCTGACCTGGCAGTACGGCCTGCGCAACTCCGCCGTGCCGCTCGTCACCGCCCTCGGCACCCGTTTCGCGGCCCTGCTCAACGGTGTCGTGGTCGTCGAGGTCGTCTTCGGCTGGCCGGGCGTCGGCTCGCTCGTCGTCCGGGCGCTGGAGACCCGCGACTACCCGCTCATCCAGGCCACCGTCCTGGTGACGGCCACCCTCGCGATCCTCGTCCAGCTCCTCGTCGACCTCGCCTACCCGCTGTTCGATCCGCGCGTACGACTCGGAAAGGCGGCCTGACCCATGGCCGGTGTCATCTCCACCCCGGTCGCCGGTACCGAGCGGCCCAGCGCCGTCAGCGCCCGCGACCTCGCAAGGGCCACCGCGACCCGGCAGCGGCGCGGCTCGCGCTTCAAGATCTGGGCCGGGTCCGTGTGCACGGCCCTCGTGGTCCTGCCCGTCGCCCTGGCGAGCCTGCTGCCCCTGCCGGAGGCCAACGCGCAGGACCTCTCGGAGCGCAGGCTGCCGCCGCTCAGCGCGGGGCATCTGCTCGGCACCGACCAGCTCGGCCGCGACCTGCTGTCGCGCATCCTGCACGGCGGTCAGGTCTCCCTGTCGGTCGGTGTCCTCGCGGTGCTGGTGTCCGGGCTGATCGGCATCGTCGCCGGGTCGGCCGCGGGCTTCTTCGGCGGCTGGGTCGACGCGCTCGTCTCCCGCTTCCTGGAGGCCCAGCTCGCCCTGCCCCTGCTGATGATGCTGCTGCTCGTGGTTGCCCTCTTCGGGCCGTCGGTCACCGTCATCACCTGTGTGATCGCCGTCGCCCAGTGGCCCGAGGTGGCGCGGCTGACTCGCTCCCTCGTCCTGGTCGAGCGCGAGAAACCGTACGTCGCCGCCGCCCGCGTGCTGGGCCTGCGCGGCTGGCAGATCCTCACCCGGCACGTGGTGCCCAACGTCGTACGGCCGGTGAGCCTCGTCGTGCTGCTGCTGCTCGCCCAGGCCGTGCTGCTGGAGAGCGCGCTGAGCTTCCTCGGCGCCGGTCCGCAGCGGCCCTTCGCCACCTGGGGCCGGATCATCTCCGACGGCCAGGCCTACATCACCACCTCGTGGTGGCTGGTCACCCTGCCCGGCCTGGTCATCGCCCTCCTCGTGGTCGGGGTCAACCTGCTGGGCGACGGACTGCGGGACCGCACCCGCCGCCGGAAGGGAGCGGGAGCATGAGCATGAGCACCGATACACCCCTGCTGGACGTCCGTGACCTCCAGATCGAACTCATCACCGCGCACGGCGTCGTCCGGGCCGTCGACGGTGTGAGCTTCACCGTCGGCCACGGCGAGACCGTGACCCTCATCGGCGAGTCCGGATCCGGCAAGTCGACCACCGCGATGGGCGTACTGCGTCTGCTGCCGGAGGGCCTTGCCGTGCTGTCGGGCAGCGTCCGCGTCGGCGGCCGGGACGTCGTCGCCGATCCCGGCGCGGCCCGCGCGATACGCGGCCGGACGGTGTCCCTGATCCCGCAGGACCCGATGACCGCCCTCAGCCCCGTCCACACCATCGGCCGGCAGCTCGGCGAGGCGATCCGCCTGCGCCACCCCGAACTGTCCAGGGCCCAGGCGCGCGAGAAGGGCGTCGAACTGCTCGCCCAGGTGCGCATCACACGCCCCGAGACCCGCTGGAAGTCCTACCCGCACCAGTTCTCCGGCGGCATGCTGCAACGCATCCTCATCGCCATCGCCCTGGCCGGCGATCCGGAACTGCTGGTCGCCGACGAACCCACCTCCGCCCTCGACGCGACCGTGCAGGCCAGCGTCCTGGACCTGCTGATGGAACTCCAGGAACGCACCGGCATCGGCATGCTGATGATCACGCACGACCTGGGCGTGGCCCGGCTGGTCTCCGACCGCATCCACGTCATGAAGGACGGCCGCTTCGTCGAATCCGGCCCGGCCGAACGCATCGTCGACCAACCCGCCGAGCCCTACACCCGAGCCCTCCTCGCCGCAGTGCCCCGTCTGGGCGCCTGGGACGAGTCCGTCGTACCGGGAGCCGCCACATGACTCTGTTGTCCGTAGAGGACCTGGTCGTCGAATACCCGACCCCGAGCGGCCCCTTCCGAGCCGTCGACCAGGTCGGCTTCCAGCTCGACAAGGGCGGCTCGCTCGCGGTCGTCGGCGAGTCCGGCTGCGGCAAGTCGACCCTCGCCCGTGCCCTGGTCCGGCTGCTCACCCCACGCTCCGGCCGCATCGTCCTCGACGGCACGGACATCGCCACACTCCCGGAGCGCAGACTGCGACCGCTGCGGCGCCGCGTCCAGATGGTCTTCCAGGACCCCTACGGCTCCCTCGACCCCCATCTGACCGCCCAGCAGATCGTGGCCGAACCGCTGCGCCTCGGCGGTGTCCCGGACCGCGGCGAACGGGCCCGCCGTGCCGCCGAGCTGCTCGACCAGGTCGGCCTGCCCCCGTCCGCCCTGGAGCGCCGCCCGGCCGACTTCTCCGGCGGCCAGCGGCAGCGCATCGGCATCGCCCGCGCCCTCGCCTCCCGGCCCGACCTGCTGGTGTGCGACGAGGCGACCTCCGCGCTCGACGTCTCCGTACAGGCCCAGGTGCTCGCGCTGCTCAGGGAGTTGCAGGAGGAGACCGGCATCGCCTACCTCGTCATCGCGCACAACCTGGGAGTGGTGCGCCAGATGAGCACGGACGTCGTGGTGATGCGGGCCGGCCGGGTGGTCGAGGCCGGGCGGACCGAGACCGTGCTCGCCGCTCCGTCCGACCCCTACACCCGCGCCCTGCGCCGTGCCGCACTCGACCCGACCGCCATCCGCGGTGTGAAACCCCGCCGCGTACTGGAAGGAAGCTCCTCGTGACCACCGGCCTCACCCTGCCGAACGCCTCCGTACCACTGTCCCGTCTCGTCCTGGGCACGATGACCTTCGGCGACACCGTCGACCGCGGGGGAGCGGCGGCCATGCTCGACGCCGCGCTCGACGCCGGCATCACGGGCGTGGACACCGCCAACGGTTACGCGGGGGGTGAGAGCGAGCGGCTGCTCGGGGAGTTGCTCCCGGGCCGCCGGGACCGGATCGTGCTGGCGACCAAGGCGGGCATCCCGCACCCCGACCAGGGCGGTCACGCGCCGCTGTCACCCGCCGGGCTGCGCGCCGCGCTCGAGGGCAGCCTGAAACGGCTCGGCACCGACCACGTCGACCTGTTCTACCTGCATCAGCCGGACCGTGCGACGCCGTCGGCCGAAACCCTGGCGACCGTGGCCGAGTTCGTCGCCGAGGGGAAGATCGGCGCCCTCGGCGTGTCCAACTACGCCGCCTGGCAGATCGCCGAGCTCAGCCGTGTGGCCGACGAGGTGGCCGCGCCGCGCCCGGTGATCGCCCAGCAGCTGCACAATCTGCTCGCGCGGCGTATCGAGGAGGAGTACGTCGAGTACGCGGCCGTGACGGGCCTGCGCACCATGGTCTACAACCCGCTCGGCGGCGGTCTGCTGACCGGTCGCCATACCTTCGAACAGGCCCCGGACAGCGGCCGTTTCGGTGATTCCAAGCTGGCCGCGATGTACCGGCAGCGCTACTGGAACGAGGACCTGTTCCGCGCCGTCACCGACCTCACCCGTATCGCCTCCGACGCGGGCCTGCCGCTGACCGATCTCGCCCTGCGCTGGCTGCTGGAACGCCCCTCCACCGACGCACTGCTCCTCGGCGGCTCCAAGGCCGAGCACCTGCTCGCCAACATCGCGGCCGCCGCCGACGGCCCGCTGCCCGCCGACGTCACCGCGGCCTGCGACGAGGTCGGCGCCCGGCTGCGCGGCCCGATGCCCGCCTACAACCGCTGACCACGCCACGCCCCCCAGTTACGGAGACCTTCCATGGCAACCGGCCGCACCCCAGCCGAGTTCACCGCCGCCCTGCGCACCCGCGAGCAGCTCATCGGCTACTGGTCCCTGCTCGACTCACCCGTCGCCGCCGAACGCCTGGCCCGCCTCGGCTACGACTACCTCGCCTTCGACGCCCAGCACGGACTCTTCGGCTACCAGGGCATGCTCAACAACCTCCTGGCCACCGACACCAAGGGCAGCACCGCCGTCGGCATGGTGCGCGTGGAGGCCAACGACCTCACCTACATCGGCAAGGCGCTGGACGCCGGCGCGACCGCCGTCATCGTCCCGCTGATCGACAACGCCCAGGACGCCGCCGACGCCGTCGCCGCCGTCCGCTACCCACCGCTGGGACGCCGCTCCTACGGACCCATGCGCGCCCAGCTCCGCATCGGCCCCAACCCCGCCGACACGCACGCCCAGACCGCCGTCCTCGCCATGATCGAAACCGCCGACGGCCTCGCCAACGTCGAAGCGATCTGCGCCACCGACGGCCTCGACGGCATCTACGTCGGCCCCTCCGACCTACGCCTGGCCATCGGCGGAGCCACCTCCACCGACCCCTCCGTACAGGAGGAGTTCGAGCAGGCCCTGACCCGCATCAGGAAGGCTGCCGAGGCGGCAGGCATCGCGGCCGGCATCCACAACGCCGACGGTGCGAGCGCCGCCCGCCGTCTCGCCGAAGGCTGGACCTACGTCTCCATCGCCGCCGACGTCGTCCACCTTCAGCAGATCGCCGCATCCCACCTCGACGCCGCGCGTCAGGAGGGAGGAGAGTCCCGATGACCACCTCCGACGGCACCCTGCGCCCCCACCCCACCGAACCGGGCCGCGCCGAGACCCACCTGGCCGCCCCCGCCGTGCAGAACCACGCCGCCAACCTCACCGTCCTGCCCGGCGGCGACCTTGGCTGCGTCTGGTTCGGGGGCACCCAGGAAGGCGTCGCGGACATCTCGGTGTGGTTCTCCCGCCTCGCCCAGGACGCCGACACCTGGTCCCTCCCCGTGCGGCTCTCCGCGGACGACACCCGCTCCGAGCAGAACCCGCTCCTGTTCCCCGCTCCCTCGGGCGAGCTCTGGCTGCTGCACACCGCACAGCACGCCGGCCACCAGGACACGGCCGAGGTCCGGCTGCGCGTCAGCCACGACGAGGGCGCCACCTGGGGCCCGCCCCGCGTCCTGTTCCCGGCCACCGAGCAGGGCGGCGTGTTCGTACGCCAACCGGTCGTCCAAGTGCCGTCCGGCGAACGGCTGTTGCTCCCCGTCTTCCGCTGTGTCGCCACCCCCGGCACCTCCTGGTCGGGCGACCGGGACACCAGCTCCGTCATGATCAGCGACGACGGCGGACGCAGCTGGCGCGAACGCCCCGTCCCGGGCAGCACCGGCCTCGTCCACATGAACATCCGCCCGCTGCCCGACGGTTCACTCCTGGCCCTCTTCCGCAGCCGTCGCGCGGACGCCGTGCACAGCAGCGTGTCATCCGACGGCGGCGAGACATGGAGCGAACCGCACCCCCTGGACCTGCCGAACAACAACTCCTCGATCCAGTACACCGTGCTGGCCGACGGCAGGCCCGCCCTGGTCTACAACCACAGCAGCGCGGCCGACGCGGTCGCCCGCAGGGTCTCGCTGTACGACGAGATCGACGACGGGGGAGTGGCCGGGACACCCGCGGCACCTTCGGCAACCGCCCCCACGGGGGACGCGTTCTGGGGCGCCCCCCGGGCCCCGCTCTCCCTGGCCCTCTCCCCGGACGGCGGACGCACCTGGCCGCTGCGCCACGACCTCGAGACCGGCGACGGCCACTGCCTGACCAACAACTCCCGCGACGGCCTCAACCGCGAGCTGTCCTACCCCTCCCTCGCCCAGACACCGGACGGCACCCTCCACATCGCCTACACCCACCACCGGCGCACCATCAAACACATCCGTCTGGACGGCGACTGGCTGAAGCGGGAGTTCCCCGCCTGATCACCGAGAGTCCGGACCTCGGTGCGCTCCGCGTTTTGGATCAGCCCTTCCCCAGCCCTTCCCCTGCGCTGTACGGGCGCTAACCGGCCGCCCGCGACAGTGGCATCACCGGCTCCCACCAGGGGAGCGGCGACCACAGGGGACGGCAACATGGGTACCGCCGGAGCACCACAGCGCAGGGCCATACTCACCGGAGGGCTGGCTGCCACCACCGCGGCTCTGCTCACCGCCTGTTCATCGAAGACGGACTCCACGAGCAAGGAGCCGGCCGCAGGCACTTCTCCTTCTCCCGTCGCGGCCGCGCGACCGGACTCGCCCTGGGCGGCGTTCGCGCGGCTGATGGACGGCAACAAGCGCTGGGTGGACGGCAGGCTCCAGCACCCCGACCGCGACCCGAAGCGGCGCCAGTTCGTCGCCGAGGAGCAGAAGCCCTACGGCGTGATCCTGTCGTGCATCGACTCCCGGGTCCCGCCGGAGCTGCTCTTCGACACCGGGCTCGGCGACCTCTTCGTGATGCGCACGGGCGGACAGGTCGTGGGTCCGGTCGTCGTCGGCTCCGTGGAGTACGGCCCGATGACGTCGGGCACCCCGCTCATCGTGGTCCTCGGCCACCAGCGCTGCGGTGCCGTCAAGGCCGCGTACGAGGCGCTGCGCGACGGCAAGGCACTCCCCGGCAACCTCCAGTCGATCGCCGATGCCCTCAGGCCGGCGTACGAGGAGACGGCCAAGGGCAAGCACGCCGACCCGGTCGACGCCATGACCCGCGTCCACATCAACCGGACCGCCGCCGACCTGCGTTCCAACAAGGACCTCGCCCCGATGGTGAAGAAGGGCGACCTGGCCGTCGTCAGCGCCTACTACTCGCTCGACACCGGCCGGGTGGACGTCCTCACGGGCGCGCCCTCCGCCTGATCCGGAGCCTGCTTCGGAACCCGATTCGGAACCCGATTCGGAACCTGATTAGGAGACAACGGAGACCGGGCGGGAAAAACGTTCCACGCCCGGTCACGTTATACTTGCGGCGCTCAAGGAGGCCGCCGTCGTGCCTGGTCGCACGGCCGCAACAGCGAGGGGGTGGACGCCATTCCGGCACGCCCCGCCCGCATCCAGGACGTCGCGGCCGCCGCCGGCGTCTCGGTGTCCACGGTGTCGAACGTGCTCAACCGGCCCGAGCGGGTCACCGCACGGACCGCCGAGCGCGTCCGCGTCGCGGTCGCCGAACTCGACTACGTCCCCCACCCGGGAGCGGCGGGTCTGCGCACCGGCCACTCCTCCGCCATCGGGCTCGTGCTGCCCGACGTGACCAACTCCTTCTACGCGCGCATCGCACGCGGCGCGGCCGACGCGGCCTACGACCACGGCTACTCCCTCGTCCTCTGCCACAGCGGCGACGCCCCGGAGCGGGAGCAGGGCTACTTCAGCATGCTCGTCGAGCAGCGGGCCGTCGGCGTGGTCGTCGTGCCGCTCAGCGCCGACCCGGGGCGTCTGGCCCGGCTGCGCGAGCGGGGCATCCCGCTGGTCCTGGCCGACCGTGCGATGACCGACCGGGAGGGCTGCTCGGCGTCCGTCGACGACATCGCGGGCGGCCGCATCGCCGTACAGCACCTCCTCGACAGCGGGGCGCGCGACATCCTCGTCGTCAACGGCGAACGCGGCATACGCCAGTGCGCCGACCGCTACCAGGGCGCCCGGCAGGCCGTCCGCAGCCGGCGCGAGGCACGGCTGGACCAGGTCGTCGCCGAGCGGATGACCGTCGCGTACGGCACGCAGATCGCGCGCGAACTGGAGCAACTGCCCGACGGGGTCTTCTGCACCAACGACTTCCTCGCGGCCGGCCTGTGCCGGGGCCTGACCGAGCGGGGCGTGCGCGTCCCCGAGGACGTGCAGGTGGTCGGCTACGGCGATCTCGACGTCGCGAGCTTCGGGGCGACGACCCTGACGACGGTCCGGCAGCCGGTCGAGGACCTCGGCCGGGCGGCCGTGGAGATGCTGCTCGACGAGATCGAGGCCCGCGCGGACCACCTCCACGAGACCCGCGTCTTCGCGCCCGGCCTCGTCCTGCGCGACTCCACCCGGCCGCCCGCGGGCAACTAGACGTCGGACGGCACCCGCAGCGTCACCGGACCCAGCAGCCCCGACGACAACTGGGAGTCGAACGCCCAGGCGGTCGGTGTGGCCTCCGCGAGATACGGCGCCAGCGTGCCCCGGACCGTCACCTCCACCCGGACGGTACGCCCGGCGGCACCGCGCAACGGGAAACGGTACGGCGCGCAGAAGGCCTCACCGGCGAACTCCCCGTCGACCGACACCTCCACACTGCCCCGGACCCGCCCGAGATCCAGGACGGGATCGGGCCCCGGCGGCACCTGAAGCGCACGCGCGTACGTCACGCCGCCGCTCCAACTGCCCAGTCCCAGCTCACGCCAGTCGCCGAGCGGCAGCGGCGCCGGTACGGTCCGCACGCGCACCGGCCCCCGCCAGGCCGAGCCGCCCCGCAGGACCGCCGTCGGCTGGGTGACCACCTCGACCGGCGTGGGAGCCAAAAGTGGTTGACGCAGTGTCAGCCGCTGGTCGTCCAGGGGTGATTCGGGGCCGTCCCCGACGCGCACGCTCGCGGGAAGCGCCAGCGGCAGATCGAGCGACACCGTGCCCGCCGGCACGGTGAACCGGAAGCGTTGCGGGGCCGCGTGGACGTCGTCCGTGGACCGTGACGGCCATACGGTGCCGGAGAGCCCCGGCCGGCCGGTGAGCCATCCGGTGTCCGGCAGCGGATGCGGCCGTACCACGGCGTGGCAGTGCCGCAGCTCGCCCCGCCTGCGCTCGTCCTCGACGGTCCGCCCCCGCCACCCGCCCGTCCGGGCCTCCCAGCCGGCGCCGCTGACCAGGGCCGTCACCTCGGCCCCGGACCGCACCACCAGATCGACGAACACCGCGTCCCGTGCGTCGGCACTGTCGGACACGATCTCCAGGGTGTGCTCGCCCGCCCCGAGCACCGGTTCGTGGCGGAAGAACTGCGGCACGGCGCCCCAGTCGGCCTCGTAGTACTCCACCTTCTCCTGTCGCGCCACGACGTCCCCGTCGAGCAGCACGGTGACCCCCGAGGCGGCACCCACCACGAGCACCGCCCGCGCGCCCTCGCCCGGGATCCGCAGCCGCGCGCGGTACGTCACCCCGCCGTCCGGCCGCACACCGTCCGGCGGGCGCATGAACCGCGGACGCGGCCCGAGCCCGTCCGGCGCGGAGAGACAGAAGAAGCTGCCCAGCGGTGTGCCGTCCTCGGCCGAGATCGTCGAGGGCCGGCTCTGGGCTTCGGACAGTTCGTACTCGAGTACGTTCCGGCCGCCGGTCACCGTGATCCGGGCGGACGCCAGGTACCCGTCGCCGTCGGGGTCCAGCAACTCGCCGTTCCACCACACCCGCTTGCGGGCCTCCGCGCCGACGTGCAGTTCGGCGGGCCCCCGGTGCTCGGTCTCCACGATCGTCCGGACCCGGGCGGCCGTCGCGCCGACCGGCACGGGCACGCGGACGAACTCCTCGTTCACCATCCCCTTGAGGCCCAGCAGCCCGCCCGGGTCCGGGATGCCCCGGCTCGACGAGTACACGGCGAGGTCCCAGCCCGCGTCCGGCGGTACGAGGGGCAGCTCGCCCGCCACGACGCGCTCGGCGCCTTCCGCGTCCAGCGGCTCGGGCACCCGGCCGACGGGCACCGGGGGCAGGACACGGACCCGGTTGCCGTACGTGGCCCGGGCCCGCTCCCACTCCCCGCCCTCGGTCCACTCCATGGTCCAGAGCTGCGGCTCGTCGACGGATGTGCCCGGGGGCAGGGCCAGATCGCCCCAGGTGTTGTCCAGGGCGGGGATCAGCCGGCCGTGCCAGCCGGCCGAGAGGTCGAGCACCCGGTCGGGCGACTCCTGTTCCGGCGGCGTCGGTGCCGGGCGGCCTTCACGCCAGACGACCAGGGCCGCGGGGGCGCCGTCCAGCGGCACCTCGATGGTCGAGACGGTGCCGTCGGCGGAGTCGGAGAGGGTGATGCGCGCGGGACGGCGGGAGCCGGTCGCCGGGTTCCAGACCTCGGCCTCGGCGACCTCGGCCCGCACGGTGACGGACGTCGCGCCGACGGCAGCGCCCGCCGGGGAGGGGTCGTCGGTCCGCAGCGGATGCGCGCCGATCTCCGGGAAGGCCGCCGTGACCAGCGCCACCGCCTCGTTCCCCTGCCTCCTGACGAGCAGCGGCACCTCACCGGTCGCGTACCCGGCCGCGTCCGCCACCGCCGCCGCACCCGCCTCCGGGTCGCGCACCCGCTCCAGCCGCGGATGGGCCAGCAGGGCCGCCACCACCGCGTCGTCACCGGACCGGCCCGCGGCCGTTCCGGGCGGACGCCCCACGACCACGACCCGCCCACCCGCGTCGAGCAGTTCGGCCAGCCGCCGCGCCGTCTCCTCCTCCAGCACGCTCGCCGAGGGCAGCAGCACCGTGCTGTACGCCAGGTCCCTGATGCGCAGGGCGCCGTCGGTGGCCTTGGCGCGCTGGACCGAGTCGTCGTCGACGACGTCGAAGGAGATTCCGTGCCGGTCCAGGGTGCCGACGTGCGGGGCGAGCCAGTTGTTCGTGCCGCACAGGTCCAGGTAGTGGCGCTGCGTCTCGTCGGCGTCGGCATGGCCGTCGCCCAGCCGGCCGTCGCCGAAGTGCTGGACCGGCGCGTCCAGCGGGAGGAGCGCCTGCATGGTCGCGGTCGGGTGCAGGACCGCTACGTCGGCCGCGTAGCTCCCCCAGGACATGATCGAGCAGATCCGGGCCACGGCCCGGGAGAACGCCGGGTACTGCTTCCAGTAGGGCTGGCGCCAGTCGGTGGACGGCGGCGCCCACTCGAACCAGCCGCCCGCCGTGCCGAAGTAACTGGCGTGCGGGTTGTACAGATTGGCGCCGCTGCGCAGGAACGGCAGCAGCCAGTGGTAGGTGTCCTCCAGCGTGCCGCCCCAGCCGGAGGAGTGGAACGCCTCGATCCACACCCGCTCGTGGCCGTAGAGGTGCGCCATGGAGGAGTGCACCTTGGCGTCACCGTGGTGATCGCTCCCGGCGGCGCTGTACCAGCGGTGGGTCCGGAAGTAGTCGGTGTAGATCTGCGTCGACTGCGCCGGGTAGCCCGCGCGGGCCGGGTGGCTCTGGTCGCTGCCGAGCAGCATGCCGCGCTCGCGGTGCCAGTCGGCGAGCGGCCGGAACAGGGCCTCCTCGGTGAGCTCCGCCCGCACCGCGTAGTAGTCGGCGCGGATCTCTCCCTCCGGCACGGTGGCGTTCGTCCCGAACAGGGCCGGCAGGTGCTCGAGCAGGTCGTAGCCGCGCCGGGCGCGGAACTCGTCGGCGAAGCGGTGGCTCCACGCGTTCGTGCCCGGCAGTTCGTCCTGGAAGCTGCCCGCGATGACGCTGCCCAGGTACTCGGGCACACGACGGTCGTACTCGTGGTGGACGGTGTCCATCAACAGGCCCACGGCGTGCGGGTCGAGATAGTCGAACGCCGTGGGGACGGTGGTGACGAGCCGCACCTCGGTTCCGTCGGCGGCGGCGACACCCACGGGGCCCGGACCGTCCGTGGCCAGATCGAGGCGCCTGCCCTGCCGGGTGTACGCGGCCAGCGGGGTCTCGGCATCAGGGGCGGCGACCGTGCCCCGGACGACGGTGACGTCATGGCAGCGCAGCGCACGGCCGGCCGCCTCGGGATGACGCCGTGTCACACCGCCCTGCACATTGGCGCCTGAGAACCCGATCTGGTCGTAGAACCACAGGCGCGTGCCCAGTTCCGCGGCGATCTCGCAGGCGTCGGTGAAGCGCGCCCACCACTCCTCGCCGAACCACGCCGGATCGTCGGCCCGGGCACCGAACGTCGGGCCGGCCGGGGCCAGGTTGATCACGACGAGGTTGTGGACACCGCCCTGCGCGAACGCCCGCAACTGCCAGGCGAGGCGCTCACGGGTGACCTTCGCGCCCGACCACCACCACAGGGGAGTGGGGCCGAAGTCGCGGGGCGGGTCGTCGAACAGGCGCTGGAGCGCGGGGGAGATCACGGACACGGTCCTTCCCCTGAAACGTTTTTAGGCCATCTTCACCGTAGGGGACCTGGCACGGTGACGCCATAACCGTGCACGGTGGCGACGGCGCCGACGCCATGTCACACATCTGCGCGCGACATCTTGTTGCAACGTTTTTCTCGCCTTATATTCACTGCGACCAGGCCCCCCGGAACCGCGATGTCACCAGACGACGGAGTCGCATCATGGCCGGTACCCGCCCCATCCCCAAACAGCTCTGGAAGGCCGCCGCCCTGTCGGGCATGGCCTCCTATCTCGATGCCGGGCTGATCGTCAGCATCTCCGTCAACCTGGCCATCTACCGCGACAGTTACGACATGGGCGTGTGGATGGCCGGTGCGATCAGCGCGATCGTCACCGGCTGCATCGCCGTCGGGTCCCTGGTCGGCGGACGGCTCGCCGACCTCTTCGGCCGCCGCCGCGTCTACAACTGGGACATCTTCTGCTTCGCCCTCGGCGCGATCGTCATCACGCTGGCCCCGGACGACATCACGCTGCTGATCGGCGTCCTCGTCGCGGGGCTCGCGGCGGGCGCCGACCTGCCGACGTCCCTGGCCGTGGTCTCGGACGCCGCGCCCTCCTGGGCCCGGGGCAGGCTCGTCGCCTTCACCCAGGTCATGTGGATGCTGGGCATCGCCGTCGCCATCTTCCTCGGCTTCGTCCTGTCCACGACGGGCATGACCGGGGCCCGGCTCATCACCGGGCAACTGGCCGTCGCCGCGCTCGTCACCTGGGCCTTCCGCTCCCGTCTGAAACTGTCCGACGAGCCGTCAGAGGCCGAAACGGAGGCAGCGCCGGAGGGTATCTCCCTGAAGAACCTGTGGAAGCGCGCCGCTCTGCTGCCGATGGCCGCGACCTTCGTCTTCTACGTCACCTGGGGCCTGGGGGCCAACACCTTCGGCCAGTTCGGCACCTATCTGCTCGTCACCGTCAGCGACGCCTCGCAGAGCCTTGCCACCGGGATCAACCTGGCCTTCATCCCGATCGGGGTGCTGCTGACCATCGCTTTCGTCCGGGTCGCCGACACCCCGTGGCGCGACCGGCTGTTCCACGTGGCCGCTGTGGTGCAGATCCTCGCCTTCGTCATCGCGTCCCTGACCGCGGGCGCGCTCGTCGGCATGCTCGTCTTCTTCGTCCTCTACCAGCTCTCCCACCCCTTCGCCGGAGAGGCGAACTACAAGGTGTGGTCGCAGCTCACGCTGCCGGCCGACACCCGGGGCACCACCCAGGGCCTGACCTACGCCCTGTCGCGGGGCGTCTTCGCGGTCGCCGCCTTCTTCACCCCCGCCCTCGCCGACTACAGCCCGGCCGTCCTGCTCTGGACGATCACCGCCTGTATGACGGTGGCGGCGTTCGCGGGCGTGTTCATCATCCGCGTCCTGGTGCCGCGTTCCTCCGGTGCGGTGCGCGACAGAACGGACCTGCCTGTCCCCAGCACCTGAGCCGCAGCAGACCTGACAAGGAGCTTCGACCATGGCAACGACCGCGGAGACCGGGCCGGACGGCACCCGCACGGCCGTAGGGACCGCCGCCCTGCACGACCTGCTCCCGCCGGTCGCCCGGCGCCGCACCCGGATCGGACTGGTCGCCGGCGGACTGGGCACCTACTGGCCGCAGTTCCCCGGCCTCCTTCCGCAGCTGAAGGAGTCGGCCGCCTATGTCGCCGAGCGGTTCCGGGGGATGGACGCGGAGGTGACCGACGCCGGATTCGTCTCCGACGCGCAGGAGGGCGCCGAGGCCGCCGAGCTGCTGCGCCGGGCCGACTGCGATCTGATCGTGCTGTTCCTGACGACGTATCTGACGTCGTCGATGGTGCTGCCGATCGCGCGGCGCTCGCACACACCCGTACTGGTCATCGACCTCCAGCCCACCGAGCGGATGAACCACGCGACCTTCGACACCGGTGACTGGCTGGCCTACTGCGCCCAGTGCTCCGTCCCCGAGGTCGGCAACGTCTTCCGGCGCGCCGGCATCCCCTTCCGGTCGGTCTCGGGATGGCTGCGCCAGGAGTCCGCCTGGCGGCGCATCGAGCAGTGGATCCGGGCCGCGCACATCCGCGCCGCGCTCCGGCACGCCCGGCACGGCCTGATGGGGCACGTGTACCCGGGCATGCTCGACGTGCAGACCGATCCGACGCTGCTGGCCACGACGTTCGGCTCGCACGTGGAGGTGCTGGAGTTCGACGACCTGCGGCACCGGGTGGAGCGCGTGACCGAGGCGGAGACGAAGGAGCGCATGGCGCTCGCCCGGCAGGTCTTCACCCTCGACGACAGCGTGGTGGACGAGGACTTCGCCTGGGGCGCGACCGTGTCGGTCGCACTGGACCGCCTGGTCGAGGACTTCGGGCTCGACACCCTCGCCTACTACCACCGCGGGCTCGACGGCGAGCTGCACGAGCGGCTCGGCGCCGGCATGATCCTGGGCGCCTCCCTGCTCACCGCCCGGGGCGTTCCCGCGGCCGGCGAGTACGAGCTGCGCACCAGCGTCGCCCAGCTCGCCTCCCAGAGCGTCGGCGCCGGCGGCTCCTTCACCGAGATCCAGGCCCTCGACTTCGAGGACGGCGTCGTGGAGATGGGCCACGACGGACCCGCCCACCTCGCCGTCAGCGCCCGCGACCCCCTCCTGCGGGGACTCGGCGTCTACCACGGCAAGCGCGGCTGGGGAGTGAGCGTCGAGTTCGACGTCCGGCACGGGCCCGTCACCCTGCTCGGCCTCGGCCAGGACGCCGATGGCAGCCTGTCCTTCGTCACCTCCGAGGGCACCGTCGTCCCCGGACCGCTGCTGGAGATCGGCAACACCACCAGCCGTGTCGACTTCGGATGCGATCCGGGCGAATGGGTGGACGCGTGGAGCGCCACGGGCGTCGGCCACCACTGGTCCCTCGCCGTCGGCCATCACGCGGCCGACTTCCGGGCGGCGGCGAGCCTGCTGGGCATCGAGCACCGGGGCGTATGACGGGGAGATGGGTGTCGTCCCCGCCCGGAGATGGGTGCGGGCACCGATGGTGACGCCACCGGTGTGCGTGTGAGGGTGGCAGCGTCGCCGAGGCTTTCGTGCCGGTTGTCATGGCCGCGGCCTCGGTATGCGCCGAGAGGCGGACGACGCTGCCCGTTCAGAGTTCCCTCCGAAGGAGGAGCCCCTATCCATCCCCGCAAGGTGAAACGATCCGCCTACCGCGCTCCCACGAAGGCGGTGACCCGTGGGACACGCTGACAGCCTCCTCGCCATGGGCGGTGCCTTCCTGGCCGCCGCCTTCCTCGCCCGCCTCGGCGGCAGGATCGGACTCCCGACGATTCCGCTGTTCATGCTCGCGGGCATCCTGCTCGGCCCGCACACCCCGGGCCTGGTCATCGTCGAGGACGCACACGACTTCGAGATGCTCTCCGCGCTCGGACTGGTGCTGCTGCTGTTCTACCTGGGCCTTGAGTTCCACCTCGACGACCTCAAGAGCGGCGGCCGGCGCCTGCTGACCGCGGGCGGGATCTATCTGCTGCTCAACGTCGGCGCGGGTCTGGCCTTCGGGTTCGCCCTGGGCTGGGGCGTCCGGGAGGCGCTGGTGCTCGCCGGCGTCCTCGGGATCTCCTCGTCCGCCATCGTCACCAAGATCCTCATCGACCTGGGCCGCATCGGCCGCCCGGAGACCCGTCTCATCCTGGGCGTCATCGTGGTCGAGGACATCTTCCTCGCGCTGTACCTCGCCGCGCTCCAGCCGGTCATCAGCGGCGCCCAGGGCGTAGGGGACATGGTCCTCCAGGGCGCCAAGGCCTTCGGCTTCCTGCTGGTCCTGGCCGCCGCGGCCCGCTACGGCACGAAACTGGCCGGGCGCCTGATCGTGACCCGCGACAGCGAACTGCTCGTCATCAGCTTCCTCGGCGCGGCGGTCCTCGTGGCGGGGGTCGCCGAGGTCCTCGGAGTCGCCGACGCCATCGGCGCGTTCATGGTCGGACTGATCCTGGCCGGCACCTCCTCCGGCCCGCGCATCCGGGAACTGGTGCATCCGCTGCGCGACGCCTTCGCGGCGATCTTCTTCTTCGCCTTCGGTCTGTCCATCGACCCCGGCGACATCCTGTCCGTCGTCGGCCCGGTCGCCGCGGCCGCCGCGCTGACCGTCGTCATGAACATCATCGCCGGACTCCTCGTCGCCCGCGTGTACGGCTACGGCACCGAGCCCGCCGCCGAGATCGCCACCACCCTCGTGGCCCGAGGGGAGTTCGCGCTGATCCTGGCCGCCATGGCCGCCAGCGCCGGACTCGACAACCGTCTCGCCCCGTTCATCGCCGGATACGTCCTCGTCCTCGCGGTCCTCGGCCCCATCGCCGCCGGCCGCTCCGCCCTGCTCGCCCGCGCGCTCCGGTCCGCCCAGGACCTCCTGCCCAGCCGCACGGCCCCGACGTACGACATCGAGCCCCAAGCCGACCCCGTACCGTCCGCTCCCCAGCCCGCCGAGGCCGAGCGCTAGCCGGTCTCGGCCTGGGGCCCGGGCCTCAGGGCTCGATCAGCCCGACACGGATGGCGTAACGCGTCAGCTCCAGACGGTCCTTCAGACCGAGCTTCTGGAGCAGGTTGGCGCGGTGCCGCTCCACCGTCTTGGGGCTGATGACCAGCAGCTCGGCGATCTGCTGCGAGGTGTGGCCCTCGGCGACGAGCTTGAGGATCTCCTCCTCACGGTCGGTGATGGCCCGGGAGGGCGGTGCGCCGCCCTCCCGGGCGCGGTCGAGATAGTCGCGGACGAGCGCGTCGACGGCACCGGGATACAGGAAGGGCTCGCCCCGCATGGTGGCCCGGCACGCCTCGACCAGATCGCGGTCCGCGACGGACTTGAGCACATAGCCCGAGGCACCGGCACCGAGCGCCTCGAAGAAGAACTGCTCGTTGTCGTACATGGTCAGGATGAGGATCCGCGTCCCGGGACAGGTCCGGGACAGCTCCCGGGCGGCCTGGAGCCCCGTCAGCCGGGGCATGGCGATGTCGAGGACGGCCAGATCGGGCCGGTGCTCGCGGGCCCGGGCGACGGCCTCGGCACCGTCGTCCGCCTCGGCGACCACGGTGAGATCGGGTTCGGCGTCCAGGATCAGCCGGACACCCCGCCGCACCAGGGCGTGGTCGTCGGCGAGCAGGATGCGCGTGGGGGAGTCGGTCATGGTCGGCCGTTCCGGTCGGGATCGCGTACGGGCACGGGGACGGTCAGGCGTAGTTCGGTGCCCTTCTCCGGGCCGGGGCCCAGGCCGAGGTCGGCGCCGACGAGCAGGGCACGCTCCCGCATCCCACGGATGCCGGCCCCCTCCGGCGCGTCGCCGGTGCCGCGGCCGTCGTCACGGACGCACAGCCGCACGCCCGTGGCGGTCCGCCGCAGGGCGAGCTCCGCGTGCCGGGCGTGCGCGTGCCGGGCGACATTGGTGAGCCCCTCCTGCGCGACCCGGTAGAGGACGAGCTCGGCCTCCGGGCCCAGCGGCGGCAGATCCGCGTCCAGACGGTGCCGTACGGACAGACAGGGACCGCCGAAGTCGGTGGCGAGGGACTTCAGCGCACTCGCCAGACCGAGTTCGTCCAGCACACCGGGGCGCAGCCGGCGGGCGATACGACGGATCTCGTCCAGACCGGCCCGGGTGGTCTCCTGCACCTGGCGCAGCTCCTCCAGCAGGCCGGGCGGGGCATGACCGGCCACCCGCTCGAGTTCGAGCAGAACGGCCGTGAGGGTCTGCCCCACCTCGTCGTGCAGCTCCTGGGCGATACGGCGCCGCTCGGCCTCCTGGGCGGACAGGACCCGGGCGCTGCTCGTGGCCCGCTCGTCCTCCAGCCGGTCGAGCATCGTGTTGAAGGTCGTGATCAGCTCGGCGACCTCCGCCTGCCCGCCGACCGCGGGACGCCGCCCCGGACGCAGCAGGTCGGTCGTCGTCATGGCGCGTGTCAGGCGCTGGAGCGGGGCGAGCCCGACCCGCAGCAGCAGCGCGTTGGCGACGAGCATCGCGGCCAGCCCCACCGTCAGCACCGCGGCCTCGGTGAGCAGCACCGGCGTGGAGACGGTCACGGGCCCCAGCAGCAGCGCGGTCGCCGTGATCAGCACCAGGGCGTTCAGCAGGAAGATCCGCCAGAACAAGGGCACCGCGTACCGCCTCCACCGACCTGTCCGCCTCCGTCATCCCTCCAGCGTGTGCGCTGCCCGGCCCCGCCGCCATCCGTGCCACCACCCATCCTCGAGGCGAACACCGGCCTCCCGGCACGGCGTTCGTACAGTGCGGGCACCGGGAAGGATGAGGGTGGGGCCTGATGGCGGAAGCCGCTGGAGGGGGGAGAAGCTGAAGCCCTGGTGAGACCGGCCGCGCCGCGCACCGGCGGGCTGTCTCCCTCCGCACCGTCACGTGCCCCGACACCCCAGGACCTGCCATGGCCTCGGCCGTGCCATGCCCTGCCTCGAAGCGCTGTTCGGGTTCTTCCGGGAAGGAGAAGCCGTGCCCCAGTCCGGAGACGAACGTCTCGTCGACCTCGAAGCACGACTCGAGCGGGAGGACCCCAGATTCGCCCGGGCCCTGCGATCCGGCCGCCCGGCCCGGCCCCGGGAGTACCGGCGTACCGGAGCCTGGTGGGGACTGGCGCTCGGCGTGGCCGTCCTGGGCTCCGGCATCGCCCTGGCCCAGGGGCTGCTCATCGCGGCCGGGCTGGTCATGGTCGGCATGTCGGCCCAGCTGGTCGACCCGGACCCGAGCCGCCTCGGGCGTCAGGGCCCCTGGCGGCGCTGACGCCACGGTGAGCGGTGTGGCCGCCGTGCCGGGCGGGAGACGGCGGCCGGGCCCATCCGGAACAGACCGACCACGGCCACGAGAATGCCGCCGTCAGAGTGCGGCCGTAACCCGTGTGAACGTCCTGGATGGTGGGACGGCCCGGCATGACTGACGGTGGTTCACGTCGAGGCCGGGTCTCCTGAGCTGGCGTGGCGTCAGCTGCCCGGCCCGCGACGGAAGGACTACCGATGCGCTCTGCCCGCATTCTGCTCGCGACGGCAACCGCCACGGCGGCCCTCGCGATCGCCGCACCCACCGCCTGTGCCGAGGCCATGGGTGACCGGGACCACGACACCACTTCTAGCAGCAAGGAGCACCACAGAGACGGCAAGCACCACGAGCCGCGCGGCGGGGTACACACGGGTGGCGGAGCGCTGGCCGCCGTGAACGCCGACGACGACTGGGACAACCCCAAGCACGACCCGGACACCTACAAGGACGGCGAGCGCGGCGAGGACCCCTGGGGCGACAAGCACGACGACCCCTACGGGGACAAGCGCGACAAGGACTGGGACGACAAGCACGACGAGAACGGCCGGCACGACGAGCACGACAAGCACGACGAGAACGGCCGGCACGACGAGCACGGCAAGCACGACAAGCCGCGCGGCGGTGTCCACACCGGCGGTGGCGCACTGGCCGGGCCGGCTGTCACCGCCGGCGGTCTCGCCGTGCTCGCGGTGGCCGGCACCGGCGTGTACGCGCTGCGACGCCAGAGGGGCTCGCGGGGCACGGCATGACCGATGCCTGACCACATAGCCGCCGTGGCCGCCGCACGTGCCCCTCGCGTCGCGGCGGCCCGGCTCGTCGTCCACGCGTGTCGTGCCCGCTGCCCTGCCCGATGCGCTGCCGTGCCCGAATGAGGTGGTCCCCGATGGCAGCCAGCCCCCCTACCCCTGCCGACTCAAGTCCCGAGCCGCAGAAGTCGAAGCGGCGATTCCGCACCGCCGTGACGGCCTTCTGGGCGGTGGCCGCCCTGGTCCTGACCCTGTGCCTGGTCGGCGGCGGCGACGAGTCGTCCGACACCGCGGGCCCGCACGCCCCGCCGGCCGTATCGGCGGCCGCGCCGTCCACGTCCGCGGGACCCTACCGGTCCGGATCGTCCAAGGCCCGCCCGCATCTGCCCCGGTCCCGGCCGGTCCGCCTCCTCATCCCCAAGATCTCGGTCGACGCGCCGTTCACCGGCCTCGCCATCGACCGTTCGGGTCAGCTCGCGCCCCCGCCCCCCGACGAGACCAACCTCGTCGGCTGGTACGCCAAGGGCCACTCGCCCGGAGAGACCGGCACCTCGATCATCGCCGGGCACGTGGACACCGCGACGTCCCTGGCCGTGTTCGCCCGGCTCGGCGAGCTGCGGAAGGGCGACCGGTTCCAGGTGGTGCGAGCCGACGGCCGCCGGGCGACCTTCGCGGTCGACGGAACGGAGTCCTTCGAGAAGGACGGCTTCCCCAGCGAGCGCGTCTACGGCGACACCGCCGACGCCCAGGTCCGGCTCATCACCTGCGCGGGTACCTACGACCGCAAGGCCCGGGACTACACCGAGAACCTGGTGGTGTTCGCCCACCTCGTCTGACTTCCGGGTCTGCGGCCTGACTTGGTGTTTTACAGTTGCTGCCACGATTTCCGGCGACTGTGGGACCTGTGAGGTATACGCGAACCATGACGACCGAAACGTTTGAGTTCCAGGTAGAGGCCCGTCAGCTGCTCCAGCTGATGATCCACTCGGTCTACTCGAACAAGGATGTCTTCCTGCGGGAACTCGTCTCCAACGCTTCCGACGCGCTCGACAAGCTGCGTCTGGAGAAGCTGCGGGACGACTCGCTCGACGCCGACGTGTCGGATCTGCACATCCGGATCGACGTCGACAAGGAGGCCCGCACCCTCACGGTGCGGGACAACGGCATCGGGATGTCGTACGACGAGGTCGGGCAGCTCATCGGCACCATCGCCAACTCGGGCACCGCCACGTTCCTCCAAGAACTGAAGGAGGCCAAGGACGCGGCCGGGGCCGAGGGGCTCATCGGCCAGTTCGGCGTCGGCTTCTACTCCGGCTTCATGGCGGCGGACGAGGTGACACTGGTGAGCCGGCGCGCCGGCGAGAGCCAGGGAACCCGCTGGACGTCGCGCGGTGAGGCCACGTACACGCTGGAGAAGGTCGACGACGCACCGCAGGGCACGTCCGTCACGCTCCATCTCAAGCCCGCCGACCCCGAGAACCAGCTCCACGACTACACCTCGCCGTGGCAGATCAAGGACATCGTCAAGCGGTACTCGGACTTCATCACCTGGCCGATCCGGATGGTCCCGGAGGCCGCTTCCTCCGACGACGCCGGCGACAGCGTGCCCGAGCCCGAGACGCTGAACTCCATGAAGGCCCTGTGGGCGCGCTCGCGCGACGAGGTCTCCGACGACGAGTACCACGAGCTGTACAAGCACATCAGCCACGACTGGCGCGAGCCGCTGGAGACGATCCGGCTCCAGGCGGAGGGCACCTTCGAGTACCAGGCCCTGCTCTTCGTCCCCGCGCACGCCCCGCACGACCTGTTCACGCGGGACTTCAAGCGCGGCATCCAGCTCTATGTGAAGCGCGTCTTCATCATGGACGACTGCGAGGAGCTGCTGCCGCCGTACCTGCGCTTCGTCAAGGGCGTCGTCGACGCGGCGGACCTCTCGCTCAACGTCTCCCGCGAGATCCTTCAGCAGGACCGGCACATCCGGATGATGCAGCGCCGGCTGACCAAGAAGGTCCTGTCCACGGTCAAGGAGTTCATGACCAAGGACGCCGACCGCTACGCCACGTTCTGGCGCGAGTTCGGCACCGTCCTCAAGGAGGGCCTGGTCACCGACTCCGAGAACCGTGACGCCATCCTCGCCGTCTCCTCGTTCGCGACCACGCACGCCGACGACGAGCCGACCACGCTGGCGCAGTACGCGGAGCGGATGAAGGACGGCCAGGAGGACATCTACTACCTCACCGGCGAGTCCCGGCAGAGCATCGAGAACTCCCCGCACATGGAGGCGTTCCGCGACAAGGGCATCGAGGTCCTGCTGCTCACCGACGCCGTCGACGAGGTGTGGGTGGACGCCGTGGGCGAGTACGAGGGCAAGCGGCTGCGGTCCGTCGCCAAGGGCGAGATCGATCTGGACGCCCAGGGGGACGAGAAGGCCGAGGAGGAGCGGGAGAAGCAGGCCGAGGACCACGCCGGGCTGCTCGGCTGGATGCGGGAGCAGCTGGGCGAGGACATCAAGGAGGTGCGCCTGTCGGCGCGGCTCACCGTCTCTCCCGCCTGTGTCGTCTCGGACGCGCACGATCTGACCCCGGCCCTGGAGAACATGTACCGGGCGATGGGCCAGGAGGTGCCGCGCGCCCAGCGGATCCTCGAGCTCAACCCCGGTCATCCGCTGGTGAAGGGCCTGAACCAGGCGTACAAGGAGCGCGAGGACCGCTCGGGCCTCGTCGAGTCCGCCGAGCTGCTGCACACGCTGGCGGTGCTCGCCGAGGGCGGCCAGCCCAAGGACCCCGCCCGTTTCGTCAAGCTGGTGGCGGACCGCTTGGAGCGCACGCTGTAGTCACAGGACGGATCAAGGGCGGTCCGGCGCGCCCGTCGCCCGCGCGCCGGGCGGGGGCGTGCCGGTGCCCGGAGGGACGACCTCGCCCTGGAGCACCCGCGGTGCGGTGCCCGGCCCGGCCTCCTCGTCCTTCGCGGCGCGTGCCTCGGCCTTGAGGATGCGGGCCGACTTGCCGGCCGAGCGGGCGAGTTCGGGGAGCTTCTTCGCTCCGATCACGGCTATGACGACGATGAGGATGATCGCGATCTCGCTCAGTCCGAACATGGTGTCCTGTCCTTTCCCGCCCGGGCCGGGCACGGCGCGAGCGTATCGGGCGGGGAGCTCGGCGTCATCGCCGCCTCGGGTCGCGGGGCCAGCTGCCCGCGCAGGTGGGGCAGCACGCCGAGGTCGAGCAGCGCCTGCCGCCAGGCCAGCCGGGCGTGCTCCACTCGGCCGGCCGTCGCTGCTCCGCGTCGTCCCAGGGCCGTGCGCAACAGCGCGGCCAGGGCGAGGAGGCCGGTCACGGCCGCCACGAGCGCCAGGGTCCAGCCGGCCGCCAGGAGCGATCCGGGCAACGGGCCCGGGGCGTCGGCCACTTGGAGGAGGCCGCCGAGCAGGAGCAGGACCCCGGCGGACGTGGCCGCGACGAGGGGCGTGAGCACCGCGAGGGCGGGCAGCAGACTGCCGGTGCCGAGCGGGCCCCGCCCTTCGAACGACGCCTCGTGCCGGGCCGCCCTCCGTACGGCGAGATAGGCGCGGTACGGCTCACCGGCCGCCGCCGCGATGTCGTCGGCGTGGGCCAGTGCGTGGGCGCGCAGGCGCGCGGCCGTCCTGCCGGTCGGGTCGGCACCGAGGGCACCGCGGATGTCCGCGGTGCTCAGCGCCAGGTGCAGTACCGCTTCGAAATCCGCGCGGTCCTCGGGGCGGAGGCGGGACGATTCGGCCACATGGTCTCCCGGTAGGTTGCTGATGCGGCCCGCCGGGCCCGCCATGCGCTGGCGGTGCCCGGCGGTTGCGGTCGGTCCGGGTCAGACGCCGACGCCGAAGTCGGAGGCGATACCGGCCAGTCCGGAGGCGTATCCCTGGCCGACGGCACGGAACTTCCACTCCTCGCCGTGCCGGTAGAGCTCGCCGAAGACCATCGCCGTCTCGGTGGAGGCGTCCTCGGACAGGTCGTAGCGGGCGATCTCCTGACCGCCGGCCTGGTTCACGACCCGGATGAACGCGTTGCGGACCTGTCCGAAGCTCTGGCCGCGGTTCTCGGCGTCGTGGATGGACACCGGGAACACGATCTTGTCGATCTCGGCGGGCACGGCGGCGAGGTTCACCTTGACGGTCTCGTCGTCCCCCTCGCCCTCGCCGGTGAGGTTGTCGCCGGTGTGCTCGACCGAGCCGTCCGGGCTCTTCAGGTTGTTGTAGAAGACGAAGTGCTGGTCGGAGGGGACCTTGCCGGAGGCCTCGAGGAGCAGGGCGGAGGCGTCCAGGTCGTAGTCCGTGCCGGTGGTCGTGCGGACGTCCCAGCCCAGGCCGACCAGAACGGCGGTGAGGCCAGGGGCCTCCTTGCTGAGCGAGACGTTGCCGCCCTTGGACAGGGAAACTCCCACGGGTAACTCCTTCTTGACGTGTGCGTTCCGGGTCCGGGAAGCGGACCCAACTAAAATCTACAACACTGTAGAAGAGAAGGGGTGTGCTCCCGCGGATCTATACGATGTGCCCACGGGCAACGCAGGGCGGTGGAAGGGAGGCAGGGCGGTGACGGATCCCCGGCAGCGTCCCCGGCGGGGGCAGGGCGAGCTGGAGGCGCTGGTGCTGGAGGCGCTGCGGGAGGCGGACGGTCCGGCGACGGCCGGCTGGGTGCAGGAACGCCTCGGCGGTGACCTCGCGTACACGACGGTGATCACGATCCTGACCCGGCTGCTGGGCAAGGGCGCGGTCACCAGGGAGCGGGTCGGCCGGTCCTTCGTCTGGACGCCCGCCTCGGACCAGGCGGGCCTGGCGGCGCGGAAGATGCGCAAGGTGCTGGACGCCGAGAGCGACCGCGAGGCCGTGTTGGCCAGTTTCCTCACCGGCCTCGGCCCGGACGACGAACGGCTGCTGCGTGACCTGCTGGATCAGGCCCATGGCGAGGGGGAAGACTGAAGCCGCATGGGGGTCTTCGTCTTTATGCCACTGGTGCTGCCGCTCACGGCATGGCCGGTCGCGCGCCTGGCCGAACAGCATCTGCATCCGCGTACCGCGACCCGGCTGCTGACCGCGATGGCGGCGGTGCTGGCGCTGTGCAGCACCGTGTGCCTGGGGTTGGTCATGGTGGTCGGCACCGCCCAGCTCCCCGGCAACCCGCTGCCCGACGGCTGGTCGGACCCCGAGGTGCGGGCGGCGGTGCCGTACGACGAGGTGGTCGGCAAGGCCGCGATTCCCGCGCTGTGCGCGGTGCTCGTCGCCTGCGGCCGGACCCTGTGGCGGCATGCCCGGGTACGCCGCCGTGCCCACCGCGCACTGGCCGGGCTGCCGCACACGGAGGTGGCCGTACTGCCGGACGCGGCACCGTACGCGTACGCGCTGCCCGGAGGCCGGGGCGGTGGTGCTCCGCGCGGCGGTGCCGGTGGTCCTGCCCGCGGCCCGCGCGCGGGGCGTGTCGTGGTGACCACCGGGCTGCTGGACCAGCTGCGGTCGGCCGAGCGCCGGGCCCTGTTCGCCCATGAGCGGGCGCACCTCGCCGCCCGCCACGACAGGTTCCTGCTCGCCGTGCAGCTCGCCGCCCGGGCCAACCCGTTCCTGCGGCCGCTGCGCACGGCCGTGGCCTATACGGCCGAGCGGTGGGCCGACGAGGAGGCGGCCCGGGCGATCGGCAGCCGCCGCACGGTGGCGCGCGCGATCGGCACGGCCGCCCTCGTCTCCCGGGGTACCCCGGCCCCCACACTCGCGGGACTGGCCGCCCCCGGGCCGGTCCCCCGCCGGGTAGCGGCCCTGCTCGGCCCCGCACCCGCCGTCCGCACCTGGCCGTCGGTGTTCACCTCGGTCGGACTCGCGGCCTGGGGCGCGGCCGCGGGAACGGCCGTATCGGCGATGTCGTCCGCGAACTCGGCCGTCACGATGGTCCTCATCCTGCACGCGGCGACGCCCTTGTGAGACCCACGGGTGCGGGCGGGCCGCGGCCCGGGGTAGCCGGCCGGGGCCCCGCGACCCGGGCTGTCGCCCAGGGTGCCCATGTGAAACCCGCGGATGCGGGCCGACCGCGATCGGGGCAGCCGACCGAGGCCACCCGCTGAGGGCAGCCCGCCCAAGGGCCAGTGCCCCACGCCAGTGCCCAGGGGCAGCGCGCCAGGGGCAGCGTCCTGGGCCAGCGCCCGTGGCCGGGCGCTGGCCCGGGTGGCCTGCCTGCCTGCCGGGCTTCCGCCTCGGGACGCAGCAGCCGGGGCGCCGCGCTCTGTGCGGGTGCCGGGCGGCCCCGCCTCAGTCCGGTGTCACCGGCCCCTTGGCCAGTGCCCGGGCGGGCGTCCTGGGCAAGCGCCCCGGGCTAACGCCCTTGACCAGTGCCCGTGGCCGGGCGCTGGCCCGGGTGGCCCGCCTGCCTGCCGGGCTTCCGCCTCGGGACGCAGCGGCCCGGGCACCGCTTCCCTGTGCGGGTAGGGCGGCCCCGCCTCAGTCCTGTGTCACCGGCCCCGGGCGGGCGTCCTGGACCAGTGCCCAGGGGCAGCGCCCCAGGCCTGGGCGCTTGACCAGTGCCCGGGGGCGGGCGCCGGCCGGGGTGGCCTGTCCGCCGGGCTTCCGCCTCGGGACGCAGTGGCCCGGGCACCGCTCCCTGCGCGGGTACTGGGCAGCCCCGCCTGAGTCCGGCATCACCGGCCCCGGGCCAGCGCCCAGGGGCAGCGCCCCAGTTGACCAGTGCCCGGGGCGGGCGCCGGCCAGGGAGGCCTGTCCGCCGGACCCCGGCCCCGGGGCGCAGCAGCCCGGGCACCGCTCTCTGTGCGGGTATCGGGCTGTCCCGCCTGAGCCGGCATCACCGGCCCAGGGCCAGAGCCCTTGGATCAGTGCCCAGAGGCAGCGCCCCAGGCCCGGGCCCCTGGCCAGTGCCCGGGCCCCTGGCCAGTGCCCGGGTCCCTGGCCAGTGCCCGGGGCGGGCGCCGGCCAGGGAGGCCTGTCCGCCGGACCCCGGCCCCGGGACGCAGCAGCCCGGGCACCGCTCCCTGCGCGGGTACCGGGCCGCCCCGCCTCAGCCCCACGCCAGTCGGCAGCCTCAGCCCGGCCTCAGCTCTCCTCTTCCTCCTCGCCCTCGAAGAAGTCCCCGACCTCGTCGACGACTTCGCCGGCGACCATGCCGCCGACGACCCCGGCGGCGAGTCCGGTCGCGCCCGCGGCGACGGCGGTTCCCATGCCGGGGCCGGAGCGGTGGCTGTCGTGCCCGTGGCCGGCCGGGGCGAAAGCGGTGGAGGAGCCGAAACCGACGGGGGAGCCGTACGACGCCCGGTGTTCGACGAGTTGCCGGATCCAGCCGTCGACGATCGCGGGCCAGTCCTGCTGCTCGACACCCTCGTGGGAGACGTTGAAGCGGGTGAGCGCGTCATGGCCGGAGGACAGGAAGCCGCCGCGCTTGTCCGCCTCCAGTACGACCTCCATGCCGCCCGGGTTCGCCAGGAACGTCAGCTCGATCTCGTTGACCTGCTGCGCGTACCGGGGAGACGGGACGAGCTCGATCTCCTGGTAGAACGGCAGTTGCTGGCCGGTCCCGCCGATGCGCCCGTACTCGAGGTCGGCCGACTTGAAACCGAACCCGAGCCCGCCCAGCGCTTCCAGCACGGCCTCCTGCACCGGCAGCGGCGCGACGACCAGCTGATCCAGATCGCCCTTGTCCTTCGCACCCGCCACCGACAGCTCGGTGCGCACGCCGAGGACGACGCCCAGGCTCTGCCCGTGCAATTGGGTCGCCGGCGTCTCCCACGGCAGGGTCACGCTGAACGGCACACCGCGCTGCTCGCCCTCGGCGAGCCGGAAGCCGCCGCCGACGGTGAAGCGGTCGAAGGCGACGACCCCCTCGCTCTCGCCGCCCTCGTGCTCGGCCTCGACCCGGGCGACCAGCTCCAGGGTGATGGCCTCGATGTCGAAGTCGGCTTTACCGCCCATGAGTTGAACCTCGCCGGTGAGCGTGCCGCCGGGCCGGACGGGGGCCGGGTCGAGCACCGTGTCGACGGTCGGGCCGCCCACGCCGATCGCCCCGAGCAGTCGTTTGAACACCATGGTGGCGTCCACTCCTTCACATGCGTGTACTGACGTTCCGTAAGAATTTCTACAGGAATGTAGAAGCATAGGGGATGGTGCTGCTGAGGGGGTGTCAGGGAGGTGGGTCGGTGTCCCGTGCGCGACCGAGGTGGTACATCGTGCTCTGACTGCCGACCTCACGCCGATGCCTCTGCGTGTCCGTGTTGCTACTTTGCGTGCACGACCTCGGAGGGGTGAAGGAGCGGACATGTGTGCTTCATGGCAGCAGTACGAGGTGGCACCCGGGGGAAGCGCGGACGCGGACACCGGCGTCGCGGCGGTGTCCCGGATTCCGGGCAGCATGGAAGTGTGGTGGATCGGCCCGGGGACATCGGTCGAGGGGGCCTACTGGTACGAGGGCGGTGCGTGGACCCGCTACCAGCTCGCCCCGGACGGCAGCGCGAGAGAAGCTGGCTCCGTCACTGCCGTATCGCGGATTCCCGGCAGCATGGAAGTGTGGTGGATCGGCCCCAACGGGTCGGTGGAGGGCGCGTATTGGTACGACGGTCACCCCTGGGCCCGCTACCAGCTCGCTCCGAACGGCAGTGCCCGGATCGGCGCCGCCCTCACGGCGGTGTCCCGGATCCCCGGCAGCATGGAGATCTGGTGGATCGGCCCCAACCAGTCGGTGGAGGGCGCGTATTGGTACGACGGTCACCCTTGGGCCCGCTACCAACTCGCCCCGGACGGCAGCGCGGCCTTCAACGGAGGCATGACGGCGGTGTCCCGGATTCCCGGCAGCATGGAGGTCTGGTGGACCGGCCCGAACGGGTCGGTGGAGGCCGCGTACTGGTACGACGGCCATCCTTGGGCGCGCTACCAACTCGCCCCGGACAACAGTGCGTCCGTCGTAGGAGGCATCACCGCCGTGTCCCGTATCGAGGGCAGCATGGAGGTGTGGTGGCCCGGCGGCAACGGGTCGGTGGAGGGCGCGCATTGGTACGACGGTCACCCCTGGGCCCGCTACCGGCTCGCCCCGGACGGCAGCGCCTACCGCGGTACCGCCCTCGCCTCGGTCTCCCGCGTCCCCGGCAGCATGGAGGTGTGGTGGACCGCTGACAGCGGGTCGGTGGAGGGCGCGTACTGGTACGACGGCCATCCCTGGGCCCGCTACCGGCTCGCCCCGGACAACAGTGCCTCCGGCGACGGTCTCGCCGCGGTGTCGCGCATCCCGGGGAGCATGGAGGTCTGGTGGACCGGCTCGAACGAAGGGATCCGGGCCGCCTACTGGTACGAGTGAGAGCCGTCCCGAACGGCGGTTCCGGTTGCGGAGGAGAACACTCCTCCGCAACCGGCGCCCGTCATCGCACGGCTCAGCGCACGACCCGGCCGAGCTCGATCCGGTCGATGTTCGGTGCCCAGGCGCTCGCGTTGCCGAACGTTACCTTGTTGGCACCCTTCTTCAGATCGACCGGGACGCCGACCGTCCAGTAGTCGTCGAAGCTCCAAGTGTTCTTGAAGGTGACCTTCACCGGCTCCGCGGTTCCGACCGTGATGTCCGCCGTACGGGACATGATGTCCGTGTTGTAGGCGTGGCCGTTGTCCCTGCGGTCGTTGTGCGCGTAGTGGACGACCAGCACATGGCGGCCGGACCGGGGCGCGTTCACCGTGAACTCGGCGGTGCTGGACGGGCTGTTGCCCAGCCAGCCGAGGTAGGAGCCGGCGGACGCGTGCGGGGAGTCGACGAGCTTGGCGCCGCCCGCGAGCGCGGCCGAGGCGCCCTCGTAGGAGAGGGTGCCGGAGGCCGAGCCGTCGCCGGAGACGTCGAGGGAGCGCACGGCGGCGTGGCCCGACGTCATCGCGATCCGGTTGTTGCCCGCGACCAGGTAGAGCCGCAGCGGCCGGCCGGGCGCGGCCGTGACCGTCTCCCCGTGCAGCGCGAGCTTCACCGCCGCCGAGGCCCGCGGCGCCACCGTGTAGTAACCGTCACGCGGGGCGTAGACATCGAACACCGCCTTGTCGCCCGAGCGCAGCACCAGCGCGCCCGTGCCCGTCCCGGCCGAGGACGAGTAGTCGTACGACGGCTTGCCGCCGATGTCCGCCAGGGTGGCCTCGTACGACGCGGAGGCCGCGCCCGTCCGGGTGGTCAGGTCGATCCGGTCCAGGGTGACCTCGGCGTCGCCCTTGGACAAAGTCAACTGGTGCGTGCCCGCCTTCAGTTCGACGCTGACGTCCTTCTTGGCGCGGTACGTCCAGTTCTCAGTGGAGGGGTAGCCGACCGTCACCGGGTCGCCACCGTCGACCGAGAGTTTCTGAGTGGCGGGGCCGCCGGACTGGTTGCCGTACAGGATCGCCAGGTCGTACGTGCCGTCCTTCGGCACCGTCACCGTGAAGGCGACCTTGCTGCCGGGCTGGTTGAGGGAGCCGACGTCCTTGGTGCCTGAGGCCGCGTAGCCGTTGGCGTTCTGCACGGTGCCCTGCGTGTACACCTTGCCGTCGGTGATGGCCGCCTCCTCGGCCTCGTACGACGCCGACCACGGGACGGAGGCGGCGGACGGGGTGCCCGAGCCGCCGGGGGTGAGGACGATCCGGTACGCCGACATCTTGTGCAGGCCGCGCAGCGGGACCGTCACCGAACCGTCGTCCGCCACCTTCACCTTGGTGCGCGCCAGGACCTGCGGAGCCGCGTGCTGCCCCTCGTAACCGGACCAGGCGGCCTCGGCGACCGTCGCGGTGACCGTACGGCCGAACACGGACCGCGGGACGCCCCGCACGACCACGTCCGAGTCGCCGGAGGAACCGCCGAGCAGCACCTGCGCCTGGCGGCGGGAGGCGTCGAGGGAGGCGAGGCCCTGGAGCGTGTCGATGGAGTTGGGCTGCGGCGGCGTCACCTTCACGGTGTTCCCGGTCATGCCCGCGTACCAGCGGAACAGCCACCAGCCGCCGTTGGGGATGTTCGAGCGCACCACATGGCCGCTGAGATTGCCGGCGGCGTCCCAGTAGGCCATGTTGGCGTACACCTTGTTGCGCTCGAACATCGACACCCACTGCACCAGCTGCCCGGGCACGGACAGGTCGCGGCGGTTGGCGTACTCATCGATGTTGATCTTCAGCGGGGCGATGCCTGCCTCGCGCTCCAGCGCGCGGTAGTCGTCGTAGTGCGCCTGGAAGTCGCGGAGAGATCCCGAGCCGAGCTCGTGCCAGGTCATCACCTGGGGCAGCACGTTCTCCCGCTTGGCGAAGGCGAGGAAGTCCTTCAGCAGGCGGGTGTGGTAGGCGGCCTCGTTGGGGCCGGCTATGCGCGCGTCCGGGTCGATCGCGCGGATCCGCTGGTACACCGTCTTCCAGTCCTTGAAGAACCGGTCACGGTTCTTCTCGTACTGGGCCTGGTCCTGGACGTCGAGCTTGTACCAGATCTGGTCGGGCTCGTTGAACGGGATGTAGACGAAGCGGTCGCTGTTCGGGTCGGCCGAGACCTCCTTGACGATCTTGTCGACCTTGGGGAGGTAGTCGTCGATGCCGAGGTCCTCGTACGGCCACTTGGCGTAGATGTCCTGCATCATCACGTTGACTTCGCCGCCGCCGTTGCGGAAGAACGACTTGGAGACGGTGAGCGCGTCGCCGTTGGGGTGCTGGGCGCCGCCCTCCGGCTTCTGCGAGACGCTGGTGATCTTCAAGGGTGCCATCGCGGCGTCGCTGGGTACGCCGTCGTCGCTGAGCCCGTACAGCGAGCCGTTGGCGCCCAGCATCACCGGCCCCTCGGAGGCGTTGAGGTCGACGGTGAGGCGCTGGGGGTCGGCCGCGGCGGCGGGACCGGCCGCGGGGAGGGTGCCTGCCATGGCGGCTGCTCCAAGTAGTGCTGTGATCAGGGCGGTTCTGGTGCGGGATCTTGTGCGGGCGGGGGTGCTCACGCTGCTGGACCTCCAGTCACTTGACGGCTCCACTGGTGATTCCGGACACGATCTTTCGCTGGCCGACGAGGAACACGGCGACCATGGGCAGGCTCATCACCACGACGTACGCGAAGACGAGATGCCAGTTGTTGAGATAGAGCTGGGCGCTGGCGACCTGGTAGAGGTTGAGCGGCAGGGTCGCCCGCTCTCCGCCGCCGAGAACGAAGAACGCGTAGAAGACATCGCTCCAGGCGTAGAGCATCACCATGATCGTCGCGGTGGCGATCACCGGCCGCAGCAGCGGCAGGACGATCCGCCAGAAGATCCGTGACGGAGTCGCCCCGTCCATCCGGGCCGCCTCCTCCAGCTCCATGGGGATGGCACGGATGAAGCCGGTCATGAAGAAGATCGACGTCGACAGGTACATGCCGGTGTAGACGGCGATCATGCCGGGGCGGGTGTTGGCCAGGCCCAGCTGCCGCAGCTCCATCACGATGGTGATGACGGCGGGCGGCAGCAGCAGTCCGCTGATGCACAGCGCGTAGGCCGCCGAGACCAGCTTCGACTTGCGGCGGGCGAAGACCCAGGCGGCGCCCGCCCCCAGGATCAGCACCAGCACCACCGAAGGCACCACGACCAGCAGCGAGTTGAGGAAGCCGCGCAGCATCTCGCCCTCGCTGACGGCGTCCGCGTAGTTGCTCGCGGGCTGCCAGTGCCCGGGCAGGTCCAGATTCGGCTCGATCGCCTCGGCCTGCGGCTTGGCCGAGGTGACGGCCACCAGCCACAACGGCACGCCGACGGCCAGCGCGGCCAGCAGCACGACTAGGGAGGGGCGGCCGGACCGCCACACCGCGGTCACAGCAGCTGCTCCCTTCGCCGGAGCCCGACGACCAGCGGGATCGCCACGGCGACCACCACCAGGAACAGGACGAGGCTCATCGCGGAGGCCTGGGCGTACAGGCCCTGTCCGAAGATCCGGAACATATAGATGTTGAAGACCTCCGTGGAGGCCGCGGGCCCGCCGCCGGTCGTGGCCTGCACGATGTCGAAGGTGTTCATCGAACCGATCAGCGCCGTGGTGACGTTGAAGGTGACGGCAGGTGCGAGCATCGGCCGGCGCACCGACCAGAAGGTCCGCCAGGGCCCGGCCCCGTCGCACTTCGCGGCCTCCAGCATCTCGCCGGGAATGCCCTTGAGCCCGGCCAGATAGATCAGCATCGACAGGCCCATCCACTTCCAGCCGTGGATGAGCGTGACGATCACCAGCGTCCAGGTCGTCGAGCCCAGCCAGGGGATGTCCGTGCCCAGCAGGGAGTTGACGGCTCCGTCCTGGTCCAGCAGCGCCTGGAAGACGTAACCGGTCGCGAGGGCCGAGATCAGCACCGGCAGGAAGAAGACGGCACGGAAGAACCGGTTGAAGCGGCTGTCGTCCTCCAGCAGCAGCGCCAGTACGAGCCCGAAGCCGTTCTGGAACAGCGCCGCCAGCAGCGCGTACACCAGGGTCGTACGGATGGCGCGCAGCAGCGAGCCGTCGTCCGCGATGGTCTTGAAGTTGTCCAGGCCCGTGAAGGCGATGTCCGCGTGGTACGAGGACCAGTCGGTGAACGGGTAGTAGAAGTTGAGCAGGTTCGGCACCAGGAAGAAGCCCGCGAAGACGACGATCGCGGGCAGCGCGAACCACCAGGGGTGGTGCACGGCCGCGCGTGGCAGCCGCCCCACCTTCTTCGGCGCGCCCCTGACCGGCGCGGGCTTGGTACGTACGACCGTGTCCGCCATGGTCAGAACCCGGGGGCGCCCTGGGCCTTGGCC
The DNA here is from genome assembly GCF_042673825.1 of Streptomyces sp. NPDC057002. Classification (NCBI taxonomy): domain Bacteria; kingdom Bacillati; phylum Actinomycetota; class Actinomycetes; order Kitasatosporales; family Streptomycetaceae; genus Streptomyces; species Streptomyces sp. NPDC057002. The sequence goes on from NZ_JBHURZ010000002.1 coordinate 567,369, forward strand.
ACCTGCGCGAACTGGTCCTGGATCGCCTGGGCGACCTGCTGCGAGCTCTTCTTGCCGAAGATCATGTCGGCCAGGTAGAGGTGGGTGTCCGGGGCGACGATCGCCTTGGCCTGGAAGACGCCGATGGCCTTGGGCAGGGCGGCCACCTGCGCCTTGGACGTCTCGGGCAGTCCGCCGGGGGTGGGCACGTCCGGCTGCACGGACGGGATCTTCATCGTCTTGATGTAGTCCGGGTAGTCCGGCCCGAGCCAGAAGGCGAGGAACTGCCGGGCCGCGTTCTGCCGCTTCTCGTCACCGGTCTTGAAGGCGACGACGCCGTTGGTCTGGTCGGGGGAGTACAGGCCGGTGGCCGAGGAGTTGGCGACCGGGAACCAGCCGATCTTCTTGTCGATCTCCGCCGTGGAGTACTTGGCCTGCAACTGGCTCTGGAAGGACGTGACGTTGAGGACCATGCCGGCCTCGCCCTTCCACAGCGCGTCGGCCTGCCCGGTGAACGTGCCGGTCCGGTAGTTCTTCTGGGCGAGCCCGGCGTCGAGCAGCTTCTCCTTGTACTTCTTGATCGCGCCGACGACAACCGGGTCGGTCCACTTCTTCTTGCCCGTGTTCAGATCGGCCCACCACTGCTGATCGAGGTCGGTGAGCTGGAGCTGCATCTGCCACTGGAGCGGCCACTTGTCGCCGCCGGCCTCGTAGAAGGCGGCGGCGTCGGACTTGTCGACGACCTTGCGGCCGAGGGCGAGCAGCTCGTCGTAGGACTTGGGGAAGTCCTTCTCGGCGATGCCCGCCTGCTTGAAGACGTCCTTGTTGTAGTAGACGCCGAGCATGGCGGGGCTGGTCACGATCGCCGCGTACCGCTTGCCGTCGATCATGCCGAGCGACTTCTCGGTCCCGCCGAGCTTGGCCTCCCACGGCTCCCCGTCCAGGGTCAGGAGGTTCTGCTTCGGCTGGACGAACGGCAGCGTGGAGACGGACGGCTGCCAGAACATCAGGTCGGGCCGGTCGCCGGACGCCAGCTTCGTCGGCACGTTCTGCTCGTAGAGGTCCGGGATCGCCTGGGTGTCGACGGTGGCGCCGGTGGCCTTCTCGAAGGCGTCGATGACCTGCTTGGGCGCGTTGACCGTGTTCTGCGCGGTCCACATGGTCAGCTTCACGCCGTCGAGGCGGGCGGTCGGATCGACCGCCGACCGCTTGGCGTCCGAACCGTCCGAACCGGAGTCCCCGGCGGTCGGGTCACTGCACGCGGTGGCGGCCAGGCCGGCGGCGCATATCAGTGCCAGGGCGGGGAGAGCTCTTCTCTTCATCTCGTGCCTTTCCGGAGCAGGCGGTGCGGTTCAGGAAGCGGGACTCACAACTGCTGTGCGGATGAGCGGTGTTCAGTGACCGGCGGGCGGCGGCCCCGAGCTCTCCCGCACCACCAGTTCGGGCACGGACACGGGATGCGGGGCGACCTGCGCCGACTCCTCCAGCACTCCGTGCAGCAGGGCGAACGCGGCCCGCCCGAGGCCGGTGAAGTCCAGGCGTACGGTCGTCAGGGACGGTGTGAGGAAGGCGGAGTGCGGGGCGTCGTCGAAACCGGCCACGCTGACCTCGCCCGGCACCGGGCGGCCGGTCTCGTGCAGGGCGCGGAGCACGCCGAGCGCGAGGTCGTCGTTGCCGCACAGGATCGCGGTGACGGACGGGTCGCCCGCCAGCTTCAGCCCTGCCGCGTGACCGCCCGCAGGTCCCCAACTGCTCTGTACGGGGCGGGGTTCCGGGGCGCCGGCCTCCTTCAGCGCCTGCCGCCAGCCGCTGGTGCGGGCGCTGGTGCGGCGGGTGCTGGACGGGATGGCGACGTAGTGCACGGTCTCGTGGCCGAGGGAGAGCAGATGCCGGGTCGCCTGGTAGGCGGCCTCGCGGTCGTCGGTCCAGACCCACGGGCGGTCGCCGCCGGGCGGGCTCGCCGGGGTCTCGACCACACCGACGACCGGCAGCGCCGCGGGCACGGCTTCCAGCGCCCGGACACCGGCCGGATCGTAGGCGATCACGATGAGCCCGCCGCCCGCGTCCGCCGCGCGCTGCACCTCCGCGGCGACGGCCGCGTCGTCGGCGGACTCCAGGACCCCTATCCCGACCGCGTACGACGCCGCGCGGGCGGCCTCCTCGATGCCCTGGAGGATCGAGGCGTAGCCGTAGTGGGTGGTGTTCGCGGTGAGCACGGTCACGGCCCGGCTGCGGCCGCTGGCCAGGGCGAGGGCGGTCGCGTTGCGGCGGAAGCCCAGTTCGTCGATGGCGGCGAGCACCCGCTCCCGGGTGGACGGCCGGACGCTCGGATGGCCGTTGATCACCCGCGAGACCGTCTGGTAGGAGACCCCCGCCGCGGTCGCGACGTCCCTGATGCTCGCCGGGCGCCTTGTGTGACCGGTCACATTCATGCGAGGATTGTGACCGGTCACACTTGGGTCGTCAAGAGACCGTAACGAGGGATTCACGCGGACCGCCGCTCCCGGAGAACGGGGCGGGGTCAGGAGGGGGAGCACCTTGACCGGCACGGCGGAAGCGGCGCACATAGCCTCCAACCAGCGGCAGGACGAGTTCACTTGGGGACATGAGGCCCTCCGGGCACGGTTCGCCGTCGCCGCCGACGGGACTCTGCGACTGGTCGGACTGACCGGGCTCGACGACGAGACCCCCGCCGCCCCCGACTCGGCGCTCCCGCTCGTGGAGCTCACCGCCCTCGGCCACGGCAGCGGCTGGTCCGGCCCGCGTTTCACGGGCACGGCCTTCGGCGCACGGCTCGCCTACCGGGCCCACCGCACGGGCAGACGCGACGGCTGGGACTGGCTGACCGTCGAACTCCACGATCCGAGCACCGGCCTGACGGCGTTCGCCGAGCTGACGTCACCCACCGGACTGCCCGTCCTGCGCTCCCGCGTCCGGCTGCGCAACGAGGGCCGGGAACCCCTCGTCGTCCAGTCCGTCAGCAGCCTGCTGCTAGGCGGCCTGCCCGCCCCGGACGCCCTCGACGTCCACCGGGCCCGCAACGACTGGCTCGCCGAGTGCCGGTGGTACGCCGAGCCGCTGCGCGCCTCCGTCGCCGACATCAACATGGACGTCCACGAGCACGACAGCCGGGCCGCCCTCGCTCTGACCGGGCGCGGCAGCTGGCCCACCGACGGCCATCTGGCCATGGGGGCGCTGACCGAGCGGGACGGCGGCCGGGCCTGGGTGTGGCAGGTGGAGTCCCCGGCAGGCTGGCGCTGGGACGCCGGCCAACGCGCCCACGGCACGTACCTGGCGCTGAACGGCCCCACGGACGCGGAACACCAGTGGCGGGTCCGGCTCGGCCTCGGCGAGGAGTTCACCACCGTGCCCGGGGCCCTCGCGCTCGGCTCCGGCCTCGACGCCGCGATGGGTGCCCTGACCTCCTACCGTCGGGCGATCCGCCGCCCCCACCCGGACCACACCGCCCTCCCCGTCGTCTTCAACGACTACATGAACACCCTCATGGGCGACCCGACCACGGCCAAACTCCTGCCGCTGATCGACGCCGCCGCGGACGCCGGAGCGGAGTACTTCTGCATCGACTCGGGCTGGTACGACGACGACACCCGCGGCTGGTGGGACAGCGTCGGCGCCTGGCAGCCCTCGCCGCGCCGCTTCCCCGACGGCGGCATCCGGGCGGTCCTGGACCGGATCCGGGAGCGCGGCATGGTGCCCGGGCTGTGGCTGGAGCCGGAGGTCGTCGGGGTACGCAGCCCGGTCGCGGCCGAGCTGCCGCCCGAGGCGTTCTTCCAGCGCGACGGCCTACGCCTGACCGAGCAGGGCCGCCACCAGCTCGACCTGCGGCACCCGGCCGCCCGGGCCCACCTCGACAAGACGGTCGACCGGATCGTCGGCGACTGGGGCGTGGGCTATCTCAAGCTGGACTACAACATCGTGGTCGACCCGGGCACCCAGGCCGCCGGCGACCTCGCACCGGGAGCGGGCCTCCTCGGCCACGCCCACGCCTACCTCGACTGGCTCTCCGCCGTCCTGGACCGCCACCCCGGCCTGGTCGTCGAGAACTGCGCCTCGGGCGGCATGCGCATGGACGGGGCCACCCTCGCCGTCGCCCAGCTCCAGTCCACCAGCGACCAGCAGGACCCGCTGAGGTACGCCCCCATCGCCGCCGCCGCGCCGACCGCGGTCCCGCCCGAGCAGGGCGCCGTCTGGGCCTACCCGCAGCCTGGATTCGACGACGACCTGATCTCCTGGACCCTGGGCGGGGCCCTGCTCGGCCGCATCCACCTCTCGGGCCATCTGAACCGCATGTCGGAACACCAACTGGCCCTCGTACGGGACGCGGTCACGGTCTACAAGTCGATCCGCGGCGACCTGGCCCGGGCCCTGCCCTTCTGGCCACTCGGCCTGCCCGGCTGGACCGACGAGTGGCTCGCCCTGGGCCTCAGGCTCCCCGGCGACCGCACGGCCTACATCTCGGTCTGGCGCCGAGGCGGACCGCCCGACCTCCGCATCCCGCTCCCACACCTGGCGGGCCGCACACTCCACACGGACATCCTGCACCCGACCTCCCCGGATGCGGGCCGAGTCACCTGGGACGGAACCGAACTGACGGTGTCGGTACCGCGCACGCCGGGCGCACTGCTGATCCGGCTCACGCAGAACGACTAGGGGGTTCGCGTCCTGACCCGCCGGTCAGGGCAGGACGATGGGACGCTCCGGGACGCGCCCTTCGACGACAGCGGCAACCAGATCAGCCAGGCCTTCGGGGTAGACCGCGTCCGGGGTGGTCAACAGCTCGGCAAGGGGCCACCAGCGGTACTCGCGGATGGTGTCGGGCTGTGTGGCCCGGGCCGGGTCGACAAGGGCCGCGGCGATCCGGATGAGGAAGTACTTCTCGAGCTGGCGGACTACGTGCCCGCCGACCAGGTGGTCCTTGCTGCGGTCCGCCAGCTGGGGTCCGAGTTCAACTACTCCCTCGTCGAGGCCGAGCTCTTCGCCCAGTTCGCGGAGCAAGGCCTCGGTGTAGTCCTCCCCGACCTCCAGCGAGCCGCCCGGCGTCGCCCAGAAGCCGCCGTTCTCGTCGTACCGCAGCAGCAGCACGCGGTCGTGGTCACCAAGGACGACAGCGCGGGCGGCTTCTCTCACTGCCGGAGGGGAGATCGTCATGTCCTCCAGTGTCCTGCGTGCCGTGGGTTGTTCAGGGTGGGGGAGCCGGTTTCTGAACAAACAGGTGGGCGCTGGAATCGGTGCAGCGGGGGAGTGGTCGGCCGGCTCGGATTCGAGGACAGCTGGATGTCCGGGCGCCGGCGCAGGTGCTCCCCGCCGTACCGTTTCGAGCGACCGAAGGACGATGACGTGAACCGTAATCGTATGGGGCGACTGGCTGACGCCACCCTGGTACCCACCGCCCGTATGGGCCGGCGGGCCGCGACCACTGCCGTGACGCTGACCATGGCGGGCACACTCGGGTTCGGCCTGATGGCGCCGGTGGCGTCTGCCGCCAACGGGCCCTGCTACGACGGGCGGTGCAAGACCACCGTGTCGGCGCCCAAGACCATCAAGGTCGACAGCCGCAAGTTCGGGTTCGGGAGTTTGAAGATCACGAGTGTCAGCTCGCGATCCGTGAAGATGTCGGCCGCCGGCGGGAGCCTCAGCGGCAGCACCAGCCCGGGCGGCACCGTCAAGTTCAACAACCTGAAGATCTGGGTGAAGTCGGTCTCCGGCAACAAGGCCAAGCTCCAACTGTTCCCCACGCGCTACTGAGCCGGTAGCCGAACCCCGGCGCGGTCGTCCCGCGCCGGGGTGCCGCGCCGCCCGTCACCGGCGTACGGCGGTCCGATCGCGTACGGCATTGCGTTCCCGGGCCTCGTCGCGTGCGTTCCGGCGGAACGCCCAGGCCATCTCGGGCTCCATCACCCAGCGGAACAGCCGCCGTACCGGCGGGGTGCACAGCGCGGTCACGACGACGGCCGCGACGGCCGTGACGACGAGCTCGCCCAGGGGCCGGTGGACCCACTCCGGCTCGTACCAGCCCCAGAACTTGGACCCCTGGGCGACGAAACCGTGCAGCAGATAGCCGTACAGCGTGCCCGCGCCCAGCACCGTGAACCAGGCCCGGCGCCCCGGCACCCAGGAGAGGAAGCACGCCACCAGGACCAGCGAACAGCCGAAGATCACCAGCGTCATGACAGGCCCGGACCAGGAGGGCGCCGCGAGCTCCTCCGCGCTGTCGCGGTGGTAGAACCAGGCGCCGGTCATCCGCGGCACCGCCCAGTAGGCCACGACGACCGCGGCGGAGAAGACCGGCACGGCGAGGATGCGCACCTTGCGCCGGCGCACCAGCCGGAAGTGCTCCGGCTTCAGACACAGGCCGAGGACGAAGTACGGCAGGAACTGCAGGGTGCGTTGCAGGTCGAGGTCGTTCCCGACGGACGGCGAGAGCGTCGCCAGCATCGCGATGACCAGGGCGACCGGCAGTGGCCACCGCACATGCCGCCACACCGGCGTGGTCAGCCGCCAGATGAACAGCGCCGCCAGGAACCAGGTCAGATAGAGCGGATCCAGCAGGCTGACCGGCCGGTCCGGCTCCTGGTCGGTCCACCGGGTGAACAGGGTGTACGCCGTCTCGAAGACGACATACGGCACGGCGAGCCCGGTGATCAGACGCCTGATCCGCCCCGGGCCGGCGTCGAAGGAGCGCGAGAAATAGCCGGAGATGATGATGAACGCCGGCATGTGGAAGGCGTACACCACCATGTACAGCGCGCTCGCGGCCCGGCTGCCGTCCCGCAACGGCTCCCAGGAGTGCCCCATGGCCACCAGCACGATCGCCAGATACTTGGCGTTGTCGAAGAAGGCGTCCCGCTGCCCGGACCGCTGCGCCGGGGCGGCGGCCTCGGACGTGTCCTTCCGGCCCCGCCCGCCGTCGGCCGGTGCCACGGCGCGCATGCGCAGGGTGTCCTCGCTCATCGCGCCTCCCGCGCACGGCGGGGGAAACCGGGACGGGAGGGGGCGCGTCTTGCCGGAGATACGGCAGTGGGGTGCCGGTGAGACATCCCCGCCGCCTCACCGCTACCCGGTGACATAAACCGCTCTCCGGTGTGGATGTTGCACGGATCACACCCACGACAACGGTGCCGCCCCGCCGTACGTCACGAAGCGCGCCGGCACCGTCGCACGGGGTACGTCAGCTCACCGAGCAGGCGGAGCCGTTCAGCGTGAACGCCGTGGGACTGGGGTTCGCGGTCGACCGGCTGGCCGTGAAGCCGAGGGTGACCGAGCCCGCCGCGGGGATCGTCGCGGTGTACGAGGCGGCCGCGACGCTGACCTCGGAGCCGCTCTGCGTCGCCGTGCCGCCCCAGAGGTTGGTGATGCGCTGGCTGTCGGGGAAGGCCCAGCGCAGCGTCCAGCCGTTGATCGCCGACGTGCCGGTGTTGCGCAGGACGATCTCGCCCTGGAAGCCGCCGGGCCAGCTGCTCGTCACCCGGTAGCCGACGCCGCAGGCCGACGGGGCGCCGCCGGGGGAGGTCGTGACCGTCACCGTGGCCGAGCGGGACGAACGGTTGCCCGCGGCGTCACGGGCGTAGACGGCGAAGGTGTGGGAGGTGGACGGGGCGAGGCCGGTGACGGTGGCGGAGGTGCCGGTCGTGGTGGTGGCGGTCGTCTCGGTCGCGCCGCTGACCCGGACGACGTCATAGCCCGTGACTCCGGTCGCGTCGGTGGCCGCGGCCCAGGCCAGCTTCACGGATGACGAGGTCACCTCCGAGGCGGTCGGTGTGCCGGGAGCGGTCGGGGGAGTGGTGTCGCCGCCGCCCGAGGAGTAGACGGTGGCTTCCTTCGAGGTCGCGGCGATGCCGTTGGCGCCGTTGAAGACGCGCTGGCCCCAGGAGCTGAGCCGGGTGCGGTCGAAGTCGATCGCCAGGTCCAGGATCGGGTCGGTGTTGCCGCTCCAGGACCAGGCCAGGTAGCCGAGCCGCAGCTGCTGGGCGACGGCCATCATGGTGTCCTCGTCCGGGTCGCCGTACTGGTCGGCCGGGCCTCCGAACTCGCCGATGAGGATGGGCAGTTTGGCGTTGACGAAGGCGTTCAGATAGTCGGTGATCTCCTGGGCCGTGTCGTACACGCTGTACATGTGGATCGAGAAGATCAGGTTGCCGGTGGGGTCGGCGTTGTACACGGACTGGGCGTTGGCGCGCATGACGCCCTGCCAGTCCTGGCCCCAGTTGGGCGCGTCCACCATGATCGTGTGCGCGAATCCGGCGTTGCGGAGCTTCTTGACGGCCGCGGTCGTGGGCTCGGTCCAGCCGGCGGGGTTGGTGTTGCCCCAGGGTTCGTTGCCGATGTTGATGATGACGTGGTTCTCCTGGCCGGTGAGCACGTCCTTCAGGCCGATCCAGTAGTCGGCCGCGTGGTCGAGGGTCCCGGCCGCGGCCTCCTCGCCGTAGCCGGTGGTGTCGTGCACCTCCAGTACGCAGATGAGCCGGTTGGCCTTGCACTGGGCGATGACGCCCGCGACGTCCTGCGCGCTGTTCTTGGTCCAGCGGTGGCCGTCGGAGAGGACGACGCGGACGGTGTTGGCGCCCAGCGCCTTGACGTCGGCCAGCGACTGCGTCTCGCCCGGGTACCAGGTGTGGGCGTGGTTGACGCCGCGCATCACGAAGTCGTTCCCGGAGGCTTCCAGGAGACGGCCGTTCTCGATGCGGAAGCCGGTGGGCGCGGCCTGCGCCGGTGTGCTGAAGGAGAGTAAGGAGAGCAGGAGTCCCAGGAGGGCGGCGGCCACGCCGGCCACTCGGGGGACTGAGGCTGTGCGGGATCTCATGGCGGCTCCAGAGAGGGGAGTTGACGGAAAGTCGGGCCCGCGCCGGGTGTCAGGCGGCCGGGGTCTTCGCCGTGCACGTGACGGTCGCCGCCGGGGTCCCGGCCGTTGCCGGGGCGGTGGCGACAAAGCCGAACGTGGCGCTCGCGCCGGGGGCCAGCGCGCCGTTCCACGCCGCGTTCGTGACGGTGGCCGTGCCGTCGGCGGCCGTCGTGTGGGCGCCGTTCCAGACCTGGGTGAGACGCGCGCCGCCCGCCGGTACGACGGTCGCGGTCCAGCCCGAGGCGGCGGAGGCGGACGTGTTCGTCACCGTCACCTCTCCCTGGTAGCCGCCCTGCCAGGAGGAGACGGCCCTGAAGCGGGCGGTGCAGGCCCCGGGTTCCTCACCGGGATCACCGGGATCACCGGGGTCGCCCGGGTCCTGCGGGACGCCCGCGTCGAGGACGGCCGCCAGGGCCGGGTACCAGCGCGCGGCGATCTTGTCGTCGCCTGAGGCGTTCGGGTGCACGCCGTCGTAGGTGTCGGCGGCGGTGCTGAACCCCGTCCACTGGTCGACCACGGTGACCGGGGAGCGGTCGGTGCCGGTCGCCCGGGCCCAGGCGGGAATCCGCGCGTTGAAGTCGACGACGCGCTGCGCACACGCCGCGCAGCTGCTCGGGTTCATCGGGATGAGCTGTGCGACGAGGATCCGCATGTCCGGATCGGAGGCCCGCATCTGCGCCACGAGCTTGGTGTAGGCGGCGAGGATGCGGTCGGGGGCGATGCTGCTCCACACGTCGTTCGTGCCGAAGTGCATGACAACGATGTCCGGGCGGGTGGCGGCGAGCCTCCCCGGCAACAGGTTCTGGTCGGCGACGTTCGTCACCAACTCACCGCCGTGCCCCTCGTTGTCGCCGTCGTGCGCCTGTCCGCACCCCTGCGTGGGGAGGGTGCCGACGAAGTCGATGTCCGTGTATCCGCTGTTCACGAGCCGGTTCCACAACAGCGCCCGCCAGCAGCCCGGCGAGCCGGTGATGGAGTCGCCGAGCGGCATGACCCGGACGGGATCCGCCGCCGGAGCGGCCGTCGCGCGGGGTGCGACGGTCATGCCGAGGGGGAGGAGCAGGGTGGCCAGGAGGCCGAGAACCGTGACGATCCGTAAGTGCGGGGACGAGTGGGGGGTTCTGCGCATGGTGGTCCCTTCCCTGAGTGAGGTGGGAGCGCTCCCATGACATCAAGCCATTGTTGTCATTGACGCGTCAAGAGGTCGGGCGGACCGGGCCGACCACTCGGAGGGCGGGCCCGGCGCGCCGAGAACGCGAGCCGTCCAAGCGGATGTGCCCGATGTGCCGCCGGGGGAGCGGCGGGTTCGTCGAGACCCCTCGGCATCGGTGGTCATCCGCAGCGAGACAAGCACGGCGCAGCGCATGGCGAGCCGAAGGAGCGGCATCGGCAGCGCCGGCAGCAGGGGCACGGCGATCGGCGGGGCGATCGTGGCGAGCAGGTTGAACCGGCAGGCCCATCGCGGCTTCGGGGGCCGGGGGGCGGCACCGATGAGGGCCTCGCGCCAGCGCTCGGGGGCACCGTCTCTTGCCCGGCGGCGCATGATCGCCTCGAACGGACCGTCCTGCGGCAGCACTTGTTCCCCCGTCACTCGCATGAAGTTCGCGTGTAGTCGGCAGGTCGCACTCAGTCATCACAGCTATAGGTTCAACTGCCGTTCCGCTCACTGTCCGGCGTGAAGTCCCGGCTGTGTCAGAAGTGTTGACCGCGTCGTGAAAACGTTTTAACTTCCCTTCACCGGACACGCCGAGGCGAGGGGGAGCGGTGGCAACTGCCTTACGGGAACGAGCAGGTGTGAAGGGGGTGAGTCCCTCCCGCCGTGGTTCCGACGGGGCGCGGCGCAAGCGTAAAGGTTTTCAGAGCCGCGCACTGTTCCTGCTCATGCTGCCCGGTGTCGCCTACTTCCTGCTGTTCCACTACGGCGCACTCGCCGGCAACGTCATCGCGTTCAAGGAGTACGTGCCGTTCGACGGGCTCCTGGGCAGCCCCTGGGTGGGTCTGGGCAACTTCCAGCGCATGTTCGAGGACGCGGCGTTCTGGGATTCGGTCCTCAACACCCTCTGGATCGCGGTCCTCCAGCTGGTCTTCTACTTCCCGGTGCCGCTCGGTCTCGCCCTGCTGCTGCACACCCTCACCTGGAGCTCGGTGCGCCGGTTCGTGCAGTCGGTGGCGTATCTGCCGCACTTCATCTCGTGGGTGATCGTCGTCGCCCTGTTCCAGCAGGTGCTCGGGGACACCGGCCTGCTCAACAGCGGCCTCAGCGGGGCCGGTCTGCACACCGTCGACATCATCGGCAACCCGGACGCCTTCCAGCCGCTCGTCGTCGCCCAGGTCATCTGGAAGGACGCCGGCTGGGGCACGATCATCTTCCTCGCCGCGCTCGCCCAGGTCGACGAGCAGCAGTACGAGGCGGCCGCCATCGACGGCGCCGGTCCCTGGCGGCGCTTCTGGCACGTCACCCTGCCCGCCATCCGCCCGGTCGTCGTGCTGCTGCTCATCATGCGGCTCGGCGACATCCTCTCCGTCGGCTTCGAGCAGATGCTGCTGCAACGCGACGCGGTCGGCCCGGAGACCGCCGAGGTCATCGACACCTTCGTCTACTACCAGGGCATCGTCGGCGGCGACTACGGTTTCGCGGCGGCCGCGGGCCTGTTCAAGGGGCTCGTCGGCGCCCTGCTCGTCTACGCGGCCAACAAGGCCGCCCACCGGCTCGGCGAACAGGGGGTCTACAGGTGAGCGCGTCCGCACGGCCCGGCTGGATGGAGAAGCCCCGGCCGCTCACGCAGGCCGCGAAGGCGCTCGCCCTGGCGACGGTCGTGCTGCTGGTGTGCGTGCCGTTCCTGGTGATCGTGTCGACTTCCCTGGCCTCCACCCGGGAGGTCGTCGACAACGGCGGCTGGGTGCTGTGGCCCAGCGAGCCCACGCTCGACGCCTACTGCGACATCTTCGACGGCGGCATCGTCACCCATGCCCTCGGTGTGAGTGCCGGGGTGACGATCGCGGGCACCCTGCTGAGCCTCGCCTGTACCGTGTCCCTGGCCTACGCGCTGTCCCGCCCGGGGGTCTTCGGCGGCAAACCCGTGCTGCTGCTGGTGCTGTTCACGTTCCTCTTCCCGCCCGGCATGATCCCGAGCTTCCTGCTCGTCAAGGAACTCGGACTGCTCGACTCGTACGCCTCGCTCGTGCTGCCCGTCCTGGTCAACGTGTTCAACCTGGTCGTGCTGCGCGGCTTCTTCCAGTCGATCCCTGAGGAGCTGTACGAGGCGGCCCGGCTGGACGGGGCGGGGGACTGGCGGGTGCTGGTGTCGGTGGTGCTGCCGCTGTCGAAGGCCGCTCTCGCCGTCGTAGGCCTGTTCTACGCCGTCGCCTACTGGAACTCCTGGTTCTACGCCTCGCTGTATCTGGAGAGCGACCACTGGCCGCTCCAGCAGGTGCTGCGCACCTATGTGGTGGCCGGGGCCGGGCTCACCGACGCGACGACCGGCGAGGCGACCGTCACGGCTCCGCAGACCGTGCAGATGGCGGTGCTCGTGATCGCCACCGTGCCGATCCTGCTGGTCTACCCGTTCCTGCAGAAGTACTTCACCAAGGGCGTGCTCACCGGCGCCATCAAGAGCTGACACAAGCCGACACGAGGTGATTCACCCATGCCCCGCATGTCCCGACGCACGCTCCTGCGCTCCATGGCCGCGGGCGGCGCAGCCGTCTCCGTCCCCGGCCTGCTGACCGCCTGCTCCTCGGGGTCCGGCGACGGCGACGTCTCCAACGCCGGGAAGAAGCTCGCCCCCTGGCCCGCCCAGCGTCCCGCCACGGGCCCGAAACCGGACCTCGCCCCCACGGAGGAGGGCGTCCAGGCCGGATACACCTCCTACCCCTCCGACCTGGTCAAGTCGGTCTCCCGCACCCCGGGCGACGGCTCCACCGTCCGTGTCATGACCGTCTCGTTCGGCACACCGCCCAAGCCCGCCTCGGCGAACCGGTTCTGGGCGGCCGTCGAGAAGGCACTCGGCGTGAAGATCGAGTACACGATCATCTCCCAGGCCGACTACCAGAAGAAGATGGCGACGGTCATGGCCGGCGACGCCGACGCCCTGCCCGACATCATCAACCTGTTCTCCGGCTTCGCCCTGCCCCGCGAGGCACAGTTCGTGCAGCGCCGCGCCCAGGACCTCACGCCGTACCTGTCCGGCGACGCGATCGCCGATTACCCGAACCTCGCCAACATCCCCACCCATGCCTGGCGCGACATGGGCCGCATCGGCGGACGCCTGTACGGCATACCCCTGGAGCGCCCGCTCCCCGGCTCGACCCTGTGGATCAACCAGGACATGTTCGCCGGCGCGGGCATGAAGGAGGGCTGGACGGCCGAGGACTTCACCGCCGTGGCGCGACGGGGCACCCGCGGCAGGACGTACATGCTGGGCGCCGCCGCCATGTCCCTGTTCGGCAACGCCTACCACTGCGCCGCCCACAACGCGCCCCAGGGCTGGGCCGTCACCGACAGCGGCACCTTCCTCCCGGCGGCGGCAGACGAACGGTACAAGGCGTCGATCGCCTTCCAGGCACAGCTGCGCAAGAACGGCTCCTACCACCCCGACGCCACGTCCATCTCGCAGATCGACCTGACGACCCTCTACTACAACGGCACCGTCGGTTCCATGCAGGACGGGTTCGGTGCCTACCTGCCCAAGTACCGTGAGTCCAAGGGCAAGATGAGCCCGGCGGCCGCCCTCCCGTACAGCGTCGGCGGCGAGCCCGGCGGAATCGTCGCCGCCCGCCGCTCCTTCGGCTACACGGTCCTGAAGCAGGCGAAGAAGGAGCGCATCGAACTCCTCCTGCGCATCCTCGACTACCTCGCCGCGCCCTTCGGCAGCGAGGAGTGGGAACTCGTCCACTACGGCGTCGAGGGCGTCCACTTCACCCGCGCCAAGGACGGCTCGCCCGAGTACACCAAGCTCGGCGAGGTGGAGAACAACACCAACCTGCCGCTGAAGTACCTTGCCGAAGGCCCCCAGGTGCTGTTCGTGCCCGGCATGCCGGACGCCGTACGCGCACTGCACACCTGGCAGCGGAAGGTCGTACCGCACGCCGTCCGCAACGCCTCGTTCGGGCTGCAGTCCGGGACGAACAACTCCCAGGGCGCCACTCTCAAGACCCTCCTCGACGACACCGCCACCGGGATCATCGCCGGGCGGCTGCCGCTGTCCGAGTGGGACGCGACGGTGAAGAAGTGGCGGAGCCGGGGCGGCGACAGAATGGCCGAGGAATACGCGAAGGACTACGCGGCCAACGCCTGAACAGCGGTGGGCGGAAGAGGAGACGCGGGGGATGGGGAACGACATGGTGTCCAAGGGGCGGGTCACGATCCGCGATGTCGCCGAGCGGGCGGGCGTGTCGACGGCCACCGCCTCCCGCGCGCTCAGCGGCAACCACCCGGTGCCCGCCGCGACCCGGGCCCGGGTCCTGCGCGCGGCCCGCGACCTCGACTACGTGGCCAACGCGCACGCCCGCGCCCTGGTCGGCGGCGGCCGCAAGATGGCCGCCGTCGTGGTCCGCCAGGTCACCAGCCCCTTCTACGCCCAGGTCGCCGAGGGCGTGGAGGCGGAGGCCGCCGACCGCGGCTGGCTCTGCGTGGTCGGCGCCACCGGCGGGGACGCGCAGCGCGAGATGGAGTTCGTGCAGCTCATGCGGGAGGAGGGCGCGCGCCTGGTGATCCTGGTCGGCGGGGTCGTCGAGGACGACGCCTACCGCGAGCGCGTCGCCCACTACGCTCACGCCCTGGACTCCTCCGGAGCCCGGCTCGTGCTCTGCGGCCGGCCCGCGCCCGACCCGGAGATCCCCGCCCTCGTGGTCGAGTTCGACAACGAGGCGGGGGCTCGCGCCGTCACCGCCCATCTCCTCTCGGCCGGGCACCGCGGGATCGTCTTCCTCGGCGGGCTGCCCGGCAACACCGCTCTCGACGCCCGTGTCGCCGGCTACCGGGCCGCCCTCGCCGAGCACGGGCTGCCGCCCGAGGCCGCCCATGTCGTCGACTGCGGGCTCGGCCGTGCCGCCGGGCACCGCGCGATGACCGAACTCCTCAAGCGCACACGGGAGTTCACCGCCGTCTTCGCCGGGGACGACATGGTCGCCGCCGGTGCCCTGCGGGCGATCGCCGACAGCGGGCTGAGCGTCCCCGGTGACATCTCCGTCGTCGGCTACAACGACATCCCGCTCGCCGAGGACTTCAACCCGCCGCTCACCACCGTCCGCACCCCCGCCGAGGAACTCGGCCGCGCCGCCGTGCGTATCGCGCTGCGCGACCCCGAGCACGCCGCCGGGGCCCACCATCTGCTCGGCACCCACATCGTCGTCCGCGACAGCGTCGGCGCGCCCCCGCCCGGGCGTGCCCTGTGACCAACGGAGGAACCGCACCCGCATGAGCGCGCCGCACGTGTCGCTCCCCGACCCGACGCACTTCCCCCACCTTCCCCAGCTGCCGCCCCCCGACCCGCTGACCTCGCCCCTCACCGGCTGGACCCGGGCCCACTGGGAGGCGATCGCCGACCGCCTCCTGGACGCCCTGCTGCCCTACGCCTCCCCGGGCCTGGCCCAGTACCGGCTCCCCGGGCCGCCCAGCCACTCCGGGCCCTGGTCGGACGGTCTCGAGGGCTTCGCCCGCTCGTTCCTGCTGGCGGCCTTCCGTATCGCCGGCTCGGGCGGACACCAGCCGGGACTCATCGACCGGTACGCGGCCGGGCTCGCCGCCGGCACCGACCCGCACAGCCCCGACCGCTGGCCGCCCATCACCGACCGGGGCCAGCCCATGGTCGAGGCGGCGTCCCTCGCGATCGCCCTGCACGAGACCCGCCCGTGGATCTGGGACCGGCTCGACGACCACGTACGACAGCGGGTCGCCGACTGGCTGGGCGGCTTCATTGGGGCGGTCGTCAACGACTCCAACTGGCGGCTGTTCCAGGTCATCACCGAGGAGTTCCTCGCCTCCGTCGGCGCCCCGCACAGCCGCCGCGAGATCGACGACGGGCTGGCACGCCTGGAGGACTGGTACCGGGGCGACGGCTGGTACACCGACGGCGACGGCCGCAAGTTCGACTACTACAACGCCTGGGCCCTGCACCTGTATCCGGTGCTCTGGGCCCGTATCGCCGGACCGCGCTCCGACCCGGGGCTGGTGGCCGCCCACCGGGCACGCCTGCGGTCGTTCCTCCACGACCACCAGCACTTCTTCGGCGCCGACGGGGCACCGGTCCACCAAGGCCGCTCGCTCACCTACCGATTCGCCACGACCGCGCCCCTGTGGGCGGGCGTTCTCGCCGACGCCACTCCGCTGCCGCCCGGCCGCACCCGACGCCTCGGCTCCGGCGCGCTGAAGCACTTCGCCGAGCGGGGCGTGCCCGACGAGCACGGACTGCTCACGCTCGGCTGGTACGGCCCCTTCCCGCCCGCCGTCCAGCGGTACTCGGGCCCGGCGTCCCCCTACTGGGCGAGCAAGGCCTTCCTGGGCCTGCTCCTGCCCGCCGACCACCCCGTGTGGACCGCGCCCGAGGAACCCGGCCCGGTCGAATCGGCCGACGTACGCCTCGCGTTACCGGGCCCCGGCTGGCTGCTGCACTCCACCGCTGCCGACGGGATCGTCCGGCTCGTCAACCACGGCAGCGACCGCCTCCCACCTCCACCCGCCGAGGCCCAGGACAGCCCGCACTACGCCCGGCTGGCCTACTCCAGTGCCACGGCCCCCGAGACCCCTCCGGCCCCGCAGACAGGCCCCGACAACCACATCGCCCTGCTCGCCCCCGACGGCACACCGACCCCACGCGGCCGTATCCACCCCCTCGGTATCGAGGGCGCCCGAGCCGCCTCCTGGCACCGCGCCCTCCTCCCGGGCAGCGGCCAAGGCCACCGCATCGAGACGGTCAGCGTGGTGCACGGCCCCTGGGAGGTCCGGGTGCACCGCGTCGACGCGCCGCCGGGCACACCGGTGCGCGAGGGCGGCTGGGCGATCGCCGACGACACCGCACCGCCGACCGCCCGCACCGGCCCCGGCTGGGCGCTGGCCCGGCGCGCGGACGGCCTGACCAGTGCGCTGGTCGCACTGCACGGCTGGAGCGACGACACGGGGACGGTCGTAGCGGCGGCGGGCAGCAACGCATACGGCCACCACTCGGCGACGCCGCAGTTGACCCTGCCGTCCCACCCGGGTGGGACGCGGCTCCTGGTGACGCTGGTCGTGCTCGGCACCGATCCGCGCGTACCGGTCACCGGGGCCCGTGCATGGGCCGCCGCCGACGGGTCAGTGGAGATCCGGTTCCCCGACGGCGCGCGGGAGTCGGTGCCCTAGGACAACATGCCGAGGGGGCGTGGCTCGGGTGAGCCACGCCCCCACGGGATCGAGCTTCTCAGGCCTCCACGCGCCCGCGTGTCACCGCCTTCTTCAGCAGCGGCCACGCCAGCAGCACCAGGATCACCGCGTACACGGTCACCGCGAACGGTGTGTTGACCAGGCCCGTCACGCTGCCGTCGCTGATCTGGAGGGCGCGCCGGAGTTGCTGTTCGGCGTTCGGGCCGAGGATGACGCCGATGACCGCGGGCAGCACCGGCAGGCCGTAGCGGCGCATGCCGAAGCCGATCAGGCCGATGATCAGCAGGATCACCAGGTCGATCACCTCGCCGCCGACCGCGTACGCGCCGACCGCCGCGAAGAACATGATCCCGGCGTAGAGGTACGGCCGCGGAATGCGCAGCAGCTTCGCCCACACCGGCGCCAGCGGCAGGTTGAGGGCCAGGAGCAGCACCATGCCGACGAAGAGGGAGGCGATCAGGCCCCAGACCAGGTCCGGTTCGCGTTCGAAGAGGAGTGGGCCGGGCTGGATGCCGTACTGCTGGAAGGCGGCCAGCATGACGGCCGCTACCGCCGTGGTCGGCAGGCCCAGGGTCAGCATCGACACCAGGGTGCCCGCCGCCGAGGCGGACGCCGCCGACTCCGGTCCCGCGACACCCTCGATGGCGCCCTTGCCCCACTCGTCCTTGTGCTTGGACAGGCGCTTCTCCGTCACGTACGACAGGAAGGTGGGGATCTCCGCGCCGCCCGCGGGGATCGCGCCGAACGGGAAGCCGATGAACGGGCCGCGCAGCCACGACTTCCAGGTCCGGTTCACATCCTCGCGCCCCAGCCACGGCCGGCCCACCGGGATCGGCTCCGGCGCCCTGCGCCGCAGATGGGCGGCGACCCACAGGGCCTCGCCGATCGCGAAGAGACCGACCGCGACGATCACCACGTCGATACCGTCGGCCAGTTGGAGCGAGCCGAACGTCAGACGCTGCTGGCCGGTCATCTGGTCCAGGCCCACCAGGCCCAGGGTGAGGCCGATGAGCAGGGAGGCGAGGCCGCGGATGCGGGACGAGCCCAGCACCGACGTCACCGCGATGAACGCCAGCACCATGATGGCGAAGTAGTCCGGCGCGCCGATGTCCACGGCCAGTTTCGCGACCGTCGGCGCGAGCGCCACCAGCAGGAGCGTGCCGATCAGGCCGCCCGCGAAGTGCCCGACGGCGGCCGCCGCGAGGGCCTGGGCGCCGCGCCCGGACTTGGCCATGGGGTTGCCCTCCATGGCCGCCACCACCGCCGCGCTCTCACCGGGCGTGTTGAGCAGGATGGAGGTGGTCGAACCGCCGAACATCGCGCCGTAGTAGATGCCGGCGAACATGATGAACGCGCCGATCGGGTCGAGCCCGTACGTCACCGGCAGCAGCAGCGCGACCGCCATCGCGGGGCCGATGCCCGGCAGTACGCCGATCGCCGTGCCGAGCAGCACACCGATGACGGCCCACAGGAGGTTGATCGGCGTGAGGGCCGTACCGAAGCCGTCCAGAAGGGAGTTGAAGGCATCCATGTCACAGCACTCCCATCAGCGGACCGCCGGGCAGGGGCACTCCGAGCAGATTGTTGAAGACGGTGTAGGTGACCAGGGACAGCCCGGCCGCGATGAGCGGATCGCGGTCGATCCGGCGGCTGCCGAGCGCGAACGCCGCGCCCCAGAACAGCAGCGCGCCCGCGACGGGGAAACCGAGCGGCTCGATGAGGACGGCCGCGCCGAGGAACACTCCGGCGAGCAGCAGCACCGTCCGCCAGTCGGCGGGCTCGGACAGGTCGACGTCCTCGCCGGTCTCGGCCTGCCCCCGGCCGCCGCGCAGCACGTCCACGGCGAGCAGCGCGGCGATCACCAGCAGCCCCGCGCCGACCACGATCGGCACGGTCTTCGGGCCGACCGGGCCGCGCTGGGCGATGTCGACGTCCATGGTGAGCGCGTCGGTCAGGACGAGCACGCCCAGGGCCAGCAGCAGCGCGCACACGCCGAGTTCGGAGTGCTCGCGCAGCCACGAGCGCCGTTCGCCGCCGGTCTCGGCGGGGGGAATGTCGGTCTGCGTCGTCACAGTCCCAGCTCCTTCAGCACCGAAACCACGCGCTTGTCCTCGGCGTCGAGGAACGCGCCGAACTTGTCACCGGTGAGGAAGGCGTCGTCCCAGCCGTTCTGCTTCATCGACTTCCGCCACTCGTCGGAGCCGTGCAGCTCCTCGACGAGCCGCACGAGCTTGGCCCGCTCGCCGTCGGTGAGGCCGGGCGGGGCGACGATGCCGCGCCAGTTGGTGAAGTTCACGTCGTAACCGGCCTCCTGGAGCGTCGGCCCGTCGAGCCCTTCGACCCGCTTCGGGCCGGTGACCGCGAGGAGGCGCAGCTCGCCCGCCTTGATCTGGTCCAGGTACTCGCCGACACCGGAGACACCGAAGGCGACCTTGTTGCCGAGGATGGAGGCGAGCAGCTCGCCACCGCCGTCGAAGGGGATGTAGTTCACCTGCTTCGGCGGGATCCCGGCGGCCCGCGCCATCAGCATCGGCGCGAGGTGGTCCGGCCCGCCGGGGGAGGACCCGCCGCCCACCGGGAGCTTGCCGGGGTTCTCCTTCCAGGCGCCGATCAGGTCGTCGATCGTCTTGTACGGGGAGTCCTTGGCGACCACGACGACGTCCTGCTCCTCGGTGAGCCGGGCGATCGGCGTGGTGTCGCCGAGCGTCTTCGGCGCGTCGTTGGAACGGACGGCACCCACGACCCCGAGGCCCATGGACATCGCGAGCTTGCCGTTGCCCTGCTCGCTCACCAGCCGGCTGAGGCCCACGGTGCCGCCGGCTCCGGGCAGGTTGAACACTTCGATGTTGTGGGTCAGTCCGGCGTCCTCGGCGTTCTTCGCGGCCGTACGGGCCGTGATGTCGTAGCCGCCGCCGGGCGTGTTGGGGACCATGAAACGCAGGCCCGGGATCTGTGTGCCGGTCTCGGTGCCGCTGCCGGTGGTCAGCAGCGGCGGTCCGACGAGCACGAGCACGGCGGCCCCGAGCAGGGCCAGGGGAGTGCGCAGGCGCACGAGTGCCACCACCTGTCGGTACGTCGATGCGGGTAGGTAAAGGCCCTGTGGGGGAGGGTGATGTGGGCCACATGCTGCACCGGGCGCCGACGGGCTGTCTCTCTTGCGGAACCAACGGAGGTTTTGGTCTTTGCGGTCGCACGGAACCGGCGTGCGCACCCCGGCCCCTCGGACCGCACCCCGCACATCCCTTTCCCTCGCCGCAGGTGGACGCCATGATGGGCGGCCCCGGCACGGAAGGAGCGACCCGATGACCAGCGAGTCCCGCACGTCCGCCGGCACCGGCACGATCGACGTCCTCGTGGTCGACGACGACTTCATGGTGGCCAAGGTCCATCGGGCCTTCGTCGAGCGCGTCGACTCCTTCCGCGTCGTCGGCGTCGCCGGTACCGGCGCCCAGGCCGTCACCGCCGCCGACGCGCTGCGCCCCGACCTGGTGCTGCTCGACCTGCATCTGCCGGACATCTTCGGCCTCGACGTCATCCCCCGGCTGCGTTCCGCGGGCCACGACTGCGACGTCATGGTCGTCAGCGCCGCCCGGGAGGCCGAGACGGTCCGCGGTGCCGTCCGGCACGGGGTCGTCGACTACCTCCTCAAACCCTTCGAGTCCGAGGAGCTGCGCGCCCGGCTGGAGCGCTACGCCGACCGGCGCGGGCGGCTGCTCGGCACGGTCGTGCGCAGCCAGGCCGACGTCGACCGGGTGCTGGCCGGAGCCGCCGGAGGGGCCTCGACCGTCGCCGCCCTGCCCAAGGGCATGAGCGTGGAGACCGCCGAGCTCGTCGAGCGGGCCCTGCGGGAGACGGACGGCACCCTGTCCGCCAGCGAGTGCGCCGCGATGACCGGCGTCTCCCGCGTGAGCGCCCGCCGCTACCTGGAGCACTTCCACACCGTCGGCCGCGTGGAGGTGTCCCTGCGCTACGGCGTGGCGGGCCGCCCCGAACGCCGCTACCGCTTCCGCGGCCCCACCGAGCTCCGGCCCGGGGGCGAGGTGCGCGCCTAGGTCCGGTGGGGCCTAGGTCCGGTGGCGCAGAGGGCCGGCGGCGCCGAGGGCTCTGACGAGCCGCGGGTTGCCCCCGACGGCCCGGGAACCGCTCGAGCGGCGCGGTGCTCGGGCTCGCCGAGCGCGCGGCACGTCCTCAGGCCGGTCCAGGGACTCGTCGGCGCCGGAACAGCCGCGCCCCCCTGCTACCTCGCCGCGCAGTCGACGTCCTTCGCCGGCAGGCGGCCCGTCGCGAGGTACGCGTTGACCGTGTCGTCGACGCACGGCGCACCGTAGACGCCGTACACCGCGTGCTGATCGGCACCGCTCAGCGTGACGAGGCGCGAGGAGGGCCACATGCCACGCACCGTCCTGGCGCCGTCGTGGTCGGTGCGCGGGTCCCCGGTGGCGTTGACGAGGAGGGCCGGCAGGTCGTCGCGGATCTTGGTCGGGCGCTCGCGCGGCCGGTCCCAGAACGCGCACGGGTTGATGTTGTGTGTGACGGGCGCGAACAGCGGGTCGTGCGTCCGGCCGCGCTGGACGTCGCGCCAGTAGACCTCCGGGTCACGGGGCGCGGTGCCGTCGCCGCACAGGATCGCCGTCTGCGCGCTGCCGTAGGGGGAGTCGGTGCCCGTGAGCGTGAACTCGAGCACCTCTGCGAGCCAGGGGGACGGCGTCACCCGCCGCCCCTCGGACGCCCGCAGCATGTCCCGCACGCCCTGCGCGAAGTCACCGTAGGCGGCGTCGTTGTGCTGGGAGAGGCCGTTGAAGACGACCATGGGCATCACATGCTCGTCCAGCCGGTGGTCGCCGAGCCGCAGCGGTGTACGGGCCGAGGCCGTCCGGACGCGGTCCACCGTGGCCAGCACCTCGGCGCGCGTCCCGCCCAGCCCGTAGGCGGCATCGCGCGCGGCCGCCCAGGACGCCCACCCCTCCAGCGCGTGCCGGTTGGCCCGCTCGACGCCCCGCAGCAGCCTCGGCCCGTACCGGTCCGGGTCGATCACTCCGTCCAGGACGACCCGGTCGGTGCGCCCGGGGAACATCGTGGTGTACACCTCGCCGAGGTAACTGCCGTACGAGTAGCCCAGATAGGAGATCCGCCGCTCACCCAGCGCGGCCCGGACGACGTCCATGTCGCGCGCGGTGTTGCGGGTCGTGGCGTGGGGCAGGGCATCGCCCGCGTTGGTGCGGCAGCGCTCGGCGAGGTCCTTCGAGAACGCGGTGACACGGTCGAAGCCGGCCCGGTCCTCGCCCGCTCCGCGCCACGCCGAGCCGGTCGGCCAGCGGCAGTCCAGCGGGGTGCTGCGGCCGATGAAGCGGGGGTCGACGCCCACCACGTCGTACCGTGCGGCGACGTCCTTCATCGCCTTGCTCACCCACGGCGGGTCGCCGAGCGACGGCCCGCCGGGGCCGCCGCCGTTGAGCAGCAGCGGGCCGACGCGCCGGCCGGTGTCGGTGGCGCGGATCCGGGATATCGCGACGGTGATCGTGCGGCCGCCGGGGTCCGAGTAGTCCAGCGGAACCGTCACGTCGGCGCAGCGGGCGCCTGCTTGCTGAAGCTCCTTGCCGGTCGTGTCCTGGGGTCCGAGTACACAGCTCTTCCAGGCGAGGCGCTGCTGGTGGTAGCGGGCGAGGGGGTCGGTGCCGGGGAGCGCCTCGGCCGTGGAAGGCAGCACGGTGAGGGCGAGGGCGGCGGCCGTCAGTGCCAGGGCGGCTCGTCCCGGGGCTGCCGAGGAACGGGGTAACACGTGGGTGTCCCTTCTGTGGCGAAACTCCCCTCGGCTGTCCGGCATGGACATGCAGAAGGGGCTGTCGTGCGACAGAACGCTAGGGAAGGACCGCCGTCCGATCACTCCGGCTGGCAGCCCGTCCATGGTGGGGCCAACCCCCGGGAGGAGGCGGGGGAATGCCGTTTCCATGGCGGCGGCAACGGCCGGAATATCCGCCCCAAGCTGGGAGAATGCTCGCGCAGACCTTGTGCAGGTCGTCGCAGGGGGGTTGTCCAGACATGGTCCCGCGCCTAGGGTCACCTTCCGAGTGCAAGCGCTTTCCAAGCGTGAGTCCACCGGCCGTCCGAGGAGCGCCGCATGTCCGTGTCCCCAGGGTCTCCCACCCGCCGTCGCGTGGCCGTCGTCGGCACCGGAGCCATCGTCAGCGGGAGCCACCTGCCCGCGCTGCGGGCCCACTCCGACCGGGTGGAGCTGGTCGCCGCCGTCGACGTGGACCAGGAGCGGCTCGACACCTTCCGCGAGCTGGCCGGCGACCAGGTCGCCGGGTACACCTCGGTGGACGCGATGCTGGACGCAGTACGCCCCGACCTGGTCCTGATCGGGACACCGCCCTCCCTGCACCGGGAACAGACGGTGGCCGCGCTCAAGGCCGGTGCGTGGGTGCTCTGCGAGAAGCCGCTGACCCTGTCACTCGCCGAGTACGACGAGATCGCCGCCGCCGAGGAGGCCTCCGGCGCGTACGCGGCGGTCGTCTTCCAGCACCGCTACGGCTCCGGCGCCGTGCACGCCCGCGAGCTGATCGCCGGCGGTGAGCTGGGCGCCCCGCTGGTCGCGCACTGCCAGACCACCTGGCACCGGGACGCCGCGTACTACGCGGTGCCGTGGCGCGGCAAGTGGGCCAGCGAGGGCGGCGGCCCCACCATGGGTCACGGCATCCACCAGTACGACCTGCTGCTGCACCTGCTCGGCGAGTGGGAGGAGATCCAGGCCATGGCGGCCCGGCTCGTCCATGACACCGAGAGCGAGGACGTCTCCACCGCGCTGGTGCGCTTCCGCGGCGGCGCCCTCGCGACCGTCGTGAACAGCGTGCTCTCCCCCGACGAGGTGAGCCGCATCCGCGTCGACTGCGCGGACGCCACGGTCGAGCTCACCCACCTGTACGGCCACAGCAACGACAGCTGGGCCTACACCCCGGCCCCGCACGTCGCCTCCGAGCGCGCCACCGCCTGGCGCACCCCCGCGAACGACGTGCCCAGTTCGCACACGGCCCAGCTCGGCGCGCTCCTCGACGCCTACGACACCGGCACCCGGCCACCGGGCAGCGGCCAGGACGCCCGCGCCACCCTCGAGTTCGCCGCCGCCCTGTACAAGGCGGCGTTCACCGGCCGGTCGGTGCACGCGGGGGAGATCGGCCCCGGCGACCCCTTCTACGAGGCCATGCACGGCGAGTACCCCGACTGGGCCCCCAAGGAGCGCGCATGACCATCCGAGTCACCCACACGCACGGCGAGGACATCGCCGTCACGGCGGCAGGCGGCACGGAGATCCTCCGCTACGTCTACCGCCCCGACCCGGATCCGTTCGAGTCCCGCAAGCCCTACGCGCACCCCGTGCGCACCCTCTCCGGCCGCACGATCACCGGCTACCGCCCGAACGACCACCGCTGGCACAAGGGCCTGCAGATGACCTCCAGCCATCTGTCCGGCCAGAACTTCTGGGGCGGCAACTGCTACGTCCACGGCCAGGGCTATCTGCCCCTGCCCGAGCGCGTCGGCTCGATGCGGCACGACGGCTTCCAGGACTTCACGGTCGAGGAAGACCGGCTCGCCTTCACCGAGAACCTCACCTGGGTCGAGAACGGCGGCGAGGAGTGGGCCCGCGAGGTGCGAGGGCTGACCGTCCACTCGGTGGACGAGGAGGCCGGATCCTGGGCCCTCGACTGGTCGATCCGCCTCACCAACCTGCGTTCCGAGCCCCTGGCCTTCGGCTCACCGACCACCGCGGGCCGTGAGATGGCCGGCTACACCGGACTGCAGTGGCGCGGCCCGCGCGACTTCACCGGCGGCACGGTCTTCGCCCCGGACACCGACGCCGACGCGGGCAAGCTCATGGGCACCCAGGGCCCCTGGCTGGCCTTCACCACCGAGCACGACGACGTCGACGGGCACTCCACGCTCGTCTTCGCGCACGCGCCCGAGAACCTCGACGAGACGTCCGCGATCCACGAGTCGCACTGGTTCGTCCGCGCCGAGCCCTTCCCGACGGTCGCCTTCTCCTGGGCGTTCTTCGAGGAGTTCGCACTCCCGCCGGGCGAGTCCTTCGGCTACCGCTACCGGCTGGTCGTCGCCGACGGCGCCTGGGACCGCGACCGGGTCGGCGCGCACCTGGAGGGCCTGCCGTGGTGAGCGACCCGAAGCCCGCCCTGCCGCACCCGCTGCCCGGCGCGATCGGCCTGTCCCATCTGAGCGGCTACGACTGGGAGGCCGCCGACGGTGTCTGCGGCGGCAGCCCGCATCTGCACCTGGTGTGCACCGAGGCGTACGTCGTCACCGGCGGCCGGGGCGCGGTCCAGACGCTGAGCCCCGACGGCTACCGGGACATCCCGCTCGCGGCCGGCTCCATCGCCTGGTTCACACCGGGCACCGTGCACCGCATGGTGCAGGGCGGCGACCTGCGCATCACCGTGCTGATGCAGAACAGCGGCCTGCCCGAGGCGGGTGACGCCGTGTTCACCTTCCCGCCCGAGGTGCTCGCCGACCCGGAGAAGTACGCCGCCGCCGCGAAGCTGCCGCCCGGGACGGGACCGGAGACGGCGGCGGCCGCCCGGCGCCGCAGGGACCTCGCCGTCGAGGGCTACCTCGTCCTGCGCGAGGCCCTCGAAGCCGGCGACAACGGCCCGTACCTGGAGTTCCAGCGGGCCGCCGCGCGGATCGTGCGCGACAAGGTCCCGACCTGGCGCGAGCTGTGGCGGGCGGGTGCGCTGGCCACCGCCGAACGCACCGGCGCCCAGCTCGACGCACTGGAGGCGGGGGAGCCCGTCCATCTCGGCGAGGCCACCGCCCACGAGGCCGCGCCCACAAGGCTCGGCGGCTTCGGCATGTGCGGCCGCCGGGACGAGTACAACCTGCCCGGGACGACGCTGCCCTACCAGGGCGAGTAACCGGGCAAGGGGGGCGGGGCAGCAGGCCGAGGGGGGCCAACAGGAAGTCCGAGGAAGGGAGAGGTGACCTCGGCATGCCCGGACACAGGACAAAGGGGTTCTGCGCGTCGGCCGCCGCACTGGCACTGTGCGCCGTGCTGGCAGGCTGCGGAGGAACCGGGGAATCCGCCGGCGGCGGCAAGGTCGTGCTGCGCTACACGTGGTGGGGCAACCCCGACCGCGCGGCACGCACCGAGCAGGCCGTCGCGCTGTTCGAGAAACAGCACCCGGACATCGACGTCACGACGTCGTTCTCCGGCTACGACGCCTACAAACAGAAGCTCGCCACCCAGGCCGCCGGCGGTGACGCCCCGGACGTCATGCAGCTCGACTACCGCCAGATCGACCAGTACGCCTCCGGCGGTGTGCTGCTCGACCTGGCGAAGCAGAAGCCGGTCCTGCGCACCTCCGAGATCGACCAGGGGCTGCTCGGCACCGGCCGCGTGGACGACGTCCAGTACGCGATCCCTCAGGGCCGCGGCACCGAGACCGTCGTCTACGACGTCGCGACCTGGAAGAAGTCGGGCGTTCCGCTCCCCGGCGAGAGCTGGACCTGGAGCCAGTGGGCCGACGCCATGCGCGCCCTCGCGAAGAAGACCGGCAGGCCCGGAGCCACCGACCCCGGCTGGAGCGAGGACGGTTTCGAAGTCTGGCTGCGGGGACAGGGCAAGTCCCTCTACACCGAGGCCGGCGGCCTCGGTTTCACCGCCGACGACCTCACCCGCTGGTGGACCTTCACGGACCGGCTCCGGCGTGAGGGGGCCGTCTCGCCCGCCGAGCAGACCACCCAGCTGGACGGCACCGTGGAGAACACCCCGCTCGGGCGCGGCGAGGCGACCTCCGACAACAACTGGGACGCCCCGTCCAGCGGCTACACGGCCCTGGTCAAGGGCGGAGTCGCCCTCGCCCCCATGCCGTCCGGCGAGGACGGCACACCCGGCCAGTACTTCAAGCCGTCCATGTTCCTCGGCGTCTCGGCCAACACCGGCCACCCCAAGGAGGCGGCCCAGCTCGTCGACTTCATGATCAACGACCGGCGGGCCGCGAAGATCCTCGGCGCCGGCCGCGGCATCCCCGTCAACGAGACCATCCGCGACGAGATCGGCCCGGAGCTCAAGGACTTCGACAAGACCATCGCCGACTTCCAGGCATCCCTGGACGGCAAGCTCAAGGACCCGCCCCAGGCCCCGCCCTCGGGCGACAACGCCCTGCAGACCACCTTCCAGCGCGACTACGACCAGGTGTCCTATGCGCGCATGTCGCCCCGCCAGGCGGCCGAGAACTACGTCACCGAGGCGAAAGCGGAGCTGAGGTCATGACCACCACCGCGATCCCCTCGGAGGCGAAGCGCGCCCCCGCAACCACCCCGAAGCGCCGCCCCAGGCGCGAACGCCAGGGCGCCGCCTGGGTGTTCCTCTCCCCGTGGGTGCTCGGGGCGACCGTCCTGACGCTGCTGCCGATGGCCGTGTCGCTGTACCTGTCGTTCACCGACTACGACCTGTTCAACCCGCCGAAGTGGGTGGGCCTGCGCAACTACGCGCAGATGTTCACCGAGGACCCGCGCTACTGGCGCTCGGTCGTGACGACCCTGACGTACGTCGTCATCGCGGTGCCCCTGCAACTCGCGCTCGCCCTCGTCGTCGCGCTCGCCCTGAAGGGCATGAAGCGCGGCAAGGGCTTCTACCGCTCCGCCTTCTACGCGCCCTCGCTGCTCGGCGCGTCGATGTCCATCGCCCTGGTCTGGCGAGCGGTCTTCAACGACGGCGGCACGGTCGACAACCTGCTCGGCACCGGCGGCTGGGTCAACAAGCCCGGCTTCGCGCTGCTGGCCGTCGCGCTGCTGACGGTGTGGCAGTTCGGCGCGCCGATGGTCATCTTCCTCGCCGGGCTCCAGCAGATCCCCGCCGAGCTGTACGAGGCGGCGGCGGTGGACGGGGCGGGCAAGTGGCGGCAGTTCCTGTCGGTCACCGTGCCGATGCTGTCCCCGGTGCTGTTCTTCAACCTGGTCCTGCAGACCATCCAGGCCTTCCAGGTGTTCACGCCCGCCTTCGCGATCAGCGCGGGCAAGGGCGGACCTGCCGACTCGACCCTCGTCTACACCATGTACCTCTACGACCGGGGCTTCGTCGCCTCCCACATGGGCTACGCCTCCGCCATGGCCTGGGTGCTGCTCCTCGTGATCGGCGTCGTCACGGCGGTGCTGTTCCGCACCTCGCGCTCCTGGGTCTTCTACGCCTCCGAGGGGGACCGGTGACCTCTACGACCGTTACGCACAGGCCCGTTCGCTGGGGCCGTGTCGCCGTGCACCTCGGCTGCCTGGCCGCGCTGCTGGTCATGCTGTACCCGCTGGCCTGGCTGCTGGCCACCTCGCTCAAGCCCGCCGACGAGGTCATCGCGAGCCTGAACCTGCTGCCCAGCCACCTGGAGTGGTCGAACTACTCCACCGCCCTGGACGGCGTCAACGACGTCTCCATCTGGCGGCTGCTCGGCAACTCGCTGCTGATCGCGGGCGGCGCGGTCCTCGGCAACGTCATCAGCTGCTCGCTCGCCGCCTACGCCTTCGCGCGCCTCAGGTTCCGCTTCCGCGGGCCGCTGTTCGCCTTCATGATCGCCACGATCATGCTTCCGCACCACGCGGTGCTGATCCCGCAGTACATCATCTTCAACCAGCTCGGCCTGGTGAACACCTACTGGCCGCTGATCCTGCCGAAGTTCCTCGCCACCGAGGCGTTCTTCGTCTTCCTCATCGTGCAGTTCATGCGCGGGCTGCCGCGCGAGCTGGAGGAGGCGGCCCGGATCGACGGCTGCGGGCCCTTCCGCAGCTTCTTCCAGGTCGTGCTGCCGCTCACCCGCCCGGCCCTGATCACCACGGCAATCTTCACCTTCATCTGGACCTGGAACGACTTCTTCACGCAGCTCATCTACCTCTTCGACCCGGAGAAGTTCACGCTGACCCTCGCGCTGCGCTCCTTCGTGGACGCCTCCAGCACCTCCGCGTTCGGCCCGATGTTCGCGTTGTCGGTGATCGCGCTGCTGCCGATCGTGCTGTTCTTCCTCGCCTTCCAGCGGTTCCTGGTGGAGGGCATGGCCAGCTCCGGAGTCAAGGGGTGAGCGGGGTGCGCACTCGTGAGGCCGGTGAGGTGTTCGGGCCGCGCATGGCCCTGTTCGCCGATGTGCTGAGCGTCGGCCTCGCCACGGCGGCGGCCTGTCTGCCGCTGGTGACCGCACCGGCCGCGCTGTCGACGGCCTGCGCCGTACTGCGCGGCGCGGGACAGGACCGGCCCGTCACGGCGGGGCGGTACTTCGCCCTGCTGCGGCGGCGGCTCCGGGCCGGTGACCTGCTGGCGGGAGGCGTGGCCCTGGCCGGCCTGCTGCTGCTCGCGGCCGACCTCGCGCTGGCCGGGGCGGGGCTGCCCGGGGCGCGGTTGTTCGCGGTGGCCGCCGCCGTCATCGGGGCCTGCGCGACGGTCGTCGGCCTGCGGGCCTGCGGACGTCCCGAGTCGCTCACCGACTGGCGCGCGGCGGTGCGCGGGGCCGCCCGGGACGCCGTCGGGGACGTGGGCGGCAGCGGGCTGGTCCTGCTCGCCGTCGCGACGGCCGCGCTGTGCGCGTGGATGCTGTTGCCCCTGGCCTTCCTGGTCCCGGGGCCGATGGCCCTCGCGCTCACCGCCGTCGACGTACGCCGGTCGGCTGCCGTTCTCGTTCAATAGCCAAGAATTAAGGGGCCATTGGGGCACCTCAGGTGTGAGCACCCTCGGGAGGTGGCGATGCTCTTGTCATGAACCTGCGGCTCGATCGGCGGGCCGCAGCCTCATGGAGGTGTGGGATGCACCGCAGACTCGCCACCGGTCTTGCCGCCTCAACCCTGTCCCTCGTCACCGTCGTCGGCACCGCGACCCTCGCGAGTGCCGCCCCCGCCGACAAGCCCCAGGTGCTCGCGAGCTGGACGCAGACCAGCGCTTCGAGCTACAACGCCTGGGCCGCCGCCCGCGCGAACCAGTCCACCTGGGCCGCGTACGCCTTCGACTGGTCGACCGACTACTGCTCCTCGTCGCCGGACAACCCGTTCGGCTTCCCCTTCTCGATGTCCTGCGCCCGCCACGACTTCGGCTACCGCAACTACAAGGCCGCAGGCACCTTCAGCGCCGACAAGTCCCGTCTCGACAGCGCCTTCTACGAGGACCTCAAGCGGATCTGCGCCGCCTACACGGGCGGCACGAAGAACGCCTGCGACAGCACGGCGTGGACGTACTACCAGGCGGTGAAGGCCTTCGGCTGAGGGTCTGCCGGTGTGCCGGGGCCGGGGCGCGGGGCGGCAGGCCGCACGCCCGGCCGACGGCCTCAACGGCCGGTGGAGCCGATGCTGATCCGCGGCCATGAACGGGCCGCCGTCAGGAGCGCCTGGGTCCGTGCCGACGGAGTGGCCGCCGCCGCGGCCAGCGCCGCGGCGGCGCTCGCGATGCCGAGGACCGCGCCGGCGGCCACGTCGCCCGGATAGTGCACGCCCGTGTGGATGCGGGAGTAGCCGACCGCACTTGCCAGCGCCCCGAGCGGCACCGCGGCGGGCGGCAGGACCACACCGACGGCGGTGGCGAACGCGACCGCCGACGCCGTGTGCCCGGACGGGAACGAGGCCGACGTGGGCATCCGGACATGCCGGTCCACCGTCACCCGGGCCGCCTCCCGGTCCGGCCGGGCCCGGCGCACCAGGCGCTTGCCGAGCAGGTTGGCGGAGGCCGACGCCACGGCGATCGCCCCGACGCCGACGATCGCGGCCCGGCGCGGGCGCTTCCCGGCCAGAGCAAGGGCGGCGGCGATGCCGAACGAGATCTTGGAGTGGTCGGCCGCGTGGGACAGATGGCGCAGCGTCCGGTCGAGGGTGGGCGTGGGGGTGGCCGCCACCGCCGCGTACAGGGCGCCGTCCACGGCCCTGAGATCGCCGAGTACGGCGGCCAGGAGCCGGCCGGGTCCGCTCGCGGGCTTCCCTCCGCCCGGCAGCGGACGGGGGGCGTCCGCGTCTGTGATCGTCGGATCGGTCATGTGCTTCTCCCCGCAGTGGCCTTTCCCCAGCAAGGTACCGGCTCACGCCGGGCGCACGCTCGGCGCCCCCGCGGGCCGGTACCTGCTGAGTGCCCACGCGGCGGACGGCCATCCGTGAGCCGTGAGCCGTGAGGCGGACTCGGGCACGGCCGTCCGGGCGACCTGGTGAACTTGCGGCATGACGTCACCGCCGCACCGGGTCCTGCGCGCACTCGAGAGCTTCCACGCCGCCCGCCCCTGGGACCACAACGCCCACTTCCACCGCTGGATCCTGCGGCGACTCCCCGCGCGTGCGGGAAGCGCCCTGGACGTGGGGTGCGGCAGTGGTGACCTCGCCCGGCTGCTGGCCACCCGGGCCGACCGGGTGCGGGGGATCGACGCCGACCCGGCGATCACGGCCCGGGCGCGGGAGCTGACCCCGGCGACGGCCCCGGTGACCTACGCGGTGGCCGACGCGCCGACCGGGCTTCCCGACGAGTCGTTCGACGTCATCACCTGCGTCGCCGTGCTCCACCACCTGCCGTTCACGGAGACCCTCCAGGCCTTCCGCGACCGTCTGGCACCCGGCGGCACCCTGGTCGTCGTCGGGGTCTCCCGGGAACAGACCCCCACCGACCACCTTCTCGGCATCGTGTCGGTCCCGCTCAACATCGTCATGGCCCTGGTGCGGAACCGGGGCCGCCGGGCAGCACGCCCGGCCTCGATGACGGCCCCCACGAGACCGGCGGACATGACCTTCTCCGAGATCCTCCGCGAGGCGTGTGCCGTCCTGCCCGGTGCCCGTCTGCGCCGCCGTCTGTTCTGGCGCTACACGCTGGTGTGGCGCCACCGCTGACCGGGCCGCCGTGCCGGTCCTGCGACCGCTTCAGCCGGCGGCCCGGAAGGTGCGCAGCCGCAGCGAGTTGCCGACGACGAACACCGAGGAGAAGGCCATGGCGGCCCCGGCGATCATCGGCGTGAGCAGTCCGGCCGCGGCCAGCGGCAGGGCCGCCACGTTGTAGGCGAAGGCCCAGAACAGGTTCGAGCGGATGGTGCCGAGGGTGCGGCGGGAGAGGCGGATGGCGTCCGCAGCGGCCCGCAGGTCGCCCCGCACCAGGGTCAGGTCCCCGGCCTCGATCGCGGCGTCGGTGCCGGTGCCCATGGCCAGTCCGAGATCGGCCTGGGCCAGGGCCGCCGCGTCGTTGACACCGTCGCCGACCATCGCCACCGAACGGCCCTCGGCCTGCAGCCGCTTGACGACGTCGACCTTGTCCTGCGGGAGGACCTCGGCGACCACATCCTCCGGAGCGATACCGACCTCGCGGGCGACGGACCGGGCCACCGCCTCGTTGTCGCCGGTCAGCAGGATGGGGGTCAGCCCGAGTGCGCGTAGCCGCCGGATCGCTTCAGCGCTCGTCTCCTTCACAGCGTCGGCGACCTCCAGCACCGCACGCGTCTCACCGTCCCAGGCGACCGCGATGGCGGTACGCCCGGCGTCCTCGGCCGCCGCCCTGGCACGGGCCAGGTCCTCCGGCAGCTCCATCGCCCAGTCGGCCAGCAGCCGCTCCCGCCCGACGAGCACCGCGTGGCCCTCCACGACGCCCTGGACGCCGAGCCCGGGCACATTGGCGAAGTCCTCCGGCGTGGGCAGCGCGCCGCCCAGCTTCTCCAGCGCCCCGTCGGCGACGGCCCGGGCGATCGGATGCTCGGAGGAGTGCT
Source organism: Streptomyces sp. NPDC057002 (assembly GCF_042673825.1). Lineage (NCBI taxonomy): Bacteria > Bacillati > Actinomycetota > Actinomycetes > Kitasatosporales > Streptomycetaceae > Streptomyces > Streptomyces sp. NPDC057002. The sequence goes on from NZ_JBHURZ010000002.1 coordinate 600,265, forward strand.
CCAGTGCCCCGGCCAGCCGCAGCACCTCGGCCTCGCCGGTGCCGTCGGCGGTGTGCACGGCGAGCAGGGTCATCCGGCCGGTGGTGACGGTGCCGGTCTTGTCCAGGACGACGGTATCGACCCGGCGCGTGGACTCCAGGACCTCCGGGCCCTTGATGAGGATGCCGAGCTGGGCACCCCGCCCGGTGCCTACCATCAGCGCGGTCGGCGTGGCCAGGCCGAGGGCGCACGGGCAGGCGATGACCAGGACGGCGACCGCGGCCGTGAAGGCGGCCGTCAGACCGGCGCCGTTGCCGAGCCAGAAGCCCAGTGTGCCCAGTGCGAGTGCGATCACGACCGGCACGAACACGGCGGAGATCCGGTCCGCGAGCCGCTGCGCCGCGGCCTTGCCGTTCTGCGCGTCCTCCACCAGCCGGGCCATGCGGGCCAGTTGGGTGTCGGAACCGACCCGGGTGGCGCGCACGACGAGCCGCCCGCCGACGTTGATCGTGGCGCCCGTGACCGGGTCGCCGGTGCCGACCTCCACCGGCACGGACTCGCCGGTGAGCATCGAGGCGTCCACGGCCGAGGAACCCTCGACGACCGTCCCGTCGGTGGCGATCTTCTCGCCGGGCCGGACCAGGAAGCGGTCGCCGACCCTCAACTCCGCGATCGGAACGGTCTGTTCACGGCCTTCGTCCCGCAGCACGGTGACGTCCTTCGCGCCCAGCTCCAGCAGCGCCCGCAGCGCTGCCCCCGCCTTGCGCTTCGCGCGGGCCTCGAAGTACCGCCCGGCCAGGAGGAAGGCCGTCACGCCCGCGGCGGCCTCCAGGTAGATGTTCCCCGCCCCGTCCGTGCGCTCGATGGTCAGCTCGAAGGGGTGCGTCATGCCCGGCGTGCCCGCGGTGCCGAAGAACAGCGCCCACAGCGACCAAAGGAACGCGGCCGAGGTGCCCACCGAGATCAGCGTGTCCATGGTGGCCGCGCCGTGCCGGGCGTTGGTGAACGCGGCCTTGTGGAAGGGCCAGGCCGCGTACGTCACGACAGGCGCGGCCAGCGTGAGCGACAGCCACTGCCAGTACTCGAACTGCAGCGCCGGGATCATGGCCATGGCCACGACGGGCACCGCCAGCACCACGGCCGTGACCAGCCGCTCGCGCAGTGGACGGAGTTCGTCGGTCTCCTCGGCGGGCTCGGTGTGCCCCTCGGCCGGTGCCGGTTCCTGGGCGGTGTACCCGGTGGCCTCGACGGTGGCGATCAGATCCCCGACCGAGACGTCATCGGAGTAGCTGACCTTCGCCTTCTCGGTGGCGTAGTTGACGGTGGCGGTGACCCCGTCCATGCGGTTGAGCTTCTTCTCGATGCGCGCCGCGCAGGAGGCACAGGTCATGCCTCCGATGGCGAGCTCCACTTCGGCGCCGGTCCCGACCGTTTCGGTGGTCATGGTCAGACCCGCCCGGTCAGCTCGTAGCCGGCCTCGTCGACGGTCTCCGCGATCACGGCGTCGTCGGGCTCGGCGGCACTGGTGACGGTGACGTGTCCGGCGCCGAGATCGACGTCGACGCCGCTGACGCCGTCCAGCCCGCCGATGGCCTCGGTCAGCGTGGCCCTGCAGTGACCGCAGGACATTCCGGCGACGGCGTAGGTGGTGGCGGGCATCGGTGCCTCCTAGGAATGCTTCCGAAGAATACGGGGCGGGGGTATCCCCTCGCCGAGTTCCTGTATACCCCCGAGGGGTATAGGATGCAAGCGCGAGAACAGCTTGACTCGTTACCCCCCAGGGGTATGGTGAGCTGCATGGAGTCCCCGCATCCGAGCGGGAGGCCCGCTTCTTGAAGGAGACGCCGGCCATGAATACCGGACTGAAGATCACCGCCTTCGCCGCCGCCCTGGCCGCGACGTTCGGCACGGCCTACGGCGTCGGGCAGGGCATCGACCCCGTCGTCGCCGACCGGCCGCCGAAGCACGAGGACGAGCACACCCGGCCCGCGCCGGAGCCGAAGGAGGACGGGGGTCACGCCGGACAGGAGACGCCCCCGGCCGGCGGACTCCAGATCTCCGAGGGCGGCTACACGCTCGACCTCGAGACCCCGCGCGTCACCGCCGGACAGCGGGCCGACCTGCGCTTCACCGTCCGGGACGGCAGCGGCCGGGCAGTCACCGCCTACCAGCGCGAACACGAGAAGGAACTCCACCTCATCGTGGCCTCACGCGACCTGGTCACCTACCGCCACCTGCACCCCGCCCGCGCCGCCGACGGCACCTGGAGCATCCCCGTCGACCTGCCCCGCGCCGGCGGCTACCGCGTCTTCGCCGACTTCACCCCGGCGAAGGAGAACGCCCGGAACCTCACCCTCGGCGCGGACCTCGCCGCCTCCGGCCGGTACCAGCCGGAGAAACTCCCGCCGGCGAGCACCACGGCCGAGACCGACGGCTACGAGGTCGAACTGGCCGGCGCCCTGCGCCCGGGCAGGGCGAGCGAACTGAAACTGCAGGTCTCCCGCGCCGGCAAGCCCGTCACCGACCTCCAGCCCTACCTCGGCGCGTACGGCCACCTGGTCGCCCTGCGCTCCGGCGACCTCGCCTACCTGCATGTCCACCCCAACGGCGAACCCGGCGACGGCACCACCCGGCCCGGCCCGGCCGTCTCGTTCACGGCCACGGCACCCAGCGCCGGTTCCTACCGCCTGTTCCTCGACTTCAAGCACGAGGGAAAGGTCCGCACGGCCGCGTTCACCGTCCGGGCAGGAGGGGCTGCGGCCGCTGAACCGGATACCCCTGAGGGGCATGCGGACGACGGCCACGGGCACTGAGCCTCAGCCGAGCGCCCGGTCCAGGTTGAAAGCCGCGCTGATCAGTGCCAGATGCGTGAACGCCTGCGGGAAGTTGCCCTGCTGCTCCCCGGTGTGGCTGATCTCCTCGGCGTACAGGCCGAGATGGTTGGCGTACGTCAGCATCTTCTCGAAGGCCAGGCGCGCTTCGTCGATCCGGCCGGCGTGCACCATGGCCTCGACGAACCAGAACGAGCAGATGGAGAACGTGCCCTCGTCACCGCGCACACCGTCGGGGCTGGACTGCGGGTCGTAGCGGTAGACCAGCGAGTCCGACACCAGTTCCTCGGTGAGGACGTCCAGCGTCGACAGCCACTTGGGGTCCGTCGGGGCGATGAACTTCGTCAGCGGCATCATCAGCACGGCCGCGTCCAGCACGTCGCCGTCCTCGTGCTGGACGAAGGCCCGGCGCTCCTCGGACCAGCCCCGGCTCATGATCCGCCGGTAGATCGTGTCGCGGCACTCCCGCCAGCGCGGCAGATCGGCGGGCAGCCCGCGCCGGGTGGCCATCCGGATGGCCCGCTCGATCGCCACCCAGCACATCAGCCGCGAGTACAGGAAGTTCTTGCGGCCGCCCCGGGTCTCCCAGACCCCCTCGTCGGGCTGGTCCCAGTGCGCGCACACCCAGTCCACCAGCGCGGTCACATCGTCCCACTGGCCGCTGGAGATGGGCTTGGCCCACTTGTCGTAGAGGTAGATGGAGTCGATCAGCGCGCCGTAGATGTCGAGCTGGAGCTGGTCGGCCGCCGCGTTGCCGACCCGTACCGGAGCGGAGTTCTCGTGGCCCTCCAGATGGTCGAGAGTGCGTTCGGGCAGGTCGGTGCGCCCGTCGATGCCGTACATGATCTGCAGCGGTCCGGAGTGCTTGCCCTCGCCCGGGCTGATGTGCCGGGACACGAAGTCCATGAACGCCTCGGCCTCGCCGGTGAAGCCCAGCCGCAGCAGGGCGTAGACGCAGAACGCCGCGTCGCGCACCCACACATACCGGTAGTCCCAGTTGCGTTCGCCGCCGAGCCGCTCGGGCAGGCTCGTCGTCGGCGCGGCCACGATCGCCCCGGTCGGCGCGTACGTCAGCAGCTTCAGCGTCAGGGCCGAGCGGTGCACCATCTCCCGCCAGCGGCCCCGGTACCGCGACGACGCCAGCCAGGCCCGCCAGTACGCCACCGTCGCCGAGAGCTGCTCCTCCGCCTCCGTGCGCGCACACCGGCGGGGCGACACCTCGCCGCCGACCTTGTCCAGCGCGAACACCGCCGACTCGCCCTCGCCGAGCTTGAAGTCCCCGCACACGTCAGGACCGTCGGCCTCCAGCGGCACGGTCGCGGTCAGCGCGAGCGCCATCCCGTCGGCTTCGAAGAGCGCCGTCTCGCCGTTCAGCCGGACGGTGTGCGGCCGGGTGCCGTAGTCGAACCGGGGAGCCACGCGTGTACGGAACGGGATCGAGCCGCGTACGCACACCACCCGCCGGATCAGCCGGTGCCGCTCGGCCTCGGCCGGCTCGCCGTCCACCGGCATGAAGTCCTGCACCTCGCCGACGCCGTCCTCGGTGAAGAACCGGGTCATCAGGACGTTGGTGTCCGGGAAGTAGAACTGCTTGGTCCGGGCCGGCACGGTCGCCGCCAGTTCGAAGCAGCCGCCGCGCTCCGCGTCCAGGATCGAGGCGAACACGCTCGGCGCGTCGAAGGCCGGGCAGCAGTACCAGTCGATGGTGCCGTCGGTCCCCACCAGTGCCACGCTGCGCAGGTCGCCGATCAGCCCGTGCTCGGCGATCGGCAGATACCGCCGGCCGTCCGCTGTTCCCCGCATGGCAGCCTCCCTGCCCTGGCGAGCGCCTGGCTATCAGCTTAGGCCCGCACAGGGAAAGCGGCCGAGTGTCACACCGTGACGACCCGCAGCCCGGCCTCCTCGAAGGGGCGCAGCGTCTCCGGGGCGGCCGCCGTGTCCGTGACCAGCGTGTCCACCGCCTCGGCCGCGCAGATCCGGGCGAACGCGCGCTGGCCCAGCTTGCTGGAGTCGGCGGCCACGACCACGCGCTCCGCGCGCTCGCACAGCAGCCGGTTGATCGCGGCCTCGGCCTCGTCGTGCGCAGCCGCCCCGTGCGTGACGTCGAAGGCGACCACGCCGAGCACCGCCACATCGACGGTGATCTGCCCGAGCACCCCGTCCGCGAGCGGCCCGACCAGCTCGTACGACTGTGCGCGGGCCACCCCGCCGGTCAGCACGATCTTGAACTGGGGGCGTACGGCCAGCTCGTTGGCGATGTTCAGTGCGTTCGTCACGACGGTCAGCGCGGGCGACCCGGACGCCAGATCCCCGCGCGCCGCCAGCGCCCGCGCCACCTCGGTGGTGGTCGTACCGCCGGTCAGCCCGACCGCCTCACCGGGCGCGACCAGATCCGCCACCGCCTTCGCGATGCGCTGCTTCTCCGAGGCGTGCCGAGCCGTCTTGTAGCGCAGCGGCAGCTCGTACGACACGCCGTGCACGACCGCGCCGCCCCGGGTGCGCACCAGCATCTGCTGCTCGGCCAGCCCGTCGAAGTCGCGGCGGATCGTCGCGGCCGACACTCCGAGCTCCCCGGCCGCCTCCTCGACGTCCAGCCGGCCGCGCTCCACGAGCAGGTCCAGCAGCGCCTTCCAGCGGGCGTCGCGCGACATCCGCACCTCCACATCTCGATCTCCGGGCGACCCTAGCGCACCCGATCTCACGTAATGCTTGATGTTGCTCGAAAGCTGGCGATATCTTGCAGGAGCAATCAGAGCGGAGGGTGCGGCATGACGCATGTCGAGGACGAGCTGATCAGCCAGCCCGAGTGCTGGACACGCGCCGCCTCGGAGGCGGCGGGATACGCGGAGGTGTTGCCGGCGACCGGGGAGCGGGTCGCGATCGTCGGCTGCGGCACCTCCTACTTCATGGCGCAGGCCGCCGCGGCCCTGCGCGAGGACTCCGGCCAGGGCGAGACCGACGCGTTCGCCGCCTCGGAATTCCCGTACGGCAGGGGCTACGACCGGGTCGTCGCCCTCACCCGCTCCGGCACCACGACCGAAGTCCTCGACCTGCTCGGCCGGTTGAAGGGCCGCACCCGCACCACCGCGATCACCGCCGACCCGGACACGCCCGTGATGACGGCGGCCGACGAGCTCGCGGTGCTCGACTTCGCGGACGAACGCTCCGTCGTCCAGACCCGGTTCGCGACCACCGCCCTCACTCTCCTCCGCGCCCATCTGGGACTCCACCCCGCCACGGCCGTCACCGACGCGCGCACCGCCCTGGCGGAACCCCTGCCCGAAGGCCTGGTGGAATGCGCCCAGTTCGCCTTCCTGGGACGCGGCTGGACCATCGGCCTGGCCAACGAGGCCGGGCTGAAGATGCGCGAGGCGTCGCTGTCCTGGGCGGAGGCCTACCCGGCGATGGAGTACCGGCACGGGCCCATCAGCGTCACCACCAGCTCCACCGCGACCTGGATGTTCGGGGACGCGCCGGACGGCCTCGCCGAACAGGTCCGCGGCACGGGCGCGTTGTGGATCGCCGGAACCCTGGACCCGCTCGCCGAACTCGTCCGTGCCCAGCGGCTCGCCGTCGCGGTCGCCGCGTCACGCGGCCTCGACCCGGACAGCCCCCGCCATCTCACCCGCTCGGTGATCCTCACTCACTGACCTCGGTGATCCTCGTCCCTGACCCTGGAGGCACCGTGCCCCTCACCACCACCGGCGAGCTCGTCACCCGCGCCGCCGAGGCTTGCTCGGCCGTCGCCTCGTTCAACGTCATCACGCTGGAACACGTCGAGGCGGTCATCGCAGGGGCCGAGTCCGTGCACGCCCCCGTCGTGCTCCAGGTCAGCGAGAACGCGGTCAAGTTCCGCGGCGGGCACCTGCTCCCGCTCGCCCGCGCGGCCGCCGCCGAAGCCGAACGCGCCGCCGTACCGGTCGCGTTGCACCTCGACCACGTACAGAGCGACGCCCTGCTGTACCAGGCGGCGGAGGCCGGCTTCAGCTCCGTGATGTACGACGCGGCCCGGCTGCCCTATGCCCAGAACCTCGCCACGACCCGGGCGGCCGTCGACTGGGCCCACGCGCAAGGACTCTGGATCGAGGCCGAACTGGGGCAGATCGGCGGCAAGAACGGCAGGCCCCCGCTGGACGCGCACGCCCCCGGTGCCCGCACCGACCCCGACGAGGCCCGGGCCTTCGTCGCCGACTCGGGGGTGGACGCCCTGGCCGTCGCCATCGGCAGCGCCCACGCCATGACCACCCGCACCGCGACCCTCGATCACGCCCTCCTCAAGCGCCTGTCGGCAACCCTGGACGTCCCGCTCGTCCTGCACGGCTCCTCCGGCGTCCCCGACGACGAACTCACGGCAGCAGTCGTGGGCGGCATCGCCAAGGTCAACATCGGCACGGCCCTGAACATCGCGCTGACCGGCGCCGTCCGGGACTTCCTCGCCGAGCATCCCGAGGCCGTCGACCCGCGCGGCTACCTCACGGTGGCGCGAGAGGCGATGACGCGGGCGGTGGCGAAAACCCTGAGGACCCTAGGGGCCCTCTGATGGATCTCCGCAGCGTCTAGGCCCGGCTACCGCTTGACGGCCTTCAGCACCACGAACTTCGGGTCACTGGCGACCAGTCGGCTGTTGCCGAAGATCCGCCGCAGCGTGACGTGGTAGCCCAGATGCCGGTTGCCGATCACCCACAGCTCGCCGCCCGGCCGCAGCGCGCGCCGCGCCCCTGTGAACATCCGCCGGGCCGTGGCGTCCGTCGTCGCCTGGTGGGAGTGGAACGGCGGGTTGTTGAGGACCAGGTCGACACTGCCCGACGGCACGCCGGCGAGCCCGTCGCCGACCCGGAACTCGGCGTGCCCCGGTACCCCGTTCGCCTTGTACGTCGCCTCCGCCGAGGCCACGGCCTGGAACGACTCGTCCACGAACAGCACCTCGGCCTCCGGGTCGGCCAGCGCCACCGCCGTACCGACCACGCCGTTGCCGCACCCCAGATCCACCACCCGCCGGCCGTCGCCCCGGCTGCTCGGCAGCTGCCCGAGGAAGAACCGGGTGCCGATGTCGAGCCGGTCGGCGCAGAAGACCCCCGCGTGGTTGACGACGGTGCCTCCCGAGGCCGGGCCGATGCCGTCCGGCAGCGTGTAGACGTACGGCCAGGGACTGGCGGGCCGCTCCAGTGCGGGATCCGGCGTGCAGAAGATCAGCCGGGCCTTCTTCTCGGCGAGCGAGGTACGGGTCGGGCCGAGGATCCGCTCGAACAACTGGAGCGTCGAGGTGTGGATCTCCTTCACCATCCCCGTGCCCACGACAACGGTCCCCGCGTGCACCGCCGGCGCCAGCCGCAGCAGCTGGTCCTCCAGCAGCGCCAGGCTCTTCGGCACCCGCACCACGAGCACGTCGACGCGGTCGGGCGGCGGATCCTGCGTGGTGAGCAGCCGGACCGCGCCGGGCTCGACACCGTGCCGCGCCAGGTTGGCCCGGGTCGCCTCCTGGGCCAGATGGGAATCCGTGATCTGCGTCGGCCGGTGCTCCGCGAGCGCCGTCACCAGCGCGCCCCACCGGTCCCCGAGCACCACGACCGTGCCCGACAACGGGACCCGCTCCCGCTCCAGATACCTCAGCACGTACTCGTCGGAAGCGTCCCAAGCGCGCAGCCTGTCACGCGGATCCTCGGGGAAACGGGTCAGCGCGAACTCGCCCCACGGCGTTGTCATACGGTCGTTCATCGTGCGTCAAGGCTAGCCGAGCCGCAGCTCAGGCCGTGTCGGGCAGGATGGGAAGCATGGACGGCGAGCTGTTCCCCAGGGCCCTTGCGCAGGTGGCAGCCGGGGCCGTGCACCTACCGGACTGGCTGGACGCCGAGCGCCAGCGGGAGCTGCTGGAGGCCTGCCGGGAATGGGCCCGCCCACCGGCCGGACTGCGCACGGTCCGCACACCCGGCGGCGGCACGATGACCGCCCGGCAGGTCTGCCTCGGCTGGCACTGGTACCCGTACGCCTACGCCCGCACGGTGGCCGACGGCGACGGGACCCCGGTCAAGCCGTTCCCCGAGTGGCTGGGCGACCTGGGCCGCCGAGCGGTCCAGGACGCCCTGGGCGCCCCAGCAACGGCTGCCTACGACATCGCACTGATCAACTTCTACGACGGCGACGCCCGCATGGGCATGCACCGCGACAGCGACGAGAAGTCGGACGCGCCGGTGGTGTCGCTGAGCCTCGGCGACACCTGTGTCTTCCGCTTCGGCAACACCGAGACCCGCACCCGGCCCTACACCGACGTCGAGCTGCGCAGCGGCGACCTGTTCGTCTTCGGCGGCCCGTCCCGGCTCGCCTACCACGGCGTTCCCCGGGTACACGGGGGCACGGCACCGCCCGGGCTCGGCCTGACCGGACGGCTCAACATCACGCTCCGGGTCAGCGGCCTGTAAGCCGCAGGCCCGGCGGATCATGGGAGACTCGCCCTCATGAGCGGGAAGGCGGACCCCCGGCAGGCGGGGGACGGGAGCACCTCGAGGACGCGGCTGGACCGGGGGCGCGCAGCGCTCGGACCCGCGCTGGAACTCGTCCACACCGGACGCGCGCCGACCCGGGCTGTACTCACCGCCGAGCTCGGAGTGACCCGGGCGACGGCCGGCGCGGTCGCCGCCGAGCTGGAGGCGCTCGGGCTGATCCGGGTCGACGCCCGGCCCGGCGCGGCGGCCGGCTCCCAGGGCAGGCCCTCACACCGGCTGGCCGTCGCCGAGAACGGCCCCGTCGCGCTCGCCGCGCAGGTGCACGCCGACGGGTTTCGGGCGGCGCTGGTCGGGCTGGGCGGCCGGATCGTCGCGACCGCGCCCGGCTGCGAGGTCGTCGACGCGGACCCGGCGAAGGTGCTCGCGTCCGTCGTCACGGCGGGCTCCGAGTTGCTGCGAGAGACAGGGCGCCGGTGTGTGGGCGCCGGACTCGCCGTCCCGTCCGCGGTCGCCGAACCCGAGGGCCTGGCGCTCAACCCGCTCCACTTGGCCTGGCCCGCGGGCGCGCCCGTCCGCGACATCTTCGCCGAGCAGGTGCGCGCGGCCGGCATCGACGGACCCGCCTTCGCCGCGAACGACGTCAACCTCGCCGCGCTCGCCGAGCACCGGCACGGCGCCGGCCGCGGCGCCCGCGACCTGCTGTGCGTGGCCACCGGCCACCGGGGCGTCGGCGGTGCGCTCGTCCTCGACGGCCGCCTCCACAGAGGCAGTTCGGGCCTCGCCCTCGAGGTCGGGCACCTCACCGTGCACCCCGAGGGCCGCCCCTGCCACTGCGGCAGCCGCGGCTGCCTGGACGTCGAGACCGACCCGCTGGCCTTCCTCACGGCGGCGGGCCGCGACCCGGGCCCCGAGGTGTCCCTGCTCCAGCAGTCCATCGACCTGGTCCGCCACCACTACGACGACCCGGGCGTACGCACCGCCACCGAGGCCCTCATCGACCGTCTCGGCCTCGGACTCGCCGGCCTGGTCAACATCCTCAACCCGGACCGCATCATCCTCGGCGGCCTGCACCGCACCCTCCTGGACGCCGACCCCGACCGCCTCCGCGCGGTCGTCGCCGACCGCAGCCTCTGGGGCCAGAGCGGCGGCGTCCCCATCCTGCCGTGCACCCTCGACCACAACAGCCTGGTCGGCGCGGCGGAACTGGCGTGGCAGCCGGTACTGGACGATCCCCTCGGGGCGCTTGCCTAGGGCGCAGGCCACGCAGCGCGCTCACCTAGGCCAGACTCCACAACGCCGCCACCGACGGACGCCGCAGCTCGGCCCGCCGCACGCACAGCCCGATCGGAAACGGCTCCGGCGCCGGATCGGCCGGGACCACCACCAGCCGGTCCCGCACCGCACTGTGCTCCAGCACCAGGCGCGGCACCACACCCGTGCCGCAGCCCAGCGCGACCAGCGTCAGCAGCCCTTCGTGGCCGTCCGGTTCGCAGGCCACGTCGGGTGCCGTACCCCGTGTGCGGAACCACCGGTCGGCGGCATCGCGGACCAGACCGCGGTGGGGGAGCACGAACGGACCGTCGAGTCCGGGATCGGGACGGTCCCGGGCCGTGACGAGGACCAGCTCCGTGACCGCGACCGTGCGGCTCACCAGCGCTTCCGGCAGCCTCGGCGGGATTCCCGCGACGGCCGCGTCCACCTCGCCCTCGTCCAGCCGGGCCAGGGCCGCCGCCGCGTCACCCGTGCGCAGATCGAGCCGCACCTGCGGATGCGCGGCACGGAAGGGACCCAGCAGGTCCGGCAGCAGCGCCTGGCACGCCGTCACCGTGGCGAACACGGCCAGGCGGCCGGTGAGCCGGGCCGGGTCGGGGTGCTCCTCGCGGAACGAGCGCCACAACTCCAGGGCCTGGACGGCGTACTCGCGGAACCGGTGCCCCTCCGCCGTGAGCGACACCCCGCGCGGTCCCCGGTCGAACAGCCGGTGCCCGAGGCCGGCCTCCAGCCGCTGCACGGTCCGGGTCAGCGTCGCCGGGCTGACGTGGCAGTCCAGGCTCGTCCGCCCGTAGTTGAGCGTCCGCGCCAGATGCAGGAACAGCCGCAGCTCCCGGTGCTCGTCCCGCACGGGGTGACCTGGCCCTTTCATTCAGTGCAACATCGCGCTGCACAAGTTGCGCTTGCTGCAAGACTCCCGCCGAGCCTACAACTCGACCATGACCTCGACGACCACGTACAAATCGCGCGTCTTCCCGCTCGACACCATGGACGTGCCCGGCGGCACCGAGACCGTGCTGCGCGGCGGACGGCACCTCTTCCCGCTCCTCCCGCAGGCCTTCGCCGGTGTCCGCCGCATCGGCGTCATCGGCTGGGGCCCTCAGGGGCGGGCGCAGGCCCTCAACCTGCGAGACTCCCTCGCCAGCACGGACATCCGGGTCACCGTCGGGCTGCGCCCCGGGTCCGGCTCCCGTGCCGACGCCCGCGCCCACGGCTTCACCGAGGACGACGGCAGCCTCGGCGACTGGCTCGAGGTCACGGCGGACAGCGACCTGGTGATCCTGCTGATCGCCGACGCCGCGCTCGCCGCGCACCACCAGGAGATCTTCGCCGCGTTGCGACCGGGCGCCGTCATCGGCCTCTCGCACGGCTTCCTGCTCGGCCATCTCCGGGAAACCGGCGGGGAGTTCCCGTCGGGGCACGGGGTGATCGCCGTGTGCCCCAAGGGCATGGGCGACTCCGTGCGGCGGCTCTACGAGCAGGGCGCGCACATCAACGGCGCCGGGATCAACAGCAGTTTCGCGGTGCACGCCGATCCCGACGGGCGGGCCGTCGACCTGGCGCTCGGCTGGTCCGTGGCGCTCGGCTCGCCCTACACCTTCCGCACCACCCTCGACAGCGAGTACCGCTCGGACATCGTCGGCGAACGGGCCATCCTGCTGGGCGCCGTCCACGGCATTGTCGAGAGCCTGTACACCCGCTGCCGCCTCGCCGGCGAAGACGAGGTGACGGCGTACGAGCGCTCCTGCGAGAACGTCACCGGCCCGATCGCCCGCACCATCTCCCAAGCCGGGCTGCGAGCCGTGCGCGAGGGCCTCGACCCGGCCGGCCGGGACCTCTTCGACCGGGCGTACACGGCCACCTACGCCCCCGCGCGCGAGATCGTCGCCGAGATCTACGACGAGGTCGCCGACGGCACCGAACTGTGCAGCGTGATCCTCGTCGAACGACGGCTCGGCGCCCGCCCGATGAGCGGGATCGGAGGATCCCCGATGTGGTCGGTGAGCGACCGGGTGCGGGCCCGGCGCCGCACCCGTGACCTCCCCGTCGACCCGTTCACCGCTGGCGTGTTCGTCGCCACCATGACGGCCCAGATCGACGAGTTCGCCGACCGAGGACACCCCTGGTCGGAGATCGTCAACGAGTCCGTCATCGAGGCCGTCGACTCCCTGCTGCCGTACATGCACGCCCGGGACGTGGCGTACATGGTCGACAACTGCTCCCGTACGGCCCGCCTCGGCGCCCGCCGCTGGGGTCCCCGCTTCCAGTCGGCGTACGAGCAGGTCGCCTACCCGGTCGCCGAGAGCTCGGCGGACGCGGACCTGCTGGACCGGTTCGACACCCACGCGGTGCACGAGGCGCTGGCCGCGGCGGCGAAGCTGCGACCGTCCGTGGACATCTCGGTGAGCTGAACCGGCACAAAGGCGTGGTGGGACAGGCGTGCCCGCGCCGCTTCCGGGCAGGCTCGCCGCTGAGCGGGCAGGCTGGTTCGCAGGCAGTACGCCCGCACCGCACCACCGAGGAAGTTGAGCGCAATGACCGACAAGCTCACCGTGAGCGTCCTGGGCACCGGCATCATGGGCGCGGCCATGGCCCGCAACCTCGCGCGGGCCGGACTCACCGTCCGCGCCTGGAACCGTACGCGTGCCAAGGCCGAGCCGTTGGCCGCCGAGGGCGTGCGGATCGTCGACACGCCCGCAGAGGCGGTGCGGGACACGGATGTCGTCCTGACCATGCTCTACGACGGTCCGGCCGCCCTGGAGACGATGCGCGAGGCCGCCCCGGCCCTGCGTCCCGGCATCGCGTGGGTACAGTCCACCACCGCCGGTGTCGAGGGCATCGCCGATCTGGCCGCCTTCGCCCGCGAGCACGGCCTGGTCTTCTACGACGCGCCCGTCCTGGGCACGCGTCAGCCCGCCGAGGCCGGGCAGCTCACCGTGCTCGCCGCCGGGCCCGCCGAAGGGCGTGACCGGGTGACGCCGGTCTTCGACGCCGTCGGCGCCCGCACCATGTGGACCGGAGAGGACGGGGCTGCCGGTGCCGCCACCCGGCTGAAGCTGGTGGCCAACAGCTGGGTCCTCGCCGTCACGGCCGCCGCCGGTGAGGCCCTGGCGCTGGCCAAGGCCCTCGACGTCGACCCGCACGGTTTCTTCGACCTGGTCGCCGGTGGCCCGCTCGACATGGGCTATCTGCGCGCCAAGTCCGAGCTGGTCCTCGACGACCGGCTCACACCGCCCCAGTTCGCGGTGACCACCGCCGCCAAGGACGCCCGCCTGATCGTCCAGGCCGGTGCGGGCAACGGCGTCCGCCTGGACGTCGCCGAGGCGGCCGCCACCCGTATGGAACGTGCCGCCGCCCAGGGCCACGGTGACGAGGACATGGTCGCCGCCTACTTCGCCAGCTTCGACGAGAAGCCGTCCACCTGATCGACCCAGGAGGTTCCCCCTATGTCCAAGCCGCCGCTGCCGCCCGAGGCCGACGCCCTGCTGAGCCGGCCCAACCCGTGCGTCATGGCCACGCTGCGCTCCGACGGCACGCCGGTCTCCACCGCCACCTGGTACCTGTGGAAGGACGGCCGTGTCCTGATCAACCTCGACGAGGGCCGCGTACGCCTCAAGCACCTGCGCCGCGACCCGCGCGTCACTCTCACCGTCCTCGCCGGCGACGACTGGTACACCCACGTCACCCTCATCGGCCGCGTCACCGAGATGTACGACGACGAGGGCTTGTCCGACATCGACCGCCTCGCCGGGCACTACATCGGCAAGCCCTACCCGGACCGCGTCCGCCCCCGGGTCAGCGCCTGGATCGAGGTCGACCGCTGGCACGGCTGGGGCGAACTGAAGGACAGTGACCAGGCCGGAGGCTGAGCCCGGCGACCACGCCGCTCAGCGCCACTCCACCGCGAACGCCCGGCCCGGGTTCTCCGTGAGGATGCGCCCCACCAGGTCCTCGCCCACGGCCTGGACCAGCCGGGGCCGCACCCTGCGCAGCAGATACGGCATCCCGGGGCCGCCGCCCACCGAGCGGGCGGCGGCCGTGGTGGTGTCCGCGCCCAGCAGCACCCGGTCCCCGAACCCGGCGTCGGCGAGAGCCCGTAGGGCGTCCGGCATCCGCCAGTCCGTGGCGTGGTGAGCGTGTGACGGCCCGTCGAAGGCCAGATAACAGCCGAACTCCGCCGCCTGCCGGTGCACCACGAGGTCGGGGGAGCGGTTGAGATGCCCGAGCACCACACGGTGCGGCGGCACCCCCAACTCCCCGCACAGCAGGTCCAGTACATCGAGCGCGCCCGTGCCCAGCTCCAGATGCACAGCGACGGCCGCCCCCGTGGCGTGATGTGCCTCGGCCGCCGCCGCCATGGTCCAGCGGGCGTGCGCGTCCAGCGCGTGGAACCCGCCCGCGACCTTGACGAGCCCCGCCCGCACCCCCGACACCCCGATGCCCTCGGTGAGTTCGGAGACGAAGACGTCGGCAAGCCGGCCCCGCAGCCCGGCGAGCGTGTCGTCGTCGTAGTGCACGGCCTGGTGCAGACCCGTCGCGGCGACCACATGCACGCCCGTCTCCCGGGACAGCGGCGGCAGATCGGCGGCCCGCCGCCCCAGCCCGTACGGCGTCCACTGCACCACGGCCCCGCCGCCCCGCTCCCGGAACGCGGCCAGCTCCGCCCGCGCCGCCGCCACGCTGCGCAGCTCCTGGCCGGGCAGCCGGGGACTGCCGAAGAACAGATGGTCGTGGGCGTCGCACACGCCCAGGTCTTCAGGGGCTACGTCCCCCAGCACCGTGCGTATCGCGGTCACCACTGGCGACCTCGGGGCAGCCGGTCCCGGCCGGGCGCCGAGAGGTGCAGCACCTCGAACACGTCACCGTCGGCCTTGGGCGTGTCGTGCTCCCAGAGCGAGAAGTGCACCAGCTCCCACCGGCTCGTGTCGACGGCGGCCGCCGCGAGCAGGGCCCCGTCCTCCGCCGCCAGCCGCCGGGCCTCACCCACCGCGTCCGCCGCCACTTCGGCCAACAGCCCCCCATCGGGGACCGGTCGGCGGTGCCGTACCGCGAACCGCGCCTGGGATCCGCCCCCTTCCTCGTACGCGAGCCCCGTCCACTGCCGCACGGACGGCCGACCGAAGTCGTCACCGAGCCGCTGGAACCCACCGCCCCACAGGAAGGAGTTCATGCCTTCCACGGTGTTCCACAGATAGAACGGCGCGTACTGATTGACCGGCGAGCCGCGCAGGCCGCGCTCGCGCATCAGATAGGCCTTGAGGCCGAGCCCTTCCCAGTCGTCGAGCAGCCGCCCCACACGGGCGACCCGGTCGCGGATGACGCCCATGTCGTAGTCGGCGGGCAGGGTGAGTTCGTACTGCATGGCGTGCACGGAAGCCTCCTCAGGCGGGACGGGGTGCCAGCAGCGAGAGCAAGCCCCGCACCCCCGCGTCGAACGCGGCGGGGGAGCCGGAGGCGCGGGCGAGGACATAGCCGCCCTGGACCGTGGCCACGACCGCCGTCGCGATCTCCTCGCCGTCCAGCGACGGCACGAACTGGCCCTGCTCCTTGCCCTCCTCGACGATCCCGGCGATCCGCCCCCGGAGCCAGTCCAGGGTCTCCTCGACCGGGGCACGCAGTTCGTCACTCGCGATCACGTCCGGGTCCATGGTCAGCCGGCCGATCGGACAGCCCCGCAGCGCATCGCGCTCCCGCCGCAGATATGCCTCGACGCGCTCGTACGGCGTTCCGGGGCCGTCGAGTACTCCCTCGGCGGCAGCCCGCATCTCCTCGGCGGTCCGCCGGATCGCGGCCAGTGCGAGATCGGGCTTGCCCTTGAAGTGGTGGTACATGCTGCCCTGCCCGGCGTCCGCGCGCTCCAGGATCGCCTTGGGGCTCGTCCCCACGTAGCCGCGCTCCCACAGCAGCTCGCGGGTGGACTCGATCAGCCGTTCCGAGGTGCTCATGCGCTCACTGTACATACCAGTAGTTACAGAAGTCGAGGCCGCGCCTACTACCCACGAAGTACGCAGACTGCCGCTGGCCGTACGACGACCGGTGCCCCCTTGCGGGGCGACTCTCGGAAGCACAGAAAACATCGCGGCAACGCATCCGAGGAGTTGGACGACATGCAGACCCTGGCGAACTTCGGCGACGGCGGCGGGCCCGGCCCGTGGATCCTGTTCTTCCCGTTGGTCTGGGCGCTGGTGATCGGCGGCGGCATCGCGCTGCTGCGCCGCACCGTGTGGCGCGGACGGCGGGGCGGCCCCTGGCGGCAGCCCGCCGTCGAGAACGACTCGCCCATCGCCGTGCTCGGCCACCGCTTCGCCTCCGGCGAGATCGACGAGGACGAGTACTGGCGCCGGCTGTCCGTGCTGAACGAGGAGTTCGGACGCTCGGCCAAGGGCGGTGGTGCGTGAGCATGCTGACTGACCGAACGAGTCAACTCGGAGTGACCGCCGTGCGAAGGGTGGTCACCGCCCGGTCAGCCGGCAACGGCGGACCGGGCGGGAGCATGGTCGGGCCGTAGCCCGTCGACGGAGGAGACCTCCGCGAACCTGCGCGCGGGCTTCTCCAGGACGGCGCGGCGCGCCCGGCGTGACGGCGCCGCCACCACGGAGGTCGGCAGGGTGAACCACACGACCTTGCCGGACTCGCCGTCCGGCCGGACGCCCCAGCTCTCGCTCATGGCGGCCACCATCGCAAGCCCGCGCCCGCAGGTCGCCAGCGGCGCGATGTCCTGAGGGTCCTCCACCACGGGCATCCGCGGGTCGTGGTCGTGCACCGAGACCGTGAGCCGGTCGAGGAGGAGCTCTATCTCCACCGTGCAGGTCTTGTCGGGCTGGGCATGCCGGTGGACGTTGGACAACAGCTCCGTCACGCCGAGCGAGGCCCGGTCGATCAGGGCGTCCAGATGCCAGTAGCGCAATTGCGCAGATACGATTCTGCGGACCTGGCCGATCCGCGACGGCAGAGCCTGAAGCTCCACCGTGCAGTGTCTGCTTGGGTAGCTGATCACGGCTGCGACTCCCCGACGTGAGGTCCGGAAGAACACGGAGTTCGGATCCAGCAGGGCGCCTTCATGACACCGCCGCCCGCTGACGTGGCCGGCGGGCTGGTTCGCAGCGTTATCGCCGGTAAACCCAGAGTGACGTGAGACCAGAGTGACGCAGGGGGTGAGGTACCGCAACTCGCGGACATCTCAGTCGCCACGCCCCGCCGCTCGGCGCACGGCTTCGATGAAGCGCCGTGCCGCGGGCGGCCCCGGCTCGCCCGGGGCGGGGTCGTGATCGCCCAGGGTGAGCAGGTACCGATTGCCGTTGAGATCCGCCGTGGCCCGGTCATCGGGGCCGAACCAGGGCTTGGACGCGCGCACCGCCTGTACCGGGGCGCTGTCGATCTCACTGCCATAGCTGGTCAGCAGCTCGAGCCGGCCGTCGCTGATCCGGACCTGTCCGGCCCGGGTGAGCGAACGCAGCCGCTTCCCGATCCGCACGCCCGTGGCCCTGAATTCCGGCTCCGCCATGCCACCCGCCCCCTTGTGCGCCTCGGTGTACCGGCCCGCGCTCCCCGCGGCGCCCGGTACGGCTCGTGTTCTGATCCAGTGTGCCTCGGAAGCCTGCTCCGGCGGTGCGTCGTACCCCTGCCGGTACCCCGTGCGGGGCCTTGGTCCCGCGGTGAAGTCTGCCCGCACCCGGCGTCGAGCACCAGTGCGTGCGACCCCCTCGCCGGGGGGCGCCCGCAGCACATACGGGAACGCGCCCCCGGGACCGCGCGCCCCCTTGCCCCGGCCTCTGCCCCAGGGGGCGCTTTGGGGGGCTCAAAGATGCGTTTATGCAGGTGAGAAGCGTGCACAAGCTGCATATCATCGAGGTGTCGGCCGCGCGACGTGCCGTCGGCGCGCAGCGTTAGGAGCCCCCTCGTGAGCACTCCCCAGCAGACCCGGACCGGCGTGACCCTCGACGTCGACCACAGCGACGCCGGCTACCGCGCGTGGCTGAAAGAGGCCGTCCGCAGGGTCCAGGCCGACGCCAACCGCTCGGCCGACACGCACCTGCTCCAGTTCCCCCTGCCGGAGCGCTGGGGCATCGACCTGTACCTGAAGGACGAGTCCACCCATCCCACCGGCAGCCTCAAGCACCGGCTGGCCCGCTCCCTCTTCCTCTACGGCCTGTGCAATGGCTGGATCCGGCCGGGCAGACCCGTGATCGAGGCCTCCAGCGGTTCGACGGCCGTCTCCGAGGCGTACTTCGCGAAGCTCATCGGCGTTCCCTTCATCGCCGTCATGCCGCGCACGACGAGCGCCGAGAAGATCCGTCTCATCGAGTTCCACTCCGGACGGTGTCACTTCGTGGACGACCCTCGCACGATGTACGAGGAGTCCGCCCGTCTCGCGGCGGAGACCGGCGGCCACTACATGGACCAGTTCACCTACGCCGAACGGGCCACGGACTGGCGCGGGAACAACAACATCGCCGAATCCACCTTCCGTCAGCTGCGCCTGGAGCGGTATCCCGAGCCGGCGTGGATCGTCGCCACGGCGGGCACCGGCGGCACCTCAGCGACCCTCGCGCGCTACATCCACTACATGCAGTACGACACCCGCGTCTGCGTGGCCGACCCGGAGAACTCGTGCTTCTTCGACGGCTGGACCACCGGCGATCCGGACGTCACCTACGACTGCGGATCCCGTATCGAGGGCATCGGCCGGCCCCGTATGGAACCGAGCTTCGTGCCGGGCGCCATCGACCGGATGATGAAGGTGCCCGACGCTGCCAGCGTCGCCGCCGTACGGGCACTGGAGCGCGCCATCGGCCGCAAGGCGGGCGGCTCTACGGGCACGGGTCTGTGGGGCGCGCTGAAGATCGTCGCCGAGATGGTGTCCGAGGGGCGGCAGGGGAGTGTCGTGACCCTGCTGTGCGACCCGGGGGACCGGTATCTCGACAAGTACTACTCGGACACCTGGCTCGCCGCCCAGGGATTGGACATCGCGCCGTACACGGCCGTGATCGACTCGCTGCTGGAGACGGGCGTCTGGCCGGACTGAGGCTGGCCGTCCGGCCGGACCGAGACCGGGCCCGCAGGGTCAGGCCGCCAGCCTCCGGTCCAGCGCCGAGACGGCATTCCGGAAGGCGCGCGCCTGGGCTGTCCGTATCGGCTTCATGGCGAGCCGGTAGGCCGCCGTCCCGTCGGTGGCGAAGGTCCACCGCACCCGGGTGCCGTCGCCGGCCGGCGCGAGCCGCCACTCCTCGACGATCGCCCGCACCCCGGGCACGTTGGTGACGTCGACGCGGTAGGCGTACACCTCGGGTTCCTTCGCCGCGATGATTGACTCACGGAATCGGACGCCCCCGGTGAGCGTGATGTCGCGGCCCGCGCCCCCGTCGATCTCGCGGGCGGCCGTCACCTGGGGAAACCAGTCGACCCAGCCGGGCACGTCCTCCAGCGCACGGTAGACCGCTTCCACGGGAGCCGAGATCACCAGCGCGGAGACATGCCGCACGGGCGCGATCCCGGCGAAGTCGAGCCCGACGGGGCGCAGACGGTGAGGCATGGACGAAGCCCTCCTCGCACGGAACGGGCGATGACCGGAAGCGTCACCCTAGCTGGCGGCCCGTCAGATGTCTGCCCCCTCCTCGGGCTCCCCGGCCACCACCAGTCGCCGCAGATGCTCCACGACCACGCCGCGCGCCTCGTCCGGCAGGCCGGCGTCCGTCACGAGCGTGTCGATCCGCTCCAGTGAGGCGAAGGAACTCAGGCCCACTTTGCCCCACTTGGTGTGGTCGGCGACCACCACCACCCGCCGGGCCGACTGCACAAGACGCCGGTTCGTCTCGGCCTCCGCGAGGTTCGGCGTCGACAGACCGGCCTCGACCGATATGCCGTGCACACCGAGGAACAGCAGATCGAAGTGGAGCGCCGCGATCGCCTGGTCGGCCACCGGCCCCACCAGCGAGTCGGACGGAGTGCGCACCCCACCGGTCAGCACGACCGTGGCCGCGCCCTGCCGGGGGCCCGAGGTGCGCTGCGCCGCGTGGAAGACGTCCGCCACCCGCACCGAGTTGGTGACCACCGTCAGATCCGGCACGTCCTGCAACTGGTGCGCCAGCGCGAAGGTCGTCGTACCGCCCGACAGGGCGATCGCCGCGCCCGGCGCGACCAGCTTGGCCGCGGCCCGCGCGATGTCCTCCTTGGCGGTGAGCTCCAGGCCCGACTTCGCCTCGAAGCCCGGTTCGTGCGTACTCGCCTCGACCACCGGGACCGCGCCGCCGTGCACCTTCTCCAGCACGCCCTGGCGGGCCAGCGCGTCCAGGTCGCGGCGGACCGTCATGTCCGACACGCCGAGCTTGCGGGTCAGCTCGTTGACCCGGACACCGCCCCGGCGGCGGACCTCGTCGAGGATCAGGGATCGCCGCTGCTCCGCGAGGAGGTTCTGATTCTCGCTCACGTACGCTCCGGTCCTTTCGCCTCAATGCCGTCCGACTCGGCCAGCACACCCGCCCCCACTAGGACATTCTCCCCGGGCTCCGGTGCGCGGACGTCTCATCCTCGCATGTCGCGGAGCCGGCGGCGCCACCGACCACTCGTCGCGCACATGTCACTCGGGGCTCATCCGTCGCTTCCCCGCATCACGGATCGGGGAGATTCCGTGACAGGAGGTGTGCGGCGCCGCAGAAGTGGAGATCCTTGTGCCCGCACGGACAGAGCCGACGGCGTGTCACGGGGGAAGTGCGAATCAGTGGAACGTGCGCAGGAACATGTCTCGACCGGCGGGCCGGACCAGCCCGCCCCGCGGCCCGGCGAGACCGGGACCGCCCTGGAACTCCTGGTCCACGGCGTGGGCGGCACCACGCCACAGGACATGCTCAACGATCCGCGCACGGTGCGGATCACCGGCGACAACATCGCGGCCGTCTTCCGCCGCGCCGACGACGTCGACGCGGAGAGCAGCCCCGACGCCCACCGCCGCGACGGACCGGTGCCCGAGGCCTACGTCTGGTGCAACCTCACCTCCGGAAACGGCACCCGCGCCCTGTGGCTGTTGCTGCTGCCGTTCATGGTCGTCAACCTCGCCCACTGGATGCGCCCCACCGCCCGTGGCCGAAGACGCACGGTGCGCCTCTACGGCCTCCTGGTGCGGCTGGCGGCACTCACCCTGACCGTGCTGCTCGTCGCGGCGGCCTGCGAGGTGGCCCTCGACCTGGCGGCATGGCAGTGCGCGGGCACCCCCGCGTGCGCCGACCGCCACTCCTGGCTGGGCTTCCTCTCGCCCACCGTCTCGGACGGCGGCTGGTGGAGCAGCCCCGGCCGCAGGCTCGCCCTCGCCGCCTTCGTCCCCACCGCCGTGACCGCCCTGCTCTGGTACCTGTCCAAGCGCACCTGGAGCGACTACGAGTCCCAGCAGCCGATCGAACGCGACCCCGAGCCCGACGAGGACGGCAGCCCGACCGCGCTGGGGCGTCCCGGGTTCTGGTACGGACGCCGGCTGGTCGCCCGGCTGCGCGCCGCGCACACCGCCGCCGGACTGATCACCGTCGCGGCCGCGGTCGCCAGCGCCGCCGCCCGCCGCGACCGTGAGCCCGGCGGCCCCGCCGTACTGAACATCCTGGGCCTGCTCCTGGAGGCGGCCCTCGCTGCCTGCGCGGTCGCCGTGGTGTGGGTCGTGTGCCGCCGGGGCCGCAGCGAGAAGCGCCTCGACCGGGAGCTCGACGAACGTTTCGTACGACGCCTGCCGCTCGCCGCGCTCGTCCTGCTCGGCCTCGCCCTGCTGTACGCCGGATGGGAGCGCCCCGGCTGGGAGTCGGCCGGGCGGCTGCCGGGCGACATGACCTTCGGCGGTATCGCTCTGGTCCAGGGCCTGCTCGTGATCGTCCTCGCCGGCGTCGCCCACGCCCTGCACCGCACCGACCCCGACCGGCGGGCCGTGCTGCGCGGCCTCGGCGGACCGGCCGTCGCGATGCTCGCCTGCGCCCTGGGCGGGGTGATGTCCGGCGGCGTGTCCCAGCGCGTGTCCGACTGGCTGGACGGCACCGGCATGTCGATCGACGGCCCACCGGTCCTGCTGACCTGGCAGGCGTCCGTCATCCCGCCCCTGATCGTGGTGCTCCTGGTGCTCTTCGGCTGGCTGGGCCGGCGCGCCTGGCAGATCGCCCGCGAAGAGCGCGAGGCCGTGGCACGCGACTACCCGGACGAAACCCAGGACCGCGCCCGGACCCGCCGCATCGCCTACACCCGCGCGATGGCCGCGCTCACCGACCGGGGACCCCGCATCGTCGCCGTCACCTCCGGTGTCACCCTGCTCCTCGGCGCCGGAGCCCTGGTGGGCGCCCTGACCACCGACGAGACACCAGGGGAGGCCGCGCAGGGCGCCTACCCCGTCGTCCACGGCGCCGCGGAGACCGCCCAGGCCCTCGGGTCCTGGCTGATCGGCCTCGGCTTCATACTGTTCGTCACCTGGGGCCGGCGCGCCTACAAGGATGCGGCGGCCCGCCGCACCATCGGCATCCTCTGGGACGTCGGCACCTTCTGGCCGCGCGCCGCCCACCCCTTCGCCCCGCCTTGCTACGCCGAACGCGCCGTGCCCGACCTGACCTGGCGGATGGCGACCTGGACCCGGACCACCGGCGGACGGCTGGTCATCTCCGGGCACTCGCAGGGCAGCGTGCTCGCCGCCGCGGCGGCCTGGCAACTCGCCCCGTCCGCCCGCAAACGCGTCGCGCTGCTGACCTACGGCTCCCCGCTGGAACGCCTCTACGGCCGCTGGTTCCCCGCACACTTCGGCCCCGCCGCGCTCAGCTCACTGCACCGGGAGGTCGACTGCTGGCGCAACCTCTACCGGCTCACCGACCCCATCGGCGGCCCGATGCGCCTGCCCGGCGACCGCGGCCACCAGGTCGACCACGGCCCCCTGAAGGACCCACTCGCCTACGGCCGCACAGACCTGCTGCCGCTGCCGGCGCCGATCCTCGGCCACTCCGACTACCAGGCCGACCCGGCGTTCGCCGAGGAACGCCGCACGCTGCTGGCCCGGCTGCGGCCGGGCCTGCCGGCACCCCGGCACTCCGGCGAGCCGCCCTGCCCGGGCACGGAGGAGGATCCTCAGAGCAGCTCGGGCAGATCCTCGTCGTAGAGCAGCGTCAGGTCGTCCGTGCTCGGCTCCGCGACCTGGGCGACCCGGCTCGCGTGCCGCTCCACCATCGCCTCGAACGTCTGCCGGGCGGTACGGCCGTTGCCGAACGCCGGGCCCTTGGGAAGCTCCGTGAAGTACTTCCCGAGGGCCTCGGCGGCGCCCGGCGCCAGCCGGTACTCGTGCTCCTCGGCCTGCTGCTCCACGATCCGCAGCAGATCCTCGGGGCCGTAGTCGCTGAAGGTGATGGTCCGCGAGAAGCGGGACGCCACACCCGGGTTGACCGACAGGAAGCGCTCCATCTCGGCCGTGTAGCCCGCGACGATCACCACGACCGCGTCCCGGTGGTCCTCCATCAGCTTCACCAGCGTGTCGATGGCCTCCTTGCCGAAGTCGCGGCCGGCGTCCTCGGGGGACAGCGCGTACGCCTCGTCGATGAACAGCACGCCGCCGCGCGCCTTCTCGAAGGCCTCCTGGGTGCGGATCGCGGTCGAGCCGATGTGCTCGCCCACCAGGTCGACCCGGGACACCTCGACCAGATGGCCCTTCTCCAGCACCCCGAGGGAGGCGAGGATCTCGCCGTACAGCCGCGCGACCGTCGTCTTGCCGGTGCCGGGGGAGCCGGTGAAGACCAGGTGCCGTTTGACCGACGCCGCCTTGAGGCCCGCCTGCTGCCGACGCCGGCCGACCTCGATCATGTCGGTGAGGGCACGCACCTCGCGTTTGACGCTCTCCAGGCCCACCAGCGCGTCCAGTTCACCGAGGACCGCCTTCGAGGTGCGGGAGGACTGCTCGGGCTCCACGGCCGGGGCCGGGGGTGCCGGCTCGGCGCGCTGCTCCGGGAGGGCGCCGAGCAGGCCGGGGGAGTGGCTCACCGTCTGCACGGCCGTCTCCCGTGCCGCGGGCGCCCTGAGCCCCGCACTCTCGTCGCTGGTGCAGTCCTCCACCACGGGGCCCGTCCCGGACGCCGCGTCCGCGCCGCTGTCCGCGAACTCGTAGCCCCCGCGCGTGCACCGCTCCGTGCGGCACTTCCTGAGCGTCGTACGGCTGCCGTCGATCACATGGAAGCCGTAGCCGCCGCTGCCCGTCACCCGGCAGTTCTGGAAGCTGCCGCGGCCGCCGGCCGAGACATAGACCCCGGCCTCCGCCGGCGAGTCGATCGTGCAGCGCTCCACGGTGGGGTCGGCGCCCTTGGTGACGATGACGCCGGTCTGGGTGCCGTCCAGCGTGCAGTTGCTGAGGGTGCCGCCGCTGCCGTGGTCGCGGAACCAGGCGCCCGTCGCCGCGTCCCGGATCCGGCAGTCGTCCAGCTGGGCGGTCGCGCCGTCGCTCACCGACACGGCCGTGTTGCGCACCTGCGACAGGTCGCTGTCGACGACGTCCGCGCGCGAACCGCGGTCGAGGACGAACAGCGCGTCCGGCACGTCGTGCACCCGGCACGAGTCGAGCACCGCCGTGGCACCGTCGCTCACCCACACCGCCGGGTAGTCGCCCGTGCTGTCGAAGATCTCGCACTGGTTGGCGTCCACGCGCGTGCCCGGGTCCCACACCGACAGGCCGTTGCGCCCGAACTGCCGCACCGTGGTGCGCGTCAGCGTGAGGACCGAACGCGAGCGCAGATCGACCGCGTTCTCCGGGATGTCGTGGATACGGCAGTCGGCGAGGGTCAGCACGGCGTCCGTGTCCAGCGTGACGCCGTCGGCCGTCGTCCGGTGCACATCACAGTCCGTGAGGTGCGCGGTGGCCCGGCCGGTGATCTGCACCCCGCTGCCCCGGACCTCGTAGATCTCGCAGCCCACCGCCTCCAGCGCCGAGTTCTCCCCGGTCGCCGACAGGCCCGAGCCCGAGGTGTGGTGCACCCGGCAGCGCTCCAGACGGGGGTGTGCGCCGCCGCGCACGGCCACACCGGACTGGCCGGCCGCGACGACCTCGCACTCCTCGAACACGCCGCCCGCGCCGTCGAGTACGGCGATGCCGACGCCCGCCGGATTGTCGACCGCGCAGCGCCGGACCGTGGGCCGGGCGCTGCCGCGCACCTCGATCCCCGCCGCCGAGCGCGTGACGACCCGCACGTTCCGCAGCTCCGGTGTGCCCTCCTCCACCAGGACGGCCGGGGCGGCCGAGTCCTGGCCCTCCACATGCAGGTCCTGCACCACCGCCGAGGCACGCACGGTCAGCGGCACCCCGTCCACCGGCGCGATCCGCACCGAGCCGGGGGAGCCCTCCGGCCCCCGCAGGGTCACCGCGCGCTGCACGACGAGGTTCTCCCGGTAGGTGCCGGGGGCGACGGTGAGGACGTCGCCGTCGGCCGCGGCCTCCAGGGCAGCGGCGAGCGATGCGTACTCACCCGTGCGGCGCCGCCACCGCGAGGTGCCGGTGTGCGTCACCTGGACCGTGCCCTGTGCCATGGTGTAGCTGTGCCCCCACCTCGGTCGTACTGATGGCTCGTTCGCCCTCGGGGCGCTTCAGCCCGTGTCGTGAGTCGCGGCCGTGCTCGGCCTCTCGGGCCTGCGCGCGCACGCGGCAGCGACACCGGCGCGCCCCTCCTGCTCGCTCGCGCGCGGGTTGTGCCGATCGTCTCGGCCGGACCACCGTAGCGTGCGCGCGGGTGGTGGGTTGACCAGAGTCGGAAGGCCGTCTCAGCTGCCGGTGCCCGTCCTGCCCCAGTCCGGGCCCGCCTTGTCCCATGCCTGGTCCCAACGGGCGTACCTGCGGCGGACCATGCGCCAGACGATCAGCCGCCTGCCGCCCTCCACGAGGCCGCCGGCCGCCAGTGCCGCGCCGATGCCGCCGAGGACCGCGTGCGTCGACGCCGTCGCGGAGTCGAGCGGGCGGGCCACCATCCGGCCGTGCCGGTCGGTCCATATCCGGAACTCGTCGCCCTGCTGCGGGTCCTTGAGGCCCGCCAGGACCGGGCCCTGGTGCGCGGTGCCGTCCGGGGCGGTCCAGTCCGCGAGGACGCGGTTGCGCAGATCCCTGCCCGTCGAGGTCTCCGGGTCGGCGTCGAGCGGGGAGCGGTCCAGCTTGCGGACCACCGTGGCCGTCACCGGATGCCGCGCCTCGTGCTGGGTCCGGACGGACTGCTGCAGCGTGTCCTGGGCGGCGCCTCCGACGAAGGCCCCGGCCACCGGGGCGACCAGGAGGATCAGCAGCAGGGCGGCCAGCGCCACCCAGGCCTCGGCCAGATCGGTCGCGCGGCACAGCGGATTGCGCCGCCAGCGCCAGAGCCCCCTGATCGCTCGCACCGACCGCACCCCCTTCCCGCTCCGTGATAACCCCCGGCGGAGCCGTCCACGCGCCGACCCGTCCAAGAGAGAGCCAAATCACCTCTCACGGGTCTCTCATGAACTTCTCACACAAGGCCAACGCCCGGGCCCGTGGGGCGGTTCCCGACCGCGTCGGAGACCTCTCACCCCCGCGCTGTCAGAGGACCCTGACAGGGTCCCCGACCCGGATCGTGCCCCGGGACAGGGGCACCAGGTTCTGCCCGAAGACCAGCTTGCCGCCGAGCCGCCGGTGCCGGCCCAGGCTGTACAGGGGCTCGCGGCCGCGCTCGCCCGTGCTCTGGTCGGTGGTGGTCACCACGCACCGGCCGCAGGGCTTCGCGACCCGGAACGACACCTCCCCGACGGTGATGCGCGACCACGCGTCCTCGGCCCAGGCGGCGGTGCCCGCCACGACCACGTTCGGCCGGAAACGATTCATGGGCAGCGGGCCCTCGTCCGCGTGGTCGCCTTGCGCGATCAGGGTGTTGAGGGCGTCGAGCGAGGCCGTCGTCGTGAGCAGCAGCGGGAAGCCGTCGGCGAAGGAGACGGTCTCGCCGGGCCGCGCGTACTCCGGGTCGACGGGACGGCGCGTGGCCGGATCGGGCATGTACACGAGGCGCACATCGATGCCGAGAAAGGCGCTGCACCAGGCGTGCGCGGCTTCGTCCTCGGCCGGGACCGCCTCGACCTTGTCGCGGAAGATCTGCACCGGCACCGTGCCGAGGGGGCGGGGAACGGGTACCGTCAGCGGCTCCATGCCGGGTGCGGACAGCCGGACGCCGCCGTCCGGCAGGAGGTCTGCGGCGGCGGGTGCCAGGCGCGGCTGCCGGCGTTGGGTGAGGACCGTTCCCCCGTCGTCGATCAGCACCCAGCGCCGGTCTCCGGCCAGCCCCCAGGGCTCCACGACGGCCTTCCGGGGCGCCAGGCCCCGGACCGCCTTGACCGGATGGACGTGAATCGAGTGCAGCTGTGCGATCCCCATGGGGTCATCGTGCCAGTCGGCACCGACAACCCCCGGGGGGCGCTCAGTAACCGCGGTACTGCTGGTTGTTGTACGGGTCCTGATAGGGAGCCGGCGCGGGCCGCGGAGCCGCGGGGCGCATCGCCTCGTAACCCCCGCCGGGTGCCGCCTGGCGCGGCTGCTGGGGCTGAGGGCCGGGATAGCCGCGCGGTGCGGAGGCCTGCTGCGGGATGTACGCCGCGGGCGCCTGCTGGAGCGGGGCGGGCTGCTGCGCCTGCGGATAGCCGTAGGCGGGCTGGGAGGGGGCTGCCGGCAGAGCGGGCAGCGCAGACGGGAGGGCGGGCAGGTTGCTGCCGGGCATGTCGTACTGCGCGGGGACCCGGATCGGGGCGATCTGCGGGGTGCCCCGCTCGGCGACGAGCCTGTCGTAGATCGGGGTGTCCGGGAAGGAGGCGGAGTAGTAGCCGCCGCCATAGGTGGAGCGGGGGGAGGTCATGCCACATAAGTTAAGCCAACGATGTGCTGGTTGGGGAGACCGATAAGAGGGTTGTTTTCCGCGTCCCCAGTGACCTGGGATCCCCAATGCGAGCGAACTCGCCAAAAAAGGGCACCGAACCGGGTTCTGATCGTGTAAAGGCCGAGTTCCGGGCGGGTTACCAGGGGTTGGCCGCCGGATCTTCCGGTGGCGGCGCATGGGAGTTCGCCGCGGGGAGGAATAGGTTGTGCGCAGGAACTCGACGGACGGCCGGGATGTGCCTGGCGCGGTGATACGCGATGGGGGCGGACATGCAAATGCTGAAAGGTTCAAACACTCCTGTGCCTACCGCGGCGCTGCGGGTGGAATTGGGCTGGCGGACCGGACCGGGTGTGCCCGACGCGGACGCCTCCGCTTTGCTGCTGGTAAGCGGGAAGGTGCGTTCCGACGCGGACTTCGTCTTTTACAACCAGCCCGCGCACTCCTCCGGCGCGATCAGTCACGAGGGCAAGCGGAACGCCGATGGCCAGGTGACCGACGCGCTCCTCGTCGACCTCACGCGCGTGGAGCCCGCCATCGAGACGGTCGTCCTCGCCGCCTCCGCCGACGGCGGCACCTTCGGGCAGGTCCCGGACCTGTACATCGAGGTCCAGGACGCCGACCGGAGCACCCCGATGGCCCGCTTCGACAACCCGGGCGCCACGAGTGAAACCGCTTTCGTGCTGGGCGAGTTCTACCGCCGCCAGGGCGCCTGGAAATTCCGGGCCGTCGGGCAGGGCTACAGCAGCGGGCTCGAAGGGCTGGCCACCGACTACGGCATCACGGTGGACGAGCCGCAGCAGACGGCCCCGGCCGCGGCACAGCACATGGCCGCCCCGCCGCCCGCCGCGCCCCCGGCGCCCACGCCCCCGCCGATGACGCGGCCGGCGGCCCCGCCCCCGCCCCCGCCCGCAGCGCCCCCGGCGGCACCGGCGCCGGTCCGTCTGACCAAGGTGACGCTCACCAAGGCGGCCCCCTCCGTCTCGCTCACCAAGCAGGGCGGCACCTCCGGCGCCCTCCGTGTGAACCTCAACTGGGAGGTGCGCAAGCAGTTCTCGGGGTGGAGCAGCAAATTCGGCCGCCCGGCCGCGATGCACTCCGACCTCGACCTCGACCTGTGCGCGCTGTTCGAACTCACCGACGGCAGCAAGGGCGTCGTACAAGCTCTCGGCAACACCTTCGGCGCGCTGCGTCAGCCCCCGTACATACACCTCGACGGCGACGACCGCACGGGCGCCGTGACGGCCGGTGAGAACCTCACCGTCAATCTCGACCACAAGGACGCCTTCCGGCGCATCCTCGTCTTCGTCACCATCTACGAAGGCGCCCGCTCCTTCGCCGACCTGAACGCCACCGTCACGCTCCAGCCGCAGTACGGAGCCCCCATCGAGTTCTCCCTCGACGAGTGCACGGTCCCCTCGCCCGTGTGCGCGCTCGCCCTGATCACCAACACCGGCGGCGACCTGGTCGTCCAGCGGGAGGCGCGCTATCTGGTGCCCGAGCGCGGGGTCAGCCCGCAGCGCACGGTCGACTACGCCTACGGGTGGGGCATGAACTGGACCCCCGGCAGGAAGTGACCCCCTTTCTCACCGGCGGCCGTCAGCCCTCGTCGGGCACGGCGTCCGGACGGGCGTAGGTGCGGCCCTTCCAGGCCGCACCGCGTCCCCGGTAGTGCCGCACCGCCGAATCGACCGTCATGAGGAGATAGAGGAGCGCGGTGAACGGCAGCAGGGGAGCGAGCCACAGCGGCTGCCGGTAGTAGCGGAGCATCGGGACGTACGTACCGGTCATCACGAGCCACGCCAGTCCGCCGGTGATCGCCGCCGCCGCGCTCCCCGCGGCCAGGCCGGCCACGACCGCCACCGGCGGCACCAGGTACACCAGCGCCAGCCCCGCGACCGTCCCGGCCAGCAGCAGGGGGTTGTGCCGCAGCTGGGCGTACGCGCTGCGCGACACCATCCGCCACAGGTCGTGCAGCCGCGGATACGGCCGCACGCTGTCCACCCGGTCGGCGAGCCCCAGCCAGACACGCCCGCCGCCGCGCTTGACGGCCCGGGCGAGGGCGACGTCGTCGATGACGGCGTGCCGGAACGCGTCCGGGACCCGCACCCGCTCGGCGGTCTCCGCCCGCAGCAGGACGCAACCGCCGGCCGCGGCGGCCGTCCGCGTTCCCTTCCTGCCGATCCGGCGGAAGGGGTAGAGCTGCGCGAAGAAGTAGACGAAGGCCGGCACGACGAGCCGTTCCCAGGTGCTCTCCACGCGCAGCCGGGCCATCTGCGAGACCACGTCGAATTCTCCCGCGCGGGCCGCCGCCACCAATTCCCGCAGACTGTCCGGCGCGTGGGCGATGTCGGCGTCCGTCAGGAGCAGATACTCGGGATCACGCGCGCGTGCCAGGCCGATGCCGTGGCGCACCGCCCACAGCTTCCCGGTCCAGCCCGCGGGCGGCTCGCCCGGCGAGCCCACGGTCAGCGGCAGCCCGCCGTGCCGGCGCGCCAGTTCCCGAGCGAGATCACCGGTGCCGTCCGAACTGCCGTCGTCGACGAAGAAGACCTCCGCCCGTCCCGGATAGTCCTGCAGGAGCAGCGACGGCAGCGCGGCGGGCAGTATCGCCGCCTCGTCGCGGGCCGGGACGACGACGCACACGGCCGGCCACGCGTCCGGGTCGCGGCGCGGCGGCAGTCGCACATCCGTGCGCCAGAAGAAGCCCTGACAGAGCAGCAGCCACAGCCAGGCGAGAAGTGATCCAGCGGCAGTCCACACAACGGCGCTCACGCGCGCAGTCTGCCCCACCGGACCTGGCCGAGAAGGCTCATCGTCTATCGTGATCGGGTGAAGATCGCGCTCATGGACTCCGGAATCGGCCTGCTGGCGGCCACCGCCGCGATGCGGCGGCTGCGCCCCGACGCCGATCTCGTACTCTCCCTGGACCCCGACGGCATGCCGTGGGGCCCGCGGACCCCGGAAAACCTGACGGAGCGTGCCCTGGCCGTCGCCGAGGCGGCCGCCGCGCGCCGCCCCGACGCCCTGATCGTCGGCTGCAACACCGCCACCGTGCACGCGCTCACCGCCCTGCGCGCCCGCCTCGAACCGGAGCTCCCGGTCATCGGCACCGTCCCGGCGATCAAGCCCGCCGCGGCCGGCGGCGGGCCCATAGCCATCTGGGCCACCCCGGCCACCACGGGCAGCCCGTACCAGCAGGCCCTGATCCGGGACTTCGCCGGCGGAGTGCCCGTCACCGAGGTGCCCTGCTGGGGCCTCGCCGAGGCGGTGGAGCACGCGGACGAGGCGGCGATCGACGCCACCGTGTCCGCGGCCGCCGCGCTCACCCCCGACGAGGTGACGACCGTCGTCCTGGGCTGCACCCACTACGAACTGGTCGCCGAGCGCATCCGGACCGCCGTCCAGCGCCCCGGCCGCCCGCCCCTCGTGCTGCACGGCTCCGCGGGCGCCGTCGCCGCCCAGGCCCTGCGCCGGCTCGGCGAGCAGCCCGCACCGGGGGCCACGCCCCACGGCACCCTGACCGTGCTGCTGAGCGGACGCGAGGGCACGCTGCCCGCGCCGGCCCTGGCGTACGACGAAGGGCGACTGCTCCAGGCGGTCACGCCCGCCGGCTGACCGGCACCGGTCACCGGACGCCGTCGCCCGTGCCGGGCCGCCGCCCGGTCGGCGCAGTCACGCTCCGCCATCAGCTACCGGCAGAGCGAAACCTGAGTAACCTCATATGCATGAGGGACCACCCCCACGGCGAGAACGCTCCCCACTCGCACCCCGATGTCTGGACCGGACGGGCCACCAACCGGGTCCAGTGGCTGCTGGCGCTCGTCGGCGCCGCCTGCATGGCGCTGGGCATCGAGCTGGCCGTCGACTCGGCGTGGACGTCCGGCGCCCCGCTCGTCATGGCCGTCGTCGGTTGCATCGCCGCCGGGCTGCTGGTCCTCTTCGGCACCCTCGCCTTCGTGCACGTCGCGCTGCGCGTCGACGACGAGCACCTCGAGGTGCGCTGCGGCCACATCGGCCTGCCCCGCCGCCGCATCCCGCTCTCCCATGTGGCAGGCGCCACGTACATCCCGCACGTCACCCCCCGGCACTGGGGCGGCTGGGGCTACCGCTGGCGGCCCGAGAAGGGCACTGCCGTGGTCGTACGACAGGGGGAGGGTGTCGTGCTGGAGCTGTGGGACGGACACACCTTCACGATCACCGTGGACGACGCGGAGGCGGCCGTACAGGTGATCGAGGCACGGCTGCGGCCCACGAAGCCGGGCGCTCCCGCGCACTGAGAGCGGAGGTACGCCGGCCGTGACCACCGGGGCGGCCGGTCACCAGGCAGGGGTGCGTCCGGCGCCGCGGGGGTGGGTGTCCGGGGCCCGGGTCGACTGCTCGTCGGCCCAGGGGCGTGCCGTGGCCATGCCCGCCAGCAGGCCCGCACCCACCGACACCGCGGTGAAGCTCAGCGCGTTGCCGATCGCGGCGATGGCGGCGAGCGCCGTCAGGGTCGCGCCCGCGGTGAGCACCACCGGCGTCGGGCGCGGGCCGCGCCACAGGGCGTACAGCACCCAGCCGAACGCCGCCGCCAGCAGGGCCACGCCGACGATGCCCTGCTCGGCCGCCTGCTGCAGGGGCGCCGAGTGGGGCTTGCCGTCGGACACCAGTGACTGGGCGGCCGTCGTGCTCAGCTCCCCGAAGCGGCCCGGGCCGACCCCCAGAACGGCGTCCTCGCGGAGCAGGTGCCACGCGTCCTCCCAGAGCTGTACGCGGTGCGGCGTCAGACGCCCTTCGAGGGCGGCCACGAACCCGCCCGGTACGGACCGCGCGGCGACCGCCCAGGCCAGGCAGGTCACCAGGGCGGCGACCGCGGCCAGTACGGCGAGGCCGGCGCCGCGGTGACGGGTGCGGCCGGCGGCGAGCGAGCACAGCAGTACCGCCGCACAGGTGACGCAGCCGGTGGTCGAGCCGAGCACGGCCGCCAGGACCGCGGTTCCGGCGGCCAGCAGGCGCAGGGCGATCCGGACGGCCGGAGCGGCGGCGGCCCAGGCCGCGCAGCACGCGGCACCGGCCGACAACGTCAGCACGGCCGCTGTGGCCCCGGCGTGTCCCAGGGGCGCGGTGATCTGCGGACCCGGGGCGAGGTGCGGAACGGCCACGGTCAGCGCGACACCGGCCAGCGCCCCGGCGCACGGCGCGCCGACCGGCAGCAGCGCCCCGCCGATCCGCCCCGCGGCGTACCCGGCCGCCACGGCCAGCACCGCGAGGAGCACGCCCTCGGGCCGGCCCTCGTGCACCGCGGCCGTGATCAGGGACCAGCCGGCGCAGGCCCCCAGCACCACGACGCCCGCCGCATCGGAAACGATTCTTCTCTCGCCGTCCGCGTCCAGCCCGGACGCGGACGTCAGCCCACGTGAACCCACCCCGCCCCGCCCCCCGCACCACGTCGCCCCCGACTTGTGAAGACCCCGGCCGCACGGGCCGCCACGGGCCGCACGACTGAGGCTTCGGCACACCGTAGCCGCTGGTGGGCGGTTTGTGGATGTGTCGTGACGAAATGAGCAGGAACGATGCTGCGGACGCGGGGCGACGCCGCGCTCGGTCGCCCGTACGGCCTGGTGCCGCCGCCTCGTGGACCGCGCTGTCGGCCTCAAGGTCACTCGCCTTAGACTCCGGGAGTGACCGTCACCGCAACCTCCGTCGGCGAGTCGGACCAGTTGGAGCCGCGGAACGCGCCCGGGGCGCGGACGTGGGCCCGGCGTCTCGTTCCGCCCGCCGCAGCCGCGCTCTCCGGCCTGCTCCTCTATGTCAGCTTCCCGCCCCGCACCCTCTGGTGGCTGGCCCTGCCGGCCTTCTCCGTCTTCGGCTGGGTGCTGCGCGGCCGGAGCTGGAAGGCGGGACTGGGCCTCGGCTATCTCTTCGGCCTCGGCTTCCTGCTGCCGCTGCTGGTGTGGACCGGAGTGGAGGTCGGGCCCGGCCCCTGGCTCGCTTTGGTCGTCATCGAGGCGATCTTCGTCGCTCTGGTCGGCGCGGGCGTCGCGGCCGTGTCGAAACTTCCCGGCTGGCCGGTGTGGGCGGCCGCTGTGTGGATCGCCGGAGAGGCGGCACGCGCGCGCGTGCCGTTCGAGGGCTTCCCCTGGGGGAAGGTCGCGTTCGGGCAGGCCGATGGGGTGTTCCTGCCGCTCGCGGCGGTGGGCGGTACCCCGGTGCTCGGCTTCGCCGTGGTCCTTTGCGGCTTCGGGCTGTACGAAGTCGTCCGCCTGGCCGTGCGGACCCGGCGCACCGGGACGGTACGACGGGCCGCCGCGGCCGTGGGCCTGCTGAGCGTGGCCGTCCCGGTCGTGGGCGCCGTGGCGGCCCGGCCGCTGGTCAGCGACAAGGCGGAGGACGGCAGCGTGACCGTCGCCGCGATCCAGGGCAATGTGCCCCGGGCGGGCCTCGACTTCAACTCCCAGCGGCGGGCCGTGCTCGACTACCACGCGCGCGAGACGGAACGCCTGGCCGCCGAGGTCAAGGCCGGCAAGGTCGCCCGTCCGGACTTCGTGCTGTGGCCGGAGAACTCCTCCGACATCGACCCCTTCGCCAATCCCGACGCCCGCGCCGTGATCGACAAGGCCGCCAAGGCCATCGGCGTGCCCATCTCGGTCGGGGGCGTCGTGGAGCGCGACGGCAAGCTGTACAACGAGCAGATCCTGTGGGACCCGGCGAAGGGCCCAGTCGACACCTACGACAAGCGCCAGATCCAGCCGTTCGGCGAGTACCTGCCGCTGCGCTCTTTCATCGGCGCGATCAACAAGAACTGGACGGCGATGGTCCGCCAGGACTTCAGCCGCGGCACCGAGCCGGGCGTGTTCACCATGGACGGCGCGAAGGTCGGCCTCGTCACCTGCTATGAGGCCGCCTTCGACTGGACCGTGCGCTCCGAGGTCACCGACGGCGCTCAGATGATCTCCGTGCCGAGCAACAACGCCACCTTCGACCGCAGCGAGATGACCTACCAGCAGCTCGCCATGTCCCGGGTCCGCGCGGTCGAGCACAGCAGGACCGTGACGGTGCCGGTGACCAGCGGCGTCAGCGCGATGATCATGCCGGACGGGAAGATCACACAGAAGACCGGCATGTTCGTCGCCGACTCGCTGGTGCAGAAGGTGCCGCTGCGTTCCTCCCAGACCCCTGCCACTCGGCTGGGGGTCCTGCCGGAGATCGCCCTCGTGCTCGTCGCGGCCGGCGGACTGGGGTGGGCCGTCGGCGCCGGTCTGCGCGGACGACGCGCCGGTGACGTGTAGCCGTACGCCCGTCGCACGCTGCCTGAATCGCGCGGGACACCGCGACCGGCCGATTAGGGTCGTCGTCATGGCTACTCCTGACTTCATCCGGACCCTCCGCGCATCGGCCGGCCATCAGCTGCTCTGGCTCCCCGGAGTCACCGCCATCGTCTTCGACGACGAGGGCAGAGTGCTGCTCAACCGCCGGTCCGACACCGGCAAGTGGTCCGTGATCGGCGGCATTCCCGACCCGGGGGAGGAGCCCGCGGCCTGCGCCGTGCGGGAGGTCCACGAGGAGACGGCCGTGCACTGCGTCGCCGAACGCGTCGTCCTCGTCCAGTCGCTCGACCCCGTCACGTACGACAACGGCGACACCTGCCAGTACATGGACATCACCCTCCGCTGCCGGGCCGTCGGCGGCGAGGCACGGGTCAACGACGACGAGTCGCTGGACGTGGGCTGGTTCGACGTCGACGCCCTGCCCGAACTGAACGAGTTCGGCCTGCTCAGGATCAAGCAGGCTGTGTCGGACGCCCCCACATGGTTCGACCCCACTGCCTCCGGCTGAACTATGGGGCGTGACCACATGGGGTCAGGTAGGGGCGCTTCCTAAGGTCGACGCATGACCGTGCCCCGTGTCTCCCCGGCTCCCCACGCCTCCTCGCTCGACCTCGGCGGCCGCACCGCGCTTGTCACCGGCGCCGCCGGCGGCATCGGCCGCGCCTGCGCGCTGCGGCTCGCGGCCGCCGGGGCCGAGGTGAGAGCCGTCGACCGCGACGCCGCGGGCCTGGAGACACTCGCCGAACATGGACACGACCTCGCGGGCACCGTGGAACCGCACGTCCTCGACCTCACCGACCTGGACGCGGCCGAACGCGCCGCCGCGGGCACCGACGTCCTCGTCAACAACGCCGGGCTCCAACTGGTGCGCCCCATCCAGGAGTTCCCGCCCGACGCCTTCCACATGGTGCTGACCGTGATGCTGGAGGCGCCGTTCCGGCTCATTCGCGGTGCCCTGCCCCACATGTACGGACAGGGGTGGGGCCGCATCGTGAATGTGTCGTCCGTACACGGGCTGCGCGCCTCGGCCTACAAGTCGGCCTATGTGGCCGCCAAACACGGCCTGGAAGGACTCTCCAAGACCGCCGCCCTCGAAGGCGCACCCCACGGTGTCACCTCGAACTGTGTGAATCCCGCCTATGTGCGCACCCCACTGGTCGAGAAGCAGCTCGCCGACCAGGCGCAGGCGCACGGCATCCCCGAGGGACGCGTCCTGTCCGAGGTGCTGCTGCAGGACAGCGCCGTCAAGCGGCTCATCGAACCGGAGGAGGTCGCCGAGGCCGTGGCGTATCTCTGCGGTCCGCAGGCGTCCTTCGTGACCGGCACCTCGCTCGTGCTCGACGGCGGCTGGACCGCCCATTGACCTCGTGGCCTCGTCGGTCCGCGAGATATCCACAGGGCTGACGGGACGGCCCGGTCATGGTGAATCCTGTGAGCATGTCCAGCGATCACACGCAGTCAGCCGAGCGCTCCACCGG
Source organism: Streptomyces sp. NPDC057002 (assembly GCF_042673825.1). Lineage (NCBI taxonomy): Bacteria > Bacillati > Actinomycetota > Actinomycetes > Kitasatosporales > Streptomycetaceae > Streptomyces > Streptomyces sp. NPDC057002. The sequence goes on from NZ_JBHURZ010000002.1 coordinate 637,421, forward strand.
CGCCGCCGAAGCACCGTCGGCCGACGTCGAGGCGCCGTTCCTCGAGCTGCTGGCCCGGGGCGCCTCCGCCGACGCCTACGAGCAGCCGGTGCTGCTCGCGCGCGCCGAAGGCCGGTCCGCGGAGTGGATCGCCGCGCTCGAGCGGGCCAAGCCGCTCGCCCTGCGCGTGCGCTCGGAGCTGGAGGGACGGCGCCGGCGCGAGGCCGAGCTGTCCGCCCTGTTCGAGACCGCTCACGACCTCGCCGGGCTGCGCGACCTCGACGCCGTGCTCCAGGCGATCGTGCAGCGCGCCCGGTCGCTGCTGGGCACGGACGTCGCCTACCTCAGCCTGAACGACCCGGCTAGAGGCGACACCCACATGCGGGTCACCGAGGGCTCGGTCGCGGCCCGGTTCCAGCAGCTGCGGCTCGGCATGGGGGAAGGCCTCGGCGGCCTGGTCGCGCAGACCGCCCGCCCCTACGTCACCGACGACTACTTCAAGGACGACCGCTTCCAGCACACCCTCACCATCGACGCGGGCGTGCGGGACGAGGGGCTCGTGGCCATCCTCGGCGTGCCGCTGATGCTCGGGCACCACGTCATCGGCGTGCTGTTCGCCGCGGACCGCCGTGCCCGGGTCTTCGAGCGTGAGCAGATCGCCCTGCTGGGCTCCTTCGCCGCCCTCGCGGCGGCCGCCATCGACACCGCCAACCTGCTCGCCGAGACCCGGTCGGCCCTCGCCGACCTGGAGCTGGCCAACGAGATCATCCGGGACCGCAGCGGCGTCATCGAGCGGGCCTCCGACGTGCACGACCGGCTCGCCGAGCTGGTCCTGCGGGGCGGCGGGGTGCACGACGTGGCCGCAGCGGTCTCCGAGGTCCTCGACGGCACGGTCGTCTTCGCCGAGGCCGCCACCGCACCGGCCGAGGCCCTGGAAACGTCCCGCGCGGAGGGGCACGCCGTGCGGTTCGAGGACGACTGGATCGCCGCCGTCGCCGCCGGCGGGGAACTGCTCGGCGCCCTCGTGCTGCGGGGCCACCCGGGGCTCGACCCCGTCGACCAGCGCACCCTGGAGCGGGCCGCCATGGTCACCTCCTTGCTGCTCCTCGCCCGCCGGTCCGCCGCCGAGGCCGAACAGCGCGTACGCGGCGAACTGCTGGACGACCTGCTGGACGCCCGCGACCGCGACCCGCGCCTGCTGCGGGAGCGCGCGGCCCGCCTGCACGCCGACCTCGACGCCGTCCACGTGGTGCTGGCCGCGCGCCTCGAAGGCACCGCGGCCGACGCCGACCAGGAGGCGGACGCGCGCAGACGCCTCGCGGCCGCGGCGTCCCACCTCGCCGCGACCCGGCACGGCCTGGCCGCCGCGCGCGACGGCGGCACCGTCCTGCTGCTGCCCCTCAGCCCCGGCGACAGCGCCACCGGCCTGGCCCGCCGCGCCGCCCGGCACCTGGGCACAGCGGTCCACACACCGGTCACCGTCGGTGCCTCCGCACCCGCCGAGGACCTCGCAAACCACGCCGAAGCCGTGGCCACGGCCTATGCGGAGGCCCGGCGTTGCCTCGACGCCCTGCGGCTGCTCGGCCGCTCCGGGGACGGGGCCGCCGCCGAGGACTTCGGCTTCCTGGGGCTGCTGCTGGCCGGCGACCAGGACATACCCGGCTTCGTCGACCGCACCATCGGCCAGGTCGTCACATACGACCGACGACGCGGCACCGAACTGCTGCGCACCCTCGACGCGTACTTCGCCTGCGGCATGAGCCCCGCACGCACCAAGGACGAACTGCACGTCCATGTGAATACGGTCGCCCAGCGCCTGGAGCGGGTCGGCCGCCTCCTCGGCGACGACTGGCAGACCCCGGCCCGCGCCCTGGAGATCCAACTCGCCCTGCGTCTGCACCGGTTGTCGGAGACGGGACAGCAGTGACGTGACCCCCGTACGTGGCCGGCACGGTCGTACACGGTCGTACGGGGGCTGGGCCGGCAGGATCCTGGAGGATCAGCTGGTCCGGGCGTCCGCCGCCGGGGCGGCCGTCGTCCGGTCCGTGTCGGCCGGAGGGGCGACGTCGGCCAGGTCCCGGTGACGGGTCTCCTCGGCCGCCGCCACAGCGACGACCGTGAGCACGGCGGCGGCGATGACGTACAGGGCGATCGGCGTGGAGCTGCCGTAGTCGGCCAGCAGCGCGGTCGCGATCAGCGGCGCGGGCGCGCCCGCCGCGACCGAGGCGAACTGCGCGCCGATGGACGCTCCGGAGTAGCGCATGCGCGTCGCGAACATCTCGGAGAAGAACGCGGCCTGCGGGGCGTACATCGCCCCGTGCAGCACCAGTCCCACCGTGACGGCGAGGATCAGGTTGCCGAAGCCGCCGGTGTCGATCAGTGAGAAGAACGGGAACATCCACAGCCCGACCCCCACGGCACCCATCACATAGACGGGACGGCGACCGATCCGGTCGGACAGCGCGCCCCACGCCGGGATGACCACGAAGTGCACCGCCGAGGCGATCAGCACCGCGTTGAGCGCGGTCTGCTTGGAGACACCGGCCGAGGTGGTGGCGTAGACGAGGATGAACGCGGTGATCACGTAGTAGCTGATGTTCTCCGCCATGCGGGCGCCCATCGCGACCAGGACGTCACGCCAGTGGTGCCGCAGCACGGCCACGAGCGGCAGCTTCTCCGCCTCCGCTCCCCGGTCCGCCTTGCGGGCCTCTGCCTGCGCCAACGCCTGCTTGAAGACCGGCGATTCATCGACAGACAGACGAATCCACAAACCGACGATCACCAGGACCCCGGAGAGCAGGAACGGGATCCGCCAGCCCCAGCTGCCGAACGCGGCGTCCGACAGGACGGCCGTCAGCAGGGACAGCACACCGGTCGCGAGCAACTGCCCCGCCGGCGCGCCGGTCTGCGGCCACGAGGCCCAGAACCCGCGCCGCCGCGCGTCCCCGTGCTCCGACACCAGCAGCACGGCACCGCCCCACTCACCGCCGAGCGCGAACCCCTGGACCAGCCGGAGCACGGTGAGCAGGACCGGCGCGGCCGTCCCTATCGTGGCGTGCGTCGGCAGCAGCCCGATCGCGAAGGTCGCCCCGCCCATCATCAGCAGACTCAGCACCAGCAGCTTCTTGCGCCCGATCCGGTCGCCGTAGTGCCCGAAGACCAGAGCACCCAGGGGCCGTGCCGCGAACCCCACCGCGTAGGTGAGAAACGACAACAGGGTGCCCACCAGCGGGTCGGAGCCCGGGAAGAAGAGCTTGTTGAAGACGAGCGCGGCGGCGGAACCGTAGAGGAAGAAGTCGTACCACTCGATGGTGGTGCCGATGAGGCTGGCCGTGACGATGCGTTTGAGGTTGGCGGGGGGTGGGGGAGCGGTCGCGGGGGAGGTCATCGGCACCACTTCCAGCAGTTGGCGGGGACGGTTGTGTGTCGCCATACCGTAGGAATCCGCAGGTCAGTGGCGTATGTGGTGGGACACCATAGTTCTGAGGGTGGGAGTGGGGCTGCGAGAGCACTGTTCGAGTTGCGTTACTCGGGCATGATTTGGTTCTCTCCGCGCGTGTTGGAGTCGGCGAGAGCTCTGGTGCCGTGGGTGTGCTTGTGGATGGGGGCAGCGAACTGCACTGAGGGCTAGCGGCTCGACTGCGCTCTCTTTGGCCCGCTGGCCTCGCACGCCCACGCGCCGTGCTGCGTCCGCACGCCCGAGTGGCCGGAAACGGTCCCGGGGGTTCAGATGTATCGGTCTGGACCATTGACCCGGCGTCGTCGCCACGCCACCCTGTGCTCCGCTGACGGGTTCGTGAGTGAACTCCGGTCACGTCCGTGAACTCAGTCGTGTGCTCGCGACCCGTCACGCCTCCTCGGACATCCACCCCCACAACTCACGATGAGGTGAACAGAAATGAGCACCACGCGAAGAAGCCTCCTCGGCGCCGCGCTCGGCGGTGCGGCCGCCGTGACGGTCGGTCAGCCCACCTTCACCGCGCACGCCGCCTCCTGGCAGCTGAAGTGGTCCCCGTCGGCGAGCAGTGACGGACTCGGCGCCTTCGAGACCATCGAGGACGACCGAGCGGACTCGCACACGTCCGCCGCACCGCACATCTACGCCACCGGCAGCAACTGGCGCTTCAACATGCACACCGTCGACCGGGACACCTCCACCGACCGCCAGCGCCACGAGGTCACCGGCCTGCGCAACGGCAGCGGCAGCAACTTCCTCAAGTGGACCGAGGGCCAGACCTGGCGGATCACGTACTCGATGTACATACCGAGTTCCCTGAAGGCGACCACCGGCTTCACCCACATCATGCAGATGAAGCAGCCTGGCACCGGCTCCTCGCCCGTTGTCGTGCAGTCGCTGCGCCGCGTGAACGGCGTCCAGACCATCGAGTTGAAGCAGTTCACCGACGACATCCTCATCGGCCGCACCGAACTGGATCCCCTGCACGACAGATGGATCGACGTCGACTTCCAGATCAAGGTCGGCAACGGCTCGGCCGGCTCCTTGCGCTGGATCCTCAAGAACGGCTCGACCACGGTCATCGACAAGTCCCGCACCGGCATCGACACTTTCCTGGCCGACCGTGTCCGCCCGAAATGGGGCATCTACCGTTCCCTGGGTGACACTTCGGGTTCCCTGCAGAACTGCTACCTGCTGCTCAGCAACATGCGCGGCTACCAACTCGTCTGAGGGCATCGCGAAGAAACCGGCCCGACCGGCCGTCACCCCGACCCGCAAGCGTCGACCTCGTACCGCCACGCGGGGGAGGGGAACGCCTGGCGGTAGAGCCGGGCGCAGGTGGTGAGGTGGTCGCGGAACGCGGCGCGCAGGCGGGCCGAGTAGTGGGCGCACAGCCGGTCCGCTGGGGTGCCTGCGGCGGCGGAGTCGATCACGGCGGTGGCCAGGACGGCCGTACGCATGGCCTGGGCGGTACCGGTGCCGCCCAGGGGGTCGTAGCGGATGGCGCCCGCGCCGACGAGGATCAGGCCCGGGGTCCGGCCCGTCGGCGGGGTCGCCGGGGCGCGGTGGAGGTGGGGCGCGGCGGGCAGGGCGACGGCGGTGGCGGGCGGTTGCGCAAGTCGTGCCGCCAGCGGGCTGTGCGCGAGGAGGTGGCCGAGGTGTCGCCTCGGGTGCTCGACCGGGCCGGGGACCATGGCCTGGAGCAGGGCGTTGCCGTCGCCGAGCGGGGTGAGGTGGAGCCAGGCGTCGTCGGTGCGCTCCAGGCGGGCGGTGGTGTCGTCCTGCCCGGCCGCGCAGGGCGCCTCCCCGGCCAGCAGGTGACGTCGCCCGGCTGTTCGGTACCCGGCGTCCCGGTCGGGCGGAACGGCGGTGACGGTCCAGTGCGGGACGTGCGCGTCAGGGTGAACGCCCGGGAGCCGCGCGTCGGGCCGTGCCTGCCGGTCGGGCCGTTCCGCCGGGTCCGTTTCCCGCGACACGGCGTCGGGGTAGCGGTCCGTGAGGCGGGCCAGCAGCCGCTGGGCGAGCCGGGCGCCGTCCACGACCGCCGCCGGCTGCGGCAGGGGTGGGTCGCTGTCGCGATCGGGCGTCCAGCGGGCGTGCCGGTGGGTGAGGCGGTGGCTGTCGGCGGTAGGCCCGTCCACCACCGCGGTGCCCCACAGCGCGTGAATCAGCGCGAGCGTGTCGTCGCCCAGGAGCAGCGGACGGGGCCCGCCGGCCGGGCGGGGCCGGAGCCGGACCCGGTGACCGCGCGCGGCGAGCAGCCAGGCGCAGGTCAGCTCGGCGAGTCCGGATCCGGCGATCGCGACGGTGGCCGGGCTCAACGGATCCTCACAGGATGAGGTCGGCGATCAGGGCCTCTGTGGCTGCCTGGTGACGGGTCATCATGACGCGCAGGTCGGAGCCGTCGAGCGAGCGGATGGTCTCTTGCAGATGCCGGGCGGCGCGCGCCGCGGCGAGGGTGGCCTGACCGTCGGCGAGTGCCGGGACGGCGTCTGGCTGCGGGATCTGGAAGCGGGGCGCGACATCGCGGGAGGCGAGGAGGTGGTTGACCTCGTGCAGGTTGGTCATGGCCCGCCGGGCGTGTTCGATCAGCACGCCCCCGGCGCGGTCGCCCAGGGCCAGGGTCTCCTTCATCGCGCCGAGCAGAACGGCGTAATTGAGGTCCGCGAGCTGCAGGAGCTGCTGGTCCATCGCGTCCGGGGTCTTGTCTAGCCCGCGCAGGTACTCGTCCTCGAGGAACTCCGCGAGGTGCCCCTTGACCGCCTTGAACCGCTCGAAGTGGTTCACGCCCTCGTCGATGATGAGTTTGATCAGGTGGGCGAGCCGGTCGGACTGCGGGAACAGGTCGGGGCGCTGGACGATGGTGTGGTGGAGCCGGACGTACATGCCGTCGATGCCGTCCGGATTCATCTCGTCGCTGATGCTCTCCACCCGGATGAACCAGTCCAGTTGGTCGGCCGTGAGCCGCTTCAGCTCGAATCTCTGCCCGGTCTGGCGCTGGATGATCATGCCGAGGGGTGGTGGGTCGAGCTGGTGCGGCCTGCCGAGTACGCCGAGCACCTCGTTGACCCATCTCAGGTGGCGCATCTCGTCCACCGCGACCGAGAACACCTCGGCCGCCGCGGCGTGAAACTGCGCGACGGGCGACTGGGGGTTCGTGCCGGGGGCGAGCGTGGTCGGCGCATCGATCGAGTAGTGCGCGTACAGGTACTCCAGGCACAGGGCGTGCTCGACGCTCGCGAGCCGCTCCAGTTCCTCGATCACCTTCTCGCGGGTCATCTCGTCGAGGTCGAACGGGGTGCCCGGGCCCAGGGCGTCGTCCTCGCGGCCGTTGAGGACGACGGGCAGCACATTCCAGTCGGTGATCAGTGCGGGGTGGTCGAGCTCGTCGGCTCCCCGTTCGGCGATGTTCGGGGTGTCCAGCTTGGGCGGGGGCAGGGTGCGGTCCGAGCGTTGGAAGTTGAGGGGGTGGAAACGGCCGTCGGGACTGGCGGAGATGTCGGGTTTGGAGGCGGCCCAGTAGTAGCAGCCGCATTCGCGGAAGTCGTACTGCCAGGGGGCGCACAGGCTGCGGGTGAGGTCTCCGGGCAGATAGACGTCCGGGTCGATGACTCCGTCGGCGTCCAGGTAGTCGGCGCGGTCGGCGATCAGGACGGCCGCCTCGACCCTCCCGTCGTCGTCGCGCTGCACCGTGGTGTCGTTGTTCATGCGCCTGGCGTTGAGGCCGCCGGGCACGATGTTCGCGCCCGGGGACCGGATGCCCGGGGTGGGTCCGAGCAGGATCGCGATCCGGCCCGGCAGCAGGTCGTGGACGCGGCGCCAGAGGGCGAGGCCGCTGCGCGAGGTGGCGTTGAACACGGGGGCCTGCGACTCCGTCTGGTCCACGGTGGTCCGCCCGCACACCGCCCACAGGTGGAGCCGCCACGGGTCCGTCTCGACGCCCGCGCCCAGGTCGGCGGCGGTGAGGTCCAGTACGGACGGGGCACCCTCGGTGACGCCGATCAGCCGCGAGCCACCACCGTGGTGGAAGTCGAAGAGAAGGCCGGGGAAGAAGGCCTTCTCCAGGTTGCGCTGGTCGAACTCGAGACCGGGGAAGCAGTTGTCCACGCCGCTTTCCGGGCGGGAGCCGGAAGGGTTTCCCGGGACCGCGTAGTCGGCTCGTGCGGTGAGGTTGCGGGGGAAGACCTTCCCCTTGGGGACGGGGAGGTCCACGCTGCCGGGGACGGGGTTGTTCACGGTCGGCTCCTTCGTCCGGGTGAGGGCACAGGCACGGTCAGCGGGCCAGTCCGGCAGGATCGCCGGGCAGGTCGGACGGAGTCGTCCGGTGGAAGAACTCCGGGGCGCGCTCGCTGAGTTCGACGTACGCGCGCAGGCAGAAGGACAGCCAGCCGCGGATGTAGTCGCAGCCCGGACGGCCGCGCCGGGCGACCTCGTGATAGCAGCCGCCGCCGCACAGATAGCGGGCCCAGCAGGACCGGCAGGGTTCCGCCCGGTCCACATGCCGGGCCGCGAGGTGATCGGCCCGCGCGGCCCGGTCGGGTCCGTCGGCGATGGAGCCCATCCGGAACGCCGGGTCGTCCACGAGCCGGTGGCAGGCGTACAGACCACCCTCGGCGGAGGCGCTGAGGTAGCCGGCGCCCGCCCCGCAGGGGTAGGGGCGGTGACCGCCGGTGTGGAGTTCGTACATTGCGGTCTGGAAGTTGCCGAAGGGGTACGGGCGGCCCGCGGCGAGTTCGGCCAGCGCCGCCTCGCCGCACTCGGTCATCTGCTCCAAGAACCCGGCGAAGGCGCTCGTGCCGATCTCGAAGGCCGGATCGGGGGCACTGACCACGGCCGCGAAGCCGACCTCGTCGAAGCCGAGGCCGATCCCGTGCTCCAGGACGTCCTTCAGCCGTCTGGTGTAAGGGGTGACACTGACCCGGGCCGACAGGTGGCGTGGTCGCCCGTGCCTGTCCAGTACGTCCAGCCCGGCGCGCAGCCGGTCGTACGCGCTGCCCCCGCCCGGGGCCGTGCGCAGCGCGTCGTGCCCGGCGCGGTCGCCGTCGAGGCTGACGGCCACGGTGAACGGGTGCGCGGCGAACAGCTCGGCGTCCTCCGGGCGGACGGTGGTGAGGTTGGTGGTGAGGGCGAAGCGGACCCCGTGCCCGGTGGCGGCGCCGGCCCGGGTCGCGTGGTCGACCACGTCGTGGACCAGCTCCCGGGCGAGGAGTGGTTCACCGCCCATGAAGCCGACGACGACCCCGGCTCCGGGCGCGGCTTCGGCGAGGAGCCGGTCCACGGCGGCGAAGGCGGTCGCGCGGGGCATGGCGCGGGCGGAGCCGCCGAACCGTCCCTCGTCCGCGTAGCAGTGGCCGCAGCTGAGGTTGCAGGCCTGCATCACGTTGAGCGAGAGGGAGGCGAGCGGGGGTACGGCGGCGGGGGTGCCGTCGATGCGAGCGGCCGGGACGCCTGCCATGCCCCAGAGAGGCAGTTCCAGTTCGGCGGCGAGCGCCGCGTCCGCCGCCGGATCGTGGGCCGCCGCGCCCGCGGCCGCCGTCCAGGCCTCCAGCCGGGCGGCGGTGGCCTCGGGCAGGTCGTAGATGCGGCTTCCGTCGGCCACGAACAGGTGGGCACCGTGGGCGCTGCGGAAGACCCTGGTCTCGGCGGGGAGTCCGGGCGGAGCGCTCTGGGGCCCTGGCTCCCGCTCCGGGGGACGGCGGCTGATCTGCAGCAGGACGCTCACGACCCCTCCTGCACGTTGGCGCGCACGGAGCGGGCCCATGCCACGAGCAGGTCGTACTGGCGGCGCGTCACGTGCATGGGGAAGGCGTCGGAGCCACGGACGGCCACGGGCATCCGGCGGTCGTACCAGGGGTCCTCGGTGGCCGGTGGTCTGACGAACTGCTGGATGAAGTCGGGCTGTTCGCGGATGAGGTCCTCCAGGACCTCCAGGGCCGGGAAGCGGCGGTGCTTGCGCCGGCCGCGCTCGGTGAGCGCGAGGGTGATCCCCGCCAGCGGCACCGGTGTGGGGAAGGTGCGGGCGCGCGCCTCGGCGATCGGGCTGCCCTCGTTCCGGGCGTTGCCGATGTTCTCGCTGGTCGCGCGCTGGTTCTGGGCGTCCACGTTGACGGCGTCCATGGCCTCCAGGGCCCGTTCGAACAGGTCGCGCACCTCCAGGGCGGTGAGCTGCGGGTTCTGGGAGATGTACGCAGGATCCCGGACCTCGGCGCGCTTGACCCGGTCGGTCAGGCCGTCGGCCAGGGACGTGAAGGGCCTGCGGTCGGGGGCGAAGTCGGGCGGGGTGACGACGACGCGGGCCCGCGCGGTGAACTCGCCGACGGTGACGGTGACCAGGCCGTCGCACACGTCGTCCACCAGACCGAAGCTGGTCCCGCCGTCCTCGTCGGACGCCCCGGCGTACAGGCCGGAGGGGGCGGTCCGCGGGTCGCCGTTGTCGTTGTCCTCCCTGAACTCGCACCAGCGGGAGTTCGTGGAGAGGAACAGCTGCTCGGTGGGGAGCGGATACCGGGTGGTGCGCTGAAGCAGGTTCGTGGGGCCGTACACCAGTCCGGCGGCGGGGGTGAACCGCAGCCGCAGTTCGGGGAACTCGGCGTTCGGGCGCGGAATCTGCACCGAGCCGAGCGGGATGTGCCGTCCCGGGGGTACCAGGGGCCGGGCCGCCGTCCGGGGGGAGCCTCCTTCCAGGGGCCTCTTCTGGTGCTGGTTCCCGGCGATTTCGACGGTGGCGTCGATGCGGTCGTCGTCGGCACGGGTGCACTGGTGCGCCTTGAGGTTGGCGACCTCCACCTTCCACCGCACGTCAGCCGTCGTGAGACCGAAGGCGTCAAGTACGTCGGTGGTGATCGGGCCTTCGGTGCGCTCCCCGTCGATGACCCAGGAGCCGTGCACCTCGAAGAACGGGCAGATGGGCCGGAATCCGCGCTCGTCCTTGAACCGGACCTGGTCGCCTCGGGGCGGGCGTTTCTCGAGGGTGCCGTCTGCGGCGAGGACGAGTGAGGGCGCGGGCACGGCCACGGTCTTGCCGGTGCCCCGGGGTGTCAGGTCGTTGGGGCCGTAGCGGTAGTTCTCGCAGGGCTCGGGGGACGGACCCAGCCGGGCGAAGGCCAGTGGCGGGTTGAGCCACATCTTCTCGATCACCGTGTGTCTCCGTTTCCATCGAGGAGAGGGGGCGAGTTCACCCGAAGACCTCGGCTCCCGGATAGGGAGCGGTGTCGCGCACCGGCGGGACGAGGTAGGTGCCACCGGCCCGTACGGTCAGCAGCCGGCCTGCCGGACCGTCCTGGCCGGGCTGCCCGCCGAAGTTGACGCCGCCCAGCCAGCCGCGCTGGGTGAGGGCGCGCAGCACCCGGTCGGGGTGGTCCTGGAAGCTGATGAAGTTCAGGCCGACGCTGAAGCCGGGCGCGGCGGCGATGGGCTGGAAGAACTCGTAGCCCTGCCGGAACATCCGCAGCGAGCCGGCCAGGTCGGGGGCGTCGCCGGCGCTCAGGTTGGCCCGGCGGACGTGGGTGGCGAGCAGGACGGGGTCGTCGGTGGGGCCCGGTTCGATGAAGTCCTCGTTGCCGGGCTGGGTGACCTCGGTGGTCCCGGCCACCGGACATCCGGCCGCCGGTACGGGCAGGCCGTCGGAGTCCGTGCCGGTGAGCGGGGCGCCCGTGAGCTTGTCCCGGCCGACCAGCAACTCCTGCTCGGAGCGTGGCAGTCGATGCCAGGGGCCGAGATCGACGGCGAGGCTGAGGAAGACGAGGTAGCTGCCGCCCACGGTCCAGGTGTCGGAGCCGGACTCGCCGTCGCTGATGGAGATGACGCCTTCCCGGGCACCGCTGTCCAGATTGGACACGCCGTCGTGGAAGCCGATCCAGCTGCGGTGGTCGTCACGCTGGAAGCCGGTATGGATGCCCGCGATCTCCAGCGGCGCCATCTGGGTACGGTCGTCCTTTCGGCCGTCGAGCAGCTTCCACAGCTCCACGACCGCGCGGGACACCGCGAGTTGAGTCCCGGCGGTGAGCTGGAGGCAGAACTCCTCAGTGGCGTCGTTGCGGACGACGTCCGAGGCGTACTCGAGGCCCGCGCCGACGAGTACGGGGCCGCCGCCGGTGGGCAGCGGGGAGCGGAAGCGATAGCGCGGGCCGAGCGCGGCGGGGCTCGGGAGGCGGGCGCCGGGGATGGCGAAGGCCTTGGGTCCGAAGCCGAGGAGGAACTCCAGATCGCCGGTCGGAACCGGGTGGCCGGGCAGCTCGTCGACGCGTCCTTCGGCGAGGTCGCCCAGCATCCCCGTCACCTCGCGCAGCGTGCCGTCCACGACGGCGGAGTCCGCCGCGGGGTCGGCGCGCAGGAACACCAGGGCGAGGTGTCTGGGTGGGCGGCGGCCGGGTGCGTGGTAGATCCCGTCCTGGAGGGTACTCATCGGCGGCCGCGGAGACCTGCGGGCTGGGCGGGTTGTCCGGCGGCCGCCTCGAACGCCTCCTTCAGCGGTCGTACGACACTGCTGCACACGCTTGCGTCGCGGCAGTGGATCGGACCGGGCGGATCGGGCAGGACCACGAAGTCGCCCGGCGGGACGTCCTTGGGTGCGCTCAGCGCGGCGACGGGGCCCACCTGCACATGGCGTAGGACTTGATAGCCGCCGGTGAGCGGGTCTTCCGCCTCGCCCTCGATCACGGTGATGTCGTCCAGGAAGTGCGGGTCCGCGTCCCCTGGGCCGAACTCCAGCCGCTGGTGCAGCCCTTGGCGGCCGCGGCTGAGCCGGATCCACGGATCGGGGACCGGTCCGCCCTGGAACTGGAAGACCTCGGAGGTGAATGCGTGGATGTACATGCCGATGGGATCGGCGATGGACACGGTCCGCCCGTCGAAGGCGGCGCCCGCGGCGGCCATCGCGGCGGCCGGGTCGGCGTTGCGGCAGGCCAGGCCCGCGAGAGCGGGATCCTGGCGGAAGATCTGGTCGCGTCCGGCCGCTTCCAGCACGCCGGTCGAGGTGCGGCGCGCGTAGGGCTTGGCGCCGAACATCACGATGTAGAGGAGGTCGTCGAGCCCGTTGATGGGGTGGGCCATGAAGAGGGCGTTGACGGCGTTGAGGGAGCCCACGGGAGCGGCCGGGACACCGGCTGCCTGGAGGTCGGGGTGTCCTCCGTGGCCGGTCATCTGACGGGCGAACGCCATCCGGCGCTGTGCAGGGCTGAGCACCTTCGGGTTGGCGACCGCGGGACCGTAGAGCTCCTCCCAGCGGGGAGGTTCGCCGCCGAGTGTGTCGGTGACGATGTCACGCAGCAGGTCCGGTGAGTCCTCGGCGAGCACCTGGTAGTACTCAGCCAGTTCGGTGGTCACCTGGACGCGCTTGGGGCGCAGGTTGCCCTGCGCGTCGGGGGCGGTCACGACCGCGTACTCGCAGTACTCGTTGTGGAGCGCGCGTCGTCCGCGGATGCCCCAGTCGGAGAGCTTGCGGGCGGTCGTCTCGTCGAAGCAGAACTCCGGCTCCGCCGGGTTCCCGAACCAGGTGACGGCCACCCGCTGGGCGTCCGGATCGCCGGGTTCGAGGGTGAAGTACGGGCTTCCGTTTTCGACCTCGAGGCGTTTGAACTCATCCTCGACCACCTGGTTCCAGCGGCCGAGGACACTGGGCGGCAGCTCGTCGGCGAATCCGGGTGCGGAGAACGATGAGGGCATGTCGGCACCTCCCGGCGGATCACGGGACCCGCAGGCGAGTAGAACACGAGTAGGATCGTCACGCATAGTATCGAAACGACCTCACTGCGTCACCGTTGCCTCGCCCGGGATCGCCGTCCGCATGTACGGGCCACACCTCCTCAGGAACCGCCGGACGGCCAGTCGCGGGGCCGGCAACCCGAATGGAGGCTTCGTCCCATCGGCGTAGCGTGCCATTGAGCCAGTCCAGTGACAGCAGGCGACGGCCACGGGCAAGGCCTGGCTTGAGCAGCTGGGTGAGCGCCTCCGGGGAGTGCAATCCAGTGGGTGGCAGCGAAAATGCTCGTCGTCGAGGAGCAGGGACCCGCCGCGGTTCGTGGCATGAGGGAACGCTACGGATCCAGGAGAGGAGTAACTCCAGCTGGGCGGTGTCCTGGCTCCTGCGGGTTGATCGATCCCGCGTCTACCGCCCGAACCAGCACGCTCCAGTTCCCGTGCTGGTTGGGTGCTGACTGAAGGCCCAGTGAGAGTGAGTTGTTCATCCCTGAGTTGCCGTCGGGTCCATCCACATGACCTCCCAGGTGTGCCCGTCGAGGTCGTCGAAGGCACGGCCGTACATGAAGCCGTGATCCTGAGGCTCACCGGTTGGTGAGCCTCCCGCAGCGATCGCCCTGTCGACCAGTTCGTCGACCTTCTCCCGGCTGGGGGCACTCAGTGCAAGGAGTACCTCGCTCGACGTTTTCGATTCGACGATCTGCTTCTTCGTGAACTCGGCGTACTTCTGGTGGGTGTGCAGCATGACGTTGACGGTGTCGCTGAGAGGAATCGCGGCCGTCGTGTCGTCGCTGAACTGGTCGTCGGCGGAGAACCCCAGCGCGGTGAAGAACTTCTTCGATGCGTCGAGGTCATGAGTGGCGAGGTTTACAAAGATCATCTGCTGCTGCATGAAGCTGAGCCTTTCCCATGGGTGCGATGGTGGGTGAGGAAAACCAGACGCTTGGGTTCGCGAGGCTGCCTGCCGGGACTGCGTCAGACGAAGCACGCGGACACGTAGCCGACGACGCGGGTACGCTTGTTGACCGCAAGATGCCAGGCAACGGTCGAGGACCCGTCAGGGCAGGTCACTCGCGGGCCGGAGTCCGTCTGGTAGATGTAGGCGCAGTCCCCGCGGTCGGCTCGTCCGATGACGGTGCCGCCAGGGCTGTTGCGCATATTGATGTTCGTGCCCTTGAAATAGGTGTGCCCGTCGCCGATCTGACAGGCCGCGGCCGGCCAGGCCAGGGACACGGAGGTCGTCGCGGGTGCCGCATGAGCGGAGGGGACACCCAGCACGGTCATCGTGGTCAAGACCGCCACCGGAATCAACGTCTTGGCTCTCGGGTACGTCATCTTTGCGCTCTCCATCGGGGGGGAAAACGGGCGAGGGCACTGGTTCAGTCCGCCGTGCAGGTGACCCTGGAACCACCAGTGGGAGTCCGTCCCCACCTGTGTGCCGGTCACGGTCATCAACTGGCCCTTGTGTACTTGCCGAGAGCGGTGTAACCGGGGCCGGGTCCGGTGCGGAAGCAGACGTTGATGTCGAGAAGCCGGTCGTGGCAGCGGTGCACAGTGATCGGCGGCGAGGCTGGTCAGCAAGGGGCTACCGGGTTGTACAGCCATCGACAGGGGTGGGGTCCGCCTACGTATCCGCCGTTGTCTACGCGGCAGTTGAACCAGCTGTACGTGGAGTACATGCATCCCTTTCCGGACAGGAGCATGGGCCCCGTCCCGCTCTCGAATAGCGAAGGGGCCCGCGTCATGCGCACCTCCTACGGCCTCTGGAGCCTAGGAACCGAGGCTCTGTCTCAGGCGTTGATTCGATCAGGTTCGAATGCTGGCCTGCGGCGTGACCGCGCAACTTGCAAAGGACGGGCGTATCCGTGATCGACCTGCACATGCCCGCCGGGCGGCTGGCCGGTCTACGCTGGGCCATCTCACCGGTGGGGGAGCTGGCCGCCGCCTTGGTCGCCGTCTCCGAGGCACCGAAGGCATCTCGCAGGCACCGCCACATCCGGACACTGTTGTCCTCGGGCCACCTGCCGACCCTCGCGGCCGTCGCGAGCGGATACACCACCTACCTGCCGGAACTCCTCACTCCGGCACCCCGTACCTTCCTGCCGACTGTCGAAGACCAGTTACATGCCGTCGCCACGACACCCGCGAGCACGGTAGGCACCCAGTTCACCGCCTTCCTCACTGGAGGGCAGGCACGCAGCAGCCGCTGCCCGTGGCTGCGAGGCGGGCAGCTCACACGCGCAGACGAACGGGTGCGGCCCCGCATCGAGGTCGGCGAGAGCGAACTGAGGGAGCGGCTCGCGTGCGAGCTGCACTGGCTCTGGTCGAAGGCGATAGCGCCGCACTGGCCGCAGATCACGGCGGGCTTCGAGGGATTCGTGGAACGGCACGGCGCGGTCGCGGCTCGTGAAGGGCTCGGCAGCGCCCTCGCGGCCATGCACTCCTCCTTGCTCTGGAAGGACGGTGCCTTGAAGGTCGCCTCCGATTCCGACGGGGAGGTAGGCGGTGATTACCCTGTCACCCTCATCCCGAGCCTCTTCTTGGACCGCGTGGGCCTGCACGCACCTCTTCTCTCCGGGGAAGCCCAACTCGCGATCCCTATCGCCGCCTCAGGCCACGCAGTTCCCCATACCGCCCCGGTTCTCGGTGCAACTCGGCTGGCGATCCTGCACAGTTTGGTCGAATCGCGCACTACTACGGCGCTGGCCACGCTGCACCACCTCGCACCCGCGACGGTCTCCTTCCATCTCTCCCGTCTCCTGGCCGCCGACCTGGTCGAACGCAAACGCGATGGACGGCACGTGTACTACCGCCACACCGCTCGGGCCCGCATCATCCTGCGCCCCGCACTTTTGACCACCCCACCCTCCGACCTGCCGAACCCATGAGCGACATGTCGGCGATCTAGACGACTCCTCATCGCCCTAACCAAGACAGCGAGGTTGGATCGCTGATGAGACGTCTGGCCGACCGCGCCTACGGGTGCGTGTCCGTGATCGCGATGACCTCGTCGAGGTGGTCCAGGGCGGCCTGCAGGTCGTCGATCTTGGCCTGGAGGCGCTCGCGCTCGGCTCGCAGCATGGCTCGTTGCCCGGCGTCGGTGTGCCCGGAGTCCCAGCACGGCAGGAGTTCGGTGATCCTTCGACTGGTGAGGCCGGCGGCGAACATCTGCTGGAAGAAGCGGACCAGGGGGATGGCGTCCTGCCCGTACAGGCGCTGGCCGGACGGGCTGCGCTCCGCGATGAGCAGCCCTTGCTGCTCGTAGTAGCGCACGGCGCGCACTGAGACGCCGGCGCCTCGTGCCACCTCGCCGATGCGGATCAACCGCTCGGCTGCGGCCCCTGTGACAGTCATGGTGCTTCCTCTCACCTCTGGCCCTGACGACCAGCACTTGCCTCTGACGTCAGCGTCAGGTTTTAGCGTACCGGCCATGGATATCAACAACTCCGTCGCCCTTGTCACCGGAGCCAACCGCGGCCTGGGCCGCGCCTTCGCCCAGCGCCTGCTGGAACGGGGCGCTCGCAAGGTCTACGCGACGGCCCGCCGACCGGAGACCGTGGACCTGCCCGGCGTCGAGGTGCTGCCCCTCGACATCGCCGATCCCGCATCCGTGAGGGCCGCCGCCGAGGCCGCCCCGGACGTCTCGCTACTCATCAACAACGCGGGAATCAGTACGGGGACCGACCTGGTGACCGGTTCGCTGGACGCGGTGCGGCACGAGCTGGAGACCAACATGTTCGGCCACCTGGGAATGATCCGGGAGTTCGCGCCGGCGCTCGCCAGAGACGGCGGGGGCGAGACGGCGGGGGCGCGATCGTCAACGTCCTCTCCGCCATGTCGTGGTTCGGGGGCAAGGGCGCCAATGCCTACCACCTGACCAAGGCCGCCGCCTGGGCCATGACCAACGGCGTCCGCCTGGAGCTCGCCGAGCAGGGCACGCTCGTCACAGCGGTACACCTCGGCCTGGCCGACACCGACATGGCCGCGGGCTGGCCCGTGGACAAGATCGCTCCGTCGGACCTGGCCGACGCGGCGCTCGACGGTGTCGAGGCGGGCTCCGCCGAGGTCCTCGCCGACCAGTGGAGTCGGGATGTCAAGTCCCGTCTTCCGCTGACTCCGGAAGAGTTCAACGCCGCAATGGACCGGGCCCTGACGGCGCTTATGGCGGCCTGAGGGGCCCCTCGGGCCGCACGGACTTCGGTCGGCTGCTTCTCCATCGGCCTCTCGAACTCCTCAATGAGGTGACTGCGGTACTGGATGAGGTGTAAGCCGCGTCGGATGCGCTGGTCGAGGTGTTCGGGGGTACTGAAGGCGACGTTGGAGAGCCAGTCACTCCCGGGCTGCCGCCCACTGCCGCAGGTTGGCGGCTTTGCGGACGTCGAGGTTGTCCCAGACCAGGACGATCGGGCCGCCGAGCTGCTGGTGGGCGGCGATCAGCAGGTCCCGGTGATGTTGACGGGGACTTCTGTGCTGAGCCGATGGAGTACCTCTTCCGCGGATGCTGACATGGCTCGTCGTGCGCGGATGTCATCGCCAGTTGTCGTACCACTCGATGGTGGTGCCGATGAGGCTGGCCGTGACGATGAGTTTGAGGTTGGCCGGGGGTGCGAAATACTCTCCCGATGAGTTCACGCACTTCCCCGGTCAGTCAGCCGATCACGATACGGAGGGCCGTCGCGCGGGATGCCAAACGGCTCACGCGGCTCGTGCGTGGTTCGGGCGCCTACGAGGGTAAGTACGCATCCGCAGTCGCGGGCTACCGGGTCGGTCCTGATTACATCGAGGCCCACCGCACCTTCGTGGCCGTGGGCGCCGACGAGCTTGGAGGCCGGGTCCTCGGGTTCTACTCGCTCGTCCTCGCGCCACCGGAGCTCGACCTGCTGTTCGTCGCCGACGAAGCGCAGGGACGGGGTATCGGACGACGGCTCGTCGCGCACATGCGGTCCGAGGCGCGTGCCGCTGGGATCGACCGTGTCAAGGTCGTGTCGCATCTTCCCGCCGAGGACTTCTACCACCGCGCCGGCGCCGTGCGGACCGGGACCGCGTTTGCGAACCCGCCGGCCGTGCCCTGGGACCGTCCCGAATTCGAGTTCCGCATCCCTTCGGAATGACGCGGTGCAGGTTCGCAGTGCACCGGCTTCGCCTGCGTGGTGGCCGGCATGCAGTTGCCGCTGACATCGGCCGCACTCCTTGTGCCTGCACTTGCCACCACCGGGACCGTCGCCAGTACCAGGTCGGTAATCTGACCCGCATGAGTGGCGGCATCACGTGGATAGGCGCACACCGCCACACCCCTTCATCGGCCGTGCCCGGCATGCTCGGCTGTATCTCGCTGACTCTGGCCCGAGGCGTGGAGACGGACGAGTTCCTCATCAACCTGGGTGCCGACCTCGACGAACTGGCCGCGCGCACCCCGTGCAGGGAGTTGCGCGTACCGGCCGGGCAGCCGGGCCAGCCCTTACTCCACCTCCACCGCGTCATGTACGGCATGTGCGGTGAGTGGACGTACGTGCTGGAGGACTGGGGCATGGCAACCTGGGCGACCGGCTACCGAGGCAAGGTCGAGTCGATGCTTCCCTGCGAGGATGAGGAGATCCTCTGCCTGACCGCCAACCGTTTCAGCCCTCCGGCCGTGCTCATCCATGCGCCCGATGCCTGCGCGTACCGGGCTGATTTCGGCGCCGACACCGGGCGGGGCTCGGCCCTCGATGCCGCCCTCGGCGCCGTGGGCGCGGTGTTCCCGTCGATGCCTGAGTCCAGCGAGGCCGATGTCGTCGCCTACTTCGAGGAGCATGGTGAGCGCCTGCCCGAGCTGGTGTTCACCGCCGTGGGTGCCTACACCGGCGTGGCCATCGACCAGGACGCCGTGAAAGCCGGTGACCTTCCCGGCGTGCTCATCGCTGCGGCCTGACCGCCTGCCGCGCGCATGAGGCCGATCCCCACCCTGATCGCAGGGTGGGGGCCAAGGCCTTTTCGCCGCGGGCCGGCGGTGGCCGGGCCGCGGCGAGGGCCGGGGGTCAGGATCCGGTGAGGGAGATGGCCAGGTCCGTGATGTTCAGCGGGAACTGGCCGATGGAGGTGGCCTGGCCGGTGAAGACGTTGATGCCGTACAGCGAGGGGGTGTTGGCGCCGTACGGGGTGAGGGAGGCGAACGCGGCGTTGTCGACCGTCTTCCCGCCGGACAGGGTGCTGTAGATGTCCATGCCGGCGTTGATTCCGGCGTCGATGCCGAGGTTGCCGGTCGGGGCGAGCGTGCCGTTGTTCGCCGGGGACTGGAGGACGACCTGGTCCGTGGTCGTGTTGATGTCGACGAGCGTGGTCGCGGTGGCCGCGTTGAGGTCGTTGTTCGTATAGGCGGCGGCCGAGACACCCTTGGTCGTGCCCTCGGTCGGCGGGGTGGTGAGGTTCAGATCCTGGATGGTGCTGTGGTCGTTGAGGTTGTGCCGCAGGTTCTGGCCGTTGTCACTGATCACGCGCAGGCGGTCGGCCGCGGGGTTGAAGTCGACGCCGAAGTTCGCGCCGTGCAGCGCGTACTGGAGTTGGGACACCTTGGTGACCACCACGTCCGTGGTGGTCGGCGGGGTCTTGATCGTGTAGATGCCGCCCTTGTTGCCGACGCCGTACATGAGGCCGTCCTGCACCCGGAAGTCGATCCCGATCAGGCCTGTGTCGCCGCTGAGGCCGGTGACGGCCCTGACCCAGTCGAGGACCTGCGGCCGGTCGGTCGTGAACGTGGCCATCAGGGTGCCGTCGCCGCTGATCCCGAAGGCGCGCAGGCTGGGCGTGGCGGCGGGGGCGGCGGGGGCGGCCGAGCCGGTGCCCGGTGCGCCGAGCATGAGCGCCGTCGATGTGACCACGACCGCGACCGCCGCCATGATTCTCTTTCTCGTGTCTGCCGTCATCGGAGTTTCCCTCCCGTTTGGGTGAGCGCCATTCGAGGCGCCCGGCTGCGAATTCCCCTGCTTCTGCTTGTACTGATCACCGCAGCCATGCCGAAGGCGGTTCTCATTAAGGCCGCTTCACAGTTCCTCCACAAGCAGAAGGAGTGACGGAAACACCCCGATCCGGGAATTTTGCGCACTGTGATAAAAGCCCTGTCGATACATCTGCCACCGTTTTGTGCGGAGTGATGAACGCCGTCCGGATCTCCCCTGTCGGCCGGCATGTCCTGAATGGCATGCTCGCGTTCATGGGGAGCCTCTTCGCCGAGCTGGCCCGTCAGGCGTCGACCAACGCCCGGCGTGAGGTCGAGGCGTACACACGTGAGATCCCGGAGTTCGGGTTCCTGGACAAGGACTCCCGGGCACGGGCCGAGACGCTGGAACACGCGATGTGGCTCCGGCGTCGTACCGTCGAACTCGCCCCGGACAACAGTGAGTTGAGCGAAGAGGATCTCGGCTACATCGCGACGATGGGGGAGCTGCGGGCCGGCGCCGGGATGTCGCTCGACGCGCGGCAGCGGGTGCTGCGCGTGCACACCGCCCTCATGCTGCGTGAGATCAATGAGGCGACCGATGCCCAGCGCGGCGGCGGTGTCGACGAACTCATGCGCATGATGACCTGGTTCGCCCCCCAGGGCGAACGAGGCATCGCTTCCTACCGTCAGGGATTCGTGCGCGTACTGCGCCGCCGAATGCCGTACACCGAGCAGGTCGCCCTGCTGACCCGGTCATTACTGAACGGAGATCCGATTTCGGCGGAACTCGCCGAGGCCGTCGACATGGAACTCCCGGACCGCTACGCGGTGACGGTTTTTCGTATTCCGGACCGGCCCACCATCGATCGTTTCCTGGAAAGCGAGATCGGGGCGCTCGTGAAGAGCCACCGTGCGCCGGTCATGTGGGGACCGGAGGGCGGCGACGGGAGCGGTGAGCTGATCACTTTGCTTCCGCTGTTCTCCGGCCCCGAGGCAGCGGAAAGCGCACCGCCGCACGCTGTTCCCGACCTCTCACCCGACCTCACCCCCGACCACCTGCCGGACCTCGTACAGGACGTCGCCCAGGCCCTCGGCCGCCCCTGCGCCGTCGGCATGTCCGTCGCTCCGCTGCCGGAGCTGGCCGACGCTCTGGACCGCGCCCGCCGGATCAGCCGGGCAGCCCCGCTGCGCCGGGCATCCGTCCGGCTGCGGCCGCACACCCTGGCCGATGTCTTCGTCGAACTCGCCGTCGGGGACGTGCCACTCGTCGACGACTGGCTCCGCACACTGGCCCGCCGCCTGGAGACCGGCCCCGACCTCCTCACCACCCTCGACGCGTACTACCGCCACGACATGCACCGCGGTGCCACGGCGACCTCGCTCAACGTCCACACCCGCACGTTGGACTACCGCCTGCGCCGGGTCCGTGAGCTCACGGGTATCGACCCTGGATCGACACGAGGCGTGCGCACCTTCAGTGCCGTGGTCACCCGGCGCCTGTCGGGAGCATGGCGCTGGAACGCGTCGGGCACGCGGGACCGGTGACAGTCCACGGGTCTCGGACCGCTGCGGTTACTCCCACCCCTGTATGACCTCGGGCAGGGCCAGTTCGGCCCAGATCACCTTGCCCTGCGGGGTGTACCGGGTGCCCCAGCGCTCAGCCATCTGCGACACCAGGAACAGGCCCCGGCCACCCTCGTCCGTCGACGCGGCGTACCGCAGATGGGGTGAGGTGCTGCTGCCGTCGGCCACTTCGCAGATCAGCGCACGGTCGCGGATCAGCCGCACGTGGATCGGCCCGGAGCCGTAGCGGATGGCGTTGGTGACGAGCTCGCTCAGGATGAGCTCCATGGTGAAGCCGAACTCCGCGAGGCCCCATGCTTCGAGCCTTTGGGACACGGCGTCGCGCATACCCGCGACGGCGGCGGGATCCGGCGGTACGTCCCAGTCGGCGATCCGGTCGTGCGGCAGTTGCCGCGTGCGGGCGACGAGCAGGGCGACGTCGTCCTTGGGACGCTCGGGGAGCACCCTGTCCAGCACGTCCTGGCAGGTCTCCTCGGGCGGCCGGCCGGGATGGCCGGTGAGCGCATCGCGCAGCAGCCCCAGTCCCACGTCCAGGTCGCGCCCGCGGTCCTCGATGAGACCGTCGGTGTACAGGACGAGCTGGGTCCCCTCCACGAGGCACAGCTCCGCGGTCTGGAACGGCATGCCACCGAGGCCCAGGGGTGGACCGGCGGGCACGTCCGGGAACGTGACGGTCCCGTCGGGCCGGACCAGCGCGGGCGCCAGATGCCCCGCCCGCGCCATGACGTAGCGGCGGGTCACGGGGTCGTAGATCCCGTACAGGCAGGTGGCGCCCACGACGCCCGCCGCGCTCTGAGCCGCCTCGTTCTGGTCGATGCTTCCGACCAGGTCGTCCAGATGGCTCAGCAGCTCGTCGGGTGGCAGATCGAGGGCGGAGAAGTTGTGCACCGCGGTACGCAGCCGTCCCATCGTGGCGGCGGCGTGGAGGCCGTGGCCGACCACATCGCCGACGGCCAGCGCCACCCGGCTGCCTGGCATGGGAATCACGTCGAACCAGTCTCCGCCCACGCCCGACTGGGCCGGGAGGTAGCGGTAGGCGATGTCGAGGGCATTCTGCTCGGGCATGGCCTGCGGCAGCAGGCTGCGCTGGAGGGTTACAGCCAGGGCGTGCTCGCGGGTGTAGCGGCGGGCATTGTCGATGCTTATCGCGGCACGGGCCACCAGCTCCTCCGCCAGCGACACGTCCTCTTCGTTGAAGCGCTCATGCTGTCGCGTGCGCCAGAAGGTGGCCATGCCCAGCACGACGCCGCGGGCCTGGATGGGGGCGGTGATGAGGGAGTGGATGCCGTAGTCGATGATCGCCTTGGCCCGCTCCGGGTCCTGCACGCGCCAGCCCGTGGCGGACGGCAGATCGCTCACCAACTGGGAGCGGCCGCTGCCGTAGCCGCGGGCCTGGGGTGTGGAGGGAAGATAGTCGAAAAGCCGGCCCTGTTCGGTGAGCGGATGGTTGTCCACGATGCCGGCCACGGCCGCGCGTCGCATGTCCGTCCCCGTGGGAGCAGGCTCCTCGCCGTGCAGGACCGCGTCGGCCAGGTCCACGGTGACGAAGTCCGCGAAGCGGGGAATGGGGACCCGCGCCAACTCGTCGGCGGTGCGCAGCACGTCCAGGGTGGTACCGATGTGGAGTCCGGCGTCGTACAGCAGCCTGAGCCGCTCCCGTGCCACCTCCGCCCTGCCCGTCACCGCCTGCAGCTCGGTGGAGTCGCGCAGTGTCACCACCGTTTCCCTGGGGCCGCCCTCGCGACCCGTGGGCCGCTGGTTGACCGCGATCAGCCGATCTCCCGCGAGGTGTACCTCGTCGGTGGCCTCGCGCCCGGAGGCGAGCAGCGCCTTCATCTCGGGATCGAGTCCCGGCAGTTCCGAGACAAGCCGCCCCTCGACGTCCGAGGGCAGCTCCAGCAGTCGTCTGGCCTCGTCGTTCACCAGCATCAGCCGCCCGTCGGCGGCCACGATCAGCACACCCTCCCGAACGGAGTGGAGCACTGTGTCGTGGTGCTCGTACATCAAGGTCATCTCGTCCGGGGCCAGGCTGTGTGTCTGCCGTCGCAGCCGCCTGCCCAGCAGTGCCGTCGCGCCGATGGACAACAAGAGCGCTCCGGCCCCCGCGCCCAGGATGATCGGTAGTTGCCGGTTCAACTGACTTTGGACGTTCTCGACCTTCATCCCGGCCGAGACGATCCCCACGACCTCGCTGTCGGCGTTCTTGATCGGCACCGTGGCCTGCACCTCGCGACCGAGCGGGCCGTCGACGCTCTCCACGTAGAGCCTCCCCGCCAACGACGGTCCGATCTCGCCCACGAACCGCTTTCCGATGCGGTCGGGCAGGGGGTGCGTGTACCGGATGCCCTCGGTGTCCATGACCACGATGAAGTCGACGTCGGCGGCCCGGCGTGCCGCTTCGGTGAGCGGCTGGAGGATCTTGCTCGGGTCCGGGGTCTGCAATGCCGCCAGGACACCCGGCGAGTGCGCGAAGGTCTGTGCCACGGCCGTGGAGCGGCGCCTTGCCTCGGCGCTGGTGTCCCGCTCCGACTGCAGAATGAGAGCGAAGACACCGCAGGCTACGAGCAGCACCACCAGAGCCACCTGGAAAACCAACACCTGCCCGGCCACGCTCCGCGTGCGCTTGCTGATCAGACGCTTAACCGACAGGCGTTGAAAACGGGCGAAAAGACTCGCCATGCGACCTTTTTAACACCGGTGATCCCAAGTGGCCAGGGCACGCCCGATCCTTGTTCAGTCGATCTCGAACATATGCTCGGTTGGGCGTCACATGGCCTCGATCCCTCCGGGCAGGCCGTACGCCGCGCAATCTCGCGTGCGGCACATGATCCCTCCGTGCCCTGTGTTCGATTAGACCGATATGATGCTTTTTGTGATCAAGTCTGCACGGCTGTGGCACCGTCGCCCCGCCCACAGCGGCCGATGGGAAGCTGCCCGGCTGTCACCCCTGGTCCTGACCGTTCTCATCGCCGGCCTGGCGTTCTCCACACCCAGGGAGATCGCCTTCAGCCGCCTACTGCCCGCCGCGCCCGCCCTTGCGGCCGCGATGTGGCCCGTGCTCCCCACGATGATGCTGGGGGCGTTCTGCCTCCTGCTCATGATCGTCCTCAGTCTCTTCCATACCGATCTGGGGACGCCGTACACGTCGGCCGCCATCATCGCGGTCACCTTGGCGGCCGCGTACGGCAGTCATGTCCGACTTCAGCGGGAGGAGATGCTCTTCCAGGTCCGCCTCGTCGCCGACGCGGCCCAGAAAGTACTGCTACGCCCCCTGCCACGCCGCATCGAGGACGTCGAGATCGAATCGCTGTATCTGGCAGCCCAGGAACAGGCCCGGATCGGCGGCGATTTCTACGAGGCGATCGGTACCCCGTACGGGGTCCGGCTGCTCATAGGCGACGTACGAGGCAAGGGCCTGTCCGCGGTGGGGGCGGCCTCGGCGGTGATCAGCTGCTTCAGGGAGGCCGCTTACGACGAGCCCGACCTGCGGGGCATCGTCCGCCGCCTGGAGGCCACCGTCACGCGCCACAGCGCCGCGTTTCCCGTCCAGGACCAGCCCGAGCACTTCGCCACCGCTCTCCTCGCCGAGATCCCGCACGGTGGCGAACGGCTACGACTTCTCAACTGCGGACATCCCCCGCCGCTGATCGCTCATTGCGGGAAGGTCCGGGTCCTGGTGCCCACCTTCCCCTCCCCGCCCCTCAACCTCGCAGCACTCATCGGTGACCGCTACTGGGTCGACACCGTCGACTTCGCCCCGGGCGAGCGGTTGCTCCTCTACACGGACGGCGTATCCGAGGCCCGGGACCACACCGGCCGGTTCTTCCCGTTGCCGGACTGGATGCGGCGGCCGGACACGGAGCACCCCCGCGAGCTGCTCGACCAGCTGCACCGGGATCTGCTCCGGCACAGCGGCGGAAGGCTCGGTGACGACATCGCGGCCCTCGCGCTCAGGCGCACCACCGTGCAGGACCGGGGAGCTGTCGGAGCCGAGGGCTGAATCACGGTGTCGGGATTACCGGACCGGTTCGGGGCGGTGAAGGGGAGCCGAACCTGGCCGACCGGTGGGTCGGGCCGCGGCCCGACCCACCGGTGATGGATGCGGCGCGCCTACTGGGCCATCTCGTACGTGCCGGACAGCGCTTCGACCCGCTGCCAGACTCGCTCCGTGCGCGCCTCGTCGACGACCGGCCGCCGGACCGAGGCCAGCGCCCACTCCTGCTGCTGCTCGGTCGCCGAGTCCTTGCCGTGCAGTTCGACGGCGTGCCCGGAGAAGTCCCGTACGAGGACGGCGAAGAGTTCGTCGAGTACGTCCTCGTCGAGTCCGGTCAGGCCGGCCTGCTCCAGGACGAGCTGCCCGTGCACGACGAGCGCGAAGAGCTGGCCGATCGAGAGGACGAGGTCGAGGTCGCGGCTCTGCTCCGCGTCGGGGGCGGCCGTGGCGACGAACTCGCAGAGCGCGTCGGCCTGTTCGCGCAGACGGGCGACGTTGGGCAGATGCGCGTACGCCTCGAAGGCCGGGCGCCAGTCGTGGAAGCGCACCGAGCTCAGGCCTCGGGCCGGCCCCTGCCGGAACAGGAAGTCGTCGTCGGCCGCGTCGAGACGGGTCGGCACACTCGGGTACTCGGCCGGGTCGAGGAGATGGCTGCGCATGAACTTCAAGATCAGCGCCAGGTTGACGTGGACCGTGCCCTCCAGCTTCGGCAGGCCACGAATCTCCACGGCCGCCTGGCTGAAGTAGTTGTCCTTCTCGAAGCCCTTGGCGGCGATGACGTCCCACATCAGGTCGATGACCTTCTCGCCCTCAGTGGTCACCTTCATCTTCGTCATCGGATTGAAGAGCAGGTAGCGGCGGTCGTCCGGGCCGGCGGAGCGGAAGTAGTCGACAGCGCGGTCGCTGAACAGCTTCATGCCGACGAGCCTGACGTACGCGTCGGTCAGCTCGCGTCGCACATGCGGGAAGGCGGTGACGGGGCGGCCGTAGAGGACGCGATTGCCGGCGTGGGTGACGGCCTCGTACATCGCGTGCTCGCAGATGCCGATCGAGGCGGTGCACAGGTTGAACTTGCCGACGTTGACCGTGTTGAGGGCGGCATCGAAGGCCGCGCGGCCGGTGTGCAGGACGTCATCGGACGTTACGGGATAGTCCTCCAGGCGGAACTCGCTGACGAACTTGGACGAGTCGACGACGTTCTGGACCAGGTGGTAGTCCGGGTGACGGCTGTCGGCGGCGAAGAACACATAGCCGTCGGGGCCCTCGACGTCGGTACGGCGGCCGAAGACGGAGACGAGTCCGGCGGCGTTGCCGTTGCCGATGTAGTACTTGGAGCCGGTGGCGCGGAAGCCGCCGTCGCCGTCCGGCTCGAGGAGCATGTCGGTGGAGTAGATGTCCGCGCCGTGCGCCCTCTCGGACAGGCCGAACGCGAACACCTCTCCCTGGGCGAGGAGTTCTGCGGCACGGGCGCGTGCGGCGGTGTTGTCGCTCTGCCAGACCGGCCCGAGGCCGAGAATGGTGACCTGCCAGGCGTACCAGTAGTCCAGGCCGTAGAAGCCGAGGATCTCGTTGAGCGCGGCGATACGGGCGGTGTCCCAGCGCTTGTCCGGCTCTCCTTGTGCGGCGGCGGACGACGGCGTCAGGAAGGTGGCGAACAGGTTCTCCTTCGCGGCGAAGGCGAGGAACTCCCCGAGCCAGGCGCGGGTCCGGTAGTCCTCGATCAACCGCCGCTTCCCACGCTCCTCGAACCAGTCGACGGTGGCACGCAGCAAGCGGCGTGTCTCAGGGTCGAAGTGCGCGGGGTCGTAAGTGCGCGGGTTGAAGAGCAGTTGGTCAGCCATGGTGAGGACCCCTTTCGGCTGTGGACGGATGGGAATCGAGAAGTAGGGCGGCCGGAGACGAGGAGCAGCTGTGGCCGGTGCGGTGGCGCGGTCAGTGGCCCGGGCCGAAGCGGGCCAGCGTGGCGAGCACGTCGTCCAGCCAGCCGATCATCATCCGCTCGTACGCGATACCGCCCCGCAGTACGACGTGCTGGAGCTCCCGCTCCGCGTCCGGTGGCGCATCCGGAGCGGCCGTTTCCGCTTCGGGCTTCGTGAAGTCCCGTTCCTCGCCTGCCAGATAGCGCGCCAGCCGGTCCCGGTGCGCATGTCGGTGCCGCTCCACCTCGCGGATCAGGGCAGCCGGGTCGTCGAAGGCGGCCCCCCGGATCTTCACCGCCAGGTCGTGGCGGACGCTCTCCGGCTCGATCGGGTCGTGCAGCCACGAGGACAGCGCGGCCCGGCCGAGGTCGGCGACGGAGTACTCCTTCTTGTCCGGCCGTCCTTGCTGCGGGATGTCCCGGACCTCGACCCAGCCGTCGTTCTCCATGCGCTTCAGTACGCGATAGATCTGTTGGTGTGTCGCGGTCCAGAAGTAGCCGATGGACCGTTCGAAACGCCGGGCCAGCTCATAGCCGGATCCCGGCTTCTCCAAGAGCGACACCAGGATCGCGTGCTCGAGCGCCATGACGACGATCGTGCTATGCAACTCGTTGCATAGCAAGTCCCGCCCATGTCGATGCGACGCGGCTCACGCTCGCACTGGCACCTCGTCATCCAGAGCGGCACGCGGGCTCAGGGCAGGTGCGGGGAGCGACGGACGGTCAGGACCGCGAAGTCGTCGTGGCGGCTGTCGTGACCGGTGAAGGCGCGGGCGTCTTCGAACAGGGCCCGGGGCAGCTTGGTGGGGGAGACCCTCAGGTGGCTCGTCAGCCGTTCCTCGACCGGGTAGAACGCGCCGTCGGGCGCGCGGGTCTCGGTGAGTCCGTCCGTGCCCAGCAGCAGCGTCGAACCGGCCGGGAAGTCGAACCAGTGCACGGTCGTGGGCTCGGCGGCCAGGCCGGCGAGACCGAGCGGCACACCGGAGTCCAGTGGCGGTGTGGTCACTTCGGCGTCGTGCATCAACCAGGGCGGAACGTGCCCGCAGTTGACGAGCTGGGCCTCGGGGCCGTCGTCGACTCCGATGATGAGCGCCGTGACGAACCGTTCGTCGTCGCCGGTCTGTTCGGCGTAGGAGTTGTGGCGAACGACCGCGGTGTCCAGGGCGTCGACGAGAGCCGTGAGTGTGGACTCGCGGTGCGCCGCCTCGCGGAAGGCACCGATCACGGCGAACGCCGCGCCCACGGCGGCCAGCCCCTTGCCCTGCACGTCCCCGATCAGCACCCGGGTCCCCCAGGGAGAGGCCACGACGTCGTAGATGTCGCCGCCGACGAGACGATCCTCCTGCACGGGCTCGTAAACACCGTTGACCAGAACGTCGTCGGTGACCAGGGGGAGGGGACGCAGAATGTGCCGCTGCATGGCCGCGGCGGTGGAGCGCAGGCGGAGCATCTCGTCCTCGCGCCTGATACGCCGCTCGCAGGCGTAGACCGAGGTCGTCCCCAGCGCGAGGGTGAACAGCACCAGCAGCGTCCGGTCGAGCCATCCGCCCCCTTCGTCGTGGCGGAGCAGCACGGTGAGGGTGACGACGAGCGTGGCCCACGCGGAGACGAACCGCGTCTGCCGGACCGTGCACAGGGCCGACGCCGTGCCCGGCAGGAAGACCAGCAGCCCGAGGAGCCACACCGGGGACCGGGACAGCGCGCCGAGGAGCTCGACCAGAACCGTCACGGCCAGCACGCTGACGACCAGCTCGGCGTTCCCCGGTGGCTCGATGGCCTGCGGGGCGTGAGCAGGCCTGCTCCGGCGGGTGCGGAGGAGGTGGGTACCGGTCATGGGGACTCCCGGGCAGGTGGTGCTCTCTCCGTTCTACAGGCCCTGGGGCACACCGGCCTTTCGTGTCGGCCGGTGCCGGGGACGCCGGTCTGCCGGTCGCGCGGGCGGCGCCAGGGGGTGGAAGGTCCTCCAAGGGGTGGAAGGTCCTTTCGACAGACGTACGAATCCGGCCGGGAGACTTCAGACAGCCGGACGAGTCGGCCCCGCGTGGGGGAGTGGTACAAAAAAGACCGCTTCGGCACCCACCCTCGACCGTGCCTCACCCCTGCGCACGCCTCGACCAGGCCATCCGCCGCGCCCTTGCCGATCATCGCCGATCACGGGGTACTCCGGGCCCCGGCAGCCGTAGAAAGGCCGAAGGGTTGAGTCCACGGACACCGCACGACGACGCCCACCCGCACGCGTCAGCCTCTGCCGCAGCTGCCGCCCCGGCCCCGGCACCAGGGCAGCACGTCGTCATCATCGAGGACGACGAGGCCCTGGGCGGCTCTGCCGCCGCGCGCATCAGCCGTTGGGGCAGCACCGCGGACCGCCTGAGCCGCCCCGACGACGACGCTCTGCGCAGGCGTCTGCGAGAGCCGGCCGACGGCATCGTCATCGTCTCCCGGGACGACATCGTCGCCCTGCGCTACGCGCTGCTGGCCGAGCATCTCAAGCCCGGCGTCCGTCTGGTCGTGACCATCTTCGACCGCACGGTCGCGGACGAGGTCTCACGGACGGTCCCGAACTGCACGGTGCTGAGCACGACCGACGTCATCGTGCCCAGCCTCCTCGCCAGCTGTCTCGCACCGCGGTACGCCATACTCCTGCCGGCCGGCGACGACGTGGTCGGGGTCCGCCGCGAAGGCCGGACCACCGTCGTCGAACGGGTCCCCAGGCGAGCCCTCACCGCCGGCGGGCGCTCCCGACCGCGCAGCACCTTCCCCGCCTGGTTCCGCTCGCTCGGCACCTCGGCCAGGGCACTCGTCGCGAGCTTCGCCGCCCTGCTCACGGTTCTCGCCGTGGATGTCACTCTGGGCGTCCTCGTGCTGCACGAGCACTGGACCGACGCCATCTGGCACGCAGCCCGTACGATCACCACGATCGGCTCGTCACCGGCCGCCGAGCACGGACCCGGGTGGTACAAGATCTTCTCTGCCGCCTCCATGCTCTTCGCCCTGATCCTGGCGGCCGTCTTCACCGCCAGTGTGGTCGACCGATTCACCGGGCACCGCATGACGACCATCCTGGGAGCCCGCTCGATCCCTCGCCGGGGCCATGTCGTCGTGGTCGGGCTGGGGCAGGTGGGCCTGCGGCTGTCGGCCCAGCTGCGCCGCCTCGGGCTGCGTGTCGTCGCCGTCGAGCGCAATCCGCACGCACCCTGTCTGCCCCTGGCCCGCGCCCTCGGCATCCCCGTCGTCCTGGGCCGTGGCGGCGACCGCTTCCTGCTCGAACGCCTCTGCGTCCGGCGGGCCAGCGCGCTGGCGGCCGTCGCCTCCGACGGGCTGGAGAACATCGCGGTCGCGGTCACCACCCGCGCGGTAGCCGCCGACCAGCGCATCGTCCTGCGGGCCGGGGGAGACGAGGTCACCACGGAGTCGCGGTCGCTGTTCCGTATCGGTGCCGTCTGCGACGTCACGCACATCGTCGCCACGTCCGTGGCCCTGTCCGTGCTGGACGCCGCCCCGCTCAGCGTCTTCGTGGCCGACGGTCGGACGTGCGCGCTCTTCCCGGACGACCGGGTCGTGGATCTCGCCGCCTGGGACGCCGACCGCGAACGGCAGCTGTCCCTGGACTGATCCTGCCCGGCGGACGATGCCGACCGGGCGCGCCACACGCGACCGCCCCCTGTCATTCCGGGCCGGGCAGCGCCTGCTCGAACCAGACGACCTTGCCCGTGCTCACCCTGGTCGCCCCCCAGCGCTCGGCCAGCTGGTCGACCAGGAACAGTCCCCGGCCACCCTCGTCACTCAGCCTGGCGTGCCGCATCCTCGGCACCTGCGGCGAGTCGTCGCCCACTTCGCAGCGGAGTACGTCCGTGCGGAGCAGGCGCAGGGTGATCGGCCGGGACGCGAAGCGTACGGCGTTCGCCACCACCTCGCTGACCAGCAGTTCGGCCGGCTCCACCATCGCGTCGAGGCCCCAGTGGCGCAGTGTCCTTCGCGTCAGCCGGCGTGCCTGCCCCGCGGTCTGCGGCCGGGGAGCCATGTACCAGTAAGCCACCGCCTCGGGCAGGATGCCCTCGAAACGGGCCGCGAGGAGCGCGATGTCGTCGTCCCGGTCGCGCGTGCCCAGCGTGCCGAGTGCCTGGTCGCACAGGACTTCCAGCGACGGGGGTTCCGAACCGGCAGTCGTAGCGCGCAGATGTGCGCACAACCGCTCCACGCCGGACAGCACGTCCGAGTCGCGGGACTCGACGAGCCCGTCGGTGTACAGCAGCAGAGTCGCTCCGGACGGCGCGTGCATCTCGGTGGACTCGAAGACGCTGCTGCCGACGCCGATCGGCGCCCCGGGCGGGATCGGCAGTACCTCCTCCCGGCCGTCCGTGTGGAGGAGCACCGGGGGCGGATGACCGGCGTTGGCGACCAGCAGCCGATGCAGTACGGGGTCGTACATCGCGTACAGACAGGTTGCCATGTGCTCACTGCCCAGCCGCTCCGCCTGCTCGTCGAGGTGGTGCAGGACCTCGTCGGGAGGAAGGTCGAGCCCGGCCAGGGTCTGCACGATGGTGCGCAGCTGGCCCATGATGGCGGCCGATGTCATGGAATGGCCCATGACGTCGCCGATCACCAGCGCTATACGGTTGCCGGGCAGAGGTATCGCGTCATACCAGTCGCCGCCCACCTGGGAGGCCCGCGAGGCGGGCAGGTATCGGCTGGCCAGCCGGACTCCGGTCGGCTGGGGCAGTGCCGGAGGGAGCATCGTGCGCTGCAGCGCGGCGGCGACCGATGTCTCGCGCAGGTAGAGCGCGGCCTTGTCGACGCCGAGTGCGGTGTGGGTGGCGAGCTGGGAGGCGACGAGCAGGTCGTCTTCGGTGAAGGCGGGCCGGTCGGGGCGGCGGATGAGGACGACGCTGCCCATGACGTGGCGGCGGCCGTGCAGCGGGGCGATGATCAGCCGCGGTCCGGGTCGCGCCGCTCCGGGAAGACTCACCGGTCCCAGCAACTCGGTCAGGGCGGGAGCGACTCCGGAGGCGTCACCCGAGACGGGCTGCCCGCTTTGCAGCAGCTCGGCCAGCCGGCCGTCGGCAGCCGGGCGTACGACGTCCGCCGGTCGCACGTCCGCCGAGGTCTCCGGGGGGAGACCGGGCCCGTGGCCGGCCGGATCCCTCGGCGGCGCCCGGTCCGTACTGTGCAGCCGCAGCATGGCGGGGGCGCCAGGACCTTCGTCCCCGACCGGCAGCGGATCGGACAGGTGAACGAAGGCCGTATCGGCGAAGGCCGGCACGGCCGCCCGGCACAGTTCGTGCAACGTCTCGTCGAGATCGATGCCGCGGGCGATCCGGCGCGTCGCCTCGTCGAGGTAGCGGAGCCGGTCGGTCTGCGGTCCGAGGAGCTGTGGCCGACGCGGGGTCGTGACATGTTCGCTCGCCCTGGCCTCCCTGCCGGGGTGTTCATGAGCTCCCAGGTGCTTCGTCACAGTGTCGCTTCCGTCTGGGGGTGCCCCTGCCGGTGCGGGCGGAGAGGGAGCCGTCAGCCGTGCCGCCTGCAGCGCAGGAAGATCTGCACCTCGGGCGGTACGTCGGCGCTCGCGGGTGCGTAGGTGTAGGAGGCCTCCTCGACGATCTCGAAGCCGGCCGCCTCGACGGTCTCCCTCAGCTCGTCCCGCAGGTAGCCGGACACCCGGATGGTCTTTCCGAGGAACGGGATCGAGAAGTCGTCCACGTCGGCCTCCACCATCGACAGCACGAACATGCCGTCCGGCGCCAGTAGTCGGTGGACGGTCCGCAGCGCGAGGGGGATCTCGGTGCGCGGCAGCATGAGCAGGGAGAAGAAGGCGGCCACCGCGTCGAACCGGCCGAGGTCGCAGGGTCCTCCCGGCCGCAGATCAGCGATGTCCATCTGGTGGAAGGTGCCGTCGGGCACATGCTCGCGGGCAAGATCGACCATGCCGCCTGACAGGTCGACGCCGACGACCTCGAAGCCCGCCTCCGCCAGCTGTCGGGCGGTCGGGAGCCCGGTGCCGCATCCCAGGTCCAGCACGCGCGACCCGGCCGGCAGGGAGTCCACGAGCCACGCGGCGGCCGCGACCTGCCCTTCCTTGTGCGGGAAGGCCTCGTCGTAGTGGTCGCCGATGGCGTCGAAGGCCTCGGCCTGGCCGGTGCGGTCAGGCCCTACGTCCTCGTAGCCCAGCTTGCCGGGAGGGCTGCTGCTCACAGGTGTTCCCCCTTGCCGGTTATGCGTAGTTTTCTCATACATCCTCCCCTATCGGGTCAGGGGGGACACCCCGCATGCGCACGGCATCCCTTGCGCTACGCAATGTAGTGGGCGGTCGTGAGTTGCCGTCGTCGAACCGGCGGCGCTCCCTTTGGGCAAGCGGGCACCCTCCGTCCACGAACAGCAAGGAACCCGACCATGAGCACCACCGTCCCCACGGCTCGCGTCTTCAGCAGCGACAACGTCGCCGGGTCTTCGAGCGTGACGTCGACGTGCTGCTCGTCTCCACCGGGTCGGCCGCCAACGCCCTGAGCCTGGCCGCGCTCACCCCGCCCTGGGGCAGCGTGCTGTGCCACCGCGAGAGCCACATCAACAACGACGAGTGCGGGGCGCCCGGTTCTACACGGCGGGCGCCAAGCTCGTCCCGCTCGGGGGCCAGGACGGGAAGATCGACCCCGCCGAACTGCAGGGGGCCGTGCGGCACAAGGCCGGGGACGTGCGCAGTGTGGAACCCTCGGTCGTGAGCATCACGCAGGCCACCGAGACCGGGTCCGGGTACACCCTCGACGAGTTGCACACCCTCGGTCCGATCGCCAAGGAGGCGGGCCTGCGTCTGCACATGGACGGTGCCCGCTTCGCCGGAGCCGTCGCCGCGCTCGGCTTCAGCCCGGCCGAGACGACGTGGCGGGCGGGGGTCGACCTGCTCTCCTTCGGTGCCACGAAGAACGGCACGATGACCGCCGACGCGATCGTCGTATTCGCCCGCTCCCTCACCGCCGAACTCGCCTTCCGCGCCAAGCGGGCCGGCCAGCTCGCCTCCAAGACGCGCTTCCACGCCGCCCAGTTCGAGGCCTCCCTGACCGACGAGCTGTGGCTGCGCAACGCGAGCCACGCCAACGCGATGGCCGCACGACTCCAGGAGGGCCTGAAGGCGATACCGGAGGTCGGTGCGCTCGGCGCGGCCGACGCCAACATTCTCTTCGGCCGACTCCCGCAGCAGGCCATCGACGGTCTGCCGGCCGACGGCTTCGCCTGCCACCTCGGGAGCGACACCCAGTCCAGAAACCACTTCTCAGTCCGCCGCTCATCCATACCCGCCATGCCGCGGCATGGTTGCGAACCGGCATGCGACCTGTCGGGGCAAGCCCGTGAGTGACCGGTACCGGCCGGGGCAGCTACGCCGGAGTCGAGCGTGTCACAGGCTGCAACGGGCGTCGGTGGGCGGGGATTCGAGGTCGAGGAGATATTCATTGACCACGTCGTCGACGCACTTGCTGCCGCCGAGGAGGTAGGCGCCGTGCTGCTTGCCGTCGACTGTGAGCAGGCTTCCGCCGAGAGCTCGCGCCAGCGCGATGCCGCCCTTGTGCGGCGTCACAGGATCGCCGGTGACCGACACGACGAGCGTCTCGGGGAGGCCTTCGACATCGGCGAGCCAGGGCTCGTCGCGTGTGGGCGGCGCGGGCCACGCCTCGCATTCGCTGTGGTAGTTCCCCGCCGTGAACACATCGAGGTCAAACATTGGCGCGACCTCTCCGATCTCGCGTGCGAGCGCAGTCTGTTCCTGCGGCGTCAGTCGGGGCGAGTCCATGCAGCGCACGGCGATGTTCGTGTCGAAGTCCATGCCGTAGGCGCCGTCCGCCGTGCGGGCGTAGAAGGTGTCGCGCAGGGCGAGCATCTCGTCGGCGTTCCCCGCTTCGAGCGCGGTCAGGGCGGAGATGACGTCGGGCCAGTTCTTCTCGGAGTACAGTCCGCCGCTGATGCCGAGGTAGACGTCCCAGACGCTCAGGTCCCGGCCGTCGGTGGTCGGTGCCGGTGTCTCGACGAGCGGCTGGACGATCTCGTGCAGGCGGTCGTTCGCAGCGGCGGGGTCGGGGCCGAGAACGCAGCCGGGCGATTCTGCGCAGTGTGCGGCGAGGTCGTCGAACCGTGCCTGCAGACCGGTGAATGAGGAGAGGCGGGACTCGCTCGCCGTCAGGTCGGGCGAGACGGCCCCGTCGACCACGATCGCGCGGACCTTTTCGGGGTAGGTCGCGGCGTACATGGCGCCGAGCTCGGAGCCGTAGCTGTAGCCGAGGTAGGTCAGCTGGTCGTCACCGAGCACCTGTCGCATGATGTCCATGTCGCGCACGACGTTGGTGGACCCGGCGTTCACGAGGTTCGCGATGCCGCCAGAGCCGGCTGCGCAGCGCTCTGCGAGCTCGCCCGCCTCCTCGGCGCTCGTGATGTCGTACACCGTGCCGAACCGCGGCACGTCGCCCGCGTCGTACTCTTTGTCGGTGTAGCAGTCGAGGGCCGGGGTCGACGACCCGATCCCGCGAGGATCGAAGCCGACGATGTCGAAGCGCTCGGCGACGGGGCTTGCCTTCCACAGGGGCAGGGTGGACGCGACGAGGCTGCTGCCGGATCCTCCGGGTCCGCCCGGGTTCAGCAGCAGCGAGCCCTCGGTCTTGCCCGCAGCGGGGAGGCGCGTGAGCGCGATGTGCGCCCTCTTGCCCTGCGGCTTGTCGTAGTCGAGCGGAACCTCGACCGAGGCGCACTCGAGCGCCGGGTTCGCGAACAGCTTGGCGTCCGCCGCGCTCGTCGCGGTGTCCTCGCACCCGACCCAGTCGAGCTCTTGCCCGAGATAGGCGCCGAGGTCCGCATCCGCGCCGGAGTCCGGTGGAGGAGCGGCGGGCGCGCATCCGGCGAGCAGGAGGAGCAAGGCCGTGGCGGCCGCGCCGAGCGCGGTCTCGCGGTATCGGGATCGAGGGTCTAAGCGCATGCGTTTCTCCTGTGTCGAGCCGCGGTCGTGCGCGAGGGTGCGGCGGTGGTTGATAGCTCTCGATCCCGTCGGTCTCGGCATCCAGGAGCCGGTGATGACGGACGGTGAGTGCTCGTTGGTAATCAGCTCGAGCAGCTGCGGGGCGAGGAGGATCAGATTGATCGTCAGGATCCTTCCGCGCCCTACCGGTCCAGGGGTCGTGCCAGTCGTTCATGTCTCGCCCTGTCCGGGGTCGTAACGGGGCGGGGCACCGCCACGAAGCCCATCTAGCATGCTCATGCTAGAAAAAGTAGCACACGCATGCCAAAAAATGACTAGGATGGTGTCATGCCCAAGAGAGCCAACCCGGATGTCCGCCGAGAGCAGGTCGCCGACGCCGTGATCGACGAGATCGCCGCGCACGGGATCCGCTCGGTGACCCTCGCCCGGATCTCCGCACGCACCGGCCTGGCCATCGGCAGCATCCGGCACTACTTCGGCGACACCGTCCGCGAGGTCATGCGCTTCACGTTGGGCGTCCTCATGCAGCGCGCCGTGCGTCGCGACACGACGATGTCCGACGACCCGGTTGCACGGATTGTGGACGTGATCGCATTCGCCGCGCCGACCAGCGAGCAGGAGCGCCAGGAGAACATTGCCCTCGTCGAATACCGTGTCCTGGCGCGCACGGACCCGGAGCTCGCGGCCGACATCGCTGCGACGTCCCTCGAGGGAGCGGAGGTGATCCGCTCGTTGCTGCGCGATGCGCTGGCCGACCGCATGATCGACGAGGAGGCGCTGCACCGCGAGGCGCTCCTGCTGTTCGCCCTGATCGAGGGCTTCTCGTTCAGTTCGGCGCTGTTCTCCGCCCCGTTGCACGAGACGGACGTCCGTGCCGTCGTCACGGCGACCGTGCAACGTCTGCGCGACGCCTATCCGCCTTCCGAAGAAGCCGTCGGGGGAGCGGCTGGAGCTCCTGAGGCCGCCGAGGAGTCACGGAGCTACAGCTAGCACGTCATCGACACAACGCTCATGTCCGAGCGCGACCTGCGTGAGGTTTGCCCGGAGGAATCGGAGTGCCTCCTCGCGCAGGAGCAGGTACCCGGACGAATCAACCGCCTCAAAACGGCATCGTGAACCGGCGGCGAGAGCCGGTTCAGGCGCTGAGCGCTTCCGAGAGGCGCTGCGTCTCGGACCTCGCCGGTCGACCCCGGAAGGGCGACGGAGCCGACCCCGGAGCAGGGTCAGACCGCCTGCCCCACCTCGGCCTCGTCGAGGCGCTTGGCCTTGGGGATGAGGGCGATGAGCAGCGTGGCCACGGCGACCACGCCGGCGAAGAGCAGGAGCCCGTCGGTGTAGCTGTCGTCGACGTGGAACGCGGTTCCCTTCATCACCTTGCTGTTCTGCGCGACGACCGCGAACGCCACCTGGGTGAGCACGGCGGCTCCTGGCAGCGTTTCGAGGAAGCCGTCGAAGCGGCTGCGCCAGTAACTGTGCAGGGTGGCCATCCGGAGGTCGATCTCGTGCAGAACGCGGCTGCGAGCATCCCCACCTTCTCCGGTGGAGGACTGCTGCGCGGGCCTGTTGTGGACGGCCGAGCACGCGAAGGAGATCGGAGGCGACCCTGACCGCATCGGCCTCGCGTGGGGCAGCGCGGGCGGCGGGCTCGCCGCGGCGGTGGCGCTGCCGGCCCGCGACCGGGTTCGACCGAGCGTCCAACGAGACCGGATGGAGCGCGCTGCCGGAGAAGCGCGCGGCACGGCGGACGACTCGTCCTGCGCCACGCCCGCTCGCACCGATGACCTGTCTCGTCTCACCGGCGTTCATCGACGTGGGCTCGGCGGAGACCTTCCGCGACGAGGACGTCACGTACGCGAGCCGCATCTCGCGGGCGGGCGGCATCGCCGAGTTGTGTGTGGCCGGGCGTCTTCCACGGGTTCGACAGCCTGGTACCCGAAGCGGCCCTCTCTGGGACGCTCGCGCGCCCGACCGGCTACGGGGGAGGAGCGGCGGTGGTCCGGCGCGGCATGAGCGAAGGGGCGAGCTTGACCTGAACCGATGACTTGCCCCGGTCGGCTATCCGCTCCAGGAGGAGGCGCGCGGCGTTGTCGCCGATCTCGCGGCCCGCCTGGTCGACGCTCGTGAGGGAGATCGGGCCGAAGGAGGCGAAGGTCGTGTTGTCGTAGCCGGCCACGGAGATGTCGCCCGGGGCCGACACCCCGGCTTCGGCGAAGGCCTCCAGCACCCCCATGGCGACGACGTCCGCGCCCGCGAAGACGGCCGTGGGGCGGTGAGGCCGCGCCAGCAACTGCCTCGCGCCCTCGTACCCGCCCTGCTGCGTGTAGCTGGTGGAGACGACGTCGATCTCCTCCCCGAGGCCGAGGGCTCGCATGGCACGCCGATAGCCCTCCGCGCGCTGGGCGTTGGGCATCTCCTCGATGCGGGTCCGGTCGGTTTCGTGGTGCTCGATGTGCGCGATCCGGCGGTGTCCGAGGCCGACCAGATGACGGACGAGCATGGACGCGCCCGCCACGTCGTCGTCCGTCACCGTGTCGTAAACGGGGGAGTGCCCGTGACGGCCGACGACCACGGTCGGTACGGCGGAGGCGACGCGCTCGAGACGGGCGCGCGACGACACGGGGGCGATCAGGACGACGCCGTCCATGCCGCGGTCGATCATGGCCTCGGTGACGCGGGCCTCCGTCTTCTCGTCGTTGCAGCCGCCAGGCCCGAGGAAGACCTGGTAGTCGGTGTCCGCGAGCCGGCCGGTGATCCCGTCGAGGATCTCGGGGAAGAAGGGATTGCGGATGTCGGGCAGCATCACGCCGATGGTGTACGTCTGACCCCGCAGGCCCCGGGCCGCCGCGAGCGGCCTGTACCCCAGCTCGTCGATCGCCCGGCGCACCTTCGCGCGCATCTCGGGACTGGCTCCGTAGGCGTTGCGCAGCACCTTGGAGACCGCTGTCGTGGACACCTGAGCGTGCCGTGCGACATCGATGATCGTGACGCGGCGAGTCGGTGCCGGCTGTTCCATCCCGGGGCCTCCGGCGCGATGGGGAACGTTGCCGGAGAGTGTACGGATCACGTCCCGCTTCAGTAAGGCAACGGCGTGATCCTCCTGAGTCGTCTCAGGGATCAAACCCCTGGGCACACGCAACGGCTATGCAGCGTGCGCGGCATCTTGACGACATGCGGGACGCTCTCTAGGGTCTGGCAACACCCGTTGGGAAACGTTACCCACGGAGCAGGGTCTCCAGGGGTGTCCGACCCCGGTGCCCGACCATACTCCTCCAGACCTGGAACACGGCCCGGTGGCCACACGTCGCCGAGTCGGCCGAACCTCGATCGCGCCGCGCGTTTTGAAACGTTTCAAGGAAGAGGTCCGCCCGTGACCCTCGCCCCGCACGAGCACCTGCCGGACCAGGACCGCATGCCCCGCACGGCGCCGGCGGTCAGGGCACCGCGCCAACCTCGCGCGAGACCCTCCTGGTGGTTCGCCGCTCCCGCCCTGCTGCTGTTCGCCTTCGTCGTCCTGGTGCCGAGTGCCCGCGGTGTGTACTACGCCTTCACCGACTGGGACGGCCTCGACCCCGACTTCTCGTTCGTCGGCCTGGACAACTTCACCGCCATGGCCGGCGACGCCGACGCCAAGCAGGCCGTCTGGCACACCCTGCTGATCGCCGTGTCGATCACGGTCTTCCAGAACGGCCTCGGCCTGCTGTTGGCCCTCGGGGTCAACACGGCCATCAGGTCCCGCAACGTGCTCAGGGTGTTCCTGTTCGCTCCGGCCGTGATCACCCCGATCGTGACGGCCTACCTCTGGCGCAACCTGCTCGGCCCGCAGGGCGCCGTCAACAGCCTGCTGGGCGCCGTGGGGCTGGACGGCTTGCGGCAGGACTGGCTGGGCAGCCCGGACCTCGCGCTGTGGGCCCTGGTCGCCGTCATCGTGTGGCAGTACGCGGGCTACTCCATGGTCATCTTCCTGGCCGGACTCCAGTCGGTGCCCAAGGAGATCCATGAGGCGGCGGCGATCGACGGCGCCGGTCCCGTACGGCGTTTCTGGTCGGTGACCCGTCCACTGCTCGCACCGGCGTTCACCATCAATCTGATGCTGTCGATCATCGGCGGGATCAAGCTCTTCGACCAGGTGTACGCGCTGACCGGCGGAGGACCGGGGCACGCCACCGAGACCATTTCGACGCTGATCTACAAAGACGCCTTCACACTGGGCGAGTTCGGCTACAGCATCGCGCTCGCGGTGGTGCTGACGATCATCGTCGCGGTCGTCTCCACCGGGCAGTACGTCGCGCTGTTCCGTAACGAGAGGGCCGCGTCATGAACCGCTACCGTCCCCGCACCCTCGCCCTCGAACTGGCGATGATCGCCGCCGCGCTGTTCATCGGTTTCCCGGTGTACGTCCTGGTCAACCTCGCCGTACGGCCGGCCTCGGACACCTCCTCACCCATCGCGCCGACGGCCTCGCCGACCCTGGACAACTTCACCCAGGCCTGGCAGCAGGGCGCGCTCGGCGGGGCGCTCGCCAACAGCGTGCTGGTGACGACGTGCAGCGTCGCCGTCGTGCTGGCCGTCTCGTCCCTCGCCGCGTACCCGCTGGCCCGTGTCACCGCCCGCTGGTCCCGAGGGGCGTACCTGCTGGTCCTCCTCGGTCTCGTACTGCCCTTCCAGCTCGCCTCGCTGCCGCTCTACCAGACCATGCGTGACATGGGCCTGCTCGGCACCCCGTGGGGACTGGTCCTCTTCTACTCCGGGCTCCAAGTGCCGTTCACGGTCTTCCTCTACACCGGCTTCCTGCGTGCCCTGCCCCGCGACTTCGAGGACGCCGCCCTGATCGACGGCTGCACACCTTGGCAGGGCTTCCGGTACGTGGTGCTGCCGATGCTCAAGCCGATCACCGTGACGGCGCTGGTGCTCAACGCGGTCGCCGTGTGGAACGACTTCTTCACTCCGCTGCTGTACCTCAGCGGCAGCGACCGGCAGACCCTGCCGGTCGCGATCGCCGGGTTCGTCGGCCAGTACGTCACCGACTGGAACCTCATCTTCGCCGCACTCGTGATCAGCGTCCTGCCCGTCCTGATCGTCTACTTCCTGCTGCAGCGCAGCATCATCAACGGCTTCGCGGGCGGGCTGCGGGGATGAACCCGCACCTTTTGGCCCGCCCGCACGGCCGCGGCCGTTCCTCCCAGGGAGACATCATGAAGACACGCATACCCACGGCCCTTCTGGCCGGTGTGACGGCGACGGCCTTTCTGGTCGCCTGCGGAGGCGGCACCAAGGCCGGAGACTCCGGCGGCGGATCGAAGACGCTGACGCTGGCCTCGGTCGACCAGGGCTCCGTCGAAGACGTCGTGAAGGCCTTCGAGAAGGCCAACCCGGGAGTCAAGGTCCGCTACACCACCAGCGGTGCCGACCAGTACCAGCAGCAGATCCGTACCCAGCTCGCATCGGGCACCGCACCCGATGTGATGTCGGTCTGGCCGGGCAACGGCAACCCGGGCGCCACCCACGTCCTGGCCAAACCCGGTTATCTGCGTG
Organism: Streptomyces sp. NPDC057002; assembly: GCF_042673825.1. Lineage (NCBI taxonomy): Bacteria > Bacillati > Actinomycetota > Actinomycetes > Kitasatosporales > Streptomycetaceae > Streptomyces > Streptomyces sp. NPDC057002. The sequence goes on from NZ_JBHURZ010000002.1 coordinate 679,447, forward strand.
ACCTCTCCGACCAGCCGTGGGCCGCCAGGATGCCCGAGGCGATCAGGACGGTCGCCCAGTACGACGGCAAGACCTACACCGCGATCTTCGGGCAGAACGGCATCGGCGCCGTCTACAACCAGCAGGCCATGGACAAGGCCGGACTCACCCCGCCGGACACCTGGAGCGAACTGCTGGACTTCTGCAAGGCCGCGAAGGCCGAGGGAACCCCCGCCTTCGCCCTGGGCAACCAGGACAACTGGGTGACCCAGCTCGTCCAGTACGCGCTCGTCGCCACGACCGTCTACGGCCCCGACCGCGACTTCGACCAGAAGATGCAGGCCGGTCAGGCCACCTTCGCGAAGTCGCCCTGGACCACCGCCCTGGACAAGTACCTGACGATGGAGAAGACCGGCTGCTTCCAGCAGAACCCCCTCGGCACCAACTACGAGGCCAGTCAGCAGCTCGCCGCCTCCGGCAAGACCCTCGGCATCGTCCAGGGCAACTGGGTGATAGCCCTCCTCAAGGGCAAGAACCCGAAGGGCACCTTCACCTTCAAGGCGCTGCCGGCCACCGACGACCCCTCGGCGACCCTCATCCCGGCCGCCGCGGGCGCCGGCTACGGCGTCAACGCCAAGACGAAGAACGAGGACCTGGCCCTGAAGTTCGTGAACTTCGTGATGTCGCCCGAGGGCATGAACCTGTTCGCGAAGAAGCAGGGCAGCCTTCCTTCCCTGCCCGACACGGGCTATGCGGTCGACCCGTCCCTGACCGAACTCGCCACGTTCGTCAAGGCGAACCGCACCGTGCCGTTCATGGACCAGCTGTGGCCCAACGCCAAGGTCCAGCAGACCATGCTCAGCGGCCTCCAGGAGGTCTTCAGCGGCCAGTCCACCCCCGGCAAGGTCCTCAAGGAAATGGACACCGACTACCGAGCCGGCAGCTGAGACACGTGAATCCCCTTGCAACTCGTGTCCATCACTGACGACTTGAATGCACGAGGGCCGACGTGGTTGCCCTGTCAGTCGCCGGGAGCGATGGTCAACGCGTCGATCAGCTGCCGGGCTCGTGTCTCCTCCCTCAGGAGGGTCTCGATCAGGGGGCCGGTGCCCGGGTCGTTCGTCGACGCGTTGCCGGAGTCGGCCGACCGCACGGCGCGGGGGCGTGCGGCCTCATCGAGGTACTGCTTGGCGGGCCGGGCGTCGGCAGTCAGGAGGACGCGGTCACCGGTCAGGGCATGGTGAACCGAGGCGTAGTCGATGCCCAGGCGGGCCAGCCGCTCACCGCCTGCGTACCGCGTGTCGGGACCAGGGGTACTCGCCTTAGCCAGGTGCGGATACTGCAGCGCGACCTCGTGGGTGGCCAGAACCGCCAGCAGGACATGCTCGGTGCCCACCTCCCGGGTGCCGAGACGGTGTGCTTGGTCGTACGTCTCCCTGCTGACCCAAAAGGCCGGCGTCGACGCCCAGTTGATCCCGCAGAACTTGAGTACCCACCGCTGCAAGAAGGGCATGTGCCGATAGTGGCTACGGCCGAGGAGAACGTCGCGGGTGGAGTGAAGCAGGGGAGTGAGGCCGTAGTCCTGTCGGCCTCCGGTTCCGCCGTCGAGTCGGGCGCGCACGGCCTGCGGTGAGACGCGGCATGCGCCCAGCAGTTCCACCGCGCGGTTGTCCTCCTCCAGCAACGCCCGCAGCAGATGCACGGCGGTGAGCTTCGCCGCGTCCTCCCGCTGTGCCCGCCTCATCGCCGCGGTCAGCGCCCTGGCCGCGGCGCCGGTCAGGCGGTCCCGGTCCCCGTCGTCGCCCAGCACGTCCCGCGCGGCAACGCTTGCCTCGGCGTCGTCGGCATCGCTCCAGGCACCGTCCCGGTCCATTCTGTCCCGCAGCACCGCCATCAGCGCGGTCTTGGTCGCTCCTTCGTCGTCGAGTGCTTTGCGCGCCGGCCCTTTGGCCGTGGTGATGCCGGCCAGCAGATGCTCGGTTCCCGTGGGTCCCTCGGCGGACCCCCGGGCGCCGCGGGCGGCCCCCAGGATTCCGATGATGTTCCAGTCGGGCTCCTTGATCGCTTCCATGCAACCTTTCCTCTTCGGGCGGTTCGGGTGGTTCTGCGGGGCGGCGGCTTCCGGCACCGGATTCCATGTCAGCGCGACTGCAAGGCGTCCAGCGCCACGGCCTGTGCGATGGCGAGGCGGCGGTCGAGTCCGGGGGCCGCGATGTCGAGCACGTACCGGTCGCGCAGCCCGAACCTCTTGTCGACCGCCATCAACCGCTTGTCGCCCTCGGTGAAATCGAAGTGGTATGGCCAGGCGAACGGCACGAAATCGATGACCGGCACAAACTCCCAGACGCGTCGCAGGAGGGCCACCAACCGGTTGCGCTCGCGCCCGGTGAGCTCCACCGTGCCTGGCTGCTCCAGGATCCACGTCGAGCGAAGCAAGGAGGCCACGGGCTTTTCGCGAAACGACCCGATGGGGTTCCCCTCCTCGTCCCGCACGGTGTAGGCGGCGCCGATATCGAGGACTTGGCCGGCCTCGAAGCTGCACAGGACGCGGTCCCTCGACTCGTCGGCGTAGATGGTCACCTGTTCCTTGAGCGCCAGAACCGATCGTGCGCCTGCAGTCGTGCGTTGCCCACGTGACGCCTCCCGCCTTTTCGTCTCTTGCGCGGCCTGCCGCACCATCGTCACCGCGACGGGTGGCCCGTAGCAGTCCCCGGAAGTCGTGGCTCGCAGCGACCAACGGCTACGGCGGCGGCGCGCCCGACAGCGCCTGACGCACCTGTGGTTGTCGACTTTCGTCGTTCGCCGTCACGACGCAGGGATGATGCCGTGCTCCCGGGCGCTGACTATCGTCGGCCCGTGGAACTGGACGAAGCACACACCACCCGCACCGTACGGTCGCTCCGCCTCCGGCTTGCCGCCGCGTCCCCCTGGAGCCGCAGAAGGATCGCCGGGGAGATCGTGCTCACCGTCGCCCTCGCCGGGTTCGCGGTGCTGTTCGAGGCAGTGAGGGCCGGTGATGGCCTGCGAACCTTCGCGGTCGTGGCGGGCATTGCCGTGCTGTCGCTGATCAGGCGTGCGCTGCCGGTGACGGTGCTGGTCGTCTCCGCCGGCGCGGCAGCGGTCTTGCTGTCCGCGGTGCCGCTGATGGTCTACGCGAGCTGGTCGGCGGGAAGCCGCATCACCAAACCCGGGCGCGTGGTCGCTGCCTACGCTGCCGCGCTCGTCCTCCATACCGTGCTGTCCGCCCACGAGGAGATCAGTGGCTCAGGCCTGTCGCTTCCGGTCACCGGCGCGCTGAGCGCGGCAGCGTTTCTCACGCTGGGAATCGTGCCGGGACTGGTGTCCCGCTACCGGGCGCAACGCCGCTCGCTGCTGGACGCGCTGCAGCGGAACAACGCCCAGCTCGTGCGCGAGCAGGCGATGGTGGCTCGACAGGCGCGCCTGCTGGAGCGAGGCCGCATAGCCCAGGACATGCACGACAGCCTCGGCCACCAACTCGCCCTGATCTCCGTGCACGCGGGCGCCCTCCAGGTCGATCCGGACCTGACCGACCGCCAGCGGGAAGGGGTCCGGATCCTGCGTGACGCCTCCGTGGCCGCGATGGGGGAGCTGCGCGAGGCCGTCGGCATCCTCCACGAAGACCGGGACGACCCGAACCGGCCCGACGACCACACCGAGCACGCCAGGCACTCTCCGGCCGCGGCCACCCACGCGGGCGGCGGGCGCCCGCTCTCCCGGGCCGTGTCCTCCATCGACGGCCTGGTGGCAACGTCCCGGGCCGCGGGCGCGACCGTGGAACTGCACCGGTCCGGCGCCGCCCGGCAGTTGGCGCCCGCCGCCGACCACGCGGCGTACCGCATAGCCCAGGAGGGCCTGACCAACGCCCACAAGCACGCCCCGGGCGCCTCGATCACCGTTGCCCTGCGCTACGAACCGGACAGCCTGGTGGTGGAGGTCGCCAACGGGCCCGCGCCGGCCGGGGCGCCGGGCACCCCGGCAGCGATCAGCGGCGGTCAGGGACTGGCGGGCCTGCGGGAGCGGGCCCGGCTCATCGGCGGCATGGTGCACACCGGCCCCACCGCGGACGGCGGCTTCCGCATCGCGGGGATGCTGCCCTACGGCACCGGGCACGGCGAGCACGGGCACCGTCCGGACGATGCGACCTCCGTCAGCCCGGACGACGACTTCGGAGGACAGCCAGAGGCCGGACCCGAGGGCAACGGTGGAACGGTCATCAACCGTTCCGACAAGCACGGGGAGTACGCCGCCATCATGAGCAGCAAGAAGAACGTGGCCATCGGCTGCGCCGTCACAGCCCTCGTCCTCGGCGTGAGTGTGATCGCCCTCGGCATATGGGGGGTGAGCGCGCTGATGGACGAGCTGGACAAGTCCACGATCCCGGTGAGCGTGTACGAGTCGGCGAAAGAGGGCGACCCCGAAGCCGATGTGCAGGCCGAGCTGCCCGATGAGGACTCCTTCCTGACGGCGGAACTGGCGGACCAGGGCCCGCGGATACCCAAGGACGCCACCTGCCGCCACTTCGCGTCCGACGACCCCGACGACACCTCGACCATCTTCCGGTTCTGCTTCCGCGACGGAAAGCTGGTCACGAAGCAGACCTTCAAGGACGGGAGTTGATCCGCAGGGCCGAGATCCGCAGGGCCGAGAAATGACCCGGCCCGCGATATAGCCCGTCCGCGCGATGAACCCCGACCGGATCAAGGCATGATGGCGAGGCCATGCCATCGCCTTCCGACCGACACCGCCCAGGAGGCCGTGTGATCCGGGTCCTCGTCGCCGACGACGAGCCGCTCATCCGAGCCGGCATCAGGATGATCCTCAACTCGGCCGACGACATCGACGTGGTCGCCGAGGCCGGCGATGGCCGAGAGGCGGTGAAGCACGCCCGCGGCACCGCCGTCGACGTGGCCCTGCTGGACATCCAGATGCCGGTGATGGACGGGCTGAAGGCGCTGGCCGAACTGGCCCGCGCCGCACCGCAGGTGCGGGTGCTGATCCTCACCACCTTCGGCGAGCGCGACAACGTACTGCGCGCGCTCGGCCACGGCGGCGCGGGCTTCCTGCTCAAGGACACCGCGCCCGACGAGCTGATTCACGCGGTGCGGGCGGCGGCGGCCGGGAACGCCTATCTCTCGCCTGCGGCCACCCGGCACGTGGCGGACGCCCTTGCCTCCCCCATGGCCACCGTCCGCGCGGAGGAGGCCAGGCGCCGCCTCGACGGACTGACCGCACGGGAGCGCGACGTCCTCGCCCTGCTCGGCGAGGGCCTGTCCAACGCGGACACGGGCAGGCGGCTGCACATGAGCGAAGCCACCGTGAAGACCTACGTCAGCCGAATCCTGACCAAGCTCGACTGCGACAACCGGGTGCAGGCGGCATTGCTCGCCCGCGACGCCGGGCTGCACCCGGACGCGGTGTGACCGCCGGTCAGCGATCTAGTGGTCCCCGCTCGGGGACGATGTCTGCGGTATGCCGGGGAGTCGGATCGTGACGAGGAGACCTCCGGTGGGGCGGGGTGTGAGGTCGAGGGTGCCGTCGTGGGCTCGGACGATGCTGTGCACGATGGCCAGCCCCAGGCCGACGCCGGGGTGCTCGTCGGCGCGTACGCGTTCCGTTCCGCGTCGGAAGGGTTCGGTGAGGGTCGGTACCAGTTCCGATGAGAGCGGGAGGCCCGTGTTCTCGACCCGCAGCACGCTCGCGTCGTGCTGCGGCTCGGTATGGATCGTTACGGTGCCGCCGGCGGCGAGGTTGTGGACGATGGCGTTCTGGACCAGGTTGGTCACCATCCGCAGGATGAGTGCCGGGGAGCCGACGGTCTGTGTGGTCTCGCCGGTGACATCGAGCGTGATCCGGCGTTTCTCGGCGAGTGGAAGCAGCGTTTCAGCGGCTTCTTCGGCGACGAGGGACAGGTCGACGGGCTCGCGGGTGAAGCTGTGGCGCTCACTGCGGCTGAGCAGCAGGAGCGCCTCGGTGAGGTCGATCGCTCGCGTGTTGACCGCGTAGAGGCGTTCGATGAGTTCGCCCTGATCCCGGGTGGGATCCTTGCGGGCTACGTCGAGGAGCGTCCGCGAGATCGCCAGCGGGGTGCGCAGCTCATGGGAGGCGTTCGCGGCGAACCTCTGCTGTTCGGCGATGTGGGACTCGAGTTGGTCGAGCATCGAGTCGAACACGTCGGAGAGCTCACGGAATTCGTCCTGCCGGCCCTTCATATGGATCCGGTGGGACAGCGACCCGTTCCCGGCCGCCCGTGCAGCGTCCGCGATCCGGGTGAGTGGTGCGAGCATCCGGCCGGCGAGGATCCATCCGCCCAGAAGGCCGAACACGAGCAGGAAGGCCAGTGCGATGGCCGCTGCGGGGGCGAAGCCGCGCAGGAGGTCGGCGCGGTTGGGCCCGATGAAGATCACGCCGCCGAACGTTCTCCTGATGGATCCGGGGTCGTCGGTCGGTAGCCAGCGCAGCACGAACACCCACACCACGGCCAGCAGGAGAGTGCCGGCGATGAGGAGGAATCCGGCATAGCTGATGGTGAGTTTCATTCGGGCGCTGAGCCCTGGGCGCCTGTTCACGGGGTACTGCCGGGGTGGGAGGTGTCCATACCGGTTTCCATGCCGGTTTCCATGCCGGTGTCGATCCGGTAGCCGACGCCGGGCACCGTGGCGATGATCCATGGTTCGCCGAGCCGTTTGCGCAGTGCGGAGACGGTGATGCGCACGGCGTTGGTCAGGGGGTCGGCGTTCTCGTCCCAGGCCCGTTCCAGCAGCTCTTCGGCGCTGATGACCCCGCCCTCGGCGGCGACGAGGACTTCCAGCACGGCGAATTGCTTGCGGGTGAGCGCGACGTAGCGTCCGTCACGGAAGACCTCCCGCCGGAAGGGGTCGAGCCGCAGTCCCGCGATCTCGCGGACCGGGGGCCTGGAGTGCGCGCGCCTGCGGTCGAGCGCTCTCAGCCGCAGGACGAGTTCCCGCAGCTCGAACGGTTTGGTGAGGTAGTCGTCGGCGCCGAGCTCGAACCCGGAGGCCTTGTCGTCGATCCGGTCGGCTGCGGTGAGCATGAGGATCGGGATGCCGCTGCCGGAGGCGACGATGTGCCGGGCGACCTCGTCGCCGGAGGGGCCGGGGATGTCCCGGTCGAGGACGGCGAGGTCGTAGGAGTTGACGCCGAGCAGTTCCAGGGCGGACTCGCCGTCGGCCGCGATGTCGGCGGCGATCGCCTCCAGCCGCAGACCGTCACGGACGGCTTCGGCCAGATAGGGCTCGTCCTCCACGATCAGTACGCGCATGTCCGAAGCCTAAGCAGCACAACATATCGCGGACATATCCAAAAATGTGTGCCGAGGACGCGCGACTCAGCCTGCCGGTGCCGGCGCCGGGCGAGGCTCGTCCGACGGGGCGTGCGCCGCAGTGCGCCACCAGCGGCGTGACGCCATTGCGGCCAGCACGGCTCCGGCGGCGTTGACCAGTACGTCGTCCACGGACGACACCCGGTCGAGGCGCAGGACGTACTGTGCGGTTTCGACCAGGACCGAGCAGCCCGCCCCGAGCGCCAGGATCCGCGGTACCGACGCCAGTGCCGCGAACCGCATGGGGGCGAAGAACCCCAGCGACGCGAAGACCAGCAAGTTGCCTACGATCCCGAGCGGCCCCATCGTGACCAGGTCCCGCAGCGGCACCAGACTCACCCGGGCGGGGGCGATGCCGGGCTCGGCGCCCGGCATCATGGTCAGCCACAGGAACGGCACCGTCCCGTGGACCATGCCCACCTCGGCCAGCGACATCCGCCCCGCCGATATGACGCCGGCGGCACGCCGACGCAGCGCCAGAGCCCACACCACCAGCGCGGCCAACGGCAGCGCGACCAACGTCATGAGCACCACACCGTTGAACGTGTCGAAGCAGCCGTGCCACCGCCCCGCCATGCACACCGGAGCAGACATCAAGAGCGGCCCCCGCACGACGAACGCGGCGCTCGCCAAGCCGAGGATCGCCATGCTGCCGAGCACGATCTTGCACATGCGGCGGAGGGGTATCGACCGGGCTGCGTCGCGATTCATGCCCCCATTGGAAGCGTTGGACCGTTGCCGCGGCGTAGGCGAATTTCGATACGCCCGCGATAGATGCCGCGCCGTTTCAGCCGCCAGTCCTTCACGTTCGCCCGAGCCCAACCCATTGACAAGCCCTTCCAGGGGGCTGAAGATCGCGCCTGCAAGACCAGAAATGAATCGATTCAAACGATCCGTCCCCACAGGTCTTGCCTCTCCTCCCTCCTCGACAGGCTCCCGGGAAGGTCCACTCGATGTATAACGTTTCCCGTCGAACAGCCCTGCGCTCGGCCATAGCCGTGGCCCTCGCTCCCACGATCGGTTCCCTCATCCTCCCCGGCCTCGCACCGGCGGTGTCCGCCGCGGAGTCCTGGTCCGCCAAGTGGATCTGGGCGGCGTCCAGTTCGACGAACCAGTGGGTCGCCTTCCGCAGGTCGTTCCGGCTGGCTTCCGTGCCTGACAGGGCCGTGACGCGGATCGCGGTGGACTCCAAGTACTGGCTGTGGGTGAACGGCACCCTGGTGGTCTTCGAGGGCGGCCTCAAACGCGGCCCCAACCGCACCGACACCTACTACGACGAGATCGACCTCGCCCCGTACCTCAACAGCGGCGGCAACACGATCGCGCTGCTCGTATGGCACTTCGGCAAGCAGGGCTTCTCACACAACAGCAGCGGCAAGGGCGGCCTGCTCTTCCGGTCGGAGATCCGGACCGGCACGACCACCACCCACCTGGTCAGTGACACCGACTGGAAGCACACCGTCCACCACGGCTACTCGCACGACACCAGCGGTCCGCAGGCGAACTTCCGGCTGCCCGAGTCGAACATCCACTACGACGCCCGGGACGCGACCGCCCTGGCGGGCTGGCGGTCCCCGGGATTCGACGACAGCGGCTGGACGGCGCCCACCGACTTCGGGGCCGCCGGCTCCGCGCCCTGGAACGACCTCGTCCGCCGGCCGATCCCGCTGTTCCGCCACTCCGGCCTGAAGCCCTACACCAACGCCGCAGCCCTCCCGGCCACCGGCCAGGGCTCCACCGCGATCTCGGCCGGCCTCCCGTCCAACATCCAGGTCACCCCGTATCTCAAGGTGGATGCTCCGGCCGGCGCGGTCATCGGCATCCAGACCGACCACTACGACGACGGCGCCAACCTGACCGGGATCGAGCCCGGCACCGGCTACAACGTCCGCTCCACCTACGTCTGCACCGGCGGAGTCCAGGAGTTCGAGTCGCTGGGCTGGATGAGCGGCACCGCGGTCCGGTACACCGTCCCGGCCGGTGTCACGATCCTGGATCTGAAGTACCGGGAGAGCGGCTACGACACCGACTTCGACGGGTCGTTCACCAGCAGCGACGCCTTCTTCGACACCCTGTGGTCCAAGGCCGCGCGCACGATGTACGTCAACATGCGGGACAACTACATGGACTGCCCGACCCGCGAGCGCGCCCAGTGGTGGGGCGACGTGGTCAACCAGCTGAAGGAGGGCTTCTACACCTTCGACACCAGATCCCACGCGCTCGGCGCGAAGGCCATCTCCCAGCTGGCCTCCTGGCAGGAGCCCGGCGGGGTGCTCTACTCCCCGATGCCGTCGGTGATCTGGACCGCCGAACTGCCCGTCCAGATGCTCGCCTCGGTCTGGTCCTTCTGGACGTACCACCTCTACACCGGCGATGTCGACGCCGTCACCGGCGCCTACCCGGCGGTGAAGAAGTACCTGAACCTGTGGACCCTGGACGGCGACGGCCTGGTCACCCACCGCGCGGGGGACTGGGACTGGGAGGACTGGGGCGGCGACATCGACGCCCGCGTCCTCGACAACTGCTGGTACTACCTGGCCCTGGACACCGCCGCCAAGCTCGCCGACCTCAGCGGCAACCGCGGTGATGTGGCCGGCTGGCGGGCCCAACGGGACAGCATCAAGGCCAACTTCGACCGCGTGCTGTGGAACGCCTCCCGCAACGAGTACCGCTCGCCCGGCTACGCCCGCGACACCGACGACCGCGCCAACGCCCTGGCCGTCGTCGCGGGTCTGGCGCCCGCCTCCCGCCACCGTGCCGTCACCGAGGTGCTGCGCACCCACCTCAACGCCAGCCCGTACATGGAGTTCTACGTCCTGGAGGCGCTGTACCTGATGGGCGCGGCCACCGTCGCCGAGGAGCGGATGCGCAACCGCTTCGCCGCCCAGGTCGCCGACCCCGCCTGCCACACCCTGTGGGAGCTGTGGGACAAGGCGGCCGGCACCGACAACCACGCCTGGAACGGGGGCCCGCTGTACGCGCTGTCCGCGTACGCCGCCGGTGTGCGCCCGACCCGGCCCGGCTGGACGACGTACGAGGTGATCCCGCAGACCGGCACGCTCACGAAGATCGACACGGTCACGCCCACCGTCAAGGGCGACATCCGCTTCCGTATCCGACGCGAGGGCACCCAGGCCACCCTGACGCTCACCTCGCCGAACGGAACGACCGCCCGGCTGGGCGTCCCCACGTACGGCGGCTCCCGGCCCGTCATCAAGGCGAACGGCACCACCGTCTTCAGCGGCGGCTCCGCCACGGGCGGCGTCAGCGGACTCGCCCATGACGGCCAGGACTCCTCGTACGTGTACTTCACCGTCCGGCCCGGCACCTGGACCCTCACGGCGACGGGCACCGGCCGCCTCGACAACCTCGCTCTCGCCAGGTCCGTCACCAGCAACAACAGTCTGGAGAACGGCGACTGGGGCAGAAACCGGCTCACCGACGGCAAGCTCACGAGCGTGAACGGGGCCAAGGGTTACACCAGCAACGAGTTCGCCTCCGCCGACGTCGGCGCGAACGCCGTGTGGGTGGAGATCGACCTCGGCGCGGACACCGACCTCGACGCCGTACGGCTCTTCCCCCGCACCGACACCTCCGCGGTGGGCGGCGGTACCGCGGGCTTCCCCGTCGACTTCACCTTCCAGACCCGGGGCGACGGCTCCAGCGCGTACACCACCGTCCGCACGGTCACCGGTCAGGCGAACCCCCGCGGGCTCGTCCAGACGTACGGCTTCAAGACGATCAGCGCCCGCTACGTCCGTCTGCGGGCCACCAGGCTCGGCGCGCACGCCGCCGACGAGTCCGCCAAGCACCGTCTTCAGCTCGCCGAACTCACGGTCCCCACCGCCGGCACCACGGTCACCAGCAACTACACCCTGGAGAACGGCGACTGGGGCAAGACCAGGGTCATGGACGGCGCCACCACCAGCGTGAGCGGTGCCAAGGGCTTCACCAGCATCGACTTCGCCTCCGCCGGCGTCAGTGACACGCCCGTGTGGATCGAGGTCGACCTGGGCGCCGACCGGGCGATCGGCACCGTCACCCTTCACCCGCGCACCGACACCCAGGGAGCCGGCGGCGGCACGGCGGGTTTTCCCGTCGACTTCACCTTGCAGACCCGCGCCGACGGCGGATCCGCCTACACGACCGTCCGCACCGTTACCGGCCAGGGCAACCCCGGAGGAGCCGCCCAGACCTACACCCTCACCTCCGCCACCGGCCGCCACCTGCGCCTGCACGTCACCGGGCTGGGGACGCCCGCCTCCGACGAGACGGCCAAGTACCGTTTGCAGCTCGCCGAGATGCACGTCGGGTAGCGGACCTCGTACACCCCGCCGGGCGTGCGCCGGCCGGCCTACGCCGACGGCGGGGCCGTGGTCCGGCGTGGCATGAGCGTGGGGGAGAGCATGACCCGGGTCGACGGCTTGTGACGGTCGGCGATCCGGTCCAGCAGAAGGCGTACGGCGTTCCTGCCCATTTCGTGGCCTGCCTGGTCGACGCTGGTCAGGGAGATGGGGCCGAACGCGGCGAAGGTGGTGTTGTCGTAGCCGGCCACGGAGATGTCGCCGGGGACGGTCAGTCCGGCCTCGGCGACCGCTTCCAGCACACCCATGGCGACGATGTCCGCTCCGGCGAAGACGGCGGTGGGCCGGTGCGGGCGGGCCAGCAGCTGCCGCGCGCCCTTGTACCCGCCTTCCTGCGTGTAGCTGGTGGACACGACATCGGTCCACTCCTCCAGGCCGTGCGCCCGCATGGCCTGCCGGTATCCGTCGGCGCGCCGGGCGTTGGGCATCTCCGCGAGGCGCGCGGGATCGGTTTCGTGGTGCTCGATGTGGGCGATCCTGCGGTGCCCGAGACCGGCGAGGTGGCCGACGACCAGGGACGCGCCCTCGATGTCGTCGTCGGCCACGGTGTCGAAGAGCGGGGACGTCCCGTGGCGGCCGATGACGACGGTCGGCACGGCGGAGGCGACGTGTTCGAGGCGGGCTCGCGAGGACACGGGGGCGACCAGGACGATGCCGTCCATGCCGCGGTCGATCATCGCCTCGGTGACGCGGGCCTCCGCCTTCTCGCCGTTGCAGCCAGGTCCGAGGAACACCTGGTACTCGGTGTCCTCCAGTGAACCCGTGATGCCGTCGAGGATCTCGGGGAAGAACGGATTGCGGATGTCGGGCAGCATCACGCCGATGGTGTACGTCTGACCGCGCAACGCCCTGGCGCCCGCGTGCGGCCGGTAGCCCAGCTCGTCGATCGCGCGCCGCACCTTGGCACGCATCTCGGGGCTGGCGCCATAGGCATTGCGCAGCACCTTCGACACGGCGGTCGTGGAGACCTGGGCGTGACGTGCCACGTCGACGATGGTGACCCTGCGACGCGGTGCTGGCGGCTCCATCCGGTCCCTTGCCTCTCTGGGAAACGCTGCCGCCGAGTGTATGCCCGGCATCTTGACGCCCCGCGGGGCGCTCTCTAGGGTCGGGCCCACATCTCTTCGTAAAACGTTATCCACCGCTGGCCGGGTGGTGACGTGATCTTAGTTTTTGAATCGATTCAGTACCGGAGGAAGCAGGCGTGAGTCATGATGCAGTGCGTCGTCGGACCGTGCTCGCCGCGACGGCCGGAGCCATGTCGGTAGGGGCCGGGGCCGGTGTCCCGGGAGGCGGAACGAGTGCCGCCGCCGCGGAGCCGTCCCCGCTTCCGAAGAGCCACGCGGTGGGGGCGCTGACCGTCGAACACCGCACCGATCCCCTGGGCATGGACGCGAGCAGGCCGCGCTTCGGGTGGCACATACGGTCGGCAACCCGTGGCCGGAGCCAGGGGTCGTACCAGATCCTCGTGGCCAGCTCGCCCGACAAACTGTCCGCCGCCCGCGCGGACCTCTGGAACAGCGGACGCGTCCGCTCCTCCGATTCCGTCGCCGTCCGCTACGCGGGCAAGCCGCTCGGCGCCTCCACCCGCTACCACTGGACCGTCACCGTCTGGGACGCCGAAGGCCGCCCGGTGGGCGTCGCGTTCCCGTCCACCTTCGAGACCGGCCTGATGAGCACCGACGGTGTGGCCGGGTGGGACGGCGCGCAGTGGATCGGGATGAAGGGGAAGGCGCCCCGCTCGGCCGGTGCTCCCATGCTGCGGAGGGAGACACCCCTCAAGACGTCCCTCAAGACGTCCCTCAGGACCGACGGCCGGCGGCGGGTCCGCGAGGCACGGCTGTACGTCTCGGCTCTCGGGGTCTACGACGCCTACGTCAACGGACGCCATGTGACCGTCCCGCAGGACGGCGGCACCACGATCGAACTGCTGCCCCCGGGCTGGACCAACTACGACGCGCGTATCAATTACCTGACGTACGACGTCACGGACCTCGTGACGCGGGAGCAGGCGGTCACCCTCGCCTTCGTCCTGGGCAATGGCTGGTACAACGGCCGGGTCTCCGAGGGCAGCACGTACTGGTCGAAGGACGGCAACGCCCTCGCGGTCAAGGCCAAGCTGCTGATCCGGTACGCCGACGGCACCTCGCAGTCGGTCGTCACCGAGCCGGACGGCACCTGGAAGGCCACGGACACCGGCCCCCACCGGGCCGACGACATCTACGACGGCCAGACCTACGACGCCCGGAAGGAGCTGACCGGCTGGACGGCGCCGGGATTCGACGACAGCGCCTGGGCCGACGTGGCACGCGTCGCCTTCGAGGACAAGTACCCGGGCGTCCAACTCCTCGCCTACCCGGCCGAGACGGCGCGCCTGATGCCGAAGTGGGACCGCCGGCCGCGGTCGATCACCGTAGCCACCGGAGTGACCGGCCAGGACGGCAGCCCCAACGGCAAGGGGCGCATCGTGGTGGACCCCGCCCGCACCGTGACCGACCCTGAGCAGGCGGCCTCCGCCTCCGTGACGATCGGCGGCGGCGAGACCGCCGTCTTCGACCTCGGCCAGAACATGGTCGGCGTCGCTCGCTACCGCCTGCGCGGCCCGGCCGGCGCGCGGGTCGAGTTCAGGTTCGGCGAGATGCTCAACGACGACAGTGCCGGCGCGGACGGCCCCGAGGGCTCCGTCTACCGGGCCAACCTCCGCAGCGCCAAGGCCACCAGCACCTACATCCTCAAGGGTGACCGGAAGGGCGAGACCCATCAGGACTCACTGACCTTCTACGGCTTCCGCTATGTGTCCGTCACCGCGACGGACACCGTCACGATCACCGGTCTGACCGGCAAGACGGCGACGTCCGCGATCCGCGAGACCGGCACCCTCACCACGAACGACCCCGACATCAACCGGCTGATGAGCAACATCCGTTGGGGCCAGCGCGGCAACTACCTCTGGGTGCCCACCGACTGCCCCCAGCGCGACGAACGCCTCGGCTGGACCGGCGACACCCAGGTCTTCGCCACGACCGCCCTCTACAACGCGGACGCCGGTGTCTTCCTCGGCCACTTCCAGGACACCGTCGTCGACTCCCAGACCATCTACGGCACGGACAAGGCACAGTTCACCGGAGTGGCTCCCGGCGGGCGGTACAACTTCCCCGATGGCGGCAGCGGTTGGGCCGACTGCGGCGTCGTCCTCCCGTGGACCGTGTGGCAGATGACGGGTGACGCGACCATCGTCGAGAGCAGCTGGCCGGCGATGACCCGCTATCTGGACTGGATCCGTGAGCAGACCGGTGACACCTACGCCGGCCAGGGGTCCCTCACCGGCGACTGGCTGGCACCGCAGAAGACCAGCGCGCAGCTCATGAGCGATGTCTACTACGGCTACTCCGCGCGGTTGATGGCGCAGATGGCCCGGGCGATCGGACGGACGGCGGAGGCCGAGGCGTACCAGCGTCTCTTCGGGCGCATCCGGCAGGCGTTCATCGCCAAGTACCTGAGCACCGGGGACGGCCGGGTCACGGTGAAGTCCAGCCTCGGCGACGCCTCCCCGATCGAACCCGGCGCCGACCCCAACCAGAAGACGGAGGACAACAGTCAGACCGCGCTGCTCTGGGTCCTCAAGCTCGGGTTCTACGAGACGCAGGCACAACGCCGCGCGCTCGTCGGGCACTTGGCCGACAACATCGGCAACGACGCGGCCTACAAGGCGGCACACCCGGACAGCAGCCGGGTCAAGTACGCCGAGAACACGCTGTCCGTCGGTTTCCTGGGCGTCAACGTCCTGGCCCCCGTCCTCGCCGACGAGGGCCGCGCCGACCTGGCGTACGAACTGCTGCACCAGGACGCCCTGCCGTCCTGGCTGTACTCGGTGAAGAACGGCGCCACCACCGTCTGGGAGCGCTGGAACTCCTACTCCGAGGACGCGGGCTTCGGCCCGGTCAGCATGAACTCCTTCAACCACTACGCCTACGGCGCGATCATGGAGTGGATGTACACGCACATGGCCGGCATCGCCCGCGACCCGGACAGCCCCGGCTTCAAGCACTTCCTGCTGCGGCCCCACCTCGACCCCACGGGCAGGATCACCCGGGTGGCGGGCTCGTACGAGTCGCCCTACGGCGAGATCCGAAGCGCGTGGGAGGTCGTCGAGGCGGGACGGGCCCTGGAATACGAGGCCGCGGTGCCCGCCAACAGCGAGGCGACCCTGCGCCTTCCCGCCAGCTCCGCCGATGCCGTCCGTGAGGGACGCACCCCGCTGGCGCAGGTGCCCGGAGTGCGTTACCTCGGATTCGCCGAGGGGGTGTGCGCGTACCGTCTGCCGTCCGGGCGGTACCGACTGACCGCGGCGCTGCGCTGACATCGCAGCCGGCGCATGCCCTGTCTTCTTGAAATCCGGGGCTGACTACGATGGTCCGTCGGTGTTCGATTGCACCGTGTCGGTCACGGGCGGCCGACCTCGACCATGAGCAGGAGCAGCGCAGCACGATGACAGGTCTCCGCGACGTCGTCGCACTGGACGACCCGGTGGGGGAATCGCTCCGCGGTCCCCACGGGCATCTCGCTCGCCGGCTCGGCCGGGCGGTCACCTATCTGCCGGGGGTCGCGACCTTTTCCGCGGTGTCCGCTGAGGCGGACTCGGAGGAGTGGGGCGAGCTCGCCGGGCTGCTGGGGCGGGGCGAGTTCGCTGACATGTTCAGCTGCCCGGCGACACCGCCGCCGGACTGGGAGCCGGTCTTCGTCCTCGAGGGCCGCCAGATGATCTGGACCGGCGACAGCCGCCCGGGTTCCTCTCCCCTCGAGCTCGACCCCGCGGTGGTCCGGTTGGGCGCTGAGAGCGTGCCCGGGATGCTCGACCTCGTCGAGCGGACCAAGCCGGGGCCGTTCTGGCCACGCACCCATGAACTCGGCACCTATCTCGGCATCCGCGACGGCGACACGCTGGTGGCGATGGTGGGGGAGCGGCTCCGGCCTCCCGGGTGGACCGAGATCAGCGCTGTCTGCACCGCTCCCGAGGCACGCGGACGAGGCCACGCCGCCCGTCTGGTGCGCGCGCTCGTCTCGCGCATCGTGGGCCGGGGTGAACGTCCCTTCCTGCACGTCGCCGAGGCGAACACCGGCGCGATCGCGCTCTACGAGCGGCTCGGGTTCGAGACCCGGAAGCACGTGACGTTCCGCGGGTTCCGCACTCCGTGAGGCATGCGGCCCCGGCGCCGTCGGCTCACCAGGCCGCGTCCTCCCATTGGTCCAGCAGGGCTTCGGCCGACACGTCCTCGGGATCGGCCGGCCCGCTCTGGGTGGACTGTTCGGTCCAGATCACCTTGCCCCGGGCCGTGTAGCGGGTGCCCCAGCGCTGTGCGAACTGGGCGACGAGAAACAGCCCTCGCCCGCCTTCGTCCGTTGCCGCGGCCCGGCGCAGGTGCGGCGAGGTGCTGCTGCCGTCGGCGACCTCGCAGATCAGGCTGTCGCGGTCGTGCACCAACCGCAGCCGAATCGGTTCCGTGCCGTAGCGGATGGCGTTGGTGACCAACTCGCTGATGATCAGCTCGGTTGTGAAGGCCATCTCCTCCAGCGCCCAGGACTCCAGCCGGCGAGCGACGTCCGACCGGATGCCGGCGACGACCGCCGGATCGCCGGGCACGTCCCATTCGCCCACGTGAGTGGGGTCCAGCAGACGGGTGCGGGCCACGAGCAGGGCGATGTCGTCGCTCGACCGGGCGGGCAGCATCGCGTCGAGGACGTCCTGGCAGGTCTCCTCCGGTGTCCGGTCCGGGTGGGCCAGGGCGTGACGCAGTCCCTCGAGGCCGGTGTCGGGACCGTGCTCCCGGTCCTCGATCAGGCCGTCCGTGTAGAGGACCAGCCGGGAGCCCTCGGGGAGGGTGAGTTCGGCGGTCTCGAAGGGCAGACCGCCGCCCAGACCCAGCGGCGGTGAACCGGGCACCCGAAGGTACTCCACGGTGCCGTCGGGGTGCACCAGGGCCGGCTCGGGATGCCCGGACCGTGCCAGTGCGCACCTCCCGGACGCCGGGTCGTAGATCGCGTAGAGACACGTGGCTCCCGAGACGCTCTCGTTGTCCCGCTCGACGTTCTCGTCGCTGTCGATCCGGGCGACCAGCTCGTCCAGATGCCCGAGGAGCTCGTCCGGGGGCAGGTCCAGGGCGGAGAAGTTGTGCACCGCGGTGCGCAGCTGACCCATCGTGGCCGCGGCATGCAGCCCGTGCCCCACCACGTCGCCGACCACCAGGGCGACCCGGGCGCCGGGCAGGGGAATCACGTCGAACCAGTCGCCCCCCACGCCTTCCAGGGCGGGCAGATAGCGGTGGGCGACCTCCACGGCCGAGTGGTCGGGCAGAGAGCTGGGCAGCAGGCTCCGCTGGAGTGTCTCGGCCAGAGTGTGCTCGCGGGTGTAGCGACGGGCGTTGTCGACGGCGACCGCGGCCCGGGCGGCCAGTTCCTCGGCGAAGGCCAGATCCTCCCCGCCGAAGGGAACCGCGTCCGAGCGCCAGAAGCTCGCCATGCCCAGCACCAGACCGCGGGCCTGGAGCGGCACAGTGATCAGGGAGTGGAAGCCGAGGGCCAGCAGTCGCCGGGCGCGTTCGGGGTCCTGGGCGGTCATCCACTTACTGGACGCGGTCAGGTCGGCGTCCAGGACCCCACGGCCGCGCTCGGCGCTGACGGCCACGGGCGAGGCGGGGACGAAGCGGATCAGCTCCCCCACCGGGTAGAGAGCCCGGGCACCGTCGACGCCGTGTACCGCCACCCGGCGCATCTCGGGGCCGGGGCCGCCCGACACCGCACCCCGCAGGATCGGATCCAGCAGATCGACCGTCGCGGCGTCGGCGAACCGGGGGACCGCCACCTCGGCCAGTTCCTGCGCGGTGCGCACCACGTCCAGCGTGGTGCCGATCCGTATCCCCGCCTCGTACAGCAGCCCCAGCCGCCCCCGGGCCACCTCCGCCCGGCCCGCCAGCGCCCGCAGTTCTGTCGTGTCGCGCAATGTGACGACGCTGCCGGCGGGGCGGCTGCCGGGGTCGACCGGCCGAATGTTGACCGCCAGCAGCCGGTCGCCCGCCAGGTGCACCACGTCCGTCACCGTCCGGCCCGAGCCCAGCAGCTCGGCGGTGTCCGCCGCCAGGCCGAGTTCGGTGACACCGCGTTCCTCGGCGTCCGCGGGCAGGTCCAGAAGCCGTCGTGCCTCGTCGTTGGCGAGCAGCAGCCGGGCGTCACCGCCGATGATCACTACGCCTTCCCGCACCGCGTGCAGCACCGCGTCATGGTGCTCGTACATCCGGGTCATCCCGGACGGATCCAGGGCGCGGGTCTGCCGCCGCAGCCGCCAGGAGACGAGCGCCGTGCCGATCGCGGCCACCGCGAGTGCCGCGCCGGCGAACCCCAGCAGCTGTGGCAGCTGGTCCTGCACCACGTCGTCCACGCTGGCGACGGTGACCCCGACCGATACGAAGCCGACGATGGTGATCCTGTTGGTGTCGTAGACGGGGACGGTGGTGTCCACGGCCAGGCCCAGGCTGCCCTCGAACGTCTTGGTGAAGGGCCGGTCGGCGGCGCCGCCCTCGCGCAGGGCGAAGATGTGCTTGCCGATCAGCTTCGGGTCGGGGTGGGTCCAGCGAAAACCCTGGGGGTCGAACGCGACCACGTAGTCGACCCCGGTGTTCCTGCGGGTGTCCTCGGCGCGCGGCTGCAGCAGCTTGGTGGGCTCGCCGGACTTCATGGCAGCCAGCGTCCCCGGGGCACGCGCGAAGGACTGAGCGACGCCCATCGACAGCTGCCTGGCCTCCTGCATCTTCGAGTTCCGGGCCTGCACCACGAGAGCCCCTCCCGCGGCGGCGGCGAACAGCACCATGATCACGAGCTGGAGCAGAAACACTTGGCCGGCGAGGCTGCGCACCCTTGGCAGGGCCTGCCGGCGTCTCCCAGGAGGCCGGACGTCGGCCTCCGGCTGCGATTCGGGTTCCCCGCCCCTTCGCGAGGCCCGCCGAGGGCGCCCTCCGCCGTGCGCGTGGGGCCGGAAGGCCGAGAGTCGACCAAGGTGCCTGGCCATACCGACTCTTTACCATGCGTATTCATATACAGCCATATGGCTGGGTTCAGTCGGTCAGCCGCGCGCCCACGCCTGCCAGCGCCTGGTGACGGAGTCTCCGTTCTCCAGCCACCACACGATGTCCAGGTCGAAGCCCGACAACAGGTGCCCAGGCGTGCTCGCCAGGTGCACGGCGGTGGATTCGGTGAGGAATCCGTAGGCAGCCGGCACCACGGGCCCCTCGGGGTAGATCCGGGCCATATGGGCCTGCACCTCGGGCCGCAGCGCGAAATCGATGAGCCGATAGGCGGCGTCGGTGTTGGCCGCACCCTTGGGAATGCCGTAGCCGTTGCTCTGCCGACGGGCGCCGTTCCACTCGTACGCGAGCGGAGACCCGCCCTTGATCAGGCTCTGGACACGGCCTGCCCAAGTGCTGGAGGCCACCACGCGATGGCGATCCAGCAACTCACCCGGTTCGGAGCCGTACTCCCAGAACGTCCGCACCGAGCCCTTGATCTCGTCGAGGACCTTGAAAGCACGGTTCACATCGAGCGGGTAAAGCCTGTCGAGCGATACTCCGTCGGCGAGCAGGGCGAACTCCAGCTCCGGCCAGTCCACCACGCCCTGAAGCGCCCGACGGCCCGGGAAGGCGCCGAGGTTCCAGAAGTCCGCCCACGACTCGGGCTTCCTCCCGCCGAAGGCGTCCGCGCCAAAGGCGAGGACGCTGGCCCAATAGCTCTTTCCCACGCCGTTGGGGGTGAGGAGAGACTCGGCGATTCCCGCGTTCCTGGTGTTCTTCAATCGGCCGTAGTCCAGCTCCTCGGAGGCGCCCTCATGCTCGAAGCGCACCAGGTTGGACATGTCGATGTCCATGACGTCGAATCGCGGACGGCCTTCCTTGATCTGGGCGAGGATCTGGGTGTTCGAGAAGTTCACGACCTTGATCCGGACGCCGGTTTCTTTGGTGAACGGGTCGTAGACGGCTTTGCGGTTCGCCTCGCCGTAAGAGCCGCCGAAGTCACGGACCACGAGCAATTTGCTGCTCTTGGTGGAGCTCCGGTCGGTGCGGCTGTCACACGCGGTGAGCGATACGGCAGCAGCACCGGCTGCGATTCCACCGACTCCGCTCAGGAAGGCCCTGCGGTCGATCCCGACGTCTCCCACCGGCTGCCTCCACAGTGTCTTCTGGATGATCCGTGACGGAGGGGGATTCCCGGCTGGCCCTGCTTCAAGCTTCAGTCAGTTCTTATCAAGAAAAGTCCTGTCTTTATAGGCGTGGGGTCCCTTTCGGATCCGCCGCATGTATTGACGCCTCCGGTTGCTCACCCTTAGCGTCTGCCCGGCTCTACGAACGGCGTCTGATATATCGAACGTTCCCTCGGAGCAGGAGATGCCCATGTCCACGGTTCTCAGCAGGCTGGCGGCACTGTTGGTCGCCGGCTGCCTGGTTCTCACGGGACAGGTCCTGATCAGACCCGACAAGGCGAGCGCGGCCGGGCCGGGCTATCTGATGACGCACTTCATCGGAGAGGGAGCCGCCGGTCAGCAGATCTACTTCTCGCACAGTGCCGACGGCCTGCACTGGAGCGACCTCAACGGCGGCGGGACGACCCTGCGCTCCACGGTCGGCACGCGCGGGGTGCGCGACCCCTCGCTGATCCGCTCACCGGACGGCGGCAAGTACTGGATCATCGCGACCGACCTGTGCATCGGCTGCGGGCAGTCGTGGGAGGACTCCACGTCCAACGGCAGCCGCAACCTCGTGGTGTGGGAGTCGACGGACCTGGTCACCTGGTCGCAGCCCTGGCTGCTGAACGTCGCCGGCGCGATCCCCGACGGGCGCAACGCCTGGGCGCCGGAAGCGATCTGGGACCCGGAGACCAAGGACTACGTCCTGTACTGGGCGACGAACGCGACGCTCAACGGCGTACTGAAGCACCGCATCTACTACGCCCGCACCACCAATTTCCGCACCATCAGCACCCCGCAGCTGTACATCGACCGCCCCGGCACGCAGGGCATCATCGACACCCAGATCATCGAGGCGCCGGCGGGCACCGGTACCCACCGCTATGTACGGGCCTCCGGCGACGGCCAGATCACCCTCGAAGGCAGCGACTCGATCCTCGGGACCTGGACCACCATCGGCAACCTCTCCGGCATCGGACTCACCGGATCTCAGGTAGAGGGCCCGATGTGGATGAAGTTCCGTGACCGCGACGAGTGGGCCCTCTACCTCGACCAGTACGCCGCCGGCCGCGGCTACATGCCCGTCCTGACGAGCAACCCGTCCGCCTCCGGCACGTACCACCTGCCGGCCCCGGGCAGCTACGCCATGGGCGGGACCAAGAAGCGCCATGGGGCGATCCTCGGCCTGACGGCCGCCGAGGAGAGCCGCGTCCTGACCCGCTGGGCCGACACCCCGGTCGATCGGCTCCAGTCGTACAACTACCAGGACCGGTACATCCGGCACGCGAACTTCGATGTGCGCGTCGACCCGAACGTCGACCCCGCCCAGGACGCCCGGTTCCGGCTGAGGCCGGGCCTCGCGGGCAACGGCACGGTCTCCTTCGAGTCGGCGAACTTCCCCGGGTACTACCTGCGCCAGGACGGAACTGACTTCCAGCTGGTCCACAACGACGGCACCGCCGCGTTCGCCGCCGACGCCACATTCCGCAGGGTCGCCGGTCTGGCCGACCCGACGTGGTCGTCGTTCCAGTCGTACAACCACCCCGACCGGTATATCCGCCACTTCGGGTTCCAGCTGAAACTCGACCCGATTACCACCGCGACGGGACGCGGCGACGCCACGTTCAGGGCCGTCCCGTGACTCAGCCGCTCGTCGACGCCTCGGGCTCCTGCCACACATCGTCACCGCGAAATCCGTCCGACGTGAGACGTTCCTCGGGCAGTCACGGCTCGACTTCCTCGTCAACGCCGATACCTACGTCGAGGTGAAGACCCCCTGGACAACCTCCACGTGTCCCTCGGCGACCACATCCGCACCTCCTGGTCTGCTTCCTCTACGACAACCCCCAAGTTCCTCACCTGACAGTTCACATACGCGGAATTGGATGGACACGGCACGGTTCCATGACCGATGATCTCCGGCATGATCCGTGCCGCCACTGTGAACGACGTCGCGGAGATCCGCGCGATGATCCGCGAACTCGCCGAGTACGAAAGGGCTGTTGATCAGGCCCGGGCGACCGAGGAGCAGCTCCGTGAGGCGATGTTCGGAGAGCATCCCGCTGCCTTCGCGCTGATCGCCGAGGACGACGAGACGGGCGAGGCAGTGGGCTTCGCCCTGTGGTTCCCCCATTTCTCGTCCTGGACCGGCACGCGCGGCATGCACCTGGAGGACCTCTTCGTGCGGCCGCAGGCCCGAGGTGGGGGACACGGCAAGGCTCTGCTCGCCTCTCTGGCCGCGATCTGCGAGCGGAGGGGCTACGAGCGCTTCGAGTGGTGGGTTCTGGCCTGGAACGAGCCGACGATCGACTTCTACAAGTCGCTCGGTGTGGACTTCCTCGACGAGTGGAGGGTGTGCCGGCTGGGCGGCGAGCCCCTCAGGGAACTCGCCGCCCAGGTCCCGGCCGTCCGTGACCAGACTCCGGCCCTCTAGGGCGGGGGCATGCAACCTCCGGTCGCAGCGGTGATCGAAGCCCACAGGATGCTGGAAAGGCTCGTGGCCGGGCTGGACGACCAGCAGGTGGCCGAGGCATCCGCCCTTCCGGGCTGGTCACGCGGCCACGTTCTGGCCCATCTCACCGACAACGCGAGAATGTTCGCCCGTCTCGCGGAGCACGCCCTGCGCGGTGAGCTCGTGGCGGGATACGACGGCGGGGTGGACGAGCGCAACGCGATCATCGAGGCCACGGCGGGCCGCAGTGCCGCCGAGCACCGTGCCGAACTCGCCGCGCACACGGCCGGGCTGGAGGCGGTCTGGGCGCGCGCCGGCGACATGGACTGGGCCCGGCCCGTCACCTTCCGCAACGCGGACCTTGCCGCCACGGTCTTCGCGCGCTGGCGCGAGGCGTGGATCCACATGGTCGACCTGGAATGCGGTGTGCGGCCGGACGACTGGCCCGAGGACCTGGCCGCACATGCCATCGCCTTCCTCCTCGGCCGCCTTCCGGCGGGCACCCGCCTGCGTGCCGAGGACGTGTGTCACCAATGGTCCGTCGGCGACGGACAACCGGGCACGGTGGTCACCGGACGCGTGCGCGACCTGGCGGCCTGGCTCGCCGGACGTACGCCCGCGATTGCACCGGTGGCGGCGGAGGGGCTGCCCGCTCTCGGGCCCTGGCCGCCCCACCCGCCACAGCGAACGGACCGCGGGTGACGTCTTCGCCGGGCAGCGGAAGTCGTCCGGCGACCTGCGGCCCGACCCGCCCGACCGGCGCGGCCCCATACGCTCCAGTAGCATCGGCGATATGTCTGGCGCTTCGTGCGCGGCTTGTGCCGCGGTGACGAGGACGCACCGCTAGCGACGGGGCGTTCATCACACCTCTGTTGAGGCGTCGCATCCTCCTGCTCGGCACCACGCTTTTCGGTGCCGCGTCCTTGCCGGCCGGGCTTGCGCCCTCCTTCGCCGTACTGGTGACAGCGCGGCTGCTGCAGGGTGCCGGTGAAGCGGTCGCGCTTCCGGCGGCGATGGCGGTGATCGTGCTCATGTTCCCCGAGGGGTCGCGCAGGTCACGGGCGCTCAGCGTGTGGGCGGCCGTCGTGAGTTGTGGCCTCGTCCTCGGATTCGTGGTCTACGGGATCATCACCGAGCTGCTCGGCTGGCGGTGGATCTTCCTGGTGTCCGTACCGTTCATCCTGGTCGTACTCGCTGCGGCGGCCGTGCTCGTGCCGGACGAACGGCCCGCCGAGCCCGTGCCTTTGGACCTTCCCGGTTCGCTCCTGCTGATCGCGGCTCCGCTGCTGTTCACCCTGGGCGTCGTCGAGGCGGGAGAAGCGGACAGTGCGTTGCCATGGCTGCCGCCCGTGGCCCTGGTCAGCGCCGTAGCAGCCGGATTCCTGTTCGTCAGGGTCGAGCGCCGTTCTCGGAAGCCGCTCGTGCGGCCACGCAGGACCGGTTGGGCGCCGGACCGCTCCAGGCCGGTCTGACGATGCTGCCTCTGGCGGCGTCCCTGATCGGGGCATCGGTGCTGGTTCCCCCGCTGATCCGGCGGTGGGGTGCCCGGGCCTGTGTCCTGTCCGGGATCGGCTTCACCGTGCTGGCGATGGCCGCCATCGCGCTGGTCTCGTGCCTCGGCGCCACCGGTCTGGCGATGGTTCCGGCCATGATGCTCATCGCCGCCGAGATGGGGTTCGGCATGATCGGGCCGCAGTACGTCGCGGTGACCGCCGTGACCGAGGACGACGCCGACATCGCCTGCGGCGTCCAGCGAGCCGCCGACCGACTGGGCGGTTCCACCGGTGTCACGATCTACGTCGGCATCGGGTTCGCCCCTGCCTTGAACGGCACCGACCCGTTCTTGGTCAGTAGCCTCCTGGCCATCGCCGGGCTCGCCGCGGCCGGGTGCGTCACCTGGCGGATCTCCATGCCCTCGACGGTGGTGGAGGACGAGCTCGGGTGATTCGTCAGTCGCTCCTTGCGGTCTTGACGTACTCGACCTTGGTCGGCCCCTCGCCCTCAAGCCGGTCCCCGTGCCGCCAACCGCACGCCTCATAGAACGAGTTGGCCGAGGTGTTGTCCGCGAAGCTCTCCAGCCGGATGGTCGTATACCGGGTGAGGAGCGTTTCCTCCGCGTGGCCAAGGAGGAGACGGCCAAGCCCTCGACGGTGATGGTCCGGGTCGATCATCATCAGGTCGATCGTGGAGCCATCGAGGATGGAGAAGCCGATGATCCGGCCCTCCAGGCTGAGGCATCGCACACCACCCGCCTCCAGATGGTTCTTGACGTGAGCATCCGAAGCCCCGCTACCGATGAACCGGTCCACTGCCTCGTCACCGAGGAACGCGCGGTAGCGGGCGTCAATCGTGCGACGCGCGAGCACCTGGAGATCATCGAGATCTGCCCCGGTCGCAGGCCGGATGACGGGAAGGTGTTGTTCGGTCGACAAGGAAATCCCAGCTCTGACGGGGGGATCGGGCTCCTGACCCTAGCCGTCCCGAGACAAAGATCAGACGGCGGATGCACCCCGATCGCCGAAACCGCATCCTTCCGGATGGTCGCCCGATCCCGATCATCCGAGAGGACCTCCATGTCGCACAGCCCGTCCCCAGGTGCGCGCCGCGCCGTCTCCGGTCTCGCCACCGCCCTGCTGGCCCTGGCCGGTCCGCTGGCGGCGCCGGCGGTACCCGCGGCGGCAGCGGCCGGAGCCGGGCAGGTCGGTACGGTCACCTACACGGCGGCGGAGCAGGCCGCCACCCTCTCGTACTGGACGCCCGCGCGCATGAAGCAGGTGGGCCGCACCGTCGACCTGGGGGCGACCGGACCGCTCAGCAAGCCCTGGACCGGCAAGGCCGTCCCCAGCATCGGCCGGCTCTTCTTCGTCAACTCCCGGGGGCAGGACACCTGGTGCACGGCCAGCGCCGTCACCAGCGCCAACCGCTCAGTGATCATGACTGCCGCCCACTGCGCGCGCCTCGGTTCCTCGCCGGTCAACACCTACAGCGACATCGTCTTCGTCCCCGGCTACGCCAAGGGCAAGGCGCCGTACGGCCGTTATGCCGTCAAGTCGACCATGACACCGCGTTCCTGGGCCGAGGAAACCGTCAACGACGTAGCGGCGATGGTCGTCTCCACCCCGGCAGGGGGGAAGCGGCTCACCGACGCGGTGGGGGCGCAGAAGGTCGCCTTCGGCCGTCCGGCCGGCGAGCGGGTCACCGCCTTCGGCTATCCCGGGACCACTCCCCAGCGGGGCGAGGAACTGCTGTACTGCACCGGTACCTCTCAGCGCGCCCCCGAGGGCGAACAGCGCGTCCCGTGCGACCTCGGCGGCGGCGCCAGCGGCGGTCCCTGGCTCGCCGGCTTCGACTCCGCCACCGGCAAGGGCACCGTGGTCTCGGTCAACAGCCACGGCGAGGGCGACGGCCGCTCCCCGATGTACGGGCCGACGCTCGACAAGTCCGCGCGGGCCGTCTACGACGCCGCCGTGCGCGGCTGAGCACTGCCGCTCCGGCCGACCGGAGCGGCGGGCATTCCCACGCGGCAACCGGACGGCGCCAAAGAGCCGTCCGGTTGCCGTGTGCGGGCGTGGCCGGTTCAGTCGCCCGGCATGAGGCCCAGCGTCTCGAGCACCCCGTACACCCCGAGGAAGAAAATCGCCGCGCTGCTGAGAACGAGGGCGGCGGTCATCCAGGGGTTGGCGCGGAAACGCGGCGGGACGCCGGTGTAGCGCAGGCGCCAGACCGCGATCACCACGGCGAGGAGGAAGACGCCGCCGCCGATACCGCCGATCTGCACCATGAGGACCGGGGACTGGACCCACAGGAAGAAGGACATCCACACCGGGGGCAGGCAGCAGGTGAGGATCCGGATCGTGCGGGTGCGGACGCGCATGTCGTTCCAGTCGATCGCGCCGAGCAGACCGAGGGTGTTGGTCCACAGCCGCGGGACGCTGGCCGACGAGGCGACGGTGACCGAGAAGAGCACGGAGATCGCGCCGCCCAGGAAGAGGTACTCGGCCCAGGGACCGAGCGTGTCGGTGTAGCTGTGCGACAGCGTGGTGATCATGTCGTTGCCCTCGGGCACCAGGCCCTGCGGATGCAGCACGGACGCGCCGATCACGTAGAAGGACAGGGTGCAGATGGTGCACACGAACCAGGAGACACCCACATCGAGCCGCATGACCTTGAGCCAGCCCTCGGCGCGCCGGGCGCGCTGCTCGGTCCCGTCGTCGGGGCCGGTCCAGCGGGCGTAGCCCTTCTCGAGGCACCAGTAGGTGTAGGTCGTCATCTCGTCGGCGCCGACGCCGGTGATGCCGAACATCGCGAGGGCGATGCCGACCGTACCGGCCGGGATCTGGAAGCTGAGCCCGTCGGCGAGCTGTTCGGTGCCGTAGCCGTACGCGGTGAGCGGCAGGGCGAGCGCCAGGCCGACGGTGATGACCGTCTTGAGGGTGATGCCGATGACCTCGACCCGCTCGACGACGTGATACTTGCCCGTCTGGAGGATGAGGACGGCGGCGGCGGTGACGAGCACGGCCCAGATCGTGAGGGACGTGCCGCTCAGCGATCCGCCGTGGATCGGGAAGAGGATGGAACAGGCGGCCGCGGTGCCGCCGATGATGCCGCCGCGCTGGAACATCTTGGCGAAGTCCATGCCGATCCAGAGCCAGTTGATCCAGCTGAGGCGGCCGATGCGCGGTCCGACGTCACGGAAGCCGTCCAGCGCGGGGCGGCCGTTGAGGATGGTCCAGCGGGCCAGCTCCATCTGCACCCAGACCTTGACCGCGGTGGAGATGATCACCAGCCACAGCAGGGCGAAGCCCGCCTTCGCGCCGAGCGAGGTGGTGGTGATCAGTTCACCGGAGCCGACGACCGCGGCGGACAGGATGAGCCCGGGACCGAGGTGGCGCAGGCGACCGCGTAAGCGTTCGGGTGCCGGGCGGGCGTCTTCGGCGCGCAGCGCGTACGGGTCGGGCTGCGCGGGGGGCGGCGCCGCGGCGGCGCCGTCGGTCGACGTGATGGCCATGTCAGGTCCTAGGGATCTTCCGGCGTCGTCACCGGTATCCGGTACGGGGACAGAGGTGTGTCGTGGTGGGGGAGGGCGTGATCGGGGTCGGCCCGCCGTCAAGGGCGGGGCTCAGCGGGCCTGGTGGTGCGGTGCCTCGCCTGCCAGTACGCGGACTACGTCCTCGGCCACCATCGCGCCCATGGCCTGGTTGGCCTCTGGAGTGCAGGCGGCCATGTGGGAGGTGAGGAGGGTGCGAGGGGCCTCGCGCAGGGGGTGGTCGGCGGGCAGGGGCTCGGTGCTGAAGGCGTCGAGGGCCGCGGCCCCGATGCTCCCGGAGCGCAGCAGGTCGGCGAGCGCGCTCTCGTCGACGAGGCCGCCGCGCGCCGCGTTGACCAGGATCGCGCCCGGCTTCATCGCCGCGAGACGGGTGCTGTCCAGCAGCGGTGTGCCGGACGGGTCGGGCGGGGTGTGCAGGCTGACGGCGTCGGCGCGGGCCAGCAGGTCGTCGAGAGCGGCCGGTTCGGCGCCGTGCGCGCGGACATCGTCGCCCGGGACGTACGGGTCGTGGGCGAGCACCTGCATCCCGAAGGCGCGGGCGTAGCCGGCGAGCAGACGTCCGATGCGGCCGAAGCCGACGATGCCGAGCGTCTTGCCGTGCAGTTCGGGGCCGAACAGCTTCGGCCAGCCGCCCGACTCCACCGCGGTGTGCGAGGCCGTGAGGGAACGCGTCGCCGACAGGAGCAGACCGAAGCTGTACTCGGCCACCGCACGGGAGTTGCTGCCCGGCGCGCACACGACCGGTATGCCACGGGCCTGGGCGGCGGCCACGTCGATGGTGTCCACTCCGACGCCGTGTTTGGCGATCACCCTGAGGCGGGGTGCGGCGTCCAGTACCTCGGCGGTGATGGGGTCCATGCCGACGATCAGGGCGTCCGCCTCGGCGGCGTGGGAGAACAGTTCGGCGGTGGGCAGGGCCGCGTCGGCGCACGGGCGGAGCGGTCCTGCCCCGTTCTCCTCGAGGATCTGCCAGGGGAGTGCCGAATGCCGCGCGAAGGTGGGCGTCGTGATGAGCGTGGTCGGCATCAGCGCGCTCCGCCGTGTGCCGCGCAGCCGTGGGCGGCGTCCACGCACGTAGCGAGCGCGTGCGGCATGGGGACGGCCATCGTGTCCAGGACGCGACGGGACAGCGGTACGGGGACGTGCGGGAGTTGGATGCCGACGGTCACGGCGGTTCCTTCCTGGGCGGGTGGTGCGAGCGGTGCCGGGACGGGGCGTGGGCGGGTGATGCCTCGTGATGGGCGCGCGGCTGTCGGACGCCGGATGTGCGTCTGCAGTGCGCCAGTTGCGCGGAATGCGCATGTGGTGTCGTCGTCCTGAGGTGACAGGCGTCGGCGCCAGGGGAACGCTCGCATGGCTGCGCGGATCGCGCAAGAGTTCACGCGCGCTTCGCGCACCACGTGTCATCGGCCGAGCGGAGTCGCGGAGCCCGCCGCGGTTGCTCGGATCGCGCACCCGCTGATGGATCAGAAGCGTGTGTCGCTCACAGCTCCGTCCCATAACCTCATGTGTGGAGACGTCAGATGCCACACGTGTCCACACGGAGGAGGCGATGGTGCTCGTCAGGGGTACGCGGTTGCTCGCGGGTGCCGTGGTCGCGGCCTGCATGGTGCTTGTCGGACCCAGTGCGCCCAGCGGTGCCCTCTTCGGCAGGTCCGTGCCCGTCGACGCCGTCAGGGATGTCGTACCGAACCGGGTCATGACGTGGAACATCTGCAATCCCTGCGATGCGAGCAACGTCGGCCGGGCGGCGGAGATCGCCACGTATGCGCCTCAGGTCATCGGCATGCAAGAAGCGTGCGTGCGGGACGTCGAGAGAATCCGGGAGTACCTGAAGAGCCTCCACGGGCTGGAGTACCACGTCGAGTACGGGACGGTTCTTCAGGATTGGGGGCGCTGCGGGGGAGTGCCGTGGAATCCGGGCGCCTTCGGCCAGGCGGTCCTCTCCGCGGCGCCGATGACAGACCCCGTCGAGGTGGAATACCCCGACGGAGGATCAGAGGACCGCGGGTACATGGCCGTCACCACCATGGTGGGCGGCCAGCCCGTCCGGGTCTACAACACCCACCTCGCCCAACGACGTCAGGAAGCGGTCCGGGCGGACCAGGCCCGCGTCCTCGCCACGGACGTAGCCCGGCACGACCGTGCGATCGTTGTCGGCGACTTCAACGCCGTGCCGGAGGCTTCCGAACTCGCCCCGATCTGGGCCCTGGCCGCGGACACGGATCCCGAGTGCCGTCCCTCGTCCGCCGGCACCTGCAGGCCGACCACCGACTGGCGCAGCAAGTTCGACTACGTCTTTCTCCGCGGCATCGCCCCGATCGGGCACCGAGTGCAGACCACCCCGTACTCAGATCACGACCTGCTGTACACCGACGTGGATCCGGCCTTCAGCGAGGGCCCCTGACCAGCCACTCAGCCGGTGTGAAGGATCCGAAAGCGATCGGTGTCCGCCGGATCCCGATCGACGACTTGGATGGGTGGCCCGGCCCATTGCCAGACGCTGATGCCCGGCGTGCGGGTGAACCGGATCTGCCCACGGGTGCCTTCGACCGCGACACGCGGCCAGGAGCCGGCGATGCGCCGCCGGTCCGTGCCGTGCGAACGCAGGGCGTCGGCCAGGACGGCGACCGTGTCGTAGCCCTCGAAGGCGACGAAGGAGGGCGCTTCGGCCAGCCGCTCGCGGAGGGCCGTACCGACTCGTGCGCCGAGCGGGGTGAGGTGCTCGGGCAGGTAGCGCAGGAACGGGATCCCGGCACCGTCGCCGCCCAGCGACTCCGCCCATTCAGTGAACTCCGGTTGTCCGGCCGGAGCGCCGATCGTCACCTCGGCGAGGCGCTGGTCGCCCCGGACGGACCGGACGATCGGCACGGCCGGCTCCGGGTGGCCGACCAGCAGCAGGAGGGCTGTCGCGCGATGGTCGACGAGCGCCTCGCACACGGCCGTGGGGGTGAGCGCGCTCATGTCGAGTTCGATGACGCTGCCGCCGCGCGGAGCGAGGCAGTCCCGCAGTATGCGGATCCCGGCTGCCCAGTAGACGCTCGGCTGGGTCGCCACGGCGATACGGGTGTGGCCCGCGCCGAGGAGAAAGTCCGCGTAGACCCGCCAGCCGCGGGACTGCGGCGGTGAGAGGCGCGCGACCCATTCCGTCGGCTGTTCGGTGAGCGCGTCGAGAACCGCCGACGAGCAGAGGAACGGCAGGCCGAGTGCGTCCGCGCCGGCCGCAGCGGCCCGAGCGACGACGCTGTGATACTCCCCGGCCACGGCCGCCACTCCCAGGCCGGCCAGTTCGTCCACGGCCGCCGCGGCCCTCTGCGGATCGGCGGCGGTGTCCCGGACCACCAGCTCGAGCGGTCTCCCGGCGATCCCGCCGAAGTCATTGACTTCGGACACACCCAGCTCGAGTCCGGCGAGCAGGTGCCGGCCCGCTTCCGCCCAGCCGGGCCGAGTCAGCGGAACGAGCGCGCCGATCCGGACGGGTGATCCGTCAGGCCGCTCCGCCGCGGGTGGCGATGGTGGCGTGCTCATGCGTTGGCATCTCCCTTGTGCCGGACGCGGAAATCCCTCATGCGCCCTTCCTCCAGATGTCCGTGAACCGGTCGAGCAGTGCGGCCGCCGCCGTCACATCGTCCGTGAGCGGCCGGTCGGCGTGGTCCTCGTCGAGCACCGATCCGGCGAGTTCCAGCGCGTGGGTCACCGGAAGCCCCGGCTCGGGCCTCAGCCCTCGTTGGCGCAATGCCCGTACGGCGGCGACGAGTTCACAGCCGACGACGAGCCGGTACGCGCGGCAGGCGCGCAGTGTCTGACGTGCGGCCAGGGAGGCGAAGCTGGCCTGTTCCTCGACGCCGCGGGAGAGTACGGCGTGGCCGAGCGACGCGGGCGCGGAGAACGCCCGCAGATCACCGAGTGCGGCCCCGGCGGCGTACTCCAGGATCATCACGCCGGAGGAGGCGGGCTCCTGGTCGGAGAGGAAGGGGCGCAGGCGGGTGTAGGCGGGCTCGTTGAGGGTCGCGAGGCGAGAGGTCGACAGGCGGGCCACCTGCGTCAGCGACAGTCGGAAGTGGTCCAGGGCGAGAGCGAGTTGGGCCTGGTAGAAGCCGCCGTGGTGGTAGGCGGCCATGTCGTCGGGAAAGATCAGCGGGTTCTCGGCGGCCGCGTTGATCTCGACGGCGACGACCTCTTCCAGGGCGTCCGCCGCGTCGTGGGCCGGGCCGTGGATCTGGGGCAGACAGCGGAAGCCGTACGGGTCCTGGAGACGGTCCAGCGGCGGGGTCGGACGATCCGCCGCCCCGATCAACCCCCGCATCCGGCGGGCGACGTCGGCGCAGCCGCGGTGCGGACGGGCGGCGTGTACAGGGGCGGCGTAGGCCTCGTGCGAGCCGTCGGTGGCCAGCAGTGACAGCGCGGCGACGACCTGGGTGGCCTCCAGCAGCCCGCGCAGCTCGTGCAGGGCGAGCGCCGACTGGCCGAGGGTGAGGGCGTTGCTGCTGATGAAGGCCAGCGCGTCGTTGTTGTCGAGCGGCAGGGGCTCCGGCGGGGTGCCCCCGCGCCAGGGATGCTCCCCAGCCAAGGCCAGCCCCGCCTGCGCCAGGGCCGCGATGTCGCCGGTCCCGACGGAGCCGAACTCGTTGACGACCGGGTACGCCCCGCTCTCCAGTGCCTCGCACAGCGCCGTCACGACGGTGGGCCGCAGCCCCGCGCCTCCGGCCAGCAGCTGGTTGGCCCGGATGGCGAGCATCGCGCGTACCTCACGGGCGGGGAGCTCCTCACCGATGGCGCCGGCGTGGCTGCGCAGCAGCCGCAGACCGTGCTCGGCGTCCGCCCCACTGGGTACGTCCTCGTTCCGTTTGGCGCCGACGCCGGTGGAGCGGCCGTAGACGCGGCCGGTCGCGGCGATCTGCCGGGCGGCGTTCCAGGACTCCTCCATACGCCGCAGCGCCTCGCTCCGGGCAGTCGGCCGCGCGGACCCACGGGCGAGCCGCGCGACCTCCGCCACACCGAGACCGGTGCCGTCGAGGGCGACCGGAGCCGAGCCGTGGCCGACACCTCTGGGAGTGTCCACAGTCTGAGACGAGATCAAGCCCAAACACCCCTCGATCCAGGCAGTTGACCGCTATTCATGCACCAAGAACTCTGCATGAGGCTATACATTCGGGCAAGGGGTATCTCATGGCGGTGACCGTGTGATTCCTACGGCTCGGGGTCGACCCAGGACAGCCCGTCCTCCGACGCCACCAGACCGCCCGGCCGCAGCGGCGCCTCGTCCTCCAGCGGGCCGCCGAACAGCCCGCGTTCCTGCAGGACGGTCCCTTCCTGGAACACCTTCCGGAAGGTCTCGGACTCGTAGAGCGGATTGCGCAGGTCGTCGGCGTCGGGAAGACGGCGCACCGCTCGCTCGAAGTCGTCGGCGGCCGCGGTCAGCCGTTCGCCCGCCGGTCCGGCCCCGGTGAGTGACGCGTCGCCGGACGCCAGACCGCCCACCAGCTCGACGAACGCCTCCAGTTCCGTCGTGCCGGTATGGGTGACCTTGCGCGCCTTCCAGAAGTACGAACGTTCGTCCTGGTGCATGTCGTAGAAGGAGACCAGGAACTCGTGGAACAGGCTGTACTCGTGCCGGTAGCGGGCCTCGAACTCGGCGAACAGCCGCTCCTCGTCCAGGGTTCCGGCGAGGCAGCCGTTGAGGGACCGGGCGGCGAGCAGTCCGCCGTAGGTCGCGAGATGGACCCCGCTGGAGAGCACCGGGTCGACGAAGCACGCCGCGTCTCCGACGAGTGCCATGCCGGGCCGCCACAGCCGCGACTTCCAGTACGACCAGTCCTTGCGGACACGGACCTGGTCGTAGGGCGCCTCGGTGGCCTGCGGGACACCCTCGAGCAGGTCGCGTATCTCCGGGCAGGCGTCGGTCAGCCGGCGCCAGGCGGTAGCCGGGTCCCCCTGGACGGCCTCGGCGTTCTCGCGGGCGACCACGGCTCCCACGCTGGTCAGATCGTCCCGGAGCGGGATGTACCAGATCCAGCCCTCGTCGAAGGCGGCGCAGAAGATGTTGCCCTCGTTCGGCGCCGGGAGCCGTGCGCCGCCGGCGAAGTAGCCGAACACCGCGATGTTGCGGAAGAAGTCGGAGTGGATCCGCTTTCCGCCGACGTGCGGGTGGATCCTGCTGCCGTTGCCGGAGGCGTCCACGACGAACCGGGCGCGGGCCTCGCGGACCTCGCCGTCGGGGCCGGTCCAGCGCACCCCGCGGACCCGCTCCTCGTCGGCGACCACGTCGGTCACACGGCAGCCCTCCCGTACGTCGACCCCGACCCGGCGGGCGTTGTCCAGGAGGATCGCGTCGAACCGGGACCGCTCCACCTGGTAGGCGAACGAGGTCGGGTCGGCCAGCCGGGGCGACAGCGCGAAGGAGAACTGCCAGGGGTCCCGGTTGCGGCCCCAGCGGAACGTGCCGCCGCGCTTCGGCTTGAAGCCCGCCCGCGCCACCTCGTCCTCGACGCCGAGGATCCGGCACACGCCGTGCACGGTGGAGGGGAGCAGGGACTCGCCGATCTGGTACCGCGGGAAGGTCTCCTTCTCGACGAGGAGGACACGATGGCCGTGCAGGGCGACGGCCGCGGAGACGGTCGACCCGGCCGGGCCGCCACCGACCACGATGACGTCGAAGTCCTGCGGGGGATGGGCCGGATTCACTGGTCTCCCTTCGTCGTACGCGCGTCGATCCAGGTGCGGATCGCCGACGCGGTGGTCTCCGCGTGCTCCCGCATCATCGTCAGATGGTCCCCGGGAACGTCCGCGGTCTCGTGTGCCGTGGGCCAGGACGTCCGCCAGCGGTCCGCGTCGGCGGAGGCCGCCATGGCGGGTGTGGGCCGCAGCGCGCGCACAAGGAGCGTGGGCGTGGCGACCGGCTCGGGATCCCAGCCGAGGAAGATCCGGTTGTAGGCACCGATCGCCGCCAGGGCGCTGTCGTCGTCCCCGGTGAAGAGCGGCCGTCCGGTGTCCTGCGGCGGTGGGGCGCCCAGGGACAGCAGCCAGTCCTTGGCGCTGTTCTCCGGCGTGATGTGGTAGGTGTCCAGCAGCACCAGCCCGGTCGCTGCCCGGCCCATGGTCTCCAGCTGATGGGCCACCAGGTGCGCCACATTGCCGCCCGCCGAGCGCCCTACGACCACGAAGGGCCCGTCCCCGACGTGCCGCAGCACGTTCTCGGCCTGCGTACGCGCCAGCGCGGCACGGTCCTCCGGTACGGCGGCACCGGCGCCGATCCCGGGGTGCGGGAACTCCAGAACGCCCAGGTCGTCCTGGAACGCGCGGTGGAAACGAGGAAAGTCCCCGTCGTCCGACGCGACCGAGGGATGGTAGGCCGGGAAGTAGACGACCGTCGGCCTGACGGAGCCGGAGCGGGCGTGGGAGCGGCGGATCGGGGGCAGCGCGTGCTCGCGCCCCTGGGCGGCCGGGAAGGTGGGCAGCGCCCAGGACGCCGTGACCAGCAGGTGCATGGCCGCCACCGGTTGGCCGGCCGCACTGACCATCCGGAACAGTGAGGAGAGGGTGTACGCCTGTGGCTCGGGCCCTGTGGTTTCGATTGGCTCGGGCCCTGTGGTTTCGGTGGCCGTCGCCGCGGCCGGTTCGCCGTCCAGCAGACCGAGCAGATGGCGTGCCAGTTCCTCGGCCGTACGGTGCTCGAACACCACCGCGGCCGACAGCCGGAGCTTCAGCGCGATGCTGATCCGGTTTCGGATCTGCACGGCGGTGAGGGAGTCGAACCCCAGGTCGGCGAGGGTCTTGCCGACCGGGAGCGCGTCGGCGTCCGGGTAACCGAGCACCGCGGCGACATCGGCCCGCAGCAGCTCCACGAGCGCCGCCTCCCGCTCACCCGGTGGTACGGAGGCCAGCCGCTTGCGCCAGGCTCCCGGCTCCAGCAGCTGCCCGGAGGACCCGGAGGACCCGGCCGAACCGGAGGACGTCGCGGCGACGGTCGGCCGGTTCTGACGGACGAGTCCGCGCAACGGCGGCGGCAGGTGCCCCGCACCGGACCGAAGCGCCGCCCGGTCCAGCAGGATCGGCGCCAGGACCGGCTCCGTCGAGCGCAGCGCGGCGTCGAACAGGGCCAAGCCCTGCTGTGTCGACAGAGGCACGAACACGTCACCTGCTCGCGGGCGCTGTGGGAGCTGCCCCGCCGCCATGCCATCGGTGTGCTCCCACGGGCCCCAAGCCAGCGACACCGCCGGGAGCCCCTCGGCGGCACGGCGCTGGACGAGGGCATCGAGGAACGAGTTCGCGGCCGCGTAGTTGCCTTGACCCGCCCGGCCCAGCAGACCGGAGACGGAGGAGAACACGACGAACGCCGAGAGGTCCATGTCCCGGGTCAGTTCATGCAGGTGCCAGGCCGCGTCGGCCTTCGGCCGCAGCACGGCCGCCATCCGCTCGGGAGTCAGGGAGTCCAGCACGCCGTCGTCGAGAACCCCGGCAGCATGCACCACCGCGATCAGCGGCGGCTCGCAACGCTTGACCACCTCGCCCAGGGCGGCCCGGTCTGCCGCGTCACAGGCGACGACGGCGACCCTCGCTCCCGACTCCTCCAGCTCGCGGCGCAGTTCCCGGGCGCCGGGTGCCAGCGGCCCACGGCGTCCGGTCAGCAGCAGATGCCGTACACCGTGCTCGGCGACCAGATGACGTGCCAGCTCCGCGCCGAGCGCGCCGGTGCCTCCGGTGATCAGCACCGTGCCGTTCGCGTCGAAGGGAGCCGCGGAGGCTGAGGCATCACCGGCCGCAGCCAGGCGCGGTACCGTCACCTGCCCCTCCCGCACGCGGAGTTGCGTCTCACCGGTGGCGATCGCCGACGGCAGCATCCGCAACGACTCGGGCCGGCCGTCCACGTCGACCAGGACCACCCGACCGGGCAGCTCCGACTGCGCCGCACGCACCAGCCCCCAGACCGCCGCACCCGCCAGGTCCGGCACCGGCCCGGTGGCATCCCGCGTCACCACCACCAGCGGTGAACCCGCCGTACCCGGGTCGTCCTGCCAGTCCTGGAGCGCCTTGAGCACGCGGCCGGTCAGCTCGTGTACGGGGGAGAGCGGATCGGCGCCGGTGGCACGGGCGATGGCGGTGACGGCGACGACCTCGGGGTTCGCTGGACCGGGCAGGAACCCGGCGAGGTTCAGCTCGTCGGGCCCACGTACCACCCAGGCGCGCTCATCGGTGTCGCCGGAGACGTCGAGGGCGGACCACTCAGGGCGTAGCAGAGCCCTTCGTACGAGGTCGTCAGCCGTGTCGTCCGTCATGCCGCCTGCCATGGCGGCCCGGTCGGCCGGGAGTTCCCTGGTGGCCAGCGAGTCCACGTGTGCCACGAGTCGGCCGGACGGGTCGGCCAGGGTCAGCGAGACCGTGTCCGGGCTCGTCGGCGTCACCCTGACCCGCAGCTCCGTGGCTCCCGAGGCGTGCAGGCTCACGCCGCTCCAGGCGAACGGCACGCGGACGGAGCTCGTGCCGGCGGACCGGCCCAGCAGCGGCGCGTGCAACGCGGCGTCGAACAGCGCGGGATGGAGTCCGAATCGGCCCGCTTCCGACGCGTGCGACGGGGGCAGCCCGACCTCCGCGAACACATCGTCGCCGCGCCGCCACACCGTGCGGACCCCCTGGAAGGCAGGCCCGTAGGCGAGCCCGGCCTCGGCGAGGGCGGCGTACGCGCCGGTGAGGTCCACCGCCTCGGCGCCCTGGGGCGGCCACTGGGTCAACTCGTCCCGTGCGGTGCGGCCCGGGCCCAGCTGTCCCGTGACATTCCTCGTCCATGAGGCGTCCTCGGCGGACTCCTCCGGCCGGGAGTAGATGTCGACCGTCCGCCGGCCCGAGTCGTCCCGCGCGCCCACCACGACCTGGATCCGCGCCCCCGCGGGACCGGGCAGAGCGAGCGGCGACAGCAGCACGAGTTCGTCGACCGTGCCGCAGCCCACCTCGTCTCCCGCCCGCACGGCCATCTCGACGCACATGGTCGCCGGCACGATGACCCTCCCGGCGACGACATGGTCCGCGAGCCACGGGTGGGCCGTGTGAGACAACAGCCCGGTCAGCACCGTCCGCTCGGTGTCCGGCACCGGGAACGCCGGGCTCAGCAGGGCCCCGCCGTCGGCCGCTGCCGGGTGCGGTGCGTCCAGCCAATACCGCTGCCGCTGGAAGGCGTACGTCGGCAGATTCACTCGGCGAGCGCCTGACCCCGCGTACACCGCCGCCCAGTCGACAGCGGCCCCGGCCGCATGCAGCCGTGCCACGGCCGACAGCAGCGTCTCCGGCTCGTACGCACCGCTTCGTGTCGCCACGGCGAGAACGGAGCCCGTCGTGGGCGCGTCGGACAGACAGTCGGTGGCCGCCGCGGTGAGGACGGGCCCGGGACCGAGTTCGAGGTAGGCGGAGATCCCGTCGTTCGCGAGTCGGCCGACGGCGTCGGCGAAGCGTACGGGCAGCCGGGCGTGCCGCGCCCAGTACTCGGGCGTGCACAGTTCGGCGGGCTCGGCGGGTCGGCCCGTCACGGTGGAGACGATCGGGATGCGCGGCGGACGGAAAGTCAACTCCCTGGCCACGCCCAGGAACTCGTCGAGTATCGGCTCGACCAGGGGCGAGTGGAAGGCGTGACTCACCCGCAGCCGTACGGCCCTGCGGCCCCGCGCCTCGAAGCGGGCCGCGACGGCGAGGACCGCGTCCCGCGCGCCCGAGATCACAACGGAACGGGGCCCGTTGACGGATGCGACGGCCGCCTGCGGCCCGAACTCCGTGAGCACTGCGCGGACTTCCTCCTCGGTCCCGTCCAGCGCCACCATCGCGCCGCCGTCGGGCAGCGCCTGCATCAGGCGGCCGCGAGCGGCGACGAGCGTCGCGGCATCGGGCAGATCGAGTACGCCAGCGACATGCGCCGCCGCCAGCTCGCCGATGGAGTGCCCCACCAGGCGGTCGGCTCGCACGCCCCACGCCTCGAGCAGCCGGAACAGCGCCACCTCGAAGGCGAACAGTCCGGCCTGGGCGAAGTCCGTACGGTCCACCAGAGCCGCCTCCGGCGAGCCCGGCTCGGCGGACAGCACCGCGCTGAGCGGCTGGGGGAGACGGTCGTCCAGGTACCGGCAGACCTCGTCGAAGGCCTCGGCGAACACGGGGAACGCGGCGCTCAGTTCGGCGCCCATCCGGGGGCGCTGGGCGCCTTGCCCGGTGAACAGGAAGGCCGTACGGATCTCCGGGTCCGCCAGTCCTCGTACGACTCCTGGTGCGTCGCGGCCTTCCGCGAACGCGGTCAGCGCGTCCAGCATCCGCGTCCGGTCGCCGGCCGGCACGAGCGCGCGGTGGGGGAGTGCGGAGCGCGATACCGCCAGCGAGTGGGCGACGTCGGAGAACGACAGTCCGGGCCGGTCCGCCATGTCGGCCGCGAGCCGGCGGGCCTGGGTGCGCAGGGCGGGTTCGTCAGCGGCGGAGAGCAACCATGGAACGGCAGCGGAGAGCAGCCACGGCGACGGCGGCGTCGCCACCGTCTCGGGAGAGGCCTCTGTCGTTTCCTCCTCCGGCGCCTCCTCCAGAATCACATGCGCGTTGGTCCCGCCGATCCCGAAAGCCGACACCCCCGCACGCCGCGGCCGGTCCGAGGCCGGCCAGGGCCGGGCGTCGGTCAGCAGCTCCACGCGGCCGGAGGACCAGTCGACATGAGGTGAGGGCGAGTCGGTGTGCAGGGTCCGGGGCAGTTCGCCGTGCCGCAGGGCCTGCACCATCTTGATGACGCCGGCTACTCCGGCCGCCGCCTGTGTGTGCCCGAGGTTGGACTTGACCGAGCCGAGCCACAGCGGCTGCTCGCGGTCCTGCCCGTACGTCGCCAGCAGAGCTCCCGCCTCGATGGGATCGCCCAGCCTGGTGCCGGTGCCGTGTGCCTCCACGGCGTCCACGTCACCGGCGCGCAGACCCGCGTCCGCCAGCGCCCGTGTGATCAGCCGCCGCTGTGCCGGCCCGTGGGGCGCGGCGAGTCCGTTGGACGCGCCGTCGGAGTTCACGGCGGAGCCGCGGAGCACGGCCAGGACCGGATGGCCGTTGCGCCGCGCGTCGGACAGCCGCTCCAGCAGGACGAGGCCCACGCCCTCGCCCCAGGCCGTACCGTCGGCCGCCGCCGAGAACGATTTGCAGCGTCCGTCCGGCGACAGCCCGCGCTGCCGGCTGAACGCGAGGAACGGCTTGGGCGTCGCCATCAGCGTGACCCCGCCGGCCAGCGCCAGCGAGCACTCGCCCGAGCGCAGCGCCCGCGCCGCCTGGTGCAGCGCCACCAGTGAGGACGAGCACGCGGTGTCGACCGTGATCGCGGGCCCGCGCAGGCCGTAGACGTACGAGATCCGCCCCGAGGCCACGCTGCCCGCCGAGCCCAGCCCCAGGTGCGCCTCCAGCTCGTGGGAGCGGCCGAACCGGGCGGAGTAGTCGCTGTACATCACGCCCACGAACACACCGGTGTCGCTCTCGCGCACCGCGGCCGGATCGATTCCGGCCCGCTCCCACACCTCCCAGGACGTCTCCAGGAGCAGCCGCTGCTGCGGATCCATCGCGAGCGCCTCGCGCGGCGAGATCCCGAACAGCCCTGCGTCGAACTCCGCGGCCCGGTGCAGGAATCCGCCGTGTCGCGTGTACGACGTGCCGATCCGGTCGGGATCCGGGTCGTACAGGGCGTCCAGGTCCCAGCCGCGGTCGGTCGGGAACTCCGAGATGGCGTCCCGCCCGTGCGTCACCAACTCCCACAAATCCTCGGGGGAGTTGACGTCACCCGGATACCGGCAGCCCATGGCGACGATCACGACGGGATCGTCGTCGGGGGACCGGTCCTGTGCACGGGGTGCACGGGGTGCCCGGGGGTGCTCGTCACGCACGCCCTCGAAGAGCGCCACGCACAGGTACCGGGCGACCTCGGCCGGTGTCGGATGGTCGAAGACCAGTGTCGACGGCAGGTCCAGGCCGGTCAGCTCGCCGAGGCGGTCCACCAGCTCGACGACGCCGACGGACGTCATGCCGAGATCGGCGAAGGGGCTGTCCGCGTCGGGCAGATCGCCGGGCGCGGGCCGGCGGACCTCGGCCGTCGTGGTGAGCACCGTTTCGCGGAGCGCGCGTTCCCGGTCCTCGGGCGAGAGGGGCAGGAGCCGCTCGCGCAGGGCGGTACGAGCGGTGCCGTCCGTGGCCGGAGCCGGGACGGCCAGCGCGTGCCGGGCGATCTTGCCGGACGCGGTGCGCGGGACGGCGGCGATCTCGTGGATCTCGGCGGGCACCTTGTAGTCGGCCAGCCGGGTGCGGCACTCGGCGAGCACTCGCCGTGCGTCGATCCCGTCCGGACCCGGTACGACGAAGGCGACCGGCACCTCGCCGAGCACGTCGTGCGGCACGCCCACGACGACGGCCTCGGACACGCCCGGACACTGCGCCAGGGCCTGTTCGATCTCCGTCGGGTGGATGTTCTCGCCGCCGCGGATGATCAGCTCGCTGACCCGGCCGGTGAGCCGGAGATGGCCGTGCTCGACCCGGCGGCCCAGGTCGCCGGTGCGGTACCAGCCGTCCCGCAGCGCGGCTGCCGTCGCCTCGGGCTGCCCGTGGTACCCGGTCATCAGGCTCGGCCCCCGCACCCAGACTTCGCCCTCGGCCCCGTCC
The DNA here is from genome assembly GCF_042673825.1 of Streptomyces sp. NPDC057002. Lineage (NCBI taxonomy): Bacteria > Bacillati > Actinomycetota > Actinomycetes > Kitasatosporales > Streptomycetaceae > Streptomyces > Streptomyces sp. NPDC057002. Next base: position 721,516 of record NZ_JBHURZ010000002.1, read on the forward strand.
GGGACGTCCTCGCCGCCGCGCGGGTCGACGAGGCGTACGTCCATGCCCGGGACGGGCGCCCCGCAGGAACCGTCGGCCCTGGGCCCGTCGGGGCGGTTCACCGCGATCATGCCGCAGGTCTCCGTACTGCCGTACGCGTCGAGCAGCGGCGCCCCGAGCGTCTCCTCCACGGCCGAGCGCAGAGCCGGACCGCTCGGCGCACCGGCCACCACGCACATCCGCAGCGCCTGCGGGAGTTCGCCCGGCGAGCCGACCAGTCGGTGATACGTCGTCGGCACGCCGGCCAGCATGGTGAAGGGCCCGCCGAGCCCTTCGTACGCCGTGAGCAGCTCCTGTCGCAGCCCGCCCGGCGGCAGCAGCTCACCCGCGATCCGGGCGCTCGCGCCCACAGCGGTCACGCCCAGGATCGCCAGCGAGTGGCTGAAGCTGTGGAACAGCGGAAGCGGCCAGAGCAGCCGGTCGTCGGGCGAGAGGCCGAAGATCGGGGCGTAGCAGGCGGCCACGGACCACAACGCCGCCCGCTGCGTGGACAGCACGCCCTTGGGCCGGTGCGTGGTGCCCGAGGTGTAGAGCATCCAGGCCGGATCGTCGAGCCCGAGCAGGTCGATCTCCGCGGACGCGTCGCTCTCGACCGCGCTGAGGAACAGCTCGGCGTTGTCCGGGACCGGTCCGGCCCCGGTGACCAGGACACCCAAGCGGTCGTACGGCGGTCCCAGGCGCCGCAGTTGTGCGAGGTGCGCGGCATCGGTGATGACGAACGCGGCGCCGCTGTCCTGGAGGAAGTGGGCCAGTTCGGCGTCGGAGGACCGCGGATTGAGCGGCACGCCGACCATGCCCGCCCGGAGCACAGCGAGGCAACTCTCCACTGTCTCCACACGGTTGCCGAGGCAGATCGCGACGCGGTCGCCGTCGCGCAGTGCTGTCCGGGATTTCAGGTACGAGGCCAGCGAGCGGGTGCGTCGCTCCAGCTCGGCGTAGGTGACGCCGCGCGCGGAGTCGGAGTAGGCGACCCGCTGCGGGGCCGCCTCGGCGTGCTGCCGCAACAGCTCCGGCACCGGCCGGATCAGCTCGTCACGCCCCATGTATCCGCCTCCCAAGTCCTGTGCGGTGCAACGATGTTGACCTTACGGGACCTGGGGGCGATGCCCTGGTCGGCGCCCCGGGTCAGCTCGGGCGCATCGCGGTGCCTGGCACGTCGCTGAGGAGCTGCTCGCGAAGGATCTCGGCGTGGCCGCAGTGCTGGGCCAGCTCGCGCAGCGTGTGGAGGTAGACCCAGCGCAGCGGCAGCGGGCCCCGGCGGTTGCCTTGCAGGACGTCGTCCAGCGTCAGCTTCTCCGTCGCTCGACGGGACGCCGCGCACGCCTGCTGATGGGCCTCCTGGATCGAGGCGATCGTGTCGTCGTCCTGGAGGTCGAACGACTCGTCGGGCGTGTCGGGAATGCCGATCTCGCTACGGGACCGGCAGGTGATCGCCTCGTCGAACCAGACCTTCTCGACGAACGTGGCGTGCTTGACCAGGCCGAGCAGGGTGGTCCTGGACGGGACCAGCGACCGGCGCGCCTGCTCCTCGGTCAGCCCGTTGAGACTGTCGTACAGAGCGGATCGATGCTCATCGAGGAAGACCTCGAACTGATCGCGGAACGCCGCGTGGAAGACGGTGGGATCTGTCGTTGACTCGAAGACCATGAGCGCAACGATAGGCCGGTCAGGAAGTGTGCCGTACGGCGTTGAGCGATCAGCGCACTGCGGCCTCGCCTGTCTGGACGGCACGCAGGGCGCGCTCGACCGTCTCCTGGTTCTCGCCGACCGGAGCCACGTAGTCGAGGACGCCGTGTGCGGCGTCCTGCCCGAGCGTGCGGGTGATCACCCACGTCGCGAGGTACTGGGACGCCAGACACCCGCCCGCCGTGGCGATGTTCCCCTCGGCGTGGAAGGGAGTGTCCAGCACCGTGACGCCGGAGCCTTCGACGAAGGGCCGGCTCTTGATGTCCGTGCACGCCGGCATGCCCTCCAGCAACCCGAGCCGGGCCAGTACCAGCGCCCCGGAGCACTGCGCACCGATCAGCTGTCGCGAAGGATCGAGCCGCAGCCGGGAAACCAGCCGGTCGTCGGCGACCACCTCGCGCGCCTTCACTCCGCTGCCGATCAGCACGACATCGGCCTCGGTCACGAACTCCATCGGGCGCTGCCCGGTCACCTCCACGCCGTTCATCGAGGTGACCACCGGCGTAGGCGTCGTGATGAAGGCCTCCAAGCCGTCCTTGCGGCACCGGTTGATCAGCGCGGAAGCGATGAAACTGTCGAGCTCGTTGAACCCGTCGAAGGTGACCACGGCTACCTGCATCACAACTGCTTCAGCCCCCTATGAGCACGGCGCGGCACGCCAGGCGTTCATGAGCCTGTCACAAGCGAGCAGGAATGCCGGTCGCGAGGAGGCCGGTTGCCCGGGTATGACCATCGGAGTAGCGCTTCCCCTTCACCACGAGATCGACGGCACGGTGCGGCTGGCGCGGGAAGCCCACGAAGCCGGATTACGGTCCGCCTGGTTCGGGCAGACCTTCGCCTACGACTCACCCACGCTGGCCGCGATCGTCGGCCGCGAGGTACCCGGGCTGCACGTCGGGACCTCCGCGATCCCCGTCTTCGGCCGCCATCCGCTCCTCATCTCCAGCCAGGCCCAGACCGCCCAGGCGGCGACCCGCGGCCACTACCACCTCGGGCTCGCGCTCGGCACCAAGTACTTGACGGAGACCGGCTTCGGCATCCCGCACGAGCGCCCCATCCGCCTGCTCAGGGAATTTCTCACCGCCCTGCGCCAACTCGTCGAGACGGGCAGCGCCGACTTCCACGGAGAGCTGCTGACCGCCACCACGCCCTTGCCGGGTGCCGTGCCGGGTGCCGAACCGCCCGTGCCGCTGCTGGTCGCGGCCATGGCGCCGCAGGCGCTGCGCGTCTCCGGTGAACTCGCGGACGGCATCCTCCCGTACCTGGCCGGCCCACGCGCCCTCGCCGAGCACATCGTCCCGGCCGTCACCGCCGCGGCCGAGTCGGCCGGCCGGCCCGCGCCCCGCATCGTGGCGTTCGTCCCCGGAGTGGTCACCGCCGACGCCGAGAGCGTGCGCGAGAAGGCGGCCGAGACGCTCGCCTTCTACGAGCGGTTTCCGTCCTACCAGCGCGTCATCGGGCTGTCCGGCGGCACCCGGGCCGTCGACCAGGCCGTGATCGGGGACGAGGAGACCGTCGCCGCCGAGGCCGCCCGATACCGGGAAGCGGGGGCGACGGAGGTGGTCTTCACGACGACGGACCTGGGCACCGAGGCCGACCGGCGCCGCACCTGGAAGCTGCTCGGAGAGCTGGCGAACGGCTGAGGCACCGGGCAGGAGGGAAGCGGCGGAGCCGCGGCGGGTGCAGGCCCTCTTGACGTGGCGGGAAAGCCGCCTGACACTCCAGAGCAGAGATCCCTAGTGCATCGGTAGGAAATGATGGAGAGACTGGAGCCGCCCGCCGACCGCGCGTCGCGCGCGGGCCGGTGGTCTCTGCTCCTCACCTCCCGCCGGCACATCGATCTCCTGCGCGTCTGCAGCGCGGCGAACCCCCTCCGCTGAATCGGCGGCGCCCCCGGCGCCGCGACCCCGCCGCGCACGGGTACGCGCCGACGCCGCCGCGCCCCCGTCCCCCACGTGCGCCGCCCTTCGCCGCACCTCCCAGAACCACAAGCCGGACCCGGACCCAGGGAGACACATGCCCGCCGCACCCCTGACCACCGTCCCGTCCCTCCCCACACCGCCGCCGTTCCGGGGCAGGATCGGCTGTGACGCCAACAGCGGCTACTACGCCGCGCCGCGCCGCTACCGCCTCCACCTCTCACTGTCCTGCCCCCACTGTCTGCGGATCGCCATCACCCACAGTCTGCTCGGCCTCGAGGACACCCTCCCGGTCGTGCTGCTGCCGGCCCTCCCGGACCGGCCCGACGGCGGACACTCCGAGCTGAGCCCCTTGTACGAGGCCAGCTCGCACCGGCATCCCGGGCCGGCCCTCGCACCGGTGCTGAGCGACACCTGGACCGGGCGGATCGTCACCACGCACTCCTCGCACATCCTCCGGGACCTGGCCCGGTTCTCCGGCGACGACGGCACCGACCGTCCCGTCCTCTACCCGCCCGGCGCGGAGGAGGAGACAGAGGCCGTCGAACGCCTCTGTGACCACAGCGTCAACGAGGCCGCACAGCGCGCCGGACAGGCCGACACCGACGCCACGGCACGCCACACCGCCCTCGGCTCCCTCCTCCGGGTCCTCGGCTCGCTGGAGTGGCGCCTCGCCGACCAGGCCTACGTCCTCGGCGATGAACTGACCGCCGCCGACGTGCGGTTGTGGGTGGCCCTGGTCCAGCTCGACACCGTGCACCGACTGCACCTGGACGCCGCAGCGGTCCACCGCGTCGCCGACCATCCGCACCTGTGGACCTACGCCCGACGGCTCGCCGCCCACCCCGCCTTCGGCCGCCATCTCGACCTGGACGGCATAGCCCGCAGGCACCACGCCCATTGCCAAGGGCTGGAGGCCGCCGGGGCGGCGGTACAGATCCTCGACTGGGCCGTTCACATCGCGGAAGGGCCCGCCCGGCAGGACCCGACCGGCTTCATGGAACCGCAATACGCCCTCCACCTTCGACCGCCCAACTCCGCCTAACCTGCGACGACATGGGGCCCGCCATACCGGAACATGGCGGGCCCCGTGCCCTCCCTCGGGAGGGCTGGTGATCCCGTACGGCCGACCTGGAAGGCACCCTTCTCGTGTCCGCACCTCCCCCTCTCCACCTTGCCGTCGCGCTGGACGGCACGGGCTGGCACCCGGCGGCATGGCGTGAGCCGGGCGCCCGCCCCCAGGACGTGTTCACCGCCGGCTACTGGGCCGGCCTCGTGACGGAGGCCGAACACGGCCTGCTCGACTTCGTGACCTTCGAGGACGCGCTCGGGCCGCAGTCCTCGCACCCCACAGAGCCGGACGAGCGCACCGACCAGGTGCGGGGCCGGCTGGACGCCGTACTGATCGCCGCCCGGATCGCACCGCTGACCCGGCACATAGGGCTGGTGCCGACCGTGGTCGCCACCCACACCGAGCCGTTCCACATCTCCAAGGCGATCGCCACCCTGGACTACGTCAGCACCGGCCGCGCGGGCCTGCGCGTCCAGGTGTCGGCACGGCAGAACGAGGCCGCGCACTTCGGCCGTCGCACCTTCCCGTCCCTCCGCACCGAGGACCGGGACACCCCGGCCGGCCGGGACCTGATCACCGAGCTGTTCGAGGAGGCCGCCGACCACATCGAGGTGGTACGCCGCTTGTGGGACAGCTGGGAAGACGACGCGGAGATCCGCGATGTCGCCACCGGCCGCTTCATCGACCGCGACAAGCTGCACTACATCGACTTCGAGGGCAGGCACTTCAACGTCAAGGGCCCCTCTATCACACCCCGGCCGCCGCAGGGACAGCCCCTCGTCAGCGCGCTCGCGCACCAGAGCGTGCCCTATCGACTCGTGGGCCGTTCGGCCGACATCGGGTACGTCACCCCGCACGACACCGACCAGGCCCGGGCCGTCGTCGCCGAGATCCGTGCCGCCCGGGCCGAGGCAGGGCGGGAGCACGAGCCGCTCCATGTCTTCGGTGACCTGGTCGTGTTCCTGGACGACGGCCCCACGGCGGCGGCGGATCGCAAGGCCCGTCTGGACGGCCTGGCCGGCTACGCGTACACCAGCGACGCCGAGATCTTCACCGGCACGCCCGGACAGTTGGCGGACCTGCTGCTGGAGCGCCGCCGGGCCGGCCTGAGCGGCTTCCGGCTGCGCCCCGGAGTGATCGGCCACGACCTCGAGCGGATCACCCGTGGCCTGGTACCGGAACTGCAACGCCGAGGCGCCTTCCGGCACGCCTACGAGGCGGACACCCTGCGCGGGCTGCTCGGGCTCGCCCGCCCCGCCAACCGCTACGCCGCGGCCTGAAGCCGGAGGAGTCCTACGACCATGAGCGAACCGACCAGGGGCGAGCGCGTGAAGCAGATCCATCTCGCGGCCCATTTCCCCGGCGTCAACAACACCACCGTATGGAGCGACCCACAGGCGGGCAGCCACATCGACTTCAGCTCGTTCGCGCACTTCGCACGCACCGCCGAACGCGCCAAGTTCGACTTCCTGTTCCTCGCCGAAGGACTGCGACTGCGTGAACAGGGCGGCAGGATCTACGACTTGGACGTGGTGGGGCGCCCCGACACCTTCACCGTCCTGACCGCCCTCGCAGCCGTCACCGAGCACATCGGCCTCACCGGCACCATCAACTCCACCTTCAACGAGCCCTACGAGGTGGCCCGGCAGTTCGCCAGCCTGGACCACCTGTCGGCCGGACGCGCCGCCTGGAACGTCGTCACCTCCTGGGACGCCTTCACCGGCGAGAACTTCCGGCGCGGCGGCTTCCTCCCCCAGGAGGAGCGCTACTCCAGGGCCAAGGAGTTCCTGGCCACCGCCACCGAGCTGTTCGACTCCTGGCACGGTGACGAGATCGTCGCCGACCGGGAATCCGGCATCTTCCTGAAGGACGCGCAGGCCGGGGCCTTCGTCCACCAGGGACAGCACTTCGACATCGCGGGCCGGTTCAATGTGCCGCGCAGCCCGCAGGGCCGCCCGGTGATCTTCCAGGCGGGCGACTCCGGCGAAGGCCGTGAGTTCGCCGCGTCGAGCGCCGACGCCATCTTCAGCCGGCACAGCACCCTGGAGGCCGGCCGGGAGTTCTACAGCGACGTCAAGGGACGCCTGGCCCGCCACGGCCGAACCCACGACCAGCTGCTGATCCTCCCCGCGGCGACCTTCGTGCTCGGCGACACCGACGCCGAGGCGCGGGACCTCGCACACGAGGTGCGACGCCGGCAGGTCAGCGGGCAGACCGCGATCAAGTACCTCGAACACGTCTGGAACCGGGACCTCTCCGGCTACGACCCGGACGGCCCGCTGCCCGACATCGACCCGGACCCCGGCGAGCACACCATCGCCCGCGGCCGGGCCAGTGTCCGCATGTTCCGCGATCCGATCGCCGTCGCCAGGCAATGGCGCGAGCGCGCCGCGGCGGAGAACCTGTCGATCCGCGAGCTGGTCATCGAGACCACCGGCCGACAGTCGTTCATCGGCTCCCCGGCCACCGTCGCCGAGACCATCAACGACTTCGTCCAGGCGGACGCCGCCGACGGCTTCATCCTGGTCCCGCACATCACCCCGGGCGGCCTGGACGAGTTCGCCGACACCGTCGTCCCGCTGCTCCAGGAACGCGGGGTCTTCCGCCACGACTACACCGGCACCACACTCCGCGACCACCTCGGCCTGTCCCACCCCGACAGCCACACGGAGCCGACGCTCCGGCGAGCGGCTTCGTAACGTCCCTGGCCGGCACGCCGACGCGGGCGGCTCCGGCGACGGGACACCCGGGGCCTCGGGGTGGCAGCGCCGCGCTGTCCCTCACCCTGGGCGATCGCGTGCGCGGCCAGCTGATGACGACGGACGGCACGGTCGGAGGCCGGCCACCGGCGGCCGCCGTCCTCCCGCTGCTCACGCGTTTGGCGGCCCTTCGCGAGAGTGAGTGCCGGGAGCGGTCGAGGATTGACACGACATACGCGGCAGAACAGCCGGCCGCTACCCCGGAGGAGGCATCCACATGCGCCGTGCAGGTTTCGTCGTCGCCGCCACGACCGCGCTCACGCTGGGGCCCGCCGGCCAGGGGTGGGCGGAGACCACCAGCGGCGACATCACGACCAGCTGGGGAGACCGGGCCCGCATCCAGCTGACCTGGGTCGACCGGAACTCCTTCCACAACGGCGCCCTGGCCGTCGCCGACCAGACCTGCGACGACCTGTCCGTCCACGCCACCCTCACCATCCAGACCGGATCCGGCGCCGCCCGCCCCCTGAGCGATTACCACAACACCGACGGCTGCGACACGACCGCCGACTTCCAGAACATCGCCGCCTCCGACCCGACCGGCATCAGAAGCCTCACCATGACCTTGTGCCGCAGCGCACCCGGAACACCGGAGGAGTGCGAGACCGGGTACATCGCCGCGAACCCCTACTACGGCTCCTGATCTCAGGCCGGCGTGGCGCCGGGCCGGAACCTCACTCGCGGCCGCGTCCCAACTGGTGCCATTCATGACAGCACCCGTCGGCACAAGCCCGCTCTCGCCGCCGCGCGTCCGCGAGTCCCAAGACCTGGAGCAGCAAACGAAACGCCCTGACTCGCTCGTACAGCGGCGTCAACCCGGCGACCTTTCCCAACTGCTCGTCGATTCGTCCCCGCGTGACCAGCACCGACGGGGTGTGCGTCGGCCTGAGCCCGGACCGCCGGATGCCCTCCAAGGCATCCTCGGCGGTGGCACGTGCCTGGACGCAGAACTGGTGCAGTTCCCGCAACACAGCGGACTGTTCCGCGTCGGCCAGCTCCTCGAACCATGCGAGCCCCTCGGCCGGCGGGCGCATGCCCTGGGCGAGCTCGTTGAGAATCAGAGAGCGCTCATTCACTTGCCGCACCTTCCGGCTCGGCTGTCAGTCTCTTGGCGTGTCCAGTACATAGGCGTCCTCGTCCTCCGGGAAGGGCTTCGGGCCGGTGACCCAGCCCGCCGCGAGGACTAGGCCCGATGGACGGGTGAGGAAGCCGAAGGGGCGGTCGAAGATCGCGTGGGCCTGGATCGTCTCGTGTCGCGGCTCGGGCCGGTCCTCCCAGCCCAGCCACACCGCCGTACTGTGCCGATCCCGCGATCCCGGTCGGCTTCACCGACGCCGCCGCGTTCCCAGTTCGAAAACTGCCTGTTCTAGCCTGGCCCGATGACGTACGAGGGGGATTTCCGGGTCGGTGACGTGCTGTCGGTCGCCTGCCCCTTCACGCCGACCAGAGTCGAACGAGGCGTGATGTGGGGCCACGTGTCGGTGCGGTGGCCGTGGTGGCGCATCGACACCGACAGCGACTTCTGTCACTGGAACGGGATCGTGGCCTTGGGCGTGGACAGCGGCAGGCAGGTCTCGCCGGAGGCCGAGGCGGAGTTGTTCCGGACCGACCCGCCGCCCGAGCATCTGGAGCCGGGGGACATCTGCCGGGTCGGGGTGCCGCCGACGGTGGTCCACGTGACGGCTGTTGACCACCACGACCCTCCCCTGGAGACAGGCTGGCTACCGCGCCCCGGGCTGACCGTGGCTGTGCTGCGCCGCGGTCTGTCGTACCGGGAGTTTCCGGACGGCAGCCATCTCGACGGTTCGGGCTACACCGTCCACCCGGGTGACGGGATCCCCTTCACCTTTGAGTTGTTGATGCGGCCCTACGCGTTTCTGCAGCTGGGCGACGAGATCGCCGACGCTGCGGGGCGGGCATGGCGATTCGACGGCCCTTGGGACTGGGCCGCTTTTGACGGAGCGGGGCCCGGTGCGGGCCCTGAGTGGCCGCTCGTCCTGCTGGCCCGTTCAGGGGCGCCGTGCTCCATCGTTGACGCGGCGGCAGTCGCCGAAAGCACGGCTACCGGTTCCCACCAGGAGACCGTCCGGCACTGGATGTCTCTCACCGAGGCATCGCCCACGCCCTAGTCCTTCCGCAGCCGTGCGACCGGGGCCGGAACGCCCCGGCCGGGCCTCACATGTGCACCACGGGTGCCGCGTCGGGGTCGGTGGCCGGTACGTCCCGCCGGTAGAGGACGACGCTGATGACCAGACCGGCGGCGAAGAAGGCGGCCGACCACCAGTAGGCGGTGGAGTAGCCCTCAAGACCGGCCTGCGCGAGGACGGCGGGGTCCTTGGGGTTGCGGCCGACCAGGTAGTCGGTGACGGCGCTGGTGGAGAGGGTGTTGAGCAGGGCCGTACCGAGTGAGCCGCCGACCTGCTGCATGGTGTTCACGGCGGCGGAGGCGACCCCGGCGTCCTCGGCCTTCACCCCGGCCGTGGCCAGGCTCATGGCCGGGGCCATCACCAGGCCGAGGCCGAGTCCCGCCACGATCAGCGGAGGCAGGATGTCGGTGGCGTAGCTGCTGCTGAGGCCGAGGCCGGTCAGCCACACCATGCCTGCCGCTGCGAGGCCCATGCCCAGCGGCACGACCGCCTTGGGCCCGATGCGGGGGATCAGCACGGTGGAGGCGAGCGTCGAGGACAGCATGAGCGCGCCGACCATCGGCAGGAAGGCCAGTCCGGTCTTGATGGGGGTGTAGCCCAGGCTCTGCTGCAGGTAGTAGGTGAGGAAGAGGAAGACACCGAACATGCCGGCGCCGGTGATCAGGATGGAGACGAAGGAGGCGCCGCGGTTGCGGTCGAGCAGGACGCGCAAGGGCAGCAGAGGGTGGGTGGAGCGGGTCTGCCACCAGGTGAACGCGGCGAGCAGGACGGCACCGGCGACCAGGAAGCCCCAGGTCTGCACGGAGCTCCAGTCGTGGCTCTCGGCGTTGGCGAAGCCGTAGACCAGGCAGAACAGTCCGCCGGAGACGAGGACCGCGCCGGGGATGTCGATGGTGGCGTTCTTGTCGCGGGTGGTGCGCTGGAGCAGGAGGATGCCGCCGACGCAGGCGACAGCGGCGAAGACCAGGTTGACGTAGAGGGTCCACCGCCAGTCGAGGTGCTCGGTCAGGAAGCCGCCGAGGAGCAGGCCGATGGCGCCGCCCGCGCCGGCGATGGCGCCGTACACGCCGAAGGCCTTGGCGCGTTCCTTGGCGTCGGTGAAGGTCGTGGTCAGCAGGGACAGGGCGGCCGGAGCGAGCAGGGCGCCGAACAGACCCTGCGCGGCACGCGCGACGATGAGCACCTCGAAGCTGCCGGCGGCGCCTCCCAGCGCGGAGGCTCCGGCGAAACCGACCAGGCCGACCAGGAAGGTCATCTTCCGGCCGAACAGGTCGGCTATGCGTCCGCCGAGCAGCAGCAGGCTGCCGAAGGCGAGCGCGTAGGCGGTGACGACCCACTGCCGGTCCCCGTCGGAGAAGCCCAGATCCTTCTGGGCCGAGGGAAGCGCGATGTTCACGATCGTCCCGTCCAGCACCACCATGAGCTGGGCCAGTCCGATGACGGCCAGGATCCACCAGCGGTGAGGCGATGGTGTGCCGGCGGACGGAAGTGAGGACACGGGGGCCGCGCCGGCCGTGTCGGTGGAGGTCTTGGGCATGACGGGACTCCAGAGGAAGCGGGGTAGGGGGTCGGACGGCCGGTGGTGATGCGGTGCGGGACGGCTGCGTCGATGGAGCGCGTCACGTGGAGCGGCCGATGCGAGGGGGCCGCTGCCTGACACCTGTCAGATTAGCCCTAATCTGACAGGTGTCAAGTAAGGTGGAGGGTCCCTAGGATGGCCCGGAGCACGAGCAGCGCAGAACGCACGTATGGAGGCAGTCGTGGGAGCAAAAGCCGGATCCGGTCGACGGCCGGGGCGCCCCGGCGCGGACACTCCCGCGGTCCCCGCCGAGGAGAGCATCCTGCGGCGCGGACTGGAGGCCTTCGCCGAGCTGGGCTACGACCACGCCTCCGCGCGCGAGCTGGCCCGTCGCCTGGGCGTCAGCCACAACTTCATCAACGACCGGTACGGCTCCAAGGCGGCTTTCTGGCGCGCGGTGGTGGACCACGCGCTGGGAGCGCAGCTGGCGCGCCTGCCGCAGGTGGACGACGCGGTCGACGACGCCGAGGCCCTGCGGCGGATCATCACCGGCTTCTATCTGACGGCCGTGGACGAGCCGTTGATCGGACGGCTCTTCGTCAGCGAGTTCGCCCAGGACTCCGAACGGCTGGACTACCTGTTCGAGCACTACATCGCGCCGACCCTGCAGCTCATGGAGCCCGGCATCGAGCGGCTCGTGGCCGCGGGGCGTATGGCGCCCGTCCCGATGCACGTGCTGTTCTTCGCGGTCATCCCGCCCGTCTCGGGCATGGTGGAGGTCCCTCTGGCGCGCCGCCTCGGCCGGCCCGACGCCGCCTCACCGGAACAGCTCACGGCCACGGCGGAGGCCCTGGCGGCGCTGGTGGTCAACGGCCTGCTGGCGTCGGGATCAGTGAATTGAACCGACGTCAGGACTCCCTGCGACGCACGGAGGGCCTGCCCGACTCGCGACTGCCCCTCGGCGTGCTGCGGCGCAGGGCGCGGTCGGTGCCGGAGGTGTCGGCGAACAGCCGGACCGTGGCGGGGCGGCGTATGCCGAGGTCGCGGAGGTCGAAGGAGAGCCGCTGCGCCCGGCCGGTGGGCGGCGTGTAGCCGGGCGCGGAGGAGTCGAGGCCGGGGGAGATGGTGAGGGTCCTGCCGTTGACGCCCGCGACGTACCAGGTATGGCCCTTGCGGCGGGCGACGACGACATGGCTGCCGGGGTCGGCGGCCAGGAAGCGTGTCTCGTCCCAGGCGACCGGGACGGTCCTCACTGCTCACTGCGTCGCGAGGGCACTCGCTAACCTGACCGCCGTGATGGTGGGCACCGAAGAGACCCGGCTGGTCGTCCTGCGGGGCAACAGCGCCTCGGGCAAGTCGTCCGTCGCGGCCGCGCTCCGCGAGAAGTTCGGCCGTGGCCTGGCGCTGGTCGGCCAGGACAACCTCCGCCGCATCGTCCTGCGCGAGCGCGACCGGCCCGGTGCCGCGAACATCGGCCTGATCGACCTGACGGCCCGCTACGCGCTGGACGCCGGATTCCACGTCGTGGTCGAGGGCATCCTCTACGCCGACCGCTACGGCGACATGCTCGCCCGGCTGCGCGCCGACCACCGGGGCCCGAGCCACAGCTACTACCTGGACGTACCGTTCGCCGAAACCCTCGCCCGGCATGCCACCAAACCGATCGCCGACGAGGTCGGCGAGGCACAGCTGCGCGACTGGCACCGGCCGCTCGATCTGCTGCCGGGCGGGATCGAGACCGTCATCGGCGCCGGCAGCGCCCTGCACGAGACCGTCGAACGCATCATGCTCGAGACGGGCCTGGACCGCCTTCCCGCACTGGACCGCTGACCGGCGCGGCGTGGGCCGCCGCCGGGCGGATCGAGGCGAACGCCGTGGCGAGATGGTCGAGCAGGGGCGTTGCGGCAGGGTGCGGGTCGCGGCGCGGGGTGATCGTGTAGATGCCGCGGGCCGGGGGGTCGACGAGGTCCACGGTGGTGACGTCGGTCCGCAGGGCGCGTGTCAGCACGCCGGGTATGAGCGCGATGGCGTGACCGGTCGCGACCAGGGCCAGCTTGCCGGGCAGATCGGCCGCGACGAGGTCGATGCGGGCGCTGACTCCGGCGCGGGCGGCGTGCTGGCGCAGCAGCGCCGCCGAGCCGTCGTTGTCCTCGGCCCAGCTCTGGTCGGCCAGGGCGTGGATGTGCACCGGTCCGCGCCCGGCCCGCGGATGGTCGACGGGCAGTGCGACGACCATGTCGTCCAGCCCGAGGAAGCGTCGTTCGACCCGCGGGTCCTGGGGCAGCCCCGGCGGGGCGTCGGTGACGACGGCGACGTCGAGATCGCCGTCGAGCACGCGGTGGTGCAGCTCCGGGCTCAGGGCGGGGAGCAGACTCCACCGGAGGGATCCGGTCTGCCGCAACAACGCCCGGATGGCTTCGGGCACGATCCCCGTGGCCAGAGATGGCGTGGCGCCGACGGCCAGCGGCCGGTTGAACGCCCCCTCATGGGCGTCCCGCACGGCACGAACGGCGCGGTCGGCCTCGTTCAGCGTGGTCTGGGCGTGGCGCCGGAACACCTCGCCGGCGGGCGTCGGACGGACGCCGCGCGCATGGCGTTCCACCAGGGGCACGCCGAGCTCCCGCTCCAGACCTGCGATCTGCCGGGAGACGGCCGACTGCGTGTGATGGAGCTCGGCGGCCGCCGCCGACAGCGACCCCAGACGGCACACGGTCACGAACGTTCGCCACACCGTCAGCTCCATGGCGCCAGTATGCCCAGCGGGTATGCGAGTTGCGCAGGGCAGGGCTGCGAAGTCTGCGCTTGTCGCAGCCGGCGCGGTGCACGAGTCTGGCGCGCATGACCACACCACACACGATCGCCGTCCTCGGCCTGGGGCGCATGGGCAACGCGATGGCGACCCGCCTGACGGCCCAGGGCCGGCACGTCGTCGGCTGGACCCGCTCAGGGCGCACGGAAGATGCCGTCGAGACGACCGCCGATCCGGCCGAGGCTGTGGCGAAGGCCGGCCTCGTGCTCCTGGCGTTGTTCGACGGCCCGGCCTGCCGACAGGTCCTCGACGAGGTCCGTGACGTGCTGCGCACGGACACGATCGTGCTGAACACCAGCACCGTCGCGCCCGCCGAAGCGTCCGAGCTGGCCCGGCGATCCGGCCCGTCCTACGTCCATGCGCCCGTGCTCGGATCCGTGCCGGCCGCCGCCGCGGGCGCCCTGCGGATTCTCGCCGCCGGCGACCACGACGCGGTCGACCGCGCCCGGCCGGTTCTGGAGACGCTGGGCACCGTGCGGCGCGTGGACGACGCCTCCACCGCCGCGGCGCTCAAGCTGATCGCCAACAACAGCCTCGCCGGTGCCGTCCTCGCGCTGCGTGACTCGCTGCGGCAGGCCGACGCCCTCGGCCTGCCCCGCGCCCAGGTGCTGGACGTCCTCGAACTCGGCCGGCTCGGCGGACTCGTGACCGCCAAGAGACCCTTCCTCGCCGGAGAAGCGGCCGCTGTCACGGCCGAGTTCACCATCGGTGCGCTGGCCAAGGACATGGCCCTGCTGGCCGCCGCGTCGAACACCCCGCTGCGCGGCGCGGCCGGCCTGGCCGATCCTCCCGCCGACCCCGAGGCCGACATCGCCGTCGCCGCCACGGTCCCCGCGGTGGCGGACGCCGTGCTCGAACCGCTCCGCGCCTACATGCGCGGACACGCCACCGGCGACCCCGCCCATTTCCGCGAGGCGTTCCTGCCCACCGCGCACATCGAGGGAATGAGAGACGGGGCGTTCGTCTCCTGGCGCCTGGACGAGTACTGCGCTCTCTTCCCGGGCCGGCCGGCCCCGGACGAAGCGACCCGCTCCCGTCGCATCGACGCCGTCGATGTCCACGGCACGGTCGCGACCGCCACCATGACGCTGCGGCACGGCGCTGACCTCTTCACCGACATCTTCCTGCTGGTCCGAGCCGACGGCGGCGGCTGGCGCATCGCCAACAAGGCTTATCACCGACACTCGTGACATGACGAAAGCGGAGAAGACGACCACGCGGACGCACCACGTCGACCACGAACTCATCGAGGCAGCGGCTGACATCGCCCGCACCCGTTGCCGTGGCGACAACCACACCATGGCGGCCGCGGCCCGTGCTCAGGACGGGCGGATCGTCACGGCGGTGAACGTCTACCACTTCACCGGAGGCCCCTGCGCCGAGCTGGTCCTCATCGGCGCGGCAGCCGCCCAAGGGGTCCACGAGCTGGACACGATCGTCGCCGTGGGCGACCGCGACCGGGGGGTCGTCCCTCCGTGCGGCCGGTGCCGTCAGGTTCTTCTCGACTACTTTCCCGCCCTCGAGGTGATCGTCGGCGAGGGCGACCGCGTCCGAGCCGTCCGTATCACCGACCTGCTCCCTGAGAGCTATGTCTGGGCCGACCACCAGGGCGACGCCGAGTAGGCCGCCGTTCGGGGCGAGTCGGCCCGGGGCTCAGGGCCACACCCCGGAGAAGTCGATCTCGCGGGCCCACTCGGGATGGTCTATCAGCGGATTCCGGTTGCCCTGTATCTCCGCGATGGCCGCGTTGCGGTGCAGTTCGTACTCGGTGACCGCCTCGCCCTCGTGCCACCGCAGCAGGACGGGCAGCCGGTCTTCGGGGAACTCCTGCGCGACGTCGCCGATCTGGCCCGGATACCGCAACAGGAAGTACAGGGTGGCGCGGGCGACCACGCCCCTGCACTTCTCCGGCTCGAATCCCACGCTCTCGCGCTTCCCGCACGCGTCCCGGACGGTCTCCTCGTAGTCGGGGAAGTCGAAGTACGGGAAGTTGCTGCGGTAGCTGTTGCAGCCGGGCTCGCACGCGAACAGATGATGCAGGTCGCCCCGCATGGGCTCCTTCTCGTGGAACCACGACTGCGGCACCACGTGCTCGCAATTGAACGGCAGCGACGCCTCCAGCGCGCGGAACTCGGCCTCGAATTCCGCCGGTCCCGCCGTCCGCTCCCGCAGCAGCAGTTCCTGCTCGCGGGCCAGCCGGGCCTCCTCCACGGCCGCGTCGGCCCGGATGAGCTCCTCGGCGGAGAAGGGCTGGCCGGAGTAGATGCTGCGCAGCCGCCCGTCCTTGTGCAGGTCGACCCACGGGTAGACCAGCCGCATCGGCTTGTACCTGGGCCTGGGCGTATGGGTCTCGGTCAGCAGCGTCGTCAGCGCGCGGCGCAGAGCGTCGCCGTCGTCGGTGCGGACGTTCGCGTAGTACGCGGTGCGTGCGGCGGCGTCCGCGGACCGGTCGTAGTACGCGCGTTCCCGGGCGAGCCGGTGGTTGGTCAGGGCCGCGTCCACGTCCTTCCCGACCGCTGAGACGACGTCCGGCCGCTCGGTCGGGGGCGGCTGTGGTGTCGGCGCGAGTGCGGGCAGGGGAGCCGAGAGGGTGGCCGAAGGAGGCGAGGAGGTGCCGAAGTCGAGGGTGATCCGCAGCGGGAGGACGACCTGGGCGGAACCGTCGGTCGCGGACGACCGGGCCTCGGCCCGTGAACCGTCGGCACCCGCCAGGGTGGGCCCGCCGTTGAAGGACGGCATCGGCGGCGTGCTCCGCTCGGGAGACGGGTCCAGCTCCGTGGTGAACACCTCGTCCCGCAGCCGTGCCGCCTCACCGGTCAGCGGTGCCTCGTGCAGGGACCGCAGCACACGGCTGATCCGCACCCCCTCGTTGGCACGCCAGGCCAGTTGCTGCTCGCCCGTCTCCGGCCGCCACACCGTGCCGTCGACGCTCAGCGGCCGGCCCTCGGCATCGGTCTTCGGAACGGCCGAGTGGTGCAGTGCGACGACTTCCCACTGGTCGTTGAAGACCGGAGAACCCGAGGACCCCTCCCGGGTGTCGGACTCGTAGTGCAGGAACCGCTCCAGCACGTCGACGATCTGGTTCTCGCGCAGCGCGATCTGCTTGGGCTCGCCTCTCGGGTGCTGGATGATGTTGACGAACTCCCCGATGACGGCCTTGCCTTGCGCCTCACTCAGGATCAGCCGGCCGAACGACGACAGCGCCTCGCCCTGCGCGCCGCGTGGGGCCACCGCGACGAGGGTGTAGTCCAGCGCCCGGTCGGTGACGAAGCACCGGAGCGGCTCGAGCTGGAAGACCGCCGGCACGAGCGGATTGCCGTCGGCGCCGTCCTGGAAGGCGAACGCGACCTTGCTGCGGCCCGCCTCCTGCGCGTCGCCCAGGACATGGTTGTTGGTGAGCAGCAGGGAGGGGGACACCATGAAGCCGGTGCCGTGTCCGCCTCCCGGCCCGGTGATGGTGATCCGGCCGACCGAGCGCGAGACCTGGACGCCCTCCTCCAGGAACGCGACCGGGGTGAGGTTGTTGCGCCCGATGAGGCGCTCCAGTCCCAGCGCCTCACTGGTGAAGCCCTCCGGAGGCAGACCGAGCGTGCTCCCCGCGCTGCTCGCGGGTTCGGTCGGTGTCCGCTCGATCGCCCGCGCCATGGCCCAGTCGGCACCGAGACGCGCCAGCCGCTTCTCGACCCGCTCGGGGGTGTCCGCGTACAGCACGCCACGCGTCTCGAGGACGGACCGGTTTCTTTCACGCTGTTCGGTGCGATTCCCGAAGCGTGCTGCGGCCATCGTCAGTTGCGACAGATAGTCCGACTCTCGTTCCGAAGCGAGTTCCGCCGTGGCCATGATCCGCCTCCCGGCCGTCATCCCCATATACCGATGCTTTCAGACGTGAGATACATGTGCAAAAGGGGCAAAAGGCGCTCGCATTCGGCTCGATGGGAAGCCACCTCGGCTCAATTCATTATTTATGAATAATCCTTGACAGGGTTGTGGCGGCTCCCCAGGCTTCTGCCATGACCGAACCCAGTCACGGACTCCCCACCCGCCGCACCGTCGTCACGGCACTCGGCGCGGCCGGCCTGGTCGCCCTGCCGGCCTGGCCCCAGACGGCCCGTGCCGCGGACGGCGGCCCGGTGCTCGACACCCACCCGGCCACCGAGCCGTCCGGCACCCATGTGCGCGAGGTCGGCGGCACCGACGTCGTCTTCCAGTACGGCGCTGTACTCCCCGCCTTCGACGGCTGGCGCACCCGTGAGCCCACCCGTGACTACCTGTCCCTGGACCGGCGGTGGCGCTTCCGCTTCGACCCCGGCAACCAGGGACTCGGCGAAGGCTGGCAGTCCCCGGACCTCGACGACCGGGCCTGGGGCCTCATCGACGTGCCGTCCGCCTGGGATCTGCTGGACACCCCCGGATTCGGCTCGGAGACCGCCCCCTTCGGCAAGGGCACGGCGTTCACCGACGGCTACGCCTGGTACCGGACCGCCGTCGACGTGCCCGGGTCCTGGCGTGCCCGGCATGTGCGCATGGCCTTCCTGGCCGCCGGCTACAGCGCCGAGGTCTGGCTCGACGGTGTGCGTCTCGGCAAGCACGAAGGGGCCAACTCGCCCTTCGCGCTTCCGGTGTCGGGGGCGCTCCGGCCCGGCAGGCGCCAGACGATCGCCGTGCGGGTCTTCCGCCGGGCGAGCTACACCGACTACACGGCCACGCCGCCCCAGCCGGTCACCGACGACCACGAGATCCCGTACAAGCCCGTCGACTACTGGCCTTACGCGGGCCTGACCCGCTCGGCTTGGATCGAGGCGGTTCCGCGGGTCACCATCGCCAAACTGCTCGCGGTCGGCGCGAACGGACGCCTCGAGGCGCGCGCGGTCGTCGAGAACCACGGGACCTCCGCCTTCGACGGCTGGCTCACTCTGGACCCCGGCCGGGAGAGCGGCGGCCGGCCCGTCGAAATCCCGGCCCGGATCGCCGCCCGGTCGGCCGGTGTCGTACGCGCGTCGATCCGCGTCCCTCACGCCCCACGATGGAGCCCGGACTCACCGCACACGCTCACCGCCCGCGCCACCCTGACCGCCAAGCGGCCCTCGGGACCGCGGGTGGACACCCTGTCCACCGTCTACGGCGTACGCGAACTGACCGTCGCGGACGCCAAGTTGCGGTTGAACGGCAAGCCCCTCTTCCTCAAGGGCCTCAACTGGCACGAGGAGACGGCCGCACACGGCAGGGCCATGACGACCGCCGACTACGACCGGGAACTGGGCCACATCACGGCACTGGGCGCCGACTTCATCCGCAACTGCGTCTACAACCGCCACCCCTACGTCTACGACTGGGCCGACGAGCACGGCGTGCTGGTGATGGACGACATCGACACCATGTGGCTCAACACCGCCCAGGAGAAACTGCAGACCGAACGCTACGGCCTCGCCCGGGCCCAGGCCCTGACCATGGCCTGGAACCAGCACAACCACCCCTCGGTGATCCTCTGGGGACTGCAGAACGAGTCCGAGATCGACGCCGACGGCGCTCCCGTGTACCGGGCCTGGCTCGCCGACCTCAAGGCGGCCGTGAAGGCGGTCGACCTCACCGCCCGGCCCGTGACCTGGGCGTCCAGCACCAGCAACGACCCGGCCTTCGACCTCGCCGATGTCATCGGCTTCAACGAGTACTTCGGCTACTTCTACGGCAAGGACGCCGACCTCGGCCCCACGCTGGACGCGGTGCACGCGAAGTATCCCGGCAAGCCGATCCTGATCACCGAGAACGGCACCTGGTCCCTGGCCGGCAACCACGGCCCCGGCACCACCGAGGGCACGGAGGAGTGGCAGGCGGCCGGTTTCACCGCCCACTGGACACAGGTGGTCGCGCGCAGCGAGTTCGTCGCCGGTTTCACCTACTGGGTCCTCAAGGACTACAAGCAGCGGGCCGGGTACAACCAGGCCTACAACGGCATCTCCGTCATGGGCCTGC
Source organism: Streptomyces sp. NPDC057002 (assembly GCF_042673825.1). NCBI lineage: Bacteria > Bacillati > Actinomycetota > Actinomycetes > Kitasatosporales > Streptomycetaceae > Streptomyces > Streptomyces sp. NPDC057002. Next base: position 741,436 of record NZ_JBHURZ010000002.1, read on the forward strand.
TCACCTTCGGCGAGGAGCGGCCCAAGCTCGTGTACGAGGCGTTCCGGAAGGCGACCGGCCCGCGGACCGGGTGAAACTCAGCCCTTGACGCTGCCCTGGGTCAGGCCCGACCGCCAGTAGCGCTGCAGGACGAGCATCGCGGCGGCCAGCGGGAGGATCGAGAGAAACGCGCCGCCCACCGTGAGCTGGTAGAGGTCGGGATCGCGCTCGGCCGCCGACTGCCAGGTCGTCAGGCCCAGGGTGATGGGGTACTTCCGGTCGTCGGAGAGCATCACCAGCGGCAGGAAGTAGTTGTTCCAGATGCCGACGAACTGGAAGAGGAAGACGGTCACCAGCGCGGGCGTCATCGTGCGCAGGACGAGGGTGCCGAAGATCCGCCACTCGCCGGCGCCGTCGACCCGTGCCGCCTCCAGCATCTCGGCGGGCACCGCGGCCTCGGCGTAGATGCGGCACAGATACACCCCGAACGGACTGACCATGCTGGGGATCAGCACGGCCCAGTACGAGTCGGCCAGGCCCACCTTGCTGAACAGCAGGTACATCGGCAGGGCGAGCGTGGTGCTGGGGAGCAGCACACCGGCGAGTACGCCCTTGAAGACCGTCTCCCGGCCGCGGAAGCGGTAGACGGCGAGGGCGTAGCCGGCGGCACACGCGAGCAGCGTGGCCAGCGCACCGCCGACTCCGGCGTACAGGAGGCTGTTCGCGGTCCAGCTCCAGAACATGCCGTCGCCGTAGGAGAAGACGTTCGCCATGTTGTGCAGCCACCGCGGATCGGAGAACCACAGCCCGAAGGTGCCGAAGAGGCCGGCACTGCTCTTGGTGGAGGCCACCAGCAGCCAGTAGACGGGCAGCAGGAAGTAGAGCGCAGCGACGGACAGCAGCGCGACCAGCAGAATGCGTGAGGCCGCCGGCTTCTTGACGTGCGGTGTGGACACGCTCACCGTGCATCCCTTCCCTTCCCGCGGTTCACCAGACTGAGGAAGCCGAAGGACAGCACGCTCGCGACGAGGGCGAGGATCACCGACTCGGCCGCGGCGAGGTAGATGTTGTTGTTGGCGAACGCCTCGTTGTAGGCGCTCAGGTTCGGTGTGTACGAGCTGGTGACCGTCGATGTCAGCGGCTTGATGACCAGGGGCTCGGCGAACAGTTGAAGCGTGCCGATGATGGAGAAGACACCGGTGAGGACGAGGGCGGGCCGGGCCAGTGGCAGCTTGATCCGGATCGCCGTCTGCCAGGCACCGGCCCCGTCGATGCGCGCGGCCTCGTAGAGCTCCTGCGGGATCGCCTTCAGCTGGGCGACGATCACCAGCATGTTGTAGCCGGCGAACTCCCAGATCACGATGTTGGCGATGGACCACAGCACGCTGTCGTAGCCGAGGAAGTCGGGGGCGAGGCCGATCCTGCCGAGCAGGTCGACGATCGGGCTGACGCCCGGTACGTAGAGGAACCCCCAAAGGATCGAGGCGATGACGCCGGGCACGCCGTACGGCAGGAAGTAGGCGGCACGCAGGACGCCCGCCCAGCGGTGGGAGACGGTGTCGAGTGCCAACGCCAGCGCGGTGGACAGCAGCAGCATCACAGGGATCTGCACGAGGCCGAAGAGCAGCACCCGCGCGAAGCTCTCCAGGAACGCCGACTGCTGCAACGCGAGGGCGTAGTTGTCCAGCCCGGCGAAGCCGACGGTGGCCGGTCCGAGGCCCAGCGGGCCGGAGCGGACCGGCTTGAGCAGGCTCTGGTAGACGGCGTAGCCGAGCGGAAGGACGAAGGAGAACAGGAAGAGGGCGACGAAGGGGAGGACGAACCCCCATGCCGCCCGGTCCGGGCGGGCGGACCGCCGGCCGCGCGGTGCGGACTCCTTCGTACTGCTGAGCGGCGCGGAAGTCCGCGTCCTGGTGGTCGCGGTGCTCATCGCGCGCTCCTCGCCTTCAGGCCCTTGGCTCGCAGGTTGTCCACGGAACTTCGCTGCGCGTCGGCGAGCGACGAGGCGAGCGTGCCGTCCGAGGCCATGGCTGCGCCGAAGGCGTCCCCGAGCCTGGAGAAGTCGGCGTCCGTGGTGGGGGACCACTTCCAGGAGGTGTCGATGGCCCGGTCGGAGGCGGTGAACACGTCGTTGTACCGCTGTCCGCCGAAGAACGGGTCGGGCTTGTCGAGTGCCGATCCGCGGAAGACGCCCGTGGCGGCGGGCCAGCCGTAGCCCACCGAGATGTTCAGATCGACGGCCCGGGGGTCGGTGTTGAGCCAGTGCGCGAACCGCAGCGCCTCACGCGGGTGGCGGCTGCCCTGGAGGACGGCGGTGGAGGATCCGCCCCAGTTGGCGGAGGCGTTGTCGCCGGCGGTCCACTGGGGAAGCGGGGCGACCCGCCACTTCCCCTCGGTGCCCGGCGCGTTGCCGCGCAGCAGGGCGTCGCCCCACTGCGGTCCGACCCAGGCGGCGATCTGTCCGGTCTGGACCTGCCGGTACCAGGCGCTGGACATGTCGGGTCCGACGAAGACGAGGTCGTCGCGGACCAGCCTCTCCCAGTAGTCGGCGACCTCACGCGACAGGCCGCCGTCCATGTCGACGACCCAGGCATCGCCCTGGGTGCGCACCCACCGCGCACCCCGCTGCCAGCACATCGCGGCGAACCAGGTGGGCTGGTTGGGCGCGAACGTGCACAGCCGGGCACCGCCACCGCGTTCCTTGACGACGCGGGCGGCCCGCTCGAACTCGGCCCAGGTGCCGGGCGCCCGGATGCCCCACTTCTCGAAGAGGTCCCGGCGGTAGAAGAGCCCCATCGGGCCCGAGGCCTGCGGGATCGTACGGACCCGCCCTCCGAAGACACCCTGGTTCCACTGCCACGGCACATAGCTCTCGCGCAGCTCGTCGGCACCGTATGCGCTCAGGTCCGTCAGGCCGTTGACCAGCATGAAGCCGGGCAGCTCGTGATATTCGACCTGCGCCAGGTCCGGCGGGTTGCCGGCCGCCAGCGAGGAGTGCATCTTCTGGTAGCCGCCCTGGGTGTTGGCGGGGATGTTCTGCAACTCGACGTGGATGCCGGGGTGCGTCCGGTTCCACAGGTCGACCGTCTTCCGCATCGGCACCCACGTCCAGAAGACCAGCTTCACCGGCCGGCCGGGCCGGGCGGGTTCCTGCCGGGTCGTGCGGGCGGCTCCGACGGTCTGGCCGCAGGCGCTGAGGGCCGGGAGCGCGGCGAGTGCCCCGGCACCCCATCCGAGCACAGACCTCCGCGAGGGTGGTGAGCTGTTCATATACGTCCCCTGTCCGGAGCTCGGTTGTCTACGGCTCGACCAGTACGGCCACTCCGGCTGCCGGCAGCGTGAGGCGGTCGGCGGGAGCGGCCCCTTGGCCCAGGGCATCGGTCATCGGCTCCGGGAGCCTGATCTCCACCCCTTCCGGGCCGTGGTTCAGCAGGAAGACGAACCGTCCGCCGTCGCCTTCGCGCACGGTCGCCTGGACCTGCTCGGGAAGTCCCGGAAGCACGGGCCGGACGGACGCCGTCCGGCACACCTCCTCCGTCAGGGCCCGCATGGCCTCCGGTGCCAGCCGGGTCGCGACGTACCAGGCGTCTCCCTCCCCGAAGGAGTGACGGGTGACGGCCGGCTGACCGGACAGCGGCCCGGAGCCGAAGTCGGCGACCGACCGTGCCCCTTCCGGCACGACGGCTTCGGACCACAGGTCGGCGCGGCTGACGCTGCCGTCCGAGTGCCGGACGTCGACCGTCTCCCGCTCCGCCAGCGGCCAGAACTCCTCGACACGCAGGCCCAGCACCTCGCGCAGCGGTGCGGGGTACCCGCCCAGGTGCACCCGGTCGCAGTCGTCGACAATGCCGGAGAAGAACGACACCAGCAGCCGGCCGCCGCCCCGGACGAACTCTGTGAGGCGCTCGGCGTCCGGCTGCTTCAGCAGGTAAAGGCTGGGCACGACGACGAGGCGGTAGCCGGAGAGGTCCCGGTCGGGGGGTACGACATCGCAGGAGATTCCGGCTTCGAACAGCGGCCGGTAGTGGGCGAGCGTGATTTCCATCTGGTCCAGCGCGGTGGACGGGTGCGAGTCCAGCTCCAGCGCCCACCAGCTGTTCCAGTCCAGCACGAGGGCGGCATCGGCGGTGGACCGGGTGCCGGCGATACTCGGCACGGACGCCAACTCGCGCCCCAGCTCGCTCACTTCGCGGAAGGTTCGGGTGCCGGTGCCGCCGTGCGGGACCATCGCCGAGTGGTACTTCTCGGCGCCGCCCCGGGACTGCCGCCACTGGAAGTACAGCACCGCGTCCGCGCCCTGGGCGACCGCCTGCCAGCTCCACAGCCGCATCCGCCCCGGCGGCTTGGGCCCGTTGCGGTCCCGCCAGTTCACGGCGCTGGGGGCCTGCTCCAGCAGCATCCACGGCTGACCGGCGCGGGCGGACCGGGTGACGTCGAAGATGAAACCCGCCGAGACATGCGTGTTCTCGTCGTGCGGGTCCTGGTAGACGTCGACCGAGACGACGTCCTCGTGGGCGGCCCAGCGGAAGGCGTCGACGGGCTTGTGCACCCCGATGAAGTTCGTCGTGACGGGCACGTCCGGGGTGATCCGCCGCAGGACGTCCTTCTCCGCCAGGTAGCACCGAAGCAGCGCGTCGTCGGAGAACCTGGCGAAGTCCAGCTGCTGGGCGGGGTTGGGGAAGGTCGGCGCGAGCCGCGGGGGCAGCACCTCGTCGAAGCTGTCGTAGCGCTGGGCCCAGAAGGCCGTCGACCAGGCGTCGTTGAGCGCCTCGACGTCGCCGTACCGTTCGGACAGCCAGCGCCGGAAGTCGGCCGCCGATTCGTCGCACCAGCACATCGGGGTGTGGCAGCCGTACTCGTTGCCGATGTGCCACAGCTCCAGCGCGGGGTGGTCGGCGTACCGGGTGGCCAGCCGCTCGACCAGGCGCACGGCGTGTTCGCGGTAGACGCGGCTGGAGGGACAGTAGTGCTGGCGTCCGCCGGGCCACAGGCGCCGGCCGTCGGCGGTCTCGGGGAGGATCTCCGGGTGCAGACGGGACAGCCACGGGGGCGGGGACGCCGTCATGGTGGCCAGGCAGACGGCCACACCCGCCCCTGCGAGGTTGTCCATCACCCGGTCGAACCAGTCGAAGTCGTACTCACCGGGCCTCGGCTCCACCTTGGCCCAGGAGAAGATCCCGGCCGTCACCAGGGAGACGCCGGCTTCCTTCATCAGCGCCATGTCCTCGGCCCACACCTCCTCGGGCCACTGCTCGGGGTTGTAGTCGCCGCCGAAGGCGATTCCGGCCGGGCGCAGGTGCCGCCGGGCGTCGGTCGGTACTGAGTCTGGCTGTCGCATGGCGGTCAGTCTCGGAGCGTCCTCACCACCCCGTCAAGATATATTCATTATTAATTGAAACAGCTAGAATGAACGTAGGCCACATGGGTGCGGGCAGCGGAGGGGAGAGGCGCACGATGACGGAATGCCACAGGATGGCGGGGCGCGTGGCGGTGATCACCGGCGCGGCGCACGGGATCGGCGCGGCCACGGCGCGCAGACTCGCGGCCGAGGGCGCGACGGTCGTGGTCACGGACGTGGACGACACCGCGGGCAAGACGGTCGTGGCGGACATCGAGGCCGGCGGGGGACGCGCGGAGTACCTGCGCTGCGACGTGACCTCGGCCGCCGACTGGGAGCACCTGGGCCGCCATGTCCAGGAGCGCCACGGACGCCTCGACGTGCTGCACAGCAACGCCTTCGCCCAGCTGAACAAGCCCGCGCACGAACTGAGCGAGGCCGAGTGGGACGGCCAGATGGCCGTGCTGCTCAAACCGGCCTGGCGGGGGATGAAGACCTTCGCGGCACTGCTGCGGGAGACGGCGGGGTCGGTCGTCCTCACCTCCTCGGTGCACGCGGTCATCGGCCTGCCGGGCCACGCCGCCTACGCCGCGGCCAAGGGCGCCCTGTGCTCGCTGGGGCGTCAACTGGCCGTCGAGTACGGACCGGAGATCCGGGTCAACACCGTGCTGCCCGGCCCCATCCTCACCTCCGCCTGGGAGGGGATCCCGGAGCCCGACCGGGCGCGCAGTGTGGCGGCCACGGCGGCCAAGCGGTTCGGGCAGCCGGAGGAGGTGGCCGCCGCGGTCGCCTTCCTGGCGTCGCCGGACGCCTCCTATGTGACCGGTGCGAGCCTCGTGGTCGATGGAGGATGGAGCGTCATGAAGGAGTCCTCGTGAGCGGCGCCCACCGTGCGCGCCATCAGCGACCAGGACCGGAGCGGAAACGGAGAACGTGGTGACCCATCCCGGAAAGGGGCTGCACGGCCAGGCCGTGGAGGAGCTGGGCCGGCGCATCATCCGCGGCGACTACCCACCGGGCTCCGTGGTGGACCCGGTCAGGTTCGAGACGGAGCTCGGGGTCAGCAAGACCGTGGTCCGCGAGGCGATGCGCGTGCTGGCGTCCAAGGGCCTGCTCGAGTCGAAGCAGAAGCGCGGTACGACCATCCGGCCCCGGGCCGACTGGAACCTGCTCGACAGCGACCTGCTGCGCTGGCAGGGCAGCAGCGCCCCGACCGACGGCTTCCTGGAGGACCTCGCCGAGGTGCGGGCGATAGTCGAGCCCGCCGGAGCCCGGCTCGCCGCGACCCGCCGCACACCGTCCGACCTGGACGCGATGCGACAGGCGATCGAGGCCATGGCCGCGGCGGGGACGGACGCGGAGGCCATGGTCGAGGCGGACCTGGCCTTCCACCGCGCCCTGCTGGACGCCGCCCACAACGAACTGCTGAGCCGCATGGAGGTCGTCATCGAGGCCGGTCTGCGCGTCCGCGACCGGATCGTGCACGGCGCCCGGCACTTCTCCGACTCCATACCCGTGCACCAGGAACTGCTGGACGCGGTCGAGGCGGGCGACCCGGACGCCGCCGTGGCCGCCGTCGCGTCCCTCCTGGCCCAGGCCTCCGACGACCTGGCGGCCGTACGGGCCGGTGAAGACCGCGACGACCTCGCGAACGACACGCCGTCTAAGGAAACTCGTTGAAGATAACCGGACTTGAGACGTTCCTGGTGGCCCCGCGCTGGCTGTTCCTGCGCATCGCCACCGACGAGGGCATCACCGGCTGGGGAGAGCCCGTGGTCGAGGGACGCGCCGACACCGTGCGCGCCGCCGTCCACGAACTGGCCGACTATCTCGTCGGCCGCGACCCGCTGCGCATCGAGGACCACTGGCAGGTCCTCACCAAAGGCGGCTTCTACCGCGGCGGCCCCATCCTCTCCAGCGCCGTCGCCGGCATCGACCAGGCACTGTGGGACATCGCCGGCAAGACCTACGGGGCACCCGTACACCGCCTCCTCGGCGGCCCCGTGCGGGACCGCGTCCGGATGTACGCCTGGATCGGCGGCGACCGGCCGAGCGACGTGGCGGAACTCGCCGAGGAGCAGATGAAGGCGGGCTTCACCGCCGTGAAGATGAACGCCTCGGCCGAACTCGCCCCGATCGACACACCGGCACGCACCGCCGAGGTCGTCGAACGCGTCGCGGCCGTCCGCGAGGTGCTCGGCGACGAGCGGGACATCGCCGTCGACTTCCACGGCCGCGTCTCCACCGCCATGTCGCGCCGCCTGCTGCCCCTCCTCGAACCACTGCACCCCCTGTTCGTCGAGGAACCCGTCCTGCCCGAACACTCGGGCCACCTGCGCAGCCTGGTCGAGTCGACGAGCATCCCGCTCGCGACCGGTGAACGCCTCTACTCCCGGTGGGACTTCCGCGAGGTACTGGCCGGCGGCATCGCCGTCGCCCAGCCCGACCTGTCGCACGCCGGCGGCATCTCCGAGGTCCGCCGCATCGCGGCCATGGCCGAGACGCACGACGTCGCCATGGCGCCCCACTGCCCCCTCGGCCCGATCGCCCTGGCCGCCAGCCTGCAGATCGCCTTCTCCGTGCCGAACTTCCTCATCCAGGAACAGAGCATGGGCATCCACTACAACCAGCAGTGCGACCTGCTGGAGTACGTGATGGACCCCGAACCCTTCCGCTTCGAGAACGGCTACGCCGCCCGGGGATCCCGCCCCGGTCTCGGTGTCGAGATCGACGAGAAGGCCGTACGCCGCGCCGCCGAGACCGGGCACCGCTGGCGCAACCCCGTATGGCGGGGCGCCGACGGGGCGTTCACCGAGTGGTGACACCGTCGACTCCGTCGCGCCGCACGCACCCCACGCACAAGGAGAGCCCGCTCCCATGAACCTGGTGGAATCGCTCCGAGCCCACCGCCTGCTGGCGATCGTCCGCGGCAAGGATCCCGCCGCGGCCCTGCGCACCGTACGCACCCTCGCCGAGGAAGGCGTCGCCGCCGTCGAGGTCTCACTGACCACCGCCGACGCCCTGAACGTGATCAGGCAGGCGCGCACCGACCTCGGCCCCGACGCCCTGCTCGGCGCGGGCACCGTGCGCTCGGCGGCGGACGCCGCCCGCGCCGTCGACGCCGGTGCCTCCTACCTCGTCACCCCGGCACTGGTCGACGGGCTGGCGGCGTACGGCGTACCCGTGCTGATGGGCGCCCTGACCCCGAGCGAGATCGAGGCCGCCCTCGCACGGGGAGCCGACGCGATCAAGCTCTTCCCCGGCTCCCTCGGCGGACCGGGCTATCTGCGGGCCCTGCGCGACCCGTTCCCCGAGGTGCCCTTCGTCCCGGTCGGGGGAGTGGACGCGTCGGCCGCCCGTGCGTACCTGGACCGGGGCGCCCTCGCCGTCGGCGTCGGCTCACCGCTCGTCGGGGACGCGGCCGACGGCGGTGACGTAGGGCAACTGCGCGCCCGCGCGGCCGAGTTCCGCAAGGTGGTCGCGGGGGAGGGGCCGTGACGGCAGCGGCCGCACCGGACGTGGTGACCTTCGGCGAGACGATGGCGGCGCTCCGGGCCCAGGGCGCGCTGCGGCTGGGCGGCAGCCTCGGACTGTCCGTGGCGGGAGCCGAATCGAACGTCGCCATCGGCCTAGCCCGGCTCGGCCACCGGGTGCGCTGGGCCGGCCGGGTCGGTGCGGACGAACTAGGCGCACTGGTGCTGCGTACGCTCCGCGCCGAGGGCATCGACACCGGCCACGCGTCCGTCGACGACTCGGGCCGGCCCACCGGACTGCTGCTGACCGAGCCCCGCCTGGGCACGCTCACACGGGTCAGTTACTACCGCGCCGGTTCGGCGGGTTCGGCCGTCTCACCGGCCGACGTCCTGCCCGCACTGGCCGCCGGATCCCGGGTCCTGCATCTGACCGGCATCACCCCGGCGCTCGGCCCGTCGGCTGCCGAGGCGGTCCAGGCCGCCGCCGCGGCCGCCCGAGACGCCGGCATCACCGTCTGCCTCGACGTCAACTACCGCTCCCGGCTGTGGTCCCACGACCGGGCCCGCGCTGCCCTCAGGCCGCTGCTGGCCCACACCGACCTGCTCATAGCCTCCGAGGACGAGCTGCCGCTGGTGCTGGAACGGCCCCCCGCGGCCGAGTCGGAGGCCGTGCGCGGCCTTCTGTCCGCGGGTGTCGGCGAGGTGGTCGTCAAACGTGGCGCACGCGGCGCGACCGGATTCACCGCCGAAGGGGCGACCGACCGCGCCGCTCGCCGGGTCGACGCCGTCGATCTGGTCGGCGCGGGCGACGCCTTCGTGGCCGGATACCTCTCTGGACTCCTCGACGGCGCGGACCTCCCCGCCCGTCTGCACCGGGCCGTCACCACCGCGGCCTTCGCCGTCGCCACCCGGGGCGACTGGGAAGGACTGCCGACACAGGACGAACTCGGCCTGCTCGACCGGCCCGACGGCACGACCATCCGCTGACCCAGGGGCTGAACACGACATCCACGGCGGCAGCCGCTAGGTCAGGCGGGCGCGGCTTCCGTGAACTGGTTGGTGTCGAAGAGCCGGTTGATGTGGCCGCCGAGCTCCGACCAGTGCTGTCCGGACAGTTCGGCGGCCGCGCGGGCGTCACCGCCGGCGCACACGTCGACCAGCTGGTCGTGGTGCTCGATGGTGTTGCGGCCGCCGAGGAGCGTGGAGAACTTGCGGTAGAGGATGCGGTGGATCTGCGGGTGGAGCTGCTCGACGATCCGGCTGAGGACGGGGTTGTCCGCCGCCTCGATCGGGACGGCGTGGAAGCGGTCGTCGGCTGCGAGGGCGGCGTCGGTGTCGTTGGCGGCGACGGCCCGTTCGAAATCCCGGTTGGCCTGTCGCATGAGCTGCCGGTCCTGCTCGGTCATGACCGGCACGGCCGTCTCGATGGCGAGCTGGTCGAGGGAGCGCAGCACGGCGAGGGTCTTCTCGACGTCGCGGCGGTTGAGGGTGGTGATCCGGGTGTAGACGCCGGGCTTGGCCTCGACCAGACCGATGTCGGCGAGCCGGGCGAGCGCCTCGCGCACCGGGGTGCGGCTGAGACCGAGACGCTCGGCGAGTTCGCCGTCCTTGACCTTTTCCCCGGGGGCGAGTTCTCCGCGCACGATGGAGTCGCGCAGCCGGTGGAAGACCTCGTCGCTGAGGAGACGGCGGGAGACAGGGCTGTCGAGTGACATATTGCGTACAGTACATCGATCGCTGCGCGGCATTCCCGTTCACCCGCCCTCGTCCTCATGTCGTGCGTATCCGGCGGACCAGGGCCTGAGCCAGGACGACGGCCGGGTCGACGAGGGGGACCTCGACCGTTCCGGCGGACAGCCCGAGAGGGATCTCCGTGCAGCCCGCGATGATCACTTGCGCTCCCCGCGCCGTGAGTCCGTGCGCGGCTCGCACCAGCGGCTCGGTGGCCGTGGCGTCCCGCCGCCCGGCCTTCACCGCCTGGATGGCGGCCATGACCTCGTCCCGCTGGCTGTCGGGCCCGGGCAGCACGAGGCTGATGCCGAAGCGGTCCAGCCACTCCTGATAGAGGCCGGCACGGACGGTTCCGGTCGTGGCGAGCAGTCCGGCGGTGTGCACATGGGGCCGCAGGGCGGACAGGTGACGGGCGACCTCGCCGATCATATGGACGATGGGCAGGCCCACATGGCCGGCGATGCGGGGGACGAACGCGTGCGCGGTGTTGCAGGGGATGGCGATGACGGTGGCGCCCGCCTCGCGCAGGACCCGCCCGCCGTGCAGGAGCCAGGGGGTCGGGTCGGGACCGTCGCCGATCAGGGCCGCGGTGCGGTCCGGGATGGTGGGGTCGGACCAGATGACCGTCCTGAGGTGGTCCTGGTCGCTGCTGCCCGGCGTCATCGACACCAGCTTGGCGTAGAAGTCGGCGGTGGCGGCCGGGCCCATGCCGCCGAGGATGCCGATGATCTCCGAGGGGGCGGTGGTCACTGGACGGGTTCCTTCTGGAGGGCCGTGGCCTCGGTCTCGGCGGGGGTGCGGGGGAGGTCGTCGGCGCCGCGCTTGGCCTCGCGCCGTTTCTCGGAGCTGTCGACCACGGCGGCGGCGAGTGAGTTGCCGATGACGTTCACGCCGGTGCGGGCCATGTCCACGATGAAGTCGACGCCGAGGAGCAGGGCGATGCCTTCGGCGGGCAGGCCGATGGAGTTGCCGGCCGCGATGAGCACGACGATGGAGGCGGAGGCGACACCGGCCATGCCCTTGGAGAGGATCACCAGCACGCCGACCATGAGGAGCAGGGCGGGCAGCGAGGTGTCGGCGCCGTAGGCGTTGGCGAGGAAGACCAGGGCGGCGGCCTGGTAGAGGACCGAGCCGTCGGTGTTGAAGGAGTACCCGAGGGGGACGACGAACGAGGTCGTCGACCGGCTGAGGCCGAACGCCTCGAGCTTGCCCATCAGCGGGGCCAGCACCGATTCGGAACTGCGGGTCACGAAGGCGATCCCGGCCAGCCCGGCGATCGACTTCATCAGCGCGACGTAGCGGATGCGGTAGAACGCGGCGATCAGCGGGAACAGCACGCCGATGACGATGGCCAGGCCCGCGTAGACCACGGCGATGAAGCCCATCAGACTGCGCAGATTGCCGAAGCCGTAGTGGGCGACGTCGTAGGAGATGAACCCGAGGACGCCCAGGGGTGCGATGCGGATGACATAGCCGACGACCTTGAACATCACCGAGGCGACGGACTCCAGGACGTCGGCGAAGGGCTCGGACTTCTCCCCGATCGCGGCCATGGCGACGCCCACGAGCAGGGCGAAGACGATCGCGCCCAGCAGATTGCCCTCGCCGAACGCTTCGAAGATGTTCTTCGGGAAGGCGTGCAGGACCAGTTCGTGGAAGTCGATGCCCTGGCTCATGCCGTCCAGGTCTTTGGCGTCGGCCCCCTGGACGGGGGCGCCCTTGCCGATGCCCGTGAACTTCGCCAGGCCGACCGCGATCAGCAGGATGACGGTCGTGACGATCTCGAAATAGAGGATGGCCTTGCCGGCGATCCGGCCGACCTTCTTGACCGACTCCATGCGGGCGATGCCCAGCACGATGAGCGGGAAGACCAGCGGCAGGACCACGACCTGCACCAGGTTCAGGAACACCTCCCCGAGGATCTTCATCTGCTCGCCGGCCGATGGGGCGAGGGTTCCGACGAGGGCTCCGAGGCCGACGGCGATGATCGACTGAACGCCGATCGGCATCTTCAGACAGCGCCGCCAGAACCCAGTGCGCCGGGTCGGTGGGGTGTCTGTGCTGGTGGGACGGGGGTGAGCGGTGTCCATGGGACCTCCTGCCGCATGCAATATATTGCGTTCTGCGTTTTGGCGGGTAACACTGGCCCGGAAGCGGGGGCCTGTCAAGGGGCCCGCAAGGACGAGGAGCATCGGATGCCGCGGAGCACACGCATCGAGCACGACCTGGTCGGAGACAAGGAGGTCCCCGCCGACGCCTACTACGGCGTGCACACCGTGCGGGCCGTGGAGAACTTCGCGATCACCGGATCGACCATCGCCCGCTTCCCCGACCTGATCGCCGCACTGGCCGCCGTCAAGCAGGCCGCCGCGCAGGCCAACCGTGATCTCGGCCTGCTGCCGCCGGACATCGCCGGGGCGATCATCAGTGCGTGCCAGGAGATCGGATCCGGACGGCTCGTCGAGCAGTTCGTCGTCGACCCCGTCCAGGGCGGGGCCGGCACGTCGACGAACATGAACGCCAACGAGGTCATCGCCAACCGGGCCCTGGAGATCCTCGGCCACCCGCGCGGCCGCTACGACGTGATCCACCCGCTCGACCACGTCAATCTCGGGCAGAGCACCAACGACGTCTACCCCACCGCCGTACGTCTCGCTCTGGTCGCCTCACTGCGCCGGCTCGGTGACTCCCTCGCGGCGCTGGCCACGGCCTTCACCGGCAAGGCGACGGACTTCGGCGACGTACTGAAGATGGGCCGCACCCAGCTCCAGGACGCGGTCCCCATGACGCTCGGTCAGGAGTTCACCACCTACGCCGTCATGATCGAGGAGGACCGCCAACGGCTCGCCGAGGCCGCCGCCCTGCTGCTGGAGTCCCACCTCGGCGGCACCGCGATCGGCACCGGCATCAACGGCCACCCCCGCTACGCCGAACTCGCCTGCGCGTATCTCGCCGACATCAGCGGCGAACCCGTCCGGCCCGCGGGCGACTTCATCGAAGCCACCCAGGACTGCGGTGCCTTCGTCCAGCTCTCCGGCGTCCTCAAGCGCGTCGCGGTGAAGCTCTCCAAGACGTGCAACGACCTGCGGCTGATGTCCTCAGGCCCCACGGCCGGACTCGGCGAGATCAACCTGCCGCCGGTGCAGGCCGGTTCGTCCATCATGCCCGGCAAGGTCAACCCGGTGATCCCCGAGGTCGTCAACCAGGTCGCCTTCGAGGTCATCGGCAACGACCTGACCGTCACCATGGCCGCCGAGGCCGGACAGCTCCAGCTCAACGCGTTCGAACCCGTCATCGCCTACAGCCTGCTGCGCTCCCTGACCCATCTGCGGGCCGCCTGCGACGCGCTCGCCGTCCGCTGCGTCCCGGGCATCACCGCCAACCGCGAACACCTCCGCGGCACGGTCCACCGCTCCATCGGTCTCGTGACCGCCCTCGCCCCGCACATCGGCTACGCCGCCGCCACCACGCTGGCGGGCCAGGCCCTCGCCACGGGCCGGGGCGTCAAGGAGCTGGCCGCGGAGGCGGGTCTGCTCACCGCCGGAGAACTGGAGACGATCCTGCGCCCGGAGAACCTCACCGGGCAGGCACCCGTGCCGGACGCCCCGGCGGCGCTGCGTGCCCAGGAGCCGTGCTGCGTGCCTGGAAGCCGCGCTGCGGGCCCCAAATGGATAGGCCATACCGGTAGCTAGACTGGCCGGTATGACCCGCCGCGACCAGCAATCCGATGGCCCCGCCGCGCAGCCGCTGCGCAGCGACGCCGAGCGCAACCGGGAGCGGATCATCGCCGCCGCGCGCCTGGTGTTCGCGCGGGACGGCCTGAACGCCTCCATGGCGTCCGTGGCCCGTGAGGCGGGGGTCGGGATCGCCACGATGTTCCGGCGCTTCCCGACGAAGGAGGAGCTGGTCGCCGCGGTCTTCTCCGACCGCATGGACGCTTATGCCGACGCGGTCGCGGTCGCCCTGGAGGACCCCGACCCCTGGAACGGGTTCGTCGGCTACATCGAGCAGGCCTGCGCGATGCAGGCCGCCGACTTCGGCTTCGCCGACGTCCTGACCATGACCTTCCCCACCGCCAAGGCGCTGGAGCGGCGCCGCGACGAGGCGTACACGTCCATGGTCGAGCTCATCGGCCGTGCCAAGGCCGCCGGGCGGCTGCGAGAGGACTTCGACCCCTCGGACCTGGTGCTGATCCACATGGCCAACGCCGGTGTCGTCAACGCCACCGGCGAGGCGGCGCCCGACGCCTGGCGCCGTGTCGTCGCCCTGCTGATCCAGTCCCTGGAGGCCCCTGCCCGCGGCGCACTGCCCGACTCGCCCGAGCACGACGCCCTCTACAAGGCCATGCTCCGCGCCGGCCCCGGGGGTCCCACCGCTGTGGCCCCGGACGAGAGCAGCTGATCTCCGGGACCGGATCAGCCCATGGCCACAAGGGAGTTGACCGACACATGGCCCTGGTCCTGGTGACCGGAGCGGCCGATGGACTCGGGCGCCGGGTTCGGCCGTTTCGACGCCGTCATCCACAACGCCGGGGTCATGAACCGCCCGGAGGACGTCACCGTCAACACCGTCGCGCCCTACCTGCTGACGGCCCTGATGGAGAAGCCGGGCAGGCTCGTCTACCTCAGCAGCTCCATGCACCGGACGACCTGACCGCCGGGCATCGGACCCAGGTCTGGCTCGCCGCGCACCCCGACGTGACCCCGGGCACCGGCGGCTACTGGTACCACCAGCGGGTACAGACACCGCACCCCGCCTCGCAGGACGATGAGTTCCAGGCTCGCCTCATCGAAACCCTGGAGCGCCACACGGGCGTCCCGGTCGACTGACGGGGGCTCATGGCCGACCGCCTTCCGCCGTGGCGGCGGCGACGACCCCCGGACGCCGGTGCGGTCCTACCACCCGGAGCCCGACCGGCAGTGGTCTCCATGCCGGAGCCGTCCATGGAGGCGGGGCAGGGGACGCTGACGTCGAAGGACGCGACCTGGCTGCGTGGCTGACGTTCCACTCCGTGAACATACATCGGATGAGTCGTGCTACTGGGGTCATTGACAGGTGCACGAGTGCTGCTAGGTTCCGCGATACACCCGATGTATTGATGAGCCGTCAGCTCTGGAGGACGCATGACCTCACAGCCGGAGCACCATTCGAAGGTGGCCCGCAGAGCCGTACTCGGCACCGCCCTCTCCGGCGCGGCAGCAGCCGCCCTGCCCGGAACAGCCCACGCGGAGGAGCCCGAACCGACGCTGCCGTCCGCCGCCGACGGGGGTGCCGGACGCCCCTGGAGACTCCGCGACACCATGACCACCGACGGAGCCTGGGCGACGTTCCTGCGCGGCCAGGACCTGCTGTGGACCAGGCTGCCCACCCGCTGGTACGAGGGCCCGTTCCTCGGCGACGGGCTGCTCGGCAGCATGATCTACCGGGAGCCGGACGCCAACCGCGTCCGCTTCACCGTCCAGCACGGCCGGGTCCAGGACCACCGCCCCGAGTTCGGCAGCGGCTGGGGCACCTGCCGGCTGCCGGTCGGGCACCTGACGCTCGACCCGGTCGGCACCATCACCGCCGTCGACTGGCGGCTGAGCCTGTGGAACGCCGAACTCACCGGCACCGTCACCACCACCGCCGGCACGCTCACCCTCTCCGCCCTCATCCACGACGAGGTACTCGCCGTCCGGGTCCGGGCCTCCGGCGGCGAGCGCACCGTCTGGACCTTCCACCCCGAGGAGGCCATCAGCCCCCGGAAGATCCAGGAGGCCCCGCCCGCCGACTACACCCCCAACCCGCCCTGGACCAGCCGGACCGCCGCCGACGGCACCGAGCAGGTCCTCCAGCCCCTCACCGGCGGCCAGACCGCCACCGCCTACCGGCGCGACGGCGACGAACTGCTGCTCAGCGTCGGGCACAGCGCCCCCTCCACCACCGCCGCCGAGGCCCAATCGCTCCGCAACCTGCGGCGAGCGGCCTCGTACGGCGCCCTCAGACGACGGCACACCCGCTGGTGGCACGCCTTCTACAAGAAGAGCTTCGTCTCCTTCCCCGACCAGCGGCTGCAGAGCTTCCACTGGATCCAGCTCTACAAGGCCGCCTCCGCCAGCCGCGCGGACGGCCCCGTCATGGCCACCTGCGGGCCGTGGCTGGAGCCCACCCCATGGCCCGCGGTCTGGTGGAACCTCAACATCCAGCTGGAGTACTGGCTCGTCCACGGCTCCAACCACCTGGAACTCGACGCGCTCGCCACCACTCTGCGCCGCAACCAGGAACAGCTCATCGCCAACGTGCCCGCCGCCTACCGCGCCGACAGCTCCGGCGTCGGACGCAGCTCCGACATGTTCGCCAACCGGGAGGTCGGCAGGCCCGGCTCCGGCTCCGAGGTCGGCAACCTCACCTGGGCGCTGCACAACGTGTGGCTGTCCTACCGGCACTCCATGGACGAGGCCCTCCTGCGCGACACCGTCTTCCCGTTGCTCCGCCGGGCCGTCGCCTACTACCTGCACTTCCTCACCCCGGGCAGCGACGGCAAGCTCCACCTGCCGAGCACCCTCTCGCCCGAGTACCCCGTCGTACCGCCGCAGGACACCACCTACGACCTGGCCCTGATCCGCTGGGCCTGCCAGACCCTCATCGACTCCGCCGAACTCCTCGGCATCGACGACCCGTCGGCCCCGCGCTGGCACGAGGTGCTGGCCAAGCTCACGCCCTACCCGGTCGACGGCAACGGCTTCATGATCGGTGCCGGCACCCCGTACGCCCAGTCCCACCGCCACTACTCGCACCTGCTGATGGTGTACCCGCTGTACCTCGTCAACTGGGACCAGCCCGAGAACCGCGACCTGATCACCAGGTCCATCGAGCACTGGCACGCGCTGACCGGCGCCCACCGCGGCTACAGCTACACCGGCGCCGCCTCGATGTACGCGATGACCGGCGACGGCGACACCGCGATCACCTATCTGCGGAAGTTCTTCGACACCTCCACCCGCTACCCCTGCCAGGCCAACACCCACTACACCGAGGCCGGACCGGTCATCGAGACGCCGCTGTCCGCCTCGCAGTCCCTGCACGACATGTTGTGCCAGAGCTGGGGCGGAGTGATCCGCGTCTTCCCGGCCGTCCCCACCGCGTGGGCGGACCTCACCCTGCACGACTTCCGTACCCAGGGCGCCTTCCTGGTCAGCGCCGTCCGCAAGGAGGGCAGGACCCGGTTCATCCGGATCAGAAGCCTGGCGGGCGAGCCGCTCAAGCTGAAGCACGGGCTGGGCGGCCGGCTCACCGTGCTCCTCGACGACGGCCGCCCAGCCCGCACCCGTGACCTCGGCGACGGGATGCTCTCCATAGAGCTGCCCAAGGGCCGCGAGGTGCTGGTGCACTCCGGCTCCCGCCCCGACCTCGTCATCGCGCCGGTCACTGTCAGCGAACCGGGCCCCGCCTGGGGACTGCCGTAAAGCCCGCACACCTCGGAGGGTTCCATGGCTGTTCCGATCAGAACCGCGGTCGCCGCGCTGTGCACCGGCCTCGCGGCCACACTCCTCACGACCGTTCCCGCCCGGGCCGAGAAGCAGGAGCACACCTGGGCGGTGTCCGCCTCCGCACACGCACCCCGCGCACGGATCTCCCTGGACGACAGCGCCGGCACCCTGAGCCTGTCCGTGACCCGGGCCGGGCGTACGGTCATCGAGCCGTCGCCCGTCGGCATCGTCACCGAACAGGCCGACCTCTCCCAGGACCTGCGCTTCCTGCACCGCGAGAGCCGGACGATCGACGAGCGGTACCGCACGAAGTCCGGCAAACGTCTGGACCGCCGGGTCCGCATGAACGAGACCCGCCTGTCGTTCGCCACCCCGAGGGGTGCCCGGCTCGACCTCGTCGTCCGCGCCTCCGCCGACGGCGTCGCCTACCGGTACGTCCTGCCCGCCGCGTCCGGTGACGTGCTCGGCGAGACCTCCGCCTTCCACCTGCCGCCGGACGCGAGCGCGTGGCTGGGCACCTACCGGGCCGACAACGAGGGCCAGTTCGTCCAGTACACGGCCGCCACGGCACCCACCGGCGAGTACTCGGACCAGGCGCTGTTCGCGACCGACGGCGGCTACACCCTGCTCGCCGAGTCCGACCTCACCGGCGCCTACTCCGGTGCCCGGCTCGCCCACGACCAGGGCACCGGCACCTACCGCGTCAAGCTCGCCGACGACCGGGTCCGCACCGACGGCCCCCTCGCCACCCCCTGGCGGGCCATGGTCACCGGCGACCTCGCCACCGTCACCCGCTCCACCTTCACCGACGACCTTGCCCCCGCCTCCAAGGCCGGCCACACCTCCTGGATCAAGCCCGGCACCGCCCTGTGGACCTGGCTCGCCGGCGGGCGCCCGGCCGGGCAGAGCCTCACCGCGCAGAAGGCCTACGTCGACTACGCCGCCGAACGCGGCTGGCCCTACGAGGCCGTCGACGCGGGCTGGTACTTCAAGGCCGACGCCTGGGACACCACCGACCCGGACTGGCAGACCAACAGCTGGATGCCCGAACTCGTCGACTACGCACGCGCCAAGGGCGTCGGCATCATCGTCTGGATCCACCAGCGCGACCTCGACACGGCCGAGGAACGCGCCCGGTGGCTGCCCACCCTGGAACGCTGGGGCGTGAAGGGCGTCAAGATCGACTTCATGGACTCGGAGGCACAGTCCACGCTCCGGTGGTACGACGCGATCCTCCCGGAGACCGCCGCCCACCACCTCCTGGTCAACTTCCACGGCTCCACCATCCCCAAGGGAATCCAGCGCACCTGGCCGCACGTCATGACCCTGGAGGGCGTCGCCGGCGAGGAGAAACGCACCAACACCGCCGCCCACCTCACCACCCTGCCCTTCACCCGCAACGTCATCGGCTCCATGGACTTCACCCCCGGCGCGTTCCAGCGCGTCGGCCTGCGCCCCAACTCGGACGCCGCCGAGGTCGGCCTCACCGTCGCCTACGAGTCGGGCCTGCAGATGTTCGCCGGCACCCCCGAGTCGTACGACGCCCGTCCGCTCGCCCGGGACTACTTCGACCAGGTCCCCGCGGCCTGGGACGACACCCGGCTGCTCGCCGGGAGTCCAGGTCAGGAAGCCGTGCTCGCCCGCCGCGGCGGCGACCGCTGGTTCCTGGGCGGGGTGTACGCCGGTGCCGCCCGCCGCGCCGAGGTGCCGCTGACGATCGGCCCGGGACGCTGGCTGGTCGAGACGGTCGAGGACGGTACCGGCGGTCTCGTCCAGAGGCGTCAGGTACTGCGCGGCGGCGCCACGCTCGCCGTGGATGTCCTGGCCAACGGGGGCTTCGCGGGCATCGCCTGCGCCTGGCGCCCGGGCCTGACCAGCTGTCACCGCTGAGCTTTCCTGGAGGACCAGCATGAGTGTTTCCCGACGTACGGTGCTGGCCACGGCGGCCGGTGCCGTGGCGACAGGCGCATCCTCGACACCGGCCGCGGCCACCGGCACCACCCCGGCACCGACCCTGAGCAAGCTCCGCGCGGCCGCCGACTACGCCGTGGAGAAGCTCCACGCCGTCGCACCGACCGTGACCGCCTTCCCCGTCGGCACGAAGTTCGAGAAGTGGACCTACTCGCAAAGCGGCGACTGGGTCGGCGGGTTCTGGCCGGGCACGCTGTGGATGGCATGGCTCTACAGCGAGGACGAGGCCTTCCGCACGCTGGCATCGGCCTCGGCGCGGAAGCTGGCCCCGCGCCAGTACGACACCGGCACCCACGACCTCGGTTTCCTCTTCTGCCCGTCCTGGGTCACCGCCTGGCGGCTGACGGGCGAAGAAGCCTGGCGGGCGGGCGCCTTGCGGGCGGCCGACTCCCTGATCCGGCGGTACAACCCGCAGGGCCGCTTCATCAGAGCGTGGGGCGCGCTGAACGACGAGAAGAACGCCGGCCGGGTCATCGTCGACACGATGATGAACCTCGACCTGCTGGCGTTCGCGAGCCACCAGACCGGCGATGCGAAGTACCTGGACATCGCCGTGGAGCACGCGAAGACGACCCGGCGGGTCTTCCCGCGCCCGGACGGATCGACCCCGCACGTCTACGACTTCGACCCGAAGAGCGGCGCGCCGCTCGGCCCGAACACCGTGCAGGGGTACAGCCCCACCTCGTGCTGGTCGCGCGGGCAGGCGTGGGGCCTGTACGGATTCACCACGATGTACCGGAGGACCGGGAACCGGGACTTCCTGGCCACCGCCCGCAAGCTCGCGGACTTCGCGATCGGAGCACTCACCCCGGACCACGTCCCCGTGTGGGACTACCGCGCTCCGCAGCAGCCCCACGACATCAAGGACGCTTCCGCCGGAGCGATCACGGCCTGCGGCCTTCTCGACCTGTCCGCCGCCACCGGCCGACAGGCCTATCGCGAGGTGGCGTTACGGCTGCTCACCGCCCTCTCGGAGACCTGCCTGACGAGGAGATCGGCCCGCGCGGAAGCGGTGGTGGCCCGCTGCACCCGCCACCGCCCCAACGAGGACGGCATCGAGGTCTCCCTCCCGTACGCCGACTACTACCTGCTGGAGGGCATCCTGCGGGTCCTGCGGCCACAGGACGTCGACCGGGCGATCGACCTCTCCTCGGTCACAGCATCACGTGCTTGACCTGCGTGTAGTCGAGCAGACCGGTGAGCGAGAGATCGCTGCCGTACCCGGAATGCCGCACGCCGCCGTGCGGCATCTCCGACACCGTCGTGCCATGGGTGTTGACCCAGACGATGCCGGTCCGCAGTACGCGGCTCGCCCGCATGGCCCGGTCGTGGTCGCGGGTCCAGACGCTCGCCGCGAGCCCCTGGGGCACGCCGTTGGCCAGGCGGAAGGCCTCGGACTCGTCGGCGAAGGGCTGGACGGTGACGACCGGGCCGAACACCTCGCTCCGTACGATCTCGTCCTCCTGCCGCGCTCCGGCGACCACCGTGGCCTGGTGGAAGTAGCCGGGGCGGGCCAGGGCCGCGCCGCCGGTGACGATCTCGGCGTGGTCCGGAAGCCTGTCCAACAAGCCGCGCACATGGGCTAGTTGAGCTGAATTGGCGAGCGGGCCGAACGCGGCCCGCTCGTCGTCCGGCGCTCCGGGCCGCAGGCCGGCGGCCCGTTCGGCGAAGCGGGCCAGGAAGCCGTCGTGGATCCGCCGATCGACCAGGATCCTGGTCGCGGCCGTGCAGTCCTGCCCCGCGTTGTAGAACGACAGCGACGACAACTGCTCCACCGCGTCGTCGAGATCGGCGTCCGCGTGGATCAGCACCGGCGCGTTGCCGCCGAGTTCCAGGTGCAGCCGCTTCAAATCCGTGGCCGCCGCGGCGGCGATCTCCTGCCCCGCGCGGACACTGCCCGTGACGGCCACCAGCCGTACATCGGGGTGGCCGACTAGGGACCGCCCGGTGTCGCGGTCGCCGCACACGACGTTGAGCACACCGGGCGGCAGGTGCTCGGCGGCCAGCCGGGCCAGGAGCAGGGCCGAGGACGGTGTGGTGTCGGACGGTTTCAGGACGACCGTGTTGCCGGCGGCCAGCGCCGGGGCGATCTTCCACACGGCCATCATCAGCGGATAGTTCCACGGGGTGATCTGGGCACAGACGCCGACCGGCTCACGGCGCAGCACGGAGGTACGGCCCGGCGTGTACTCGGCGGCCGCCGCGCCCGGCAGGTTCCGGGCGGCACCCGCGAAGTACCGCAGCACGTCCACGATCGCGGGCAGTTCGTCGCCCAGGAACAGGACGCGCGGCTTGCCCGTGTCGGCCACCTCGGCGCTCGCCACCGCACCGGCCTCCCGTTCCAGCGCGTCGGCGATCCGCAGCAGCGCGGCCTGCCGCTCCGCCGGAGTCGTCACCGACCAGCCGGGAAAGGCATCTTCGGCCGCCCGGCAGGCCGCGTCCACGTCCTCGGGGCCGGAGAGCGGGGCCGTGCCGTGCGGGAGTCCGGTGCCCGGGTCGATCAGCCGCAGGGTGGCGCCGGAGGCCGCCGGTACCTCCTTGCCGCCGATGTGGTTCAGGCGGTCGTTGTCACCCACGGCGCAGTGCCTCCTCGGCGGCGGCGCGGCCGGTGCGGACGGCGCCCTCCATGTATCCGGCGACCCACTGGTCGGAGCCGCAGACGTAGAACGGCGGTTCATGGGTGCCGTGCAGCGGGCCGACGGCCATGACCTCGCCCGGCGGCCACTGGGTGACATAACCCTGGGTCCAGGGGTCGGTGCCCCACAGCCGCAGATGGCAGGAGGTCGGGCGGAGCGCCTCGTCGCCGAACATGCCGGCCATCTCGGCGAGCAGCTCGGGCGTGCGGAGCCGTGGCGGGGTGCCGAGCAGGACGCCGTAGCGCTCGGGCGGGATCAGCGCCGACAGGACGCCCTCGTTCTGCGGCCAGGTGCTGCCCAGCACGCCCTCGGCCTCGGACAGTCCGTTCAGATCGGCGTCCCGCCAGAAGGGACGGTCGTAGACGGCGGCGAACTTCGCGGCCGTCGCGTGGCGTTGGCGGTGCAGGGAGGCGAGCCGGGCCTCGCTGACCCCGCTGATCGCGACGGACCGCAGCGGGCCCACCGGGAGGGCGCTCACCACGGCGTTCGCGGTGAGGATCTCGCCGGTGGCCAGGCGTACGGTGCAGCGGTCCGGGCTGATGTCCAGGGCGGCGACGGGGGAGCCGAGCCGGATGCGCCCTCCCAGCTCGCGGCCCATGACCTCGGCGAGCGTCGCCGAGCCGTCGGCCGGCCGCAGTCCCTCCCAGTCCTCGTAGTCGTAGTCGCCCGTGCCCGATCCGGGGACCGCCGCGCTCTTGCGCAGCGCCGCCAGCAGGGAGATCCGCTCGTAGGAGCCGCCGGCCAGGGCGAGCTGGCCGATGTCCCACAGGCGTACCACGGCGGGCGTGGCCTGCCGGGAGCGCAGCCAGTCGGCGACCGACAGCCGGTCCAGGGAGGTCGCGTCCGGATGCGACCAGGGATCGTCGGGGTCGACGGTGGCGGCCAGGCCGGTGAACTCGGTGCTCAGGCGCTCGTGCAGGGCCGTCTCGCCGGGGCCGAACCAGTGCGGCGGATCACCGGCCGAGCGGCCCTCCGGAGTGGCCCGGGTCATGCGGCCGGGTTCGGCGACATAGCTGGGAACCAGCTTCAGGCCCAGCTCCTCGGCGAGCCGGAGATAGGCGGTGTGCCCGTGGCCGACGACCTCACCGCCCAGCTGGACGGTGCGGCCGTCGGGCGTGCGGGTCTGCTCCACCCGGCCGCCGACCCGGTCGCGGGCCTCCAGGACGAGCACGTCGGTGCCGGCGGCTGCCAGGTCCCGGGCGGCGGAGAGCCCCGCCAACCCGGCACCCAGCACGATCACGTCGTGATGCATGGGTTCGCTTTCCTCAGAGATGTCGGGGCGTTCAGGCCAGGACCAGGCAGTGCTCCGGCCGCCAGCCGAACTCCACCGTCTCGCCGCCGCACCAGCGGTCCTCCATGCGCGCACGGTCCGTGTTCTGCTCCAGCACCGACAGCGTGACGCCCGGGGCGAGTTCGATCAGATACGTCGTGGTCGGGCCGCTGTAGACGGTCTCGCGGACGACACCGCTCAGCATCGACATGCCGGGCTCGAAGTCCGAGAGCCAGATCTTCTCGGGGCG
Source organism: Streptomyces sp. NPDC057002 (assembly GCF_042673825.1). Classification (NCBI taxonomy): domain Bacteria; kingdom Bacillati; phylum Actinomycetota; class Actinomycetes; order Kitasatosporales; family Streptomycetaceae; genus Streptomyces; species Streptomyces sp. NPDC057002. The sequence continues at coordinate 765,553 of NZ_JBHURZ010000002.1, forward strand.
TACGGACACACTGACGGCGGTGCCGTCCGCGATCTCGGAACGGGGACCGACGGGCAGGGCGGGCCCCTTCTCCAGTGCCACCTCACCGCCCCGGTAGGTGCCGGTCATCAGGTTGGACGTCCCCATGAAGGAGGCGGCAAAGCTGGTGGCGGGGTGCTCGTAGATGTCCTCGGGCGTGCCGCACTGCTCGATGCGGCCCCCGTTCATCACGGCGATCCGGTCGGACATGGTCAGCGCCTCGTCCTGGTCGTGGGTGACGAAGACGAAGGTGATGCCGACCTCGCGCTGGATCTGCTTCAGCTCGACCTGCATCTGCCGGCGCAGCTTCAGGTCGAGGGCGGCGAGTGGTTCGTCGAGGAGCAGGACGGCCGGACGGTTGACCAGCGCGCGGGCCAGCGCGACGCGCTGCCGCTGACCGCCGGAGAGCGTGCCGGGCTTGCGGTCGGCCAGCCCGGCGAGCTGGATCAGCTCCAGCATCTCGCCGACCCGCTGCCGGATCTCCGCCCTGTCGACGCCCTTGCGCTTGAGGCCGAAGCCCACGTTGTCGGCGATGCTCAGATGGTCGAAGAGGGCGTAGCTCTGGAAGACCGTGTTGACGTTGCGCTTGTTCGGCGGCAGCGCCGTCACGTCCTCGCCGCCGAGCAGCACCGATCCCTCGGTCGGGTCGCTGAACCCGCCGATCATGCGCAGCGTCGTGGTCTTGCCGCAGCCGGACGGGCCCAGCAGGGAGAAGAAGGCGCCGGCCTCGATGTCGAGATCGAGCTGGTGGACGGCGTAGGAGTCGCCGAACTGCTTGGAGACGCCGTCGAGCCGGACGGCGGGGGTCGCGTCCATGGATCACTTCCCGGAGAAGAGGTCGAGGCCGCCGCGGCGGCCGAAGAGGCGCGGGATGAACAGGGCCAGGGCGATCAGGGCGATGGATCCCGCGAGCATCAGGGTGCCGACCGCGTTGATGGTGGGCTGCACCCCGAAACGGATCGCCGAGTAGATCCGCACCGACAGCGGCTGCGGGTCGACACCGGTGGTGAAGTAGGCGAGCACGAAGTCGTCGAAGACCAGCGCGAAGATCAGCACGGCACTCGCCAGCACGGCGGGCAGCAGCGCCGGCAGGGTCACCAGCCGGACCGCCTGCCACCTTGTGGCACCGAGGTCCATCGCGGCCTCCTCCACCTCCGGGTTCAGCGCGGCGACCCGCGAGCGGAGAACGACCGTGACGTACGAGATGGAGAAGGTGATCTCGGCGAGCATCACCGTGCCGGTGGACAGCGGCACGCCCAGTCCCTTGAACAGCAGCATCGACGCCACGCCCGTGACGATCTCCGGCGTGATCAGCGGCACCAGCATGATCAGGCCGGCCAGCGAGCCCAGCCGGGTGCGGCACCGGACCAGGCCGAGCGCGAGCGCCACCCCGAGGAGAAGCGAACCGGCCATCGCCACCAGGGAGATGCGCAGGCTGGTGGTGAGGGACGCGATGAGGACGTCGTCGTGGGCGAAGGCGCGGTACCAGCGCAGGCTGAACCCGTCGAACACCGTCAGCGACTTCACGGAGTTGAAGGAGAACAGCGCCACCACGGCGATGGGCAGATAGAGCAGCGCGAAGAACAGCCCGGTGACCGCGACCAGGACACGGGGCCTGCGCTGGGCCCGGCCGCGCCGCGTACGGTTCCCGGCAGCCGGACGGGCCGGGGCGGTGGGGGAGGGGAGCCGGAGCAGGGTCATCGGCGTGCCTCCGCCTCGTCCTTGCGGGTCCGCCGCAGATAGCCGAGCATCCCGACCAGCAGGACCAGCATCAGCAGCATGGTGAGGGCGGAGCCCAGCGGCCAGTTCTGGCCCTGGAAGAACTTGTCCTGGATGAGATTGCCGATCATGATCTGGTCCGGGCCTCCCATGAGCTGTGCGCTGACGAAGTCACCCATCGCGGGCAGGAAGACCAGGACGAGCCCGGCCGCCGCGCCCTGCCGGGTGGCTGGCAGCGTGACGAAGAAGAAGGTGCGGACCGGGCCGCCGTACAGATCGCGGCCGGCCTCGATGAGGGAGACGTCCAGCCGTTCCAGGGCCGCGTACAGCGGGATGATCATGAAGACGACGAAGCCGTAGACGAGTCCCGCTACCACGCCGAAGCCGCTGTTGAGGATCTTCGTGCCGGCGTCGGCGAGACCTATCGCGCGCAGGGTGCGCAGCACGGGCCCGTCGTCGGACAGGACCACCGACCAGCCGTACATCCGCACCAGGTAGTTGGCGAAGAACGGCACCACGATCGCGGCGATCAGCGCGTGCTTGTACCGCCCGCCGTGCAGGGCGATGGTGTACGCCACCGGATAGGCGATCAGCAGACTGATCAGGCAGGTCAGCAGCGCGTAGCCGAGTGAGCGGGCCAGGACCTCCGTGTAGGCGGGGTCCGCGAGGGCGCGGATGCCGGCGAGGTCGAAGCCGAAGCGCGGGTTGCCCAGCTCGTCGGTGGTGCCGACCGCGAGGACGGCGACGAGGACCAGCGAGGCGATCAGGAAGCCGGTCATCCAGATGGTGCCGGGCAGCATGAGCCAGGTCCAGATGCGGGTGCCGTCGGCATCCCGGCGGCGGGTGCGGGAGGAGGGGCGGAGCAGTGCCATGGCTCAGCCCGCCTTCACATGGGTCCAGGCGGTGTCGCGGGCGTCCTCCGCCGCGCGGCCGCCGTTGCGGAAGAACAGGTCGGCCTTCAGGTCCGCCTCGGTGACGAGGCACTCGGGGAAGGGTTCGACCAGGTCGGCGTAGACCTTCTCGGAGCCCGCGACCGGCATCGGGTAGCCGATGTACTCGATGTTCCTCTTCACGTTCTCCGGCCGCAGCATGTAGTCGATGAACAGCATCGCGGTGCCGGGGTGGGGCGCGTTCCAGGGGATGGCGTAGCAGTCGGAGTTGATCGGCGTGCCCTCCTTGGGGGCCTGGAAGCCGAACACGGAAGGGTCCTCGGCCTGGTTGAGCATGGCGGCCATGTCGCCGCTCCACGCCTGCTGGATCAGCGCGTTGCCGTTGAGGAGGTTGTTGTAGCTGTCGCTGGAGAAGCCGCGCAGCCGCGGTCGCAGGGTGCCCAGCAGCGAGGTGATCCGGTCGAGGTCGCCGGTGTCACCGGAACTGACGTCGAGACCGAGCGCGAGGGCACCCATGCCGAGGACCTCGTCACGGTCGTCCAGCAGGAAGACCTTGCCCTTGGCCCGGTCGCTCCACAGGTCCCGCCAGCTGTCGGCGAGTTCACCGATCCGGTCGCGACGCCAGCCGATACCGGTCTTGTACGTCGTGAACGGGATCGTGTGCGCGGAGCCCGGGTCGTACCACGGGTCGGCGAAGTAGCTGTACGAGCCGAACACGGCCTGGGAGTTGGTGAGGTGGGAGTGGTCGATACGGCGCAGCCGGCCGCCGCGGACCAGGCGCTGGGCCCATTTGGCCGAGGGAAAGACGATGTCGTAGCGGTTGCCGGCGTTGAGCTTGGCGACCATGCCCTCCATCGAGTCGAAGTTCGACTGGACGACCTTGACTCCGTACTCCTTCTCGAAGCCCTTGAACACGGCCGGGTCGACGTAGTCGGCCCAGTTGAAGTAGACGAGATCACCGTCGACGCGCGGCTCGACCGGGGCGAGCCGGTCGGCGTCGGGTTTCTTCGCGGGCATGAACCCGCAGCCGCCGGCCGCGGCGCCCAGCAGGCCGCAGGCGCCCGCCCGCAGCACGGCACGGCGGGACGGCGGTATTGCCTCGGGGGACATGAAGCGTCCTCTCCGTCGAGGAACGGCACAACTCCAGGGCGGGACCGGCTGGTCGGCTCACTTCAGGCCCTGATTCCGCAGTGAAGACCGGTCTGGGGAGGTGCGTACGCGCAGGTCAGAGGGCGCGCGATAAGGACGACGGAAGCCGGAAGGCGGCGTCGCGCGGATGTGGTGAGTTCGCTGCTCCGAAGGGCTTCACTCGGTGATTCCCTCCAGGTCCTCCCGGACCCGGCGGGCGAACCAGCCGACCGCGGCCTCGCGCTGCGAGAGCGGACCCGGCTCGAAGCCGGGGGTGCGCATCCCGGCCTGCACCCGCTCCACCAGCTCGGCGTCCTCGTCGTTGGTGACCCAGCCGATGTGGATGTTGAGCCGCCGGGCCAGCCGGGTGCGGACGTCCTCGCCGAGCTTGGTGTAAAAGGCACCGGGGATCGCCGCCCGGTCCTGGGCGGTGGGCAGGGCGGTCCACGCGAGCACGTGGTCAGGGTAGAAGTCGATGAGCGTGTTGGGATAGATCACGGCGTACCGCCATACCCGCCGGTCCGCCTCGGCCAGCCCCGGCATGGGAGCCGCCAGCCGCTGGTAGAGCCGCTCGGTCCAGTTCGAGGACGGCTTGTCGCGCAGCGGGGACTCGAACAGGACGTAGTTCTCCCGCACGTCCACCGTGTACGCCTGGTAGTCGAGCAGTCGCATGAGGGAGGGGTGGGCCACGGGGACGTGGTAGCCCTCCAGATAGTTGTCGACGATCACCTTCCAGTTGGCGTTCTGTTCCTCGCCGCCGGCCAGATCGTGGATGCGGTGCTTGCCGACGGGCACGAGACCGGGCCCCGCGTAGTGCCCGACGGCCTCGGCGAGCCCGGCACAGGTCTCGGAGAGCGGAGTCGCCTCGAGGTCGAGGTTGACGAAGACGAAGCCGAGGAAGGACTCGACATTGACCGGGTGCAGCCCGAGCGCGGGCTTGTCCAGGCAGGGGATCCTTCGGGCCTCGGGGGCGCCGACCAGCTGTCCGTCCAGTTTGTAGGTCCAGCCGTGGTACGGGCAGCGGATCGCCTTGCCCGACGGCTCGGGGGCGGAGACCAGGCGGGTACCGCGGTGCCGGCAGACATTGAGGTGGGCCGCGAGGCCGCCGTCCTCGGTGCGGACGACCAGTACCTCCCGGCCGGCGGCGGTGGCGGCGAGCCGGGCGCCGGGCCCCGGCAGGTCGGACTCATGGCAGACGAGCTGCCAGGACTTGGCGAAGATGCGGTCGGTCTCGGCCTTCGCGATGGCCGGATCGGTGTAGTAGCGGGCGGGCAGCGCTTCCCCGGGGTGCTCGAGCGGCGACTCCGGCGGGGGAGAGGTGACGGTCTCTGCCCGGGTGGTCGAGGGGTGCATGGGGTCCTCCTCCGCGCCGCTGCGGCGGCGATGGGCGGTGAGGCTGTGGCCGGTGCGGTTCCAGGAGCTTGCCGCAGTCGGCTGACTGATTGGTTAGTCAGACTGCGACCACCGCGGAGGCAAGTCAAGACTTGTGGGCTGACTAATTAGTTAGTTAGTCTCGTGGCAGGCGGATGGCCGGGACCCGACGACGGATGCCCACGCACACCCCGCCCGTACAGCTCCCCCGCCCTTCTCGCCACGGCGCCGGAGCATCCCCACTCACGTCATCGCCGCGCCACCCCCGTCTCCGGATCACCGGAGACGGCGCGACCCCGGAGGCACGCATGAGCGCTCGCCGAAGTCTGGTTTGGCTCGGCCTCACGCCCGAGCCCGAACAGGAGCTGCCCACCGCGGTGGCCGCCCTGCGGGCCCGGGCGGACGGCCGCCCGCCGTCGCCCCTCGTCGCCGCCGAGCGGCGGCGGGTCGAGCGGCTGGTGCTGCGCGGCACACAGCGCGGCTGGCTGCGCTACCTCGGCGAGGTCACCGAGCTGGTCGTCGAAGCCGCCACCGGATCCGGGACCGCCGATCCACGAGCCGCGCTGCTGGCCGGCGAGGTCGTCCTCGACCACCACCGCATGCTGATCGGCCTGCCCGGGGCCGGCTACGAGCGCACCGCCGGACAACGGCGAGAGCTGGAGGGGGCGTTGGTCCGGCTGAGGTCTCGCGCACCCCTGGGACACTCCGAGCTCAGGAGCACCCTGTGACCGGCGTGTTCTCCCTCCTCCCGGAAGCCGTCCTCGTCCCGTCGCCTTCCGGCGCCGAGGACCTCTCCCGATATCTCGCCACGGGCGGCTACGCGCCGTCGCCCGCGCCCGACCGGTTGCTCGACCTGATCGGCGCGGCGGGGCTGCGCGGCCGCGGCGGCGCCGGTTTCCCCGCCGCCGTCAAGCTCCGCGCCGTCCGTGACGCACCGGGCCCCCACGTCGTCGTCGCCAACGGCGAGGAGGGCGAGCCCGGCTCCGTCAAGGACCGCTGGCTGCTGCGGCACCGGCCGCACACGGTCCTGGACGGACTGCGGCTGGCCGCGGCCGTCACCCGGGCCGGACGTGCCTGTGTGTACCTCTCCGACGACCTGGCCGAGCAGGCCGTGCGGCGCGCGCTCGCCGAGCGTCCCTTCGGCCTGCGCCTGGACGTCGTACGGACCGAGCACACCTACGTCGCGGGGGAGGAGACCGCGGTCGTACGCCGCATCGACGGCGGTCCGGCCCTGCCGACCGCGAAACCACCGCGCCCGTTCGAAAGCGGTGTCGGCGGTGCGCCCACCCTCGTCGCCAACGTGGAGACCCTGGCCCGTATCGCGCTGATGCACGCGCGGCCCGACGCCGCGGCCCTAGTCGCCGGCGCGCATCTGGTGACCCTCTCGGGTGCCGCCGACGCGGCGCTCGTCGAGGTGCCCGCCGGTACGCATCTGAAGGTCCTCGCCGACCTCCGCGGATACGGCAGGGCGGAAGCGGTCCTGCTGGGCGGCCTGTTCGGCGGTCTGTTCGGCGAGGGCTGGACGGACCTGCCGCTCGACCAGGACCACCTGCGCGCGGTCGGCGGTGCGCTCGGGTGCGGGGCGCTGCACTTCCCCGGTCCGGAGGACTGCCCGGTCGCCGTGGCCGTCGAGGCCGTCGCCTATCTCACGGCACAGAGCGCCCGGCAGTGCGGGGTGTGCGTCTCCGGCACCGGGGCGCTGGCCAGGACCCTCGCGGCCGTCGCACGCGGCGAGGCCGGCCATGACGCGGTCGGCAAGCTGCGCCGCTGGTCGGAGCAGCTGCCGGGCCGCGGGGCCTGCGGGCTGCTCGATGCCGCCGCCCGTATCGCGGGCACCCTCCTCGCTCACTTCCCGGACCGGATCGACACCCACCGCCGCCCCGGCTGCCCCGCCTGCGCGGGCACCGCACCGGAGGACGGTCGCCGCTTCACCGTGCCGGTGCCCTGAACCCCACCCCGCTCCCTCTACGGCCCCGGCTCCCGCCGCTCTGAAAGGACCCGCCATGAAACTCCTGCTGGACTCCACCCGCTGCCATGGCTACGGCCTCTGCCAGGAACCCGCACCCGAGCTGATCGAGCTCGACGAGTGGGGCTACGCGCAGGTCCGCCCGGCCGAGGTGCCGGACGGCGACGAGGAGGCCGCCGAGGCCGCTGTCGCCGCCTGCCCCAACTCCGCGCTGCGGCTGGAGAAGTGACATGGGACGTGACCTCTCCGCCCTCTTCGACCCCGTCTCCGTCGCCGTCGTCGGAGCCAGCGACGACCCGGCCAAGTACGGCCATGCGATAGCCGCCCAGGCCGTCCGCGCCGACGGTCGCCGCCCCGTTCACCTGGTCAACCGCCGCGGCGGCACCGTGCTCGGCCGAACCGTCGCCCCCAGCCTGAGCGCGGTCGGCGAACCCGTCGACCTGGCGGTGGTCTCCGTGCCCGCCGCCGGTTTCGAGGACGCCGTCGACGAGGCCCTGCGGTGCGGGGCCCGGGCGATCGTCGCCATCACGGCCGGATTCGCCGAGACCGGCGAGGCGGGGCGGACACGGCAGCAGGCCGTCGCCGAACGGGTCCGTGCCGCCGGTGCCGTGATGGTCGGGCCCAACTGCCTGGGGATCGCCGACAACACCACCGACCTCTTCCTGGCCTCCGACACCTTCACCCCCGGCGGTGTCGCGCTGCTCAGCCAGAGCGGCAATCTCGCCCTCGAACTCCAGCTCCGCTTCCGTCCGCACGGCCTCGGCTTCTCCCGGTTCGTGTCGCTCGGCAACCAGGCCGATGTCACCCTCGTCGACCTGCTCGCCGACTGCGCCCGCCACGAGGGCACTCAGGCCATCGCGGTCTACGCCGAGGACTTCGGCGACGGACGCGCCTTCGCCGAGGCGGCCGCCGACGCAGGCAAACCCGTCGTGCTGCTCACCGCCGGACGCGGCGACGCCTCCGCACGCAGCGCGCAGTCGCACACCGGCGCGCTCACCACCTCGGCCGACGTGGTGAGCGCGGCCTGCCGGGACGCCGGTGTGGAACTGGTCGCCACCCCGCGCGAACTCACCGTCGCCCTGGCCGCGTCGAGCGGCGGACGCCGGGCTTCCGGAGACAGGGTCGCCGTGCTCACCGACGGCGGCGGGCACGGCGTCGTCGCCGCCGACGCCGTCGAGTCGGCCGGGCTGGCCGTGCCCGAACTCCGGGAGCCCACCAGGCAACAGCTTCGCGAAGCCCTGTGGGAACAGTCGGCCGTCGCCAACCCGGTGGACCTCGCCGGGATGGGCGAGCAGGACCCCGGCTCCTATGCGGAGACCCTCGCCGCGCTGCTGGCGGCCGAGGAGGTCGACGCCGTGCTGATGACCGGCTACTTCGGCGGCTACGCGGCCGCCGAGGGCGGGCTCGGCGGTGGCGGTGCGGCGCTCGCGGCCGGGGAACAGGAGGCCGCACGCCTCATCGCCGCCCGGCACCGCGCCACCGCCAAACCCATCGTGGTGCAGTCGATGTACCCCGAGTCCCCCAGCTGCCGCACGCTCGCCGCCGCCGGCATACCGGTCTTCGCCGCCACCGAGGACGCGGCCCGCGCCCTCGCCGCGACGGCTCCCGCCGGACGGCGCACCGGCGTCACCCCTCTTCCCCGGCCGGCCTCCCCGCTCCGCGAGAGCGGCTACCTGGAGACCCGCAGAGCCCTGGAAAAAGCCGGACTCGCCTTCCCCGCCGCCCGTGAGGTCCACGACGAGGCAGAACTCCTGGACGTCGCCGAGGAGTTCGGAGGACCGTATGTCCTCAAGGCGCTCCACCTCCTGCACAAGTCCGACGCCGGGGGAGTGGCACTCGGCCTGGCCGGACCCGGCGAACTGCTCGCCGCCTTCCGCGAGATGCACGCCCGGCTCGGCGCCACCTCCTACTCCGTGGAGGCCATGGCCGATCTGACCGACGGCATCGAGCTGATCGTGGGCGTCAACCAGGACCCGCGCTTCGGCCCCGTCGCCATGGTGGGTCTGGGCGGCGTGCTGGCGGAGGCACTGCACGACGTCGCCTTCACCCTCGCCCCCGTCTCCGCGGACCGGGCCGAGAGCCTGCTGCGCGGACTGCGCACCGCCGCCCTGCTCGACGGGGTGCGGGGCAAGCCCCCCGTCGACGTCGCGGCCGCCGCGAAGGCCGTCGAGACGATCACGGCGTTCGCCGCTGCCCACCCGGAGATCGCCGAGATCGAGGTCAACCCCCTTCTCGTACGCCCCGACGGCGTGCTCGCCCTCGACTCCCGAGCCGTACTCGCCTGACCCACCGGAAGAGGCCCCCATGGACATGCGCTACACCCCCGAGCAGGCCGACCTCAAGCGTCGCGCCGCCGACTACGCACGGCTGCTCATGCGGTACGAGGACCAGTCCGAGCAGGCCGGCGGACCCCTGCCGCTGCAGCTCGTGACCGAACTGACCCGGGCCGCCATGGACACCGGCGTCTACGCCATCAACATGCCCGCCGAGTGGGGCGGCGCCGGACTCAGCCTGCTCGACCAGGTCATCGTCGAGGAGGAGTTCGGCAAGGTCACCAACTGCCTCTGGGACATTCCCTGGCGGCCCGCCAATGTGCTGGCCTACGGCGACGAGCGGCAGCGCGAGAAGTATCTGCTGCCCGTGATCCGCGCGGAGAAGTTCGACGCGTTCGCGGTGACCGAGCCGGGCGCGGGATCCGACCCGTCCTCCGGCACCTCCACGGCCGACCGCACCGACGGCGGCTGGGTGCTCAACGGCGAGAAGTGGTTCGTCACCTGCGGCGACATCGCCGACTTCCTGCTGGTGCAGGCGGACGCCGGACCCGAGCGGCAGCCCACGCTGTTCTTCGTGGACCGGGCCGCGCCCGGCGTCGAGATGACCCGGGTCCCGCACTTCATGCACTCCGCCGTCAACGGGCACCCCGAGTTCACCTTCACCGACGTCTTCGTCGCCGACGAGGACGTGCTCGGCGGCGTCGGCAACGGCTACGAGCTCACCAAGGAATGGTTCACCGACGAACGCCTGATGATCGCGGCCCGTACGGTCGGCGCGGCCGAGCGTGCTCTCCGACTCGCCCGGGACTGGGCCGTGGAGCGTGAGCAGTTCGGGGCGCCCATCGCCTCGTACCAACTCATCCAAGGCATGCTCGCCGACTGCGCCGTCGACATCGCCGTCAACCGTGCCTACACGCACCAGGTGGCCTGGGAGGCGGACCAGCCGGGCACCGACCGCAAGACGCTGCACGCCAAGGCCTCCACCGCCAAACTCGCCGCCAGCGAGGCCGCAGGCCGGGTCGCCGACCGCTGCCTCCAGATCTTCGGCGGCCGGGGCTACGACCGCACCTACCCCGTCGAGCGCATGTACCGCGAACTGCGTGTCGACCGGATCTGGGAGGGCACCTCCGAGATCCAGCGGCTGATCATCGCCAACGAGCTCATCAAGCGCGGCACGCGCGCCCTTGCCCTGCCCACGCCCTGACTCCCTACCTTCATCACCTTCATCAGCGAGGACTCCCATGGACTTCCGTCTCACCCCGCGCCAGGTTCAGCTCAAGGCCGACGCGCGTGCCCTCACCGACTTCATCGCCACGTACGAGACGCAGTGCGAGGAGGACAACGGCCTGCCCGCCGACGCACACGCCAAGGTCCGTGACGCCGTCCTCGACGCCGGACTCCAGGCCGTCAACATGCCGGCCGAGTGGGGTGGCGCCGGGCTCACCATCGCCGAGCAGGTCACCGTGCAGGAGGAGTTGGGGCGGCTCACCGGCGCCCTGTGGGACATGGTGTGGCGGCCCGCCAACGCACTCCGGTTCTGCACCCCCGAGCAGCGCGAGCGGTTCCTGATCCCGGTGATCAACGGCGAGCGGCGCGACTGCTACGCCGTCACCGAGCCCGGAGCCGGGTCCGATCCGCAGAACTTGGCCACCACGGCGACGAAGAACGACCAGGGCTGGGTGCTCGACGGCGAGAAGTGGTTCGTGACCGTCGGCGACCACGCCGACTTCATGATCGTGCTCGCGGCGGCCGGCCCGGAGCGCGCACCGACCCTCTTCCTGGTCGACAAGGACACCCCCGGCATCGAGATGACGCGGGTCCCGCGCTGGATGCACACCTTCGTCTACGAGCACCCCGAGTTCACCTTCACCGACGTCCAGGTCGGCGAGGACGCCGTGCTCGGCGGCGTCGGCGAGGGCTACGACATCACGCGCTCCTGGTTCACCGAGGAGCGTCTGATGATCGCCGCCCGCACCATCGGCGCGGCCGAACGGGCGCTGGAGCTGTCCCGGGACTGGGCCGTGGAGCGGGAGCAGTTCGGGGCGCCGATCTCCTCGTACCAGCTGATCCAGGGCATGCTCGCCGACTGCGCCGTGGACATCGCCGTCAACCGCGCCTACACCCACCAGGTCGCCTGGGAGATCGACCAGGCCTCGGCCGAGGACCGCAAGACCCTGCACGCCAAGGCGGCCATCGCCAAGCTCTCGGCGAGCGAGGCCTCGGGCCGGGTGATCGACCGGTGTCTCCAGATCCACGGCGGGCGCGGCTACGACCGCTCGTACGCCGTCGAACGGCTCTACCGCGAGCTGCGCGTGGACCGGATCTGGGAGGGCACCTCCGAGATCCAGCGGCTGATCATCGCCAACGAACTCACCAAGCGCGGCACGGGCGTCCTGGACCTGCCCACCGCCTGACCCGCACCGCCGCAGACCGGAGAGAGGGATACGGATGACCGACATCAAGCGCGTGGGAGTCGTCGGCTGCGGGCTGATGGGCGCCGGCATCGCCGAGGTCTGCGCACGGGCCGACGTGCCGGTCACGGTCGTGGAGCGCGACGCGGAGGCGGCCCGGGCCGGCCGCCTCCGCATCACCCGCTCGCTCGACCGGACCACCGCACACGGCAGACTGACCGACGAACGACGGGAGAACGCCGACTCCCTGATCACCGTCGTCCATGAACTCGAAGCGCTGCACGACCACGACCTGGTGATAGAAGCGGTCGCCGAGGACGAGGCCCTCAAGATCGACGTGTTCACCCGCCTCGACTCGGTGATCACCGGCGACGACACGATCCTGGCGACCAACACCTCCTCCATCCCGGTCATCAGGCTCGCCGCCGCGACCACCCGGCCCGACCGGGTCGTCGGCGTGCACTTCTTCAACCCCGTGCCCGTCCTGCGCCTCGTCGAGCTGGTGCCGTCGCTGCTCACTTCGCCCGCCACGGCTGCACGGGCCGAGGAGTTCGTGACCGGGGCCCTCGGCAAGGAGGTGGTCCGGACCCGGGACAAGGCCGGGTTCGTCGTCAACGCGCTGCTCGTGCCGTATCTGCTGGCAGCGATCCGCATGGTCGAGTCGGGCAGCGCGACCGTCGAGGACGTCGACCGGGGCATGGTCCTCGGCTGCGCGCATCCGCTCGGCCCGCTGGCCCTGACGGACCTGATCGGCCTCGACACCACGCGGGCCATCGCCGAGTCGCTGTACGCCGAGTTCCGCGAGCCCCAGTACTCCCCGCCCCCGTTGCTGTCCCGGATGGTGGAGGCCGGTCTGCTGGGCCGGAAGTCCGGTCGGGGCTTCCACACGTACGACGAGGAGCCGCGGCATGAGGCCCCGGTACCGGCGGGGCGGGCGTGAGGGAAGATGGTCATGGCCCACGACCACCGAACGAGGGGAGCCGCAGGGTGTCCACCAAGGTGCGCACGGCAGACACGCGCGAGCGCATCCTGACCGCGGCGTGCGAGGTCATCGCCGACATCGGCTTCGAGAAGATCCGCATGCGGATGGTCGCCGAGCGCGCCGGAGTGTCGACGGCGCTGCTCCACTACCACTTCGACACACGCGAGAAGCTGTTCACCGAGGCGATGACCCACTCCTTCGCCCACACGGCAGTCGACCTCGAGCGTGACGCGGAAACGGCTCCGGCGGCGGTCATCCTGGCCCGCATCCTGCGCAATCTGCTGCCGACCGATCCCCAGCTCCACCAGGACTGGCGGCTCTGGCAGGAACTGTGGGTCAGGGCGCTGCGCGACGAGGCCACCCGGGTCTTCGCCGTGGACCTCTACGCGCAGCTGCACACCTGGGTGGGGGACGCGGTACGGCGCGGCATCGACTCCGGCGAGTTCACCCCGACCGACGTCGACGACCTCAGCACGCTCGTACTGTCCCTGAGCGACGGCTACGGCATTCGCCTCATGCTCCGCGACCCGACGGTCACCCTCGACTCGGCGCTCACCTCCGTATGGCGCCATGTCTCCACCGCACTCGGCCTGCCGGACACCGTGCCGACGGAGTAAATCCCCGCCGGCTGTCACAGACCCGGGCGCCGCCCTGTCTCTCTGGTGAGTCAGCCAACCAGCGAACGGAGACAGTGATGAAGATCGTGGTCGTCGGCGGTACGGGCCTCATCGGCTCGCAGGTGGTCGCGCTGCTGCGCGACAGGGGTCACGAGGCCGTGCCCGCCGCCCCCTCCACGGGCGTCGACACCCTCACCGGCGAGGGCCTTGCCGAGGTCCTCAAGGGCGCGGACGTGGTCGTGGACGCGTCGAACTCGCCGTCCTTCGACACCGAGCCGGCCCTGGACTTCTTCACCCGCTCGGCGCGGAACCTGTTCGCCGCCGAGAAGGAGGCCGGCGTCCGGCACCATGTCGGACTGTCCATCGTCGGTGTCGACCAGGTGCCCGGCTACGGTTACTACGAGGCCAAGGTCGCCCAGGAGAACGCCGTACGCGGCAGCGGCGTGCCCTACAGCATCGTGCGCGCCACCCAGTTCTTCGAGTTCATCGCCCCGGTGATGGACATGTCCACCGAGGACGGGGAGGTGCGTTTGCCTTCCCTGCGACTGCGTCCGATCGCCTCCGCCGAGGTCGCCGCCGCCGTCGCCGAGGCGGCGCAGGGCGAGCCGTCTAACGGCGTCCGTGACATCGCCGGCCCCGAGACGCACGGCCTGGACCGGCTCGGCATGCTCACCCTCGCGGCGAAGCCGGACGGCCGGACCGTCGTCACGGACGAGACCGCCGGCCTGTTCGCGGGCATGCCCGACGTACTCACCGGCGACGAGACCGCGCACCTCGCGGCCACCCGTTACGAGGAGTGGCTCGAGCAGCACTGAGGCCGGGAGGCTACGGGCGGTCGGTGAGCCTGCGTGCCGACCGCTCGTACGCCCTCAGCTTGTCCGGCGTCAGGACCCAGTAGAGCCCGTCGATGCCGTCCGGACCCACGGTGGCGCTCACCAGCGCCACGGCGGTCCCGTCCTGGGCGAGCAGCACACTGGGCTGCCCGTTGGCCTCGACGATGCCGTAGTCGGCCCCGGGGAAGAACTTCCGGGCGAAGGCCGTCACCTTGGCCACGCGCCCGGCTCCCACGATCTCCAGCCGCGCCACGCCGCGCATCCCGTTGCCGTCCGCGTAGGCGACGACGTCGGCCGACAGCACGTTCTCCAGCGCGGCCACGTCACCGTGCCGCGCGGCGGCCACGAAGGCGTCGAGCAGACGCCGGTGCTGAGCCGTGTCGACCGGTTCCCGGCGCTCGGCGGACAGGCGCTTGCGGGCCCGGCTGACGATCTGCCGCGTGTTGGCCTGGCTCAGCTCCAGCATGCCCGCGATCTCGTCGTACGCGTAGTCGAATGCCTCGCGCAGCACGTATGCCGCCCGCTCCACCGGATTCAGCCGCTCCAGGACCAGCAGCACGGCCAGCTCCAGCGCCTCGCCGCGCTCCGCGCCGACCTGCGGATCGACGCTCGTGTCCACGGGCTCCGGCAGCCACGGCCCGACGTAGGCCTCGCGGCGCACCCGCGCCGACTGCGCCACATTGATCGCCAGACGGGTGGTGATCTTCGCCAGGAAAGCCCCGTGATCCAGCACCGATCTCCGGTCGGCGCCCTGCCAGCGCAGCCACACGTCCTGCACCACGTCCTCGGCCTCGGACACGCTGCCCAGGACGCGGTAGGCGATACCGAACAGCCGTGGTCGCAAGCGCTCGAAGGCGTCCGCCGCCGCGTTCAGCGCGTCGTCGGTGGGGGACTCTCGCTGCTCCATGGCGTGGACGCCTCCGGGGTCGACCGTCGTGTCTTCGACAGTACGTCCCCCGGAGCGCCCGGATCCGTTCCTAGCCCTCGTAGCGGGGCGTCCACTGCGCCTGCGCGACCGCCTTGCGCAGTTCCTCCCCCGTCGCTTGCGGGGCCACCCCGTCCTCGACGGCGGCGAGGGCCGCGGCCATGGCGATCTCACGGGCGGAGTCCCGCATCCCGGTCAGGGGCGGCAGCAGCGGCACGGGCCCGTCCTCGCCGTCCGCCGCCCGCACCGCGCACTCGGCGACGGCACGCGCGGCGGCCACGAGCATGCGGTCGGTGACGCGCGTGGCGCGGCTCGCGGTCACCGCGAGCCCCATGGCCGGGAAGACGTACACGTTGTTCGACTGCGCCACCGGCACCTCGTGCCCGTCCACCGTCAGCGGCGGGAAGGGCGAGCCGGTGGCGATCAGGGCCCGGCCGTCGGTCCAGCGGGTGAGGTCGGCGGGCTCCGCCTCGGAGTGGGAGGTGGGGTTGGAGAGCGGGAAGACGACGGGCCGCTCGCAGGTCGAGGCCATCTGCCGCACGATCTCCTCGGTGAACGCGCCATGAGCCGTCGACAGCCCGATCAGCGCCGTCGGCTCGACGCGGCGCACCACCTCGGCGAGGCCGGTGCCGTCCCAGCCGGCCACCTCGCTGTCGTCGCGGGCGAACCTCCGCTGCTGCGGGGTCAGTTCGCCGCGGGAGCGCACCAGCAGGCCGTCGACGTCGAGGATCCAGAACCGTGCCGTGGCCTCGTCCTCCGGCAGCCCCCCGTCGACCATGGCCGTACGGATCATGTCGGCGACGCCGATGGCCGCCGACCCCGCGCCCAGGATCACCAGCCGCTGCTCGGGCAGCGGGGTGCCCGCCACGTCCGCCGCGGTGGACAGGGCGCCGAGCGCGACGGCCGCGGTGCCCTGGATGTCGTCGTTGAACGTGAGCAGCCGGTCGCGGTAGCGGGCGAGGATCGGATGGGCGTGGGCGGTGGCGAAGTCCTCCCACTGGAGCAGCGTGCCGGGCAGCTCCGCCTCGACCGCCGACACGAAGGCCTCGATCATCTCGTCGTACTCGGCGCCGGTCAGCCTGCGGTCACGCCGGCCCAGATAGCGCGGGTTGTCCAGCAGGGCCTCGTTGTCCGTGCCGACGTCGAGCAGGATCGGCAGCGTACGCGCCGGGTGGATACCGCCGATCGCCGTGTAGAGGCTGAGCTTGCCGATCGGGATGCCCATGCCGCCGACGCCCTGGTCGCCCAGTCCCAGGATGCGCTGTCCGTCGGTGACGACGATGACGTCCACGTCGTGGTCCGGGTACGGGCGGTTGCGCAGGATGTCCCGGAAGCGGTGGCGGTCCTCCCAGCTCAGGAACAGTCCGCGCGGACGCCGGTAGATCTCGCTGAAACGCCGGCAGGCCTCACCCACCGTCGGCGTGTAGACGACGGGCAGCAGCTCCTCCAGGTACTCGGTGACCAGACGGTAGAAGAGCACCTCGTTCGTGTCCTGCAACTGCCGCAGATAGATGTGCCGGTTGAGGGGCTTGTCGTAGCCGTGGAACGCCTCGTAGGCGCGGGCGACCTGCTCGTCCAGGGTCTCCACGGCGGGCGGCAGCAGCCCGTCGAGCCCCAGCTCCGCGCGCTCCTGGCGGCTGAAGGCGGTGCCCTTGTTGACCAGCGGGTCGGCCAGGGTCGTGACGGCGGGGCTCGTGGTCGTGCGGGGGTGGTGATTCATGGGCTGGTCCATGAGGTGACGACTTCCCCACCCCGAACGGCCCAACCGAATGGGCCGGAGGAGGCGGGGGTGGATGAGCGGTGTGACCGTGGTGGAAGGGATGCGCGTACACACACGGACGACGAGGAGGCGCGATGGCGGAGGGACTGGTCGAGGGCGGCAGGGCGCGCCCTGCCACCACGGGCGCGGCGGAACAAGGGCCGCCGGAACGGTCCCGGGGCGTCTTCGAGCAGCTGAGCGCCGTCGCCGACGCCGTCCTCTACGAGGGCTACCTCCTCTACCCCTACCGCCGGTCCTCGGCCAAGAACCGCGTCCGATGGCAGTTCGGGGTGCTGTTCCCCCGGGACTGGGTGGAGGCGGACGGCCCCGTCGTTCCCGGTGTGTCGGGCTCCGCCGACTCCTGGTACCAGCAGACCGAGTGTCTGCTGCGGATCCGGCGGCCCGGCGACGCCTCCGTCCGCGTGCGGATCCGCTACCTCCAGACGCAGCGCAAACAGGTGGAGGAATCCGCGGACTCCGAAAGCTCCGGCCACCGTCCCGTCGCATCGCTGCGCACCGACGACGGCACGGTGCACCTGACCTTCGACGAGGCCGTGCCGCGCGAACACGACATCGTGGTCCCCCTCGACGAACTCCTCGGCACGGGACGCACCGTCCCCGTGGGCGCGGCCGCCGGCGTGGACGTCGAGCCGCTGCCCGCGGGTGCCGGGCGGGTGGTACGGCACCGCGACGAGGTACGGGCCGACACCACCCTCACCGCCGAGCGCCTCACCGACGACCTCTGCCGGCTTCGGGTCCGCACGGCCAACACCGGGCCCGCACCGGCAGCGCGGAGCGCGCGTGACGAGGCACTGCGCCGGGCCCTCGTCGCCACCCACACCCTCATCGGCGGCGACGGAGTGGAGTTCGTCTCGCTGACCGATCCGCCGGCGGACCTGGCGGCACCCGCGCGCGACTGCCGGAACGAGTTCACCTTCCCCGTCCTCGGCGGTGAAGCCGAGGACGCCGGGCGCATCCTGCTGTCCGCGCCGATCATCCTGCCCGACCACCCCCAGGTCGCCCCCGAGAGCCCGGGCGACCTGCACGACGCCGCCGAGATCGACGAGATCCTCACCCTGCGCACCATGCTGCTGACCGACGAGGAGAAGCGCGAAGCGCGGGCCACCGACCCCAGGGCGGCCGCGATCCTCGACCGCGTCGACACCATGCCGCAGGAGGTCTTCGAACGGCTCCACGGCGCCGTCCGCTCCCTGGCACCGGTCGCCCCGGCGACCGCTCCGGCGACCGCCGAACGCCCCGCCTGGTGGCAGGAGGGCGCCGACGACGGTCTCTCCCCGGCCACCGACACCGTGCTCGTCGACGGCGTGCCCCTCGGCGGCGGCAGCCGCGTCCGGCTCCGTCCCCGCGTACGGGGCGCCGACGCCCAGGACATGTTCCTGGCCGGCCGGACCGCCGAGGTCGCCGCCGTCTTCCACGACGTGGACGGCAGCGTGCACCTCGCCGTCACCCTCGACGACGACCCCGCGTCCGAACTGCACACCTGGTACGGCCGCTTCCACTACTTCCGGCCCGACGAGCTCGAACCCCTCGAGCCCGCCGGAACCCCGGACGAGCCGTCGGCACCGGCTCCCGCCGCGGCACCAGCCCGGCATACGACCGACTCCGAGACCCCCGCAGCGGAGGCCGAGTGACATGACAACGAACAGCAGTACAGCCGAGGTCAGCAAGGAACCCGATCGCGCCGAGGACCGTCAGGGCTTCGACGAGATCACCATCCTCTGGATCTCCGAGGGCATGAGCTGCGACGGCGACACCGTGTCGCTGACCGCCGCCGACCAGCCCTCCATCGAGGACCTGGTGCTCGGCCTGATCCCGGGCCTGCCGAAGGTGAACCTGGTCAACAAGGTGCTCTCCCCGAGCCTGGGCGGCGAGGACTTCCTCGCCCCCTACCGGGCCGCCGTCCGCGGCGACCTCGCCCCGTTCATCCTCGTCATCGAGGGCTCGGTCCCCAACCAGAACATCATCGAGGGCGAGGGCTACTGGACGTCCTTCGGCAACGACCCGGAGACCGGCGAGCCGCAGCCCCTGAACTGGTGGATCGACCAACTGGCCCCCAAGGCCTGGGCGGTGGTGGCCGCCGGCACCTGCGCCACCTTCGGCGGCATCCACGCCATGTCCGGCAACCCCACCGGCTGCATGGGCCTCGCCGACTACCTGGGCTGGGACTACACCTCCCGGGGCGGGCTGCCCATCGTCAACGTGCCCGGCTGCCCGATCCAGCCCGAGAACTTCATGGAGACCCTGGTCTGGGTCCTCTACCACGCGGCCGGCTCCGCGCCGCCGCCGCCGCTGGACCACATGCTGCGCCCGCAGTGGCTGTTCGGGAAGACGGTCCACGAGGGCTGCGACCGCGGCTCGTACTACGAGCAGGCCAGCTTCGCCAAGGACTACAACTCGCCCAAGTGCCTGGTCAAAACGGGCTGCTGGGGTCCGGTCGTCAACTGCAACGTGCCCAAGCGCGGCTGGATGGCCGGCATCGGCGGCTGCCCGAACGTCGGCGGCATCTGCATCGGGTGCACGATGCCCGGCTTCCCCGACGCGTTCATGCCGTTCATGGACGAGCCCCCGGGCGGAACCCTGTCGTCCCTGGCCATCAGGCCCTATGGGGCCGTCATCCGCCGCCTGCGCGGCATGACCAACGAGTTGGTCAACCACGAGCCCAGGTGGCGCCACAACAAGCGCAAGCTGACCAGCGGCTACGACCCGCACTGGCGGTCCTCGTGACGCCCGCCGCGCGCACGGGCGCGCACCCCACCACCCACCGGAACACCGACAGCGAGGGGCAGTACCACAGATGACCACCACCGAGGCCCGGCCCACGGAGCGCAAGCCGCCACAACTCGTGGACATGTCCTGGGATCCGATCACCCGGATCATCGGCAACCTGGGCATCTACACGAAGATCGACTTCGCCAACCGGGAAGTCGTGGAATGCCACAGCACCTCGTCGCTCTTCCGCGGCTACTCGGTGTTCATGAAGGGCAAGGACCCGCGCGACGCGGGCTTCATCACGTCCCGGATCTGCGGCATCTGCGGCGACAACCACACCACCTGCTCCGACTACGCCCAGCAGATGGCCTACGGCGTCAAGCCGCCCCCGCTCGCCGAGCACATCGTCAACCTCGGTGAGGCGGCGGAGTACATCTTCGACCACACGATCTTCCAGGACAACCTGGTCTTCGTGGACTTCTGCGAGGCGATGGTCAAGGCCACCACCCCCAGTGTGCTGGCCCGTGCCGAACGCACCGAGGCGCCCCGCGGCGAGACCCACGGCTACCGCACGATCGCCGACATCATGCGCGCCTTCAACCCCTTCGAGGGGGAGGTCTACAAGGAGGCCCTGAAGGTCAGCCGCATCACCCGCGAGATGTTCTGTCTCATGGAGGGGCGGCACGTCCACCCGTCCACGCTGTACCCGGGCGGTGTCGGCACGATGCCGCAGCCGACCGCCTTCACCGACTACCTCAGCCGGCTCATGCGGGTCATCGACTTCGTGAAGAAGTCCGTCGCCATGAACGACGACGTCTTCGACTTCTTCTACGAGGCGATGCCCGGCTACGAGGAGGTCGGCCGCCGCCGCACCCTGCTGGGCTGCTGGGGCGCCTTCCAGAACCCCGCGACCGTCGACTACCGCTACGAGACGATGAACTCCTGGGGCAAGGACATGTACGTCACCCCCGGCATCATCGTCGACGGCGAACTGGTCACCAACAACCTCGTCGACATCAACCTCGGCCTGCGCATCATGCTGGGCAGCTCGTACTACGAGGACTGGGTGAACGAATCGCCCTTCGTCACGCACGACCCGCTCGGCAACCCCGTCGACATGCGCCACCCGTGGAACCAGACCACCGTCCCGGTGCCGCAGAAGCGCGACTTCGACGACAAGTACAGCTGGGTGATGAGCCCGCGCTGGTACGACAAGCGGACCGACGCGCATCTCGCCCTCGACACCGGCGGCGGCCCGCTCGCCCGGCTGTGGTCGACCGCGCTCAGCGGCATCGTCGACACCCCGTACGTCAAGTCCACCGGCCACAGCGTGCGCATCTCGCTGCCCAAGGGCGAGTCGCTGCCGGAGACCACCCTGGAGTGGCGCATCCCGAAGTGGAGCAACACCATCGAGCGCGACCGCGCCCGGCCGTACTTCGTCGCGTACGCGGCCGCGATGGCCCTCCAGTTCCTGGAGGAGGCCATGGGGATGGTCCGCGCCGGCGAGACCAAGGTGTTCGAGAACTACGAGGTGCCCGACGAGGCGATCGGCTGCGGCTTCCACGAGGCGGTACGCGGCGTCCTCTCCCACCACCTGGTGATCAAGGACAAGAAGATCGCCAACTACCACCCGTACCCGCCCACCCCGTGGAACGCCAGCCCCCGCGACATCTACGGCACCCCCGGTCCGTACGAGGACGCCGTCCAGGGCCAGCCCATCTTCGAGGAGAACGGGCCGGACGACTTCAAGGGCGTCGACATCATGCGCACCGTCCGCAGCTTCGACCCCTGTCTGCCGTGCGGTGTGCACATGTACGTCGGCAAGGGCAAGACGCTGACCACCCTGCACTCGCCGACGTACGGGGCGAACCATGGCTGAGGCCACCGGCGCGCGGCTGGCCGACCCGGACGTCGAGGCCCGGCTCGCCCGGCTCGACGACCTGCTGGAAGGCCTCGAGTCCGCGCCCGGCCCCACCACCCGCTCCGCCACCGAGGCGGTCGCGCTCCTGACCGAGGTCTACGGCGAGGCACTGGCCCGCGTCATGGACCACGCGGACGGGACGCTGGCCGGGAACCTGGCCGGCGACGAGTTGCTGGGCCATCTGCTGGTCCTGCACGACATCCACCCCGAGCCCGCCGAGCGCCGGGCGGCCCGCGCCGTCGAGCGGCTGCGCCCCGCCGTCCAGGAGCGCGGCGGCGACGTGGAGTGGGCCGGAGTGGAGGGACAGGTCGCCCGGGTGCGCCTGACGGCGGGCGGCGGGTGCGGCTCCGGCTGCGGCGGCGGAGGCTCCGAGGTCACCGACGCGGTCCGCGCGGCGGTCCTCGCGGTGGCTCCCGAGCTGACGGCGGTGGAGCCGCTGCCGAGCACGCCGGCCCCCGCCTTCGTACCGCTGACCACACTGACGACCCGGGACGCACGGTGACCACCGAAGGGGCCCTGGCCCGCCTCATCCGCTCCTCGGCCGACCGCACGGCGGCGGCCGCGGAGGAGGTGTGCGACCTGTGCGCCGCGCCCCTCGCCGAGGAGCACGCCCACCTCCACGACGCCGGGCAGGAGGAGGTGCGCTGCGCCTGCCGGCCCTGCTCGGTGCTGTTCGCCGAGGCCGGGGCGGGTGACGGCCAGTACCGGCTCGTGCCCCGGCGCCGGGTCCGGCTGCCGCACGTCGACACGGCGGTGCTGGGCGTACCGGTCGGTCTGGTTTTTTTCGTGCCCCGGGCGGACGGCACCGTCACCGCGCAGGGCCCGAGCCCGGCGGGGGCCATGCGGTGGGAGGTGGACGCGGCGGCCTGGCGGGAACTGGCCGGTACGGTTCCGCAGCTCGCCACCGTGGAACCCGAGGTGGAGGCCCTGCTGGTGAACACCGTCCACGGTCTCGATCACCACTGGATCGTGCCGGTCGACGACTGCTACCGGATGGTCGCCGTCGTACGCCGGGAGTGGCGCGGCCTCTCCGGCGGCGGCCGGGTCTGGCCGGTCGTCGAACAGTTCTTCGAGGACCTCACCGAGCGGCCATGAGCACGCACTCCGCAGGTCGGAGGCGAGGAAGGAGAGCACCCCATGGGCAGCATCAGAGTGGGCCGGCCCCAGGCGAAGCCCGACACCCCCGGGCACGTCGCCGGCATGCACCAGGGCAACAAGGGACGGTACGCGGAGCAGAAGGGTCACCACGAGGACGGCACCGCCGACGCGCGCCGCTCCACGGGGATCCACTGGAAGCGGCATGACGCCCTCGTGGAGGGCATGCCGAACATCTCGCCGGGATGACAGCCGGTCTCGGACAGAGCAGGGAGTCGCCGCAATGAAGGTCAAACGAGTACGCAGACCCGTCGCGCGCAGGCGAGGCGGGATGAGCGGACAGCGGGTGCTGAAGGCCGAGGCCGTCCTGGTGGGCGGTGTGGCCCTGGCACTGCTGTGCTGGGAGTGGCCCAGCCTGAGGCGGGAGGCGCGGATCTGGCGGATGGCCGGCGGTTTCCGCGCGGGCAACAGGTATCCGTGATCCGGCCGTGCACGAACTGTCGATCGCGACCGCGATCATCGAGCGGGCCGACGAGCTGGCCCGGGCGGACGGGACGGACGCCGTCTCGACCGTGACCGTCCGGGTCGGCGAACTGGCGGGCGTCGTCCCCGACGCCCTCGGTTTCGCCTTCGAGGTGGCCCGCGACGGCACCGCCCTCGCCGGGGCCAGGCTCGTGGTCGAGCAGATCCCCGGACAGGCCTGGTGCGGCCCGTGCGCCGAGGAGTTCCCGGTGGGCATGCCCCCGTTCTTCTGGTGCCCGCGCTGCGATCAGCCCTCCAACGATCTGCGGAGCGGCCGGGAGCTGGAGATCACGGGCATCGAGCCGTCACCGGCCTCCGCATAGCGCGAGTGGGCCCCGCCGAGACCTTCGGCGGGGCCCACTCGCACGCCCGGTCAGCAGATGCGCGGCAACTGCTCACCGAGCGGCAGATCCACCACCCGCGTCCCGCCCAGGCCGGTGGCGACCACCACCATCCCGGGGTGCTCGGCGACGCACTCGCCGATCAGCGTGGCCCCGGTGCCCTGCGGATGGGCGCGCATCGCCGCGAGCACCTCGTCCGCCGCCGACGGGGGCACGAAGGCGACCAGCCGGCCCTCGTTGGCGACATACAGGGGATCGAGCCCGAGGAAGCCGCAGGCGTTCGCCACGGCGTCCGGCACCGGAACGGCCCGCTCCTGGAGCCGGACCCCGGTCCCGGAGGCGCGGGCGATCTCGTTGAGGGACGCCGCCAGGCCACCCCGGGTGGGGTCGCGCAGCACATGGATGTCCGGCGTGACGGCCAGCATCGCCGCCACCAGATCCGCCAGCGGCGCGGTGTCGCTGGCGACCTCGACCCCGAACTCCAGCCCCTCCCGCACACTCATGATCGCCACCCCGTGCAGACCGATCGGCCCGCTGACGATCACGGCGTCACCCGGCCGCGCGCGCTGAGGCCTGATGTCCACGCCATCGGGCACGAGCCCCACCCCGGCGGTGGTGACGTACACCCCGTCGCCGTGCCCGGACTCGACGACCTTGGTGTCACCGGTGGCGATCGTGACCCCGGCGGCCTCCGCCGCCGCCCCCATGGCGCGTGCGATCCGTCCGACGACGGTCAGCTCCACGCCCTCCTCCAGTACGAAGGCGGCGGACAGGTAGGCCGGCCGGGCACCGCTCATCGCGAGATCGTTGACCGTGCCGTTGACCGCGAGGTCGCCCAGACAGCCGCCGGGGAAGAACAGCGGCCTGACCACGTACGAATCGGTGGAGAACGCCAGCCGCGCGCCGCCCAGTTCGAGGACGGCGGAGTCGGCCAGACCGGCCAGGGTTGCGTTGCCGTAGGCGGGGACGAAGACCTGCTCCATCAGCTCCGCCGACAGCGCTCCTCCGCCGCCGTGGCCCATCACCACGACCGGCTGGTCGCGCAGGGGGGCGGGGCAGGTCCAGTTCGCCGGGTCGACGGTGTCGGCGAGTTGTTCAGGCAACGGGGTTCATCTCCTCCCGCGCGGCCCGCTCGGCCTGCGGTGTAGCGGCGTTCATCCGGCGGTACAGGTAGTAGGCCGCGCAGGCACCCTCGCTGGAGACCATGGTGGCGCCGAGCGGGTTGCGCGGAGTGCAGGTGGTGCCGAACGCCTCGCACTCGGTCGGCTTGATCAGCCCCTGCAGCACCTCGCCGCTGCGGCACTCGGCGGGCTCCTCGGTGCGGATCCCGCTGACGTCGAAGCGGTGCTCGGCGTCGTACGAGCGGAAGGCGTCGGTCAGCCGCCAGCCGCTCAGCGGGATCGGCCCGATGCCGCGCCAGTTGCGGTCGGTGACCTCGAACACCTCCTCGATCATGCGCACCGCGGCCGGATTGCCCTCCTCGCGCACGGCACGCGGATACGCGTTCTCCACCCGGTGCTCACCGCGCTCCAGCTGCCGGACCGCCAGGCGGATCCCCTCCAGGATGTCCAGCGGCTCGAAGCCGGTCACCACCATCGGCACCCGGAACCGCTCGGCCAGCTCCGGGTACTCCGCCATGCCCATCACGCTGCACACATGTCCCGCGGCCAGGAAGCCCTGTACCCGGCAGGCGGGCGCCGTCATGATCGCCTCGACGGCCGGGGGAACCCGCACATGGGACACCAGGAGGCTGAAGTTGGTCAGCCCCAGACGCCTCGCCTGGTGCACGGCCATCGCGTTGGCCGGGGCCGTGGTCTCGAAGCCGATCGCGAAGAACACCACCTCCCGGTCCGGGTGGCGGCGGGCCAGTTCCAGGGCGTCGAGCGGCGAGTAGACCACCCGTACGTCGCCGCCCTCGCCCTTGACCCGGAACAGGTCGCGGTCGGTGCCCGGCACCCGGAGCATGTCGCCGAAGGAGCAGAAGATCACGCCGGGCCGCGAGGCGATCTCCAGCGCCTTGTCGATGACCTCCAGCGGCGTGACACAGACGGGGCAGCCGGGGCCGTGGATCAGCTCCACCTGCTCGGGCAGCAGCTGGTCGATGCCGTGCCGGATGATCGAGTGGGTCTGCCCGCCGCACACCTCCATCAGGGCCCACGGCCGGGTGGCCGTGGCACGGATCTCGTCCAGCAGCCGCCGGGCCAGATCGGGGTCGTTGAACTCGTCGATGTACTTCACGCCGTTCCCGCCTCCTTCGCCGCCTGCTCCCAGGCGTCCCCGAACTCCTCCTCCAGCAGCCCCAGTTCCTCGAACAGCTTCAGCGAGGCCAGGGCCGACTCCTCGTCCAGACGCTGGAGCGCGAAGCCGACGTGCACGATGACGTACTCACCCACCCGCACATCGGACACGTACTCCAGGCACGCCTTCTTCTGCACACCGCCGAAATCGATCAGCCCGGTGAGCGGTTCCGCGCCGTCGTCGATGGCCACGACCTTGCCGGGCACTGCCAAACACATGGGTCACTCCTCCTGTCGTAGGTGCGCCGCGACCACCAGCTGGCCGAGGGCCAACCCGCCGTCGTTCGGCGGGACTTCGCCGTGGCGGAGCACCGCGAAGCCGTCTTCGGACAGCAGCCGCGCGCACTCCTCCTCCAGCAGCGCGTTGGCGAACACCCCGCCGCTGAGGGCGACGGTGGCCAGGCCGGTGTCCTGACGCGCGCGCCGGCAGATCTCCGCGACGGCCCTCGCCACCGCACGGTGGAAGCGGGCGGCGAGCACGGGGGCCGGGGTGCCGCGCCGCAGATCGGCGACGAGCGCGTTCAGCACGGGCGCCGGGTCGTACGTACCGGCGGTGAAGCCGAAGTCGTAGGCCGAAGTGCCCTCGCCCCAGGCCGAAGCGGCGGCGGCCTCCAGTTCCAGGGCCGCCTGGGCCTCGTACCCGGCGCGATGGCACACGCCCACGAGGGACGACACGGCGTCGAAGAGCCGGCCCATGCTGGAGGTCGCCACACAGGCCACCCCTCGCGTCAACTGCCGCCGCAGCACGGCCAGTTCGTCGGCAGCGCAGGCGGTCACACAGGGCAGATCCGCGTCCCACGCCAGACCCGCCGCCCACAGCCGGGCCAGGGCCAGCCGGCACGGGTTGGCCACACCCGCGTCCCCGCCGGGCAGCGGGGCGGGGGCCAGGCGGGCGAAGCGCCGATAGCCGGCGTAGTCGGCGAGCAGGATCTCGCCGCCCCAGACGGTGCCGTCGTCGCCGTAGCCGGTGCCGTCGAAGGCGACGCCGATCACGGGCGCGGTCCCGGTGAGGCCGTGCTGGGCCATCGCCGAGGCGATGTGCGCGTGGTGGTGCTGGACGAAGACGGGCGCGACCCGGTGGGCCCGCCGACGGGCCCACCGCGCGGACTGGTATCCCGGATGCCGGTCGGCGGCGACGAGTTCGGGGGTGACGCCGGTCAGCGACCGCATGTGCGCCTCGGCCCGCCGGGCCGCCTCCAGGGTGGTCAGATCGCCCATGTCGCCGATGTGCGGGCCGAACCAGGCGTGGTCGCCCTCGCCGAGGCACAGGGCGTTCTTCAGGTCCCCGCCCACGGCGAGCGCCGGCCGCACCGGGATCGGCAGCCGCAGCGGGCGGGGCACGTACCCCCGGGACCGGCGCAGCACCTGCTCGGTACCGTCGGCGCGTACCCGCAGCAGCGAGTCGTCGCAGGGCGAGGAGATGGGCCGGTCGTGGGCGAGCCAGGCGTCGGCCAGACCGGCCAGCCGGGTCAGAGCCTCGTCGTCGTCCGTGACGATCGGTTCGCCGGAGCGGTTGCCGCTCGTCATGACCAGCACACGCGGGCCCGGCGGATCGCCGGGCAGCCCGAACAGCAGGGTGTGCAGGGGCGTGTAGGGCAGCATGACGCCGAGGTGCGGGCTGCCGGGACAGACGCCGGGCGCGAGGCCCGCCTGCTCCGCTCGCCGCCGGAGCAGGACGATGGGGCGGCGAGCGCTGGTGAGGGCGGCCAGTTCGGCCGTGGAGGGGGCGGCGATCCGCCGTACGGCGTCGAGGTCCGCGCACATCACCGCGAACGGTTTGCCGCCACGCGCCTTGCGGGTGCGCAGCGTCTCGACGGCCCGTGCGTCGGTGGCGTCACACGCCAGGTGGTAGCCGCCGAGGCCCTTGACGGCGACGATCCGCCCGGCGGCCAGCAGCGCCCGCGCCCCGGCCAGTGCGTCGGCGTCCCGCGCCGGGCGGACACCGCCGCCGGAGCCGGGCACCAGGCGCAACCGGGGGCCGCACGCGGGGCAGGCCACGGGCTGGGCGTGGAAGCGCCGGTCGGCGGGATCGCCGTACTCCCGGGCGCAGTCGGCACACATCGGGAAGCCGGCCATGGTCGTGATGGCCCGGTCGTACGGCATGCCCGTGGCGATGGTGTAGCGGGGCCCGCAGTGGGTGCAGGTGACGAACGGGTGCCGGTGGCGGCGGTCGGCCGGATCGGCCAGTTCCCGCAGGCAGTCCGGGCAGGCCGCCGTGTCGGGCGGGAGGAGGGTGCGGCCGGGGGAGCGGTCGGTGGAACGGATGCGGAAGGTGTCGTCGGCGCCGCTGACGGGCAGGTCCTCGAACCCGACGCCGGTGACCGTGGCCAACGGCGGCGGCTGCTGGGCCAGCCGGTCGCAGAAGTCGGCGATGCCCTGCGGCGGTCCCTCCACCTCGATGAGGACACCGCTCGCCGTATTGCTCACGAACCCCGCGAGCGCGAGATCGGTGGCCAGGCGGTGCACGAAGGGGCGGAACCCCACGCCCTGCACCGTGCCGCGCACGGTGACGCGGCGGCGCACCGCCTGAGCGGCGGGTGCCGTCACGAGACGAGGCCGGCTTCGGTGCCCTCGTGGGAGTGAGAATGGGAATGCGGCCGGGGCGCCAGGGGAGGCCGGTGCACGGCGGCACCGTCCCGTACG
Organism: Streptomyces sp. NPDC057002; assembly: GCF_042673825.1. NCBI lineage: Bacteria > Bacillati > Actinomycetota > Actinomycetes > Kitasatosporales > Streptomycetaceae > Streptomyces > Streptomyces sp. NPDC057002. Next base: position 793,994 of record NZ_JBHURZ010000002.1, read on the forward strand.
GCGAGCACCCGCTCCAGGAGCGTGTCCACACCGTCGTCGGTCCGGGCACAGGAGAACAGCAGCTCCACCCCGGGGTTGACGCGCTGTACGTTGGCGGCGAAGGCCGCCTGGTCGAACCCGGCGGGCCCGGCCAGATCGACCTTGGTGAGCACCACCAGATGGGCGGACCCGAAGGCCGTCGGGTACTTCAGCGGCTTGTCCTCGCCCTCCGTCACCGCCATGAGCACGATCCGCAGACTCTCACCGAGGTCGTAGGAGGCCGGGCAGACGAGGTTGCCGACGTTCTCGACGAACAGCAGCGAGGTGCCCTCGGGCAGCCAGCTCTCCACATGGCCGCGCAGCTGCCGGGCCTCCAGATGGCACAGCCCGTCCGTCAGCAGCTGCTTCACCGGGGCTCCCGAGCGGGCGAGCCGGTGGGCGTCGTTCTCGGTGGCCAGGTCGGCCGTGAGCGCGGCCACCGGAAGACCCCGCTCCACCGCCCTGGCCAGCACCCGCCCGAGCAGCTCCGTCTTGCCGCTGCCCGGGCTGGACAGCAGGTTGACCACGCTCACGCCCCGCCGGGCCAGCTCCTCGCGCAGCCCCGCGGCCAGGGAGTCGTTCTTCGCCAGGACGGCCTGGGTGACCTCGTCCACGGAATCGCACATGGGGCCGCTCCTCGCGGTCGGTAAGGACATCGGTAGGGAAATCAGTCCGCTACCGATCCTCCGCGCCGCCGCTCACCGTGCCCGGCAGCCCGGCCGACGACAGGGCTGCGGATTCGTCCGGGCGGCTCAACGCGGGCGTGGCCGCCGGGTCCGCGAGCAGCTCCGGGACCATGGTGTGCAGCGCCGTGACGGCCCGCCCGACCGCCTCGCGCACCGTCGCGCTGATGCCCGGCGCGATGTCCTCGTCGGCGGGTGCCCGCAGCTCGGGCTCGCAGGCGAGGACGAGGACACGCGGCAGCGGCTCGTCGCCCAGGTGGGCGGCCAGGGCGAGGACCTTCGCCGGGTCCATGCCGTGCGCCTCGGGCGGGGCGCCCGCCGAGGCACCGTCCGGCAGGTCCGGCTCGACCAGCGACAGGGTGCCCGGCTCGTGCCCCCGCACCGCCGCGTCGACCAGGACGGCCGTGTCGTAGCCGTCGAGCAGTTCGTACGCCAGGTCCATCCCGCGGATACCGAAGTCCCGCACCCGTACCTGAGGCGGCAGCGGGTTCCGCTCCAGGGCGCGGATCACCTCGGGGCCGAAGGCGTCGTCCGCGAGGAAGATGTTGCCGACACCGGCGACGAGCAGCCGCTCACTCATCGCGCACCTTCCAGCGGCCTGGGGGAGCCGGTCGGGAGCTTGCGGACGAAGGCGGACCGCAGCGCGTGGTACGGGGCGTTCCGGTCGAAGAGGATGGCGCGCATACGGGCGAGTTCGGTCCGCCGGTACTCGGCGAGGGGGCGCTGGAGCTCGTCCGCGTGACGTGCCGTGGTCTTGACGGTGATCCGGGTCGCCAGGTCCGGGTCGTCGGCGAGTGCCGCGGCCCGCCGCTCGACCTCGGCCGAGAACTCCTGTGCCTGGACGGGCACCAGACGGTCCACCAGCCCGATCCGCTCAGCCGTCGCGGCGCTCACCGGCAGCGCCTCGCTCGTCAGCCGCTCGGCCGTCTCGGCTCCCACCCTGCGCGGCAGCGAGTACGTCCAGTACTCCGAGCCGTACAGGCCCATGTTGCGGTAGTGCGGATTGAGGACGCTGCCCGTGCGGCACCAGACCTCGTCCGCGGCCAGGGCGAGCATGACACCGCCGGCCGCCGCGTTGCCGCCGAGCGCCGCCACCACCAGCCGGTCGGTGGTGCGCAGCACCGCCTCGACCAGGTCGTTCATGGCGTTCAGGTTGGACCAGGACTCGCCCGCCGGGTCGCTCGACGCCTCGATGACGTTGAGATGGATGCCGTTGGAGAAGAAGTCGCGGGCGCCGCCGAGCACCAGCACCGAGGTGGGGCGGCTGAGCGCGTACCGGTAGGCGGCGAGCAGCCTGCGGCAGTGGGTCGTGCTCATCGCCCCGCCGGGGAACGAGAAGGTCACGAAGCCGACCTGACCGTGCTGCCGGTAGCGGATGTCGGTCCAGGTGGTGCGGTCCGGGGGCAGTTCGAGCGGGGCGGCGATCTCGGGCAGCCAGTGCGGGCGTTCGCTCGAGTTCGGCAGGCCGTGGGATCCGGGCGGGGCCGGGAACGTGGCGAGGACGGAGGCCGCCGGGCGGCGGAACGGCGCCGGGTCGCCGGAGCTCTTGCGGGGGCGCAGCTCCGGGATCCACACCGCGCCGTCCCGGGTGGCCCGGCAGACCGCGCCGGACCGGGTCGCGAGCAGTTCCCCGGGCTCTCCCCGCAGCCGGTCCTCGGGGTGCCCGCCGTGCAGGAACACCTCCCGGCCGCAGATCTCGTCCCGGACGCCGGGCTGCGAGTCGGCCCCGCGGAGCTTGCGCAGCACCGTCTCCGTGCTGTCCCGCTCCCAGTCGATCCGCCGCTGCTCCTGGCGGAAGAAGTCCCGCCACACCACGTTGATCCCGGGCTCGCTCTGCGGGCGCGGTTTGTACGAGCCGTCGGCGTAGCGCCGCACCGCCTGGAGGACCGCGGCCGCCGCGGCGTCGGCGACCTCGTTGCGGTACATGTTGCTCTTGCCCGCAGGCGGCACGGGGAAGACCCCGTCCGCCCACACGTCGCCCGCGTCCATCGCCGCCTCGGCCTGAAGCACCGTCACGCCCCACTCGGGCGCCTCCCCGGCGATCGCCCAGTCCAGGGAGGACGGCCCCCGGTCGCCGGGTGGCCCGGGGTGCACGATCAGACAGGTGTGCTCCCGCCACACATCCTCCGGCAGGGCCGACTTCAGCATCGGGGCGACGACCAGGTCCGGGCGCACCTCCTGTACGGCGGCCCGGACCGCGTCGGAGCCGTGCGAGGCGAGGACGACGTCGACCCGGTGCCCCTCATCCGACAGTTCCGCGTACACACGCTGGGACAGGCTGTTGAACGCGCTGACGACGAGCAAGATGTCCATGACATGGCATGCTCGCCGTTCGGACGAGGGCCGAGAAGGACCACCGCGGCGTTTCGCGGCCCTCGTCCGCTTGTGGGCTACTCTCCCGACGGTGCCGTCAGCGGGACGCCCAGGCCCACCGGAGTGCCGAAGTTCGGCGTCCCGTCGGCGTTCCAGGTGAACTTCTGTGCCCTGGTCGAGCGGTTCATGTCGCAGCCGCCGCCCGCGGAACTGTTGGCGTGGTACACCATCCAGTCCTCCGTGCCGTCCGGCGACTTGAAGAAGCCGTTGTGGCCGGGGCCGTACACCCCGTTGGCGTTGGACCGCTGGAAGACCGGGTTCGGTGACTTGACCCAGGAGGAGGAGCTGAGCGGGTCGCCGCCGTTGTGCGTGAGCATGCCCAGCTTGTAGTCGGGCGTGGAGCAGTGGCTGGCGGAGTAGACGATGAAGGTCTTCCCGTTCCGCTGGAGGACCTCGGCGCCCTCGTTGACGGCGCCGCCCACCGTCTCCCAGCCGTAGGTGGGGGTGGAGAGGATCCGGCGGGTGCCGCTCGCGGTCCACGGGTTGGACAGCGGCCGGATGAACATCGGCTGCGAGCCGTTGTAGAAGGTGCCGAGCAGATACAGCTTGCCGTTCAGCTGGAGAATGCCGGGGTCCAGCTCCCAGGTGTTGTCCTGGGACGGGTCGAGCAGGTCGGCTTTGAAGGTGTAGGGGCCCATCGGGTCCTGGCCGGCGCTCTCCAGGACATGGATCCGCTGGGTGCCCAGGTCGAACGGCTCCCGCCCCGCGGTGTAGTAGAAGTACCACCGCTTGCCGTTGGGTCCGTCGAGCAGATGGAACTCCGGGGCCCACATCGTGCCCGCCCCGTTGGGCCGGGTCAGAGTGAAGATCACCTGTTCGGCGGCCGTGGCGAGGCCTCCCAGCGTGCGGGACTTGCGCATGGTGACCGTCGAGTTCCAGGTCGTGGTGGCCAGGTAGTAGTAGCCGTCGTGGTAGGTCAGCCAGGGGTCGGGGCCGCGCTGGGCGATCGGGTTGGTGAAGGTGTTCGGGCTTGTGCCGCCGCCGCTGAAGCCGGACAGGCGCCACACCCTGCCGTTCGCGGCCGAGCACGGCAGCTGCACCAGTCCCGCGCCCGAGGCCGACGAACCTCCGCTCGGCGTCACGCACTTGCCCGAGGCCGTGGAGACCAGGTTGAAAGCCTTGTCGGCGCCGCTCACCGGCACCAGCCGCCACTGCTGGTTGGTGCCGCCGTGGCAGGGCCACTGGATGACCGTGGCGTTGTCCGCGGTGGACGCGCCGGAGACGTCGACGCACTGGCCGGACTGCGTGGTGATCGTGTACGTGTCTCCCGAACCGGAGACCGGCGCGAAGCGGAAACTCTGGTTCGCTCCGGAACCGCAGGAGAAGGCACGCAGCTGCGTGCCGTTCGTCGACGAACCGCCCGGCAGGTCAAGGCAGTTGCCGCCGCTCTGGTTCACCCCCGTCGACGTGAACGCGACGGCGGCGGCAGCGGGCTGCGGCGCGGCCAGGATGGCGACCACCATGGTGAGGACGCCGATGAGCGCGGACAGACATCTGAAACGAGTCACGGGCCGTACACCTTCGCTTCGAGGAGGCCGACGGAGCTGCTGCCGTTGCTGGTGAGCTGCACACGCAGCCGTGTGGTGTTCGTCGCGGTGAACGTGACCGCGTTGTACTGGTTCTTCGCCACCGGGTAGCCGTTCGCGCCGGGCACGTCGACGTAGGCGCCGCCGTTCCAGTACTGGAGCTTCCATGAGGCGGGCATGTCGATGCCCTGGTCGTCGTCGAAGAAGTAGACCTCGGCCCTGTTCAGCGTCTTCGCCGACGGCCAGGTCAGTTCGGCCCACTGCTGCCCGCTCTCCGGCCAGGTGCCCCAGCGGGTGTTGACGGTGTCGTTGGACGAGGGCGGGTCGACCCCGTCGTTGATGGCGGTGACGCTCTCCCAGGAGGAGGTGTACGAGGCGGACGCGGTGGCCGATGTCGCCAGGTTGGCGGGTGGCTGGGCGCCGCCCCGGTTGTGGACCTTGATCTCGGTGAGGCCCGTCTTCGCCCCGGAGGCGTTGCTCGCCAGGACCCGGATGCGCTGGGCGCTGATCGCCGGGAACCGCACCAGGTTGTAATTGGCACGGGGCGCGGCCGGGCTCTTGGTCTGCCCGCCGGCGTCCACCCAGGAGGTGCCGTTGTGGTACTGGACCGAGTACGAGGACGGCGCCCGGTAGGTCGTACTGGCGGGGCGGCTGTCCTTGAAGTACAGGCGCACCTCGTTGAGCGTCCGGGCGGTGCCGAAGTTCAGCTCGTACCAGTCCTGGCTGTTCGAGGAACCGCCCGCGCCCCAGAACGGCTCGTTGGTGGGGAGCCCGTCGACTGCGCCCGAGACGCTGCTGCCCGACCCGGTGTGGGAGGCGGACGCGGTCGCCCCGCTGGCGAGGTTGGCCGTGTCGCCGGTCAGATCGACACCGGCCTTGGCGAGCATGTCGACCATGCGGGGACTGTCCTGCACGACCTGGTTGGGGGCCTTCAGCCCGGCGGCGGTCGTGCGGTAGGTGACCGTGCCCTTCGTGGTGACCTCGCCGGTGGCCGGGTCCCAGGTGAAGGGCACCAGGGAGCTCACGGTGGCGGCCCGGGTGCCGTTGACGTAGATCGAGTAGCCCTCCGGGATGCCGGGGTAGCGCGTCACCCCGTCGGCCGGGTCGTCCCAGACGACGGACAGGTCGGCGCCCCGGTAGCGCAGGTTGTTGACCGTGAAGTGGGACCAGCCGATGTCGATGGGGGACAGCTCCACCTTCGCGTCGCTGCGCGGCCGCAGCCCCGCAACGTCCTCGATCACCGTCCAGTTGCTGCTGCCCAGGATGTTGTGGTGGATCCAGGAGCGGTAGTTGATGGAGCTGCCGTTCCAGTCGGCCCAGAACTCGTTCGCGTCCGGCCACTGGGTGTTGCCGCCGACGTACTGCGCCCAGGTGTTCCAGTAGAGGAGCTTCTTGTAGTCGGTGGCGTTCATCCAGGTGTTGGAGTAGTTGCGCAGCACCGAGGAGTACAGCCGGAACTGGACGGTGGAGTTGATGGTGGAGAAGTTGTTGGAGCCCGGCTCCCCGGCCTCGGCCGCCGCCTTCTTGTCGACCTGGTTGGCCGTGTAGAACGGGAAGACCGGATACTGCGCCGGGTCGTCGAACAGCCGCAGGGCCTGCTTGTACGTCGCCGTGTCGGGGACGGCGCCGACCGAGAACGGGTAGTAGTTGTTGATCTCCTTCCAGGGCACCCACTCGTTGGTCGACTTCAGCCGGTGCTCGAACAGCTGCCGGTTGGGGTTCCACAGGACGTTGACGATGGCGTCCTTGATCTGGTTGGCGAGGGTGCGCATCTCGGTCGCCTTGGCCGTGTTGCCGGTCGCCTCGTAGGCCCCTGCGGCGGCGAGGGCGCCGCTGTACTGGTAGGCGGACTCGGCGCGGTCCATGTTCCCGGGCTTCCAGTGGAAGGAGACGGCGTCGGCGTCATTGCCGGTCAGGGCTCCCCAGTCGTACTCGATGAGCTTGTTGTTGTCGCGGTCGTAGTGCGCGAGCTGGCCCTTGACATCACCCTCCGCGTAGCGGGCGAGGCTCGCGGCGATGCCCGGCTGGCCGCCGTGGATCTGGTAGCTCTTCCACGCCGCCTCGGCGATGTACTGGGTGTAGCTGTTGGACCAGTTCTCGGGGTCCCCCGGGTTGTCCAGGAAGCGGCCGCCCTTGGAGGTCTGGCCGACGCTCAGCCAGTCCCCGTAGGCGTAGGACGGGTCGCGCAGGTACTTCAGGTCGTCGATGTGCATCGGCTGGGTGAGCGCGATGGCGTTGTTGTAGCCGAGGACGCCCTCGGTCGAGGTCGGGAACTGGAAGGTCTGCCCGGGGATGTCGGCGTCGAGGTGGTTGAAGCGCATCAGCCACCAGCGGTAGTAGATGTTCTTCTTGATCGCGGGCTCGGGCACGTCGATGTACGGCACGTTCTGTGCCCACCACCGGTTGTAGGCCCTGACGTGGGTGGCGAACGCGGTGGCGGCCGAGTAGCCCGCGTAGGCGTCGTACTCGGTCCGTGACTCGGGGATCTCGTCGGTGACGAAGCCCATCACGACCTTCGCGGTCACCGTGGCACCGGCCGCGACCGTCACGGACCGGTTGAGACCGCCGCCGGAGACGGCGAACCCGTCACCCGTGAGCCGGGGGCGCAGCGTCGTGAGGTTGTTGTAGGCGTTGACCTGCCCGGTCAGCTCGCCGCCGCTGCCCGAGGTGGCGTAGGGCGACGTCGCCCGCAACTGGAGCGTGGTGGAGGACGAGCCGTTGTTCTTGATCGACAGGTTGGTCACGGCCACGTTGTTGTCCGTGATGAACTTCGTCTGGTCGACCGTGACCGAGCCGCTGGTGTGCACGCTCTTCCAGTGGCTGGGCGTCTGCCGGCGCTGCGCGACCTGTTCGGTGAAGGTCCCCGGGGTGACCGCCACGGTGTAGGCGCTGTTGCCGTTGATGTTCTCCCAGTAGGCGACCTTGCCGCCGAAGCCGAACCGGGCCGGGTCGTGCTCCTTCATGAACAGTGCGCGTCCCCGGCTCATCAGCCAGGGTCCGGCCGGGTCGTTGCCCGAGCGGGCGAGCAGACGGTCCATCCAGAAGTCGGTCCCCGAGCTCTCCGCGTCGTAGATCGCCCGCATCATGTCGCCTGATGTGTGCGCGACGGGCGGGGCGGGGATCGGGGGGCCGCTGAAGCTCGGAAAACCTATGGTCTGCGCCGCCGCGGCCGGGGTGGCGGGGACGACGCAGCAGACGGCGAGTACCAGTGCGGCCAGGAGGATCTGCGGTCTTCTCATCGGAGCTCCCTGTCCGGACCTGCAGAGCACGGAAACGACCTAAAAGGTTTTCGCAACGTAAGAGCGAGCTGATGAGGTGTCAAGAGAGGTGCGTGATAACGGAGTTGGCCGACTCGGTGAAGGGGCCCGCCCTGCGAGTGGGTAAACGGCACGTTCGGAGGCCCGGAAAACCTTTCAGGCCGGCGTTGCTCGCGAACGTATTCGACATTACGGTCCTGCGGTGATCACCCGGCGCATGCCGGAGCGGGCGTCACGAGGGGACATCGCATGCGAAACCGGCCGGCAGGCGTCATCCGCAACCCGGTGCTGCCCGGGTCGCACCCGGACCCGTCGATCCTCCGCGTGGGGCCGGACTTCTACCTGGCCACGTCGACGTTCGAGTGGTATCCGGGCGTGCGCCTGCACCACTCCACGGACCTGGTGCACTGGCGCCCCCTCGGCGGCGCCCTCGACGACACCCGCCTGCTCGACCTGACGGGCTGCCCGGACTCGGGCGGCGTGTGGGCGCCCAGCCTCACCCACGCCGACGGCCTGTTCCACCTCGTCTACAGCAACGTCTCCACCTACGTCGGCGGCTTCACCGACTGCCCCAACCACCTGGTCACCGCCCCCTCCGTCGAGGGCCCCTGGTCGGATCCGGTACCGCTGCACGCCCGGGGCTTCGACGTCTCCCTCTTCCACGACGGCCCAGACAGCCGGCTGCTGAACCTGGTCCACGACTGGCGCCCCGGCCACGGCGGTTCGGCGGGCCTGGAGGCCCGGCGCTACGACCGTGCCGAACGCCGCCTGACCGGCGACCCCGAGCGGATCGAACTGCCGCCGCAGGCCGGCTGGATCGAGGGCCCGAACCTCTACCGCCGGGGCGACTGGTACTACCTGCTCACCGCGGACGGCGGCACGGGCTACGACCACCAGGTCACCGTCTCCCGCTCGCGCACCCTCACGGGCCCCTACGCCCGCGACCCCGACGGCCCGCTCCTCACCGCCCGCGACCACCCCGACCTGCCCCTGCAGAAGGCCGGGCACGGCAGCCTGGTGGAGACCGGGGAAGGCGACTGGCACCTGGCCTACCTCGTGGCCCGGCCCCTCGGGCGCCGAGGGCCGTGCGTCCTGGGCCGGGAGACGGCACTGGCGCCCGTGACCTGGACCGCCGACGGCTGGCCGCGCGTCGAGGGCGGGCTACCCGCCCTGGAGGTGCCGGCCGGTACTTCCACGGCGGGCAGGGACCACGCGGACGGGGACGACACCGACGGATTCGACGGCCCGGCCCTGGGCCCCCATTGGTCGACACTGCGCCGCCCCGCGACCCCCGACTGGGTCTCGCTCACCGAACGCCCGTCCCACCTGCGGCTTCGCGGCGGCCGGTCACCGCAGAGCCTGGTCGAGCCCAGCCTGGTGGCCCGCCGTGTCACATCGGCGCGCTGCACGTTCGAGGCGACGATGGAGTACCGGCCCCACGCGTTCCAGCACCTGGCCGGGATCACCGCGTACTACAACACCCGCAACTGGCACTACTTGTACGTCACCGTGGACGACGAGGGGCAGCCCGTCCTGCGCGTCGCGAGCAGCGACCGGGGTGTGCTCAGCGTCGACGAAGCGGGTGAGGCACCGCTCGGCGACATCACACGACTGCGGCTCGGCCTGGACTTCGAAGGGGCCGGCCTGCGCTTCCGGTACGACACCGGCCGGGGCTGGGAGCCCTTCGGCCCCGTCCTGGACGCGACGGTTCTGTCCGACGAGCACGCCGAGCACATCGAGGACGGCCAGATCCGCGCTCTCGGCTTCACTGGCGCGTTCGTCGGCCTGTGGGCCTGGGACCTCACCGGGGGCGGTCACCCTGCCGACTTCGACGAGGTCACGTACCGGGCTGGGGAACGAGCTCCCGTTCGATGAACCGGTTGAGGTGGTGCCGTGCCTGCTGAGTGGTCAGGGGAGGTGCCTGGCGCAGGCGCTGCAGGGCGAGGCCGTCGGCCAGGGCGGCGAAGCGGGCCGTGAAGCCGTCGAGGTCGTCACCGCTGAACTCGCCGTCGGCGACGCCCCGTTCGGCCAGGGCACGGATCTGCCGGTGCCATGCCGCGTACCGGTCGGCCTGCCCCCGTGCGAAGGCCTCGTCGGTGCTCTGCTCACCCACGTGCCAGAAGTCGAACCACATCCGCCAGTGCCGGTCGGTGTCCTCGGTGAACAGCGCGTCGACGAGCAGCCTGAGCGCCTCGGCCCCGCTGGTCGCGTGCTCGGCGGCCTCGCTGAGCGCCGCGTAGTACTGCTCGATGTGCAGCACCATGGCCTCGGAGAGGACCTCCTGCACGCTGTCGAAGTGGTAGGTGACCGTGCCGACGGACACCCCGGCCGCGGCCGCCACGTCGCGCACGCCCACCGACTTGTAGCCGCGCTCCGCGATCAGCGGTACGGCCGCGTCGACGATGAGGCGCCGCCGCACCTCGGTGGGCTGCCGGGTCCGGTCGCGGGCGGCGACGGCACGGCGCGGGCTCTTCGCGCCCTGCCGCGGCTGCCCGGCGCCCGTCATCCCGACGTCCTCGGGGTGGTGCGGTGCCATGCGCGCTCGGCCACTGTCTCTCCGTTCCCCCGTGCCTCGATACGGCTGTCCATGATGAACTCCGCGGCCGTGGCGCGCAGCTCGGTCCGGGCCATGATCTCAGCGTCCCAGTCGTCCCCGCGCCGCAGCCGGATGCGCCACTCGGAGACGGCCCGCGCCGACAGCGGGTCGTCGGTGCGGATGGTGTACGTCTCGCGGGCGCTCTCCTCGTAGCGCAGCCCGTCCGGGTACGTCCGCGACCCGCCGTACCCGGGGTCGACGTCCAGAGTCCACTCGCCCTCGGCGACGTCGTGCGTGACCAGCCGCTCGGGGCGGGGGTCCGGGAGAGTGTCGTAGGTGACCGGCATCGGTACCGCCTGCTCCGGTTCCTCGAAGCGGACGGTGACCTCGTCGGCGGCCTCGCGCACCGGCAGCAGGACGGAACTGTCGGCCGGGACGACGTGCAGTGCCCCGCGCTCGCCGTGCGGCCAGACCCAGGGCCAGTACGCGTCGGAGACGGCGACACGGACGCGGTGGCCGGGCGGGAAGGCGTAGCCGATGCCGTTGAGGTCGAACTCGACGTCCTCGTACGTCCCCGGAGTCCATTCGACGGCGTGTTCGCGGCCCTTCCTGCTCAGCAGGTTGAGCACGCCCCGGGTGACGAGCGTGGACGAGCCGTCGGGAGCGACATCGCACACGCGGGCGATGACATGGGCCCGCGGGGTGTCGCTGTCGAGGCGGAGCCGGACACGCGGCCGGCCGAGGATCTCCACGCGCCCGTCCAGGGGCGCGGAGTCGAAGCAGACGGACCTGCCGTCCTCCTCGCGCTGGTCGGGCGGCAGGTCGGCGGCGTTGCCGAACGGGAAGAAACGGCCGGCGTCCAGGCCGGTGTGCTGCGGAGAGCGCACGAGGACCGGGTCATGGCTGTCGCCGAGCGGACGGGTGTCCCAGGTGACGTCCGGGCTGGGCCACTCGGCGTCGCTCACCCAGCGGCCGGGCATCTCCTGGCGCGAGGGGGCGGGCGGTACGGGGTCGTTGAGCCAGGAGCGCAGCAGCGGCTCCGCCATGACGCCTGTGTCGATGCCCTTGAGGTGCTGGTCCCACCAGCGCAGGGTCTCCTGGAGGAACCCGATGGCCGGGCCGGGCGGCAGTCCGCGGTCGGGGTACTGGTGCGACCAGGGGCCGACGATGCCCCGCACCTGATCACCGGGGAGGTGCTCCACGAGCCGCAGCACGGTGTCCCGGTACGGGTCGTTCCAGCCGCCGACCGCGAGCACGGCCGCGTCGATCGCCGTGTAGTCCTCGCAGACGCTGCCGTGCCGCCAGTAGTCGTCCCGCTGCTGGTGCTCCAGCCAGGTGTGCAGGAAGGGTTCGAGCGAGTCGAGGCGCTCGCGCCACAGGGGCAGCCAGCGGTCCGCGCCGACGTTCGCGGGGTCCGGCGGGCGTGCGGTGAAGGCGAGCATGGTGCCGGCCCAGGCGAGCATGTCGATGCCGAGGACGGCGCCGCCCGTGTAGTGCACGTCGTTGTCGTAGCGGTCGTCGGTGGAGCAGACCGTCACGACGGCCTTGAGCGGTTCGGGGGCGAGGGCGGCGATCTGGAGGGAGTTGAAGCCGCCCCAGGAGATGCCGAACATGCCGACCTTGCCGGTGCACCAGGGCTGCGCGGCGAGCCAGTTGACGACGTCCACGCCGTCCGCGAGTTCCTGGGCGTCGTACTCGTCGCCGGGCGTGCCCTCGCTGTCGCCGTGGCCGCGGACGTCGACCCGGACGGAGGCGTAGCCGTGACCGGCGTACCAGGGGTGGCGCTGGGCGTCGCGCGGGGCGGTCCAGTCGCTCTTGCGGTACGGCAGGTACTCGAGCAGCGCGGGCACGGGGTCCGACCCGGCGTCGGCCGGGCGCCAGATGCGGGCGTGCAGGCGGGTCGTGCCGTCCCGGGTGGGGATCCACACGTCCTCGCGGACGACCTGGCGTGCGAACCGGTCGCGGTACTTCACGAAACTCCTTCTGCGACGGGAGCGGTCGGGTTGTCGTCGGGGGTGCCGGCGGGCCGCCAGCGGCGCACGCGGTGGCCGTCGCCGTGGTCGGTCCACACCTCGCCCTCCTGGGCGGCGTCGGCCCAGTCGGGGGCCGCCTCGACCGTCGGCCGGGCGTCGGGGTCGGGTTCGAGCGCGGCCGCCATCAGCTGCCGCGTGTACGGGTGCTGAGGATCCGAGAAGACAGCTTCCGTGGGGCCCTCCTCGACGACGACACCGCCGCGCAGGACCACCACGCGGTCCGCGATGCCGCGCACGACGGCCAGGTCATGGCTGATGAAGAGACAGGCCAGGTCGCGTTCCCGGCGCAGGTCGTCGACCAGGTGCAGCACCTCGGCCTGGACGGAGACGTCCAGCGCGGTGGTGATCTCGTCGGCGATGAGGACGTCCGGCTCGCCCGCCAGCGCCCGTGCGATGCCGATGCGCTGCCGCTGACCGCCGGAGAGCTGGGCGGGCAGCCGGTCGGCGAAGGCCGGGTCCAGCCGTACGTCGGCGATGAGCCGCCGGGCGCGCTCGGCCGACTCCGCCCGGCCGCCGGCCGTGCCGAAGAACCGCAGCGGACGCCGGATGGCGTCGCCGACCGAGCGCCGGGGGTTGAGCGAGGTGTCCGCGTTCTGGAAGACCAGCTGCACCCGCCGCCGCAGGGACATCGGCCGCCGCTGCGCGGGCCGGGCCAGATCGCCCGACTCGTGGGTCATGGCGCCGCCGGACGGTGTGCGCAGCCCCGCGAGGGTCCAGGCCAGCGTGGACTTGCCGCTGCCCGACTCGCCGACGAGGGCCAGGACCTCACCGCGCCGGACCTCGAAGGAGACCCCGTCCACGGCACGAGAACTGCCGTAGTCGACGGTGACGTCACGGGCCGAGACGGCGACCGGCGCGTCCTCGGGCACTACGGCCCTCGGGCGGATCTCCCGCTCGCCGGTCTCCCTGACGAGGGCGAGACCGGCGTCGTCCAGCCGCGGCACGCTCGCCAGCAGCCGTTTCGTGTACGGCTCCCGGGGCAGCGCGAACAGCTGCCGTGTGGGAGCCGACTCCACCACCCGGCCCGACTTCAGCACACACACCTCGTCCGCCAGGTGCGCGACGACGCCCAGGTCGTGACTCACCAGCACGGCCGCCAGGCCCAGTTCGTCGCGCAGGGCGGCGATCAGGTCCAGCACGCCCCGCTGGGTGACGACGTCGAGGCCGGTCGTCGGCTCGTCGAGGACCAGCACCTTGGGCCGGGCGGCGATCGCCATGGCGAGGGCGACGCGCTGCTGCTGGCCGCCGGACAGCTCGTGCGGATAGCGGCGGGCCAGCTCGGCGGGGCGCGGCAGCCGGACCTGGTCGAGCAGGTCGGTGACGGGAATGTCGCCGCCCGCCTCCGCGATCTGCCGGCCGACGCGCATGGACGGGGTCAGCGCCTGGCCCGCGTTCTGGGCGACCATGGCGACCGTCCGGCCGCGCAGCCGACGCAGCTCGGGCGCGGACAGGGCGAAGACGTCCCGGCCGTCCACCGTCACCGAGCCGCCGGTGACCCGGGAGCCGTGCCGCAGATGCCCGAGCAGGGCGGCGGCGAGGGTGGACTTGCCGCTGCCGGACTCGCCGACCAGCGCGAGCGTCCGCCCGGCGGCGGCCTCCAGCGACACCTCGTGCACCACGGGGACCTGACGGCCGCCGGAGCGGTAGGCCACGGACAGGGAGTTCACGGAGACGAGCGGGGTCATATCAGGAGCCCTCCCTGATCCGGTCGACGCCCCAGGCCTTGGAGAGGCCGTCGGCCGCGAGGTTGAGCCCGATCACGAGCGTGGCCAGGGCGATGATCGGCGCGACGCTCGCCATCGGCACGACGGTGATGGCGGTGCGGTTCTCGGCGACCATCAGGCCCCAGTCCGGCGTCGGCGGGTCGGCGCCGAAGCCCAGGAAGGACAGCGAGGAGATCAGCAGCACGACCCACGACGCGCGCATCGCGAACTCCACGCACACCACGTCCACGATGTTCGGCAGGACCTCCCGGCGCAGGATCGACCAGGTGCCCTCCCCGCGGGCCCGGGCGGCGGTCACGTAGTCGGCGGGCACGACCGCCAGGGCGGCCCCGCGCACCACCCGCACCACCTGCGGGACGAACACGACGGCGACGGCGAGGACGATGACGGCAGGTCCGGTACCCAGCGCCGTCACGACCACGAGCAGCGCCAGCACCGCCGGAACGGCCAGCACGGCGTCCAGCACCCGCCCGATCAGGTCGTCGAACCAGCCGCCGCGCAGCGCCGTGGCGCAGCCGATGACCGTGCCGAGGGCGACGCTCACGACGGTGGCGGCGACGGACACGCCGAGCGCGTACCGGCCGCCGTACAGGACACGCGCGAGGACGTCGCGGCCGTACTGGTCGGTGCCCGCCCAGTGCTCCCCGCCCGGACCGAGCAGGGCCTGCGAGGCGTTGCCGGCGATCGGGTCGTAGGAGGTGAGCAGCGGGGCCAGCAGCGCGATCACGACATGGACGGCGACGATCGCGAGCCCCACGACGGCCGCGCGCGAGGAGCGCAGCGTGCGCCACGCACGGACGGCGCGCGAGGCGGGGGCGTCGGCACGGACGGTGTCGACCGTGGTCATCGGGTCCTCCCTCGGGTGCGGAGCCTGGGATTGAGGGCCATGGCGCCGAGGTCGGCGGCGAGGTTGCACGCGACGTAGACGACGGCGCTGATCAGGGCGATGGCCTGGATGACGGGCAGGTCCCGGTTCTGCACCGAGGAGAGCATCAGCTTGCCGATGCCCGGGTAGTTGAAGACGTTCTCGACGACGGCGACGCCGCCCAGCAGCCAGGCCACGTTGAGCGCGATCACGTGCAGGACGGGGAGCAGGGCGCTGGGCAGGGCGTGCCGGGTGACGACCCGCCAGGTGGACAGGCCCTTGAGGCGGGCGGTGGTGACGTACTCGCTCGCCATCACGTCGATCACCGAGGTGCGGGCCATGCGGACGATGTAGGCGGCCATCACCACCGCGAGGGCGAGGGCCGGGAGCCAGACGGCGGGCAGCAGCTGGCCGACCGTGGCGTCGGGGCCGTAGAGGACGACCGCGGGGAACCACGGCAGCGCGACCGAGAAGCACAGCACGAGGACGGTGGCCACGACGAACTCGGGGACGCTCATGCCGACGAGACTGACCGTCGAGATGAGGTGGTCGGGCCAGCGGTCGCGGTAGAGCCCGGCGAGGATGCCCAGCAGCAGCGAGCCGGTCACCGCGAACAGGATGGTGATGGCCGCGATGAGCATGGAGTTTCCCAGGTACTGGGTGACCTCACCACCGACCGCCGTCCCGGAGACCAGGGACGCGCCGAAGTCGCCGTGCAGGGCGCCCCACATCCAGTCGCCGTAGCGCTCGAAGGCGGGCCGGTCCAGGCCGAGGCTGCCGCGCAGCTCGGCCACCGCCTGCGGGGTCGCGTCCTTGCCGAGGACCTGGGTGGCGACGTCCCCGGGCAGGGCCTGGACGGCGAGGAAGACCAGCAGCGAGGAGAGCAGGAGCGTGCCGAGCGAGGCCGCGATCCGGCGGGCTATGAAGGAGAGCATGGTCAGGCCCCCTTCAGGCCGATGCCGAGGTAGTCGAACTCGAAGCCGTGCTCCGCGTAGCCGCGCACCTTGCGCGAGATGCCCACGAGCCGGTCGGCGAACATCGGGGTCATCGCGCCGCCCTTGTCGATCACCCAGGACTGCGCCTCGCCGTACAGGTCGCGGCGCCTGGCGTCGTCGGTCTCGGCACGCGCCCGGTCGAGCAGCGCGTCGAAGCCCTTGTCGGACCAGGCGGTCTCGTTGTACGAGGAGCCGCCGCGGAAGACCTGGTTGAAGAGCTGGTCGACGGGCCGGCCGGTGTACCAGTAGGTGGCCATCAGCGGCTGCTTCATCCAGATCTGCGTGTAGTAGGAGTCAGCCGACGCCGTCTTGACGCGGATCCGGATGCCGGCCCGCTTCGCCGACTCCTGGTAGGCGAGCGCCATGGGCGTGAAGAGGGGGTCGTACGCGGAGGTGTACAGGTCGACGGCCAGGTCCTCGTGGCCCGCCTTTCTGAGCAGGTACCGCGCCTGCTCCGGATCGTGCTCGGGGTGCGCGGAGATGTGCGCCGGGTCGTCCGGGGGCACCGGGTTGTCCCAGCCGGGCCTGCCCGCGCCCTGCAGCGCGGCCTTCACGATGTGCTCGGGGTCGTAGGCGAGCTTCATGGCCCGGCGGACCCGGACGTCGGTGAAGGGCTTGTCGGTGGTGAGCATCGGCAGCACGTACCACTGGGCGTTCTTCACCCGGGCGATGGTGGCGCGGTCGGAGGCGGCCACCACCCGGGCGGTCGCGAAGTCCAGGTTGGTCTGGGACAGCAGGTCGACCTGCCCGGCGAGCAGGGCGTTCGAGCGGGCGGACATGTCCGCGACCGAGTAGAAGGCGATCGCGTCGAGCACCGGGCGGCCCGCCCAGTGGTCCCGGTAGGCGGTGATGCGGCCGGGGCCGGCCGGTGCGAAGGACTCCAGCTTGAAGGGGCCGGTGCCGATGCCGGTGCGGCCGATGGACTTCCCGCTGCCCTCGGGGACGACGTAGCAGTTGTAGTGCGTGAGCAGGCTCGGGAACTCGGCGTTCGGGGCCTTCAGCGGCACGACGAGGGTGTGGGCGTCGGGTGTGCGCAGCCGCCCGGGGTCGACGAGCGGGGCGAGGACGCCGGCCTGCGGGGACGCCGTCGCCTTGTCCAGGATGTGCCGCAGCGTGTAGGCGGCGTCGGCGGAGGTGAAGGCGCGGCCGTCGTGGAAGGTGACGCCCTTGCGCAGCCGGAAGGTCCAGGTGCGCGCCGCGCCGTCCGGCTCCCAGGACTCGGCGAGGTCGGGAGCCACTTCGCCCCCCGCGCCGACGCGGACCAGCCGGTTGTAGAGGGCGCCCAGGTATTCGTAGGCGGACAGAGAGCTCGCCGGGTCGAGGGTCTCGGCATCGGAGGCGGGCGGACGGGCGATCCGCAGGGTCCCGCCGCGGTCGGGCGCGCCGCGCTGGGCGGCGGTCGGCAGGACCGGGGCGGCGGTGGCGCCCGAGCAGCCGGACAGCAGCCAGGACGCGCCGAGCGAGGCCGCACAGGCGGTGCCCGCGGCGAGCACCGAGCGGCGCCCTGGGTGATGGGTGCCGGACATGAACCGACCTTCCCTGTCGCTATTCGTACGCTGAACGATTGAGTGAAGTCCGTGAACGATAGCGAGCAGGTGGTTTCAGGCCAACCCTTCGGGCTGTGAAGAAGTCGTCACAAACGCCCCGGCTCACCCCGGGCTCCGGGGTGAGCCGGGCCGGATGTCCGGCCGCCTTGCCCCCTTCGTACGCCTGACGCAGGCTGGTCCTATGGCTGAGCAAGCCGGCCCTACCCTGATCACGTCCGTCCAGCGGGCCATGCGGCTGCTGGAGGTGGTCAGCGCGCACGAGAACGGCGCACCGGCGAAGCAACTGGCGCGGGAGACGGGCCTGCCCCTGGCCACCGCCTATCACCTGCTGCGGACCCTCGTCCACGACGGGTACGTGCGGAAACTGGACGACGGCGGGTTCGTCCTCGGCGACAAGCTGCAGACGCTGAAGACCACCGGCCGTGCCCAGGCGCTGCTGAACCGGGTCCGGCCCACGCTCGCCGCGCTGCGGGACGAGCTCACGTCCGCCGCCTACCTCACCTTCTACGAGGACGGCGAGATCCGGGTCGCAGAGATCGTCGACGGCCCCGGGACACCCCGCGTCGATCTCTGGGTGGGCTTCGAGGACGCGGGGCACGCGACCGCGCTCGGCAAGTCCGTGCTGCGGGAACTGGACGTCGAGGCCCGCAAGGACTACCTCTCCCGCCACCAGCTCGCCGACCTCACGCCCCGGACGATCACCAGCCTGCCGGAACTGCTCCGGCGGCTGGAAACCGCCCCCATGGCCCCGGCCGTCACGGACCTGGAGGAGTACGCCCTCGGCACGGTCTGCGTCGCCGTCCCGGTCTACAGCGGGGACACCATCGGTTCCCTCGGCGTCTCACTCCCGGTGAACCGGCTCTCCCGGCTGACGGAGGCTCGGGAGCGGCTGCTGCCGACCGCGAGCCGGGTGACCCGGAGCCTCTCGCTCACTATCTGAAAATCCACTTCTTGCCGGTGCCCCAAGCCACCCCTTTATCTGGATAAAGCAGACATTTCAGGGGTGCGCTTCCAGACTCGCACCCCGCGCACAGGTGAGGGACCCGGATACCAACATGAGCCATGCGCGTGACCTTGGTGCCGACCACCGGCCCGCGGGGCCATCCAGCAGTCGAGTGGCCGGTGCCGAGGATTCGGCCCGCAAGCGCGCCTTCGCGCAGCTGGCCGCCGGTATGCCCGTCCTGCCCGTACTGGTCGTCACAGCCGTCCTGCTCGCCGATCTCGCCGACGGCGCGGGGATGATCTGGCTGCCCCTGCTCGCCGCCGGGCCCGCCCTCGCGGCCACGACCAACGGGCCGCGAGGCGTCGTCTGCGTGGGTCTGCTCGCCTCGGTGCTCGGCGCGCTGCTCGGCGTCCGGGACGGCGTTCCGAGCCGTGAGCTGGCCGCGGTGCTGTCGGCCCTGATGGCCGTCACGCTCGCGAGTGGTCTGGCCAGTGTCCTGCGCGGGCGCCGCGAACGGGTGCTCGCGGCCGTCCGCTCGGTCGCGGAGACCGCCCAGCACGCGCTGCTCAGGCCCGTACCGGCGAACGTCGGTCCCTTCCAGGTGGCCGTCCGCTACAGCGCCGCGGCCGCCGAGGCCCGCATCGGCGGCGATCTCTACGCCCTGATTCCCACCCGGCACGGGGTGCGGCTGATCGTCGGCGATGTGCGCGGCAAGGGGCTGCCCGCCGTGGGGACGGCCGCGCTGGTGCTGGGTGTCTTCCGCGAGGCCGCTCATGACGAGGCCGACCTGCTCGCCGTGGTCGAGAGGATCGAGCGCAGTCTGGCGCGCAATCTCGGCCACGACGACTTCGTGACCGCCATCGTCGCCGGATACCCGGAGCCCGGACAGCTGGAGGTGGTGAACTGCGGGCACACGCCCCCGCTGCTGGTGAGCGCCTCGGGGAGCGTCACGCCGGTCGAGCCCGACCTGCCGTCCCCGCCCCTCGGGCTGCGCGCCCTGGCCGGCCACGCTCCCGGCCTCCAGGCACTCCCCTTCGCCGACGGCGACCAGCTGCTCCTCTACACCGACGGCGTCACCGAGGCCCGCGACCACGGCCGGGCCTTCTACCCGCTCGCCGAAGGGCTGGAGCGCCATGTCTCCCACGAGCCGGCCCGCACCCTCGGCGCCCTCCACGACGAACTGCTGGCCCACGTCGGCGGACGGCTGCACGACGACGCGGCCCTGCTTCTGATCCGCAAGCCGGCGGCAGCCGAATCGGGTGTGGCCGGTCCCGTCACGACTGCTCCCGCCCCGCATGCCGAGGCCCGGTGCTGCTCGTGAGGGGGGTTCTCAGTCCTCGCGCAGATCCTTCACCCGACGCAGCTTGCCGACCGACCGCTCCAGCGTCTCCGGCTCGACGATTGTCACGTCGACCGTGACGCCGACGCCGTCCTTGACGTCCTGCGCGATCGTGCGGGCGGCGGCCTCGCGTAGTTCGGCGGGCGTGCCCGGGCGGCTCTCGACGTGGACGGTCATGTGGTCCATGCGGCCGCGCCGGGTCAGCTGGATCTGGAAGTGCGGGGCGACACCGGGCGTGCGCAGGACGATCTCCTCGATCTGGCTGGGGAAGACGTTCACCCCGCGCAGGATGATCATGTCGTCGCAGCGGCCGGTGATCTTCTGGATGCGGCGGAAGGCGGGCCGGGCCGTGCCGGGCAGCAGCCGGGTCAGGTCGCGGGTGCGGTAGCGGACGACCGGCAACGCCTCCTTGGTCAGGGACGTGAAGACCAGCTCGCCCTCCTCGCCCTCGGGCAGCACCTCACCCGTGATCGGGTCGACGACCTCGGGGAGGAAATGGTCCTCCCACACGTGCAGCCCGTCCTTGGTCTCCACACACTCCTGCGCGACTCCCGGGCCGATCACCTCGGACAGGCCGTATATGTCGACCGCATGGATGTCCATGCGCTCCTCGATCTCGCGGCGCATCTCCTCCGTCCACGGCTCGGCCCCGAAGATGCCCACCCGCAGCGAGGTGGAGCGCGGGTCGACGCCCTGACGCTCGAACTCGTCGAGGAGCGTCAGCATGTAGGACGGCGTGACCATGATGATCTCGGGCTCGAAGTCCTGGATGATCTGCACCTGGCGGGCGGTCATGCCCCCGGAGGCCGGGATCACCAGACAGCCGGCGCGCTCCGCGCCGTAGTGGGCGCCGAGGCCTCCGGTGAACAGGCCGTAGCCGTAGGAGATGTGCACCTTGTGCCCCGGCCGCCCGCCGGCGGCCCGGATCGAGCGGGCGACGAGGTCCGCCCACATCGACACGTCGTTCTCGGTGTAGCCGACGACCGTGGGGCGGCCCGTGGTGCCGCTGGAGGCGTGGACCCGGCGGACCTGGGCCATGGGGACGGCGAACATGCCGAACGGGTAGGTGTCGCGCAGATCGGCCTTGGTCGTGAAGGGGAACCGTGACAGGTCGTCCAGCGACCGGCAGTCCTCGGGCGTGACCCCGGCGGCCTCGAACTTCTTCCGGTACGCCTCCACGTTGTCGTAGGCGTGCCGCAGGCTCCGGCGCAGCCGGTCCAGCTGGAGCTCGCGCAGCTCCTCGCGGGTGAGGCGCTCGGCGTCGTCCAGCAGATCCTGGGGGAGGGGCTCGCCGGTCATCGCGACTCCTTCGACGTCGTGCCGGCGCTCGTACTCGCGCTCGTGCTCCCGATGGTCCGGCTGCGGCCCCGGAACTCCGCGATCACCTCGTCACCCCGCAGCACGCTCACGTCGTAGAGGCCGCTGCGGCCGAACCGGGTGCGTTCCTCGGCCCGCGCCACCAGCAGGTCGCCCTCGTACGCCGGGGCCACGAAGGTGACGTCGGCCCCGGCCGCGACGGTCACCGGGCCGTGGCTGTTGCAGGCGCAGGCGAAGGCGCTGTCGGCGAGCAGGAAGACGTAGCCCCCGTGGGCGATGCCGTGCCCGTTCACCATCCCCGGGGTCACTGTCATCCGGAGCACGGCGGTTCCTTCGCCCTGCTCGAGCAGCTCGACACCGAGCCCGCGTGAGGCCTGGTCCGCGGCGAACATCGCCTCCGCGGCCGGTGTCGCGTCAGCGGTATGGGTCACCTCTCGCACCACCTTGTCTACCGACCGAACATTCGGTTAGCTTCGGCTTTGCCAAGTAATCCCATCGGCTCCGCGCATGTCAAGGGCCGGGGGCTTACCAAGGTGCCCGGGCCTGTCCTATCATGGACCGAACGAATGGTCGGTTGGGAAGTGGGACGGATGGATACGACACGCTCCAGCCCCGCGGGGGCGGACGGCGCCGAGCCGGTTCTCCAGCAGCACTTCGAGGCGACGATCGCGCGGGACCAGCGGATCGAGCCGCGCGACTGGATGCCGGAGGGCTACCGGAAGACACTGATCCGTCAGATCGCGCAGCACGCGCACTCGGAGATCATCGGCATGCAGCCGGAGGGCGAGTGGATCACGCGCGCTCCGTCGCTGCGCCGCAAGGCCATTCTGTTCGCGAAGGTCCAGGACGAGGCCGGGCACGGGCTGTATCTGTACTCGGCGGCGGAAACGCTGGGCGCGGACCGCGCGGATCTCACGGACCGGCTGATCGAGGGCCGCCAGAAGTACTCGTCGATCTTCAACTACCCCACGCTGAGCTTCGCGGACGTCGGGGTGATCGGCTGGTTCGTGGACGGTGCCGCGATCTGCAACCAGGTGCCGCTGTGCAGGTCCTCGTACGGGCCGTACGCGCGCGCGATGGTGCGGATCTGCAAGGAGGAGTCCTTCCACCAGCGGCAGGGCTACGAACTGCTGATGACGATGATGCGCGGCACCGCGGCCCAGCGGGAGATGGTGCAGGACGCCGTGGACCGCTGGTGGTGGCCGTCCCTGATGATGTTCGGCCCGCCCGACGACGCCTCGCCCAACTCCGCGCAGTCGATGGCCTGGAAGATCAAGCGGCACAGCAACGACGAACTGCGTCAGCGTTTCGTCGACATGACGGTCCCGCAGGCCGAGAAGCTCGGCGTGACGCTCCCGGACCCGGAGCTGCGCTGGAACGACGAGCGGGGACGCCATGACTTCGGCACCCCCGACTGGGACGAGCTGATGCGGGTCATCAAGGGCGACGGCCCGTGCAACGACCAGCGGATGGAGCGGCGCAGAAGCGCCCACGACGAGGGCGCCTGGGTCCGCGAGGCGGCCACCGCCCACGCGGCCAAGCAGGCCGCCCGTGCGGAGAAGGGAGCGGTGGCATGAGCGCCGACAAGCCGTCCGAGAAGCAGGACTGGCCGCTGTACGAGGTGTTCGTGCGCGGCAAGCGCGGTTTGAACCACGTCCACGTGGGCTCGCTGCACGCCGCCGACGACCGCATGGCCCTCACCCACGCCCGCGACCTGTACACCCGGCGCAACGAGGGCGTGAGCATCTGGGTGGTGCGCTCGGAGCACATCGCCGCCTCCACCCGCGACGAGAAGGACCCGTTCTTCGCGCCCAGCGCCGACAAGGTCTACCGGCACCCGACCTTCTACGACATCCCCGCCGACGTCCCGCACATCTGAAGGAGAGGGCATGAGTGACGACCACGTCTACATGACCCTCGCCGAGGGGCACGAGGACGACACCCGCTGGGCCTACGGCACCGGCTTCGAGGACCCACTGCACGGCGTGGACACGACCGTACCCGAGGGTGTCGACGCCGGTGAACTGGCCGACCTCTGCGTCACCCTGGCCGACGACGCCCTGGTCTCGGCCCAGCGGCTCGCCGAGTGGACCACCCGGGCCCCCGAGCTGGAGGAGGAGGTGGCCCTGGCCAACATCGGACTCGATCTGCTCGGCCAGGCCCGTCTGCTCTACGCCCGCGCGGGCCAGGTCGACGGCACCGGCCGCGGCGAGGACGCCTACGCCTACTTCCGGGACGCCGGCGACTTCCGCAACGTACGCCTGGCCGAACTGCCCAACGGCGACTTCGCGTTCTCGACCGTACGGCTGCTGGTGTTCGCCGGCTGGCGTCTCGCGTACTTCGAGCGGCTCACCGCCCACCCGGACCCGGTGCTCGCGGCGATCGCCGCCAAGGGAGTGAAGGAGCTGGCGTACCACCGGCAGTACGCGGCCGAGTGGGTGGTGCGCCTGGGCGACGGCACCGAGGAGTCGCACCGCCGGACGCGCCGGGCGCTGGAACAGGCGGCGCCCTACCTGGGCGAGCTGTTCACGGCGCACGACGTACGGGACGAGGTCGTCGCAGTCCTGCGCCAGGTCACCGAGGCGGCCGGACTGCCCATGCCCGTCTACCGGCCGCTGCCCGGCTCGGGCCGCACCGGGGAGCACACCGAGCATCTCGCCCCGCTGCTGGCCGAGTTGCAGGGCATCGCCCGCGCACACCCGGAGGCGACATGGTGACGACGCTCCTGGACGCGCGGCGGGCCCTGCGCATCGCCGAGCAGGTGCCCGATCCCGAGCTGCCCATGCTCACCCTGGCCGACCTCGGAGTGCTGCGCGATGTGTCCCTCACCCCGGACGGGACGGTGGTCGCGAGTCTGACGCCGACCTACTCGGGCTGCCCGGCGATGGCGGAGATGCGCGCAGGCGTGGCCGCCCGGCTCCGGGACGCGGGCTACGCGCGCGTGGAGATCCGCACCGTCCTCGACCCGCCGTGGACCAGCGACTGGATCACGGCGGACGGCCGGCGCAAGCTCGCCGAGCACGGCATCGCCCCGCCCGGGGCCGCGCCCGCGCGCACCACCGGCCCGGTTCCGCTCGTGCTGTCGCCGACCCGCCGCTCGGTGCCCTGCCCGCGCTGCGGGTTCCACGACACCGAGGAGACCTCCCGCTTCGCCGCCACGTCCTGCAAGTCCCTGTGGCGCTGCCTCGCCTGCCGCGAGCCGTTCGAGTACGTCAAGGAGATCTGATGGACGACCTGATGGAGCCGGCCCCCGTCCCGGCGGCACGCGCTCGGGCCCGCCGGCGTCCGGTCTTCCACCGCCTGCGGGTCGCCGCCGTGCAGCCGCTGTGCGAGGACGCGGCGGCCGTCAGCTTCGACATCCCGGCCGAGCTGGCCGAGGAGTTCGCCTTCGAGCCGGGCCAGTCGCTCACCCTGCGGCGCGAGATCGAGGGCCGGGACGAGCGCCGCTCGTACTCGATCTGCTCACCCGCCGGCACCGCCCCGCGCATCGGCGTCCGGGTCGTACCGGGCGGCCTGTTCTCCTCCTGGCTGGTGAGCGACGTACGCCCCGGCGACACCGTCGAGGTCATGGCACCCACCGGCGCCTTCACACCCGACCTCAGCGCCCCCGGCCACCACGTCCTGATCGCGGCCGGCTCCGGCATCACACCCATGGTCTCCATCGCCGAGTCGGTCCTGGCCGCCGACTCCCGCTCGACGGTCACCCTCCTCTACGGCAACCGCCGCACCGGCACCGTGATGTTCGCCGACGAACTGGCCGACCTGAAGGACCTCCACCCGACGCGGTTCCAGCTCGCCCATGTCCTCTCCCGCGAGCCCCGTGAGGCCGAGGTCCTCTCCGGCCGCCTCGACGCCGACCGGCTGTCGGCCCTCGTCGACGCGCTGGTGGACGTGGACTCCGCCGACCACTGGTGGCTGTGCGGCCCGCACGGCATGGTCCGCGCCGCCCAGCAGGTCCTGGCCGGCCTCGACGTTCCCGCCGACCGCGTCCACCAGGAGCTGTTCTACGCCGACGACGAGCCCGTCCGCGAAGTCCACCACGCCGAGGCCGGCCCGACCGGCCCGGTCAGCCAGGTCACCGTCACCCTCGACGGCCGCTCCACCACCTCCGCCCTCCCCCGGGAGCGGAGCATCCTCGAAGGCGCCCAGCAGACCCGCCCGGACCTGCCGTTCGCCTGCAAGGGCGGCGTCTGCGGCACCTGCCGCGCCCTGGTCACCGAAGGCAAGGCCGACATGCGGCGCAACTTCGCCCTCGAACCGGCCGAGGTCGACGCGGGCTACGTCCTCACCTGCCAGTCGTTCCCGGTCTCCGACGCGCTGACGGTGGACTACGACACCTGAGCCGCCGGTCGCCTTCTAGCAAGTGGGTGTTTCTCAGCGGGACTTCACTTCGCCGAAACACTCCTCCGGCACGGCCACGTCCCCCACGATGACCGACTGGTACGCGACGTCCGGCGAGGCGTCGATCATGTCCTGCTGCTCGCGCCTGGCCTCGGCCCGGGCCTGCTCGATGGAGTCGTGGATCTCCTGGCAGTCGTACGTGCCGGCCGGTGTGGCCTCCCGAGCCGGAGAGTTGGAATCGTCCGTATATGAAACGGAGTTGAGAGTGAAGGTGGCGGCGAGCCCGGCCAGGCACGCCCCCGCCCAGGCGACGGCGATCCGCCGACGGGTACTCAAGTGCCGACCCTTCCACCGTGCTCGACCTTCATCGAACCCCCTCAGGAGACGGTGCCGACGTCCTGGCACTGAGGCATCCTTCACCCGGCGCGCAGCACGCGCAACGCCGTGAGCGCCACGTGGAGTTCGGTGCGCCGCTCCCCGGATTCCAGGTCGGAGTCCAGGAGGCGTTCGATGGTGCGCAGGCGCTGGTACATGGTCTCCCTGGACAGACCGCCGCGACGGGCCGCGGTGGTCTTGTTGCCGGCCGCGTCGAGGTAGTGCCCCAGCGTGGTGAGCAGGTCGGTGCCGTGCCGGGTGTCGTGGTCGATGAGCCGGCCGAGGCGGCGCTCGGTGTAGTCCTGGACGCGCGTGTCCTCCCGCAGGGCGTACAGCAGACGGCGCAGGTCGATGTCCGGCAGCTCGTGGAAGGAACGGTCCGGCGGGAGGGGCTGGCCGGGCGGGGTGGCCTCTATGACACGGGCCGCCTCCCGGAAGGAGCGTGCCGTGTCGGCGAGGTCCGCCACCTCCGAGCCGACGCCGACGATCGCCCCCGGGACCAGACCCAGCGCGGTGCGGCACAGCCGTTCCGCCATCGGGCGCCAGGGCAGGTCGGGACGCAGGGCCGGCAGGATGCCGAGGCGGCCGGAGGCGAGCTCGCCGACCAGGGCCGGAACCCCCGCCGACCGGAGCTCGCCGTGCAGCCGGGCCTCCAGCTCGCCTCCCTCGACCCCCGGACCCAGGTCGACGAGGATCGCCAGGTAGCGGTTGTCCTCCGTGGGCAGGCCCAGCGCGGCACAGCGGGCGCGGGCGTCCTCGGGGGAGTGGTGGCGCTGCTCCGCCAGCTCCCGCAGGGCGGTGCGGTGGGCCGTGTGCTCCCAGGGCGTGGAGTGGATGAGCCGGGCGACGGTGAGGGCCATCGCCGTCCGCTCCAGGACGGTGATGTGCTCCGGGCCGAAGGGCGGGCCGTCGGCGGGGGCCCGGAGCATGGCCAGCCGGCCCCAGCGTTCGCCCTGGTAGGAGACGGGCGCCGTGAGCCAGCCCTCCGGGCCGCCCGCCTCGGTGTGGTCGCCGGGATCGGTGGCCCGGGAGCGCTGTTCCCAGTCGCCGAGCGCCTCCTCCACCGTGCTCCCCGACGGCTCGCAGATCAGCGCCTGGTGCACCAGGTTCTCCAGGACGACCGTGCGGCCGCTCATCTCCGCCGCCGCCCGCACCACCTCCTCGGGCCCCGCGCCGCGCAGCGTGAGGGCGGTGAACGCCTCGTGGATCCGCTGCGTCCGGCGCATCGCGTCGGCCTGGCTGCCGAGGATGAGCGCGTGGACGACCTGTGTGACCTCCAGGAAGTTGACGTCCCGCGCGAGGGTGACCAGGGGCAGCCCCCGGGCGCGGCAGGCCTGGACGAGGGCGTCGGGCGGCCGGTGGTAGCGCCGTACCAGCTCGATGACCAGGGCGGCCGCGCCCACCTCCGTGAGTTCGTCGACGTACCGGCGGACACCCGCCGCGTCGTCGGGCAGGGGCATGCCCGTGGTCAGGACCAGCTCGCCGCCCTTGAGGAAGGACGCCGGGTCCGTCAGCTCGGTGATGTGCACCCAGCGCACCGGCCGGTCCAGCCCGGCCGGCCCGGTGACGACCTGGGGCTGCCCGGCGGCCAGGACGGGCAGGGCCAGCACGTCGGCGACGCTCGGCGGGTGTGGGTTCACGGTGGCTCCCTGCATTCCTGGTCACTCTGACAAGCGGCACTGACCTGCGCAACAGCTGTCCACGGGAGGGGCGGGCGGTGCCAGGGGGGTCCGGAGGTTGACACAACGTCCGAACAACGCGTTCCGGCTGGACAGATCACGCGTTGTGGCGCTTCGCGGCGGCCCGGATGCTCGGGGTGTCGGACCAGTACCGCGGATCACCGCGAGCAGACCTCGACGTACGGCCGGGAGACGAACATGACCGCACTGTCGCCGCACCTTCGCCAGGCCACGCCCGTGGTGGCCGCCCGGGGCGAGGGCGTCCATCTCTACGGTGAGGACGGCCGCCGCTACCTCGACTTCACCGCCGGCATCGGCGTCACCAGCACCGGGCACTGCCACCCCAAGGTCGTGGCGGCGGCGCAGGAGCAGGTGGGCACGCTGGTGCACGGCCAGTACACGACCGTCATGCACCAGCCGCTGCGCCGGCTCGTCGACAAGCTCGGCGAGGTGCTGCCGGCCGGCCTGGACAGCCTGTTCTTCACCAACTCCGGCAGCGAGGCCGTCGAGTCGGCGCTGCGGCTGGCCCGCCAGGCCACCGGCCGGCCCAACGTCCTGGTCTGCCACGGCGGTTTCCACGGCCGTACGGTCGCCGCCGCCTCCATGACGACCTCCGGGATCCGCTTCCGGTCCGGTTTCTCCCCGCTGATGAGCGGAGTAGTCGTCACGCCGTTCCCGACGGCCTACCGGTACGGCTGGGACGAGGAGGCCGCCACCCGCTTCGCCCTCCAGGAACTCGACTACACCCTCCAGACGATCTCCTCGCCCGCCGACACGGCCGCGATCATCGTCGAGCCGGTGCTCGGCGAGGGCGGCTACGTGCCCGCGAACCGCGCCTTCCTCGAAGGGCTCCGGGAGCGGGCGGACCGGCACGGCTTCCTGCTGATCCTCGACGAGGTGCAGACCGGAGTCGGCCGCACCGGACGCTTCTGGGGCCACGACCACTTCGGCGTCACCCCCGACATCCTCATCACCGCCAAGGGCCTGGCCAGCGGCTTCCCGATCTCCGGCATCGCCGCCTCCGAGGAACTGATGGCCAAGGCCTGGCCTGGCTCACAGGGCGGCACCTACGGCGCCAACGCCGTCGCCTGCGCCGCGGCCTGCGCCACCCTCGACGTCGTACGCGACGAGAAGCTCGTCGAGAACGCCGACGCGATGGGCCGGCGCCTGCGCCAGGGCCTGGAGGCGGTGGCCGACCGCACCCCGGGCATCGGCGACGTCCGCGGCCTCGGTCTCATGCTCGCCAGCGAGTTCGTCACCGAGGACGGCAGCCCCGACCCCGAGACAGCCGCCCGGGTGCAGCGCGCCGCCGTCGACGAGGGGCTGCTCCTGCTGCTGTGCGGCGCCTGGAACCAGGTGGTCCGTATGATCCCGGCGCTCGTCATCGACGAGGGCGGAGTGGACGAAGGCCTGCGGGCCTGGGCGAAGGCGGTCGAGGCCGGCACCTCGGGAGCCGGCGACCGATGACCACCGCCACCCGCGACCTGGCGGGTCTCACGGCCCGTATCGCCGAGATCGCGCCCGGCCTGCGGGTGGAGACCGGCCCGGGAGCGACGGGCCCCTACGCCTACGACGCCTCCAACTACCGGGTGCTGCCCTGGGCCGTGGCCTTCCCGCGCACCGCCGCCGACGTGGTCGCGGTGCTGCGGGCCTGCCGGGAGGCGGGCGTGCCGGTCACGGCCCGGGGCGGCGGCACCAGCATGGCGGGCAACGCCGTCGGACTCGGTGTCGTCCTGGACTTCTCCCGGCACCTGAACCGGATCCTCGACATCGACCCCGAGGCCCGCACCGCGCGGGTCGAGACCGGTGCCGTCCTCGACGCGCTGCGCACCGCGACCGCCCCGCACGGGCTCGACTTCGGTCCCGACCCGTCCTCGCACAGCCGCTGCACCCTCGGCGGCATGATCGGCAACGACGCGTGCGGCAACCGGTCGGTACGCGACGGTCGGACCAGCGGCCATGTCGACGCCCTGGAGATCGTCACGGCCGACGGAGTGCGGGCCGTCGCCGACCGCTCCGGACTGCACCCGGTCGAGCCGGGCGACGCCGAAGTCATCGCGCGGCTCGAATCCGACCTCCGGAAGCTGATCGCCGACAACCTGAAGCCGATCCGTACCGAACTGGGCCGGATCCCGCGCCAGGTCTCCGGCTATCAGCTGCACCGCCTCCTGCCGGAGAACGGCTTCGACATGGCCCGCGCGCTCGTGGGCACCGAAGGCACCTGTGCGGTCGTCACCGCCGCGACGGTCCGCCTGGTGGCGACCGCACAGGCCTCCGCGCTGCTGACCCTCGGCTACGACGACGTCGTCGACGCGGCCGAGGACGTGCCGGAGATCCTGCGCTTCTCGCCCAGCGCCGTGGAGGGCATGGACGAGGCGATCGTCGCCACCATGCGCGTCCGCCGCGGCCCGGACTCCGTCACCGGCCTGCCCGAGGGCCGCGCCTGGCTCTACGTCGAACTCGAAGGCGAGGACCAGGCCGCGGTCGACGGCCGCGCCGCCGAACTGCTCGACGTGCTGAAGGCCCAGGGACGGCTGACCGGCGGACGGGTCGTCGAGAGCCCGGCCGAGCGGCGCTCGCTGTGGCGGGTCCGCGAGGACGGGGCAGGGCTCGCCGCCCGGCTGGTGGACGGCGGGGAGTCCTGGCCCGGCTGGGAGGACGCGGCCGTCGCCCCCGAGAACCTCGCCGCCTATCTGCGCGACTTCCGCAAGCTGCTGGCCGCGCACGGGTTGACCGGTGTGCTGTACGGGCACTTCGGCGCGGGCTGCGTCCATGTACGGGTCGACTTCGACCCGGCCACGGACACCGGCCGGGCCGTCATGCGGCGCTTCCTCTCCGAGGCGGCCAAGCTGGTCGTCTCGCACGGCGGCACCCTGTCGGGCGAGCACGGTGACGGACGGGCCCGCAGCGAACTGCTGGAGGTCATGTACAGCCACCGCATGATCAGCGCGTTCGCCGCGTTCAAGCGGATCTTCGACCCGGACCGGCTGCTCAACCCCGGGGTCATCGTCGACCCGGCCCCGCTGGACGCCGACCTCGCGCTGCGTGAACTCCCGCTCGTCGACACGTCGTTCACCTTCCCGCACGACACGGACGGTTTCACGGGCGCGGTGCGCCGCTGTGTCGGCATCGGCCGCTGCCGCAGCGGCTCCGGCGGGGTGATGTGCCCGAGCTACCGGGCCACGGGGGAGGAGAACGACTCCACCCGCGGCCGGGCCCGCATGCTCCAGGAGATGGTGCGCGGCGAGGCCGTCCAGGACGGCTGGCGCTCGACCGAGGTCAAGGACGCCCTCGATCTGTGCCTGTCCTGCAAGGCCTGCTCCAGCGACTGTCCGGTCGGCGTCGACATGGCGACCTACAAGGCGGAGTTCCTGCACCAGCACTACAAGAACCGCCTCCGCCCCCGCTCCCACTACTCGCTCGGCTGGCTGCCCAGGACCTCCGCCCTCGCCGGATACGCGGCCCGCCCCGTCAACCTCCTGCTGCACGGACCGCTCGGCAGGCTCCTCGCCCGTCTCGGCGGCGTGACGACAAAGCGCAGCATCCCCGCCTTCGCCTCCCGGCGCGCCCTGCGCAAGACCCTGCGTGCGGCGAAGACCCCGGGACCGGCGAAGGCCCTGCTCTTCGTCGACAGCTTCACCCGGGCCTTCCGCCCCCGGGTCGCGGGAGCGGTGAGCCGTGTGCTCGCCGACGCCGGCGTTCCCTGCACTCCCCGGGACGGCCTGTGCTGCGGACTGACCTGGGTCAGCACCGGCCAGCTGTCCGTGGCCCGCAGGGTCATGGCCCGTACGGTCGCCGCCCTCGACGACGGCGACGACCGGCCGATCATCGTCGCCGAGCCCAGTTGCGCCGCCGCCCTCAAACGCGACGTGCCCGAACTGCTCGGCACCGAGGCCGCACAGCGTGTCGCCGACCGCGTCCACACCTTCACCGGGGCCCTCACCGACCTCGCCGACCAGGGCTGGACCCCGCCGCCGCTGCCCGGGGACGTCGTCCTGCAGACCCACTGCCACGAGTACGCCACCTTCAAGGGCCGCCGTCCCGCCGACCTGCTGCGCCGCCTGGGCGTACGGAAGGTCGACGAGGCCGAGGGCTGCTGCGGACTCGCCGGGAACTTCGGCTTCGAGGCGGAGCACTACGACACCTCCATCGCCGTCGCAGACCTCGCCCTCAAACCCCGGCTCGACGAACTCGACGGACGCCCCGTCGTCGCCGACGGCTTCAGCTGTGCCACCCAGATCGACCACCTCGCCGGTGACCGGGGCATCCGCGCCCTGCACCTCGCGGAACTCCTCGACCCCGGCGCCGATCGACCAGGAGAGACATCATGACCGAGGTACTGAACCAGCTGTTCATCGGCGGTGCCTGGGTGGACGCCGCGGACGGCGCCACCATGCCCGTCGACGACCCCGCCACCGGCGAGATCATCGGCCATGTCGCCGACGCGGGTGCCAAGGACGCCAGGCTCGCGGAGGAAGCGGCCGTCCAGGCCCAGGCCGCATGGGCCCGTACGGCACCCCGGGCACGCAGCGAGATCCTGCGCCGCGCGCACGAGCTCATCCTCGAACGCACCGACGAACTCGCCCGCCTGATGACCTCCGAGATGGGCAAGCCCCTCGCCGAGGCCAGGGGAGAGGTGGCGTACGCCGCCGAGTTCTTCCGCTGGTTCTCCGAGGAGGCCGTGCGGATCGACGGGGGATGCGGCACGCTGCCCGACGGCCGCAACCGCATGCTGCTCTCCCGCCGCCCGGTCGGCCCCTGCCTGCTGATCACGCCGTGGAACTTCCCGCTGGCCATGGGCACCCGCAAGATCGGCCCGGCGATCGCGGCGGGCTGCACGATGATTCTCAAGCCGGCTCCGCAGACCCCGCTGTCCAGCCTCGCCCTCGCCGGGATCCTGAAGGAGGCGGGCCTCCCGGACGGTGTGCTGAACGTCGTCACCACCTCCCGGGCCGGGGAGGTCTGCGAACCGCTGCTGCGCGGCGGCCGGATCCGCAAGCTGTCCTTCACCGGCTCCACCGCCGTCGGCAGGCTGCTGCTCGCGCAGTGCGCCGACACCGTCGTACGGACGTCGATGGAGCTGGGCGGCAACGCGCCGTTCATCGTCTTCGACGACGCCGATCTGGACGTGGCCGTGGACGGCGCGATGGTCGCCAAGATGCGCAACATGGGCGAGGCCTGCACCGCAGCGAACCGCTTCTTCGTCCACCGGCCGGTCGCCGAGGAGTTCGGACGGCGGCTCGCCGAGCGGATGGGCGCGCTCGAGGTCGGCCCCGGCACCAGGGACGGCGTGGACGTCGGCCCGCTGATCGACACCGGCGGGCGTGCCAAGGTCGAGGAACTGGTCGCCGACGCGGTGGAGCGCGGCGCCCAGGTACTGGTCGGCGGCCGTACGCCCGAAGGGCCCGGCTGTTTCTACCCGCCGACCGTGCTCGCGGACGTCTCCCCCGAGAGCCGCCTGATGGACACGGAGATCTTCGGCCCGGTCGCCGCGATCCTCACCTTCGACGACGAGGACGAGGTCCTGCGCCGGGCCAATGACACGCCCTGGGGTCTCGTCGGCTACGTCTTCACTCAGGGGCTCGACCGGGGCCTGCGTGTCAGCGAGGGCCTGGAGGTGGGCATGGTGGGCCTGAACACCGGACTCGTCTCCAACCCGGCCGCGCCCTTCGGCGGGGTCAAGCAGTCCGGTCTCGGCCGCGAGGGCGGCAGGGTCGGCATCGACGAGTTCCTGGAGTACCAGTACATCGCCGTGCCCGTCCGCTGAACGCCCTCCCGCCCGGCGCGTGTCCGGGCGGGACGAGCGCCTGACTCCGTGACGTGCCACGCCCCAAGGCCAAGGACAAGCTGCGCTGACGCTCGTTCCCGGCTGTCGTTCGAGGTACATGAAGGTATGAAGGGGTCTTCATGTGTTCCTGTATGGTGAGGGCCCCCAGCGTCCCCGCCAGAAGGACCCCTGTTGACTTCCACCCTCACGCCGCGGCCGGTCCGGGAGGCACAGCCCGCACGCCCCGGCACCGTGCCGCGACGCCGCACCCGTGTCCTCGCGCTCCCCGAGGCCCGCTGGGCCGCGGCGGCCACCGCCTTCTTCCTGCTCGCGCTGCCGCTCCAGCTGACCGGCGCCCCCGCCTGGACCTGGGGACCGCTGTACGCGGCGGCATACGTCACGGGCGGCTGGGAGCCGGGGTGGGAGGGGCTGAAGGCGCTCAAGGAACGCACCCTCGACGTCGACCTGCTGATGGTGGTCGCCGCACTGGGCGCGGCCTCGATCGGGCAGGTCATGGACGGCGCCCTGCTCATCGTCATCTTCGCCACCTCCGGCGCCCTGGAGGCGCTGGCCACGGCCCGCACCGCCGACTCCGTCCGCGGCCTGCTCGACCTGGCCCCCGCAACGGCCACCCGGCTCTCTCCCGACGGCGGCGAACAGCTCGTCCCCGTCGAGGAGCTGACGGTCGGCGACACCGTCCTCGTACGCCCCGGAGAGCGCGTCGGCGCCGACGGCCGGGTGCTGGACGGGGCGAGCGAGGTGGACCAGGCCACCATCACCGGCGAGCCGCTCCCCGTGCCGAAGGAGCCGGGCGACGAGGTCTTCGCGGGCACCCTCAACGGCACCGGCGCCCTGCGGGTCCGGGTCGAGCGCGACGCGTCCGACTCGGTGATCGCCCGGATCGTCCGGATGGTGCAGGAGGCGTCCGAGACCAAGGCGCCGACGCAGCTGTTCATCGAGAAGGTCGAACAGCGCTATTCGCTCGGCATGGTGGCCGCGACCCTGGCCGTCTTCCTGGTGCCCCTCGCCTTCGGGGAGCGGCTCACCGACTCGCTGCTGCGCGCCATGACGTTCATGATCGTGGCCTCGCCCTGCGCGGTCGTGCTGGCCACCATGCCGCCCCTGCTCTCGGCCATCGCCAACGCCGGGCGGCACGGTGTGCTGGTGAAGTCGGCCGTGGTGATGGAACGGATCGGCCAGGTGGACGCCGTCGCGCTGGACAAGACCGGCACCCTGACCGAAGGCAGCCCGCGCGTCACCGACGTCCGGCCGCTGCCCGGATCCGGCTTGGACGAGGGCGGGTTGCTGACCCTCGCGGCGGCCGCCGAGCGGCCCAGTGAGCATCCGCTGGCCCGGGCGGTCGTCGACGCCGCCCGTGAGCGCGGCCTCGATCTGCCCGAAGCGGAGGACTTCGCGTCCGCGCCCGGCGTGGGGGTGACCGCCCTCGTCGACGGCCGTGCGGTCGCGGTGGGTGCCCCGGCCCGGCTGAAGGACGACGCCTTCGAAGGTATCGCGGAGCTGGAGGAGTCCGGCCGTACCGCCGTGCTGGTCGTCGTCGACGGCGCCCCCGCCGGGCTGCTCGGCATCGCCGACCGGCCGCGCCCCGACGCCGCCGCCACGGTCACCGCCCTGACCACACTCACGGGCGCCGCCCCGATACTCCTCACCGGCGACAACCCCCGGGCCGCCGCGCACCTTGCCGCCGAGACCGGCATCGACGACGTGCGCGCCGGGCTGCTGCCGCAGGACAAGCTGACCGCCGTCCAGGAGATGGAGAGCGCGGGCCGCAAGGTGCTGGTCGTCGGGGACGGCGTCAACGACGCACCCGCCCTGGCCGCCGCCCACACGGGGGTCGCCATGGGCCGGGCGGGCTCCGACCTCGCCCTGGAGACCGCCGACGCCGTGATCGTGCGAGACGAACTCGCCGCCGTCCCCGCCACCGTCGCCCTCTCCCGCCGCGCCCGTCGGCTGGTCGTCCAGAACCTCGTCATCGCCGGGGTGTTCATCGCCGGCCTCGTCGTCTGGGACCTGGCAGGCGACCTGCCGCTGCCTCTGGGCGTCGCGGGCCACGAGGGCTCCACGGTTCTCGTCGGACTGAACGGCCTGCGGCTGCTGAGGGAGTCTGCCTGGCAGAAGGCCGCCGCCGAGGGGAGTGCCTGAGCCCGTCAGCGCACCGGAGGCGGACCGCTGCTCGCGCGCACGACGAGATCGACGGGGACGAGGCTGTCCACGCGGGGCCGCTCGCCCGGGCCGTCGATGCGGTCCAGGAGCAGCCGCAGGGACCGGGTGCCGATCTCGGCGAAATCGGTGCGGACGGTGGTCAGCGGGGGCAGCAGATGCGCGGCCTCGGGGATGTCGTCGTAGCCGACGACACTGACCTCCCCGGGGACGGACCGCCCGGACTCGTGCAGGGCGTGCAGCAGGCCCAGCGCCATCTGGTCGTTGGAGGCGAACACCGCCGTCACCTCCGGGCGCCGGGCCAGCCGGCGGCCCAGTTCGTAACCGGAGTCGGCGCCCCAGTCCCCGACCAGAGGAGCCGGGACGTCGGCGCCGGCCGCCTGGAGCGTCGCCTGCCAGCTCGCCAGCCGGTGATCGGCGGAGGTCCAGCCGGTGGGACCCGCGATGTGCCACACGGTGGCGTGCCCCAGGCCGAGGAGATGCTCCGTGGCCTTGCGGGCGCCGGTGCGGGAGTCGCCGGTGACCAGGGGAGTGCTGTCGTCGAGGGCGCTCTCCAGCACCACCAGGGGAGTGCTGAGCTCGGTCTCCGCCAGTGCCCGGCCCACCCACTGCTGCGGGGCGATCGCGATGACGCCGTCCGCGCCCTCGGCCGACAGCCGGTTCACGGCCTCGACGACGGTCCCGTGGTCGGCCGTGTCCAGGGCGATGGAGCTGACGAGGTAACCGGCCTCCTGGGCGGCGGTGTTGATCGCGGTCAGGATGGAGGCGGGCCCGTACCGTGCGGCGTCGAAGGAGATCACCCCGAGCATCCGGGTCCTGCCGCTGGCCAGGGACCGCGCGCTGCGGCTGGGCCGGTAGCCGAGCGTGCGCATGGCCTCCAGGACCGCCTCGCGGGTCTCGGCGCGGACTGCCGGGTGGTCGTTGAGCACGCGGGAGACGGTCTGCTTGGAGACCCCGGCCAGCCGGGCCACGTCGGCCATCACCGGCCGCGTCCCCGCGAAGTTGCGCCTGCTGCGGCCCTTGGGAACCGGGCCGTCGGTGGCGCTCGGTGTCATGGCGGGGGATTCCTCGACGTCGGACAACGGCGGTCCTGAACCCGCCCGGCAGGAGCACAGCATAGGCCGCGCGGTGCCCGTGAGGGCCTCAGCCGGTCCGGACCGCCCACACGCGCCTGACCACCCACTCGGCCTGCCCCACCCCGGCCGCCCGCCAGGCGTCACCCAGCTGCCCCGCCACATGCACCGGCGCGTCGGCGGCCAGTGGCAGCACCTTCAGCCGCAGCCCTCGAGCACGCAACTCCCCGGCGGGCAACCGGTCCAGTCCGATGTCCCAGACCCGCCCCGAGTAGAACTGGTCGGCGACCAGGACGTCCCCCACGTAGGCCCGTGCCAGATCACCGGTCCAGTGCAGCCGCAGCAGAACACCGGCGGGCGCCCGCAGCAGTTCCTCCGGTACGTCGACCCGGTACTCGGCGGCCACGGTGTCCACGTACGTGGCGGCGGGCATGCTCGCCCGGCCCTGCACGCCGGTCACGGGCTCGGGGGCCGGACCGGCGGGCCTGACCAGGGCGACGTGCGCGGCTGTGCGACCGAGGGCCCCGGCCTCGACCGTGTAGCGCGTGCACACCCCGTCCGCCTCCTCCCGCACCCGTTCCCCCTCCACCACCAGGGCGGAATCGGGCGCGGGCAGCACCGCGAACGACGGGTCGGCGGCCGGGCTGTGCAGCCGTACCTCGTCACCGTCGAAGACGACTCCGTCCCCGCTGAGCACCAGCCGCTCGGCACCCCACGCGAGTCCCCGGTAGGCGGTACGGGCCGTCGCCGCGTCCAGGACCAGCAGACCGACGCGGGAGCCGTCGGCGGCGTCCACCTCGACCAGGGCGTCGGTGCCCGGCCGCAGACCGGTGACCAGGACCCGGCCGTCGACGGGCGTGACCTCCCCGCCCCCGGCCGGCACGGCGACGGCCGCCACCGTGTCCGCGTCCAGGGCGAGTTCGGGCGCGATGCCGTCGGCAGCGGCCAGCACCAGGACCGTACGGCCGTCCGCCTCGACCGTGCACACCGGCTGCGCGGTGGCCCACTCCAGGCGCAGCCCGGCCACGTCCAGCCGCAACGGCCAGCAGAAGAAGGCGCCGGAGGGCACCGTGACGGGAGCGCTCGGCAGGGTCAGCGACGGCGCGTTCGGGAAGTCGACCCTGAACGTCGTCTCCGGGTGGTCCGGCAGCGGCTCGTGCGGCTGGTGGTTGGTCACGAACAGGAAGCCCGAGATGCCGTCGGTGCGGACGGCCCAGCGCAGGGTGTCACGGTCGTGCTGACCGGCAGGCAGCCGCTCGGGCAGCACGGACTCCATGGGCGCGATGCGGTGCCCGAAAGCGGCCAGCAGCAGGTGCTGGAGCCGCAGTTCGTGGTACGAGGGCCGCACCTGGCCGTACTCGCCGAGCGGGGCCTGGAAGTCGTAGCTCAGGAGCGGCAGGTCGTTGGGGTAGCCGGTGGCGTGCGACTCCTGGAGGGTGGTCAGCTCCCCCGGCGGGTTCGTGCCGCCGTGGAACATGTAGTAGCCCTGCCACACCGAACCGCAGCCGATCTTGGTCAGCCCGAGCGCGCCCACATCGGCGGCCTCCACACGAGGCCGCCGGTGATAGGCCACCGCCATACCCCCTCCCAACTCGCAGGTGGCCCAGGGGAACCGGTCGGTCGGGGCCGGGTCGGTGCCGCGCACGGTCGTGGGCCGCAGGTCGGCGCCGATGCCCTCGTCGTCGCGCTCGTGCGTGAAGAAGTAGTGCTTGCGGCAGGTGTCGGGCCAGCCGCCGTCCGCCTCCGTCCAGAACGCCTCGGGATAGCCGCCGTACAGCGGAAGCAGTTCCTCTCCCGGAAGCCGCACCCCGCCCCAGGCGGTCGACGTCCACAGCGGTGCGCTCAGCCCGGCCTCCTGAGCGAGGCGCTTGAGCGTGCGCAGGTGGCCGGGCTGGTCGTAGAGCTCGTTCTCGATCTGGATCGCCAGGATCGGGCCGCCGTGCGCCCGGTCCAGGCCGCGCAGTTGCTCCGCGACGGCCGTGAACCAGGTGCGTACGGGCTCCAGATAGGCCGGGTCGTCGGTGCGTGGCGTACAGGCGTGGGCGAGCAGCCAGTCGGGCAGGCCCCCGTTGCGCACCTCGGCGTGTGACCAGGGGCCGATGCGCGGGATGAAGTCCAGGCCGTGGCGGGCGCACAGCCCGGCGAAGCGCCGGAGGTCACGGTCGCCGTCGAAGCGGACCCGGCCCTCGATCTCCTCGTGGTGGATCCAGATGACGTAGGAGGCGACGGCGGTCACCCCGCCCGCCTTCATCTTCAGCAGCTCCTCCTCCCACTCCCCGTGCGGATAGCGGGAGTAGTGGAACTCGCCGGAGACCGGGAACCAGGGGAGGCCGCCCCTGGTGAGCCAGCGGCTGGTCACCTCGACCGGGTCGGGCACGCCCGGCGCGTCCGCGAAGGGCAGATGGCCGGTGAGCGGGGGAGCGGAGGGCGCGGGAACACGCAGTCGGTGCGGGGTCACCAGGTGTTCTCCGGGCCGAGGTCGGGAGTGTCGGTGAGCTGCGCGCGGGTGGCGGTGGTGCCGTGCAGCTCCAGCAGGACCAGCTCGTTGCTGCCTGGCCGCAGCACCGGGGCGGGGAGGTACAGGGTGTGCTGCGGGCCCCGGTTCCAGTAACGGCCCAGGTGGAAGCCGTTGACCCACGCCTGGCCCTTCGTCCAGCCGGGCAGGGAGAGGAAGGCGTCGGCGGGCGTGTCCACCTCGAAGGTGCCGCGGTGGAAGGCCGGCACGGTGACCGCGGCCCCGTCGGCCGGTACGAACGGCAGCCCGTCCACGCCGTCCAGCGGCAGCGGGCGGCAGTCCCAGCCCCGCAGAACGGTGCCGTTGAAGGAGACGGGCCCGAGCAGACCCTTGGGCGCGCCGATACGGGGTCCGTAGTTGACGCCGCCCATGTTCTCGACGAGTACCTCCAGCGTCGCGCCGGAGCGTGGGACGCGCACGGGCACTGTCTCGTCGTGGCGTTCGCGCTCCAGTACACCGGCCGGGGCGCCGTCGACGAAGACCTGGGCGCGGTCGCCGACACCGCCGGAGAAGTGCAGCAGGCCGTCACCGGCAGTGGGAAGGGTGGTGCGGTAGAGCGCGTAGCCGGTGCGCTGCCCGAGCTCGTCCATGGTCACCGGGTCGTCGGCGTGCACGGGGGCGGCGAGCGTGCCGGCGAGCGGAAGCAGAGGTGCCCGGCCGTCCAACTCGACTTCGGCGGGCGGGAGTTTGGGTCCCGGCGCCGGGACGGGCTCGTCGGGGACACCTGCGTGGCGGGCGATGACCTCGCGGAAGGCGTGGTACTTCGGCCCCGGGTCGCCGCACTCGGTGAGCGCGGCGTCGTAGTCGTACGAGGTGACGGTCGGGGTGTAGGCGTGCTTGTGGTTGGCGCCGTTGGCGAAGCCGAAGTTGGTTCCGCCGTGGAACATGTAGATGTTGACAGACGCCCCGGCGGACAGCAGCCGGTCCAGGTCCGCGGCGGCGTCGGCCGCGTCCCGCACATGGTGCGGACCACCCCAGTGGTCGAACCAGCCGATCCAGAACTCCGCGCAGAACAGGGGCCCTTCGCTCCGGTGCTCGCGCAGCCGCCCGAGGCACTGCTCGACGCGGCTGCCGAAGGTGCTGGCCGCGAGGACGCCCGGCAGACTTCCGGCGGCCAGATGTTCCGGGTCGGCCTGGTCGCAGGTGAACAGCAGCTCCTCGACACCCCGGGAACGGAACGCGTCGGCCAGGTGCTTCAGATACGCGCTGTCGTCGCCGTAGGCCCCGTACTCGTTCTCCACCTGCACCGCTATGACGGGACCGCCCGCCCCGGCCATGTACGGACGGAGCGCGGGGAGCAGCAGGTCGAGATAGCGGTCGACGGCCCCGGTGAAGCGCGGATCGCTGGTCCGCAGCCGGATGCCGGTGTCCGAGGTCAGCCAGTCGGGCAGACCGCCTCCGTCCCACTCGGCGCAGATGAACGGACCGGGGCGCAGCAGCACGCACAGCCCCTCGTCCTGGGCGAGCCGCAGGAACCGGGGCAGGTCGAGGAAACCGTCGAGCACGAGGGGCCCGTCGGGATCCGGCTGGTGGTGGTTCCACGGAAGGTACGTCTCCACCGTGTTGAGGCCCATCAGACGGGCCTTGCGCAACCGGTCGGCCCACAGGTCGGGGTGGACACGGAAGTAGTGCAGCGCGCCGGAGAGGATGCGGAACGGCTCGCCGTGCAGCAGGAATCCGTCGGACGTCGTCGTCAGAGCGGGCATGCGGAGGCTTCCCTTCGAGGTAGGGGCAGTCACTGAGATCGGGTGGCGCGGATGAGCCAGAGCGTGGCGGCCAGGCACAGCGCGGAGATCCCGCACAGCAGGAGCGGCACGGCGCGGATCCCGGACCATTCGATGGCCTTGCCCAGCGCGGGCCCGGCGGCGACACCGCCGACCATGGAGGCCGCGATGACCACGGCACCGGCCCGCCGGGCCTGGGGCGCGGCGCGGCTCAGCCAGGGCAGGCCGGTGGGGAAGATCGGCGCGATGAACAGACCGACACCGGCGTACGCGTACGGGGCCAGCGCGGGCACGGACGCGGCCAGCAGACACACCGTCATGCCCGCGCACGAGACGGTGATGATGGTCTGGGCGGAGAACCGCAGCGCGAGCGGGGCGACCAGAAAGCGCCCGACGGTCATCATCAGCCAGTACACCGAGGTGGCGGTGGCCGCGACGCCCGCGCCGTAGCCGACGGTCTCCAGATGGGTGGGCTCCCAGCCGCCGACACCGGCCTCGACGGCGACGTGCAGGACGTAGAGCGCGACGAAGACGGAGAGCACGGAGCCGAGGCTGCGGCCCAGAACCTGCCCACGGCCGTCCTCGGCCCTGTCCGGCAGGGGCACGTCGTTCCGGACTCCCCTCAGACACAGCAGCAACGGCAGATTGGCGAGGGCGAAGCAAAGGAAGACGGCCGGGTAGTGCTCCGAGCCGACCACGCCGATCAGGGCGGGGCCGAGGATGGCGCCGATGCCGAAGTGGGCGTTGAGGATGTTCAGCATCGCGGTCGAACGGTGGCCGAAGCCCACGGCGAACAGCTGGTTGAGGCCGTAGTCGATGCCACCGAAACCGAGCCCCGCGAGCAGGGCCGCCGCGAGGGCGGTGGGCCAGTCGGGCGCCAGCGCGAAGCCCGTGGCGCCTACGGCCATCAGCAGATAGGAGCTGCCGAGGATGTGCCGGTTGCCGACCCGGCCGTAGAGCCGGTCGAACAGCAGCACACCGGCCACACCGCCGACGAAGTGGGCGCTCAGCCCCAGCCCCGCGGCGGAGGGCGACAGCCCGAACTCCTCACGGAAGGCCGGGATCGCGGGCCCGTACAGCGCCTGCAACGCACCGATGAGCACAAAGCCGACACAGGAGGCCACGACGGCAGCCCTGCTGAAGGCCGGGGCGGACGAGGCGGGGGAGGGGCTGGGGGCGAGCCGTGCGATCGGCTGGTCGGTCACGCGAACTGATGTTACCGGTAACATTCCGCGCGTCAACATCCCTGGATCTCCACGAACGTATGCTGCGTGTTCACGGCTCGCATCGACCCGAGGGGGAAGGGACCGGCATGGCCGTCATCCACCGCACCACGCTCACACCGACCAAGCTGGAGCTCCTCACCTCCTGGCTGCCCACCCGCCCCTGGTACCGCGCCGGCGAGGCCGAACCCAAGCTGGTCAAGGCCGGCGGGTTCCGGCTGGACGATCCGCGCGGCGAGGTCGGGATCGAGTTCCTCGTCGTCACCGACACCTCCGGCCCCCGCCCGGCC
Source organism: Streptomyces sp. NPDC057002 (assembly GCF_042673825.1). Lineage (NCBI taxonomy): Bacteria > Bacillati > Actinomycetota > Actinomycetes > Kitasatosporales > Streptomycetaceae > Streptomyces > Streptomyces sp. NPDC057002. Next base: position 836,315 of record NZ_JBHURZ010000002.1, read on the forward strand.
GGCTACCTGGTGCCGCTCACCTATCGCGGCGCCCCGCTCGACGGTGCGGACCACGCTCTCGTCGGCACCATGGAGCACGGCGTGCTCGGGCCGCGCTGGGCCTACGACGGCTGCCACGACCCCGTGCTGCTCGCCCAGTTGGCGGCCCTGATCGAGGGACGGGCGCAGGCCCAGGACCAGAACACCAGCGGCGTCCCCGACCGTGAGGTCACCGCCTCCTACACCGGCGAAGGACCCCTGCCCACGGGCTTCACCGCAACCGACGACCGGGACGGCACCCGACTGACCACGCCCCACGGCCCGACCCTCCACCTGCACCGAGTCCTCCAGCCCGCCCCGGACGGCCCGTTGACTCCCGCCCAGGGAGCGACCGGCCACATCACCGGCTCCTGGCAACTGCCGGACGGCACCCGCGCCCGGGGAGTGCTGGCAGTGCTGCACAGCGGCCCCAGGGCCTAGCCCTGCTCAGCTGTCGGATGCCCCGGACTGCCGGCCGCGCTGGGCCGAGGGCTCGCACACCGACTCCTTCGGGCCGCTGACGTACCTCCCCGACGGCTTGGGGCTGCTGCCCGGCTCCGTCTGCCCGCACTGCGGCGGTGAACCGGGCCGGCGGCCCTCGTCGGCGCCCCGAGCGGTGATCGGTACCGCGTACGGATCCTCGCCCGTCCGTCCGCTCACCCCGGGATGTTCTGACCGCATCCGGCAGATCCGCTGAACCTCAGTGATCCACCAGGATTGCCCCGGGCCCGATCGGGTACGCGAGCAGGACCGTGCCCGGGGCGGATCATGTCCCGGGTGGGCCGCAAGACCGCCGCTAACAGGGAATCTGCCATGGAGACACCCGCGAACAACCCCACGCCCACGCCCGCCCAGCGGGCTCTGGACGTCCTCGCCGAGAACACCGAGGACGCGGCGGCTCTGAACGCGCTCGCCGACAGCGACGTGCTCATCCCCGTGCCCGACGACGCGAACGACGCCGACGCCGCGAACCCGTCGGCGGTGGCGCTGCCGGTGCTGGAGCAGCCGGGCGGCGAACCGGTGGTGCCCGTGTTCACCTCCGAGGTGGAGATGGCCGGGCTGCTGCCGTTCGTCTCCCGCTACCGCATGGTGCCGCTCGGCGCCCTCGCCGCGCAGTGGCCGGCCGACGACCTGTCGCTCACCATCGACGGCAGCTCGGAGCACCGCCTGACGCTCACCTCGGAGGGAGTCCGCACCCTGCTGGCACGCCCCTAGGGCGACCGGCCAGGTCCGGGCCTGGGCCGCTCACGCGCCCAGCGTCCGGGCCAGCGCCGCCCGCTGCAGCGGCAGCACCTCGGCGTGCAGGTCACGGCCCCTGGAGGTCAGGGAGACCCACACGCCGCGCCGGTCCTCCACACACACGGAACGCGTCACCAGACCGTCCTTCTCCAGCCGGGCGATCAGCCGCGACAGCGCGCTCTGGCTCAGATGGACCCGCCCGACCAGATTCTGCACCCGGCACTGCTCGCCCTCCTCGGGCGCGGCGGTCACGAGCATGTCCAGGACCTCGAAATCGGAGGCGCCGAGGCCGTGCGGATGCAGCGCGCGGTCGATCTCGCACATCGTGCGCGCGTGCGCCGACAGGATGTCCCGCCACCGTTCCTCGAGCCCCGCACCAGCCGTTTTCGCTGCCATAACCGAACGGTACACCGGTCCGAGGTTCAATGACTGTGCATGGAGCGGCCGCTTTACGGCGCCCTCTGCGGCGGGGTTCCGGGACCGGGCTCACGTCGACTCCCGCTTCACCAACTCCGTCGGAAGGATCACCGCCGCCGGATCCTCGCCGCCGATCTGCGCGAGCAGCACCCGCACCATCTCGGCGCTGATGCGGTCATAGGGCTGCCGAATGGTCGTGAGCTGGGGGCGGGCGGCGAGCGCGGCGGACGAGTCGTCGAAGCCGCCGACCGCGACGTCCTGCGGCACCCGCCGCCCCGCCCGCTGCAGCGCCGCCAGAACCCCCTGGGCCATCAAGTCCGAGGCGACGAACACCGCGTCCACGTCCGGGGCCTGTGCCAGCAGCCGCTCGGCCCCCGCCTCGCCACTGGACCGGCTGTAGTCGCCCGAGACGATGAGCCGCTCGTCGAACTCCATGCCCGTGTCCGCGAGCACCTCCTTGTAGCCGGCGAGGCGCTCCACACCGCCCGGCGTGTCCAGCGGACCGGTCACCATGCCCACCCGCTGCCGCCCGAGCGACAGCAGATGACGCACCATGTCGCGTGCACCGTCACGGTCGTCGGCGGCCACGTAGCTCACCTTGGAGGCCAGCCCGATCGGCTTCCCGCACGCCACGAGCGGCACCCCGGCCCCACGCAGCTGCTCGGCGACGGGATCCCCGGAGTGGCTGGAGACCAGCAGCACCCCGTCGACATGCCCGGCGGTGATGTACCGCGTGATGCGCCGCCGTTCGTCCTCGGTGCCGGCCAGCATCAGCAGCAGCGGGATGTCGTGCGCGGCGAGCGCCTGGGTGCAGCCGCGCAGGAGGACGTTGAAGTTGGGGTCCTCGAAGAACCGCTCCTGCGGCTCCGTGAGCAGGAAGCCGATCGAGTCGGACCGCCCGGTGATCAGGGAGCGGGCATGCCGGTTGACGACGTACCCCGTCCTGCGGATGGCCGCGTTGACCGCCTCCTGGGCGGCCGGGCTGACGTAGTGGCCGCCGTTGAGGACCCTCGAGACGGTGCCGCGCGACACCCCCGCCTCGCGCGCCACGTCGTGGATCGTGGGCGGCCTGCGCCTGCCTCCCGCAGCGTTCATGGTCATGACTTTACGGCTCCGGACAGCAGATCCAGACTCCAGAAGCGCTGGATGACCAGGAAGAGGGCGACCAGCGGGAACACCGCGAGGAACGCGCCCGTGATCACCAGCGTGTACAGGGCCGGCGAGTTGGCGCCCTGCTCCAGCAACGTGAACAGACCGAGCGTGATCGGGAACTTCTCGTCGTCGCTGAGCATGATGTAAGGCAGCAGGAAGTTGTTCCAGATCGCCACGAACTGGAACAGGAACACCGTCACCATGCCGGGGACCATCATCGGCAGCGCGATCCGCGTGAAGATCCGCCACTCGCTCGCCCCGTCCATCCGCCCGGCCTCGACCACGTCGGCGGGCACAGCGGCGGCGGCGTAGATCCGCGCGAGGTAGACGCCGTAAGGGAAGAGGATCTGCGGCAGCAGTACGGACAGGTAGGAGTCGGTGAGCTCGACCTTGGCCAGCAGCAGGTACTGGGGGACGGCCAGGATCACCGGTGGCATCAGCACGCCCGCGAGCAGCACGTTGAAGATCGTCTCGCGGCCCCGGAAGCGGTAGGTCGCCAGGGCGTAGCCGCTGATCGCGGACACGCAGGTCGACAGCAGGGCACCCAGCCCGGCGTACAGGGCGGAGTTGCCCATCCACGCCCAGTACACGCCGTCGCGGTAGGCGCTCAGGTCCCGGACGTTGTCGGCGAATCCCGAACCCGGCAGGAACGTGAACGTGGAGAACAGCTCACGTCCGGACTTGGTGGCCGCGATGATCACCCAGGCCACCGGCAGCAGGCAGTAGACCGCACCCAGGAGCAGGGTGACCGTCGGGATCAGGGCGATCCGGCGGCGCAGCGGCGGGCGGCCCCGGTCGGTGCCGGACGTGCTGCCCGCCACCGGCTCGGCCTTCGGGACGGCAAGGGAACTCATCGAGCTGCCTCCTGCTTCTGACGACGGTTCGCGGCTCGCAGGAAGCCGAAGGACAGCAGGAGCGTGGCGAAGGCGATGATCACGGCCTGCGCCGCGGCTCCGTAGATGTCACCCTCGCCGAACGCGTCCCGGTACACCTTCATCAGCGGACTCCACGTCGTGGACACGGAGTTGGTGAGCGGCTTGAGGGTGGTCGGCTCGTTGAACATCTGGAGCGTGGCGATGATCGAGAAGAAGAAGGTCAGCACCAGCGAGGGCGCCACCATCGGGATCTTGATCCGCAGTGCGATCTGCGTCGGCGTGGCACCGTCCAGCTTCGCCGCCTCGTAGACCTCCGCCGGGATCGCCTGGAGCGAGGTGTAGATGACGATCATGTTGAATCCGGTGCCGCCCCAGACCGCGATGTTGGAGAGAGCGAGATACAGCGGCCCGCCGTCCAGCAGATCCGGCTGGGGCATGCCCAGCTTGTCGAGCACGAAGTAGAAGGGGCTGACGTCCGGCAGGTACAGGAAGCCCCACAGCAGCGCCGCCACCACCCCGGGGATGGCGTACGGCAGGAAGATCGCGAGCCGGGTGAACGGCGCGAGGCGCACCTTCTCGGAGTCGAGCATCAGCGCGAACAGCAGGGCGAGGCCGAGCATGACGGGTACGACGATGCAGCCGTAGCCCAGTACGCGCAGGGCCCCGTGCATCAGCTCGCTGTCGGTGAGGGCGTCGGTGTAGTTCTCCAGACCGGCCCAGACCTCCTTGCGGGCGCCGGACCCCAAGCCGAGGCCGGAGACCTTCACCTTGCGGAAGCTGAGCCACACCGCGTAGCCGATGGGCAGTGCGAAGAACAGCGCGAACAGGATCGTCGCGGGGAGGAGGAAGGCGTACGGGGCGCTCTTGGCCCCGTACGACTGCCGGTGTGCCGTGCTTTTCACGGAGCGACCTCGAAGCCCTGCTTCTTCATGTCGGCGACGGTGTCGTCCTGCATCTTCTTCAGGGCGGTGTCGAAGCCGGACTTGCTCTTGGCGGCGGCGCCGAAGGCGTCCTTGAAGGTGGTGTAGGCGACGTTCACGTTCGGGCCCCAGGCGGACGGCGCCGTGGTCTCCGCGATGTCGGCGGCCTTGGTGTAGAAGTCGGCCTGGTTCGAGAAGTAGGCTGGCGGCTTGAGGAAGGCGCCGCTGGTCTGGGCGTTCGTGGCGGCCGGGTAGATGCCGCTCTCCTTCGCCAGTGCGTTGAGGGCCTCGCTGTCGGTGTTCAGCCAGGCGGCGAACTTCGCGGCGGCCCCCTGGTGCTTGGAGTCCGTGGTGACGGCGGTGGAGGAACCGCCCCAGCTGCCGGTGCGGGTCTCGCTCGAGGACCACTGGGGGAGCGGGGCCATGGCCCACTTGCCCTTGGTGTCGGGAGCGGCGGTGGTGAGCGTGCCCGGCGCCCACACGGCGCTGACCCAGGCGATCTGCTTGCCGGTGTTGAGCGCCTTGTTCCAGGCCGGCGTGTACATCGGCTGGTTGTCGACGGCGCCCTCCTCGACCAGGCCGCCCCAGAACTTCGCGACCTTCTGCGTCGCCGCGTCGTCGATGGAGACCTTCCACTGGTCGCCCGAGGTCGTCCACCACTTGGCGCCCGCCTGCTGTGCGAGGCCCGCGAAGAGGCCGGAGTCGTTGGCGGAGAAGGTGGTCAGGTCCTTGTCGGGAGCCGCCTTCTTGAGCCTGCGGGCGGTCTCGGCGAACTCGTCCCAGGTCGTCGGCACCGTCAGGCCGTACTCCTTGAACAGGTCCTCGCGGTAGTAGAACATCATCGGCCCGATGTCCTGCGGGACCGCGTAGACGGCGTCCGTGCCCAGCGTCGTCTGCTGCCAGACGCCGTCGGCGAAACTGCCCTTCGCGTCGTCCACGTTCTTCGATATGTCCGCCAGCGCGTCATTGCTGACCAGGGTCGGCAGCGCCTGGTACTCCGCCTGCACCAGGTCGGGCGCCTTGCCCGCCTTGTGCGCGGTGAGGATCTTGGTGACCAGCGTGTCGCCGGACGCCTGCTTCTTCACCGTGACGGTGATCCGGTCCTTCTTGCCCGGACCCTTGTTCCACAGGTCCACGACCTTGTCCATGCCGGGCGTCCAGGTCCAGTACGTCAGCGAGGCCGGACCCGACTCGGTCCCGCTGTCCGCGTCTTCCGTGCCGCAGGCGGCGAGTGTGGTGGCGCCGAGCGCGACGGCGACGGCGGTTCTCACGAGGCGGCGGCGCTTCGTGTACGGCATGGATCTCTCCCCTGACCTGGGGTCCTCGCCTGCTGCGAAGACCTGCCATGCTTCTGTGAGCGTTCACAGTAGAGAAACATCCCGGACACTTGTCAATGGTTGTTGCTGTGCGGTTATGTTGGGCTCCGCACTGCGCCGCTGTGTGTGCACGTTCCCATTTGATCGACCGACCGGGAGACCATCCATGCCGGAGACCACCCCCAGGGGCCTCACCAGGCTCGCCTTCGGCGGGGACTACAACCCCGAGCAGTGGCCGGAGAGCGTCTGGCAGGAGGACGTCCGGCTGATGCGGGAGGCCGGCGTCACGATGGTGAGCGTCGGGATCTTCTCCTGGGCGCTGCTGGAGCCGTCGCCCGGCGTCTACGACTTCGGCTGGCTCGACCGCGTGCTCGACCTGCTGCACGAGAACGGCATCCGCGTCGACCTCGGTACGCCCACCGTCTGCCCGCCGGTCTGGTTCTACCGCGCCCACCCCGAGGCCCTGCCCGTGACGCCGGAGGGCGTACGCCACGAGTTCGGCTCCCGCGCCGCGATCTGCCACAGCAACGCCGACTACCGCTCCGCCGCCGCGGCCATCACCACCCAGCTCGCCGAGCACTACGGCGACCACCCGGCCCTGGCGATGTGGCACGTGCACAACGAGTACGGCGTCCCCGTCTCCGCCTGCTACTGCGACGCGTGCGCCGCGCACTTCCGCCGCTGGCTCGCGACGACGTACGGCACGGTCGACGCCGTCAACGAGGCCTGGGGCACGGCCTTCTGGGGCCAGCGCTACGCGGACTTCGGGCAGATCAACCCGCCCCGGCTCACCCCGACGTCCGTCAACCCCGGCCAGGCGCTGGACTACAAGCGGTTCGCCGACGCCACCATGCGCGAGAACTTCGTGACGGAGCGGGACATCCTGCACCGCCTCTCACCGGGCGTCCCGGTCACCACCAACTTCATGACGGCCCTGAGCCAGTGCGACTCCGTCGACTACTGGGCCTGGGGCCGCGAAGTCGACATCGTCACCAACGACCACTACCTGATCACCGACGGCCGCCGCACCCACGTCAACCTCGCGATGGCCGCCGACCTCACCCGCTCCGTCGCGGGCGGTGCCCCCTGGCTGCTCCTGGAGCACTCCACCTCGGGCGTCAACTGGCAGCCCCGCAACCCCGCCAAGGCCCCGGGCCAGCTGGCCCGCAACTCCCTCGCCCATGTGGCGCGCGGCTCCGACGGCGCCATGTTCTTCCAGTGGCGCCAGTCCCGGCGCGGCGCCGAGAAGTTCCACTCGGCGATGCTCCCGCACGGCGGCACCGACACCCGCGTCTGGCGCGAGGTCACCGATCTCGGCGCGGCCGTCGAGACGTTGAGCGAGATCCGCGGCACCCGCACCGAGGCCGACGTGGCCGTGCTGTGGGACTGGCACTCCTGGTGGGCGCAGAACCTCGACTGGCGCCCCAGCGAGGACCACGACGCCCGCGAACGCGCCGACGCCTTCTACGAGGTCCTCTACGACCGCCACCTCACCGTCGACTTCGCCCACCCGGAAGCCGACTTGTCGAGGTATCCCCTTGTCGTCGTACCGGCCCTGTACCTGATGACGGAGACGGCCGGGAACAACCTCAAGGCCTACGTCGAGAACGGCGGAACACTGGTCGTCTCGTACTTCTCCGGCATCGTCGACGAGCACGACGCCGTCCACGAGGGCGCCTACCCCGGCCCGCTCCGGGACGTCCTCGGCGTCACGGTCGAGGAGTTCTCACCGCTGCTGCCCGGTGAACGGGTCCGCGTCACCGGCACCGACGGCTCCGAACCGGTCGCCGATGTATGGACCGAGTTCGTGGTGCCGCGCGGCGCCGAGACCGTCTGGACGTACGCCGACGGCCTCACCGCGGACCGCCCGGCCGTCACGCGGCACCGCCTCGGCGAGGGCACCGCCTGGTACGTCTCCACCCGGCTCGACACCGACGGCCTCGACGCGCTGCTCGGCCGGGCGATCGAGGACGCCCGCCTCGCCCCGCGCGCCGACCTGCCCCGGGACGTCGAAGTGGTGCGCCGCTCCGGCGACTCGGGCACCTATCTGTTCGCCTTCAACCACACCGGCTCGGACACCAAGGTGCCGCTGGAGACCCCCGGCACCGAGCTGCTGACCGGCGAACCCGCGGCCGGCCGCCTCGCGGTCCCGGCCGGCGCCGTCCGGGTCGTCCGGCTCGACGGCTGAACCGACTCCCTCCGCCCGCGCGAGCCCACGAGCCGCGGGCGGAGGGGCCCCTCACCGGCCCCCCCGGTGAGGAGCACCCCCATCCCCGACGTCGAAGGGACGACGGACGACGATGTTCCATCCCAGACGCACGCTCAGAGCCCTGCTGCCGCTCGCCGCAGGGCTCGCATTCACCGCCCTGCCCGCCCAGACCGCCCAGGCCGCGAGCACCCTCACCAACGGAGGCTTCGAGACCGACGGTTCGGGCGCGGCCACGCCGAGCGGCTGGTCCGAGTACGGCGACACCGGCGCCTCGTTCGTCGAGGCCGGCGGCCACGGCGGGAGCCACCGGCTGAGCCACTGGGCCTCCACTGCCTACAAGGCGGAGACCTACCAGTACCTGTCAGGACTCACCAACGGCAGCTACAAGCTCACCGCCTGGGTGCGCTCCGGCGGCGGGCAGAAGTCCGCGTACCTGGCGCTGAAGAACTGCGGCGGCGCCGAGCAGCGCACCGATCTGCCGGTCTCGGCCAGTGGGTGGATCCGGATCGTCGTGCCGGTCAATGTGACCGGCAACCAATGCACCATCAGCATCAACAGTGACGCGAACGCGGGCAACTGGATCAATGTTGACGACCTGACCTTCACGTCGGGCACATCCGGTACGTCGATCAAGGGCGCCGACATCTCCTCCCTGGCCAAGAGCGAGGCCAAGGGCGGTGTCTACCGCACCAGCTCCGGAACGGCCGGCGACGCCCTGGCCGTCCTCAAGTCGTCCGGCATGAACTACGCGCGCCTCAAGGTGTGGGTGAACCCGGCCGACGGCTACAACAACAAGGCACGCGTCCTGGCCATGGCCAAGCGGGTCAAGGCGCAGGGCATGAAGCTGCTGGTCGACTTCCACTACTCGGACTTCTGGGCCGACCCGGGCCGTCAGGACAAGCCCGCAGCCTGGGCCGGACACTCGTACGGTCAACTCAGGACGGACGTGTACAACCACACGTACGACGTGTTGAACGCCTTGAAGGCGCAGGGCACCACCGCCGACATGGTCCAGGTGGGCAATGAGATCAACGGCGGCATGCTGTGGAACGAGGGATCCACGTCCAACTGGACGCAACTGGCCGGTCTGCTCAACTCCGGCTACGACGCCGTCAAGGCGGTCAACTCGTCCACCACCGTCGCCCTGCACCTCGCCGAGGGCGGTGACCTGGCCGGCACCCGCTGGTGGTTCGACAGCGCGCGGTCCAACGGTGTGAAGTTCGACGCGATCGGCCTGTCGTACTACGGCTACTGGCACGGCACGCTGGCCGACTTCCAGACCACCCTCGACGACGCGGCCACCCGCTACGGCAAGCCGGTGTATGTCGCCGAGACCGCCTACCCGTTCCGCCTGGACAGCGAGGACGCGCACGAGAACATCATCGACCTCACCGGCGAGCTGGTCCCCGGCTATCCGGCGAGCGTGGCCGGCCAGACCCGGTGGATGAACGACGTGGCGAGCATCGTGGAGGCCGTCCCGAACGGCCGGGGCCTCGGCATCTTCTACTGGGAGGCCACCTGGACCGCGGTGGGCGGCAACGGCTGGGACCCGACCGACGCGTCCTCCGGCAACGGCTGGGAGAACCAGGCGCTGTTCGGCTACGACGACCGGGCGCTCTCGTCGATGTCCTGGTTCCGCCACCGCTGACCTCACCGGGCGGAACGAGGCCCCGCCTTGAACTTCGCCAGGGCGTATGGCAGTTCGGTATCGGTCAACGGTGCCGACTGCCGGACGCGGCGGCTTGGGCTGCGAGACAGTGGGAAGAACGCGGTAAGAGAGCGAGAGCCGCGAGGCAGGGGCACGACATGCTGAGGACTCCCACGGACGAGACGCGGTTGCGCATCCTGGCCTGGCTGAAGGAACCCGGCCCCGCCGAGGGCGGGGTCACCGCGGACGCCGTCGCCGAGAGGTTCTCGCTGGCCCGCCCGGTCGCCGTCACCCACCTCCGGCTGCTCGAAGCCACCGGCATGCTGCGCACCAGCCGGTCCGCGGGCCGCGTGCGATACCACCGCGACGAGATGCGGATCGCCGAGGTCGCCCGCATGTTTGAAAAGGGCTGGTAGGCGACTCGGTACCGCGGTATCTCCTCCTGAGGATGAAGGGCATGCGCACCATGGACCGTCCCCCGGCACTCGTCCCACGCCACTACATCGCCATGGGCCACGGCCCCGAGGACGTGGTCGCCGATCCGCGCGGCCGTGTGCTGACCGGCGTCGCGGACGGGCGCATCCTGCGTCTCGACGGCCTGGCGGACCCGGTCACGGCCCGTACCGAGGTGATCGCCGAGACCGGTGGCAGGCCGCTGGGGCTCGAACTCCTCCCGGACGGCGACCTGCTGGTGTGCGACGCCGAACGCGGACTGCTGCGCGTCGACACCGGCGACGGCACGGTCCGCATCCTCGCCGACTCGGTCGCGGGGGAGCCGCTGCGGTTCTGCAGCAACGTCGTGTCCCTCTCCGACGGCACCGTCTACTTCACCGTCTCCAGCCGCCGTCACCCCCTGGAGCACTGGATCGGCGACATCGTCGAGCACATCGGAACGGGACGGCTGCTGCGCCTTGCTCCCGGCGACGACACCCCCGAGGTGGTGCTGGACGGGCTGCAGTTCGCCAACGGCCTCGCCGTAGGCGCCGACGAGTCCTTCCTCGTCGTCGCCGAGACCGGCGCCTGCCGGCTCGTCCGCCACTGGCTCACCGGGCCTCAGGCCGGACGCAGCGAGCCCTTCGCAGAGAACCTCCCGGGCATGCCCGACAACCTCTGGCGCGGCGCCCCGGACGGGCCGGTCTGGGTCGCGCTGGCCGGACCCCGCGTTGCGCCCCTCGATCTGCTCCACCGCGGCACGCCCTCGGTGCGCCGCGCCGCCGCCCGCGTGGCCGTACGCGCCCCGTTCCGCCCCACCGGCACGATCGCCGTAATGGCCTTCGACGACCAGGGCCGTGTCGTCCACCACCTCGCCCGCCGCCGCTCCGGCTACCGCATGGTCACCAGCGTGTGCGAAGCGGCCGGGCACCTGGTGCTGGGCAGCCTCTGGGAGCCCGGCGTGGCCGTCTGCGAGCCGCCCGCGCCGAAGTGACCCGAGCCACCCGCCCGGACCTCACACCGGCACACCGCACGGGGTTAACCTGAACCCGGCCGCGACACCGCTCGCGGCGCGGCGGTGGGGCCCGCCGTACCCGAACCGCGGCGAGGACGCCGCCAACGGTCCCTACTTGCGACGGCACGCGCCCGTACGATCCCGGGCCCCGGCGAGTAGGAGACGGACCCCTGTGACAGCCCCCGAGAGCCTCCGCGTTCAGACATCCGCTCCACCTCCGCCGCCCTGGCGGGCCCAGACGCTCGTCGTCACCGTGGTGGCGCTAGGCGGGGGAGCGGGGGCGGCCGCCCGGTACGCGGCCTCCCTGTGGTGGCCCTCCGCCGCGGGCGGCTTCCCCTGGACGACCCTCTGGGTCAACGTCGCCGGCTGTGCCGTGATCGGTGTGTTCATGGTGGTCATCACCGAGATCCGGGCCGTCCACCCCCTCGTCCGGCCCTTCTTCGGCACCGGCGTCCTCGGCGGCTTCACCACCTTCTCGACGTACGCGGTCGACATCCGGAAGCTGCTCGAGACCGGCCACGTCGGCACCGGCCTGGCCTATCTCGCGGCGACCCCGCTCACGGCCCTCGCGGCGGTGTGGCTCGGGGCCCTGTCGACCCGCCGGCTCCTGGGCACGACGGACACGAAGGGTAAGGAGTCGTTGTGAACTGGCTGCTGGTCATCGGCGGCGCGATCGTCGGCGCCCCGCTCCGTTACCTCACCGACCGGGCGGTCCAGGCCCGGCACGACTCGGTCTTTCCCTGGGGCACCTTCACGGTGAACGTCACCGGCTGCCTGGTCCTCGGCCTGCTCACCGGTGCCGCCTCGCACCTCCAGCTGCTGCTCGGCACCGGTCTGTGCGGGGCCCTGACGACGTACTCGACGTTCTCCTACGAGACGCTGCGGCTGGCGGAGACGGGGGCCCGCCTGCACGCCGCCGTCAATGTGGCGGCGAGTGTGGTGGCCGGTCTCGGGGCGGCATGCGCGGGGGCCGCACTCGCGCGTATGTGAACCGCGCGCAGACGGGCCGCGTGGCTGAGATCCGTTCTCGCCCGCGTGTAGTAAGACGGTCCTCTCCGCTCCCGCCTCCCCCCGAGCAGAACTGGATCCCATGAGCGTCATCAGCGTCGGTCAGGCCGTCGTCCTCGGAGCCGTCGAGGGGGTGACCGAGTTCCTGCCCGTCTCCTCCACCGGCCATTTGAAGATCGTCGAGGGGCTCATGGGCATCCCCGTGGACGACCATGCCGTGGTCGGGTTCTCGGCCGTCATCCAGGTCGGCGCGATCGCCGCGGTACTCGTGTACTTCTTCAAGGACATCGTGCGGATCGTCTCCGCCTGGTGGCGGGGTCTGTTCGACCGTGAGGAGCGGTACCACCACGACTACAAGTTCGCCTGGTGGGTCATCTGCGCCACGATCCCGATCGTCGCCGTCGGACTCGCCGCCAAGCCGCTCATCCAGGGCCCGCTCGCCTCGCTGTGGGTGGTGGCCGGCTCGCTGATCGCCGGCAGTGGGGTGATGTGGGCCGCGGACCAGATGGGCCGGCACAAGCGCGGCGAGGACGACACCTCCTTCAAGGACGCCATGCTCGTCGGCAGCTCCCAGATCCTCGCGCTGCTCTTCCCCGGCTTCTCCCGCTCCGGCGCCACCATGTCCACCGCGCTGATGCTGGACCTGGACCGCGTCGCGGCCACCCGGCTCTCCTTCTTCCTGGGCATCCCCGCCCTGACCGGCGCCGGCATCTACGAGCTCAAGGACGCCCTCGGCACCGGCGTGGGCGCCGCTCCGCTCGCGGTCGGCACGATCGTGTCCTTCATCGTCGCCTACGCCTCCATCGCCTGGCTGCTGAAGTTTGTCGCCAAGCACTCCTTCAACGCGTTCGTGATCTACCGGATCATCGTGGGAGTGCTGCTGTTCGGCCTGCTCGGAGCGGGTGTGATCAGCAGCTGAGCGCTCCGCCGGTAGGCGCCGTCGTTCGTCTGCGGCGCCTTCGTGGCTCGTCGCGCCGTTCCCCGCGCCCCTTGACAGCACCCGCCGTCGCCCGGAGTATCTCTCCCGTGAACCTGTCAGACAGCCGGACAGCCGGACAGCCTGTGCGTCGGGTCAGTGCCATGGAAGCGGTGCTGGCGCACCTGCGCGATGCCATCGAGCGAGGCGAGTACGCCATCGGCGACAAGCTCCCCTCCGAGGCGGAGCTGTGCCGCACCCTGGAGGTCTCCCGGCCCGTGCTGCGCGAGGCGCTGCGAGCGCTGCAGACCATGGGCCTGACCGTGTCCCGGACCGGCAAGGGCACCTTCGTCGTCGCCAGCACCGTCGAGGACCCCACCTTCGGCGACTACGCGGCGAGCGACCTGCTGGAGGTGCGCCGCCACGTAGAGATCCCGGTCGCGGGATACGCGGCCCGGCGCCGTACCCCGGAGAACCTCGACCACCTGGCCCACATCCTGGACCGGATGGAAAGGGAGACGGACACCACCGCGTGGGTCGCCATGGACACGCTGTTCCATCTCGCCGTGGCCGAGGCCGCCCAGAACCCGGTCTTCCGCCGGGTCATCGAGGAGATCCGGGACGCGCTGGCCCGCCAGTCCGCCTTCCTCAACGAGCTGGGCGGCCGCCGCGAGCAGTCCAACCGCGAGCACCGCGCCATCGTCGAGGCGCTGATCGACGGTTCCGAGAACGACGCGGTGGAGGCCATGGCCCACCACCTCGACCGCGTCGAGACGACCCTCACCGACATCGTGCGTTCCCCCCGCACGGACACCCCCACGGAAGGCGGCACCGAGGCGTGAGTGAGCAGTCCCTGCACGAAGGAGTGCAGAAACGTTCCGTCCATGTCGATGCCGGAGACGCCGGCTACAGCAAGTCCCTGAAGTCCCGGCACGTCAACATGATCGCCATCGGCGGTGCCATCGGCACCGGCCTCTTCCTCGGTGCCGGCGGCCGCCTCGTCGACGCCGGCCCGTCCCTCTTCATCGCCTACGCGGTCTGCGGCCTCTTCGCCTTCCTCGTCGTACGCGCCCTCGGCGAACTCGTGCTGTACCGGCCCTCCTCCGGTGCCTTCGTGTCGTACGCCCGAGAGTTCATGGGGGAGAAGGGCGCCTACACCGCGGGCTGGATGTACTTCCTGAACTGGGCGACCACCGGCATCGCCGACATCACCGCCGTCGCCACCTACACCCACTACTGGGGCATGTTCTCCGACATCCCGCAGTGGGTGATCGCGCTCATCGCGCTGGCCGTGGTGCTCACCGTGAACCTGATATCGGTGAAGATCTTCGGCGAGCTGGAGTTCTGGTTCGCGATCATCAAGGTCGGCGCGCTCGTCCTCTTCATGTGCATCGGCATCTTCCTGCTGGTCACCCAGCACCCCGTCGACGGCCACAGCCCCGGCCCGTCCCTCATCAGCGACAGCGGTGGCCTCTTCCCGAACGGCCTGCTGCCCATGCTGCTGATCATCCAGGGCGTCGTCTTCGCCTACGCCTCCGTCGAGCTGGTCGGCGTCGCCGCCGGTGAGACCGAGAACCCCGAGAAGATCATGCCCAAGGCGATCAACTCGATCATGTGGCGCGTCGGCCTGTTCTACGTCGGCTCGGTCGTCCTGCTGTCGATGCTGCTGCCGTGGAACAAGTACACCGCCGGCGAGAGCCCCTTCGTGACCGTGCTGGGCAACATCGGCATCCCGGCCGCCGGCGACGTGATGAACCTAGTCGTCCTCACCGCCGCGATGTCCTCCCTCAACTCCGGCCTCTACTCCACCGGCCGCATCCTGCGCTCCATGGCCATGGCCGGATCCGCGCCCAGGTTCACCTCCGTGATGAGCCGCAGCCAGGTCCCCTACGGCGGCATCCTGCTCACCAGCGGCGTCTGCGTCCTGGGCGTCGGCCTCAACTTCGTGGTGCCCGCCGAGGCGTTCGAGATCGTGCTGAACTTCGCCGCGATCGGCATCCTCGCCACCTGGGGCCTGATCATGATCTGTCACCTCCTCTTCTGGCAGAAGACCCAGAAGGGCGAGCTGACCCGCCCGGGCTACCGGCTCCCGGGCTCCCCCTGGACCGAGATCGTGACGCTGGCGTTCCTCGCCTCCGTCCTGGTCCTCATGTACGCCGACGGCGGCGCGGGACGCACCACCGTGCTGTGCCTGCCGCTGATCGTCGGGGCACTGGTCGTCGGATGGTTCGGCATCCGCGGCCGTGTCGCACGCAAGTCCACCACCGGAACCGACGCGTGACCGACGCGCCGCTCCCCGAGAAGCAGGCAGTGATGTACAGCAGTTCCCCTGCGGACGCACCCCTTGTCCGTGAACCCGTCCACGCCCCCGTCGCCCACCTCATCCGCGGTGGCATCGTCGAAGGCATCCACTACGGCTCCGTCGTCGTCCTCGGCGCCGACGGAGAGGTACAGCTCCAGCTCGGCGACATCGAGGCCGCCTTCTACCCGCGCTCCGCGCTCAAGCCCCTACAGGCCGTGGCCATGGCGCGAGCCGGGCTCCCGCTCGACGGCGAACTGCTGTCGCTGACCGCGGCCAGCCACTCCGGCGAGGAACGCCACCTCGCCGGCTCCCGGCGCATCCTCGAACTCGCCGGGCTCACCGAGGGCCAGTTGCGCAACGTCCCTGACCTGCCGTACGACCCGGTAGTGCGGGACGCCTGGGTGCGCGAGGGCCGAATGCCCTCACGGCTCGCCCAGAACTGCTCCGGCAAGCACGCGGCCATGCTCTACACCTGCATGCTCAACGGCTGGTCCCTGGAGGACTACCTCGACCCGGGCCACCCGCTCCAGCAGGCCATCGCCGAGATCGTCGAGGACCTCACCGGGCAGCGGATCGCCCGGGTGACCGTCGACGGCTGCGGCGCGCCCCTGTTCTCCATCTCCCTGCACGGCCTCGCCCGCGCCACCGCCCGCGTCATCACCGCGGCACCGGGCACGCCCGAGGCCCGGGTGGCCGACGCGATGCGCGAGCACGCCGAGATGGCCTCCGGCTCCGGCCGGGACGTCGCCGCGCTGATGCGGGCCGTGCCCGGGCTGCTCTCCAAGGACGGCTTCGAAGGGGTGCAGGTCGCCGCGCTGGCGGACGGGCGGGCCGTGGCAGTCAAGATCGCCGACGGTGCGAATCGGGCTCGTGTCCCGGTCACCGCCGCCGCGTTGGCCCGGGCCGGCGTCGACCCGGAGCTGCTCACCGAGTTCGCGGGTGAGCCGCTGCTCGGCGGTGGCGAACCGGTGGGCTGTGTGCGGCCGGTGCGTGCACTGGATCCGGTTCCGTCCACGGCGTGCGTGTAACCGCGCCGAACCGATGGGGGACTGCGGGTGGTAGCCGGTCCGCGGGCTGTTCGTGGTTGATCGCGCAGTTCCCCGAGCGCCCCTAGGGGCGCTCACCCACCCCTTACCTCAGAAAGAACTCTCATGACCGCCGCCACCCGCTCCGAACACGATCTGCTCGGCGACCGTGACGTGCCCGCCGACGCCTACTGGGGTGTCCACACCCTGCGTGCCACCGAGAACTTCCCCATCACGGGCACGCCCATCTCCGCCTACCCGCATCTGATCGACGCCCTCGCCGCCGTCAAGGAGGCCGCCGCCCTCGCCAACGAGGAACTCGGTCTGCTGGACCCGAGGAAGGCCGCCGCCATCGTCGCCGCCTGCCGTGAGATCCGCGACGGCAAGCTGCACGACCAGTTCGTGGTCGACGTCGTCCAGGGCGGCGCCGGCACGTCCACCAACATGAACGCCAACGAGGTCGTGGCCAACCGGGCGCTGGAACTCCTGGGCCACGCCAAGGGCGAGTACCGGTACCTGCACCCGAACGAGGACGTCAACCTCGGCCAGTCCACCAACGACGTCTACCCGACCGCAGTCAAGATCGCCACGGTCTTCGCGGTGCGCGGGTTGCTCGACGCGATGTCCGTGCTCCAGGACACGTTCGCCCTCAAGGCCGTCGAGTTCCGCGACGTGCTCAAGATGGGCCGTACACAGTTGCAGGACGCGGTCCCGATGACGCTCGGGCAGGAGTTCTCCGCATACGCGGTCATGATTGACGAGGACCGGTCCCGTCTTGCCGAGGCCGTCGAGCTGATCCATGAGATCAACCTCGGCGCCACGGCGATCGGCACCGGCCTCAACGCCCCAGCCGGATACGCCGAGTCGGCCCGCCGCCATCTCGCGACCCTCACCGGCCTGCCCCTGGTGACCGCGGCCAACCTCGTCGAGGCGACCCAGGACTGCGGCGCCTTCGTCCAGATGTCGGGCGTGCTCAAGCGCATCGCGGTCAAGCTCTCCAAGAGCTGCAACGACCTGCGGCTGCTGTCCTCCGGTCCGCGCGCCGGCCTGAACGAGATCAACCTGCCGCCGGTTCAGGCCGGTTCGTCCATCATGCCCGGCAAGGTCAACCCGGTGATCCCCGAGGTCGTCAATCAGGTCGCCTTCGAGGTGATCGGCAACGACGTCACCATCACCATGGCCGCCGAAGCCGGACAGCTCCAGCTCAACGCCTTCGAGCCGATCATCCTGCACTCCCTGTCGGAGTCCATCACCCATCTGCGCGCGGCCTGCCTCACGCTCGCCGAGCGCTGCGTGGCCGGCATCACCGCCAACACCGAGGCGCTGCGCGCCACCGTGGAGAACTCCATCGGCCTGGTCACCGCCCTCAACCCGCACATCGGCTACACGGCGGCCACCGACATCGCCAAGGAGGCTCTCGCCTCCGGCCGGGGCGTGGCCGAACTCGTCCTGGAGAAGGGTCTGCTGCCCGCTGAGACACTCGCCGGCCTGCTGCGCCCGGAGGTCCTGGCGGGCAGCGGCCCGGCCCAGGCCTGACCCGTGCGAGCGCACCGGGACCGGCGCGGAGGGACAATGGTGATCATGACATCGCCGACGACCTTCCAGCCGGTCCTGGAGCGCATCGCCGAGGAGATCGAGCGGACCCCGGGCCGCGGCCGGCCCGCCGACTACATCCCGGCGCTCGCCGCCCGCGACCCGCGCCGGTTCGGCATGGCCGTCGCCGAACCCGACGGCAGTGTGTACGGCGTGGGTGACTGGCGGGAGCCGTTCTCCGCGCAGTCCCTCACCAAGGTCTTCACCCTCGCCCTGGATCTGGCCCGCGAGGGTGACGCCCTGTGGGAGCACGTGGGCCGCGAGCCCTCCGGCAACCCCTTCAACTCCCTCGTCCAGCTGGAGTACGAGAACGGCATCCCGCGCAACCCCTTCATCAACGCGGGCGCCCTCGTCGTCACCGACCGGCTGCACACCCGTACCGGCGACGCCTCGGGCGAACTGCTTGCGTTCCTGCGGGCGGAGAGCGGCAACCCCGGCCTGGCCTTCGACGAGGAGGTCGCCGCCTCCGAGACGGCGCACGGCGACCGAAACGCAGCCCTCGGCCACTTCATGGCCGCCTACGGCAACATCGACAACCCCGTGCCGGTCCTGCTCGACGAGTACTTCCGGCAGTGCTCGATCACCGCGTCCTGCGCCGACCTCGCCCTGGCCACGACTTTCCTGGCCCGCCACGGTGTCCGCGCCGACGGAACCCGACTGCTCACCCGCAGCCAGGCCAAGCAGATCAACGCGATCATGCTGACCTGCGGCACGTACGACGCGGCGGGCGACTTCGCCTACCGTGTCGGGCTGCCCGGCAAGAGCGGCGTGGGCGGCGGCATCATCGCCGTCGTCCCGGGCCGCTGCACGCTGTGCGTGTGGAGCCCGGGTCTGGACGAACGGGGCAATTCGGTGGCGGGTGTGGCGGCCCTCGACCGATTCACGACGCTGACGGGCCTTTCGGTGTTCTGAAGGCGGCTGTCGCATGTTTCCCTTCAAGCGAGCGGTGCCCTGCACGCCGAGCCCACCGGCCGGCACCTGATCACCGGCCGGTCACGCCGCCGCTTCCTCCTGGAACAGACCGCGTCAACTTCCGGCCACCCGACGTCGACACCCTGACTGAGTGTTGGCCATGGCTTTCCCCGTCGATCTCCGCCGCTGCCAGATACTCGGTCTGGCCGGTACCGCCTTCCTCGCGGCGGGCGGTGAGACGGCCGGCGCCCTGCCCGTACGGGAGCTCCTCCACCCTGCCTCCGCCGGCGCGGCCCTCGGTCTGGTCGGTGTCTACTTCGGCGTCGTCCTGCTGATCGCGGCCTGGGCGCTGCTGGGCCGGCTGGTGCGCGGGCCGCGGCCGCCCACTCCCCGTGCCCTGCTGCTCGTCCTCGCCGTCTGGGCGGCACCGCTGCTGCTCGCCCCGCCACTGTTCAGCCGGGACGTCTACAGCTACCTCGCCCAGGGGGCGATGGTGGACGCGCACATGGACGTCTACGCGCACGGGCCGTCCCGGCTCGGCGGCCCGCTCGCCGACGAGGTCGCCCCGCTCTGGCGGCACACCGGAGCCCCGTACGGCCCGGTGTTCCTCGCCGTCGCGGCGGCCCTGTCCGGGCTGACCCGGGGGGAACTGCCCGCCGGGCTGTTCGGGATGCGCCTCGTCGCGCTCGCCGGGGTGGCCCTGATGGCGGCCGCACTGCCCCGGCTCGCCCGCCACAGCGGCGCCGACCCGTCCGCCGCGCTGTGGCTGGGCGCCCTCAACCCGCTCGTCCTGCTGCATCTGGTCGCGGGCGCCCACAACGACGCCGTCATGCTCGGTCTGCTCGGCGTCGGCCTGGTGGCGGCGCTCGGCCGGTGGCCGATCCTCGGCGCCGTCCTCGTCACGCTCGCCGCCCTGGTCAAGGCCCCCGCCGTCCTCGGACTCGCCGCCGTCGTCGTCCTCCAGGTCCGCGCCGGCCGCGGTCCGGCCAAAGCGCTCCTGACCACCATCGTCGCCGCCGCGGGGACGACCGTCGCCGCCACGGCCGTGGCCGGCACCGGATACGGCTGGATAGGCGCCCTGAACACCCCCGTCTCACCCCAGAACTGGGCCCTGACCACCCTGCTCGGCCGAGCCACCGGGGCCCTGCTGGAACACCTGGGCAGCGATCTCGCGCCCCTGGCGATCCCCGCCTGGCACGCGCTCGGCATCGCGGCGGCCGTGGTCGCGATCGTGCTGATCTGGCTCCGGCTGCGCCCACGACCGGTCTACGCGCTCGGCCTGAGCCTCGCGGCGGTGGCCGCCCTCGGCCCGGCGATCCGCCCCTGGTACGCCCTGTGGGGTTTGTTCCTCATCGCCGCCGCCACACCCAGCACCTCCGTACGCCACCGCATGGCGGCCGTGACCGGGGTGCTCGCGCTCTGTGTCCTGCCCAGCGGCGGCGCGGCGGACACGGGGCAACTCGTCCTCGCCGTCTCCGGCGGCGCACTCGCGGTGGTGGTGCTGTGGCAGGCCCGCCAGGCCGAACTCGCCCCGGCGCTGGGACGCGCGGCATGATCCCGGCCCTGCCGCGCACCGACCGCGGACGGCTGCTGCTCCTGCTCGCCCTCGCCACGGTGGTGACCGTCTTCACCGCCACCGTGCCCCTGCTGCGCGACTGGTTCGACCTGCGCGTCTACTACGGCAGCATCGACACCTGGGTCCATCACGGCGGCCGGATCTACGACTACCGGGTGCCCGGCACGACGTACGGCTTCACCTACCCGCCCTTCGCCGCGGTCGCCATGCTGCCGATGGCCCTGCTGGACCTGCGCACCGCGATCGCCGCCGCGCTGCTGCTCAACCTGGTGGCCCTGGCCGTGATCCTGCGCCTGCTCACCGGCCGCGGATGGCGGCGCCACGGCTGGTACGGCTGGGCCCTGATCGCCTGCCTGCTCGTACTGTTCGAACCGCTGCGTGACACCTTCAGCTTCGGTCAGGTCAACCTGCTGCTGCTGGCTCTCGTGCTCACCGACGCGGCGCTGCTCGCCACCGGACGCGGACGCCTGGCGGGCATCGGCATCGGGCTCGCCGCCGCGATCAAGCTCACGCCGGCGCTGTTCATCGGACTGCTGCTGGTGGCCCGGCGGTGGCGCGCGGCGGCTCTCGCCACGGCCGTCGCCCTGGGGGCCACGGCCCTCGCGGCCTGGGTCGACGTGGACGCCTCGCGCTTCTACTGGACCGACGCGCTGTGGGACACCAGCCGCGTCGGGCGCCTCGGCTACGTCTCGAACCAGTCGGTGCAGGGCATTCTGGCCCGGCTGGGGGAACCGGACCGGGCGGTGTGGGCGGTGGCGGTGCTGCTGATCCTCGGCGTGTGGGCGCTGCGGGTGCGGCGGGCGGTCGCCGCGGAGGACTGGACGGCCGCGTTCGCCCTGACCGGCCTCGCCGCCTGTCTCGTCAGCCCGATCACCTGGGTGCACCATCTGGTGTGGCTGCTGCCGTCCTTCGCCGTGCTGGTCCGTACGGGGCACCCGCGGATCGCGGGCGCCCTGTACGCGGTGCTGTGCACCAGCGTGGTGTGGCTGTGGTTCGACGACGCGTCCGGCGTCGACGGGTTCCTGGGCAGCAACACCTACGCCTGGATCACCCTGGGCCTGCTGCTGTGGCTGCCGGTCGGTCAACTCCCTTCCGACCGGCGGACCGGGAGTCGCAGCACCAGCACCACGACCGCCGCGCCCAGCCCGACGGCACCCACGATCAGGCCCGCCTCGGTCCAGGCGGAGGCGGGTTCTTCCGGCACGGCCGCGGCGGCGGCCGCGGGCAGTGTCGTCGCTCCCGGCCGCGCGGAGGCCCGCTGCGAGGTCTCGAGCGAGCCCACCGGTTCGACCCTCGCGGCTGACCGGAACCCCCAGTCGAGCAGCGAGCGTGCCTCCTCGTAGACGGCGGCCCCGCCGCCCTGCTGAGGGTTCATCACCGTCACGACGAGGGTGCGCCCGCCCCGGCGCGCCGCCGCGACGAGCGTGCTGCCCGCCTTGCTGGTGTAGCCGTTCTTGATGCCGATCAGACCCCGGTACGGCTTCACGCCCCGGGTGCCGCTCAGCAGCCGGTTGGTGTTGTGGATCGCGTACGACCAGCCGCCGCCGCCCGGGAATCTCGCCTCGACCGTGGCGCAGTACCGGGCGAAGTCCGGGTTGCGCAGCCCCACCCGGCCGAAGATCGCCAGGTCGAACGCCGACGACACCTGGCCCGGCGTGTCGTAGCCGTCCGGCGACAGCACGCGTGTGTCGTGGGCGCCCAGGGAGCGGGCCTCGGCCTGCATCCGCCGGGCCGTGGCCCGCCAGCCGCCGTTCATTTCGGCCAGGACGTGCACGGCGTCGTTGCCGGAGTTGAGGAAGACACCGCGCCAGAGGTCGGCGACCCGGTAGGTACGGCCCTCCGCGACCCCGACGAGGCTGCTGCCGGCACCGATGCCCCGGAGTTCCTCCGCACGGACCGTGTGCCGGACGCGCCCCGGCAGCGCGGGCAGCACCGTGAGGGCGAACAGGGTCTTCAGGGTGCTGGCCGGGGGCAGTCTGCGGTGCGCGTTGCGGGCGGCGAGCACCTCGCCGCTGCGGGCGTCGGCCACCAGCCACGACAAGGCGGAGACCTCCGGGAGACGGGGCACGCCGGCACGCGGGCGGACATGGGTACCGGGGCGGTGCAGCAGCGAGGGGTGCGGGGCCGCCGCCCTCGGCCCGGCCGGCGCACTGGGCTCCGCCCTGCCGGAGACGTCCGCCGCGGCGGGCACCACCGCCAGGAGCCCCACCGCACAGAGCACACCGGCCGATACGGCCATCCGGAAAGAAAGTCCGAGGATCATATGATTAACGTAGAAACGGATGCGCTCTGCATGGCGACGACCGGGCCGTACGCCGTCGGCGAGCACCCGGATGCCACACCCGTGGCTTCCTGGCAGGGGGCCGGGCTCCGTCAGCCCGAGGGCAGGGTCGGCTGGACGCGCCGCAGGAACGTCGCGTTGTCCGGTGTCTCGCGCATCCGCTCCAGGAGGGTCTCCAGACCGCTCTGGCCGTCCCTGTTCTGCAGTACGCGCCGCAGGCCGTGCATGGCAGCCAACTCGGCCGGGGGCAGCAGGAGTTCCTCACGGCGGGTGCCGGAGGGGGTGATGTCGACGGCCGGGAAGACACGGCGGGACGCCGGTTCGCGGCTCAGGCGCAGCTCCATGTTGCCGGTGCTCTTCAGCTCCTCGAAGTAGAAGTCGTCGGCCCGGGAGCCGGTCTCCACCAGGGCGGTGGCGAGGATCGTGAGGGAGCCGCCCTCCTCGGCGGCCCGGGCGGCGCCGAAGAACCGCTTGGGGCCGGTCAGCGCGGACGCGTCGACGCCTCCGGTGAGGATGCGGCCACCGGACGCGGCCGCGTTGTTGTGCGCCCGGCACAGCCGGGTCAGCGAGTCGAGGAGGACGACGACGTCCTCGCCGGCCTCGACGCGCCGCTTGGCCCGTTCGATCACGAGCTCGGCGAGCGCGATGTGCTGTTTGGCGCTCCGGTCGAACGTCGAGGCATACACCTCGCCCCGTACGGAGCGCCGCATGTCGGTGACCTCCTCGGGCCGCTCGTCGAGCAGCAGCATCATCAGCCGGCTCTCGGGATGGTTGCCGGCGACAGCGGCCGAGAGCTGCTGCAGGAGGACGGTCTTGCCGGTCTTGGGCGGGGCCACGAGGAGCCCGCGCTGGCCCTTGCCGACCGGCGCGATCAGGTCGACGACCCGTCCGGCCAGCCCGGCGGCCGGGTGCTCCAGGCGCAGCCGCTCGTGCGGATGCAGTGGTGTCAGGTCCCGGAAGTGACGTCGGCCGCGCAGTTCCCCGGGAGCGCGGCCGTCGACCAGTACCACGTCGGTCAGGGCGCGCCGGTCGCCGCACACCCCCTCGACGTAGTCGCCCTTGCGCAGGCCGTACCGGCGGATCAGCGCGGGGGAGACCGGGGAGTCGGCGGGTGTGGGAAGGCAGTTCTCGGCGCGCAGATGCCCCTTCCCGGCGGCGTCGATGTCGAGGACGCCGGTCGCGGTCCGGGCCTGCGGCTGCCGCTGGACGGGTGGGTTTTCGAGTGTGGTGGTCATGGTGGTGTGTCCTTTCACGGACGGAAGGCATGGGACATGCGAAGGGAAGGGGGGAGAGCCGCGAAGGGAGGGGCCTTGGGCACGCCTCCGGGCGGCGAGAACAGCACAGCACCGTGGCTACGACGAAGAACGTCCTGCTCAGCGAGGTGGTGCTGGATGAAACGAGAATGAGAAGAAATGAACTGGCACCGGCGCCCGAGACCCGGGCGTGCACAAGTGCTGTTCGCAGTTTACCACCGAACGTGATGCCGGGGGAGTGAAATGGGCCTCAGAAGTCTCAGCGGCCGGCCAGCAGCCCGTACAGCAGCGGGATTCGAGGCTCGGGCAGCCGCCACCAGCCGGACTCCGTACGGACCATCTGCGGCCAGCGCGGCCAGGGAAGTTCGTCGCCTTCCCGCAGTCGCCGCACGGTGAGTCCCGCCCCGGTCAACGCGTTGACGACCTCGCCCATTCCGTGCATCCACTCGTAACTGTCCGTGGCGCCCTCGACGGCCGGGCCGTCCGTGTAGGTGCGGGTCGCGTCCCGGCGCACCGGACCGCCACCGCTCAGGTAGTCATGGCGCAGAAGCAGTTCGGGCCCCTCGCCCGGAGCGGGCTTCGGGCCGAGGGAGTTGAGCAGGGGGTGGAACTCGACGATGTACAACCGGCCGCCGGGCCGCAGCAGCCGGCCGACGACGTCCGCCCAGCGGTCCAGGTCGGGCAGATAGCACAGGGCGCCCTTGCCGGTGTAGACGACGTCGAACCGCCGCCCGTCCAGCGCCTCGACGGCGTCGTACACGTTCGCCTGTACGTACGTCACGTCCGCGCCGGCCTTCGCGGCGATGCCGTTCGTCGCCGCCACCGACGCCTCGGAGAAGTCGAGGCCGACGGCACGGGCTCCGCGCCGGGCGAAGGCGATCGTCTCCGTGCCGAGATGGCACTGCAGGTGCAGCACGTCACGCCCGGCCAGCTCGCCGAGGTCCTCCCACTCGAACGGGGCGAACCAGCGCTCGGGGTCGAGGTCCTGGTCGAGACCGTAGAACCGGCTGGCGAGATGGACGGGCGTGCGGGCGTCCCAGTGGCCTGGTTGGCCCGCATCAGCGCGTCGTGCTCGGCGGACGTCATGGGGCCATCCAACCAGAGGAGTTGCTCACACGGAGCGTGCTCGCGCCTCCTCGGCGATCCGCTCGAACTGCGCGCCCATGGCCGCCGCGAGCGCCTGTGCGCCTGACAACGGGCGCACCATCACGGTGAATTCGTCGATCAGCCCGTCCTCGCCGACGTGGATGAAGTCGCAGCCGCTGATCTCGCGGTCGCCCACCCGCGCGGTGAAGACGAGGGCGTGGTCGCGGCCGTCCGCGTCGTTGATCTCGCGCACGTAGCGGAAGTCCTCGAAGACACCGGAGACGGCGCGCAGGATCGCCGCCGTGATCGCCTTCCCGGTGTACGGCTTGAACACGACCGGGCTGGTGAACACGACGTCCGGCGCCAGGAGCGCCTCGGCGGCGTCGAGGTCGTCTGCCTCGATGGCCTCGCGGAATGCACGCATCGAACCTGCCTTAATCAATTAGTTGAGTAGGTGCGGATGAGATTAGTCAACTGCTGTTACCGTGTCCATATGTCTCTGAAGTACGCCGTTCTGGCCGCCCTCCTGGAAGGGGAGGCCTCGGGCTACGAGCTGTCCAAGGTGTTCGACGTGTCGTTCGCGAACTTCTGGGCCTCGACGCCGCAGCAGCTCTACCGGGAGCTGGAGCGGCTCGCGCGGGACGGGCTGATCGAGGCCAGGGTCGTACGCCAGGAACGGCGGCCCGACAAGCGGATGTTCACGCTCACCGAAGCGGGGCGTGAGGATCTGTCCGCGTTCGCCGTCACACCGCCCCGGCGGCCCACAGCCATCCGGGACGAACTCCTCATCAAGATCCAGGCCATGGACGGCGCGGACCCCGAGGCCACCCGCGCCCTGGTCGAGGAGCGCGAGACATGGGCCCGTGGCAAGCTCGCCCGCTACCTGCGCGTCCGCGAACGCCTCCTGGCCGGCCGCAGTGAGGAGGAGTACCTGCGGGAGACCGACAGCGTCGGCCCGTACCTCACCCTGATGGGAGGCATCGGCTTCGAGGAGGAGAACCTCCGCTGGTGCGAACGCGTACTCACGGTCCTCGAGCAGCGAGCTCCCCTAGGCTGAGCCGATGTTCAGCCCCGAAGGTCCCAGTCTGCGTGAACTCGCCGTCCAGGCGCTGTCGTCCGTCGAGCGCGGCTACGACCTCCTCGCGCCGAAGTTCGACCACACCCCCTTCCGGACACCCGAAGCGGTCCTCGACGCCGTAGGGTCGGCACTGCGGCGCATGGGGCCCTTCGATACCGGCCTCGACCTGTGCTGCGGCACCGGCGCGGGCGTCGGCGTGCTGGCGGGGGTGTGCCGGGAGCGGGTCACGGGCGTCGACTTCAGCGCGGGCATGCTCGACATCGCCCGGGAGCAGGTCGGGCCCGAGGGGCCGCCGGTCTCCTGGGTCAGGGCGGACGCCCGCGCCCTGCCCTTCGCTCCCGCCTTCGACCTGGTGGTCAGCTTCGGGGCCTTCGGCCACTTCCTGCCCCGTGAACTGCCCGGTCTGTTCAGCCAGGTCCGCTCGGTCCTGCGGCCGGGCGGCTGCTTCGCGTTTCCGCTGGTCGCCCCGCCCCGCCCGGGCTCTCTCGGCTACTGGATGCTGCTCGGCTTCGACACGGTGATGCGGGTGCGCAACGCGCTGTGGCGGCCTCCGTTCGTCATGTACTACCGCGCGTTCCGCTTCGGGGACGTACGGCGCGAGCTGGCACGCGCCGGCTTCCGGGTGGACCTCCACGCCCTGCCGGAGTTCGGACCGCGACGGGACGGCAGCCCGCGCGTACGGCTCGTCGTGGCCCGGTCGCCGGTCTAGTCGGCGCGGCCCGGCAGGGTGAACTCGTAGACCAGCGCGTCCTGTTGGGCATCCACGACAAGGTCGGTGATCTCCAGCGGGCGCGCGTACTGGTCGTGCACCTGCCGGGTGACCCGTACCGACGGCGTGCTCGCGAGGCGGGTGATGGCGTCGCGGTGGTGCAGGGTCAGACCGGCCCGGCGCATCCAGTCGTAGGCCCGCCGCAGGTGCGCGGTGGCGGTGCCGTCGGCTCGGTCGCGGTAGCGGGCCAGCTCCTCCACCTCCGCGAGTGCCACGGCGGAGAAGGACGTCACGGCGGTCCGCAGTCCGCGTCCGTCGGCGGTCGCGTACCGGTAGTTGTGGACGAGGGTGGGCCGGCCCGGGGTGAGCCCCAGGGCCTCGGCGTGGTCCGGCGGGGGCGGCTTCCAGGTCACGGTGGCGCGGGCGACGGTGCCCGGAGTGGCGGCGGCCGCGCCGACCGGGAAGGCGAGCGAAGCCGGGGTCTCCACCGGCAGGCCGGGCAGGGTGGCGTGGGTACCGCGCCGGTCGGTGGTGACCAGACCGTCACGGCGCAGCAGCTCCAGCGCCTGCCGTACGGTCTCCCGGCTGACCCCGAAGTGCTCGGCGAGCCGCCGTTCGCCCGGCAGCCGTTCACCGGGCGGGACGGTGCCGTCGCGCAGTTCGCCGAGCAATCGCGTCGCGATCCGCCGGTACAAGGGCTCTTCCTCGGCCGGCGGGTGGTCGTGCGGGGTGGTGCGGTCCATGCCGCGCCTCCTGGTGGTGACGTGCGGTAGTGGTACGGACTCGGTGCGCCACCAGATCTAGCATTGGTCTAAACCAGACGGGAAGGGCGGCCGGGCGGTTCGGCCGAAACCGGACCGCGCCGGCCCGCCGTCACAGCGCGCTGTACAGGGCGTCGACCAGTGCCATCTTCCGCGGGTCGTCCGCGATATGAGGCCCCATACGGTTCATCACATACCCCAGGGACACCTCCGCCTCCGGGTCGGCGAGCCCGCAGGAACCGCCGAAGCCGTCGTGACCGAAAGCGCGCGGGTTGGGTCCGTAGGAGCCATTGGCTCCGCTGAGCCACAGCCCGAGCCCCACCTCCGTCTCGTTCTCGAACCCGGCGCCGAGCACCAGATCCCGGCAACTTCCCTGCCCCTCGCGCACCCGCTCGGCCGCCTCGGGGGACAAGACGCGGTGGTCTCCGTACGACCCGCGCCCCGCGAAGACGCCGTAGAGCTCGGCGATCGCACGCGCGGTGCCGTGCCCGTTCGCCGCGGGGATCTCCGCGGCCCGCCATCCGGGGGTGTTGGCCCCGGCGGCGGCCACCGACGGGTTGGTCAGCGCCGCGATCGCCGCCGGTGCCAACTGGGCGAAGACGGCGGCCTGTTCACTGCTCGCCGTCACCGGCGGCTGCACCAGCTCGGCCACCCGGCCGGAGTCCTTCGCCGGCAGGCCGATGCGGAAGTCGATCCCGAGCGGCGCGGTCACCTCCCGCTCCAGGAAGGCCCCGGGGCGCAGCCCCGAGACCCTCCGTACGACCTCGCCGACCAGATGGCCGTAGGTCAGCGCGTGATAGCCGGACCGGGTTCCCGGTTCCCACCAGGGCTGCGTCGCCGCGAGCCGCTGCGTGGTCAGCTCCCAGTCGCAGAGTTGCTCCAGCGAGTGCGGCTCGCGCAGCCCGGCCAGACCGGCGCGATGGGACAGAAGATGCCGTACGAGGATCTTCTCCTTGCCCGCCGCCGCGAACTCGGGCCAGTACTCGGCGACCGGGGCATCGAGGTCCAGCAGCCCCCGGTCGGCGAGGATGTGCGCGCACAGCGCCACCGGGCCCTTGGTCGTGGACCACACGTTGACCAGAGTGTCCCGCTCCCACGGCCGGGAGCGCTCCGCGTCGGCCCAGCCGCCCCACAGCTCCACCACCGTCGCGCCCCCGACGGTGACGGCCACCGCGGCGCCCAGCTCGCCCCGCTCCCGGAAGTTCTCCTCGAACGCCGCGCGTACCGCGGCGAACCGCGCGTCGCAGTGCCCGCGCACCTGTGTCTCGTTCTCGGACATGAGCCCCTCCGCCGACCGTCTCGGGGCCGGGTCGCCGTGGAGCGGCCCGGGCGCGAAGAACGTACCGACTGGTCGGGAGCGTGCGGAAGCCCGCCGGAGGTGAACGGCCGGATCAGATGTACGAGCGCATCCAGCGCAGCTTGGCCGCCTCCTGGAAGGGGCCGCCGCCCTCGTGGTCGTTGAAGTCGTACACCTCGATCTCCTTGTCCTCGTGGCTCCAGGCGTTGAAGACCGCGAAGACCGTCGAGGGCGGGCAGGTCTGGTCCTCCAGGGCCGCCGAGAAGAGCGCCGGGGCCCGGCCACGGGCGGCGAAGTGGACGGCGTCGAAGTAGGAGAGCGTGCGCAGGGCGTCCGCGGCGCGACCGCGGTGCGTCTTGAGGTACAGGCCGATCTCCCGGTACGGGTGCCGGTCCGTGAGCGTGGCCGCGCGCGGGTAGTCGCACAGGAACGGCACGTCCGGTGCGATGGCCGCCAGGTCGGGGACCAGGCCGCCCACCGCGATCGTGATGCCGCCGCCCTGGCTGGCGCCGACGGCCACCGTGCGCGTGGCGTCGGTGAGGGGGTGCGAACGGGCCGCCTCCACGGCCCGCACGGCGTCTGTGAACACCCGGCGGTAGTAGTAGTTCTCCGGCGCGTCGATACCGCGCGTCATGAAGCCCGGGAAGGCCGGCGCGCCGCCGACCGGGTCCGCCGTGCCGCCGCCCGCGCCCCAGGCGCTGCCCTGCCCTCGGGTGTCCATCACGAAGTGCGCCCGGCCCGAGGACGCCCACAGCAGGTGCTCGTGCGGCAGTCCGCGGCCTCCGCCGTAGCCGATGAACTCCACGACCAGCGGCAGCGGTGCGTCCGCCCCGGCCGGCAGCGTCAGCCAGCCCTTGACCGGATGGCCACCGAATCCGGCGAACGTCACGTCGAACACCTGCACGGTGGACAGGCCCGTGTCGACCGGTTCGAAGCGGGCGTCCAGGTCGTGCTCGCGCGCCTCCTGGAGCGTCTTGGACCAGAACGCGTCGAAGTCCTCGGGCTCGGGGGACGCGCTGCGGTACTCGCGGAGTTCATCGAGAGGAAGGTCGAACAGGGCCATGCAGGACCGCCTTGGGTGAGGAAGAGCTGCGGAGACAGAGCGGATGATCACACTACGGGGGCGCTCGGAGGACTCGCCAGGCATTTTGTCGTCGCCCGGATCCGGGGCGGTGCCCGTCACCTGCCGTCCATCGGGTGCGTCACGCGCGGCGGTGCGTCCACTCCGGTTCCGTACGGGCCCACGCCCGGTCCCACTCCGCCATCCTGCGGCGCAGCGCCACCCGGCGCACGGCGAGGTGGCCGAGAAACACCACGAGCACCGCACCGCCCGCGGCACATGTGCCGATGGTGAGGGTGTGCTGCCAGACCGCGGTGCCGTCCACCGGCGGGGGCACGTTCCGCCCCCGGGAGTCGAACCAGACGTCCACGACCTCGCCCTGCCGGGTACCCGCCGCGACCGGTGCCGTCGCGGTGCGTGTCCCCTCGCCCGGCTCCGTCCAGCGCACCGTCGCACGGAACGCGT
Source organism: Streptomyces sp. NPDC057002 (assembly GCF_042673825.1). Taxonomy (NCBI): domain Bacteria; kingdom Bacillati; phylum Actinomycetota; class Actinomycetes; order Kitasatosporales; family Streptomycetaceae; genus Streptomyces; species Streptomyces sp. NPDC057002. The sequence continues at coordinate 866,878 of NZ_JBHURZ010000002.1, forward strand.
GCTGCCCGCCGGACTGCGCCGACGGCAGCGAGTCGCCCTTCCTGCCGACCACCTCGGCACGGACGCGATGCCGCTCGGCGCGCTGTTCCGCCGACACCGACGTCGCCTCGTCATGGGCCCACCAGGCCGCCGCCGCTCCCGCCAGAGGCGCGCCCACGAGCATCAGGACGGCGACCACCAGCGCCGTCCACGCCTCGACGACATCGGACCGGCGCCGCAGCGGACTGCTCCGCCAACGCCAGCCGCGCACCCGGGTTCGCATGTCGACCTCCCGCTCCCTCCGCGTCATGCCACGCGTGCGAGTGCCCACACAGATCGGGTACCCCTCCGACGCGCATCGATCGCTCGTCGTGGCCGGGCCGTCGGTCCGCTCCCCGGGCAGCGTCTCGCGTGCGCGGGGAGTCACCGGCGGTCGTGTGCCGAAGCCCTCCGGCTGGGTGCCCGGGCCGACCCGGGCGAAACACCGGGGGAGAGGGGGCGCCTTCGAGGTCAGCGCGCTTCGAGGTCAGCGCGCCTTCGAGATCGCCGCGCCTTCGAGATCAGCCGAAACGCTCGATCCGGATGCGGTCCACGGGCTGACCGGCCGTCACCAGCAGCCGGGAGGCGTGCTCGGCGAAGGAGTTGGAGCCGCACACATAGGTCTCCCACCCACCGGACGGCCGCTCGGCCAGGAGAGGCGCCACATGTGCCGCGGCCATACGTCCCACCGGCACACCCTCAGGCGCGACGCGGGTGAAGACGGGCGTCGTCTCCGCGCCGAACTCGCGGGCGTAGATGAGCTCTTCGGGGCCGCGCGCGGACACCACAAGCCGCAGCGGCACGGTCAGGTTCCGCACCCGGTGGTGCCGGACCATCGACATCAGCGGTACGACGCCGGAGCCGGCGCCGATCAGCAGCGCGGGCCGGTCGCCGGGCCAGGCGAAGAAGCCGCTCACCGGGCCCCGTACCTCGACCCGGTCGCCGGGCCGGGCGACGGTGTGGAACCAGCCCGAGACCTCGCCGCCGTCGACGTGGTCCAGGGTCAGCTCGATGTGCCCGGAGTCGTCCGGGGCGGACGCGATCGAGTAGTGGCGCTGCGCCGCGTAGCCGTCCTCGGCGGTCAGCCGCACCATCAGGTGCTGGCCGGGCAGATGCCCCGGCCAGCCGGGCACGGCCAACCGGAAGGTGGCGGCACGCGCGGTCTCGCGGCGGATCTCGGTCAGCGTGGCGGTCTGCCACTCGGAGGCGGCCTGCTCGCTCACGGCGATGCGCCCGGGCACGGCGAAGCGCGTGGGAGGCACGAAGGTCTCAGTCACCGGAGTACCTCTGCTCCTGCCAGGGGTTGCCCCGCTCGTGGTAGCCGTTCTGTTCCCAGAACCCCGGCTCCTCGTGGTCGAGGATCCGCAGGCCCGCGATCCACTTGGCGCTCTTCCAGAAGTACAGGTGCGGCACCAGCAGTCGCGCCGGGCCTCCGTGCTCGGCGGCGAGCGGCCTGCCGTCGTACTCCCAGGCGATCCACGCCCGCCCGCCGGTGAGGTCGGCGAGCGGGAGGTTCGCGGTGTAGCCGGTGTGCGAGTAGGCGACGGCATGGGTCGCCGACCCATGGGGCCGGACCACGTCCAGGAAGGCGTCCAGGGAGACGCCCGCGAACCGCACCCCGAACTTCGACCAGCTCGTCACGCAGTGGATGGCACCCTCGTACGCCGACGGCGGCAGCCGGTGCGCCTCGTCCCAGTCCCAGGTGCGGGGCTCGTCCACCAGGCCGTCCACGCGGAACGTCCAGTCGGCGGGTGCCAGGTCGGGAGTGACCTCGGCGGACAGGACGGGCCAGTCGTCGCCGGCGTCGTACTGGCCGGGCGGCAGGCCGGGGTCGTCGACGCGCGGTCGCCCGGTGAAGCCTCTGGTGATGTGCATGGGGTGCTGCCTCCGGACCGGGCCGACGGTGCCCCGCCGGGCCCGGGTGATCAATGATTGCGCGTTCAACGGTACGTGCAGTGCGCCTCAGTCGTGTCCACCGGGCCCGGAGCCCGCGTTGTAGCGCACGAGGCAGTCGGCGAACAGCGAAAGATCCTCGGCCGGCCAGTCCGCCAGCCGCTCCCGGAAAGCGGCCCGGCGGCTCTCGGTGACCTGGGCCAGGATGCGCCGGCCGGCCTCCGTCAGATGCAGCACCAGAACGCGCTGGTCCTCCGGGTCGGGGCGGCGTTCGATGAGACCGGCGCGTTCCAGGGCGGCCACCTGGCGGCTAACGGTGGACTTGTCCAGGGCGTGGTGGGCTGCCAGGTCGGTGGCGCGGCAGCCACCGCTCTCCTCCAGATGCCCGAGCAGCGTGTACGAGACCAGCGACAGCTCCGGGTGCATCCGCCCCGCCGCGGCACGGGCACGGCGGGCGAAGACCGTCATCTCCCGCTGGATGGTCTCCACGGCGTCGGCCGCGTTCACCTGGCCTCCCTGAGGGCGTTGCCGCACATCGCTGCTGCTCACCCTCCATGGTTGCACAACCCAACCATTGCCTGCGGGCGGCCGGTCCCGTACCGGGCGGCCGGTCAGTCAGGTAATGTTGCCGTCCGGCTGCGGACCATCCCGGCCGTCGGAAGACGAGGAGGTGAGACCCATTACCGCTGTGTCAGCTCGGGTGCTCACTCCTCGATGTCGCGCGGATCGCCGCCTGTAGGCGACCGCCGGAGCGCCCTTCGGCTCTCGAAAGGCTCTTGGCTTCCATGCCGTCTGTGTCTTCTGTCCCGCCCTCCACGCCGATGTCCCGTACCTCCATGGCCGACGCCCTGCGCACGGCGGGGTGCGTCTTCGCCGAGGACGAGGCCGAGTTGATCCTCTCCACCGCGCGCACCCCGGCCGAAGCGGCCGCCATGGTCGAGCGCCGCGTCGAGGGTCTGCCCCTCGAACTCGTCGTGGGCTGGGCCGGGTTCCGGGGCCTGCGCGTCACCGTCGCCCCCGGCGTCTTCGTGCCGCGCCGCCGCACCGAGTTCCTCGTGGAACAGGCCCTCGCCCAGGCGCCCGGCGCCACCGTCGTCGTGGACCTGTGCTGCGGCTCGGGTGCCGTCGGCGCGGCGCTGGCCGCCGGGCTGGGCCGCGTCGAACTGCACGCCGCCGACATCGATCCCGTCGCCGTGTGCTGCGCCCGCGGCAACGTCGCCGACGCTGGGGGGCGTGTTCACCTGGGCGACCTGTTCGAGGCGCTGCCCGGTGAGCTGCTCGGCCGCGTCGACATCCTCGCGGCCAACGTGCCGTATGTGCCCAGCGACGAGATAGGCCTGCTGCCTCTCGAGGCCCGTGGCCACGAGCCGCGGGTCGCCCTCGACGGGGGCACGGACGGCCTCGACGTCCTGCGCCGGGTCGCGGCGGAGGCCCCCCGCTGGCTCGCCCCCGGCGGCTGCGTCCTGGTGGAGACCGGTCGGAACCAGGCACCGGCCGCCGTCGCCGCCTTCGAACACCACGGCCTGACGACCAGCCTGGCCGTCTCGGAGGAGCTGTACGCGCACGTGGTGATCGGGGTGAGGCAGCAGGTGCGGCTCAGTCCGGGGGCGTCGCACGTGCGATGAGCAGGGCCACGTCGTCGAAGTTGTCCGGCTCGTGGAGCGTGCGCAGGAGCAGGTCGCAGACCTCCTCCAGGGGGCGGTCGGGGCCCTCGAGCAGGGACAGGAGGGTGTCGAGGCGTTCGTCGAGCGGGTCGCGGCGGGTCTCGACCAGGCCGTCGGTGTAGAAGACCAGGCGGTCGCCCGGCTCGAGGCCGACCGTGGTCGTCGAGAAGGCGACGCCGCCCACGCCGAGCGGCACCCCGGTCGGCAGGTCGAGCAGCTCCGGGGGATGGCCGGCCCGGACGCGCACCGGCGGCAGATGCCCGGCGTTGGCGATCCGGCACTGCCGCAGATGCGGGTCGTGGACGGCGTAGACGCAGGTGGCGATGGCCTGCTCCAGACCCTCGGTGATCTTGTCGAGGTGCTCCAGGAGCCGGGCCGGGTCGAGGTCGAGGGAGGCCAGTGTGGTGGTCGCCGTACGCAGCCGGCCCATGGTCGCCGCCGCGGGGATGCCGCTGCCCATCACGTCGCCCACGACGAGCGCGGTCGTGCCGCCGTCCAGCGGGATGACGTCGAACCAGTCGCCGCCGACCTCGCTGGTGGCCCCGGCCGGCTGGTAGCGGGAGGCGACCTCGAGACCGCCCGTCACGGGCGGATGACTGGGCAGCAGGCTGCGCTGGAGGGTGAGCGCGGTGTCCCGGGCGCTCTGGTACCAGCGGGCGTTGTCGATCTGCACGGCCGCCCGCGCGGCCAGCTCGCGCGCCAGCAGCAGGTCGTCCTCGGCGAAGGGCAGCGGATTGCGGGTGCGCTTGAGATCCAGCGCGCCCAGCACCTCACCGCGCGCGATCAGCGGCACCGCCAGATAGGAGTGCACCCCGGCCCGGCCGAGCAGCTTCGCCGCCTCCGGGGAACGGGCGATACGCGGCAGATCCTCGTCCGTGACCTGCGGCAGCATCACGGGACGGGCCGTGCGCACGCACTGGGTGACGAGCCGGTCGGGAGCGTACCGGGCCACCTGCCCCGGAGGATCCGCCGCCTCCAGGGCCTCGGCCGAGTCGTACCCCTGGACCGCCAGCGCACGGATCACGGCCGACTCGGCGGGCCCGAGGCTGGTGCGCCGCCCCTGCACCACCGCGTCCAGCAGATCGACGGCCGCGATGTCGGCGAGTTCCGGCACGGCCACGTCGGCGAGCTCGCGGGCCGTACGGTCCAGGTCCAGCGAGGTACCGATCCGGCCGGACGCGTCCGCGATCAGGGCCAGACGCCGCCGCGCGGCCTCGGCCTCGATGCCCGCCCGGTACTGCTCGGTGACGTCGACGATCGAGACGGCCACGCCCAGCACGGTCCCGAAGGCGTTCTCCAGCCGGTACAGCGAGATCGACCAGGCGTGGTCCTGGTCCGGGTCGGCCGGGGTGCGGCCGATCGTGGACTGGTCGACGACCGGCGTTCCGGTGTCCAGGACCCGGCGCGCCGCGGCCTCCAGGGCCTCGACGTCCATCTGCGGCACCACCTCGTGGACCGTGCGGCCCAGGTGCTCCTCGGCCGGCAGGCCGTTGATCTCCTCCAGTGCCGCGTTGACCGAGACGTAGCGCAGCTCGGTGTCCAGCACGGCCAGCCCGGTCGGGGACTGCGCGATCATCCGCGTCGACAGCGCCACCTCCCGCTCCAGCCGGTGCACGGTCGACTGGTCGGCGCACAGACCGAGTGCGTAGACGTCGCCCTCGTCGTCCAGCAGCCGCATGTTGCGGAACTCCACGAGACGTGTGCTGCCGTCCTTGCGGCGGATGGGGAAGGCCCCGGCCCAGCTCTGCCCGGTGCCCATGACGTCCGCGAACAGCTTGACCACGAGGTCGACGTGCTGCTCGTGGACCATGATCCGGGCGGCGTACTCCCCGAGCGCCTCCCGCGCCTCGTACCCGAACAGCTCCTCGGCCTGCGGGCTCCACAGCACGATGCGGCCCTCGGAGTCGAGGACCACCGAGGCCACGCGCAGGACGTCGAGCAGCCCGCTCGGTCGCGCCGACCCGCGCGGGGGCTCGTCGCCCTCGGCCACGGGAGACCCGGCTGCACTCATCCCACGCCCCGCCTTCGCCGATCCTCGCGGCACGCCGTCATGGTGCCGACACCCCATGTTCTACCGCGCGGAGCCGTTTTCTCGAGGCCCCTTCCGTCACCTTCCACCATCTCCCAACACGGCGCGCACCGCCGCGCAAACCGGTCACCGTTGCCGGGGCGCTGCCGGTAGTGCTCGTCGGAAGGTGGTGCTTTGCTGGGGTAGGGGCGGATACGGCAGCGTGACCAGAAGAGGAGCGTCACGATGGACCTTGAGCGACCGCACCCCCACTCCGTCTCGGTGGAGATCAGCGGATGCAGCAAGCACGACGCCCGGATCGTGTTCGACACGCTGTGCGCCTGCTTCGAGTCGGACCGGTGCGCCGACGACGTGCCCGAGGAACTGCACGAGACCCGTCCGACCGTGTGGCTCGGCACCTTCGACGTCGCCGACACGCACGAGGGCGCGCGGCCGGCCCGGCTGTCGTCCTCCGTCGACGCCGACCTGCACGGCGGGTACTGGGCGATCGAACAGTTCCGCATGAGGCTGGACTCCCTGTTCACTGTGCAGGACCTGACCACGGTCCCCGGTGACCAGGAGAAGGAACTGCACGTGCGCCTCGAGAGCCGGTGATCCCCAGGTCGTAGCCCTACTGTGCCCTCCATCACCTTATGCAACTAGTTGCATAAACCGCGGGTAGTCCTCTAGAACTACAGGGACGACACCGCGCACGGAGGGCCCCATGAGCCGTTACCCGCACCTGCTGACCCCCCTCGACCTGGGCTTCACGACCCTGCCCAACCGGGTCCTCATGGGCTCCATGCATGTCGGCCTGGAGGAGGCCGACGGCGGTTTCGAGCGCATGGCCGCCTTCTACGCCGCCCGCGCCCGCGGCGGAGTGGGCCTGATCGTCACCGGCGGCATCGCACCCAACGACGAGGGGCGTCCGTACGAGGGCGGCGCGAAGCTCACCACCGAGGCGGAGGCCGAGCAGCACCGCGTCATCACCGACGCCGTGCACCACGCGGGCGGGCGGATCGCGATGCAGATCCTGCACTTCGGCCGGTACGCCTACCACCAGGACCTCGTCGCGCCCAGCCCGCTCCAGGCGCCCATCAGCCCCTTCCCGCCCCGCGAGCTGAGCGACGCCGACATCGAGCGGACCATCGACGACTACGCCCGCGCCGCCCGCCTGGCCCGGCACGCCGGCTACGACGGCGTGGAGATCATGGGCTCCGAGGGCTACCTCATCAACGAGTTCATCGCCCGGCACACCAACCAGCGCACCGACCGCTGGGGCGGCTCGTACGAGAACCGCACGCGTTTCCCGCTGGAGATCGTGCGGCGGGTGCGCGAGGCGGTGGGCGAGGACTTCATCGTCGTCTACCGGCTGTCCATGCTCGACCTCGTCCCGGGCGGCTCGACGCTCGACGAGGTGATCACCCTCGCCAAGGCCGTCGAGGCCGCCGGGGCGACGATCATCAACACCGGCATCGGCTGGCACGAGGCCCGTATCCCCACCATCGCGACCTCCGTGCCGCGCGGCGCGTACACCTGGGTGACCAAGCGGCTCATGGGCGAGGTGTCCGTCCCGCTCGTCACCACCAACCGCATCAACACCCCCGAACTCGCCGAGGAACTGCTCGCCGACGGCGCGGCCGACATGGTGTCGATGGCCCGCCCGATGCTCGCCGACCCGGACTTCGTCATCAAGGCGGAGGCCGGCCGGCCCGAGGCGATCAACACCTGCATCGGCTGCAACCAGGCCTGTCTCGACCACACCTTCAGCGGCCTGATCACCTCCTGCCTGGTCAACCCGCGCGCCTGCCACGAGACGGAACTCGTGCTCTCCCCGACCCGGCTGCGCAAACGCGTCGCGGTCGTCGGCGCCGGACCGGCCGGACTCGCCTGTGCCGTCTCCGCGGCCGAGCGCGGCCACGACGTCACCCTCTTCGACGCCGCGAGCGAGATCGGCGGGCAGCTCAACGTCGCCCGCAAGGTCCCCGGCAAGCAGGAGTTCGACGAGACGCTGCGCTACTTCCGCACCCAGCTCGACTGGCACGGCGTCGACGTACGGCTGAACACGCCCGTCACGGTCGCGGACCTCGACGGCTACGACGAGGTCGTCGTCGCCACCGGCGTCAGCCCGCGCACCCCCGACATCCCCGGCATCGACCACCCGAGCGTCCTCGGCTACCTCGACGTCCTGCGCGACGGCGCCCCCGTCGGCGACCGCGTCGCGATCCTCGGCGCGGGCGGCATCGGCTTCGACGTCGCCGAGTACCTCACGGACGCCGGCGACAAGGCCCACGAGAACCCGGCGACGTACTTCCGCCAGTGGGGCGTCGACCTCGACTACCGCGGCCCCGGCGGCCTCGCCGCGCCCGAGCGGCCCGCCCCGCCGCGCACCGTCCATCTGCTCCAGCGCAAGACGTCCAAGGTCGGCGCCGGACTCGGCAAGACCACCGGCTGGATCCACCGCGCCGAACTCAAGCACCGCGGCGTCACCATGGTCCCGGGCGTCAGCTACGACCGGATCGACGACGCCGGACTGCATGTCACGGTCGACGGCGCGAGCACGGTGCTGGAGGTCGACACGATCGTGCTGTGCACGGGCCAGGAGCCGCGCCGCGGTCTGTACGAGGAACTGGTCGCCGCCGGGCGCAGCACGCACCTGATCGGCGGCGCCGACGTGGCCGCGGAACTGGACGCCAAGCGTGCCATCAAGCAGGGCACCGAACTGGCGGCGGCGCTGTAGGGGGCCTGCCGACCGTCCCTAGGATGACTGGTATGTCACTCCCGCACGCGATCCTCACCGCCCTGCTCGAGAAGCCGTCGTCGGGTCTGGAGCTGACCCGCCGGTTCGACCGGTCGATCGGCTACTTCTGGTCCGCGACGCACCAGCAGATCTATCGCGAGCTGGGAAAACTGGAGGCCGAGGGCCTGATCCGGGCCCTGCCCTCCGAGCAGCCGGCGCGCGGGCAGAAGAAGAGCTACGAGGTCCTGTCGGCGGGCCGCGCCGAACTGGCCCGCTGGACCGCCGCCTCGCAGGACCCCAAGCCGCACCGCGACACGCTGCTGCTGCGGCTGAGGGCGGCGGCCGTGGTCGGCACTGCGGGCCTGGAGGACGATCTGCGACGCCATCTGCGGCTGCACGAGCGGCAGCTGGCGGAGTACCGGGAGATCGAGCAGCGCGACTTCCCGCCCGGCCGGGACGGCACCGAGGACCGGCTGCGGCATCTGGTGCTGCGGGCCGGCATCGACCTGGAGACCTTCTGGACCCAGTGGCTCAGCCGGGCCGTGGCGGAATTCGCCGAGCTCCCGGACGGCGAGCCGACCCGCCCGGCCTGACCGGGGTGTGACGGCGGCCCGCCCGACCGGAGCGCTTCGGGAGGGCGGGCCGCCGTCCGTACCGGGTCAGAACCGGTACGGCTTGTTGCGCCGGCGCAGGTACCAGGCCGTACCGAAGAGGCCGGCCCCGACCAGCGTGCCGCCGGCCACCAGCGTGACGGTCCCGTAATCCGTGGCGCTGCCGCCGGAACCGCCCATGACGCCGCGGGACGGCGACGCCGACGGGGACGGGGACGGGGACCTCGTGGTCGTGGGGGAGGGGGTCGGGGAGACGACGACGGACTGGGTGCCCGCGGTCGTGCCGTCCGAGCAGATGACGATGACGGTGTACGTCCCCGCGCTGACGCTCGACCAGGCGGCGGACTGACTGGTGGACGTGCCCGACAGGGTCACCTGGCGTCCTTGGGCGAAGCTGCCCTGGCTGCTGGTGAGCAGTGAGGCGGTGCCCCAGCTGCCGTTGATCTGGGTGCACGCGCTGGTCGTGACCGACACCGTGTTACCCGTGGTGCTCACGGAGATGCCCGGGCCCGCCGTAGCGGGCATCGCGGCCAGGGCGAGGGGCAGAGCGGCGGCTGCCACGGTCAGGCCGGAGCGGAGAACTGGCGATGAGTTGCGCATGTGGACTGCCCTCCGGCGGCACGGTTGGCGGTACATCCCTAGCGCCGCCGAGGGTCGGGAAACGCCCGTGCTGCCTCAGGGGTCAGCCAAAGCTCCCCGGGCCCGGGCCGCACGCCGGGTTCGGCCGTGCAGGTGACGGCGGCCAGTGGCCGACCGGCACGGGCACAACACCGCCGTACGCCCGGTGTCGCCGCCGTATGTCCGCGTCATCACCGCGCTCCCGTGGTCACCTTCCGTTCCGGCGAGAATCCGCCCCAGGTGCCGTCCGGCAGCAGCGCCCGGATGCGGACACGGTGCGTGACACCGGCGTCCTGCCCCACGTAGAAACTGTGCGTCGCCCGGTCGCGCGGGGCGCTCCCGCCGTACACGAGGGACGTGGCCGGGCGGCCGTCCAGCTGGATCTGGTACTCGGTGATCTCGCCGTCCAGACGGGGCGGCACCCAGCTCAGGTCGACGTGGTACGCCCCGTCCTCGCGGTGGCTCGCCGCCCGGAAGCCGGTGGGGGCCGTGGCGCGGCCGTCGTCCGTGCCCGGGGTGGTGAGACGGACGGTGGCACTGGCGGGGGAGACGTTGCCGGCCGCGTCCCTGGCCCGGACGGTGAACGCATAGGACGTGCCGGGCCGCAGCCCCGTGACCACGGCGGCCGTCTGGCCTCCGCCCACGCTGTGGATCTTCGCGGCTCCCTGGTGGATGTCGTACGACACCACGTCCCGGTCGTCCGTCGAGGCGGACCAGGACAGCTGGACCGCCCGGCTTCCGGCCGCCCGTCCGCCGGGCGCCGAGGGGCGGGTGGGCGCCGAGTGGTCGTCCGCCACGACCGCGGGTGTCCGCGCCCGGACCTGACGGCTGGGCGGCCCGAGCCGCCCGTCGGCGTCCCGCGCCCGTACGGTGAAGACGTACAGCGTGGACGGCCGGAGCCTGGTGACGTCCACCATGTGCTTCGAACCCGGCACTTCCTCGACCTTCGTGGTGCCCCGATACACCTCGTAGACATCGGCCCGCGCGGTCACGTTCCACATGACGTGCACGCTCGTCGCGCTGCCCGCCTCCGCGGTGACGCCCGTCGGCGCCCCGGGCACACCACCGACGTCCTTCTCCTCGGCTCCGGCCCAGCCGCAGGCGGCGACCAGCGCGAGGGCCCCGCAGAGCGCGACGCGCCGAAGGAGTCGGGCGGGAGCGGTTAACGAGACGAGAACGCGTCGCACGACACTGCCTCCCGGTAGTACGGCACTCGGGAATGGTCCGGACCAATATGGCGCGACTGGCGCGATCACATCAAGAGGGCGGTGGTGGAGGGTGACAAGGTGCGCCGAGGCGGTCGCGCGTCACCCCCGCCGTTCGTGACCACTCGGGAGGGTTACGTATGCTGAAGTTCCTCACGGCCGAACTCCTGGCGGACACCGGGGAGTTCGGTCCTGTCGCGCGGACCGCTGTCGTCGCAGATCCCGTGCCGGCGCGGGTGGCCGGGCGGCCCGAGTCCCACACGGACTCAGGTCCCCGGCCCCTGTCGGTGGTTGGGGGAGTGCGCCGTCCGGCCCTCCGAGGGTGACCGGATCAACAGCCCGGGGGAACAGATGCGGCTGAGTGCCCGTCAGGTTCCCTCAGGAGAGGCTCACCCATCGTGCGAGTCCAGTCGCTCACACTGGCCGCGGCCAGCGCCGCCCTGCTCGTCCCGACGACACCGCTCGCCATGCCGGCCCAGCCGCGCACCCAGCCGGTGGTGTGGCGCGGGGACCCCGTCACCGCCGCCGACCTGCTGGCCAGGGCGCGGGACTGCGCTCCCGTCTCCCGCGGCCGGTACCGCAAGGACTACGGCGCCTCCGCGAAGATCCCGGTCTGCGGTACCCGCGACGCCGTCTTCTGGAAGGCGGACATGGACATCGACTGCGACGGCCGCCCCGGCCCCCGCTGCAACCGCCGCACCGACCCCTACTTCGCCGCCAGCACGGCCTACTCCCAGTCCGACGGCCGCCCCTTGAGCGCCGAGCGTCTCCCCTTCATCGTCGTACCCGCCCCGAGCCGCATCTGGGACTACCGGGACCACGGAGTGGGCGGCGGTTCGGTCGTGGCCGTCGTCTACCGCGACCAGGTGCAGTACGCGGTCGTCGGCGACACGGGCCCGCGGGGCGTCATCGGAGAAGCGTCCTACGCGACGGCCGAGGCCCTCGGCATCCGCCCCCACCCGCTCCGGGGCGGCGCGGCCTCGGGCGTCACCTACATCGTCTTCAAGAACACCCGGGTGTCGCCCATCGAGGACCACGCGGCGGCCGTGACGACGGGGGAGCGGCTGGCGAGGCGATTCGTCGACGGAAGCTGAATGATTGACGGCGCGTCAGCCGTCGCTCGCCGTGGCCGGGCACGCCGCCGTCCGGCGTGCCCGGGTCCGGTCTCACACCTTCCGGTACGTGTACGCCTCCGCGGCGGCCGACTCCACGGCAGCCAGGTCCGCCCCGGTGCCGGCCGTGACGACAGCGGCCACGGCACCCTCCACGAACGGGGCGTCCACCAGCCGCGTCCGCTCCGGGAGTTCGTCACCCTCCGCGAGCAGCGCCTTCACGGTGAGCACCGCGCTGCCCAGGTCGGTGAGGACGGCGACGCCCGCACCGCGATCGACGGACGCGGCCGCCGCGGCGATCAGTTCGGCGCTGGTGCCGAGCCCGCCGCCTTCGGTGCCGCCCGCCGGAGCCACGGGCACCGCCGGGCCGCCGCCCGCGAGCCCCTTCGCCAGCGCGGCGACCGACGCGGCCACCTCCGCGCTGTGCGACACCAGCACGATTCCCACAAGCCGCTCGTCACTCATCGGCGGCCTCCGCGAGCGCGGCGACGAGGAGCGCCGACGACGTGGCACCGGGGTCCTGGTGCCCGATGCTGCGCTCACCCAGATAGCTCGCCCGGCCCTTGCGCGCCTGCAGGGGCGTCGTCGCCACGGCGCCCTCCTCCGCGGCGGCCCGCGCCGCCGCGAACGAGTCACCGAGCGCGTCCACCGCGGGCACCAGCGCGTCGATCATGGTCTTGTCGCCCGGGGCGGCACCGCCGAGCGTCATGACCGCGTCCACCCCGGTCCGCAGCGCCTCGGCCAGCTGCTCCGCACTGACCTCGGCGGCATCCCCGAGCGCCTTGCCGGTACGGCGCAGCAGCGTGCCGTAGAGCGGCCCCGAGGCGCCGCCGACCGTCGAGATGAGCTGGCGTCCGGCCAGCGTCAGCACCGCGCCGGGTGTGCCGGGCGCCTCCTTCTCCAGGGCGGCCGCCACGGCCGTGAAGCCGCGCTGGAGGTTGCTGCCGTGGTCGGCGTCCCCGATGGGCGAATCGAGGGCGGTGAGCCGTTCCGCCTCACGGTCGACGGACGCGGCGGTCGCCGTCATCCAACGGCGGAAGAAATCGGCGTCGAGCACTGGATCTCCTTGCCTGGTAGTACGGGGTGATCCTTTACGGGGTGATCCTTTACCCCCTGCCCGTCACACGCCCCAGCGCAGACCCGCCGTCTTCACCGGCGCGTCCCACAGCCGCAGCATCTCCTCGTCGACCTGGCACAGGGTGAGCGAGGCGCCCGCCATGTCGAGGGAGGTGACGTAGTTGCCCACGAGGACACGGGCCACGGGTACGCCGCGCTGGGCGAGCACCCGGTGCACCTCGGCGTTGAAGCCGTACAGCTCGAGCAAGGGCGTCGCACCCATGCCGTTGACGAGGACCAAGACGGGATTGCGCGGCTGAAGGTCCTCCACCACGGCCTCGACGGCGGCCTCGGCGATCTCGCCGGAGGTCATCATCGCCCGCCGCTCCCGGCCGGGCTCGCCGTGGATCCCGATGCCCAACTCCAGCTCGCCGGTCGGCAGATCGAAGGTGGGGCTGCCCTTGGCCGGAGTGCTGCAGGCGCTCAGCGCGATACCGAAACTGCGGGAGTTCTCGTTGACCTGCCGGGCGATGGCCTGTACCCGCTCCAGCGGCATGCCCTCGTCGGCGGCGGCACCTGCGATCTTCTCCACGAACAGGGTCGCGCCGGTGCCACGCCGACCGGCCGTGTAGAGACTGTCGGTCACCGCCACGTCATCGTTGACCAGCACCTTCGCGACCTGGATGCCCTCGTCCTCGGCCAGCTCGGCGGCCATGTCGAAGTTGAGCACGTCGCCGGTGTAGTTCTTCACGATGAACAGCACCCCGGCCCCGCTGTCCACGGCGGCGGCCGCGCGCAGCATCTGGTCGGGCACCGGGGAGGTGAACACCTCGCCAGGACAGGCCGCCGACAGCATGCCGGGACCCACGAAACCGCCGTGCAACGGCTCGTGCCCCGAGCCTCCGCCCGAGACCAGCCCCACTTTTCCGGCGACGGGAGCGTCCCGTCGTACGATCACCCGGTTCTCCACGTCCACGGTCAGCTCCGGGTGGGCAGCCGCCAGACCGCGCAGCGCGTCCGCGACCACGGTCTCCGGGACGTTGATCAGCATCTTCACTGGAACCTCCTGATGAGACTAGCATCTGGGCCTCTGACCTTCATCTTCGCAGGTCAGATTAGGTTTGACTACTTTTCGATCTTGACGGTCCGTAGCCCTCCGTAGCGCGTTGTGGCGGTACTGATGCTGACCTAAGGCTGACTTTGGTGACAGGTCGTCAGGTGCGAGTGGTCGTCGTGTGCGATCGGGCCGGTGATCCTCCAGTCGGCAGTATCAACCTTGCGGAAGCGAAGGTCACGCTGTTGGGGCTCGGGGGTCGGAAGGGAAACGGGCGAGGCGTTGCCTCAATGTCCAGTATCTGGGTCACCTGCCGGATCAAAGAGTCGGAGGCCGGCGGTCCAGGAAAACGGGTGGATGCTCTCCTCGGTCCATGGCTCAGGACACGACTGCCTTGTGTGGCCGAACTCGGTCGAGCGGTGGTGCTCGCCCCGCTCCCGCCGTGGCAGGCGCGGGGCCTGACCGCCGACTGCGGCGAGGGGTGGCGGCGAAGTCTGCGTGGTCGACGCGGCCGTGGCCCGCCGGGCAGGCACAGCAACTTGCCCGGCTACGAGGTCGCATCCGTGGCCGCCCCGGTATCCAGCCGAGGTCACTAAGGCTGACTCCCCACGCTGCGATGCCGACACTGCTGACCAGCCCACGGGGTTGCGCATCTGTGGCGGCTGGGTCGGATGCCACGAGGGGGAGGAACTGCTCGCCACTTACCGGGCTGTAGTCGAGTACGTGTCGCCGGTACCGCTGTTCACTTCGGGCAGTGCGGCGGCGGCTCACGGTGAAACGGGCATCGACGCGCCGGATGGGCGCGTAAAGACCTCGTGCGGTAGGGGTTCTTGGTCATGAGGTGGGAGGTCATGCCGGTCACGGCAGTGAGGGTGTCGGTGAACCCAGGGGAGGCGGAACAGGCGGGCGGCGGGCATCAGGTGGAGCAAGCCGCCGTTTCGGAAGTCGGAGGCGAAGGTGGCCACCCCGACGAAGCGTCCGTTGCAGAAGGCCCCGGCTCCGGACATGCCCTGCCATGACTCGGCCGAGTCCAAACAGGACGTCGGCAGGGATCGGCGGCAGGCCTCCCGACCCCACCTGGTTCAGGCGTGGTGGAGGCTTTGCGGGAAGTCGAAGAGGTGGTCGGGGTCGTAGTCGTGAGCGATGGAGCGGAGGCGGGGGAGGTTGGGGCCGTAGTAGGCGGTGGGCCAGTCGGGTAGGTCGGGGTCGATGTAGTTGATGTATCCACCACCGATACCCAGAGCGCCGAGTCCGGCGATGATCTCGGCAACATTGCGGGTGACGTCAGGTTCGGAGGCCGTGGTGGCGGAGGCGTAGATCTGGGCTGTGGCGAAGGCGTTGCGGTGCGGGAAGGCGGTCTGGGCGGTGACAGTGTCGGCGACCGCGCCGCCGAGCGGATCGAGGATGAGGCTGGTGCCGGTCCGGCCGGTGAGCAGGCGCGTCAGGGCCTGGGGGTCGGGGGTTGGGGTGGTGAGGATCCGGGAGGAGGCGACGAACGACTCGCGGAGGGGCCTGCCAGAGAAGAAGCGCATGCCGTTGAAATAGTCGCGGTCCTGGATGTTGCGACGGGTGGGTACGACGCCTGCGCGGAGAATCAGGTCGTCGAGTAGCGGGTAGCAGGCGGTGCTGGGGCCGACGAAGCAGCCGGCTACCCGGCAGCTGGGCGGGTTGCCACCGGAGATGTTCAGGTTGGCCCACATTTCCCTGGGGGCACCGGAGATCCAGGGCTGCCAGGCGGTGAGGATCTCGGTCACCTTGCCCTCAGGGAAGGTGAGGACGAAGACCGTCAGGGCGGGGGCGGGGTCGGTGGCGAAGGTGAAGCGGGTGACGATGGCGAGGTTGCCCCCTCCGCCACCGCGCAGGGCCCAGAAGAGGTCGGGGGTAGCGGCCGCCGTGGCCGTCAGGACGCGGCCGTCGGTGGTGACGGCCTCCGCGGCGGTCAGATGGTCACAGGCCAGGCCGAATTTGCGTTGCAGGACCCCGATCCCGCCTCCGAGGGTGACGCCGGCGATGCCGACGGTGAAGCATGACCCGGCGGGCAGGCAGCGGTTGGCCTGCCCCACGGCGCTGTAGACGGTCCGCAGCGGTGCGCCGGCCCCGACCGTCACGCTGCCGTCCTCGGCGGCGTCGACCTGGGACATCCGGCGCAGGTCGATGACCAGGCCGTCGTGCGGCGCCGAATACCCAACGTAGGAGTGGCCGCCGCTGCGCGCCGCCAGCGGCACCCGGCCGCCCGCGGCCACCACGGCCTCAGCCACATCCGCCGCGGACGCGCACTGCGCCACCGCAGCCGGAACATGGTCGTCGTGCAGGGGGTTGAAGCCTTTGCGGGCGTCGTCGAATCCCACATCGTCCGGCCGGAGCAACGTCCCTTCGAGCCGCCCGCGCAGGCCCTCCCAGTCCACCGCCGCCGGGTCGTAACTCCCGGCGGCGGGTGCGCCGTCCCAAGAGGGGGTCTCTGCGCCTGTCGGGGCCGAGGAACCGGCCCGCGGCGCGTGGAACACGGAGTCCCGCGCCATGGTCACCATCTCCGCTGCGAAGGAATCGGAACGTCGCGACGCAACGGACGTCATCGGCACCCGGAGCGTCGGAAAGCGGTGCCCTGAATGATGCGGACCATTTCACTCTAATGCGGAGCAATCGCCCGCTCCACCGGAGAGAATGCCCCCGCCGCGACGGGTGGCGCGGCAGCGGCAGCACGTCTGGGCCGGCTACTGCAGCACTCGGAGCCAGGCGCAGCGCGAGCAGGGAGATGCCCGCCGCGCCGCGCTCGCTCCGGAGGAGCAGGCCGCCGAGGACGCCGAGTCGGAGGCCGCCTACCGGGCGGACATGGCCGACGCGGCCCGGGAGCCGTACGACCCGTACGAGGGCAAGTACCAGGAAATGGCCTGGGAAGCGCAGGAAGAAGAGCGCTCGGACGAATAGCTTCCCTTATCGGCGACCCAACGCCCGTTCGCGTGCCCGCCGCTGAGTGGACTGCATGACTTACCGGACGATTCAGTGCGATCCCAGTATTGGGCGAAGGTCTACCGACCGGTTCTGGACGGCGGGCACCGGTGACGCGTACTGCATCCAGGTGCTGGCCAATCCCGAGAAGCGGCTGAAGGCAACCGACCTCGACAACAACAGTGCCCTGCGGAAGATCGTGCTCGGCGGCGAGCCGGGGAAGCGGACGGTCACCGGGCCGGCGCACGACCTGGTGAACGCCAACTGACCTCACTGCGAGACGGGAAGGCGTCCCCGCCCGGGATCAGGGCGGGGACACGGCCATGGTGGACGGCACAGAGCGCTTGAGGTTCCCTCACTCCCCCGTGACAAAGCCCACCGCACCCCTTCCACAATCAAAGCGGTGCAAATCAGCCTCTCGGTGATGTGTGCACATCAGCCAGGCATTAGCTTTACGACTTCTTCATCGCTTCATGACCATCTGACCAAGGGTCGTATGCACGCCATGCACATATCACCACCCGTTCCGGGGGAACGGGACACTTCGCGCACGCTCAGACGCCTGCCCCGCACCACTGCCCTCCTCGCCCTCTCCCTGACTCTGCTGAGTGGGGCCCTCCTGACGACGCCCCGGCCGGCCGTCGCGGCGACACCCGCCGTGGATGCGCCCGCCGGGAAGCTCTCCGCTCCCGACGTGCCTTCGGCCCTCACCGAGGCGAAGCGTTCCGGCAAGCGGGTGGAGGCGCTGTCCGAGCGCACCGAGACGTCCACCACCTGGGTCAATCAGGACGGCTCCCTGACAAGCGAACTCACCGCGGGCCCCGTACGGTTCGACCGGAACGGCAGCTGGGTCACCGTCGACACGGATCTCACCGAACGCCGTGACGGCAGCGTGGCGCCCAAGGCGCACCCGGCCTCGCTCACCCTCGCGGGCAAGGGCGGGACACTCGCCTCCTCCCTCGGTGCCACCCGCACGGCGGCGGCGCGCGACCTCGTCACCCTCGGCGAGGGCGAGCAGCAGGTCACCCTCCAGTGGAAGGGCGGGCTGCCGCAGCCCGAACTGGACGGCAGCCGCGCCACCTACCCCGATGCCGTCCCGGGCGCCGATGTCGTCGTGGAAGCCACCCGTACGGGATTCGAGCAGTACGTCGAGATCAAGCACCGCCCGTCCACGAAGGACTACGGCTACACCCTTCCGCTGCGCGCGGAAGGACTGCGCGCAAAGCAACAGCCGGACGGCAGCGTGCTGTTCACGGACCGCGAGACCGGCCAGGAGCGAGCCGTCATGCCCGCCCCGGTGATGTGGGACGCGACCGTCGACGAACGGTCCGGCGAGCACACCCGCCGCGTGCCGGTGGCGATGCAGGTGAAGCAGCACGGCTCCTCGATCGACCTCGTGGTCACGCCGGACGCCGCATTCCTGGCCGACCCCGCGACGCGGTACCCGGTCACCGTCGACCCCTCGACGTCCGTCCTCAGCAACGTCTTCGACACCTACATCCAGCAGGGAGAAGCCCGCGACTGGTCCACCGACACCGAGCTGGACCTCGGAAACCCGGGCACCAAGAACGCGGGCGGCACCCCGCGTACCGCACGGTCCTTCATCACCTGGGGAACGGCCCCGCTCGCTGACGCCCTGGTGACGAACGCCGAGCTCAGTCTGTGGAACTTCCACTCGGGCAACACCGACTGCAAGCCGCAGCCCTGGACGGTCTGGTCGGCCGACAAGGCATCGGTCTCGAGCCGCTGGACGTCCCAGCCCACCCTGCACACCCAGCACGCGACGTCCACCCAGACCAAGGGCAACCCGAAGTGCGGCGCAGCCGGGTGGATCAACGCCGACGTGACCTCACTCGTGCAGACGTGGGCTTCCTCCAAGGCGCCGCAGTCCAGCATGGGCCTGAGGGCCGCCGACGAGTCCGTCGTCGGGCAGTGGAAGCGGGTCAACTCCGCCAACGCCACCAGCAATCCGCCCAAGCTGACGGTCACGTACAACTTCCGTCCGCGGTCGGGCAACAACCGCCAGGCCGGCCCGCCCTTCACCGGGGACGCCTCCGGCACCTGGCAGGTCAACACCACGACGCCGACACTGCGGGACACGTTCTCCGACAAGGACGGCGACCGCGTCACCGGCACCTTCGAGATCGTCGACGCGGCGACGGGCAAGCGGGTGGGTGACTACCTCGTCTCGCCGAAGGTCGGCTCCGGACGCGCCGCGGCCGTGACCGTCCCGGACGGCATGCTCAAGGACGGTGCGACTTACCGGTTCCGCACCAGCCCCTACGACGGCACGCACTACAACCTCGCCTGGTCCGACTGGGCCACTTTCACGGTCGCCACCGGGCGCCGTCCCGGCGGTCTGCCCGACATGCCGCAGGCACTGGAGTCCGGAGCCACGCAGTCCCTCACCCCCCTGCTGTCCGGGCTGGTGTCCAGCCCCGAGCAGGGCCGCGTACGCGCCGAGTTCGTCCTGCGCGACGCCGATGGAAAACAGCTCGCCGGGGTGAACGTCCCGGAGACCTGGGTGGACAGCGGGCAGCGCGCGGCGGCACGCGTCCCCCAAGGCGCACTGCGCGCGGGGACGCCGTACCTCTGGGCGATGCGTTCCTGCACCGACCGGGGCTGCTCGGCCTGGTCCTACGAGCAGGAGTTCACGGCTACCGACGCGGGCGACCCGAAGGCACCCGACACCACGTCCGTCACGCTCACCGGACCCTCTCTCGATGACGCCACGGTGCCGGTGGGGACCAAGGCCTGCACCGACGGCGGCTGCCCCGCCGTCACTGAAGGCCGGTTGACGCTGGGCGGAGGCGCCGCCAATGAGCGGGCCGCCTGGCTCAAGCCCGACCTCGGCAAGGTGCCGGAGGGCGCCAGGGTGACCCGGGCCCGGCTCGTGCTTACTCCGGCCGAATGCGGGACCGGAACCTGCGCGCAGCGGCCGGTGGAGATGTACCAGCTGTACGACCCTTGGGCCACTCCGCGCACCGGAACCGGCCTGCTGGATGTGCTGGACGACGCCCCGTTCACCGAATCCGCGCTCGCCGACACCCAGGACCTCGCGCCTCTGGTGCAGTCCTGGATCGACGATCAGGCGGGCGAAGGGTTCGCCGTGCGTCTTCCCGCCGCCGACACCGCGTCGTCCGTCTCCTACCACTCGGGCCGCAGCACGGATGCGGCGAAGCGGCCGCAGCTCGTCATCACCTATGTCGCACCCACCGCGCCCGGAGCCCCGCAGGACCTGCGCGTGACCGCCGGTGACGGTGGGCTCCTGGCGACCTGGAACCCGCCGCTGGACCTGGGTTCGTCAGCGGACGGCGCGGAGTACACCGTCGTCGTCACGAAGGCCGACGGCAGCGAAGCCGCCCAGGCCACCACGCGCGACGCGCACATCGTCGTGGACGGACTGAAGAACGGCACCGCCCACCGGGTGACCGTGACGGCGCGTACCCCGCACGGCAGTGGTCCCGGCACGGCGTCGGAAGCACTCACCCCCGTGGCCGCTCCGGGTGGCGCGGCAACCTACCGGGAGATCGTGCAGCAGTACGTCGATGCCCGGAGCGCCATCCTCACCGACAAGCATCCGACCGCCGCAGCGGCTCTCGCGGCGAGTTCCCGCGGGGCCGCTTTCCAGGACCTGCTCGGCGCCCAGGCCGCAGACCTCGCGGAGGCCAGGGACGTACTGGCCAAGCGCGGTCAGCGCTACACCGAGATGACGACGAAGCTGTCCGACGTCCTGGTCGGGGTCGACGACAGCGGCACGGTGTTCCTGCGCGCGGTCCTCGAGGACTCGGCCGTACTGACGGGCGGAGGCCCGACGGACCCGGGCGACACGGGCGACGCGGGTGACCCGAGCGGCTCGGACGGCTCGGGCGGCGAACCGGAGGAGGGACGTCGGGAGCAGCGTTTCACCTTCAGCACCAACAGTGGCGCTCCGATCCTCCACGTCGAGGCGGACGCCCCTGCGGCGGAAACCGTGCTCGCGGCGTCGGCCACGGCCGCCAACGGCCTGGAAACCACCGACGACTCACTGGGCCCCATCAGCGAGGTGCCCGACGAGCCGATCGCGCTCGACGCGGACGGCCTGCCGATCCAGGAACCCGCACCGGCCGTTCAGCCGTCGGCACTGCGCGTCAAGCGCGCCGCCGCGCAGGTGTCCGGCTCCGGAACGGTCAAGTGGGCCTCCCGGAACGTCAGAACCCGCTGGGAATACGGCCAGGACTGCACCAACTTCGTGTCGAAGGCGCTCTACTACGGCGGCAAGATGAAGACCCGCCACGGCGGGCGCAAGCACGACCGCGCCTGGTGGCAGCAGTACTACCTCTTCGGCAAGATCAAGAACAAGAGCTACACCTGGGCCGCCGCCGAGAACTTCCGCCGGCACATGATCCGCTACCGCGGGGCCAAGCACGTCACGGCTCTCACGGCCAAGCCGGGAGATCTCGTGCTCTTCAAGTGGAAGAAGGAACGGGGTTACAACCACGTGGCCATCGTCGAACGCAAGCGGCACGGACTCCAGTTGATCCAGCACGGCAGTTCGAACAGGACGAGCCTCGCGGCTGCCATCCTGCGGTACCGCGGCAAGCCCAACTACATCGAGCGGGTCACCATCCTCCGCCCGAAGGCAAGGTCCTGACCATGACACGGAAAGCAAGACTCATCCGCTTCGCACTGTCCGCCGCCGTCGTCGCGGGCGGACTTCTGACGGGCTGCACATCGGACGACAAGTCCCTGACTTATCAGACCGACTACAGCAATCACCCACCCCTGAAGGTCGTCGGCTACCCCTCCGCGGGAAGCCTCGAGACGGTGCAGAAGGCCGTCTGGCGACTCGCGGACGGTGACACCGACGGGCTGGCGGCACTCGCCGTCGACGACAAGCAGGCCGACGCCACGGCCCGCAACTGGGTCAAGGCCTTCGGCGCCGCCGCCAAGGACGAGGTGACCGCGGACTTCTACGACGAGGGTTCCGTGCGGCAGGTCGTGGTCCTCTACTTCGCCAAGAGCGGCCAGATCAAGGAGATCGAGGCCCGCATCAGCGAGGACGACTCCTGGGGACTCACCCTCGCCGAGCCCGACCCGGCCGAGGCAAAGGCCAAGCCCACATGGGCCCCGCCGAAGCCGGGCGGCTCCGGTTCCCGCACCTCCGGCGCCCCGACGGAGGACTGACGGGAATTGCCTCGCTCCACCTCTTGAGGACCGCACTCCGACCGACCGGGGTGCGGTCCTCCGCACTGTGCCTTGGACGTCATTTCACTTGGTGAGTCGTCCCGGCGGCTAGGCCGGCACCTCTGGGTGGTGGAACGGACCGTGTCCTGGCTGTCCGGGTGCCGCCGCCTCCACCGCCGCTACGGGAGGCTCTCCGGCGCCGACCCGTTCTGGGCGCACGAACCAGCCGCTCGCCCGTGCCATCGGTGCCTCGCCCGTCCCGGAAAGAACCCTCCGCCCCTGAGGCCCTGCTGTCGCACCTCCAGGGCTGGGGACCGGCCATTCCGTTGCGTAACGGCATGGCTCCGGAAGGACCTGGATATGGATGGCCGCAGCCTTTCCTGCGTCGGCACCGAGCCGCCGTGGATTATGTCGTCGATTACGGTCTCGGCATCGATCACGGCGTCGGCCTGGCGGGGTAAGAGGGCAGGTACCGGTCGGTGAGGGTCTGGGCAGCCCGTTTGGGGAAGGGCGGCAGGACGATGCTGCGCGGGACGTAGGGATCGCCATAGCCCCCTTCGAGTCCCTTCGGGGGCGAAGGCCCCTACTAGGTAGTCGAGTTGACGGCCGGGGCGCTCGATGAACAGCAGCGTGGTGCCCTGCGCCGTGCCGGTGAGGAGCGCGGCGCAGGGGATCCGCTCGCTCTGGACGGCGCGGCCGAGTTCGCCGCTGTCCCAGAGGCAGGGAACCAGGTCTTCCTGCCAGGCGGGGTGCGAGTAGATTTCGACCGAGGCGTGCCACTGGCCGGGCTGGAGGCGCGCGAGGTCGCGGGCGGCGTCGCCGATGAATGGGCGGCTGCTCGTGTGCACGCTGGTGCGGTGCCGTCTCGCGCAGCGGACCAGGTCGACCACTGTGGTCCCGTTGCCGTCCGCCGGCAGGTGCCAGACGCCCGCGTCGTCCCGCTGGAAGCCGCTCTCCACGAGAGCGGTGTGAGCCCACAAAAGCCGCTCGCCCGAGGCGGCGGCGACGATCCCGGACTCCCGGCTGTGTGACAGCACGATCTGCGCCTCAGCCATGGACCAGGTCTGTAGGGAACGCGATTTCGTGAGCGGTGGCCTCTGCCGCGATCCGGCTTTCCGCGCCCCATGAGCATCGCCCTCGGCAGCCGATCACGAGCAGAGTGCACGAGCGGCTCTCACCTATCTCCCGGCTGACGCCTCGACTTGCACCTCACGTCAACGTCAGGTTTTAGCGTAGGCGACGTCAAGGCATACCAAGCCGTCCGGACAAACAAGGCAGGTCATCATGCGCGCAGCCCGCTATCACGAGTACGGCGGCACGGACACCCTCGTCGTCGAGCAGGCCCCGGACCCGCTGCCCGGTCCCGGAGAGATCCGCGTCCGTGTCACGGCGGCCAGCGTCAACCCCGTCGACTGGAAGGTACGCAACGGATCGGTGCGCGACTTCCTCCCGGTCGATCTGCCGGCGATCCCGGGACGCGACGCCGTAGGTCTGGTGGACAGGATCGGCGAGGGGGTCAGCTCGGTCGGTATCGGTGACCGAGTCTTCGGCCTGGGCGGAGTGACGGGCGCGACGGCCGAGCTGGCGGTTCTCTCAGCCTGGGCTCCTGCCCCCGCCAACTGGAGCGACGAGGAAGCTGCCGCGGCCGGCCTGGCGTCCGTGACGGCGCTGGGCGGACTCAAGACGCTCGGTCAGATGGAGGGTCTCACCCTGCTGGTCGAGGGGGCTGCCGGAGGAGTCGGCGGCGCGGCGGTCGAGATCGCCCGCGCTCTGGGGGCCACCGTGATCGGGACGGCCAGTGAGCGTAACCACGCATATCTCGCCTCCCTGGGCGCCCTTCCCGTCACCTACGGTGCAGGCCTCGCGGAACGTCTCGCCAGCATGGCCCCGAACGGGGTCGATCTCGCCCTCGATGCCGCCGCTTCCGGCTCCCTGGCCGATCTCGTCGAGATCGTCGGCGACCCGGACCGCGTGGTGACGGTCGCCGACCACGTAAACGCACAGCGTCTGGGCGTCCGGGTGGCCAACGCGGTCAACGATTCCACTCTCCTGGCCGGAGCGGGCGCTTTCGGCGAGCAGGGCCGCTATGTGCCGCGCATCGAACAGACCTACCCCCTGGAGGAGATCGCGAAGGCGCACGCTCACTCCGAGCGCGGACACGTGCAGGGAAAGATCGTGGTCACCATCTGATCCCACCTGCCGTACACCGCAGAGGCGGAGACGGAGTCATCCCTGGCCCGGCGGCGGTAGGCGCACCTACAAAATCTTCCCGGCGCAGGACAGCGAGCAGGCTGCGGCCGTACGCCCAGGCGTGCTCCCGGGCCGCAGCCTCCAGCTGGTCGTATCCCACCTGGGCCGTCATCTGCCCGTCCCACTTGCGGTATCGGTACACCGGGACCGGCAGCAGGATGCCGGGCGCGAGAGAGGTGACGCCGAAGGCCGCGCAGGAGCCCTCGCCCACGGTTCTTTTGGTCGAAAACCCATCTACCAGGGGCTTCACCACGTTGTCAGCTCAACTGCCAATCCTCACCATCAGGTTGGGAAGAGTTCCATGTCGTTGCCCCACCCCCGCGACAAATGCCACCGCGAGCTGCAGGGCTTCGTCCTGCACCATCATTCGTCTCCACTTCGTCGCCTCGCCGGCGGGCCCGCCGGGCTGTGCAGCAGAATCGGGCCGTGGGCGTAGCGAACGTCCGACTGGTGGCCTGCTCAGGAAGCGCGTCGAGCAGGAGACCTTGGTCTTGCTCCGCGCCCGCCGGCGCCGGCCTGGCGGCCGTCCAGACCGGTGGACGGGGCGATGTCACGCAGGGACGCTGAGCGGCGGGTGCTCGAGCACGCGGGGCTTGTACTCGACCAGCTGGGTGCGGCCGTCGAAGGTCCGGTGCTCGGTCATCTCGAGGGCAACGTCCGGATAGCCGTCGTAGATGCGTTCTTCGCCCGTGGCCCCGGTGATCACCGGGAACATCACGACCCGGAAGCGGTCGACGAGTCCGGCTCGTAGCAGGGACCGGCACAGGCTGAGGCTGCCGATCGTGCTGAGGAGCCCGGAGCCATTCGATTTCATGGCGCGGACTGCCTCGACGGCGTCGTCGCGGACGAGCGTGGAGTTGGCCCACGTCAGTGGCTCCTCGAGTGAGGAGGAGAACACCACCTTGGACGCTTGCGTGAGCTCGTCGACGGACGCCTCTTCTTCGGGCCTGAACTCGTCTTGGCCATCGGGGACCTGGCCTGCGGCGAAGCCCGACATCAGGCGGTAGGTGTTCGCTCCCATCAGGTAAGTGGCCTCGGGCTGCTCGCCGAGCCATGCGAGGTACTCCGGGCCCTCTAGGCCCCAGAACCCGGGCCATCCCTCTCCCGATGCGTGGCCGTCGAGGGAGGTGATGAAGTCGACTAGAAGCTCCGACATAGCGGTGTCCTTTCCTAGGTGTCATGAGCTTGGACCGGCCGGGAGCCACAAACTCATCGGCCGCGCTGTGGAGTAATGAGAAACCCCATGACGCTGCACCCGATCAGGTCGGCGGTGCGGCAGCTCACGGCACTCGCGATCGCCTACGGGACGGCCCTGGCCGCCCAGGACACGCCGCTCACGATCGTGGTCTGCTCAGGTAGCGCCCGCTGCACATGCGCGAGCGACGCTGCGGCCGGAGTCTGAAAGCGTGGACTTCCCCGTGGCCGTCCCTCTCGCCGAGTTCGCCCCGACCCTCCCCATCGGGCGAACTGGCGCTACGAAGACGCGGCCGGTCGCGTTACCGGTGGTCACAGCCCGGCGTCCACAGACGCTCCAAATCCGCTGAGGCGCGGTGGGCGGTTGGTTCGGCCGGGTGTGACCGGTCGGACCGGTCCGGCACCGGCGCCCACGTCCTGGACAGCCGCTCCGGTGCCCTGGCCCACGTCCCTTACAGAGGTCCCCGCGCCCCGGCGACCTCCTGGACGGCCCTTCCGGCGCCTGTACCCACCTCCACGACGGCCTGACGGGCTCCGCCGCCGACGTCCTGCACGGCGGACGCGCAGGTCAGAGGCCGGCGGCTTCCGTCTGGCCGCCAAGGACCCCTTCATGGCCGCGGAGGTCAGTTCCGGCGGGACTTCCGGTGCATAGGTTCCCGACAACGACTGCGAGGTCTCAGAGAAAGGGGCGGCTGGTGAGCGAGAACCAGTACGACACATGTGTGATCGGGGCCGGGCCCGCCGGGCTGGCGGTGGCGAGGGCACTGGCGGAGCGGGATCTCCCGTACACGCACATCGAGCGCCACAGCGGGCCCGGAGGGCTCTGGGACATCGACAATCCCGGCAGCCCGATGTACGAGTCGGCCCACTTCATCTCCAGCAAGACGCTCTCCGGCTTCGGCGGCCACCCGATGCCGGACCACTTCGCGGACTACCCGCCGCACCGGCAGATCCTGTCCTACCTGACGTCGTTCGCGCAGGCGTACGGGCTCAGGGAGCGGATCGAGTTCGGTACCGAGGTCCGCTCCGTGGAGAAGAACCCGGACGGCACCTGGACGGTGACCCGGGCGGACGGCCGGGAGGGCGTACACGCCCAGGTCGTGATGTGTACGGGCTCGCAGTGGCACCCCAACATCCCTGATCTTCCGGGTGAGTTCACCGGAGAGATCCGGCACTCCGTCACCTACCGCAGCGCCGACGAACTGCGCGGCAAGCGGGTGCTGGTGGTCGGCGCGGGGAACTCGGGGCTCGACATCGCCTGCGACGCGGCTCGCGCGGCGGAGCACGCCGCGATCAGTATGCGGCGCGGCTACTGGTTCATCCCCAAGCACCTGTTCGGCCGTCCCGTGGACACCATCGCCGACGGCGGACCGCACCTGCCGATGTGGCTGCAGCAGAAAGTCTTCGGCACGCTGCTGCGGCTGCTCAACGGTGACCCGCGGCGACTCGGCCTGCAGAAGCCGGACCACAAGTTGTTCGAGACCCATCCGGCCATCAACTCCATGCTGCTGCACCATCTCCAGCACGGTGACATCACGGCCAGGCCCGGGATCACCCGCACCGCCGGCCGGACGGTCCATTTCACCGACGGCACCAGCGAGGACTTCGACCTGATCCTGCTGGCGACCGGGTACGTGCACAAGGTGCCCGCCGCGCAGCAGTACTTCGGCGACGAACAGCACCCCGATCTCTACCTGTCCGCGTTCTCCCGCCGGCACGAGGGCCTGTTCGGTGTGGGGTTCGTCGAGACGAACTCCGGCGCATACCGACTCTTCGACGGCCAGGCCCAGTTGATCGCCTCCTACATCCGCGACGGTCGGCTTGGGCTTCCCACGGCCGACCGCTTCGCCCGCATGATCCGCAGCGACCGGCCCGACCTGACCGGCGGACTCAGGTTCGTCGACTCACCGCGCCACACCGGTTATGTCCACAGCGAGGCCATCGTGAAATACCTCGACAAGATCGCCGCCTCGATGGGGTGGCGTACCGCGGGCCTGCCGCCGCGGGTGACGTCCGTGCGACGTGGGGCGGTGGCATCGTGACGTACGACTTCCGTGACAAGGTCATCGTGGTGACCGGCGGCGCCGGAGGCATCGGCAGCGCGATGTGCCGGCGTTTCGCCGCCGGCGGCGCCCACCTCGTCGTGGTCGACATAGACGAGACGAGG
This sequence comes from Streptomyces sp. NPDC057002, assembly GCF_042673825.1. Classification (NCBI taxonomy): domain Bacteria; kingdom Bacillati; phylum Actinomycetota; class Actinomycetes; order Kitasatosporales; family Streptomycetaceae; genus Streptomyces; species Streptomyces sp. NPDC057002. The sequence goes on from NZ_JBHURZ010000002.1 coordinate 894,580, forward strand.
GCAAGGGCGACGGCGGCGGATCTGCCGGGAGCGGGGCATGCCGGGCTGGGCTGCGACCTGCTGGACCGCACCGCGGTGGAGAGGATGGCCGACGACGTCGCCGCCACCCACGGCCGGATCGACGTCCTGGTGAACAACGTCGGCATGACCAGTGCCGAGCGCTTCGACGTGCGCAGCGTGGAAAGCATCGAGCGGGAGATCGCCCTCAACCTGCTCTCCCCGCTGGTCACCACCCGGACAGCCATCCCCCTTCTGCGTGCCGCCGGGGATCCACGCGTGGTCACCACGGTGTCCCTCGGCGGAATCTTCCCGCTGGGCGAGACCCCGATCTACACCGCCTCGAAGTTCGGTCTGCGCGGCGCGATGCTCTCCATCGGGCTGGACCTGCGGGACAAGGGCATCAAGGCCGGTTCCGTGCTGCCGTCGGCGACCGACACCGGGATGCTGCGCCAGGAAGCGGTGGACGGCGGGAACGCCATGCAGTTCCAGGACCCGCCCCAGCAGCCGTCCGACGTGGTGGACGCGGTGGTGAGCCTGCTGGACAAGCCACGGCTCGAAGCCTACGTCCGCCCGGGGGAGTCCCGTCTGGTGCGGTTCGCGATGCTGGCACCGAACCTGCTGCCGAAGGTGTTCCCCTTGTTCCGCAAGCGGGGGGAACGGGGGATGGCCCAATATCTGGAGGATCTGCGGCGCAGAGGGCTGGCCCGCCGGATCGACGGCCGCTGGGAGCTCGTGGAGGCGTCGCCGTGAGCGGGACGGGCACGGGTCGGGCAGGTCCCCGCGGGCAACGTCCTGCTGGACGACCTGGGTCCGTACGCGCTGACCTCGCGTCAGTCGTCGGGTTGCCCCTCCGGCACGCGCAGTCGGCGGGGTGCCACCCCGTGCCAGCGGTGCACGGCACGCCGAAGCGCCCGTACATCGGAGAAGCCCGCCCGGCGGGCGATGTCTCGCAGAGTCAGTTCCGGTCGGCGCAGGAGTTGTTCGACGCGCTCGCGTCTTACTCCGTCGACGATGGCCTCGTACGTCGTACCGCACTCGGCGAGACGACGGCGGAGTGTCCGTTCGCTGGAGGTGTGCCGACGAGCCTGTTCCACGAAGGAGGGCACGTCGGGAAGGCTCTGCGCGATGGAGATCTCCAGCACCTCCAGCAGGTCCTGCTGGTGTCGGCGTGACGCCATCTGCTCCTCCAGCAGTTGGAGGGTGGAGGCGTAGGCGACCGGGTCACGGCCGGGCATCGGGTGGCCGGCCCATGCCGGGGGGAAGACCATGCGGTTCTCGGTGGCGGCGAATCGCACAGGGCAGTGGAACAGTTCGGCGAACAAGGGAGGGTCCTGCGGCGCGGGGAAGGTGAACTCGACTCTCCGCGGGGCGAATTCGGCCCCGGCGCTCAGGCGGGTCAGCGTGACGACGCTGGAGAAGGCCTCTTCGGTCAGGAAGACCGCGACGGTTGGGTCGAGCGCGGGGTCGGGCGTCGCGGCCCGCAGCACATAGCCGGTGTCCTCCTCGGCGGACGACCACACCATCATGGCCCCGGAAAGGTTCTGGAAGCGCACTCCTGTCTCGATGGCGTCCCGCAGCGTCTCCGCGGCCAACAGCGCGAAGCCGAGCAGCCCCCATGCCGTCAGGTGCTGCGCCGCACCCACACGCAGGCCGAGGTGCGGGTCGCCCGTGAGCTCCACGGCGCTGCGGATGACGGAGCTGCCCTGCCGGTAGGAGACACGCAGGGCGGCGGAGCGCATCACCGACTCCTCGAGTCCGACACCCGCCAGCTCCGGCTCGAGGTCGACGCCGCACTCGTCCGCTACCAGGGCGAGGTAGCGCAGGATGTTCGGCGGGATGGTGGCCGAAGTGCTGCGGCTGGTGCCCGGACCGTCGTCCGCTGTGGAGTGACGGGGCATGGGCGCTTTCCTTTGTGTCCAGGAAATGATTGGAGCGAGGCGGTGCCCCGCTGCTAATTTCGCGGTGGACCGTGAAGTCGTCGTATGGAGGTGAGCCCCGTGAACACAGTTACCCGTGGGTGCTCCCTCAACCCGTCACGGTCCGGCGGCTGACGTTCGGTGTCGCCAGGAGCGCCTGAGATCGAGGCTCTCCTGGAAGGGGACTCCGATGAACACAAAGCCTTTCACATCCGGCCTGAGCGAGAACGCGGTGGTGATCACGCGTGTCGCGGACAGGCAATGGCATGCACTGGACGACGACCTGGTGGTCGGCCGTGGGCATGCGGTACACCGGCCCGACGGACGCTTGTTCGTCAGCATCGACGCCTGGCACGGCACCGCCTTCGACCGGCTCGCCGAGGCGATGCTGGCGGAACTGCCGGCGCCGCTGTACACGGTGGTCGACGAAGCCGACGCCGAGCTGACGGCCGGCTGGCGACGGGCCGGGTTCACGATCCGGCGCCGCGAGTGGGAGTACGTCGTGCCGACCGACCCGAGGGTCACAGGGCTCGAAGCGGTCCTGCCGCCTTCGAATGTGACGATCGTGCCCGCCGGTCGGGCGGACGAGAGTCTGCTGCGGGCGGTGGACCGTGCGATCCGCGACGAGGTCGAGGCGACCGTCGGGTGGCAGACGATGCCCGCGGAGGTGATTCCCCGCCCCGAGGGCGACACCATCGTCGACCCGTCGAAGTACGCGGTGGCCGCGGGGCCGGACCGTTACCTGGGCCTGATCCGGGTGGTGTCGGTGAAGCGGCCGCGCATCGGGCTGGTCGCGGTCCGGGCCGGGGAGCAGCGCCGCGGCATCGCGCGGGCGCTGCTGGCCCACGCGCTGGGGACGCTGCACCGCTCCGGGGTGGCCGCGGCCTGGACCGAAGTCGACGAGTCCAACCAAGCTGCCTCGGCGCTGTTCGAGGGCATCGGCGCCCGGCCGCTGAGCAGCAACCTGGAGCTGGTGCGATGACGAGGAACAAGAACGTCATCGAAGTCGAGGGCAAGGTCGTCGAGTGCCTGCGCAGCGCCATGTTCACCGTGGAGCTCGAGAACGGCCACCAGGTGCTCGCGCACATCAGCGGGAAGATCCGCAAGAACTACATCAAGATCATGCTGGAAGACCGTGTGCTGGTGGAGCTCCCGCCGTACGACCTGACGCGCGGCCGGATCGTGTTCCGCTACCGGAACTAGCGGCGGTCGCCGGCTTTCGCGGCAGCTGATCCTGGGGCTCCGGTCATGGCGTTTCCGTGGCCGGAGCCGGGGTCGTGGCCGCTGGTCTGACGTGAACACCCGGCGAGAACGGTCGGTGTACGGGGGGTTGACGCACCAGTGCGTGACAGGAACTGTGTTGCACATCGAGCGCTCGGTTGCGTGTTGTGCACCGCCGGGTGTGTGCCGTCGCAGGGATGCTGACGCAGACCCGCCGCCCCCGTTCCCCGTCGGAAGGCTTCGGATGAGTACCGCGACGACGAAGAAATCGACATCGGCCCTCGCACGGGTGGATCCGGCTGTCCTCTATATATCCGTCACGCTGGCCGCGCTCTTCGTGGCCTGGGGAGTGTTCTTCACCGACAATCTCGCCTCCGTCGCCGAGACGACGCTGAACCGGATCATCGACAGCTTCGGCTGGCTCTTCATCCTGACGAGCTCCGGGTTCGTGCTGCTGGCGGCGGTCCTCGCGTTCAGCCGGTTCGGCTCCATCAGGCTCGGGCGGGACGGCGAGCGACCGGAGTTCAGCACCGCCTCATGGGTGGCGATGATGTTCAGCGCCGGTATGGGCATCGGCCTGATGTTCTACGGGGCGAGCGAACCGATCATGCATATGTCCAGCCCGCCGCCGGGCTCCGCGAAGGCGGGCAGCGAGGACGCGGCCCGCCTGGCGCTGGAGTACTCGTACTTCCACTGGGCCATCCATCCCTGGGCGATGTACGCGGTGGCCGGCCTCGCGCTCGCCTACTTCGGGTTCCGCAAGAGCGGCAACAGCCTGATCAGCTCCGCCTTCCGCCCGCTGCTCGGTGATCTGGTGGACGGGCCGCTGGGCAAGTCCATCGACATTCTGGCGATCTTCGCCACCCTCTTCGGTTCCGCCGTCTCCCTCGGACTCGGCGCCCTGCAGGTCAACAGGGGGCTGAAGGAACTCTGGGGCGTCCCCGACTCCACCACGCTGGCCGTCTCGATCATCGCGGTCCTCACCGTCCTGTTCGTGCTCTCCGCCCTCTCCGGCGTGCACCGCGGCATCCAGTGGCTGAGCAACGGCAACATGATCCTGGCCGCCGTGCTGCTGCTGTTCGTCTTCGTCGCGGGGCCCACGGTGTTCATCCTGGAAAGCCAGACCGAGGCGCTGGGCGGCTATCTGGCCTCGCTTCCGAAGATGAGCTTCACGACGGGGGCCTTCGGCGGCGGCGAGTGGCTCTCCGACTGGACGGTCTTCTACTGGGCGTGGTGGATCTCCTGGACACCGTTCGTCGGGACGTTCATCGCGCGCATCTCCCGCGGCCGGACCATCCGGGAGTTCATCGTGGGTGTGATCATCGCGCCGAGCCTGGTGAGTGTCGTATGGTTCGCGATCCTCGGTGGTACCGCGCTCAATCAGGAGATGCACGGCGCCGATCTGGCCTCGGCGGTCGCCCAGGGCGAGGAAGCGGGTCTGTTCGCCACCCTGCAGCACCTTCCCTGGTTCTCCATCACCTCGGTCCTGGTCATCGTGCTGGTCGGTCTGTTCTTCGTCAGCGGCGCCGACGCCGCCTCCGTGGTGCTGGGCATGCTCTCCTGTCGGGGCAGCATGAGCCCCGGCCGCCTCGTCGTGATCCTCTGGGGCGCGCTGACCGGTCTGGTCGCGGCTGTGCTGCTGATGGCGGGTGGCCTGGAGGCGGTCAAACAGGTGGCGATCATCGCCGCGTTCCCGTTCCTCTTCGTGATGGTCGGTTTGTGCGTCTCCCTGGTGAAGGCGCTGCGCGCCGAGCCGACGGAAGGGCCGAAGCCGGTGCGTGCGCAGGAGAGCGCTGCCGACGCCGACGGCGATTCGGAGCCGGAGTCGCGGCCGGGTCCCGGTGTGCGGCCGTCCGAGGTCGTGTCGGACTCGCAGCCCGCGGGCTGAGCCGGCCGGACCGAGCGAATCGCCAAGAGCGCGACTCAGCGGAATCAGACGCACGTGAAGGGCCGCATCCCCGGAGTGTCCGAGGGGTGCGGCCGCTCATGCGCGCTCGGATCAGGCATCTTCCGACCGACGGATCCGGCCGAGTCGGTCCGGTTCCCACCCACCTCTTGACCCTCGGTGTTCCCCTCCCCGATGCTCGGTTGCGTATAGCGGTGCGTGTATCGAATGAGGCAACGCACACGCGCGTGATTCCCGTCTGAGGAGCAGCTCATGGCTCACGAGGTTCGTGCCGTCGTCGCCCGGAAGAAGGGCGCACCGGTTTCCGTCGAGACGATCGTCGTCCCCGATCCCGGTCCGGGTGAGGCCCTGGTCAAGGTCGAGGCGTGCGGTGTCTGCCATACCGACCTCCACTACCGAGAGGGCGGGATCAACGACGAATTCCCCTTCCTGCTGGGGCACGAGGCGGCCGGTCGCGTCGAGGCGGTCGGGGAGGGAGTCACCGGCGTCGAGCCCGGTGACTTCGTCATCCTCAACTGGCGGGCCGTGTGCGGCCAGTGCCGGGCGTGCGGCAAGGGCAAGCCCTGGTACTGCTTCGCCACCCACAACGCGACGCAGCCGATGACGCTGCTCGACGGCACCCCGCTCTCGCCCGCCCTCGGCATCGGCGCCTTCGCGGAGAAGACGCTGGTCGCGGCCGGACAGTGCACCAAGGTGGACCCGGCGGCCACGGCGGTGGCAGCCGGTCTGCTCGGATGCGGCGTCATGGCGGGCTTCGGCGCCGCCGTGAACACCGGTGCCGTCGGACGAGGGGACTCTGTCGCCGTCATCGGCTGCGGCGGCGTCGGGATGGCCGCCGTCGCGGGAGCACGGCTCTCCGGTGCGAGCAAGGTCATCGCCGTCGACATCGACCAGCGCAAACTGGACCGCGCCATGGCCATGGGGGCCACCCACACCGTCGACGGCTCGAAGGGCGACGTCGTGGAGGCGGTGCGCGAACTCACCGGAGGCTTCGGCGCGGACGTCGTCGTCGAGGCGGTCGGCCGCCCCGAGACCTACCAGCAGGCCTTCTACGCCCGGGACTTGGCCGGTACGGTCGTGCTGGTCGGTGTGCCCACCCCGGAGATGAAGGTGGAACTGCCGCTGCTCGACGTCTTCGGGCGCGGCGGCTCGCTGAAGTCCAGCTGGTACGGCGACTGCCTGCCCTCGCGTGACTTCCCGGCTCTCATCGACCTGTACCTGGGAGGCCGGTTCGACCTGGACGCGTTCGTCACCGAGACCATCGGACTCGGTGACGTGGAGGAGGCCTTCGAGAAGATGCACGGCGGCGATGTGCTGCGCTCCGTGGTGGTGCTGTGATGGCCGGCGCGCCGCGCATCGAACACCTCGTCACGAGCGGCACCTTCAGCCTCGACGGCGGTACCTGGGACGTCGACAACAACGTCTGGATCGTCGGTGACGACGACGAGGTGGTCGTCATCGACGCGGCACACGATTCCGACGCCGTCCTGGAGGCCGTCGGTGACCGGCGTCTGTCGGCCGTCGTGTGCACCCACGCCCACGACGACCATGTGCGCGCGGCGCCGGATGTCGCTCTCGCCACCGGCGCACCCGTCCTGCTGCACCCCGACGACCAGGTGCTGTGGAAGACGGTCCACCCGAGCCGGCGGCCCGACCGCCCGCTCACCGACGGCGACGAGATCGTCGTGGCGGGGATCGGACTGCGCGTCCTCCACACGCCCGGACACGCGCCCGGGGCCGTGTGCCTGTACGCGCCCGACCTGGGCGCACTGTTCAGCGGCGACACCCTGTTCGCGGGCGGCCCCGGCGCGACCGGGCGCTCGTACAGCGACTTCGGCACGATCATCACCTCGATCGGTGACCGGCTGCTGACGCTCCCCGGCGCGACGGTGGTCCACACCGGACACGGCGACACCACCACCATCGAGGCGGAAGCCCCGCACCTGGAGGAGTGGGCCGCCCGCGGCTGGTGACACGAGCGCCGCCCTACCCGGCCGGGGTGGCCGAACGCGCTCGGTTCCTCGTTTCGAGCGAGTGCCGAGCGCGCCCCGTGGACACGACCCACCCCGGCCGTCACAGCCCTGAATCTCCGCACCCGCCGTCGAGGCCGGCGCCGCCCTCGTCAACGACGTCTCCGGCGGACCGGCCGATCCGGCGATGCTGCGCCGGCTGTCTCGTCCTCGACCCGGGGTCCGGGGTTCGCCAAGCACGCCGAGCACAACTGGCGCCTGCTCGGCGGTTCCGGGGGCTCACCGTGCTCGGCCGGCCGGTCCTCGTGGGCGCGGCACGGAAGTCCTTTCTGGGTCACCTTCTGGCAGACCCGCGGACGGGCCGGCCCCGCCCGGCGCTTCTGAGGGACGCGGCCACCTCCGCGGTGTCGGTCCTGGCTGCCGCGCAGGGCCCCCGGTGCGTGCGCGTCCACGACGCCACTGCGACCGCCGACGCGGTGCGCGTGACCGCCCGCTGGGGTCTCGAACCCGCGGCCGCGCTGCTGTCGAAGGCCCGGTTCTGAAGGGTGCCCCGTCCTGACCTGCGTTTCCTATAACGCAGGACGTTGCGTATGTCGCAACGAAAAATATGGCCGTCGGTCGTCCTCTGAACTTCTTGACAAGGGTTTGCGGGCGCCTCCAAACTGACGTTGCGTTCACCGCAATCCGTTCCGCTATACGCACCCGAGGTGTCATGATGATTCCCGCGTGCCGTCTCGTGGATCTCCCCCGAGGCGAGGCCCACCGGCTCGACATCGACCCGCCGGTCTCGGTGTTCCACACCGACGACGGCGAACTCTTCGCCATCGACGACACATGCACCCACCAGGACGCCTCGCTCGCCGACGGCTGGCTGGAGGGATGCGAGGTCGAATGCCCGCTGCACGCCTCGAAGTTCAACCTCAAGACCGGAGCCGTCGACGCCCCGCCGGCCAAGCTCCCGGTGCGCACGCACGAGGTCTTCATCGAGGACGGCATGATCTACGTACGGCTGTCCACGGCAGCCCCGAACCTGCCCCCCTGCATCGCCGCCCGGCTCGCCGGGGGCGTCGCGTGAGGACGGTGGCCGTGGTGGGCGCGTCGCTGGCCGGTCTGTCGGCGGCGCGCTCGTTGCGCAAGCAGGGGTACGACGGACGGCTCGTCGTGATCGGCGACGAACTCCACCGCCCGTACGACAGGCCGCCCCTGTCCAAGGAGTTCCTGGCCGGTGGAATCGGCGAAGCCGATCTCGCACTGGAGCCGGACGACGAGGACCTGCGAGCGGAGTGGCTGCTCGGAGTCCGCGCCGCCGGACTCGACACCACGCCCCGCGCCGTGCGGCTCACCGACGGCCGGGAGGTGAGGGCCGACGGCATCGTCATTGCCACCGGCGCCGCCGCCCGGACCCTGCCCGGCATGGCCGGACTGGCCGGTGTGCACACCCTGCGCACACTGGACGACGCCCGCGCCCTGCGGGACGAACTGGCCCGGGGCGGACGCCTGGTCGTGATCGGCGGCGGCTTCATCGGCGCCGAGGTCGCCTCCACCGCCTACGCCCTCGGCCTCGACGTGACCATCGTCGAGGCGGCGCCCGCACCACTGGCCGCACCGCTCGGCGCGACCATGGGCAGCATCGTCTCCGCCCTCCACACGGACCACGGTGTGCGCCTGTTGTGCGGCGTGGGCGTCAAGGGGCTGAGCGGCGACAGCCGCGTCGACGCCGTCCTGCTGGAGGACGGCCGTAGCATCCCCGCCGACATCGTCGTCGTGGGTGTCGGGGCCCGTCCCTGCGTCGAGTGGCTGGAAGGATCCGGCGTCGAGCTCGGCGACGGCGTCAAGTGCGGTGCGGACGGCCGTACCAGCCTGGCCGGAGTGGTCGCGGTCGGCGACTGCGCTTCCTGGTACGACCCGCGCTCGGGCACCCACCGCCGCGTGGAGCACTGGACCGGCGCCCGGGAACGCCCCGACGCGGCCGTGGCCGCGCTGCTGTCCTGGGGCGAGTCCGAACCGGGCGTACCCCGGCCGCCGTACTTCTGGTCCGACCAGTACGGCGTGAAGATCCAGTTCGCGGGCAACGCGACCCGCGCCGACAGCGTGACGATCGAGGAAGGCGCCGCCGAGGACCGCAACGTCCTGGCCGTCTACCGGCGTGCCGGACACCCGGTCGCCGTACTCGGGATGAACCAGCCGCGGCTGTTCATGCGCTGGCGCAAGCACCTCGCGGCCACGCCGTCCTGACCGTGTCGTAGACGACGTTTCCCGAGGAGTGCAGTGTGACCTCGACCGGCCTGCCGGAAAGCCTGATCGCCACCCTCCCCGGATCCTCCTACACGGATCCCGGCACATTCGCCCAGGAGCAGGAGCACATCTTCGAGGCGATGTGGTTCTGCGCCGTGCGCTCCGCCGACCTCGCCGGGCCCGGCGCCTACCGGACCGTCGACGTGGGCCGCGAGAGCATCCTGATCACCCGAGCACGGGACAACTCCATACGTGCCTTCTTCAACGTATGCCGGCACCGCGGTGCCAGGCTCTGCACCGCGGAGACCGGCGAGGTCAAGCGCGCCTTCCAATGCCCCTACCACGCCTGGACGTACGACCTGACGGGCAAACTCGTCGCGGCGCCCAACCTCACGAAGATGCCGGACATGGGCCGCACCGAGTACGGCCTCGCGGCAGTGGCCACGCAGGAGTGGCTCGGCTACGTGTGGGTGTGCCTCGCCGAGGACCCGCCCCCCTTCGACGACGTCGTGCGGGACGTGGTCGCGCGCCTCGGCGACACGGACTCGGTCGAGCACTACGGCATCGAGAACCTCGAAGTCGGCAGACGGATCGTCTACGACGTCAAGGCGAACTGGAAACTCATCGTCGAGAACTTCATGGAGTGCTATCACTGTGCGACGATCCACCCCGAACTCACGGAGGTGCTCCCCGAGTTCGCCGACGGGTACGCCGCCCAGTACTACGTGGGACACGGCGCGGAGTTCGGCTCCGAGGTCAAGGGCTTCACCATCGACGGCTCAGAAGGCCTCGACCGCATTCCGGGCGTCACCGAGGACCAGGACCGCCGCTATTACGCGATCACCGTCCGGCCGCAGGTGTTCATCAACCTCGTGCCCGATCATGTGATCTTCCACCGTATGTACCCGGTCGCCGCCGATCGCACGATCGTCGAGTGCGACTGGCTCTATCTCAAGCACGTCGTCGAGAGCGGAAAGGACGTCAGCCGGTCGGTGGAGCTCTTCGACCGCGTCAACCGGCAGGACTTCGACGCGTGCGAGCGCTGTCAGCCCGCGATGAACTCCCGGCTGTACGCCAAGGGCGGAGTTCTCGTGCCCAGTGAGCATCACATCGGCGAGTTCCACGCCTTCGTCCAGGAGCGTCTGGGCATGGGGCGGCCGCGGTAGCGGCGGTCCCCGGCGGGTATCGGCCCCCGGGTGTTCGGACGGTCGGCGAAGGCGGAGCGGCGGGCTCAGCCCAGGTAGCCCATCCGATGGCTGATCTCGTCCGCGCCCTTGACCAGCACCGGAGCGAGGTCGTACATACGGTCCTCGGTGAGGCGGTACGCGGGTCCGGAGGCACTGAGCGCCGCGATGACCTCTCCGTCCCGGTTGCGGACCGGAGCGGCCATGGCGTGCAGCCCTACCTCGAACTCCTCCAGGGTCCAGGAGTAGCCCCGCTCAAGAGCCTCGGCGAGATTCTTCTCCAGCTTGGTCTTCGCGGTCAGGGTGCGGGGCGTCATCTTCTTCAGGCCGGCTTGCGACAGCAGCGTGGCACGCTCCTTCGCGGGCATGTGGGCCAGCAGGATCTTGCCGCTGGAGGTGGCGTGCAGCGGAGTCAGCTGGCCGACCCAGTTGAACGCCGTGATGGCACCCGGACCGCGCACCTGGTACAGGTTGATCGCGTACTGCTCCTGCATCACGGCCAGGTTCACGGTCTCGCCGAGCTCCTGGGCCAGGCGCTCGCAGACCGGGCGGCTCTGCTGAGTGATGTCGATGCGCCCGGTGACCGCGCCGGCGAGCCGGACGATGCCGAAACCGAGGCGGTACTTGCCGCGCTCGCCCGCCTGCTCCACCAGACCGCGCACCTCCAGGGCGCCGAGCAGCCGGAACGCGGTGGACTTGTGGACATCGATCTCGGCGGCCACCTCGCTGACGCCGGCCTCGCCGCGCCGGGCCAGGATCTCCAGCACGGTGATGGCACGGTCGACGGACTGCACCCCACCGGTCGGCGCACTTGTCGTTTCGGTATCTGGATGGTAGTTGCTCACAACGCAACTATACGGGCGATAAACATAGCCGCCACTGTGCAGGTCACAGGCTTGGCACAGAACTTCGCAAGTTGCGCTGTTCGCAACCTGGTGCGCATAGAGATACCGGCGCTAGCATGCCGCGCATTCTCTACGGCACGAGCGAGACGAGGCCCCATGGCTCACTTGCAGTACGACTTCGTCATCGTCGGTGGTGGATCGGCCGGCAGCGCACTGGCCAACCGGCTCTCCGCGGACCCCGGCAACCGGGTGCTGGTCCTGGAGGCGGGCAGGCCCGACTATCCCTGGGACGTCTTCATCCACATGCCCGCGGCGCTGACTTACCCGATCGGCAGCCGCTTCTACGACTGGAAGTACGAGTCCGAACCCGAGCCCCACATGGGCGGCCGGCGCGTCTACCACGCCCGAGGCAAGGTGCTGGGCGGTTCCAGCAGCATCAACGGCATGATCTTCCAGCGTGGCAACCCCATGGACTACGAGCGCTGGGCGGCCGACCCCGGCATGGAGACCTGGGACTACGCGCACTGCCTGCCGTACTTCCGGCGGATGGAGAACTGTCTTGCCGCCGACCCGGACGACGAGTTCCGCGGGCACGACGGCCCCCTCGTCCTCGAACGCGGCCCCGGGACGAGCCCGCTCTTCGAGGGCTTCCTCAAAGCCACCGAGGAGGCGGGCCACGCTCCCACCAGCGACGTGAACGGCTACCGGCAGGAAGGTTTCGCCAGGTTCGATCGCAATGTCCACCGCGGACGCCGTCTGTCGGCCGCGAAGGCGTACCTCAAGCCCGTGCGGAAGCGGCCCAACCTCACCGTCACGACGCGCGCCCTGGTCACCCGCGTCCTCTTCGAGGGCAAGCGGGCCGTCGGTGTCGAGTACCGGCACGGCCGTGGCAGACCCCGGCAGGTGCGTGCCGGCGAGGTCATCCTGTGCGGAGGCGCGATCAACTCCCCGCAGCTGCTCCAGCTCTCCGGCGTCGGCAACGCCGAGGAGCTGCGCGCGCTCGGCGTCGACGTCGTACACGATCTGCCGGGTGTCGGCGAGAACCTCCAGGATCACCTGGAGGTGTACATCCAGTACGCCTGCAAGCAGCCCGTCTCCATGCAGCCGCACCTAGCGAAGTGGCGCGCACCCTTCATCGGCCTCCAGTGGCTCTTCCGCACGGGTCCCGCCGCGACCAACCACTTCGAAGCGGGCGGCTTCGTCCGTGGCAACGAGAACGTGGACTACCCCAATCTGATGTTCCACTTCCTGCCCGTCGCGGTCCGCTACGACGGCTCCGTGCCCGCGGGCGGACACGGCTACCAGGTACACGTCGGACCCATGTACTCCGACGCCATCGGCTCGGTGAAGATCAAGAGCAAGGACCCGGCCGAGCACCCGGCGCTGCGCTTCAACTACCTGTCCACCGAGCAGGATCGCCGCGAGTGGGTCGAGGCCGTCAGGGTCGCCCGCAAGCTGCTCAACCAGCCCGCCATGGCCCCGTACAACGCCGGGGAGATCTCGCCCGGACCGTCCGTCGAGACCGACGAGGAGATCCTCGCCTGGGTCGCCAAGGACGGCGAGACCGCGCTGCATCCGTCATGCACCTGCAAGATGGGCACCGACGAGATGGCGGTCGTCGATCCCGCCAGCATGCGCGTGCACGGTGTGGAGGGTCTGCGGGTCGTCGACGCGTCCGTGATGCCCTACATCACCAACGGCAACATCTACGCGCCGGTGATGATGATGGCGGAGAAGGCGGCCGACCTCATCCTCGGCAAGGAGCCGCTGCCGCCGTCTGCCGCCACGTACTATCGCTACCGCGACGCAGGCGCGTAACCTGCAGTTTTCATAGAGCCGATCGGCCCGGAAACAAGGTGTTCCGGGCCTGCGGGCGTCGTGTTCTCCGGGCTGCCTCCTTGGCAGAACCGTCATCGGCCGACCCCTTGACGTGGGTTCCCGCCTTCCGCAGAGTGTTCCACCACAAGCAATACGGTGCGTGATGCGCAACGCGATTCCCTCGAAGGGCTCCCGACGTGGCAGACCTGTACGTGGACGGAAAGTGGCGGGATCCCGCGGCCGGCGGCCACCGGGACATCCGCTGTCCAGCCGACGGCACCCTGTCCGTGACCGTGTCCGAAGGCACACGCCCCGACGCCGAGGCGGCCATCGCCGCAGCCCGCCGGGCCTTCGACGAGGGGCCCTGGCCGCGCACCCCCGAGCGCGAGCGCGGCGCGCTCCTCCTGCGCACCGCCGACATCCTCGAACGCGACGCCCACGCGTTCGCCCGCGCCGAATCACTGGACACCGGCAAACGGCTCGTGGAGAGCGAGTACGACATCGCCGACGTCGTCTCCTGCCTCCGCTACTACGGAGGGCTCGGCGGCACCGACGCCGGCCGTGTCATCGACACCGGCCGCGACGACGCGGTCAGCCGCGTCGTGTACGAACCGATCGGTGTCTGCGGGCTGATCACTCCCTGGAACTACCCGCTGCTTCAGGCCGGTTGGAAGGTCGCCCCCGCCCTCCTCGCGGGCAACACGATCGTCCTCAAGCCCAGCGAACTCACTCCCTCCACCTCGATCCTGCTCCTGAGGGCACTCGAGGAGGCCGGGCTTCCGGACGGAGCCGCCAACCTCGTCCTGGGGGCCGGGCCCGAGGTGGGCGCACCGCTCACCGAACACCCCGCCGTCGACATGGTCTCCTTCACCGGCGGCCTGGACACGGGCAGACGCATCATGGCCACGGCCGCCGCGACCGTGAAGAAGGTCGCCCTGGAACTCGGCGGCAAGAACCCCAATGTCGTCTTCGCCGACGCCGACTTCGAGACGGCCGTGGACTTCGCTCTCACGGCCGTCTTTCTGCATTCCGGGCAGGTCTGCTCCGCCGGTGCCCGGCTGATCGTCCAGGACACGCTGCACGACCGGTTCGTCGACGAGGTGGTCCGCCGTGCCCGGCGGATCCGCCTGGGCGGCCCCTTCGATCCGCAGGCCGACACCGGCCCGCTGATCTCCGCACAGCACCTGACGAAGGTCGAGGAGTACGTCGCCGCCGGACTCGCCGAAGGCGCCGTCCTGCGCTGCGGCGGCGTACGCCCCGATGACCCGGCCCTGGCCGACGGCCACTACTACCCGCCCACCGTGCTCGACGAGTGCCGTCAGGACATGCGCGTCGTGCACGAGGAGTCCTTCGGGCCCGTGCTCACCGTGGAGCGCTTCACCGACGAGGACGACGCGGTGCGCATCGCCAACGACACCGAGTACGGACTCGCCGGCGCCGTCTGGACACAGGACGCGGGGAAGGCCCAGCGGGTCGCCCGCCGGCTCCGCCACGGCACGGTGTGGATCAACGACTACCACCCCTATGTACCCCAAGCGGAATGGGGTGGGTTCGGGCACTCCGGCGTGGGCCGGGAGCTCGGACCGACCGGCCTCGACGAGTACCGGGAGCCCAAACACATCTGGCAGAACATCCAACCCCGGCCGCAGCACTGGTTCCGCGGCTGAACGCCGAAAGAGGTCGAACATGACCCCAGCAACGACCGAGGCGCCGCGGCGGCGCGACACCCCCCAGGACGCGGCTCCCACGCCGGTCATCTCCGTGCGCGAGCTGTGGAAGGTGTTCGGACCCAAAGCGGACCAGGTACCGGGCTCCGAGGAACTGCGCGGCCTCACCCGCCGCGAACTGATGGACCGCACCGGATGCACCGCCGCCGTGCGCGACGTGCACTTCGAGGTCGCCCCCGGCGAGGTCTTCGTCGTCATGGGCCTGTCCGGCTCCGGCAAGTCCACCCTGGTCCGGTGTCTGACCCGGCTCATCGAACCCACCGCCGGCGAGATCCTCTTCGAGGGCGAGAACATCCGCGACGCGGACACGGGCCGCCTGCGCGAGTTGCGGCGCAGCAAGTTCTCCATGGTCTTCCAGCACTTCGGGCTGCTGCCGCACCGCCGGGTCGTCGACAACGTGGCGTTCGGTCTCGAGATCCGCGGCATGAGCAGAGCCGAACGCACCAAGCGTGCTCTGGAGGTCGTCGAACTCGTCGGCCTCTCCGGGTACGAGAACTCCTACCCCGACCAGCTCTCCGGCGGAATGCAGCAGCGCGTCGGTCTCGCCCGCGCCCTGGCCGGCGACCCGGACGTGCTCCTCTTCGACGAGCCGTTCTCGGCGCTCGACCCGCTGATCCGCCGGGACATGCAGAACGAGGTCGTCCGTCTGCACCACGAAGTCGGCAAGACGATGGTGTTCATCACCCATGACCTCTCCGAGGCGCTGCGGCTGGGTGACCGCATCCTCATCATGCGCGACGGCAGGATGGTCCAGTGCGGCACCGGGGACGAGCTGGTCGGCGCCCCCGCCGACGACTACGTACGCGACTTCGTCAGGGACGTGCCGCGCGGTGATGTGCTGACCCTGCGGTGGATCATGCGCCCGGCGGAGCCCGACGACCCCCTGGACGGTCCCGAGCTGGGCCCGGACGTCGTGGTGAAGGAGGCCACGCGGGCGGTGCTCGCCGCCGAGAAGCCGGTCAAGGTCGTCGAGAACGGCAAGCTGCTCGGCATCGTCGGCGACGAGGAGATCCTCGCGATCGTCGCCGGGCAGGAAGGCGACGCGTGATGACCGTCGCGATGGAGAAACCGGAGAAGACCGGGACCGCGGAGCCACCCGCGCCGGCCCGGCGCGAGCGCGGGATCAACCGCTCCGTGGTCGTGGCCGCGATCCTGCTCGTCTGGTTCGTGCTCTTCGCCGTGCTGCGCGGCAGGCAGACACTCTCCCTCGCCGCGGCCGACCTGACCGATCTGCACCGGTGGTTCAACGACGTCAACGACTCCATCGGCGCCAACCGCAACTCCAACCCGCTCTTCCTCTACTTCTTCAACGAGATCCGCCTGGTCATCGACTCCCTCGTGACCTTCGTCCAGGAGCTGATCTCACAGCCGGCCCCGGGCCGCCCGGTTCCTCAGATCGGCTGGCTCGGTGTCGTCGGCATCGCCGGCTACGTCTCCTGGGCCGCGGGCAACTGGCGGGTCGCGCTGCTCACGGTGGCCGGCTTCACGTTCCTGGGCCTTCAGGGCCTGTGGCAGGAGAGCATGGACACCCTGGCGCTCACCGTCTCCGCTGTGTGCGTGGCGCTGCTGTTCGCGATCCCCCTGGGGGTGTGGGCCGGACTGTCGGACCGGTTCAACCGGGTCGTGACGCCGTTCCTTGACTTCATGCAGACGATGCCGACCTTCGTCTACCTGGCGCCTCTGACCCTGTTCTTCCTCATCGGCCCGGCATCCGCGACGATCGCCACCGCGATCTACGCGGCACCACCGGCGATCCGCATCACCGCGCACGCCATCCGCTCCGTACCGCAGACCACGGTCGAGGCGGCGGACTCGATGGGCGCGACGCGGCGGCAGGCTCTGCTCAAGGTGCTGCTGCCGATGTCCAGGCGGACGGTGGTGATGGGCGTCAACCAGACCATCATGGCAGCCCTGGCGATGGTGACCATCGCGGCCCTGATCGACGCGCCCGGCCTCGGCAAGACCGTCGTCCAGGCCCTCCAGTCGCTGGACGTCGGCACGGCCTTCAACGCCGGTCTGGCCATCGTCGTCATGGCCATCGTGCTGGACCGGGTCACCACCGCGGCGAGCGGACGAGCCGAGACGGCCAGGGGCTCGGACAGTCCCTTCCTCAAGTGGCGGCGGCACCTGCTCGCGGCCGGCGCGATGATGGCGGCAGTGCTCGTGTACCTGTCGCACACGTACCTGTGGGCGGCCGAGTTCCCCGGCGAGGGCGGCATCGGCAGCAGCATCGCCAAGACGGCGGCCGATGTGACCACCTGGGCCCAGGACAACCTGTCGGGCCTGACCAACGCGTTTCGCGACGCCCTCACCAACGGCCTGCTCAATCCGTTCCAGACGCTGCTGACCGACTCCCCTTGGTGGCTCGTCGGCGCCGCCCTCGTCGGGCTCGGCGCGGTGCTCGGCGGATGGCGTGCCGGGGCCACCGCCGCCGTCTGCGTGGGCCTTCTCGTGGCGACCGGCGTGTGGTCGGACGCCATGACGACGCTGGCGTCCACCGCCGTGGCGACGGTACTGGTGATGCTGCTCGGCGTGGTCCTCGGCGTGTGGATGGGACGCAGCGCGCTCGTCGACCGGCTGCTCAGGCCCTCCCTGGACGCGGCGCAGGTCATGCCGCCGTTCGTCTATCTCGTGCCGTTCCTCGCGCTGTTCGGCGCGACACGGTTCACGGCCATCGTCGCGGCGATCGTCTACGCGGCGCCGGTCGCCATCAAGATCATCGCTGACGGGGTGCGAGCCGTGCCCGAGACCACCGTCGAAGCGGCGATGTCCACCGGGTGCAACACCTGGCAGATCATCACCAAGGTTCAACTGCCGATGTCACGCGGAGCCCTGACCCTCGCGACCAACCAGGGCCTGATCTACGTGCTGTCGATGGTCGTCGTGGGCGGCCTGGTGGGAGCGGGGGCCCTCGGCTACGACGTCGTGGCCGGGTTCTCGCAGGGCCAGCTGTACGGCAAGGGACTCGCGGCAGGGCTCGCCATCGTCCTGCTCGGCGTCATGTTCGACCGGATCACTCAGGCAGCGGCTCGCCGCGCCGGGGCATAAGGAGCATCACACCATGGCACGACACTGGAGAGCCGGCGCCGCCGGTCTGGCCGTCCTGGGCCTCACTCTCACGGCCTGCGGCGGCGCGAAGGTAGGTGACGACAGCGCGGGCGGGTCGGGCGGCTCGGGCAAGTGCGGCACCTTCAATCTCGCGATCAACCCGTGGGTCGGCTACGAGGCGAACGCGGCGGTCCTCGCGTACGTCGCCGAGCACGACCTCGGCTGCAAGGTCGAGCAGAAGGACCTCAAGGAGGAGATCGCCTGGCAGGGCTTCGGCACCGGCGAGGTCGACGCCGTCGTGGAGAACTGGGGCCACGACGACCTGAAGAAGAAGTACATCACCGATCAGAAGACGGCCGTCGAGGCCGGCCCGACCGGCAACAAGGGCCTCATCGGCTGGTACGTGCCGCCGTGGCTGGCGAAGGCGCACCCGGACATCACCGACTGGAAGAACCTCAACAAGTACGCGTCGAAGTTCAAGACCTCGGAGTCGGGCGGCAAAGGCCAGCTCCTCGACGGCGACCCGTCGTTCGTCACCAACGACGAGGCGCTGGTGAAGAACCTCAAGCTGGACTTCAAGGTGGTGTACGCGGGCAGTGAGACCGCGCTCATCCAGGCCTACCGCAACGCCGAGAAGAACAAGCAGTGGGTGATCGGCTACTTCTACGAGCCGCAGTGGTTCATGTCCGAGGTGCCGCTGAAGAAGGTCAGCCTGCCCGAGTACAAGGAGGGCTGCGACGCCGACACGGAGAAGGTCGCATGTGACTACCCCGTGTACGAACTCGACAAGATCGTCAGCGCGAAGTTCGCCAAGTCGGGCAGTCCGGCCTATGACCTGGTGAAGAACTTCACCTGGACGAACGAGGACCAGAACACCGTGGCCAAGTACATCGCGGTGGACAAGATGGCGCCCGAGGCCGCGGCGAAGAAGTGGGTCGAGGCCAACCGCGGCAAGGTCGACGCCTGGATCAAGTAAGGCGCACGACTGCCCCTGTGAACCCCGCCGGCAAGGCCCGGCAGGCTGTGTCGTCAGCCTGCCGGGCCTCGTCGTTTTCTGGTGATTCCTCCCTGTCGCCGCCGGGTGCTTTTCCGGCCTCGCGGACCCCTTGACACGCCTCTTCACGGCGGGCACATTGAGTTGCGCAACCTGAACCTTGTTGCGCAGACAGCAACTGGACGCTTTCAACGTCGGAGGTGCGGCGATGGCGGGACCCCGGGTGGTCATCATCGGAGCGGGCGTCGTGGGGGCGGCGCTCGCCGACGAGATCTCCGCACGAGGCTGGACCGAAGTGACCGTGGTCGACCAGGGCCCGCTGCCCGCCACCGGGGGATCGTCGTCGCACGCCCCGGGCCTGGTCTTCCAGACCAACTCCTCCAAGACCATGACCGAGATGGCCCGTTACACCGTCGAGAAGTTCTGCTCGCTCGACGTGGACGGGCAGCCCTGCTTCCTCCAGGTCGGCGGCCTGGAGGTGGCGACCAGCCCGGAGCGCGTCGCCGAACTGCAGCGGCGCCACGGCTGGCTCGCCTCCTGGGGCATCGAGGCCCGGCTGCTGAGCACCGAGGAGTGCGTCGAACAGCACCCGCTCGTCAACCCGGACAAGGTCCTCGCCGGACTCCTCGTGCCGACGGACGGCCTCGCCAAGGCGGTCCTCGCCGTCGAGGCGCAGATCCGCCGGGCCAGCGAGCGCGGCGTGCGCTTCCTCGCCCGCCACGAAGTCCTCGACGTCACAAGGGCCGAGGGCGAGGTGACCGGAGTCCTCACCGACCAGGGCGAGATCCCCGCCGACATCGTCGTGTGCTGCGCCGGCATCTGGGGCCCGAAGATCGCCCGCATGGCCGGCATGAACCTCCCGCTCACGCCGCTCGCCCACCAGCTCGCCTGGACGGGCCCGGTACCGGCCCTGGCCGGCCAGACGCAGGAGGCGGTCCGCCCGATCCTGCGTCACCAGGACGCCGACCTCTACTACCGCGACCGCTTCGACGGTCTGGGCATCGGCTACTACGGGCACCGCCCGATGCCGATCTCCGCCGACGACATCCTCTCCGTGGACGAGGCCGAGGAGATGCCCTCGGTCCTGAAGTTCACCGAAGAGGACTTCGAGGAGGCCTGGACCGAGACGCAGTCACTGCTCCCCGCGACGAAGGACGCCAAGGTCGAGGAGGGCATCAACGGCCTGTTCTCCTTCACCACCGACGGCCTGCCGCTGCTCGGCGAATCCCCGGACCTCAAGGGCTTCTGGGTCGCCGAGGCCGTCTGGGTCACCCACTCGGCGGGCGTCGGACGGGCCATGGCCGAGTGGCTGGTCGACGGCCACTGCTCGTCTTTCGACCTGCACGAGTGCGACGTCAACCGCTTTGAACCGCACCAGCTCTCCCCGGAGTACGTACTGGCCCGCGACTGCCAGAACTTCGTCGAGGTCTACGACATCCTCCACCCCCTCCAGCCGTCGGGAGACCCGCGCCCGATCCGCACCAGCCCGTTCCACACCCGTCAGCAGGAGCTGGGCGCCTTCTTCCTGGAGGCGAACGGCTGGGAGCGGCCCCAGTGGTACGAGGCCAACGCGGGCTTGGCCGAAGGCCGTTCCATCGTCACCCCGAACGACTGGGCCGCGCGGTACTGGTCGCCCATCGTCGGCGCCGAGGCCCAGAGGACCCGCGAGACCGTCGCGATGTACGACATGACGGCCCTCAAGCGACTGGAGGTCAGCGGGCGCGGTGCGGGCGAGTTCCTGGAGCGGCTGTGCACCGGCAAGGTCGCCAAGTCCGTCGGCTCGGTGACGTACACCCTGCTCCTCGACCACGACGGCGGCATCCGCAGCGACATCACCGTCGCCCGGCTGGCCCCCGACCTCTTCCAGGTCGGTGCCAACGGCAACCTGGACCTCGACTGGTTCACCCGGCACCTCCCCGCCGACGGCACGGTCCAGGTTCGCGACAGCACCCCCGGCACCTGCTGCGTCGGCCTGTGGGGACCGCGCGCCCGCGACGTCCTCCAGCCGCTCACCGACGCCGACTTCTCGGCGACGGGCCTGAAGTACTTCCGAGCCAAGCGCGCCCACATCGGTTCCGTGCCGGTGACGGCGATGCGGCTCTCGTACGTCGGTGAGCTCGGCTGGGAGCTGTACACCACCGCGGACCTCGGCGAGAAGCTGTGGGACACGCTGTGGCGGGCGGCGGAGCCGCTGGGCGGCATCGTGGCGGGGCGGGGTGCGTTCAACAGTCTTCGCCTGGAGAAGGGCTACCGCTCGTTCGGTACGGACATGACGTACGAGCACGACCCGTACGAGGCCGGGGTGGGCTTCGCGGTGAAGCTCGACAAGGAGGACTTCATCGGGAAGGCGGCGTTGGAGCGGCGCAAGGCGGATGTGCGGCGCCGGTTGACCTGCCTCACGATCGACGATCCCCGGGCCGTCGTCATGGGCAAGGAGCCGGTGTTCGACGGGGACTGTGCGGTCGGTTATGTCACCAGTGCCGCGTACGGATACACGATCGGCAAGGGCATTGCGTATGCGTGGCTGCCGGTGGAGCTTGCGGAGCCGGGGACCGTGGTGCACATCGGGTACTTCGATCAGTCCGTCGAGGCGGTTGTGGCCGAGGAGCCGTTGTTCGATCCGGCGATGTCCCGTCTTCGTGGGTGAGTTTTCGTCTGCGGGTGCGTCGTGGCTTGTCGCGCAGTTCCCCGCGCCCCTTAGGGGCGTTCAAGCCCAGGCTCGTTGGAAGGAACACTTCAGGTGACCGCACAACTCCTTGACGGTAAGGCCACAGCCGCCGCCATCCGTCGCGAACTCGCCGAGCGAGTGGCCAAGTTGACGGCGACCACAGGCCGGGCGCCGGGACTGGGTACCGTCCTGGTCGGCGACGATCCGGGCAGTCGCGCCTACGTCGGTGGCAAGCACCGGGACTGTGCGCAGGTCGGGATCGCCTCGATCCGGCGGGAGTTGCCCGCCGACGCCTCGCAGCAGCAGGTCGAGGAGACGATCGACGAGCTCAACGCCGACCCCGCCTGCACCGGCTACATCGTCCAGCTCCCGCTGCCGCGTCACCTCGACGCCAACGCCGTACTGGAGCGCATGGACCCGGCCAAGGACGCCGACGGACTGCACCCCGTGAACCTCGGCCGGCTCGTCCTCGGTGTCGAGGCGCCGCTGCCGTGCACCCCGCGCGGCATCGTCGAACTGCTCCGCCGCCACGACGTGCCGATCGCCGGAGCGCGGGTGTGCGTGATCGGCCGGGGCATCACCGTCGGACGGCCCATCGGCCTCCTCCTCACCCGCAGGTCGGAGAACGCCACCGTCACCCTCTGCCACACCGGAACCAAGGGCCTTGCCTGGCACGTACGCGAGGCGGACATCGTCGTCGCGGCCGCCGGCTCGCCCGGACTGATCACCAAGGACATGCTGCGCCCGGGCGCGGCCGTCCTGGACGTCGGCATCACCCGCACGGACCAGGGGCTGGTGGGTGACATCCACCCGGACTGTGCCGAGGTCGCCGGGTGGCTCGCGCCGATGCCCGGGGGAGTGGGCCCCATGACCCGGGCCATGCTGCTCGCGAATGTCGTAGAGGCCGCCGAGAGGAACGCGAACGCCGTATGAACGTGCTCAACACCTCCCTGGCAGAGCTGGACCCCGAGGTGCACGCCGCGCTCCGCGCCGAGCTGCACCGCCAGCAGTCCACCCTGGAGATGATCGCCTCCGAGAACTTCGCGCCCTCCGCCGTGATGGAGGCGCAGGGCCCGGTCGCGACCAACAAGTACGCCGAGGGCTACCCGGGCCGGCGCTATTACGGCGGCTGCGAGCACGTCGACGTCACCGAGCGGCTGGCCATCGAGCGGATCAAATCGCTCTTCGGCGCCGGCTTCGCCAATGTGCAGCCGCACTCGGGAGCCCAGGCGAACACCGCCGTCTTCTTCGCCCTGCTGCGGCCCGGCGACACCGTCCTCGGCCTCGACCTCGCGCACGGCGGGCACCTCACGCACGGCATGCGCATCAACTACAGCGGCAAGATGCTCAACGTCGTGCCGTACCACGTCTCCGAGACGGACCACCTCGTCGACATGGACGAGGTCGAACGGCTCGCCAAGGAACACCGGCCCAAGATGATCACCGCCGGCTGGTCGGCGTACCCGAGGCAACTGGACTTCGCGGCCTTCCGCCGGATCGCCGACGAGGTGGGCGCCCTGCTCATGGTCGACATGGCCCACTTCGCGGGTCTGGTGGCGGCGGGACTGCACCCCAGCCCCGTACCGCACGCCCACGTCACGACCACGACCACGCACAAGACGCTCGGCGGTCCACGTGGCGGGGTCATCCTCACCAACGAGGCCGAGCTCGCGAAGAAGATCAACTCGGCGGTGTTCCCCGGCATGCAGGGCGGCCCCCTGGAGCACGTCATCGCCGCGAAGGCGGTGTCGTTCAAGGTCGCCGCGTCACCGGAGTTCGCCGAACGCCAGGCCCGCACCCTCGCCGGCGCCCGCATCCTCGCCGAACGCCTCACCCGGGCGGACGCGTCGGCGGCCGGGGTGAAGGTGCTGACCGGAGGCACGGACGTCCACCTCGTCCTGGTCGACCTGCGTGACTCCGAGCTGGACGGCCGGCAGGCCGAGGACCTCCTCCATGAGATCGGCATCACCGTCAACCGCAACGCCGTGCCCTTCGACCCGCGTCCGCCCATGGTCACCTCGGGCCTGCGCATCGGCACCCCGGCCCTGGCCACCCGAGGCTTCACCGAGGACGACTTCGCCGAGGTCGCGGAAGTGATCGCCCTCGCCCTCCAGCCGGAGCCCGACGTGACCGCCCTGCGCGCCCGCACCGAGGCCCTGGCAGCCAAGCACCCGCTCTACCCTCACCTGTCCGCGGACGACTGCCCGTCGAACCCGGCACCGTCGTCCGCGCCGGGGAGCTGACCGCGCTGTGGCTCGGCCCCGACGAGTGGCTCGTGGTGGGCCCGCCGGGCGGTCAGCGGGACCTGGAGAGCCGGATCGGTGAGGCCGCGGGTGACGAGCCCGTGTCCGTCGTCGATGTCCCGGCTCAGCACACCGCGCTGCTCGTCGGGGGTCCTCTTGCCCACGACCCGCTGGCCCACGGCTGCCCGCTGGATCTGCACCCGCGCGTCTTCGGCCCCGGCCGCTGCGCCCGGACGACCCTGGGCCGCACCCAGGTCGTCCCGGTCGCTCGCGACGAACCGGCAGGCGGGTTCTGGGTGCTGGCCCGTTCGTCCTTCGCCGGCTACCTGGCGGACTGGCTGCTGGAGGGTTTCCGGGACTCAGCCCGCGTAGCCCAGACGGAGGCTGAGCTCGTCCGCTCCGGCGACGATCACCGGTGCGAGTTCGCGTATCCGCTCCTCGGTCAGCCGGAAGGCCGGCCCCGACGCACTGAGGGCGGCGACGACCTCGCCGTCCTCCGAACGCACCGGCGCGGACAGGGCGTTGAGGCCCTCCTCGTACTCCTCCCGCGTCACCGCGAAGCCCTGCTCACGGGCTTCGGACAGGTCCGCCTCCAGCTGCTTCCTGGAGGTCACCGTGCGCGGTGTCATACGGGGCAGGCCCGCCTCGGCGAGGAGCTCGTCGCGGTCCCCGCGGTCGAGGTGGGCCAGGAGGATCTTGCCGCTCGACGTGCAGTGCAGCGGGGTCTGCCGTCCCACCCAGTTCTGTGCGGCGATGGCCGACGTACTGCGCACCTGGTAGAGGTTGATCGCGTGGTGGGACTCGAGCACGGCGATGTTCAGAGTCTCGCCCACGTCGTCGACGAGACGCTCGCAGATTCCCCGCCCGTACCGGGTGACGGCGATGCGGCCCGTCACGGCGCCTGCCAGGCGCACGACTCCGAAGCCGAGACGGTACTTGCCGCGTTCGCTCTCCTGCTCGACCATCCCGTGCGCCTCCAGCGCGCCGAGCAGACGGAAAGCGGTGGACTTGTGGACATCGATCGCCGCGGCCACTTCACTCACGCCCGCCTCGCCCTGCTGGGCGAGGATCTCCAGCACGGCGACAGCACGGTCGACGGACTGCACTCCGCCAGGGGGAGCGCTTGCGGGCTCGGCGCCGAAGTTGCTCATGGCGAGACTCTAGGCGAATTGGTCAACAGGTGTGAGGGGGCGGAGGTCATTTTCGTCAGCGGAAGACGACCGTACGGTTGCCGTTGACCATGACGCGGCTCTGGCTGTGCCATTCCACCGCCCGCGCCAGGACCTGCGCCTCCACGTCGCGCCCCAGGGCGACCATGCTGTCGGGACCCTGGGAGTGGTTCACACGGATGACGTCCTGCTCGATGATGGGCCCCTCGTCGAGGTCCGGGGTGACGTAGTGGGCCGTCGCCCCGACGAGCTTGACGCCGCGCTCGTGCGCCTGGAGATAGGGCCGGGCGCCCTTGAAGCTCGGCAGGAACGAGTGGTGGATGTTGATCGCCCGGCCTTCGAGCTGCTTGCACAGGTCGTTCGACAGGATCTGCATGTAGCGGGCGAGGACCACGAGGTCGATGTCCAGCTCGTCGACGAGCTCCAGCAGCCGGGCCTCCGCCTCGGGCTTCCTCTCCCGGGTCACCGGCACGTGGTGGAACGGGATCCCGTAGCTCTCGGCGAGCGGCTCGAAGTCCCGGTGGTTGGAGACGATCGCCGGCACCTCGATGTTCAGCGAGCCGGTGCGCCGGCGGAAGAGCAGGTCGTTCAGGCAGTGCCCGAACTTCGACACCATGAGCAGGGTGCGCGTCGGGGTCGACGCGTCGTACAGCTGCCAGGAGATTCGGTACGCCTCCGCCACCGGGGCGAAGCCGGACTTCAGGGCCTCCAGTGAGGTGCCCGGGTCCGAGACGTCGAAGTGGACCCGCATGAAGAAGAGGTCCTGCAGCCGGTCGTCGAACTGCTGGCTCTCCTGGATGTTTCCGGAGTGCCGGACCAGGAAGCCGGTGACCGCGTGGACGAGGCCCGAGCGGTCGGGGCACGACAGGGTGAGGACGAACTCGCGGCCGGTCGTGGGTCCAAGAGACATTGAGCCCTCCCTGAGGGGGTGCGCAATACGCAACGGTCGGACTGATACGCAACATGGTCCTGGCTGTGACGGCCTGTGGTCAAGGGCTTGACAGTGGTCCGGGCGGACTGCACTGTGAGTTGCGTAGCAAGAATCTCGTTGCGCATGAGGCAACCGTCCGCCCGCCAGGGGCGCTTCACTTCGAGGTGAACCATGACTACGACCGGCCTGCCGGAGAGCCTGATCGCGACCCTCCCCGGAGACCACTACACGGACCCGGAGATCTTCCGCCTGGAGCAGGAGCACATCTTCGAGTCGATGTGGTTCTGCGCGGCACGCTCGTCGGAACTGGCGAAGCCGGGTGCGTTCCGGACCGTGGACGTCGGACGGGAGAGCGTGCTGCTGACCCGCTCGCGGGACGGCTCCGTCAAGGCCTTCTTCAATGTGTGCCGGCACCGGGGCGCGAAGCTGTGCACGCAGGAGTCCGGCGAGGTGAAGCGGGCCTTCCAGTGCCCGTACCACGCCTGGACGTACGACCTCAACGGCAAACTCGTCGCGGCCCCCAACCTCACCAAGATGCCGGACATCGGCCGGACGGAGTACGGACTGGCGAGCGTGGCGGTACGCGAGTGGCTCGGCTATGTGTGGGTGTGCCTGGCCGAGAACCCGCCGTCGTTCGAGGAGTCGGTGATCGCGGACGTGGTGGCGCGCCTGGGCGACGTGGAGTCCGTCGAACGGTACGACGTCGAGACCCTGGAGATCGGCAGGCGGATCGTCTACGACGTCAAGGCCAACTGGAAGCTGATCATCGAGAACTTCATGGAGTGCTACCACTGCGCGACCATCCACCCCGAGCTGACCGAGGTCCTGCCGGAATTCGCCGACGGCTACGCGGCGCAGTACTACGTGGGACACGGCGCCGAGTTCGGCTCGGAGGTCCAGGGCTTCACCGTCGACGGCACGGAGGGTCTGGACCGCATTCCGGGCGTCACCGAGGAACAGGACCGCCGGTACTACGCGATCACGGTGCGCCCGCAGGTGTTCATCAACCTCGTCCCGGACCATGTGATCTTCCACCGGATGTTCCCGGTGGCGGTGGACCGCACGATCGTTGAGTGCGACTGGCTGTACCTGAAGGGCGTGGTGGAGAGCGGCCGGGACGTCAGCCGGTCGGTGGAGCTGTTCGACCGCGTCAACCGGCAGGACTTCGACGCCTGTGAGCGCTGCCAGCCAGCGATGAGTTCCCGCCTGTACGCCAAGGGCGGCGTCCTGGTGCCCAGCGAGCACCACATCGCCGAGTTCCACGACTGGGTCCAGGACCGCATCGGCATCCGCGCCGACCTCGCGGAGCACTAGGCGATGGCCCGCAAGGCACCTGGCGAGGACCCCGGCGACTCCCGTCTGCGGGTGGGCACGCCGAAGGACCACGCCGCGGGCCTTCCCGCGGTCACGTCCTCGCTGCGCCACGCACACGCGCAGATGGGGGCCCGCCGCAGTCTGCTGACGCTGCTGAGCGTCAACCAGAAGTCGGGCTTCGACTGCCCGGGGTGCGCCTGGCCCGAGCCCGAGCACCGGCACCGCGCCGAGTTCTGCGAGAACGGCGCCAAGGCGGTGGCCGAGGAGGCCACGCTGCGCCGGGTCGGGCCGGGCTTCTTCGCCGAGCACACCCTGGAGGAACTGGCCGGACGCAGCGACTACTGGCTCGGCCAGCAGGGCCGCCTCACCCACCCCATGTACCGCCCCGCCGGCGGCGACCACTACCGGCCGGTCTCCTGGGACGAGGCGTTCGCCGTGATCGCCCGGCAGCTGCGCGCACTCGACTCACCGGACCAAGCCGCCTTCTACACTTCGGGCCGGGCGAGCAACGAGGCCGCCTTCGTCTACCAGCTGTTCGTCCGGCTCCTCGGCACCAACAACCTGCCGGACTGCTCCAACATGTGCCACGAGTCGAGCGGTTCCGCCCTGACCGAGACCATCGGCATCGGCAAGGGCAGCGTCCGGCTGGAAGACCTGTACGAGGCCGACCTGATCCTCGTCGTGGGGCAGAACCCGGGCACCAACCACCCCCGGATGCTCTCGGCGCTCGAGACCGCCAAGGACAAGGGGGCCAGGATCATCTCGGTCAACCCCCTTCCCGAGGCAGGCCTGCTGCGCTTCAAGAACCCCCAGCGGCCCTCCGGCGTACTGGGGGGCGGCACCCGACTCACCGACCGGTTCCTGCAGATCCGGCTCGGCGGCGACCAGGCCCTCTTCCAGGCCTTCAACCGCATGCTCCTGGAAGCGGAGGACGACGCTCCCGGCACGGTCCTCGACCATGACTTCATCGCCGGGCACACCCATGGCTTCGAGGAGTTCGCCGACCAGGCCCGCAAGACGTCCTGGGACGACGTCCTGGAGGCCACCGGCCTGTCGGCGCAGGAGATCCGGGAGGCGTTCGAGGAGGTACTGGCGGCCAGGAAGACCGTCGTGTGCTGGGCGATGGGACTCACCCAGCACCGCCACTCGGTGCCGACCATCCGTGAGGTGGTCAACTTCCTGCTGCTGCGCGGCAACATCGGACGCCCCGGCGCCGGACTCTGCCCCGTGCGCGGCCACTCCAACGTCCAGGGTGACCGGACCATGGGCATCTACGAAAAGCCGGACGCCGCCTTCCTCGACGCGCTCGGCGCGGAGTTCGGGTTCGTGCCCCCGCACCACCACGGCCATGACGCGGTGGAGACCATCCGGGCCATGCGGGACGGACAGGTCCGGGTCTTCGTCGCGCTCGGCGGTAACTTCGTCTCCGCCGCTCCCGACACCGAACTCACCGAGCACGCTCTGCGCGACTGCGAGCTCACGGTGCAGATCTCCACCAAACTCAACCGGTCCCACGCCGTGGCCGGCCGGCAGGCGCTCATCCTGCCCTGCCTGGGCCGCACCGAAGCCGACCTGCGGCCCGACGGAGAGCAACGGGTGACGGTGGAGGACTCCATGGGCATGGTGCACCTCTCGCGTGGCCGGCTGGCACCCGCCTCCGACAGCCTGCTGAGCGAGGTCGCGATCATCTGCCGAATGGCGAACGCGGCCCTCGGAAGCGGCGGTCCGCAGGTGCCCTGGTCAGACTTCGAGGCGGACTACGACCGGATCCGGGACAGGATCGCCCGGGTGATTCCCGGTTTTGAGGACTTCAACGCCCGGGTGCGCGGGCCGGGCGGCTTCGCCCTGCCCCACCCGCCACGCGACGAGAGGCGCTTCCCCACCAGGACGGGACTGGCCAACTTCACCGTCAACGCTCTTCGGGTGCTGCGCGTCCCTCGGGGGCGGCTGCTCCTTCAGACGATCCGTTCGCACGACCAGTACAACACCACCATCTACGGCCTGGACGACCGCTACCGCGGCATCCACCAGGGTCGCAGGGTGCTCTTCGTTCACCCGGACGATCTCGCCGAACAGGGCCTGGCGGACGGCGAAATGATCGACATCGTCAGTGAGTTCGCCGACGGGGTCGAGCGCCGGGCACCTTCCTTCCGGACGGTCGGCTACCCCACCCCGCGAGGCTGCTGCGCCGCCTACTTCCCCGAGACCAATGTGCTCGTTCCGCTGGACTCCACCGCGGAGGTCAGCAACACGCCGACATCCAAGTCCATCGTGGTCCGGCTGGAACGGGCGCACTGACCCGGCCTGCCGGTCAGTCTCCCGCGCGAACTCCCAGACCCGGCCGCTGCGTCGTCAGCACTCGATGACGTTGACCGCGAGCCCGCCGCGTGCCGTCTCCTTGTACTTGACCTTCATGTCGGCGCCCGTCTCCTTCATGGTCTTGATGACCTTGTCCAGGGAGACGTGGTGGCGGCCGTCGCCCCGCAATGCCATGCGCGCCGCGGTGACGGCCTTGACCGCCGCCATGCCGTTGCGTTCGATACAGGGGATCTGCACCAGGCCGCCGACCGGGTCGCACGTCAGGCCCAGATTGTGTTCCATGCCGATCTCGGCGGCGTTCTCCACCTGTTCCGGAGAACCGCCGAGGACCTCCGCGAGGCCGCCCGCGGCCATGGAGCAGGCGGCGCCGACCTCGCCCTGACATCCGACCTCAGCGCCGGAGATGGAGGCGTTCTCCTTGAACAGCAGGCCGATGGCACCGGCCGCCAGCAGGAAGCGGACGACGGCGTCGTCGTCGGCTCCGTGGACGAAGTTGGCGTAGTAGTGCAGGACGGCCGGGATGATGCCGGCGGCCCCGTTGGTCGGGGCGGTGACCACACGGCCGCCGGCTGCGTTCTCCTCGTTGACCGCCATGGCGTAGAGGGTCACCCACTCCAGCGCCCGCCCCGCCGGATCGCCGTCGGCGCGCAGCGCCTTGGCCACGGCGGTGGCCCGGCGGCGGACCCTGAGCCCGCCCGGCAGAACTCCCTCACAGGCCAGTCCCTGTGCCACGCACTCCCGCATCACCCGCCAGATCTCCAGCAGGCCCGTACGGATCTCCTCCTCGGTGCGCCAGGCCCGCTCGTTCTCCAGCATCAGCGCCGAGATCGACAGCCCTGTCTCCCGGGTGAGCCGGAGCAGCTCGTCACCGCTGGTGAAGGGGTACTTGAGCACGGTGTCGTCCAGCTTGACCCGGTCCGCGCCGGCCGCGTCCTCGTCGACGACGAACCCGCCGCCGACCGAGTAGTACGTCCTCTCCAGCAGCGGCGTCCCCTCGGAGTCGTATGCGAACAGCGTCATGCCGTTGGCGTGGTACGGCAGGGAACGGCGGCGGTGCAGGACCAGCTGGCTGTCCGTGTCGAAGCGGATCTCATGGGCGTCGCCGAGGACGCGGCCCAGCAGCCGCAGCCGGCCCGTCGACGCGATCCGCTCGACGTCCCGGCCGGCCTCGGCGACGTCCACCGTGTGCGGCTCATTGCCCTCCAGGCCGAGCAGGACCGCCTTGGGGCTGCCGTGGCCGTGGCCGGTGGCGCCGAGGGAGCCGAAGAGCTCGGCCCGCACCGCTGCGGTCCGGGGGAGTAGGCCTTCCTTCTCCAGGCGTCCGACGAACAGGCCGGCGGCCCGCATGGGGCCGACGGTGTGCGAACTGGACGGACCTATGCCGATGGAGAAGAGGTCGAAGACGGAGATGGCCACGAGCAGGCTCCAGTTTCTGATTAAGCAACCGGACTCTCTATGCGCAACAGCCTTTCTCGTGGTTCCGGGGTTGTCAAGACGCCGTGGTGGTCGCTCTCGGCGCGGGCCGGGTGGGGCGCGCCGCCCGAGGACCTCAGGCGGCCGACGCGGTGTCACTGCGTGTGCGGAAACGCGATCCCCGACGGTCACAGTTTGTGAAGCGCGCCTTGCAGCGTGGTGACGACCCGTCGGGTGTCATTCTCGGTGGTGCGCCAGTTGCTGAACGCGGCCCGCAGTGCGGGCACACCGTCCAGCACGGTTGGGGTGAGGAAGACCTCGTCGGAGAGTTGACCGGTGAGTGCGGCCAGGCGTTCGGCGGTGGGGTCTTCCGCAAGGGTGAAGCAGACGACGTTCAGGCGGACCGGTGCCAGGAGCCGAAGCTCCGGCGTGCTGTCGATGGCGTCGCCCAGGGTGTGTGCACAGGCGATGCAGCGTTCGACGATTTCTCGGTGGCCGTCGCGCCCGTACGCGCGCAGGGTGAACCAGGCCGCGACGGCCCGCAGACGGTGGGAGTTCTCCGGGGTGAGGTGGGCCGTGTCAGGGGTGTCGCCGAGAGGGCCGAGGTAGGCGGCCGAATTCTGGAAGACGGCTGTCTGCAGATCACGTCGGCGGGTGAACTGCACCGCGCTGTCGTACGGCACATTCAGCCACTTGTGCAGGTCGACGCAGATCGAGTCGGCCAGATCGAGGCCGTCGACCAGGTGCGAGTAGCCCGGGCACAGGGCCGCGAAGGCGCCGAAGGCGGCGTCCACGTGCAGCCAGAAGCCGTAGCGCTCACGCAACGCGCCGATGGCGCGCAGATCATCGAAGTCAGCGGTGTTGACGGTGCCCGCACTGGCGACGACCACGCATGGCCCATCGGCCTCGTGCTCCTGCAACGCACGCTCAAGAGCGGCCGGATCGACGGCTTCCCGGCGGGGGAGAGTGTCCACCTGGATCAGGGCCGTGCGCCCCAGACCGAGAATCGACAGCCCCTTGGACACGCTCGAATGCGCGGCCCCCGACAGCACCCGTACCGCCCCGAGACCGCCCACGCCGTCCTCGGCAGGTGACACGCCCCTGCGCTCCCCGAGCCATTCCCGGGCTGTGGCAAGGCCGATGGTGTTGGACATGGTGGCACCGCTGACGAACGTTCCGTGATGGTGGCC
Organism: Streptomyces sp. NPDC057002; assembly: GCF_042673825.1. Lineage (NCBI taxonomy): Bacteria > Bacillati > Actinomycetota > Actinomycetes > Kitasatosporales > Streptomycetaceae > Streptomyces > Streptomyces sp. NPDC057002. The sequence goes on from NZ_JBHURZ010000002.1 coordinate 926,691, forward strand.
GGACAGCCCGAACAGGCCGCGCAGCCAGGCGATCGACTCACGCTCCAGGTGCTGTCCTGCTCCATCCAGTGAGGAGAAGGAGTTCTGGTCCCAGGTCGCGGTCATCCAGTCGCCGGCCAACGCCGCCGGCGTCACGCCTCCCGTGACGAACCCGAGGTAGCGCGGCCCCGCACTCGCCGACAGTGTCGGTTCCCAGCGGGCGGCGAACTCCGCGAGCGTCGCCTCCAGACCCACGCCCTGCGCGGGCAGCGGTGTGGGTGGCGGGACCGGCACCGAAGGGACGACGTCCCGCTCGTCCAGGTCCGCAAGAAGGGCGGCGGCGTGCTGCTGGACGGCTTCCAGCAGCCTCGGCAGCTCATTTCGGTCTGCGGCGAGTTGCGGGTACACGTTGTCTCCGTTCGTCTCGGTTCGTCTCGGCTGACGACGACGGTAGGCAGGCGGCGGGCCGGAGGGCATGGTCCAATCGTGGGAAACTGGACCGGTGCGGATAGGGGACGAGCAGCTGGTGCGGGCCTTGGGGCCCTGGCGAACGCCCGATGCGCCACTGAGCGCGGCGCTGGCCCAAGCAGTCCGGGAAGCGGTCCTCGACGGCCGCGTACGCACTGGCAGCGAGCTGCCCGCCGAACGCCGCCTCGCCACCGCTCTCGGGGTGAGCCGCGGCACGGTGACGGCCGCGCTGGACCGATTGCGTGACAGCGGATGGGTCCGCACCCGGCACGGCAGCGCCAGCACGGTACGGCTGCCCCCGGCCGCCGCGGAACGCATCGCCCCCATCTCGGCGACCGGTGAAACCGGCTCCGTCACCGACCTGCGCAGGGCAGTGCCCGCCGCACCGCAGGAGGCCTACCTGGCAGCGACCCGGCGAGCCGTGGAACGAGCGGCCCCGCTGCTGGCCGAGCACGGCGAACCCGGACCCGGTCTTCCCGAGCTGCGTGCCTTGATCGCCGCACGGTACAGCCGTGAGGGTCTGCCCACCCGGCCCGAGCAAATCCTCGTCACCAGCGGGGCACGCGCCGCGCTGACCCTGCTCACCGCACACTTCAAACCCCGCGTAGCCGCCGTGGAGATCCCCACGTTCTTCGATGCGCTGCGGGTACTGCGCGGTCCGGGAACGAGGCTGGTCGGCTCGAGGGTCACCACCGACGGCTGGGACCTCGACCAGCTCAAGGCCGCCTTCACCGCTGCCCGAGGCCATCTCGCCTATCTGGTCCCCGACTTCCACAACCCCACCGGTGCGCTCATGCCGCAGCACATCCGTCGAACCGTCGCCGACCTGGCCGCTCGGAGCCAGGTGACCATCGTCGCTGACGAGACCATGCGCGACCTCGACCTGCGCGACCGGCCGGAGCCCGCGCCTCGGATCCGCGGTGCCGTGCTGATCGGTTCGACCAGTAAGGCGATATGGGCCGGCCTGCGCATCGGCTGGATCCGAGCGACGACCCCACTCATCAGCAGCCTGCAGAGCCACCCCCTCGCAGGCCCACTGTCCGCACCCCCCATGCAACAGCTCATCGCCGCCGAACTCCTGGGCGACCTGGAACCAGTGCTCCATCGACGGCGCGGCGAACTCCGGAGACAGCGCGACCACCTCGGCAAGCTGCTCGCCGACGACAACCGTTGGCACTTCACCGTTCCACCCGGCGGACTCGCGCTGTGGCTGCACCTCACCGCCACTCCCGCCGACACGATCGTCGAGCGAGTCGGCAAGAGCGGAGTCGAACTCGCCCCCGGCCCGCGCTTCGCGGCCGACGCGACTCTCACCCACCACCTGCGCGTCCCCTACACCCCGCCCCTCGACGTACTCAACCGGGTCGCCACGGTCCTCGACACAGCCTGCCGAGACTGAACCGGTAACCGACCGGCTCACGGAACGCGAACCGCGAAACGTGCGCCTTTTCCTACGTTCAACTGACGTTCCGCAAAAGGACGTTCGGGGTACACCGGCATCACCGACGATCCTGGCCCGGGCCCACGGGGGCGAACGCAGGTGTCACGGGGGGAGACGCAGGTGCCCGCGAACAGACCCGCTACCGAAGAGCCGCGATTAACCGTCACCAGACCCCCGCGCCGACGCCTGCGCAGAGTGCTGGCGTCGGCGCTGCCCGTCCCGGTCGTCGGGCTGGTCCTGCTCGTGGCCTCCGGGAACCTGCTGTTGCCGCTGCGGCAGGTGGTCACCATAGAGGCCAAGATGGCCTCGAAGAGGGACTTCTTCCAGGACCCCGTGGTCGAGCGGCTGCTCATGAAGCACGGCTTCCGCGTGCACATCACCAACATGGGCTCGCGTGAGATCGCCAAGCAGGACTACGAGGGATACGACGTCGTCTTCCCCTCCGGCCAGCCGGCCTCCGACCTGATCAGCCGGGAGCGCGCCCGGGCGAACCGTCCGGTGCTGCTGTACCGTCCGTTCGTCAGCCCCATCGTGCTGGCCACCTACCGGGACTACGCCGAGGTGCTCACGGCGGAAGGCGTCGCGACGCGCCTGCCGGGAACGGGCGGCCGGACGATGTACTACACCCTCGACATGCGGCAGTTCCTCGATCTCGCGCACGGCAAGAGGAAGGGCGTCCAGCGCGATCCCGAGGACGGCTACCGCTGGGACGAGATCGATACCGACGACCACGTCCGCAACGGCAACAAGATCCTTGCCCAGACCTCGGACATCTGCGAGTCCAACTCCGCCGGCACCTACCTCGGGCTCGTGGCCTTCGTCGAGCACGGGAACGACGCACCGGACAGCGAGGCCGAGGCCGAGCAACTGGCCCGGAGGATCAAGCCGCTCCTCGTCGAACAGGGCCTGCCGTCCTCCGAACGGGCCGAAACGTATCTGTCCCCCGACGGGCAGAGCATCGCCCCTGTCTCGGTGATCTACGAGCACCAGTTCCTCGCCCATCAGATCGGGTACGCGGCCGAAAAGGGCGCGACCGACGACGAGCGCGTCCTGCTCTACCCGTCCACCCGCTTCGTCACCGAACCCCAGCTCGTCGCGCTGACCGGCGATGGCGCCCGGCTCGGTGAACTGGTCAGCGAGGACCGCGAACTCCAGCAACGCGCCACGGAGTTGGGCTTTCGGACCCGCAACTCCGCCGGCGGCGCGACCAGCGACGATCTCACCAGATTCCTCACCGACCGGCAGATCCCGGTGCCCACCACCTCCTCCGACGACACCCGGGCGGTCCTGCCCAGCCTGCCCCTGCTGGAGAAGATGATCGAGATCGTCGGCGACTGCCCGGACCGGACGGGCGGCCGGTGAGACGCGGTGCGGGCCTGCCCGCGCTCTGCCTGGCGCTCATAGCCACCATGCTCACCGCTTGCTCGGGCGGCGACGGCGACGAGACGGTCCGGCTGCGCGTGCTCGCCAGTCCCGATCTCGCGGTACTGGCCCCGCTGCTCGGCGATCTGAAGGACGAGACCGGCATCGACCTGCGCCTGGACCACCGGGCCGACGCCGAGACCAAGGCCCCGGACCGCGACAGGTACGACCTCGCCTGGCTGTCCTCCGACCGCTATCTGCGTCTCACCGACAAGAGCGCGACCCGGGGCGTGCAGCGCACTCCCACCATGACATCCCCCGTCGTCATCGGCCTGAAGCCGGACGTGGCACGGAAGCTTCGCGCCCAGGTGCCCGACGGCCGGCTCACCTGGGCGGACATCGCGGACGCCGCCGCCACCGGCACCGTCCGCTTCGGCATGGCCGACCCCCGGCACGCCGGCAGCGGGCTCGCCGCCCTCGTCGGCGTCGCCACCGCCGCGGCCGGCACCGGAGCCGCGCTGCGCCCCGAGGACGTCTCCTGCGACCGGCTGCGCGGCTTCCGCTCCGGCCAGACCCTCACCGCCGACACCGGTCCCGCCCTCGTCGACTCCTACGCCGGCCACCAGGACGAGACCAACGCTCTCATCACCTACGAGTCCGACCTGCTCGCCCTCAACGCCACCGACCGCGTCGACGACCGCCTGGAGGTCGTCCGCCCCGAAGACGGCATGGTCCTGGCGGACTTCCCGCTCCTCCTGCTCAACCCGACCCACCGCACCGCGTACGACAAGGTCACGCAGTGGCTGCGGCGCGACTCGGTGCAGCGGCAGATCATGCGGCACACTCTGCGCCGCCCCGTGAACACGACGGTCACCCGGGACGCACGGCTGCGCGAACCGGTCGGCAACGCGCTCTTCCACCCCGACCAACCCGCCGTCGTCGAAGCCCTGTTGGCGGACTACGGTGACCCCGACCGCCGCACCACGAGCCAGGTGGTCTTCCTGCTCGACTTCTCCGGCTCGATGCGCGGCGCCCGGATGGCCGCCCTGCGCGAGGCCTTCGCCGGACTCAGCGGCGCAGACCCCTCCGCCTCCGGGAAGTTCACCCGCTTCTACCGGGGCGAGCGGCTGACCATCGTCCGGTTCGGCGGCCGAGTGCTGGAGGAGAAGACCGTCACGGTCACCGGCCCGCAAGACCTGACGGCTCTCGCCGACACCGTCGCAAGGGGCGGCTACGGCGATGCCACCGCCGTATGGTCCGCCCTCGACCGCGGCTACCGCACCGCCGCCCGCGAACTGGCCGCCGACCCCGACCGCTCCGTCTCCCTCGTCCTGATGACGGACGGCGAGAACAACGCGGGCCTGTCCCATGCGGAGTTCGTACGCCGTCACAAGGCGCTGCCCGCCGCCGTGCGCGCCGACGTCCACACCTACCCCGTCCATTTCGGCGAGGCCGACGCGGGCGAACTGCGGCGCGCGGCGGCGCGGACGGGCGGACGGATGGTGGATGCCTCCGGCTCGTCCCTTTCCGAGGCTTTCAAGGAGATCCGTGGCTGTCACTGACGCACTGTGGTGGAGCCTTTGGTGGCCGTGGATGACGGTCTGGCTGGTGACGGCCGTCGGCGTGGTGGTGCTCGCGGTGGTCCTGGAGCGCCATGCCCGGGAGCGGCGCAGGCACATGCGGCGCTGGCAGTCGGCGTACAGCATATGTCTGTACCTTGACGAGCAGGCGGTGATGGACCTCTACGAGCTCGGCAACTACCGGTCCGCACTGGAAGAGGCCGTCGAGCTGCGGACGAAGGTCGACACGAGTGTCGGATTCTGGAGCCGCGTGCTGACGTGGCTGTTCCGCTTCCGGCTGAAGCGGGACGTCAGCCAGGAGACCTTCCGCAAGTTCGTGCGCAAGGACAAACCGATCAACGTGATCGGCGTGGTCATGGAGGCCTTCGACCGGGCCGACGCCATCGTCCACGCCGACCTGACCACACTGACGGTCGTCCCTAACCGGAACCTCGCCGACAACCTGGCCGACGGCCGTGTCGTGACCCTGAGCCGCATCGGCGAATTCGTCTCGGTCAAAGGTGTGTTCACCGGCGTGCCCGACATCGCGGAGGGATTCGTCCTGCGGGCCGAATACGGCGCCGAGCGGCCCCCGGTCTACATGCGCGTCGTGGCCCCCGGGAACGCGCGTCGCTCGATCCCGGCCGGCACGTTCACGGCCCGTTGCCTGGGCAAGATGACCGGCTGGCGCGAGGACACCCGCGAGGTGACGCTGGAGGCGATCGCGATCTTCTGGTGACCGCCCCCGCTCACCGGGAGTTGAGCCCGGCGAGCACGCGCGGGGCCGACCGCCTCCCTATCGTGCGGGGGCCCAGACGCCGGTGGCGGCCGTATCGCGGACGTAGTCGGTGAAGTCCCGGGGCGGTCGGCCGACAGCGCGGTGGACGCCATCACCGAGTCGGGCCCTGCGACCGTCGAAGACCTCGCCCATGAGATCGGCCAGCGGCTCCGCGAGCCGCGCCGGTGTCCCCTTCTCCTGGAGAGCGGCGGAGAATCGTTCCTGGCTGATCGCCTGGTACCGGACCGTGCGCCCGACGGCCTTGCCGATCTCCGCGACGGCTTCGGCGAAGGTCATGAGCCGTGGACCGGTCACGTCGTATGTCTCACGGACGTGACGGTCTTCGGTGAGAGCCGCGGCCGCGACGTCAGCGATGTCCTCGGCGTCGGTGAACGGCTCCGCCACCTCGCCCGCCGGCAGCGCCACCACGCCTGCCCGCACCGCACCGGTGAGGACGTCTTCGCTGAAGTTCTGAGAGATGAACCCGGTGCGCACGATGGTCCACTCGGCGCCCGCTGCGCGCACTGCCTGCTCGCAGCGCTCCGCCTCGTTCGCACCACGGTCGGCCAGCAGCACCAGCCGCGTCACGCCGCAGCGCACCGCTTGGCCGGCGAACGCTCCCACCGCCTCTGCGGCCCCGGGAAACGCGGCGTCCGGGTGATAGGCCACGTACACCGACTCCACCCCTCGCAGCGCGGGCGCCCAGGTAGCCGTCTCCTGCCAGTCGAAGGGTGGAGTCCCCTTGCGCGAGCCGACCCGAACCGGCAGATCCCGCGCGGCCAGGCGCTCGACCACACGCCGCCCGGTCTTGCCCGTCCCGGCCAGAACCAGCGTCTTCTTGGTGCTGTTCGTTGTCCTCATGCCGCCAGTACACGCCGTCGGCAGGCAGACGCTGAATAGCTGAGAAGCTCGTTTTCGTGCTTGAGCGTCTAACCTGGGGTCCCATGGACGCACTGTCCGGCCTCTTGGCCGGCCCCAGAGCCCAGGGCGCCTTCATCCTGCGTTCCGTCCTGAGCCCGCCCTGGTCGGTCCGGGTGGAAGACGCGGCCCCGCTGAGCGTCGTGGCCCTCGCTCACGGCGCGGCCTGGGTCATGCCCGAGGCCGGTGCGGCCAGATGCCTCAGCCCCGGCAGCGTCGCGCTGATGCGCGGGCCGGCCCCCTACACCTTCGCCGACACTCCCTCCACACCCGTCCGGACGGTCGTCCGCCCGGGCCCCCATCGCACGACACCGTCGGGTCAACACCTGCGCGAGGTCGTTGATCTGGGCCCTCGCACCTGGGGAAACGACGTTCCCCGCGATGCGACCGTGATGTTGATCGGTAAGTACCAGATGACCGGCGAAGTCAGCAACAGACTCCTGCGCGCTCTGCCGCCGGTGCTGGTGCTGCCTCATGATCCTCAGCGCCCCATCGACCCGGTCGGGTTGCTCGCCGAGGAAGTCGTCCGGGAGGAACCCGGTCAGCAGGTCGTCTTGGACAGGCTGCTGGACCTGCTTCTGGTCACCTCGCTCCGAGCGTGGTTCGCGCAGGCCGGGACGGGAGCCCCGGCCTGGTACCGCGCCCTGTCCGACCCTGTCGTGGGCCGGGCCCTGCGCCACTTGCACAGCGATCCCGCCTCGCCCTGGACGGTGGGCGCCCTCGCCTCGGAAGCCGGGGTCTCGCGCGCGACGCTCGCCCGCCGCTTCACAGAGCTCGTCGGCCAAGCGCCGATCGCCTACCTCGCCGACTGGCGGCTGGACATGGCAGCCGACCTGCTCCGGGAACCAGAGGTGACGATCGAGGCCGTGGCTCGACGGGTCGGCTACGCCAGCGCCTCCGCCCTCAGCACCGCGTTCAAACGAGAGCGCGGGATCACCCCGCAACAGCACCGGGCCCGGTTCCGCACAAGAGGCGGGGCAGAGAAGCAGCCCCCATGAACAGGCCCCTGCTGCCGACGACCGCACCGGGCAGCGGGTCAGACCCTTTCCCGCGTCCACACCCTGCGCACCCGGCTGTCGGTGCCGGCGCGGACCGTGCGCGAGTCACGGCCGACGTGCGCGTTCATCGCTGACCGCAGCCGGTGGCGGAAGGTGAACCCCGGGGCCGGACCTGCCTTCGCGGACCGCTCCCGTACGTCGGCCTTCCCGCACAGCACGTCCCACGCCCGGTCCGGGCACTCCCCGCGCCGCCAGAGGAAGTCGCAGTACGGGATGTGCGCGATCTCCAGGTTCAGCCAGCCGTCCTTCCGCAGTACGCCCTCCCACTCGGGCAGGCGGAGCTTCAGATAGCCGCGCCGCCGGTCGGACTTGTCGACGCTGGTGATGCCGAGCACGCGGACGAAGCCGGGGGTGCGTTCCAGCACGACCACCGGACGCTCCTTGTAGGTGTTGTCGTCGTGGGTGAGCTCGGCCGTCCACACATCGCCGACGGCCGGTGGCCAGGACGTCACTCCGGGGGGCGCGGGGCGGGCCGGCGGTCCGGTCCTCAGCCAGCGCACCAGGCGGACGACGGCGGCCACCGCGCAGCCGGCGGACAGCCCCACCAGCGACCACCACAGGACGGCGAGCAGCAGCGTCCCGGGGGTGGCGTCGTCCGGGCCGGGGACGAGGGTGCCGCCCGTGTGGTGGATCCAGTACCCGGTCACGACGGCCAGGAGCGCCTTCCACAGCGCCGTCCGCAGCAGGACCAGCGGAAAGTAGCCGTGGTCCACGATCCGCATCAGACCCAGTACGGCGGCGGTCGTCGCGTAGACCACGGTCATCCCGGCCATGGGCTGCTTGTCGACCTCCGTCTCCAGTGGTGCCATGACGCCCGCCACCACGCAGCAGAGGCCCACCGCCCGTGCCGCGACCAGTATCCGGCTCCCCTTGAGCCGCGCGGGCGCCACCATCCGGACCATCGGCCGGGCGACCAGTACGCACAGCACGAGCAACGCGACGCATATCCAGGTGTTCCTGGTGTCGGTGAAACCGACGCGGAGCACCGGGAACATCAGCACCCACATCACCCAGGAGCCGAGCCCCACCGCCAACGGCGCCCCTGCCGAGTATTCGGGTTTCAGCCGCTTCGACCTGAGCCGTGGCTGCTGCAAGCCTCCCATCAGCGGCGTGCTCAGGCACACCAGAAGTACCGCCCCCGCCAGAATCGCCCGCACGTTCCCCCCGGCTCTCGTCGCTGGGAGCAGCTTGGTCCCGCGACCGGCGTGCCCGGCGTCGTTTCGCTCTTCCGGACCCGTGCGCGGGGCGGTCTGGTAAGGCGCCCAGCCACAGCCGGCATCCCGCACGGGTCATGGACCGTCGTCCCGCCGACAGCTCGCCTCGCGTTCGATCGCCACCATGGCAGCGTCGTCATCCAGGTACCTCTTCGGGGTGTGGGCGAGGAGGTCTTCGCGGAGATGGCGCAGAAGACGCTGAGGCTCACCCCTGGGGGCGGCGCGCATGCGCTCGGCCAGCGGGTAGAAGGTCCCGGCCGTGTCGCGGGCCTCGCTGACGCCGTCTGTGTACAGCAGAAGGGTGTCGCCGGGTTCGAAGGGAAAGGTCTCCGCGGTGAAGGAGGAGTCGGCGAACTCGGTGAGGCCCAGTGGCGGGAGCGGCGTGGCCACCTCGAGCGTGGTGATGCGGCCCTGGTGCAGCAGCAAGGGCGGCGGGTGGCCGCAGTTGATCAGGTGGACGACCGGAGAGTCGTCGGGGATGTCGAGGACCGCGGCGGTGATGAACCCCTCGCTGAGGGCCGTGGTGCCGAACTCGGCCGCTTCCGGGTCGTCCAGGTCCGAGGAGACGGTTCCCTCCAGATGGGCGACCAGTGCGGGAAGGCCGGCCTGCCGGTGGGCGGCGGCGCGGAAGGCGCCGAGGAGGAGGGCGGCGTCCCCGATCGCCTCCATTCCCTTGCCGCGGACGTCTCCGACGATGAACCGGGTCCCCTGGGAGGTACGCGCCGCGGCGAAGAGGTCGCCGCCGATCTGTGCCTCGGCTTCGGCGGCCAGGTAGGCCGAGGCGATGCGCAGGGGGCCGATCCGGCGCGGCAGCGGTCGCAGAACGACCTGCTGCGCGGCCTCGGCCACCGAGCGCAGCTGCGTCAGTTCCTGCTCGTGCCGCTCGCGCCGGAGGGCGAAGAGCGTGACGAACACCGAGATCAGGACCAGGGCGGAGAGCTGGAGACTGTGGTTGAGGTCGGTGAGGCTGGTGCGCACCGTGGCGACGACAGCCTGGGCCAGAACCGCCAGAGCGCCGACGCACGCCGTGGTCCTGGGTCCTGCGAACGTCGCGGTGATCGCGGGTGCGGCGGCCAGGAAGGGGCCGAGGTGCACTTCGGGGGGAGCAAGGATGTCGCCCACCGTGACGATGACGATGAGCGCGAGTGGAACCGCCAGCAGAGCCTGACGCGACTCTCGTGATCGGCGGGGGCTGCCGGGCAGCCGTCGAGGCCCCATGGAACCTGGATACACCTCTTTGCCCGTGACTGACTCGGCGGAATGTCCGAGTCGTGAGCTTTGTCCATCTGGTTCATAGTGGCCGAAGGGGGAATTGACGCGAGGATCGGGAGTCACGTGGACATTCACACGTCGTTGCGCAGATCCGTGACCCCTGTGGCACTGATGGCCGCTGCCCTGCTGACAGCGAGTGCGTGTGGTGGTTCCAGCGATGACCTCAGTGCCGGCGAAGGTGCTGTCGAAGGCGACCTGTCCGGCACCATCCGGGTGGACGGCTCCAGCACGGTGGCTCCGCTGTCCACGGCCGCGGCCCAACTGTTCCAAGGCGAGAACCCCGACGTCAGGGTGACTGTGGGCACGTCGGGTACGGGCGGCGGATTCGAGAAGTTCTGTGCGGGCGAGACCGACATCTCCGATGCCTCGCGCCCGATCGAGAGCGACGAGAAGGCGGCCTGCGAGAAGAACGGTATTCAGTACGAGGAACTCCAGATCGCCAACGACGGGCTGTCGATCGTGGTGAACAAGGACAACGACTTCGCCGAGTGCCTGACCGTGGCGCAGTTGAAGAAGATCTGGGAGCCCGGCTCGAAGGTGAACAACTGGAACCAGGTCGACTCCAAATTCCCGGACGAGAAACTGGAGCTCTTCGGCCCCGGCACCGATTCGGGCACCTTCGACTACTTCACCGAGGCCGTCAACGGTGAGGAGGGCGCCTCCCGTACGGACTACTCGCCGAGCGAGGACGACAACGTCACCGTGCAGGGCGTGTCCGGCTCCAGGGGCGGCATGGGCTACTTCGGCCTGTCGTACTACGAGGAGAACAAGGACGAACTGAAACTCGTCAAGGTCGACGACGGAGACGGCTGTGTCGCTCCTACCACCAAGACCGTGCAGAACGGCAGCTACAAGCCGCTCTCCCGGCCGCTGTTCATCTACCCGAAGGCGTCCTCGCTGGACAAGTCTGAGGTCGAGGCATTTGTCGAGTACTACGTGCAGAACAGTGCCGAGATCGCGGAAAAGGCGCAGTTCGTACCGCTGAACCAGGAGCAGCAGACCGAGCTCGACAAGAACTGGGACAATCTGCGGGAGCAGCACGGGGCATGACCTTCACGCGCAGCAGGGGTACGGCCGCTTCAGGGAGCCCCGGCTTCCTCAAGCGGTCCCAGCCGCGCTACGGCGAGAAAGCCATCAAGGTGCTGCTCGTCGCCGCCTCACTGGTGTCGGTGCTGACCACCGTCGGCATCGTCATCGCCCTCATCCCGCCCGCCACGGACTTCTTCGGCAAGGTGAGCTTCGGCGACTTCATCACCGGCACCACCTGGTCGCCGCTGTTCAAGCCGCCGCACTTCGGCGTACTGCCCCTGGTCACCGGCACTCTGATGGTCACGCTGATCGCGCTGCTGGTCGCCGTGCCTCTGGGCCTGGGCGCGGCGGTGTACCTGAGCGAGTACGCCAGACCTCGGGTCCGCCTGGTCTTCAAGCCGATCCTCGAGGTACTCGCCGGTATCCCCACCGTCGTGTACGGGTTCTTCGCACTGCAGGCCATCACCCCGCTGTTGCAGGACATCTGGCCGGCCGGCGAGGGGCCCCAGGTGTTCAACGCGCTCTCGGCGGGCTTCGTCATGGGCATCATGATCATCCCGACCATCGCGTCGCTCTCCGAGGACGCCATGAACGCCGTACCGAACGACCTGCGCGACGGCGCCTTCGCCCTTGGATCGTCCCGGATGCAGGTCTCCACCCGGGTCGTCTTCCCGGCCGCGCTGTCCGGCATCATCGCCGCGATCGTGCTGGGTGTCTCGCGCGCGATCGGCGAGACGTTGATCGTCGCCATTGCCGCGGGCGGCAGGCCCAACCTGTCCTTCAACCCGCTCGAAGGCATGCAGACGATGACCGCGTTCATCGCCGCGGCCGGCATCGGCGACCTGCCGACCGGTTCCATCGGCTACCAGACGATCTTCGCGGTGGGCTCGCTGCTGTTCGCGATGACGCTGGTGATGAACCTCGTCAGCATTCGCCTGGTGCGCAAGTACCGGGAGGTGTACGAGTGATGGACACGCGCGTCCTCGACGAGGGGCCGGAAGCCGACGTCCCGGAGGTGCGCCGGCTCAAGGGCGACGGCACTCCGTGGCGGGAGCGGTTCTTCCAGCTGAGCCTGTGGGCCTCACTCGCCGTCGGTGTCGTCTTCCTCGGCTCCCTGCTCGTCTACGTCGTGGTGGAGGCGTGGCCCCGGCTGGACTCGCGGATCCTCACGAACTTCCCCGACATCATCGACCCGTCACAGGCCGGCGCCCAGTCGGCGATCACGGGCACCATCTGGGTCATCGCCTTCACCGCGCTGTACTGCCTGCCCGTCGGCATCCTCACCGCCATCTACCTGGAGGAATACGCCGCCCCCGGACGTTGGTGGAACCGTGCGATCGAGATCAACATCCAGAACCTGGCGGCGGTGCCGTCGATCGTCTACGGCATCCTCGGGCTCGGCATCATCTCCCGCGGCCTCGGATTCGGGCAGACCGTGCTCACCGCCTCGCTCACGCTGTCGCTGCTGGTCCTGCCCACCGTGATCATCGCCGCCCGGGAGGCGATCCGCGCCGTACCGCAGTCCATCCGCGAGGCTTCCCTGGCGCTGGGTGCCACTCAGTGGCAGACCATCTGGCGCCAGGTGCTGCCCGCCGCCGTGCCCGGCATGGCGACCGGTTCGATCCTCGCCCTGTCCCGCGCCATCGGCGAGGCGGCGCCGCTGCTGCTGCTCGGCGGGCTGACGTTCATCACGTTCAACCCCAGCGGCCCGGACAGCGCCTTCACGGTGCTGCCGATCCAGATCTTCAACTGGATCAGCCAGTCCCGTGCCGAATTCGTCTCACTCGCGGCCGCCGCGATCGTGATCCTCCTGGTGATCCTGCTGGTCATGAACTCACTGGCCATCTGGCTCCGCAACCACTACTCCCGCCGCTGGTGACGCGCCATGACCCCACAGCCCCCTCGCCGCCTCCACCGCCTTCGGCAGCGGGTCCTTCGGCCCGCGCCGCCCTCCGCGGCCTCCCGCTCCGACGCCCCCGACTCCACGAGTGGCAGTCAGGCCTCTTTTGATGCCCCGCCACTGGCGACCCCGGTCTTCGAGGTAGGCAGCCTGTCCGTGTTCTACGGCGACCTCGAGGCCGTCCGCGACGTCAACATGACCATCGTCGACCGTCAGATCACGGCGATGATCGGCCCCTCCGGCTGCGGCAAATCCACCATGATCCGCTGCTTCAACCGGATGAACGACCTCATCCCCACGGCCCGGGTGACCGGCAAGATCCGCTACCACAACGAAAACCTGTACGGGAAGGAAGTCGACCCCATCGAGGTGCGCCGCCGCATCGGCATGGTCTTCCAGAAGCCGAACCCCTTCCCCAAGTCGATCTACGACAACATCGCGTACGGGCCGCGCGTCGGTGGCTTCAAGGGCAACCTCGACGATCTGGTCGAGGAGACCCTCACCCACGCGGCGCTGTGGGACGAGGTCAAGGACAAGCTCAAGACCTCCGCGCTGGCGCTGTCCGGCGGCCAGCAGCAGCGGCTGTGCATCGCCCGCACCATCGCGGTGGAGCCCGAGGTGATCCTCATGGACGAGCCCTGCTCGGCGCTGGACCCCATCGCCACCGCGAAGATCGAGGACCTCATGGAACACCTGGCCCAGGAGTTCACGATCGTCGTCGTCACGCACAACATGCAGCAGGCCGCCCGCGTCTCGGACCGCACCGCCTTCTTCACGGCGGAAGTCGACGACAACGGCGAACGGCACGGCCGGCTCGTCGAGTACGACGAGACGGAGCGGATCTTCTCCACCCCCTCCGACCAACGCACCGAGGACTACATCTCCGGGCGCTTCGGCTGATGCCCGCGGCCCCACCGGCACCCGTCACGGAGGCCCGCAGTGGTGCCGGCAGGTGCCCGGATCCCTGCCCTGCACGCCTGTCCGAGACCTCAGCGCGGATAGATCGCCGCTTCGGCTGCCGCCTTGATCCGGGCGCCGAAACTCGCGGCATCCTTGCGGGCGGCAGCGAGGGCCAGTTGGACGAGGAGCTTGCCGAAACCGTGGCCCTCCAGGACGTTGAAAATCCGGACCTGTGTCCTGTCACCGGCCAGAGGCTCCAGGTCGTAGCCGCCTTCGTCGGCCGTCACACTGTTCTTCGACACCTCGGCCCACCGGATCCTCACCGGGGCTTCCAGGTCGGTGATGCGGAACTCCCTGGCTGTCTTCATCCCGGCGTCCTTGACCGTGCTGCGGAAGACCGTCCCCACGGCGGTCGGGGTATCCGGAACCCGCTCGATCTTGAGCACGCGGGGGCTGAACTGCGGATCGTTGCGTCCGTCGGCGAGATAGTCGAAGACCGCCTCGACCGGTCGATCGATCTCGATGGTCGCTTCGAACTGTCCTGACATGAGCCCTCCTCGATCGCTTGAGCCGTAGCGTGCCCGCGACTCTCTCCGGAAGATGCCCGCCCGACCGCCGGCCCGTGCGGTTCTGCTCCGTACACACCCGAAGGGCCCAACCGCCCGGGAACATCGGCCTGTCGCCCGGAGTCCAAGGAGTTGCCCGGCCGACATCCGTGAACCGCCGGCGATCTCGCAAGCCATGAGGGGAATGACGACATGACGGAACCGACGATCGATACCTGGGACGACGGGGAGTACACCTCCGACGATGTGATCGAGGCCGCCGATCACCAGGGCTACCTGTCCATGGACGACTACATCCACGATCACAACGCCCTCGTCCCGGACCCCTGCCCCCGGCCCGCCGACGACGACTGAGGCTCCGGCGTGTCCCGCGGCCGAGCGGCACGGGCTCATGCGAGGCATTTGACCGTGCGGGGGCGGACGGCTTCGCCCTACCGTCCTGGGCAGATCCGGTTCCGCCCGTGGGCACAGACAGGAGAGCCATGCGCATCGACGAGAGGGAAGCCGCACGACTGATCGACTCCGAGCGCGGGGAACTCGTCGCCTTGGCCGCGCTCATCACCTGCGGCGGTGCGGGCGACGTACGAAACGCACTGCGGGACGGGCTGAGGGCGGCTTGCGCGGAGGATGCGACGGCCGACCGGATCCGGTTGTTCGGAGCGGTCGCTTCGGCTGCCCAGCGACGGGCTCGCCCAGCCGGTCCGGTGCGGGCTCCAGCGGCGGGCACCCACCCGCCGGGACGTCCCCCGCTGATCGTCCTGCACGCCGAGACACGTGCCGTGATCGTGCTGCGGTACCGGATCGGGCTGACGTGCCAGGAGACGGCCATGGCGCTGAACATCCCCGAGTCCGCGGTGCGCTGCGAACTGCTGCTCGGCGGGTCCGCGCTGCTGGGACAGCTGACGGCTCAGGACCAGCCCTCGTCATCGGGCGAGGAGGGGTCGTCGCCTTCCCAACTGTCCGCCGCGATGGTCCCGTTGTCTTCGTACATGCCGATGTCGGAGCCGTGGAACGCGTCCGGCTGTTCGTGCGGATCCTCCGGTTCGACCATGTGCTCGTGACGCGCCTGCCGGCCTTCGTCTTCGTGGCCCCGGTGTCCCTCGGTGTCCCCGCCCTGACCGCCTTGGTGCTCCAGGCCCCAGAGGGCCACGGTCGTGAAGGGCGCGCCAAGATCGAACCGCGGTTCGATCCACCTGCCCGCGGCCCGCGAGGCGGAGGCCGTCACCGGGGTGCTGTCGGCCGGCCGGCTGTGAGCGGCGGGCAGGCCGGGGCCGTGGGACAGCTCACCGCCGGGCCCGAACAGACTGAGCCAGGCGCGGAGGGGACGTCCGTCCACGACCGGCATCAGCGGCTGAAAGCCGGCCGGGGGCAGGCCGTCGTAGCCGTGCCGTACCAGATCCCGGTAGAGCTCCTCGCCGACCGCGAAACTCACCTCCGCCCACGGCGCCGCGCGGAAGGCTTCCTTCAGGGCCGCCGCGTCGACCAGCCGACAGGCCTCGACGACGCCGTCTCCCGCGAAGCCCAGCGCCGAGCGGTGCACGATGCCGACCGCGGCCGCGGTCCGTACCCGCAGCCGCTCGGGTTCCGTACGGCCCAGGTTGTCGCGTCGCAGCGCCAGTGTCAGGACCCGCAGAAGCTCCGGCACCGCCGTGGTCTCCACGACCCCGGGCGGCAGGATCAGCAACTCGCCGTCGCCCTGGTCCTGCCGGTCACAGGTGTCCCGGTCGATCCCGGCCGCCGCGCATGCCTCCTGCAAGGCAGCCAGCAGCCGCTCCTGGGCGGCTGCCTGCCGGGGCACCGTGCGTGCCCCGGAGTCCGCGGTGTCCACCACGAACGCCAGGCGCCTGACGCCTCCCGGCCATGCCGTCCCCGCGTTCATCCGGCCTCCCCCGCCAGACGGGCCAACCCGTCCCCGTCCAGGATCACGATGCTGCGGTACCCGGTGCTGATGGTCCCGGCGTCGCGCAGGGCGGCGAGCGCGCGCTGTACCTGGGCCCGGGACGCGCCGACCAGGGCGGCGATCTCCTGCTGGGTGAGCGGCGCGGTGATCAGTGTGCCGCCTGCCTCCTCGCTCCCGTACGAGCCGGACAGCGAACGCAGCAGCCCGGCGGTCCGCATCTCCACCGGGTCCGTCGCCCGCAACCGGAATCGCGTGGCCTCGCGCAGTTTGGAGCTCATGTACTGGTGCAGTACCAGTCCGGCCTCCGGGACCCGGCGGAGCCAGCCGTGCAGATCGCGCTCCGCCACCAGCAGGGCGGTCACCGGCGACAGGGCCAGTACCGACGCGGTGCGCGGACGGCCGTCCAGTGCCCCCAGCTCTCCCACCATGTCGCCCGGCCCCCGCAGGGCGAGCAGCGTCGGCTGCGGGCGGCCCCGGGCGGCCACGACCTTGACCCAGCCCGCCCACAGCAGCAGTGCGTGCCGCGACCGCTCCCCCTCGGTGAGCAGGACGGCGCCCGGACGGTACGTCACCCGGCGTCCGATGCCCCGCAGTTCCGCCACGGCGGCGGCGGGCAGCTGGGGCAGCAGGGCACCCGCACCTCGCCGACCGGCGGGCCACTCGGGCTGGCTCATGTTCCCAAGTTGAGCCCGGGGGACGGGAGTCGTGCAAGCCCATGAGCACAACTGGCACTTCCGGCGGACGACGGCACGCACCACGAGAAACACGACGATCACGAGCGGACGGGAACAAAAGGCGTCCGGCCCCGATCCAAGTAGACCGGTGGGCGGCCACTGGGCCGGCAGACACGGGTGGGGGTGCGGCGGTGGAGGAACCGGTGCTGTGCGTGGACATGGGTGCAACCGTCACCCGGGCCGCCCTCCTCATGGGCACCCGGATACGGACGCTCCGCGACCCCGTCGGCGGCACGGCGGACTGGCCCACCGCGGTGTTCGCGGACGGGACCGGCCTCCTCGTCGGGGAGGCCGCCGTACGACGGGGCCGCCGGCGGCCGGAAGCGCTCCGCGGGGAGTTGCCTGCGGACCTCGGCCGCCGGGCCCGGATCCGGGCGGGGGAGCGGTCCTGGCTGCCGGACGAACTGGTGGGGGCTCTCCTGCGAGTGCTGCGGGACCAGGCGGAGGCGATCGAGGACAGGCCTGTGACCACGGCTCTGCTGACCGTCCCGGCGGGAATCGGCGCGGTCGATCCGCGTCGCGCGGGGATGCTCTCCGCCACCCGGCGGGCGGGGCTCACGACGGTCGAGTTCCTGGCCGAACCGGTCGCCGCGGTCCTCGCCCTCGGGGACGGGGGACGGTTGCGGGACGGCGACCTGGTCCTCGTCCACGACCTGGGCGGCTCGACCTTCACGGCGGCGCTCGTCCGTATGCGCGGCCCCGGCCGGGCCGATCACGACGTGCTCGGTCATCTCACGCTGGACGGCTGCGGGATGCGGGACATCGAGGGCGCGGTCTCGGCCACGCTCGGCGCGGACGGCGCCCCGGGCCTCGCGGCGGCGGACGCCGACCGCTTCGCCGAGATCGCGGCACCCTTCCTCGACCGGGCCGTGGCGTGCTGCGAGGAGGCCATGGCCACCGCACGCGTGGAGCCGGGTCGGGTCACCGCGGTGCTCCCGGTAGGCGGCGGCGGGGAAAACCCGGTGGTGCTGAGCCATCTCACGCAACGGCTCGGCGTCCCGATGCGGGCCGTCGAGCGCCCCTCGCACGCGGTCGTGCGGGGAGCCTGTGTCCGAGCCGTGTACAGCGCGCGCCGCACCGCCCGCCCTCGCCGCCCCGCCGCGGGAGCGGTACCGCTCACCTGGGATCTGCCCGGAGGCCGCGGCGTTCTCGTCGAACGGCGGATCGAGGCGGGGACGGCGTTCGCGGAAGGCGATCTGCTGGCCCGGGTCCGGGTGCCGGACGGCTCCCTGCACCAGCTGGTGGCGGATGCCGGTGGCCGGATCACCGCCTGGCACGCGGCCGTGGACGACGAGGTGTTCACCGGAGACTGGCTGGTCACCGTGAGCGCGGGCCGCCTCGCGGCCGCGGCCGGTATGCCCGCTCCGACGGGACGGGCCGTCTGGCGGACGCACGCGGAGGCCGTGACCGCCGTCGCCTTCAGCCCGGACGGCCGATTCCTCGGCACGGGCGGCGCGGACCGCTCCGTGAGCGTCTGGGACCTGGGCACCGGCGGGGAGCGCGCGTCCGCGGAACTCGACGACGACGTCACCGCCGTCACCTTCTCCCCCTCGAAGCCGTTGGCCGCCGCCAGGGACCTGGCCGGCGGACTGGTGGTGCTCGACCACGAGAAGGAGACCCCCGTGTTCGCGGAGGACTCACTCGGCGAGGGCGGCGACCTCGTCTTCACCGACGACGGCGGACTGCTGGTCGCGGTGGAGCCGGACGACATCGGCTTCGACTCGATGTGGCTCACGGAGACCTGGGAGGAAGCCGAGCCGAAGGCGTCCGACAGCCTCCCGGACGGAATACCCCCCGTGCTGGCGTTGCTGGACGACGAGATCGCCGCACTGAGCAGTCCCTCCTTCTGGCGGAAGTTCGAGGAGTTCGAGGATCAGGACGACTTCACCAGACTGGCGGACGCGTACGACGACCTCTTCGGCGAGCACGCCCGGCCCACCGTCCTCGCCACGCCGGCCGCCCTGTTCGTCGCGGGCCACCGCCGGGACAGTGTCATGAAGGTGCCGGCGCGGGGCGTCACCTTCTTCACCTGCTCGTCCGCCGCGGGCCTGCTCGCCACCTGTGCCCCGGCAGAGGGGGTGACGTTGTGGAGCCTCGAGGACGGTCGGCTCCTGCGCGCGCTCCCGGTGGAGGGCGACGCGCTCTGCCTCGCCTTCGCCCCCGACGGCAGCCGGCTGGCCGCCGGACTCGCGGACGGCACGACCGTCATCTGGACGCTGACCCGGACCGCCGCCCCGCCCGTGGCCGACAGCGTCTTCCGCGGCGACGAGCGGCAGGAGACAGCCCCATGAGCGGTACGACCACGGAATCCGTCCTCGCCATCGACTTCGGCACCACCAGCACCTGTGCCGCGCTCGCCAGGGGCGGGACCGTGCACCGGCTGCGCGAGCCCGTCGGCGACGGATGGTGCTGGCCGTCCGCCGTGCTGTTCGACGGCACGATGCCGTACGTCGGCACCGCGGCCGAGCGGCGCCGCCGGCTCGCTCCGGCCGCGTACCGCGATGAGATCAAGCGCACCCTGGGCCGGGGCACACCCGTGGACCTCGCGGGGCGCGGACACCGGCCCGGACTCCTCGTCTCACTCCTCTTCCAGGCCGTACGGGCCGAGGCCGAACGAGTGGGCGGCGGACCCGTCAGCCGTACCGTGCTCACCGTTCCCGCCACGTACGGCCCGGCCGATCCGCGGCGCGACGAACTGCTCGGTGCCGCACGGTCGGCCGGTCTGCCCGGTGTCGAACTGTGTCCCGAACCGGTCGCCGCGGCCCTCGCCCCCCTCGCCGGCGGCCCCCTGCCACCGGGAACCACCGTCCTGGTGCACGACTTCGGGGGAGGCACCTTCGACACGGCGCTGGTGCGTCTGGCCGCCGGAAAGGGCGAGGACGGCGCCGACACGGAGCACACGGTCCTCGCGCACGGAGGTGTGGAACGCGGGGGACGGGACGTCGACGGCATCGTTCTTGCCGAACTGCGGGCGCAGGGCGGCCCGGAGCTGGACGGACTTCTCACGCCGCCCGAGGGCGAGCCGACCGTCCGCGCGCTGCGGCACCGCATGGAACTGCTCGATCTCGCACGGCAGCTCAAGCACCGGCTCGCGGCCGAGAGCGCCCCGTCGGATGTGTTCACGCCGGCCGAGCGCACCTTCACCCTCCACCGGGACCGCGTCGTGGAGCTCGCCCGGCCGCTGTACGAACTCACCACCGGGTGCTGTGCACGGCTGCTGGCCGAGACCGCTCTCCTGGACTCCTCCGGCCGACCGCCGAAGGCCGACGCCGTGGTCGTCGTGGGGGGATCGAGCCGGCTGCCCGGGCTGACGGCCCATGTGGAGGAAGCGCTCGGACTGCCCCTGCACCGGGCCGAGGATCCGCGCACCGCCGTCGCGGAGGGTGCCGCCGCCTGGGGGAGGGCCAGGGCAGTGCGCACCGTCCTGGCGACCGGTCCTGTACCGGGACGGACCCCGCTGTGCTGGGCCCTGCCCCCGGGCACCTCGACCCTTGTCGACTGGTACGTGGCGCCCGGCGCCCGGTACGAAGCCGGTGCGGTCCTCGGCCGGGTGCGGGCCGAGGACGGCTCGCTCCTCCAGCTGTCGGCTCCGTCGGCGGGACGGGTACGGGCCCACCACGCCCGCCCCGGCGACCGTGTGCGGGACGGGGAGTGGCTGTTGACCGTGGTCCGCGGCGACGACGGCTGAGCAGGCGAACGGGCAGGTGAACGGGCCAGGGAACGGTCTCCCGCCTCAGACCTCCCGGCAGCCGCCGTCTCCATGGGCATCCGGCTCGTTGAGCTCGTGCAGCAGGTGCTCGTAGCCGCGTACCACCGTCCGTGCCGCCTCGCGGGTCGCGCCGTACAGCGTTCCGGACTGCCAGCGCACCAGCCAGACGGAGTGCCGGCGCCGCGCTTCCGCACGCAGCGCGTCGGCTCCGGCGTCCCCGGGCAGTCCCAGCCGGGCGGCCGGGCTACGGCCGAACTCGCCCAGGGCACGCCGTAGTTCCTCGCTCTCCTCGGGGCCCAGCCGCAGCCGCCCGGAGTACAGCTCACGCAGTGTCCGCAGCTCCGCGAAGCCCGGTTCGTTCAAGGCCAGTGCCTCGAAGCCGCCGATGGCCGAATCCAGCAACGACCGCTCGCGGGGCCCGGCGCCGGCCGCCAGGTCCCTGGGCATCCTGCGGATGCGTTCCAGCGATCCGTCGAGCTTCAGCAGCGCGGAGCGGTGGCCGAAGTGGTCGGTGAGCCTGCTCCGCAGTCCGGTGAGCCCGCTGTCGTCCAGCAGGGTCGTGCGCAGCTTCGCGGGATCCCGTACACCGTCCCGCAGCAGTCCGCAGACGGTGTGGATGCCGTACGGGCCGAAGCGATTCCACAGGGCCCGGCGCCGCGCCGCGTCGAGCGGGAAACCGTCCCCGGCGTTCACGAACATCTTGGCGTCCGTCAGCCGGAGCGACAGGGTCGCCGCGGGGGCCTCCGCGAGTTCGGCGAAGGCGGCGACAGTCTCCTCGTCGAGGGTGGCGGCCGCCTGGCCGAGCAGCCCGCACACCGGCGTCAGGTCGAAGAGCCGCCTGCGCATGCCGGGTGCGTCCCTCATGATGCGGTCCGCCTGGCGGCGGCCCAGCACCAGCGGATGCGGGCCGCCTTCCTCCCACAGGTACTCACACTTGGTGAGCACTCCCAGGGTCGTCAGGGGCGTCGAGGTGGCGAAGTCGGGGCCGAGGAACTGCGCCACGACATCGGCGTCGGTCCGGGAGGGACCACGCACCGGGAGGACCAGGATCAGGGCGTCGGCGGCCGAGGCATGGCGGAGGCTGGCGTCCATCACGTCCTCCGGCCGCAGCCGCAGGAACTCCAGGGTGTTGAGCGAGTCCTCGCCGAAGACGCAGTCCAGCCCCGGGGTGTCGATGAGCTCGAAGTCCTTCAGATAGGGGGCCGGGATCTCGACCACGACCTCCGCGATACCCCTCAGCTCCTCCAGATGGTCCTCCCGGCGCGCCGTCAGCTCCTCCAGCCGGTCGGGCGTGTACGGGACCGACGGGCGGCCGTCCTTGTAGCGGACCAGCAGCCGGGGTGTCTCGGAGTGCCGCAGCCGGTTGACGTTGAAGGTCAGCTCCTGCGAACCGGTGGCCACCCGCTCCTCGCCGATCAGCGCGTTGACCAGCGTGGACTTGCCGGTGCTGATACGGCCGACCACGGCGACACTCATCTTCTTCCCGGCGCGCGCCCGTTCCGCGTCGAACGCGGCCCGCAGCACCTCCGCCGATCCGCCGCCACGGGCCATCAGCCGGAGTGCGGAGTCGAAGGCCGCCTTCACGCGGTCGGCCAGGCCCTCGCTCATGCCGCTTCGCCCTCCGAGTCCGGTCCGGAGCCGGGCAGGCCGTCGGCGAGCCGGTTGACCGCGCGCACCAGGGCGGCGATCCGCTCGCGACCCTCCTTGAGCGGCTGCTGTTCGGTCTCGAGTTCGCCCAGCCGTCGGACCGCCTCCTCCGCGGTGCGCTGAGCGCTCTCCTTCAGCCGCTTCAGGGTGTCGGCGGTGCGTTCCTGCTCACGGGCGATCCGGCTGTCCAAGTCGGCCGTGATCTCCCGGGAGAAGTCGCCGATCGCCTCCTGCGCGGCCTGCTCGATCCGGGGTGTCTGGTCGCGCCGGGCTCGCTGGACGGAGTCGGTGAGCTCACGGCGCCGCTGCTCGATGACGTGCTCCGGGATCTCCCGCTCGACCGTCTCGTACCAACGCTCCTCCGGGGTGTCGAGCACCTTCTTCTCATAGGTCTCGTACACCGGGGAGAAGAAGTCCTTGGTCCGGTCCCAGCCGTGCTTGACCTTGTTCCAGAGCCCGGACGGCGGAGGTCCGGAGGCCCGCTTCTTCTCCCGGGTCCTGGTCTCCTTGCGATAGGTGGCCGGGATCACGTGCTCCCTGCGCTCGGTGGGCCGGTGCAGCCGCCCGAACGCGGCGAGGTCCACCACGGGCGGCGCCGGCATCTCGCCGAGTTCGCTGCCGCCCAGCTCCAGGCCGATGTCCCGGGCCAGCCCCCGCTGGAGCTCCGCGGCCCGCCGCGCGGCCCATTCGGCGACCGTCGTACGGGCCATTCCCAGGTCGCCGTTGACCCGGAGGGCCAGCAGGTCGGGCTGCTCCAGATGCATGCGCACCGAGAGGTACTCCGTCTCCGCCCGGCTCCACACCCGGTCGAACTCGAGCGCCGTGCGCTCGCTCACCTTGGCGCGCAGCCCGTCCAGTTCGTCCTCCAGGCGCTTGCGCCACGGAGCCGCGCCGGAGGACAGCTCCGCGAGCCGGGCCGACTCCCGCTCCGTCTCCCGGTTGAGCTCGTCCAGCCGGGCCTTGCTGGTGTCGCGCAGCGCGCTCTCCTCCGCCAGCAGCGGATCCAGCAGCGTACGGACGGCCGCGTCCGCCTCGCCCAGCGCGCCGCCCAGCAGAACCCGGGCGCGGTGGCGGGCCAGCCTCGACCAGAGGACCTCCTCGAGCTGGGGGAAGCCGGAGTTGTGGAGCAACTCCGCGCGCAGCTCGGGATCGTCGCCGCCGGTCCCGGCCAGATACTGCTGCTTGAGCTTGCTGGAGACCGGCACGATCAGCACGTCGTCCGGGGACCTGCCCGTGATCGCGGCGATCTTCCTGCGGTTGGCGGCCAGGTCGGTGTCGATGTCCGCCCTCCGGTCCGATTTCGTGAGCACGTAGAACATCGCGTCCGGGTGGTCCGCCGCCTTCACGGCGTGCGCGGCCTCGCGCAGGAAGACCGTCTCGCTCTCGGTGAGCGGTTCCTCGGCCGATATGACGAAGACGATCGCGTCGGCGGTGGGCAGTTGCTCCTGTGTCACCAGTGTGTGCTCGTGGTAGACGCCCCCGACTCCGGGAGTGTCCACCAGCACCAGACCGGACTTGAGGCGGTGGGAGTCCAGCCTCAGGTCGAGGAGGACCGCCCCGTCCTTCCGGCTGCCGCTCTCGGCCGCGTACTCGCCGATCTGGTCGAGCCTGATGGGCTGTACGACGAGCGAGCCGTCCGGCGCTTTCAGGGTCACATCGGCGGCCTCGGGCTCTCCCCGGCGGATCGTGGCGGCGACGCAGGTCGCGAAGTAGTGGTCGACCGGCAGGATGTTGGGGCGGTCCAGCAGCGCGTTGAGCAGACTGGACTTGCCGCGGTTGAACTCCCCGCACACCACGACGGTCAGCTCCCCTGAGCGCAGCCGCTCCCGCGCCCCGTACAGCCGGTCCGCCGTCCGGTCGGCGGCCCGGTGCCGGGCCACCTCCACGATGTTGTCGAAAACGGTCAGGATCTCATCGCGGATGGACTCGTAGTCGGCCACTTCCGTCCTCTCCTCCGGGTGGAGATCCCAGGTCGGAGATCCCCTGTGGTCACAGGTCAGAGATCCCAGACGTGGATCTCGCGGTCGGTGGCGGCGATCAGGGTGGCGGTGTCCCCGCCGAAGGCCAGGTCGTGGAGGGGGCCGGGGAGCAGCATGCGCTGTGTGGAGCGGGGGACTTCCAGTGGTTCGCCGGGCGCTTCTCCACCGGGGCGCGGAAGCTCCCAGACCGCGATGACGCCGCCGGGGTCGGCGGCCGCGAGCAGACGTTCGTCCGCGCTGACGGCCAGCAGGTGCGGCTGGTCGAGGGCCGGGTCCCGCAGGCAGAGGGAGTGACCGCCGAAACTCCACACGGCGACCGCCTGCGGGTCACTCGACCCCGAGGCGAAGCCGGCCGTGGACGGCAGGGCGAGCAGTTTGCGCGGGGCGTTGACAGTGAGGTGCGGGGGCTGGGCGAGCCGACGACCCCGTACGTGGCAGACGATCACCTGGTTGCCGACGGGGAACGCGGCGAACTCGAGTGCCGGATCGAGGACGAGTTGCTCACCCGCCATGCTGTGGCCCGACAGATCGGTCTCGCTGAGAACCTCCCCGCCCGCCAGGCCGGACACCCGAAGGAACTGCTGATTGTTGAGTACGGCAAGCCGAGTGCCGTCGGAGGCGAAGGTGGCCGTCAGGCAGGCCCCGTCGAAGGGGACCGATCCATGCGTCTCACCGGAGACGACGTCGACCGCGTCGACCCTCTGGGCGTGGCCGCCGTCCTCCATCGGCACGACGGCCAGGAGCGCCCCCGAAGAGCCGCCGGACATCACCCGGAAGACCGAGCGCAGCTCCCACAACCGCTTGAGCCCGTCCGGGTTCCGTTCCCAGCACACCGTCTCCTCGCCGTGCTGGGTCACGACATGGCGGCCACCGGGCACCAGCAGTACACGTCCGAACGCCGTGGCGCCGTCGCCGAGGGGCAGGGCGGTGCTCGGCGGCGGCGCGAGGTCTTCCCACGACGGCATGGCTCCCGCGCGGGTGCCGCGCCGCCGTCGCCGCCCCGACGGCTCGCCCCGTCCGGTCGTGACCAGCCAGTCGCCGGAGGAGACCTCGGAGCCGGCCTCCGAGTGCAGCTGGGCCACCGTACCGGCGTGCCCGTCCCCGCGTAGTTCCCACAGCCCGCCGTCGGTCAGCCGGACCAGGGCGAACACCGCGTCGGCGGGGTAGTCGTCGCCGGGTCCGACATACCACTGCAGCAACTTCCCGGTTCCGCCCGGCAACTCCCAGGAGAGCGGGACGGTGTGCCCGGCGGGCCGTCCGGCGACCGAGTACCGCTCGGTGGCCGCCCCCGCCCACGCGGCCGCGCCCTGCGCCACCGCCAGCTCCGGGTCCTCCACGCCGCGCAGCAGCCCGGGGAACGCCTGCTCCAGCGCGTCCCTGACAGCCGGCATCCGGGTGGAGCCGCCGACCAGCAGCACGGCCGACAGCCGGTCGGCGCTCTGCCCGCAGCGGTCGAGCAGGTCCCGGCAGCAGGCGACGGTACGGGTGACGAGGGGCGCGGTGAGTTCGGCCAGCCGGGCGCGGTCGAGGCCGACGGGCAGGCCCGCGGAGCGGAAGTAGTCCTCGACCTCCGCCTCCACGCTCAGCCGGTGCTTGAACCGGTGTGCGAAATCCCCGAGGTCGAGAGTGCGCCGCAGCCCGTCCTCCGCGTTCGCCGGCGGGCCGGAGGACTTCGCGGAGGACCTCCCGGACGCCTTGCCGCCGCTCTTCTCGTCGTCCTGCTCCGATCCCGGGTGCAGCCAGGACGAGAGCGCGGCACCGCCGCGCCGTACGAGTTCCCCCGCGAGCAGGGCGTCGATGTCGTGGCCGCCGCAGTCGTCCAGGGCCGCGTGTCCCAGCACCTCCACGGTCCCGTCCGGGTCGCCCTGCGCTGTGGTCCTGATCAGCGCCGCGTCGAAGGTGCCGCCGCCGAAGTCGTACACCAGAACAAGGCGTCCCGGTTCGAAGGCGGAGCCGGCCAGCGGGGCGAACGCCGCGGCCACCGGCTCCGGCAGCAGATCGACGACGGTGAGACCGGCCGCCTCGCCGGCGCCGATGAGCAGGCCGCGGCGCGAGTCACCGGGACCGTAGGAGGCAGGACAGGTCAGCACGGCCCGGGTGATGGGCCTGCCGTACAGCCGTTCCGCCTCCCCACGCATGGCGGAGATCAGCGCGGTCACCAACTCCTGCGCCTGATACGAGGCATCGCCCAGCACCAACGGGGTGCTCTCGCCGAGGTTCCGTTTGAACTCACTGCGGAAGGAGGACGGGTACATGGCCTTGCGGTGCTCGGCAGGTGTGCCGACCAGGAGCCGTGAGCCCTCCCAGGACACGGCCGAGGGCCATGCCCAGGAGTCACCCGAGGGTTCCTTGACCATGCGGACCCGGCCGTCGGAGAGCAGTGCCACGGCCGAGGTGGAGGTGCCGAAGTCGATGGCGAGGACGGGTTCGTGCACCATGGGGCGGAGCCGCCTTTCCTTGGGGCCGTACGGAAGCTCTTCAGTGCTGACGGGCAGGCATGTGATCCAGTGCGTCGGCGACCAGCGCCTCCCAGGACACGTCGTCGATCTCCGGGAGGGGAAGGACGGTGAGCAGGGCGTGCAGCCG
The DNA here is from genome assembly GCF_042673825.1 of Streptomyces sp. NPDC057002. NCBI lineage: Bacteria > Bacillati > Actinomycetota > Actinomycetes > Kitasatosporales > Streptomycetaceae > Streptomyces > Streptomyces sp. NPDC057002. The sequence goes on from NZ_JBHURZ010000002.1 coordinate 953,690, forward strand.
GGCCAGGAGCTCGGGCGCGGCCACCGTGTCCGGGTCCGTGTCAGGTGGTTCCGGGGGGTTCGGCAGGCGGTCCCGCCGTTCCTCAGTCATCTCGGTCTCCTCTTCGCAACGGGGCGGGCATCGGTTGTGTCGTCGAGCCGGAGCAGCTCCAGCAGATCCAGCCGGGCCCGGGACAGACGGCTCTTGACCGTGCCCATCGGTATCCGGAGCACATGCGCGATCTCCTCGTAGCTGCACCCGCACAGATGCCGCAGGACGACGACCGCGCGGAAGTCGACGTCCAGCGCGGCCAGGGCCTGCCGCACGCGCAGGCCGTCGGTGACCCGTCCGTCCACCGCACGGACGGGTTCCGTGGGCAGTAAGTCGTCGCCGACGGGGCACGGGCGACGGCCCCGCTGCGCGATCTCGGCCTTCGCGGCGTTGACGGCGATGGCGCGCAGCCAGGTCGTGAAGCGGGCCTCGGAGCGGAACCCTCCGATGGCGCCGGTCACGCGTATCAGCGCGTTCTGGCAGGCGTCCAGGGCGTCTTCCCGGTTGCCGGTGATGCCCGCGCACACGGTCAGCACCGTGGTGCGATGCCGGCGCAGCAGTTGTTCGAGCGCGTGCCGGTCGCCCTTCACCGCGCGCGGTACGAGTTCCTCGTCGCCCAGACCCGTCAGGTCCTGCGACATCACGTTCCCCAACCCCAACCCCCCACAGGTGTGCCCTCGTCAGTCGCGTCCGCCTGCCATGTGGCGGAGAACCGACGCCCGATGGCCCATAGATCGGGCTAAGGCCGGAAAAGTTCCCCGTCCCACACGGATACTTTTCCGCCACCGGCCAGGGCCAGTCGGGTTCCGTCGTGGGACCAGGCGAGATGGGTGACGGGGGCGGGGGAGTGGGCGAGTTCGGCGAGGGGTGCGCAGGTCTTGCTGTCCACGATCCGGCACCAGCCGGTCTGCAGCGCGATCGCCAGCATCCGGCCGTCCGGCGAGAACTCCAGGGCTGTGGTGATGGGTGTGGTCAGCTCCTGCTTGCCCACACTGACGGTCTCGGAACTCGACAGGCCCGCGAAGGCGGTGAGCCGGCTCCAGAAGCCGCCGCTGGGCTGCACGGCTGCCACCCGGCCGTCGGGGTGCACGGCCGCGATCCTTCGGCCTCCTGCGGCGGGTGAGGGAATCTCCTTGAGGACCCTCCCCGGGCCCACAGCGCAGGAGATGAGTGCGACGGTGTCCTGCTTCGATGCCCAGATGACGCCTCGGGATCCTGAACACAGCCCAAGTCGTCGTTCAGGTGGCTTGGATTCCTTGTCCTTGTCAGCGTCGAACGGCAGATCCGACACATGCCGACTGCCGCCGCCCAGGACATCGACGACCCAAAGGGTGACCTTTCGCTTGGACGAGTCCGGATTCGTCATGATCGTCACAGCCAGCCGGTCCGGACTCACGGGCAGGGCTTCCAGGACTCGGGTGGACCGGGGATGGTCGCGCGGAACCAGCCCGACCAGACGTTCGTGGCCGCCCGGCGTCTGCACAGCCGCGGTCCCGGCGTCCAGATCGGTCAGCACGACCGCCTCGCCCCCGGGGTCGAACCGCGCCACCCCGTCAGCCAGGCGGAGTTCCGCCGACATTCGTACCTGCTGTCCTTCGGCCCATTCCGCCACGGCCTTCTGCTGCGCCATCCGAAGGGTTCCCGCGCGGGTCCAGCCGATCGCCCTGACGTCGACCATCGCCGCGCGCCACAGCGGCACGACCACATCCGGGACGGGCTCCGCCGCTGTGAGCAGCCAGTCCCCGGAGAGGAACAGCCCGCCGGCCTCCGTGTGCCAGCGCCGGACCTTGCCGGCACGGTTCGCCCGCAGCCGGTGCAGCGTGCCCTCCGTCGACCGTGCCTCCGCGAGCACGTCACCCGCTTCGTACGACTCCCCTTCCGGGACCACCGGGCCGAGGAAGACCGCGGAGCCGCCCGGAACCGTCCAGGCCAGCGGCTCCGTCCCCGGCCGCCTGAGCTTGGGCGGCAGATCACGGGACGGTGCCCGCGACGCCCAGGTCGCAGCGCCCTTGACCACGGCGAGCTGCGGATCCTCCGGGTGGCGTACGGGGACGCCGAGGAGGGGCTCGAGATGGTCCCGCACCACCGGGCTGCGGCTGCTGCCGCCGGCCATGAGCACGGCCGTCAGCCCCTCCGGCCGGACGTCCGCCTTGGCCAGCAGGTCGCGGCAGCATTGGACGGTCCGGTCGAGCAGCTTCCCCGCCAGGGCGTCCAGCACGGCGCGCTCGAGGAGGACCACGTCGCCGCTGGGGGAGAGATCCTCCACCTGGAGGGTTGTACTGAGGCCGTGCTTCAGGTCCCGCACGAAGTCGGCCGTCGCGAGCCCGCCCCGTAGCGCCTTGACGTCGTTGGCATCGGCCGGCGTTTCCGAGACCTCCGAGTGACGTTCCGTCAGGTGTTGGAGCAGCGCAGCGTCCAGGTCCCGGCCCCCGCAGTCCTCCAGCGAGGCGTGCCCGAGCACCTCGTGCTGCCCGGTCCCGATCCGCACCACCGCGGCGTCGAAGGTGCCGCCTCCGAAGTCGTGCACGAGGATCACGTCCCCGGCGGCGAACGGGGCTCCCACGGGAAGGGAGTACGCCGCCGCCACCGGCTCCACGAGCAGTTCCGCCCGGTCGAGCCCGGCGCCGGCGGCTGCCCGGATCATCGCGTCGCGGCGCGGATCGGCGGGGCCGTACGCGGCGGGGACGGTGAGAAGCACATGGTGTGGTGGCCGGCCCAGCACCCGCTGGGCCTCCGAGGCGACCGCCTTCAGTACGGCGCTCACAAGGCCTTCCGCCTGATGGGGAGTTCCGTCGATCAGAAGTGGTACGGAACTGCCCAGATCCCTTTTGATCTCCGAGCGGTAGCGGGTCGGGCGCAGCCGCTTGCCCCGCTCCGCCACGGAGCCGACGAGCAGTCCGCCCGCCCCGTCGGCGAGCACCGAGGAGGGCCAGAACACCGCCCCGGTGGCCGGTTCGTGCAGGACGCGTATCGAGTCCCCCTCGACCAGAGCCGCTTGGGTGGTCGTCGTCCCGAAGTCGACGACCAGGATCGCTTCCGCGGGGGTTTCGGTCGGGCTCATTCGGTCGTTCCTTCCCGCCCGGAGGCGATGCGGTGGTGCAGAGCCTCATATGCCTGCCGTACCGTCAACTGCGCCTGGAGCGAGGCCCCGTACGCCGTGGGTGCCGACAGCTCCGCGTGCCAGCGGTCCAATCGGGCGCGGGCTGTGCCCAGCAACAGAGAGCGGTCCGCCTCGGCGGGCAGTCCGAGCCGGGCGGCCGCGCCGGTGCCGTGCTCGCCGGTCACCCGGAGGAGCTCCGCGGTCTGCTCGGCGGGGAGATCGAGCCGGCCTTCGAAGTGGTCGCGCAGCGCCCGCAGTTCCGCGTACCCCTGGGAGTGCCGCAGCTCCACGGCCGTCAGCGCGCCGGCCACCGCCTCCACCGCCCGCGCCGGTTCACCACGCAGCGACCGGGCGGTCCGCTCGGCGAGACGCGGCACGGTACGGAACGCCTGCGCGGCCTTGATGAGATCGGCCCGGCCACCGAAGTGGTCGCGCAGCAGGGCGCGCAGGGCGTCGACGCCGGACACCCGGAGCAGTTCGCCCCGCAGCGTGCCGACGTCGTCGGCTCCCTCGCGCAGCAACCGGCAGGCTTCCACCACGCCCCAGCCGCCGAAGCGGCCGAACAGCCGGGCACGCTCCCCGGGGGACAGCGGGAGCCCGGTGTCGCGGCCGGTGAACGCGTCGCTGTCGGCGGCACGTTCGGCCAGCAGCCGCGGAGCGGTCGTGGTGGCCAGCTGCGACAGGCCGGCGAGGTCGGCGGCGTCCATACAGGCAGCGCCGGAGCCGAGCAGTCCCGCCACCGGAACCACCGAATACAGCAGCCGGGAGGTCCCCGCCGTGCGCATCAGCTGGTCGGCGACCCGACCGGCGGGCCGCATCGGGTCGGGCGCGTCGTCCGGGTCCCACAGCAGTTCGACCTTGTTGAGGGCAGCGACGGTGTTGAGCGGACCGAGGCCGGGCACCTGGGTCATGAATTCGGCGGTGAGCCGTATGTCGTCCCGGTGGGCGCCGCGCGCGGTGAACGTCAGGACCATGGCGTCGGCCCTCGCGCTCTCCGCGAGCGTCGAGTCGGTGAGGTCCTGTCCGGTTCGGCCCAGGAGACGCAGTGTGGACGCCGACTCCGGGCCGGTGAAGGAGTCGAGGCCGGGTGTGTCGATGATCTCCAGTTCGGCGAGCTGTCCGTGCGGGTGACAGGTCTCCAGGTAGTCGATCCGCCGTAGTGCCGCCTGCCGGCCGGGATCGGCCGCCGACCGTACGGTGAGCGACTCCAGTTCGGACAGGTGCTGGTGGCGGGTCACGGTGCCGTCCAGATAGCGCACGGTCAGCGAGGGCTCGGTGCCGTGCCGGAAACGGTTGACCGTCATCGTCAGTTCAGTGACCCCGGTCGGTGCGATGCGCTCGCCGAGCAGCGCGTTGACCAGGGTGGACTTGCCCGCGCTGACCCGGCCGACCAAGGCCACGGAGAACGGTGCGGACAGCCGGTCGGCCTGGTCGGCAAGGGTGCGGCGAAAGGCCTCCGGCAGACCGTCCGTGGTCGCACTGTCCCGGAGCACGTCCAGCGCGGCCTGCCGGAGAGCCGCGGAGTCGCTCACGCTTTTGGCCTCGATTCCGGTGCTGTCTCCGACGTCGGGTCCGGCTCCGCGCCCTGCCCCGTTCCGGGCTCCGGCCCTGTGGTACCCGTGTCGGCCGTTGCTCCGGGTCCCTCGTCCATGGCTTCCTCGTGTCCGGCTCCCCGCGATGCGTGCGGCAGGTCCGTGTCCGCTTCCGTGACGAGTTCGGTGACCAGGGCCGCGAGCGTGGCCACCTCCTGCCCGGCGGCGAGCAGCTCCGTGTGCTCTTGCGCCAGCACCTCGTGACGGGCGCGGGCCTGCTCGCGGGTGGCGTCGGCGGCCGCCTTCAACCGTTCGAGAGTGTCGCCCACGGTCTCGGTCTGCTGCCGCAGCAGGCTGTCGAGTTCCTGCTCCGCCCTGTCGGCCGCGGTGTCCAGCAGGTTGCCGAGCCCATGGACGATGACCCGTTGCTGGCGTCCGCGGGCCATGCCGAGCTGGTCCCGCAGATTCCGGCGACGCGTTTGCAGCTCTTGGTGGCGGGCGGCCTTGACCCCACGCAGCAGGCCCGCCAGCAGCCCGGCCGCGGCCCCGATGGCCGCGCCCACCGGGCCGAACACGGTGCCGCCGATCGCCGCCCCCATCGACGCCCCGAACGCACCGTCACGGCCGATGGGCATCACCTTGCCCGGCTGCTCCTCGGCTCCGAGGTCCGGTTCCAGCCGTAGCGGGCCGACGGCGTCGATCCGGCTGTTCGCGGTGGGGCTGAGACCGATGCCATGACGCTGCGCGAATCCGGTGACCAGCGCGTTCAGTTCGGTCTCGGCGCGACGCGCCGTGGCGCCGGCCACCGCCGTGTACGCCGCGGACACCTGCGCGGCCAGCTCGTCCATGTCGTCCTGGAGAGCCTCGTCGTAGAGGTACTCCGTGCACACGCGCTGCCACACGGTGTCGAGTTCGTCGTGCAGGGACATGACCAGGTCCCTGCGCAGTTCCTTGAGTTGCGACCGCAGTTCCGTGCGCCACCGGGCCCCGGTGCTCCGCATCTCGGTGATGCGCCGTTGCCCGGCCTCTGCCTCCGCACGCATCCGGGAGAGCGTCTCGTCCGTCTCCCGGGCGAGTGCCTCCTGTTCCGCCGCCAGCGGGCGCAGCAGCGCCTGGACCGCGGCGCCGGCCTCCTCGAGGGGACGCGCCAGCAGCAACCGGGCACGGCGCCGCCGCAAGCCCCTCCAGAGAACGGCCTCGAACAAGGGGTAGCCGCTGTCCTCGTCCGGCGCGTCGGAACCGGAGGCCAGATGGCGGAGCCTGAGGCGGGTCGAGACCGGTAGCACGGATGTGTCACCCGTGGGCCGGCCGGTCAGCTCGGCGAGCTTGGCGCGGGTGTCGGCCAGCATCTCGCGCCGGTCGGCGGGGGAGGCCTGGTCCGCCCGGGTGAGGACGACGAGCAGCCCGTCCTCGTCGGGGCCGGCGTCCGTCGCGGTGACGGCATGCCCCAGGAACCGCAGTTCGCTCGCCGTCAGCGGAGAGGTCATGTCGGCGACGAACACCACCGCGTCGGCCGAGGCGAGGAACCCCGTGGTCATCGCGGTGTGCTCGGGGAACACGCCCCCCACGCCCGGTGTGTCGACCAGGGTGACGCCGTCGGCCAGCTTCGGATGGGGCAACAGCACTTCGATGAGCTCGGCCCGGTGCCCGTTGCCCGGGTTCGAGCTCTCCGTCACGTAGTGCGCTATCTCGTCGAGAGGGATCGCCCGTTCCTCGGTCTCACCGCCCGCGTCGCGCAACCGGGCTGTGGCCTGCGCCTGCGGACCCCAGCCGACCGTGGTGACCACGCTGGTGGTCTGCAGCACATCGACAGGGAGGAGACCCTTCCGCTCCACCAGGGCATTGACGAGGCTGGACTTGCCGCGGTTGAACTCGCCGCAGACCACGACGACGATCCGGCCGTCGGCGAGCCTGCGTGCCGCCTCGCGCAGACGCGACTCGGTCTCCGCCAGCGCCCTCTTGCCCGCCGCCGCGGCGAGGTGCTCCAGCATTCGCGCGGTCCGGGCCGCCAGTGCGCCCGTATCGAGTCGTTCCATGCCGTCCTCCGCCTCGCGACACCCGCGGTCGTTCGCGACGACCACTGACATCACATGGATTCGGCATACGACGACTTTGTTCCGTCCGCGCCGGAGCTGTTCGGCTCACGTACCCGGCCTCACCTCACCGCGTCTTCCGGTAACGGACGACTCCGATTCCCACCGCCGGGCCGATGAGAATGGCCGCCGGTGTCCCCAAGGCTTGTGCGGCGTCGGAGCCGCCCAGGAACATGACGACGGCGATCACGGCATAGAGGGCGACAAAGGCAAGGACAAAACTGACCCAGGGGTTGGTTGTCCGTCCGCCTTCAGAATTCATGCTCCCGTCCTTCCTGAAAAGGTGGGCAAGCCCGGGGCCTGCCCACCTGGTGATATCGGATCGACCGTCTACGACAGCCATGCCTCCACAAGACCAGCGGTATTGGCACCCGCGGCGGCGCAGCCCGCGGTCGCCAGGAACCCTGTCGACGTACCCACCGCGGCCTCACATGCCCCACCCACGACCACACCGGCCGCCAGGCTCGCGGCCCCCTGAGCCGCACCGGTGATGTCGCCGCTCGCGAGATCCTTGCCGATCGCCACGATGTCCAGGGCATCGCCTACGTAGCCGAGCCCGTCGGTGATGGTGCCGAGGCTGAGCAGCCCGTCGGGGTCGATGCGGTTGACGGGGTCGCCTTCGGCGTAGAGGTAGGGGTTCTTCTCCTGTCCGGAGGGGTCGGGGCTGGTGAAGCGGCCGATGTTGGGGTCGTAGTAGCGGGCGGAGAAGTGGTACAGGCCGGTGGGGTCCTGGTAGCCGCCGGCGAACCGGTAGGGCTGCGGGGCCTTCTCGGTGGTGGTGCCGCGCTCGACGCCGCGGGGGCTGTAGGCGTAGGTGTTCACCTTGGTGCCGGTCTCGTCGGCGAGTGCGATGACGGAGCCGATGGCGTCGGTGAGGTAGTAGTACGACTTGCCCTCGGTCGTCATGGAGTTCAAGGTGCCCCCGGGTTCCCGGTTGAATCCCATGTCCACGCCCGCGGTGGTCCTGGCGGACAGGCCGAGAGGGCCGTTGTGGAAGACGGTGTCGCCGAGCTTGATCCGCTCGCTCTGGTCGGTGGAGCCGTACTGCCCGGCGTAGGTCTTGCCGCCGACGCTGATCGATGTCAGCTGGTTGTGGTCGGACCAGGTCCCGCCGGTGCGGGTGCCCTCGGGGGTCGAGGCGCCGGCGGTCTCGTTTCCGTTCTTGTCGTAGGACCAGTTGGCGGTGGAGCCGTTCTTGGCGGTGATCTGCTGGGCGTCGTTGACGGTGTACGTCGTGCCGCGCGGGCAGCCCTGCTCGACGCCCTGGCTGGTGAGATTGCCGGCTTGGTCGTAGCAGTACTGCCAGGAGGAGTTCAGCGTGGTGCCCTTCTCCTCCTTGGCGTAGGAGAAGCGGCCGGCGCTGTCGTAGGTGTGGGTGGTCTTCAGGCCGGTCACCGCGTCGGTGCGGGTGCGGATCTTGGTGCCGTCCCTGCCCGCGTTGGAGTAGGAGTAGGCGAGGTCGACCAGGGTGCCCTTGGGGGAGGTCGCCTTGATCTTCTCCGGGCGGCCGGACTTGTCCGGGGTCACCTCCTGGACCGTGCCCCCGGGGTAGGCGGTCGTGGTCCGGAAGTCGTTGGCGTTGTACTTGTACGTGGTGGTCCTGCCCGTCGGGTCCTTCAGCGTGGTGAGCTTGTTGACCTCGTTCCACGAGTAGTCGGTGACGCCCGCCGGGTCCTCGTAGGTGTCGACGTTGCCCGCCGGGGTGTAACTGAGCCTGGTCTGCGAGCCGTTCTGCAGCGTGCGGACCGTCTCCCGCGACAGCGGGTCGAACTCGTACTCGGTGACACCGGTGCTGTCGTCGCGCTGCCTCAGGTTGCCGTCGCCGTCGTAGTGGTAGCGCACGGTGTCGTGGGTGGAGGACACCTGGATGACCCGGTCACGGTTGTCGTAGGTGTACACCGTCTTGATGCCGCGTCCGTCGGTCATGGTCTCCGGTCGGCCGAGGGCGTCGTAGGTGTACGTGGTGGCACCGAGGGGAGCCGGCGGGGTGGCCTTGGACAGGTTGCCCTTGGTGTCGTAGGTGAACGACGTGGACACCGACTTGGTGGCCGACATGGCCGTCGTGGCCTTGCAGATCTGGCCCTCGAACCCGCCGCAGGTGGCGGTCGCCGGGTTGCGGTCGAAGGTCCGCTTGCCGCCGCCGGTGCCCGTCACGGCGACGGACTTGGTGTTGCCGGCGGTGTCATAGGTGTAGTCGCTCTTCTCGCCGTCGGCCGTGGTGAACGAGCCCGGCAGGTCCGCGCCGGCGATGGTCTGATACCCGGTCAGCGTGGCGGTGGCGCCGGTGGGCAGCTTGGCGGAGGTGGGGTTGTTGCGCGCGTCCCAGCCGTAGTCGGTGACGTTTCCGGCCGTGCTTCCTACGCCCATGGCGTCCTCGGCGGTGTCGAGGTTGTGGTTGGCGTCGAACGTCCGCTTGCGCGAGTGGCCGAGGGCGTCGGTGACCTTGGTGACGCCGCCGTCGGTGTTGTGCTCGTGCTTCGTGGCGTGCTCTTCGGGGTCGGTGACCGTTGTCGTCCCGGCGGCGGACGGGTCGGCGTCGGAGTACGTGTAGGTGTAGGTCGGGCCGGTGTGCCCGGTGCCGTTGAAGTCGGTCGCGCGCAGCATGGAGCGGACGCGGTTCTGGTCGTCGTAGGCGAAGACCGTGACCCGGCCCTCCGGGGTGGTGATCTTCGTGAGACGGCGGGAGGAGTCGTAGCCGAAGACGGTCGACTTGCCCTCGGTGTCGGTCGTCTTCTCCAGGTCCCCGGTCGCGTTGAGGTCGAAGACGGCGGTGCGGCCGGTGTGGTCCGTGGCCTGCCACTGGGCGGCGTCCGTCTTGAGCAGGTCGATCCACCGGCCCGAGCGGGTCTCGGTGAGCTTGAAGCCCTTGTGCTCGGTGCCGTCGTCGTGCTGGGCGACGGTGATGGTGCCGCGGTTCTTGTCCGTGACCTTCGTCAGGGTGCCGTGCTCGTCGTAGGTGTCCTTCGAGCCCGACTTGCGGTCGGTCAGGGTGTAGGTTCCGTCGCCGTTCTTCTTCAGGTCCTTGGAGTAGCCCTTCGGCGTGGTGAAGGTGCCGTCCGCGTTCTCGGCGAAGCGGACGGCGGCGCCGGTGGCGTCGTAGAACACGACCTCGTCGCTGAAGAGATGCAGGTAGCGCTCGTACTCCTGCCACCACCGCTGGGACACCTTCCCCCACGGCGCGTCGAAGGAGTTGTACGTCCGCGCCAGACGCAGCTTCTGCCCGACGCCGGCGACTTCGAAGTCGGTGGCGGCGAGCATCAGGTTGCCGGTGGAGAGGTTGATCCGGGCCACCAGCGAGTCGGTGATCCGGAATTCGGAGATTTCGTGCCACGGAACGGAGCCCTGGCCTTCGGGCACGTAGACCTCCGCAGCGGCGTCTGCTTCCGCCGACCCGGACGGCGCCTTGGGCGACTTGGGAAGCTCACCGGTGCGGGCTCGTTCCTTCTGCGCGGCCCGCCACGCCGCTCGCTCCTTCGTCGGCGCGGCCTCGGCTTCCCCGGGCACGGGCTTGGTCTCGCCGACCTTCACCGGCGGCACCCTGAAGTCGGTCTTCTTGCCCCACGCCGAGGTCGGTCCCGGATCCGCCGGCGCCGGCGCGGCGAACACCGGCGCCACCGGGGCGACCAGCAACAGCGCCGCCACGGCCGCCACCAGTCCATAACGGGTTGATCTGCGGGCACGCCGAATAGGCGTGCTTCCAGCACGCGAGTGCATCAGCTTCCCCCCACAGGAAGTCAGACCCGGCCACCCCTGCGGTCACCGGGGCCACACAACCTGACACAAGAGACACAAAAGCCGGGCGGCGTCCCCTTGAATCGCACTTTCATTCGAGCCGGAACCGGCCCAGCCGCTTAGACGGGGTGGAGGCATGCATTCTTGGGCATTGGCTCCCAAAGGCGGGGGAGAATGATCAATTCAGCTCCCGCTCACCTCCGCGGCATTGGCCAGAATTCTTCGCCCGGTTTCCGCCCCCGGGTTGGGGCCCGGGTGCGGCATGTGGAGCCAGGCGAGTCAGCGGCGCACACCTCTAGACATCCGATCTCTTCCCCGGCGACGATGTTCGCGCCCCCGAAGGGTGCCGATGTAGCTGTCACTTCCTCCGTGAAAGAGCCGATGAATGGGCCGGGAGATCTCGCCGTGATCAATGAATCCCAACCGCAGCGACGAAGTGTTCTCAAAGCCGGCGGTGGTCTGGCCTTCGCGCCTCTGCTTGCTCAAGTGGCCGGTGGAACTCCCGCGGGGCAGTCCGTTGCCGCCGGGGCCGAGGGTGCGGCGGCCTCACAGTGGCCGATTCTGTCGCGCGAGGCGCTGACCTACTCGGTACCCGCACAGGACTGGCAGTCGCAGGCACTGCCGATCGGCAACGGCCGGCTCGGTGCCATGCTCTTCGCCGATCCCTTCGAGGAGCGCGTCCAGTTCAACGAACAGAGCCTGTGGGGCGGTGTCAACAACTACGACAACGCCCTCGCGGGCAAGCCGGACAGTGAGTTCGACACCGGCATGGCCGGCTTCGGCTCGTACCGGAACTTCGGCGACGTCGTCGTCACCTTCGCTCCTCGTGCGAGCCCGAAGGTCACGGCTCCGGGCGGCCCGTACAGCAGCTCCTCCTCGGAGGGCGTCGACAAGACGTACGACGCTGACTCGAGCACCAAGTGGTGCATAGATGGGCCCGGTTCGAAGGTCCGGTGGCAGGTCGAGCTTCCCGAACCCGTCGTGGTCGCGTCCTACCGTCTGACGAGCGCCAATGACGTGCCGCAGCGCGACCCGCAGGAGTGGACGTTCTCCGGTTCCGCCGACGGCGTCGCCTGGACCCCGCTCGACAGACGCACGCTGGAAGCGCCCTTCGAAAGCCGCTTCCAGACGAAGGAGTTCACCTGTGCCGACCCCGCGGCCTACCGGTTCTACCGGTTCGACTTCGTCCCCAAGGCAGGCGTCAGCCACTTCCAGGTGAGCGAGATCGGCCTGTCCGGTGTCGACCTCGGGGCGGGCGGCGCCCTGTACCTGTCGTCGCCGAGCGGGCACTCCAAGGGTTCCGGCACCACGGACATCTCGAGTTCGGTGGACGGTGACCCGGCCACGGTCTGGCGGATCGACGCCCCCGCACCAGCGGTCGTATGGCAGGCCGAGTTGACCCGCGCGGTCGTCGTCACCTCGTACACGCTGACGGCGGCACCGGACCGTCCGAAGGACGACCCCCGGCGATGGCGGCTGGAGGCGTCGCAGGACGGGGCCGCCTGGACGACCCTCGACACGCAGAACCCCGGAGCGCCGTTCGCCGGCCGTGGCGAGACCCGGACCTTCCGGATCGCCAACAGCACGGCCTACCGCGTCTACCGGCTCACTCTGAGCCCCGGCACGTCGTCCACCGGCTTCCAGATCGCCGGGATCGCGCTGGAAGGCAAGGGCTTCGACACGCGCACACAGCGGACGGTCGTCGACTATCGGCGCAGCCTCGACTTCGTCAAGGGACTGCACGTCACCCGCTTCGGCACGCCGGGACGGCGCGTCCTGCGGGAGGCCTTCGCCAGCCGGTCCGCGGACGTCATGGTCTTCCGCTACACGTCGGACCGCGCCCGTGGACTCTCCGGAGCGATATCGCTGACGTCCGGACAGGACGACACTGAGACGACCGTCGACGCCGGCGCCCGCCGGATCGCCTTCAGCGGTGTCATGGGCAACGGCCTCAAGCACGCGTGCACCGTCCAGGCCGTGCACACCGACGGCGACCTCCGCGCGGATGGACCGGTCCTCCGCTTCAGCGGCTGCACCACCCTGACCCTGCTCCTGGACGCCCGCACCGACTACAGGCTCGACGCCGCCGCCGGGTGGCGCGGACCCGATCCGGAAACGGGCATCGCCAGGGCACTCGGCAAGGCGGCCTCCCGGTCCTACGACAAGCTGCGCGAGAAGCACATCGCCGAGACGCGCGCCCTCATGAAGCGTGTCTCGGTCGACTGGGGCAGCTCCGACGCCGCCGTGGTCGCTCTGCCGACCGACGCCCGGCTGGCGCGATATGCGGCGGGCCGTCAGGACCCCACACTCGAGCAGACGATGTTCGACTACGGCCGCTACCTGCTGGTCAGTTCCTCGCGCCCGGGCGGCCTTCCCGCCAACCTCCAGGGCCTCTGGAACGACAGCAACCAGCCGGCCTGGGCCTCCGACTACCACACCAACATCAACGTCCAGATGAACTACTGGGGAGCCGAGACGACGAACCTGCCGGAGTGCCATGAGGCACTCGTCCGGTTCATCGAGCAGGTGGCGGTACCCAGCCGCGTGGCGACCCGCAACGCCTTCGGCAAGGACACGCGCGGCTGGACCGCCCGCACCAGCCAGAGCGTCTTCGGCGGCAACGCGTGGGAGTGGAACACCGTCGCGAGCGCCTGGTACGCGCAACACCTCTACGAGCACTGGGCGTTCACCCAGGACCTGAGCTACCTCCGCACCCTCGCCCACCCGATGATCAAGGAGATCTGCCAGTTCTGGGAGGACCATCTCAAGGAACGCGAGGACGGACTCCTCGTCGCACCGAACGGCTGGTCACCCGAGCACGGGCCGCGCGAGGACGGCGTCATGTACGACCAGCAGATCATCTGGGACCTGTTCCAGAACTACCTCGACTGCGAGGCGGTCCTCAAGGCGGACCCCGCCTACCGGGACAAGGTCGCGGACCTGCAGGCACGCCTCGCGCCGAACAAGATAGGCAAGTGGGGTCAGTTGCAGGAGTGGCAGGAGGACATCGACAGCCCCACCGACATCCACCGCCACACCTCGCACCTCTTCGCGGTCTACCCGGGCCGCCAGATCACCCCGAAGACGCCCGAGTTCGCAGCCGCCGCCCTCGTCTCCCTGAAGGCGCGATGCGGCGAGAAGGAAGGCGTGCCCTTCACGGCCGCGACGGTGTCCGGCGACAGCCGCCGCTCATGGACCTGGCCCTGGCGGGCGGCTCTCTTCGCCCGCCTGGGCGACGGGCAGCGCGCCCAGATCATGCTGCGCGGACTGCTGACCTACAACACGCTGCCCAACCTGTTCTGCGACCACCCGCCCTTCCAGATGGACGGCAACTTCGGCATCTCGGGCGCCGTGGCGGAAATGCTCCTGCAGAGCCACGACGGCGTCATCCACCTGCTGCCCGCCCTGCCGGACGACTGGAAGCCCAAGGGCTCCTTCACCGGACTCCGTGCCCGTGGCGGTTACGAGGTCGGCTGCGAGTGGCGCGACGGGAAGGTCACCTCGTACAGCGTCACGGCCGACCGGGCGCGGAACCAGAGGAAGGTCACCGTACGGGTGAACGGCATCGACAGGAAGGTGAAGCCGAGCAAGCCCTGAGTGAACCGAGGGACGCGGGGGCCGTGAAATCCGGCCCCCGCGTCCACCTGTGCCCGGCCGCCGGTCAGGGAGTGCCGGGCGATGCGCCTACGGCGCGTCCACCACCGTGCCGTCGAGCACCGGGCCCTCCACTTCGTCGCCGTCGTCCTCCCAGATGGACAGCCGCATCCGCAGCGACTCCTCAGGCTCGCTCACCCCGTCCACGACGGTGGGTACGGTCAGCTCCGTGCTCAGCTCTCCCGCGGGTACGGCGATGTCCGGGTAGAAGACCTCCACCTCGGACAACGGCCGGGCAGGTGTCGGTGACTCGCCGGTGTTCTGCTCGAACCATTGCGGGTCGACGTCGGTGCTGGACAGTTCCGCGCCGCCGTCGACCCCCGCGAACGCGGCCTCGAGCCAGAGATCCGTGTCGGCGACCGCGGACTGCTCGATCCGCCACTTCAGGCTCTGGCCCTCGGTGACCCGGCCCGCGAGCGGTGTCGCCCTGAACGTGGGCATCGGGTCGTCGTCCGTCACGGTCAGGCCGCCGAGGTGGTTGCCGACCACTGCGCCCCGGACGGCCTTCGCGAACACGTTGTGCGTCGAGCCGTAGCTGAAGCGGGTGTTGCCGCGCACCTCGACAGGGACGTCGACACTGCTGCCGGGACGCACCGTCACCAACCGGGACGTGACCTCACGGGTCTCGGGGTCCGCGACATAGAGCCTGATCCGGCCACTGCCCTGCCCGGAGAGCCGCACCGGCACCTTGAGGGTCCGGACGCCGGAGTCGCCCTCGTCGGCCGTCAGCAGGCCGATGTCCACGCGGGGCAGCGCGACCGGCCGTACCGCCGCCATACCGGGGCGCCAGCCCCAGGCGTCCATCAGCCACGCCTGTCCCGATCCGCTGCGCGGGGTCAGTACCAGGGACTTCACCCGCTTCAGGTCCAGCCCGCCCGCCTTCGCCGCGGTCAGCGGAACGCGGACCTCCTGCCCCCAGTACGAGGCCGTCCGGTCGGAGCCGGGCAGTCCGTGGAGGCGGATGGCACCCAGCTTCGCCTGCCGGCCCGCCGAGTCCGTGAGGGACACGTCCATACGGGTGCCGGTGGTGTTCGGCGGCACGATGACCCGCAGGGCCAGCGCCTCGGCTCCGCTCAGGGAGACCGGCCGCCCTGGCCGCACCTGTACCGCGGAACCCGGCGCCGACCAGTCGAACGCCACGGCGTCGCGGCCCGGTTCCCGCTCCGTCTCCCACTCGGCGAAGTGCGGGGACCTGCCGGGGTTCTCGGGGTCCAGGCAAGCCGTGGCGGGGTCGGGGTCCACCTGTGCGCACAGCCGGCCGCCGTCCACCGTGACCGGGGCGTCCGGCAGGAACGCGGCGGTGCGCCGGGCACCGACGGCGTGCGTCAGGACCCGCGCGGGGCCCGCGGACGGTGCGCGGACGCCCGAGCCGTCCAGCAGCGGCCGGACCCGGTCGTCGCCCGCGACGAACAGCCGGGCCGCGGCGGCTATGTACGTCGAACCGGCGGCCTGCTGCCGCTCGGCCGTCAGCCGGGTCGCGGTGCCCGGCGTGCACACCGGGTCCGGCGGCGTCTCCTCGTCGTGCCAGAAGTCGTCGTTCGCCGGTGCCTCGGCCTGTCCCGGGGTCCACTCGGTGTTGAAGTAGTTGTGGTTGGCGCCGACCATGTAGACCGCGCTGTGCAGGGCGGCACCACGGCTCACGCCGCGAGTCCCGTCCACGTAGATCTCGCCCTGCAGGTCGGCCACGTCACCGTCGCAGCCCGGCAGGATCGTCATGGACGGCACCTCGGGAGCCGGGTTCTGCCCGAAGACGGTGGGGCCGATGAGGACGGTCCCACGGACCTTCCAGCGCACCGGACCCCGGTAGCCGTCCTTGTCCGCGGGCGGCTTTGCGAGGCTGTCCATCGCGGCCCGGTTCACGCCCTCGCCGCCGCGCGAGTGACCGACCAGCAGTACGCGCGACAGGTCGGCCCGCGCGGCCTTCCGTACGATCTCCGGTGCCTTGGTGCGTCCGGCGCCCGACCAGTCGGCCCAGCGGGCGAGGTGCTGCCGTACGAGGGAGGAGCGGGCCTGGGTTCCGGCGTCCTGCGCCGCGTAGTCCTGCCCGTTGACGCCGTTGGCGGATATGGACACCGTCACATACCCCTGGGACGCCAGGAGTTTCTGGTCGTGCAGATAGCCGCGGTGGCTGGGTATCGGTTTCGAGCCGGTGGGGCAGGGCCACGCGCCGAGTGCCTCACCGTCCGCGCCCCCGGTGAAGCAGGTGGCGTGGCGGCCGTGCAGGAAGAGGGCCAGCGGCCGCTTGCCCGGGGCGCCGGCGGGTGCGGTGACGGTGGCGCGCATCTCCACCGGGGCGGGGAAGTCGGGCAGTTTCACCGACTTCAGCGTGTACTCGCCGCTGACCGTGCGGTACGGGCCGGGGACACCGGGGTCCACGGAGTTGGCCGGCGGCAGGGCCGCCGGCTCCGCCGGCTTCACCTGCTTCTTCGCGGACCGGCGCTTCGCGTCGGCCTTGACGCCGGCCTCGTCGAGACGCCGCCCCGCGGCCCGCACCTGCAGGTCCTTCGAAGACCCGAGCGTCACGCCTTCGAGGCCGAGGCGGAACGTGTGCCCGTCCTTGCCGGGCACGGGCCGGCCCAGGAACCGGTCCCCGGAGTAGAACTCGACGGCCGCGTCACCCATGGGTACGGGTCTGTCCGAACGCCAGGTCAGCTGCTGACCGGATCTCTTGCCGGTGATCTGCCAGCCCGCCGGCAGGCCGGGGCCGGCGTTGGGGTCGGCGTCGGGGTCGGGGTCGGCGGATGGGGTGGACGGAGTTGAGGGGGTGGGGGCGGCGGCCGGTTGGGCGTGCGCCAGTCCTGGCGACCCCACCACCACCGCCAATAAGGCCGCAGCGGCGACCCATGTGCGCCGAACATGGTTCAACGTGCTTCTCCTCCGGATGGGCTCCTGCGCCCGGGACACCACAGCTGTTCCAGGTGTCCCGGGCGCCTCTTTCGTTCCTTAGGAGAAGATGAGAAAGAAGGGTCGCAGGGTTGCTCGGAATTGATCGTCTACGGCGTCAAAGCCAGCCAATCGCAGAGGAGTTGCTCGGCCACACAGGCCGGGCGAGGAACACCGGTCAGGACAGGATCTCGATGTATCCGTCGGTTCCGTGCACGCGGATCCGCTGCCCGTCGCGGATCAGCCGGGTGGCCTGCTCCACGCCCACGACGGCAGGCAAGCCGTACTCCCGGGCGATCACCGCGCCATGGGTCATCAAGCCGCCCACCTCCGTCACCAGGCCCGCGATTCCGACGAACAGCGGCGACCAGCTGGGGTCGGTGAAGGCCGTGACCAGGATGTCGCCCGCTTCGAGATCGGCGTCCGCCATGTCGAGGACGACGCGAGCCCGCCCCTCGATGGTCCCGGCGGAAACCGGGAGGCCGATCAGGGCACCGGCCGGCACGTCGTCGCGCCGGTACGCCCCGGAGAGGGCCTCACCGTCCGAGGTGAGCACCCGGGGCGGTGTGAGCGCGTGGTACGACCGGAACGCCTCCTTGCGCCGCTGGACGAGCTGGTCGTCCACCCGGTGCGAGCGCACCACATCGTGGAGTTCCTGGAACGTGAGGTAGAAGATGTCCTCCTTCTCGGGAAGCACGCCGGCCCGCACGAGGCGCCCGGCTTCCTCCAGCAGCGCCCGCTTGTAGACGAAGGAGCGGCTGACGATGCCGTACTTCGGGTACTCCCGGTACCCGATGAAGGTTCTGACGCGGTCGATCATCCGCTTGGCCTCGTCGGCCTTCCGCTCCCCGTCCGGCAGGGCCCGCAGGAGCGACAGCACGTCCTGTTCCTTCTCCCGCGCCTTCCGCCGGCCTTCCTCGAAACGCCGCTCGGCGGCGCCCGGCTCGAAGTTCCTGACATTGTCGAGGATCACGGGCACGAGCGTGGTGGGGCGCTCGCGCCAGCGCGGCCTCGTGATGTCGATCTCGCCGACGCAGCGCATGCCGTACCGCTCGAGATAGGCCTCGATGGCGTCGCGCGCCTCGGTCCCGCCCGCGAGCTTCGGCAGCTCGTCCAGGAAGTCCTCGTCCTCGACGTCCTTCAGGAACGCCACCAGCTCCGGATACGGGCGGATCACGTCCGCGACGTCGAGCAGCGCCAGTCCCATCTCCGAGGTGATGTTGTCGGGGGCGGACAGGGTGAGCGTGTCAGCCGCGTTCTTCTCGCCCAGCCACTCCCGCAGCTTGTCGTTGAGCCACCATGTGGCCTCCATCCCCGCCATGATCGCCTGCATGCTCAGCGGATCACTGAGGACTCGCCTGTGCTCCTCGAAGGCCTCCAGCAGGAAGTCGAACAGCGCAGGGCCGGTCTTCGTCCGGATGTCGTCCTCCAGGGCGGCGACGGATGCCTCGCTGCGCTCGATCAGCTCGGTGACGACGGCCGGATCGGTCTCGATCGGGGCGGGCGCACCTCCGGCCGGCGGCCCGCCGGGAGTCGCGTCCGGGAGCGACGGGACGAAGTCGTCGCGGTCGAGGACGGTCTCCAGAGCGTCCCGGGTCAGCGGATCGCCTTTCCCGATGACGTCCAGGAGCCCGGCGCGGCTCGCGGGCGAGGCCAGGCGCTGGGTGACGTCGACGAACAGCCTCCCGCCGGCCTCGTGCATCGGCACCATGGCCATCAGCTGCCAGATGGAGAGCCCCAAGGGCTTCATGGGGTCGGTCATCATCTGCTGATGGCCGACGGACACGTAGACGTGATTCTCCTGGTCGCCGGTCTCGGGGATGGGGAACAGCGTCGTGATCGGCCGGCTCTGCACGATCTGGAAGTCGTCGTCGACCAGGCACCATTCGATGTCCTGCGGGCGGCCGAAGTGCGCCTCGATCCGCCGCCCGAGCTCCACGAGCCGCACGGCCTGCGCATCCGTCAGCGCCGGCTGCTCCTGCCGCCGAGAGTCGATCGCCACTTCCTGCGTACCGCCGTCCGGCAGGGCGTGCACGGCCCGCTCTTTGGCGGCGATCGCCCTGGCGACGACTTCGCCGTCCCGCACCTTGAAGACATCCGGGTTCACCACGCCGGAGACCAGGGCCTCGCCGAGGCCGAAGCCGGCGTCCACGGTGGCGACCTTCCGGTTGCCCGTGACGGGGTCGGCCGTGAACAGGATGCCGGCCGCGTCGGGGAAGACCATCCGCTGCACGACCACGGCCATGTGGACCGTACGGTGGTCGACGCCGTTGCGCTGACGGTAGGTCACGGCCCGCTCGGTGAACAGCGAGGCCCAGCACCGGCTGATGTGCCGGAGGATCGCCGTCGGCCCCACGACGTTCAGGTACGTGTCCTGCTGGCCGGCGAAGGAGGCCGTCGGCAGGTCCTCCGCCGTCGCGCTGGAGCGTACGGCGTAGGCGGCCTGCTCGCCGAGCCGGGTGAGCGGGCGGGTGATCGCCGCCGCGAGCTCGTCCGGGAGGGCGATCCCTTCGATGTCCCGGCGAATCTCCGCGCTGAGTGTGCGGATCGCGTCCCGGTCGTCCGGGTTCAGACGCGACAGCCGGTCGATCCGATCGTCGATCGACGGGGCTTGCGCCATGATCCGCCGGAAGGCGTCCGTCGTCACGCAGAAGCCGGCCGGAACGCTGATGCCTTCGATCCGCGACAGCGCGCCCAGGTGTGCGCCCTTGCCGCCGACGACCGAGACCTGTGTCTCTTCGACCTCTTGAAGATCCCACACATACTGTCGAGCCTCATCAGTCGACAACACGCGCATACCGTGCCCCCTATATCCCCAGGTTGTGGCCTCGGCCGGAGATTCTGTGCCATCACCGGGGTCTTGCCGCAAGCCCCCCGGTGCGCTATAAGTTGAGAAGGGCAAGGAGAGATCTCCTTGCCTTTGTTTTTTGTCGTGAAGACCATTCAGAACGAGGAAGCCCCGCGCGCACTTCCGTGGCCCGCACGCTTCGCCGACCGTGGGTACACGAGGGTCCGCCGGATCGGCGCCGGTGTCGAGGGCGTCGTCTACCGACTGGACGAGGGCCGGGTCGCCAAGGTGTGGAGCGGTCGGCCACCGGCCGGATTCGAGCTCATCCGCCAGGTGTACGAGGACATCGCGCGGCACGCACTGCCGTTCGCCACCCCGGAGATCTTCGACGCCGAGGAGCACGAGGGCGTCCTGGTGACGTACGAGCGCGAGCTGCCCGGTGTCTCGATGCGGGCGGACTCCGCGCACACGGACTACGAGCGTGAGCTGCCCACCCGGTACAGCGACGGGCTCCTTGCCGTGCTGCGTGGCCTGGCCTCCGTGCCCGGCACCGACGCCATGCGCCAGTTGACCGTGGAGGGCGACGACCGTCCACTGTGGCGGGATCACGACCGCTTCCAGAACGCGCTCGCGGCCCTGGTCGCCCGGGCCGCAGCCCGGCACGGTGCCGCCCTGGCTGTCCATGTGCCGGACTTCGACGGGGGAGTCGAACGCACCCAAGAGGCACTGCGGTCGCTCCCCGACGCCCCGGTGAGCGCGATCCACGGCGACCTCGTCCCGCCCAACATCCACGTCGACGCGGCCGGCCGGCCCGTCGCCGTACTGGACTTCGGCTTCTACACGACCGCGGGCGACCCGGCCTTCGAAGCCGCCGTCACCGCTGCCGTCTGGGACATGTACGGGCCACACGCCGAGGAGCACACAGCGGAACTCACCCGGCTCTTCGCACACGAGCTCGGACACGCGCCGGCGACCCTCGCCGCCTACCAGGCCGCATACGCCCTCACCACGTACGACCTCTTCGGCCCGGACGACAGCGACGGGCACTTCCGGTGGTGCGCCGAACAGCTGCGCCGCAACGCCGTGTTCAGCGCGTAGCGCGGCGGCCCCGGCCCTCCCTCCTGCACGATGGGTCGCTGCTACCGCGCCTTCCCGGAGCCTCGACAGCTACGGCACGTCGTCCATTCCGACCTGTAGCCCTCCTTCATCACGGAGTACTCCCGGGTCAACGTCCTGCCCCGGCCCCGGCAGTCGAGACACGCTCCGGCCGGGAGCTCTCGCGTGTACTCATAGATCGTCCAGACGATGCCCACCACAATGATGAATACGAGCCAACCATCCATGACTCCTGCGTAGGCGCGCCCGCGCCGGTCGCCAAGCTGCCGACTCATGGCGCCAGGCGCGTTTGACGGGCGCGCGGAAGCAGTCGCTGCAAGATTTCACTGGGCGGTCACGCCGAAGGCCAGTACCGTGCGGGGCAGGCCGGAGGGGGGTGGGCTGGTGCGTCCGGTGTTGTTGCTGGATGTGGACGGACCGCTGAATCCGTATGCCGCGAAGCCGCACCGACGGCCTGAGGGCTACGAGACGCACCGGCTGCTGACGCCTCGTTGGGTGGCCGCCGAGCGGCGCCGGCTGACTGAGTGGGGGCTTCCGAACAGGCCGGTGAAACCGCTGCGTGTGTGGCTCAACCCGAGTCACGGCCCGGCCTTGGACGCGCTTCCCTTCGACCTGGTGTGGGCGACGACGTGGGAGGAGGAAGCCAATGCCTTCATCGCCCCGGTTCTGGGACTTCCCGAGTTGCCCTTCATCGTCTGGTCCTCGGTGCGGGGCGGGGGCGGCGCCGGTGTGTTCTGGAAGACGCCGGAGATCGTCGCGTGGGCGCGGGGCCGGGCGTTTGTCTGGATCGACGACGAGATCACAGAGGCGGATCGCGCCTGGGTGAAGGAGCATCACGACGGTCCCGCGCTACTGCACCGGGTCGATCCTCGGCGCGGCATCGTCGAAGCCGACTTCGCCGGATGTCATGAGCACGACTGCCTTTCCTCACAAGGAGGTCGATCATGCACGTCCGTACGCTGACCGGCGGCCTGGCCGCCGCTTTGGTGATGTCCTTCTCCCTGGCCGGTGGCCAGGCCGTGGCCGCTTCACCCGACGCGGAGGGCGCTCCCCTCGCCGCCCGTGTCCTCCTCTACGACGCCAGCGGTTCCGCGGAGTTCAGGAGCGCGGTGGACCGGGGCGCGGCCATCTGGAACGAGAGTGTCGACGCCGTCGAGCTGCGGCCGGCCGCCGCCGGGCAACGCGCGAACATACGGGTGCTCGCGGACAACGGCTGGCCGCGCGCCCTGCCCACCACCCTGGGCAACGGAACCGTCTACATCGGGCGGCAGGCCGTGAACCAGGGCTACAACACGATTCGCATCTCCGCCCACGAACTCGGGCACATCCTGGGCCTGCCCGATCGCAAGCCCGGACCGTGCTCGAGCCTGATGTCCGGCTCCACCGCGGGCACCGCGTGCACGAACCCGTACCCGAACGCGGCGGAGAAGACAGAGGTCGAGGGGAACTTCGGCGGCGCGCTCGTCGGGCCTGCCCCGGCGGCACGTGCCGAGGTGATCGTGGACTGACTCGTGCCGCACCACACCTGAGGAACGCCCGCCCCCGTAACCGGGGCGGGCGTTCGCGCGTCGGGCCTCCTCCTCGCGGCCCGCCGGCGATGACCCCACGCGCCGGGAGGCGGCGCGGGAGACCCTGATCACGCGGGTCCTCGCCTACCTCCGCGCCCACCTCACCGAGCCGGATCTCACGCCGCAGCGCGTCGCCCGGGCGCACGGCATCTCCGTGCGCACCCTCTACCGGCTGTGCGAGGAAGGCGGACTGAGCCTCGAGAAATGGGTCATCCGCTGCCGACTCGAGGGCGCCCGCGAGGACCTGGCCGCAGCGGAACAGGCTCATCGCACCGTGGAAGCCATCGCCCGCTCCTGGGGCTTCACCCATCCCGCCCACTTCTCCCGCCGCTTCCGCGAGACCTACGGCACCAGCCCCAGCACATGGCGAAGACACTCCCTGGACGACCTGTCCCGCCGCGCGGCGCCTCCACCGTGATCAGCGTCCGGTAGGTGGCGGTGTCCGGGGGTTCGCCGACCGGGCGGTCCTCCGCCTCCACCCAGGCGTGGGCGGCGAAGGGCGAGGTGCGTACCCCGGAGCACCAGGTGGGCCAGTGGCCGTGCATCCGGCACAGCAGGGCGGTGGCCAGGGAGCGGGGGAGGCAGTAGCGGCCCGCGCACAGGATGCTGACGGCGGTCACGTCCTGCCGGGCCCGGAGGGCTTCGCCGTAGCGGGCGGGCCGGGCGCCGCGGCGGGCCAGGCGCAGGGCGGTGCGGATACGGCGGGGCGGCAGGAGCGCGATGAGCCGGGCGGCGGCGACGGCGGTGCGGGCGGCGATGCGGCGGCCCACCGGCGGCCGGACGCCGCCGGTGTCCAGGACCTGGCTCACCGGCCGGTCACCAGCGCTTCCTTGAGGAGGTGGCCGAGGAGGGCGGTGACGTCGGCGGCGGCCCGCTCGCGGGTCACCGGGCGGGTCGCGGCCAAGCGGCCGGCCACCTGATCCGGTGCGGCGCCGTCGAGGAGCGCCTTGACGACGAGTGCGCCGGTGCCGTTGAGCTGCCAGTATCGGCCGGTCCGCTCGTCGAGCAGCACCATGCCGTCGTCCGTGGGGCAGGCGGTGACATCAGGGCGAAGTCGGTGCAACGTCCTTCTCCTGTGCGTCGTGTCGGGCATCGTGGTGTTCCAGGTCGCGCAGCCAGCCCTCCGCGCCGAGCGTGGCCTCCAGCTCCGGGGCCCCGCCGGCGAGCAGTTGGGGCGAGAGCAGGGCCCGGCGCAGGTGATCGGCGTCGGCCACTCCCGCGGCCACCAGCCGGGAGTCCTCGGCCCAGGCGGCCAGGGTGGGCCGGTGCCGGCGCAGGCCCTCCCGCCATTCGGGCCCGCAGTGGTCCTTGGTGGTCCGGCGCAGGATGTGGTCGGGTACCAGGCCGTCCATGGCGGCGGCGAGCAGCGGCTTGTACGACCAGGGGGTCGCCGCCTCGTGCGGCCGGGCGGCCAGGGCGGCGTCGATGACGGCGTCGTCGCAGAACGGCGCATCGGCGGGCAGGCCCGCGAGCGCGGCGCGGTGGGTGAGATGCCCGGCGGCCCGGCCTGCCTGCCGCGCCGTCCGGATCCAGGCGTGCCGGCCGCGGTCACGGTGCAGCGGTTCGGCCTGGTGCGCCGCCGCGCGCAACTGCTCGCGGCACAACTCGACCGCCTGTGCGCTCGCCCATGCCGGGAGCCGCGGGCCCGGGCCCCAGCCCAGTGACGTCGGTGCCGCCGGCGAGAGCAGCTGCTCAGCGGCCTGGGTGAGCCACGACGCGTACGAGCGGCCCTCCACCAGGGCGCGCACGGTCGCCCCGAGCGGCCAGCGGTGCCGCGCGCGACGCCCGGCGGCATGCCGAAGCCCGGCCGCCGGCGAGTGCCGCAGCAGCCCGTGCAGATAGGCGGGCGGCGGCTGGACGACATGGTCGCCGCCGTGTCCCGACAGCCGCCGTCCGGCGCCGCGCGCGAGCATGGCTTCGGCCAGGTGCCGCTGTTGTGCCCGGTCGCGGAGTGCCGCCGTCGGTTCGTCGGCGGGCTCGCCGTGCTCGTCGAGCCCGCTGAAGTGGTCCGGCAGACCGGCGGAGGGGAACACCAGATGCTCGAGGCCGGGCAGACGGCCCGCGGCATGGTCCGCGTAGGCACGGTCCTGGTTGGTGGGCGCGCTCCAGTCCAGCGTGACGGCGACCAGCCGCGCGCCCGCCTCGGCGGCCAGGAAGCACAGCGAGGTGGAGTCCATGCCGCCGGACAGATCCGCGCCCACCACATCACCGGGGCCGGCCCGCAGTGCGACCGCCCGGCGCAGTGCCTCCCCGAGACCGGCGGCGGCCTCGGCCAGCGGCAGCTCGGCCACGGGCGGCTGCCACCAACTGCGCGTACGCACCCGGCCGTCCGGCCCCGACTCCAGGGCCTGCCCCGGAAGTACGCCGTGGACGCCGCGCCACAGAGCACCCCCGGCGAGCGGGTGCGGGACGCTGCCACCGGCCAGGCGCAGGGCCAGCTGCGCGGTGTCCAGTTCGGCTCCGGTCAGCCGGGCGAGTGTCAGCGAGCGGTCGGCACACACCGTGCCGCCCTCCACCTCCGCCCGGAACACCCTCCGCTGCCCCGAGTGACTGCCCCGCACATAGGTGTGCCCGGCGACCGAGACGACGACATGGAAACAGCCGTGGGCCCCCGACAGCGCCGCCTCGATGTGCGCCGGATCGCCGATCCGCCGGGCCCGTACGGCCAGCTGCGCGGGGTCGAGCGAGCAGGTCCCGGCCACGGCCAGCCGTACCGCGCCGGCGGTGCAGACGGTCATCTCCTCGCCGGTCCAGCGGCCGGCCAGCCACGGCCGGCCGGAGGGATGCGGCACGACCCGGAGCGCGTCCGGGCGGGTGGTGGCCCGGAGTCGGGCCATGACGCGGGGGTGGATGTCCCGGTCGGGGAGAACGACGAACCAGCAGCCCTGGGCGGAGCGCATGGGCCTCTCCAAGAGGGGGTGGGTGACTACGGAGGGGTGGGTGACGGGGCGGGCCGGGTACCGGCCCGCGGCGCGAGGGCCGCGGGCCGGTGCGAGGGCGTGGTCACTCGTCGTGGTAGAAGAACTCGCCTTCGGGTTCCCCGCCTCCCTCGCCCTGGGTGAGGTCGGCGTAGGCCCCGGCCTCGGCCAGCAGCGGCGGCTCGTAGAAGTCCACGGTCTCCATGGCCATGAGCGCTTCGTTCACAGCGGTCACCTCCGGTCGCGGGGCGGAATTCCCGCCCCCGGTCAAGCAGTTACGCATCCCGGAACCGGACGAGGCCAGGGGAACCCGGACAAACCCATCGTGTGAGGGATGAGAGACCGACGCCCGGCGTGTGCCGGGGAGGTGCACCGGCGCGCGGCCGGACTCCCGAACGCGCCGCCACCACTCACCTGCCCTGTGACGCCGGCGGCGTCAGGAGAGGCCCGATGCCCGGAACACCGCGTTCCCCGTCTCGTCGTCGATGCGGTGGCCGAGCCGGTCCAGGACGTCCGTACCGTGGCGCAGCGTGCCACGCTCCAGGGAGCGGCGGACGCCCGTGTCGAGTTCGTGCCAGAGCATGGGGTTGGCCGCGAGGATCCGGGGGTCGAGTTCCAGGCGGTGGCCGTAAGCGTCCCGCAGGACCAGGTGGGACGAGATGCCGTCGTACTGACGTACGGATGTCAGCGCGTCCGTACGGACGACGATCCGGCGCCAAGGGGTGCGTACCGCCAGCCAGCCGGGGCCCGCGCTGACCTGCGGCGGCAGCAGGACGCCCAGCACCGTGGCCGACAGGACGCCCCAGAGCAGAGCACGGAGAAGCGTCAGGCTTCCGCCGTCCCAGTCGACGAGAAGGCACATGGCGCAGAACACCAGGGCGCAGCTCACCGCGAGCCGCGCACCGTCACGCCAGTGCCGGTCGCCGACCGGGGCTGCCGGTGAGCTCCGTTCCATGCCCTGAAGGTAGGCGCCCGTAAGGGCTCTGTGGCCCCTGCTGACGGGGTTCTGGCGCCGCCAGGGCGAATATTGACGGGTTTCCGACGCGCTCGGCGCGGTCTGTCGATCCGTCGACCGGCTGCTTATGCTTCATGACGTTCCGGAACTCAGACCTCCGTACCGTCTATCGGAAGGGCTCCATGGAGAGGCTCCGCAGCGCGCAGTGGTACGAGGGACAGGACCGCAACGCCTACATACACCGGGCCTGGATGCGACGCGGAGCGCCGGGCGACGCCTTCACCGGCCGGCCTCAGATCGCGATCGCCAACACCGCCTCGGACCTGACTCCCTGCAACGCGCACCTGAACGAGGTCGCGGCCTCGGTCCGCAACGGCGTGTACGAGGCAGGCGGCATCCCGCTGGACCTGCCCGTGGTGTCGCTGGGGGAGACGCAGGTGCGGCCCACCGCCATGCTGTGGCGGAACATGGCGGCGATGGCCACGGAGGAGATGCTCAGGGCCAACCCCATCGACGGCGTGGTCCTGCTCGGCGGCTGCGACAAGACGATCCCGTCGCTGCTCATGGCCGCGGCCTCGGTGGACCTGCCCGCGGTCGTGGTGCCCGGCGGTCCGATGCTCAACGGCACCTTCCGTGGCGGCCTGCTGGGCTGCGGCACGGGTGTGTGGAAGCTGTCGGAGGAGGTCCGCGCGGGCACGCTCTCCCAGGAACAGTTCACCCGCTCCGAGTCGGCGATGATCCGCAGCCGCGGCCACTGCAACACGATGGGCACGGCCTCGACGATGGCCCTGGTGGCGGAGGCGCTGGGCACGGTCGTGCCGGGTACCGCGGGCATCCCGGCCCCCGACAGCCGTCTGCTGGAGGCCGCGCACCACACCGGCCGGCTGGCGGTGGACATGGTGGGCGCCGACCGGCGACCCGGGACGTTCCTGACCGAGGCGTCCTTCCGGAACGCCATCGTGGCGCTGGCCGCGATCGGCGGCTCGACCAACGCCGTCGTCCATCTCCTGGCCATCGCGGGCCGGTTGGGCATCGACCTGACGCTCGACGACTTCGACCGCATCGGCTCCCGGGTTCCGGTCCTGGTGGACCTCCAGCCGGCCGGGCGTTTCCTCATGGAGGACTTTCACCGCGCCGGCGGACTGCTCGCCGTCCTGCGCGAGGTGCGCGACCTGCTGGATCCCGAGGCGCTGACCGTCACGGGCAGGCCCTTGGCCGATTTCCTCGACGGCGCTGAGATCTGGGACGGCGAGGTCATCCGCAGCCGTGCCGAACCACTGGTCGCCGAGGGCGGCATCGCCGTCCTGCGCGGCAACCTCGCCCCCGACGGCGCGCTCGTCAAACCGGCCGCCGCCTCTCCGCACCTGCTCCGGCACCGGGGCCGGGCCGTCGTCTTCGACAGCGTCGAGGACTTCCACGCCCGGATCGACGACCCCGGGCTCGACGTCGACGCCGACTCCGTCCTCGTCCTGCGCGGCTGCGGACCCAAGGGCTACCCGGGCATGCCCGAGGTGTCGAACATGCCCCTGCCGAAGAAGCTGCTGGAACAGGGAGTTCGTGACATGGTCCGCGTCTGCGACGGCCGGATGAGCGGCACCGCGTACGGCACGGTCGTCCTGCACGTGGCCCCCGAGGCCGCGGCCGGCGGCCCGCTCGCCCTCGTACGAACCGGCGACTTCATCACCCTCGACGTAGCGGCGCGCCGTATCGACGTCGACGTCCCCGCGGACGAACTCGCCCGCAGAAGCCCCGGCAAGGCCACCGTCACCGGCTTCGCCAACCCCCGGCGCGGCTGGGAACGCCTCTACGTCGATCATGTCCTCCAGGCCGACACCGGCGCCGATCTCGACTTCCTCGTGGGCTCCAGCGGCTCCGAGGTGACCCGCGAGTCGCACTGACACCGGGTCACCTCGGGAACATCACCAGGTCACGGGCAACTCGGTGACACCGCCGGTGAGGGTCGTGCGCACCTCCAGCTCGTCCAGCTCCTTGGCGAGCCGCAGGCCGGGCAGCCGGCGCGCCAGGGTGGCGAACACGATGCGCAGTTCGACACGGGCCAGGCTCGCGCCGATGCAGAAGTGCACGCCGTGGCCGAAACCGAGGTGGTTGCGTTCGGGGCGGTCGGGGTCGAAGGTCTCGGCGTCGGTGTAGACGGAGGAGTCGCGGTTGGCGGCGTTGATCGACAGGACGACGGCGTCGCCGCGCCGGATGGTGACACCGGCGACGTCGACATCGGTGTGGGCGTACCGCAGCAGGCCGAGGTCGCCGGGCGCGCCCAGCCGCATGATCTCCTCGACGGTGGCGTTGACCCGGCCGTCGGGATCGGCGGTCAGCGTCCGCCACTGGTCGAGGCGTGTGAGCAGGAAGAGCGTGCCGAGGCCGATACGGTTGACCGTGGTCTCGTGTCCGGCGAACAGCAGCCCGACGCAGAGCTGGATCATGTCGGCGTAGTCGTAGTCCGCGTCGGCGCTCTGTGCGTGGACCAGGTCCGAGATCACGTCCTCGCCCGGCTGCGCGCGTTTCGCCTCGGCGAGTCCCGTCATGTACTCGTTGAACTCGTCCCGCGCCTGGTGGGCGGCGTCGCCGATGGCGTAGTTGGACATGCGCTCCGACAGCGAGGCGAAGCGCTCGCGGTCGCTCTCCGGCACGCCGAGCAGCCGGCAGATGACCGCGACCGGCAGCGGGAAGGCCAGCCCGGACTGGAGGTCGACGACCCCGCCGGGGGCGGCGGCGTGCTCGGTGATCAGCTGGTCGACGCAGTCGTCGACCAGGCGCTGGACGTGATCGGTCAGCATCCGCATCCGCTTGGCCGAGAACGCCGGGGTCAGCAGCCGGCGCATCCGTGTGTGGTCGGCCTCCTCGGTGTCGTAGTTGCCGGTGGGTCCGTCCAGTACGGCGGCGGACGTCAGGCGTGAGGCACGTTCGGGTTCGGGATGGGAGCGGCCGAGTCGCTTGTCGCTGAGCAGGTCGCGGACCTCCTCGAAGCGGGTGACCAGCCAGGCGGGATCCCCGGCCGGGGTGGTGACCGGCGTGACGGGCGCCTCCCGGCGCAGCACGTCGTACAGCGGCGCGAGGTCGAGGACGTTCGGCCTGGGGAAGGGTAGTTGCTGACGCTCGGCGGTAACGCTCACGGCGCTCCTCCTGTGATCTCCGAATGCGATCTTCGAGCCGCCCCGACCGTAGCAGTTTGTTGGCAGTAACTGTCATTAAAGTTTCGGTCAGTCCTCCCATGGCGCGGGACATGTTTAGATCGCCTGATGGAGGACTTCGTGGCGGACAGCGGGCGTGTGCCCCGCCGGGGGCGGCCGCCGGTGAGCGACGAGCAGCGCGGGCGGCAACGCCTGGACATCTCCCGCCACGCCGTCCGGCTGTTCGCCGAGCAGGGCGTGGCCGCCACGTCCGGCGAGCAGATCGCGAAAGCCGCCGGGGTCTCCGAACGCACGCTGTGGCGCTGCTTTCCCACCAAGGAGAGCTGCGTCGAGCCGCTGCTCACGCAGATGATCGACGCCTTCCGGACGGTGCTGCACGCCTGGCCGCCCGAACTCGGCCTGATCGAGCACCTGCGTACGGCCTACCAGCCCGTCATCGACTCGTCGTCCGGCGCGGATGTCGAGGCGGTTCTCGCGGTGGTCCGGATGACCCACGGCGAACCGGCGCTGCGCGCCGCCTATCTGGTGCTCCGGGAGCGCGCGGAGGAGACGTTCACCGAGGTGCTCGCCGAACGCATGGGCATGCGGCCCGACACGTTCGACGTCCGTGTGCAGGCCGGCGTGATGAGCGCCGTGCTCAAGGTCGCGGCCGACGATTTCGCCCGCGAGACAGCCGGCCGGGGCATCACCCCGGAAGCGCTGGAACTACATCGCGACCACCTCGCCGACGCACTCGGGTTGGTCACCCGGGGGCTCTCGGGGCGGTAGGGCGCCGGGTCCTAGCGAGCCGGGTCGCCGTCGTACTCGCGGCGGGCCCGGTCGACCTTGTCCAGATTGCCGGCCGCCCACTCGGAGAGATGCGCGAAGAGCGGGGCGAGGCTGCGGCCGAGTTCGCTGATCTCGTACTCGACGCGAGGGGGGACCTCCGGGTGGTACGTGCGTACGACCAGGCCATCGCGCTCCAGTTGGCGCAGCCGCTGGGTGAGCACCTTCGGGGTGATGCGGGCGATGCGCCGTTGCAGTTCCACGAAGCGCTGCCGGCCGTGTGCGTGCAGGGTCCACAGGACAGGTGTGGTCCACCGGCTGAAAACGATGTCGACGACGGGCGAGATCGGGCAGGCGAGCACCGGTTCGGTCGTCTCGGACGCGGTCGGTGCGGCGTCGTCGGCCATGCGCTTCCCCCTTGGGCAGTCACTTTCCTGTAGGTACCTACTTTACTTCCGGTGTTAGCGTCCCCCTGTCCCGCCCGGACTTGCCGTCGGGCGGCGTCAACCACAGTGCAAACAAGGGGAGTTATTCATGATCGTAGTGACGGGGGCGACCGGCAACGTAGGCGGTTCGCTCGTACGGACGCTCGTGGCTGCCGGTGAGCGGGTGACCGCGACGTCCCGGAACATCACCGGCGCGGACGTGCCGGAGGGCCTTCCGCATCGCAGGGCGGACCTGACCGACGCCGAGAGCCTTCGCCCGCTTCTCGACGGCGCCGACGCGCTGTTCCTGCAGAACGGCGGACCCAGCGCCCATCTGCTGGATCCAGGGCACATCCTTGACGTCGCCAAGGCCGGGGGAGTCGAGCGGGTCGTGCTGCTGTCGTCGCAAGGAGTCGCCACGCGGCCGGAGTCGGCCTCGCACGGCGGAACGGCACGCGCCATCGAGGACGCCGTGCGGCAGTCGGGCCTGGACTGGACCGTCCTGCGCCCCGGCGGATTCCACTCCAACATGTTCGCCTGGGCCGAGTCGGTCCGCACCCGAAGGACCGTCGCCGCGCCGTTCGCCGACGTCGGCCTGCCCACGGTCGATCCGGGCGACATCGCCGAACTGGCCGCCGTGACGCTGCGCGAGAGCGGGCACGCCGGTCAGACATACGAGTTGACCGGGCCCGCGCTCAGCACGCCGAGGCAACGAGCCGAGTCGATCGCAAACGCGCTCGGCGAACCGGTCCGCTTCGTCGAGCAGACCCGTGCGGAAGCCCGGGCCCAGATGCTCCGGTTCATGCCCGAGTCCGTGATCGAGACGACGCTGGCCATCCTCGGCGAGCCCACCCCCGCCGAGCAGCGGATCAGCCCCGACATCGAACGGATCCTCGGCCGCGCACCCCGCGCCTTCGAGGCGTGGGCCCGACAGCACGTCGCGGCTTTCCGGTAGAGCCGGGGGATCGCTCTCCGGCGCCGTCGCGGACCGAGAGACCCTCTCAGGAGAGGGTCGTGACGACCGCGGCGGCGCTGGCGGTGGAGAAGGACGCGGCGGTCTGAATCACCGCGCTGTTCACCGCGGCGGCCCCCCAGTTGCCCTGCTCGATCTCCTTCGCGCGGGTCGCGACCGCACTCGACCACTTCGGGACGGGATCCAGGCTCGGCAGGGTGCCGCCGGCCGAGATGAGGGCGATGATCGCGGCGAGACGGGCATCGGGCTCCTCGCCGTGCTCCAGCACGGCACGCATCCGCTCGCGCAGTTCGGCCTCGTGTCCGGTGTCCGCGGCAGGCAGGCTCGTCGTGGGGAACAGCCCGAGGAGCCGCTTGCGTTCGCGACGGAGCAGCCCGCGTTTCACGAGGCGATCGGTCAACGGCTTCCAGAGGCCGGAACCGATCGTGACCAGCAGCGACTGGACCTGCCGGGGACGGGCCGCGATCGTGTCGTAGGCGGACCGGAGCAGTGGGTCGGGAAGGCTGCCGCTCCCTGTGGCGAGGACCTTCGTGCCCGTGAACCAGGCGCGACTGTCCTCGGGCTCGATCCTGCCGAGGAGCGCGAGCTCGACCAGTACCGCACCACCCAGGGTGTGGTGCAGCGTCCCGGCTCCGGCCGGGATGCCGTACTCGTCGTCGAGCATGAGCAGCAGCACGTCCTCGACGATCAGTGTGTTGTCCTGCATGGATTCCCTCAACTCAACTCAACTCGGTTCGGCCGGCTCAGATCAGCTCGGCGGGCAACGGCAGGGGTGCCAGGCGGTAGGCCGGCGGCTCGGTGCCGTGCAGATGGCGTACGAAGTAGTCCCAGGTCCGGCGCACGACATAGTGCCCACGGTTGAGCAGCGCATGCTCGGCGCCGGGCACGATGAGCATGTCGAAGTCGCCGTCGGCCTCGATCAGGGCATCGACCAGACGCAGCGTCTGGTGGGGGAGCGCGTTGTCGTCGAGTTCGCCGTGGATCAGCAGCAGCTTGCCCCGCAGGCCGGCCGCCAGGGCCGGGTTCGAGAGCTCCTCGAGGTCACCTTCGCCGTGGTAGTGCTCGGCCCACATCGTCAGATTGACGCGGTTGTCGTGGTTGCCGGCCACCGCGACGCCGACCTTGTAGAAGCCGGGGTGGGCGAGCAGCGCGCGGGCGGTGGCGAACCCGCCCGCGGAGTGCCCGGTGATGCCGACCCGGCCGGTGTCCAGCCAGGGATACCGCAGCCCGAGCTCGCGGATCACCCCGACGTGGTCCGCCAGGGCGCCGGCATAGCCGAGGTCGCCGTAGGACTGGTCGTGGAAGGCCTTGCCGCGCCCGGCGGTGCCACGCCCGTCGACGGCGACGACGGCGAATCCCAGCGCGGCGAGCGACTCGGGACCGCCCTGGAGGGGAGGGTTGAACGACGGACCGGCCCGGTGCACCTGGGGCCCGGGGTAGATGTGGTCGATCACGGGGTAGCGGCGTTCGGGGTCGAAGCCGTGCGGGCGCCACAACAGCCCGTAGACAGGGGTCCTGCCGTCGGCGGCGGTGGCGCGGAACCGTTCGGGCGGGGTCCAGCCGAGGGCCTCGAGCCCGGCGGTGTCCGGGGCCTCCAGCTCGACGAGGATCTGCCCGTCCCCGCCGACCACTCGCGTCCGGGGCGGGACGGCGGGCGTGGAGACGCGGTCGACCAGGTAACCGCCCTCCGGCGGGCTGACGGCGTCATGGTCGTGGTCGTCGTCGCTGAGCCGGGTGAACCCGGTGCCGTCGAGACCGACCCGGCAGACCTGCCGGACGTAGGGGTCCTCGTCGACGAGTCCCGATGCGAGGAACCAGACCTGCCGGCTGTCCTGGTCGACCCACAGGACCTTCCGGACGAGCCACTGTCCGGACGTCACCCGCGTGGGCGTCCGGTCGTCCGCCGAGTACAGGTACAGGTGGCCCCAGCCGTCGCGCTGGGACCACCAGAGGATCTCGCCGGAGTCCAGGACGTGCGCCATCGGCTCCTCGCCGAGCTGCGGGGTCGGGTCGACCCGGGTCGTGCCGGTCTCGCCGATCAGCGTGGTCGTCTCACCGGTGCCGGGGTCGAGCCGGCACAGCTCCAGGGTGCGGGCGTCCCGGGACCGGTACAGGAAGTGGACCGTGTCTCCCTTCTCGCCCGACCACCACGCGTACACCACGGCACTCGGGTGCACGATCGTGGCCGGATCGTCCCGCTGGCGCACGACCTCGCGTCCGGCGAGGTGCAGGACCGTCCAGGACATGGTCGCCTGCGCCTCGTCGCCGGGCATCGGGTACCGGTAGCGGTGCTCGACGGGCCGCCCGCCGTCCGGCGGCGACGACTCGACGAGGACCTGCTCGGGCAGGCCGCGTTGGTCGAGGCGGTGCACCAAGAGGCGGGTGGAGTCCGGCGACCACTCTGCCTGGAAGGGCGCCCCCAGCCCGAACGACCGCATCAGCATGCGGCCGCTCATGGGGTCGGGCAGGCTCCCGTAGTCGTGGTGGGGCTCCGCGTCGTCGGTGAGCGCGAACTCCTCGCCCCCGTCGCGGGCACGGACCCACACGTTCCCGTCCCGGCGGAACGCGATCCACGTCCCGTCAGGGGAGGGGATCTCGAGCGGTCCGGGCGACTGCTCCTCGTCGACGCGGGCGCAGGTCCCGGAGTGATCCGACCACTCCCAGCGCGATCCGAACGCGAAGAACCGGACGGCGTCGGAGGTGCCGTCGCGGTCCGGGAACTCGATCGTCGTGAACGGCAGGTCCGCCGCCTCGACCGCGTGCCCGGAGGCCACCGACAGCGCGGCGGCGAGCCGGGCGTGGTCGAACGCGTCGCGGCGGGTTCCCGCTGCCGGGTCGGCCACGAGGTAGCGGGAACCGACGCGGTACCAGAAGCGCGTGCCGCCGTTCAGCCACTGCGGAGTGACGGTCATTCCGGGGACGTGCCGCGCCCGGTGCGGGCCCAGCATCTGCTCGGCGCGGGCGTAGTCGGCGTCGGTGAGCCGGGTCATGTCGCGGGGTCCTTTCCGGGACGGCGGAGTTCGACCACGGCCGTGCCGTGGATCCGTCGATCGAGCGCTGCCACCACCCACGGGACACTGTGCCGCCACGGCACACTCAAGCCCTTTGTGACGCGGATCATGAACCGCTTCGGCACGGCTCTTGACCATGCCGCGACGGCACGGTGTGGACTGCACCCATGGCCTGGAGCACCCGAGAGATCGCCGAACTCGCCGGCACCAGTCTGCGGGCGGTCCGCCACTACCACGAGGTCGGACTGCTGGCGGAACCCGAGCGGCGCGCCAACGGCTACAAGCAGTACGGCGTCGCGCACCTGGTCCGGCTGCTGCGCATCAAGCGCCTCACCGACCTCGGGTTCTCGCTGTCCCGGATCGCCGCGATGGGCGACGTCGACAACCACCCGGAAGAAGCCCTGCGCACCCTCGACGCCGAACTCGCGGCCACCATCGAACGCCTCCAGCGCGTCCGTGTCGAACTGGGCCTGATCCTGCGCCGGTCACTGCCGACCGACCTGCCGCCCGAGTTCGCCCCGGCCGCCCGGGCAGGGATGTCCGAGTCCGACCGGTCCCTGTTCATGGTGATGACGCGGGTCCTCGGCCCGGCCGCTCGGCAGGCCTGGTCGGACATGATGGGGAACCAGACCGACGGCCCCGTGAGCAAGGAGTTCGAGGCACTGCCCGCCGACGCCGACGAGCGGACCCGCCAGGACATCGCCGAGCGCCTGGTGCCCTACGCCCGAGAGGCGTTCGACGAGCACCCGGACCTGCGCGCCCCCGCCACCGACGCCCCGCACGGCGAGGCCTTCGCCAAGAAGACGATCGGGAAGGCCCTGAGAGACCTGTACAACCCCGCACAGCTCGACGTCCTGCGACGCGTCAACGCACTGCTCGGCACGGACGCCGAGGCCTGACAGCCGTAATCAGACAGGGAGGACGAAAGGAGGGTGCGCGCCGTTGAGGAAGTAGTCCCCGACGTCACGGAGCCGGTGGGCGACAGGCTCGTACAGGGTGTGGGTCCGGGCATTGCGCCAGAAGCGGTCGAAGCCCAGCCGCGCGGACGCGGAGCGGACACCGATGATGTCGAGGGCGCGGGCGGTGGACTCCTGCACGGCCTTGGACGCGGCGGCTTCGGCCATGGCCACGAGGACGGAGATCTCCGCGTACTCCTCGTAGCCCAGGTCCTCGCCGCGTGCCAGCCCGTCGTGCAGGGCATCCCGCGCCTGGTCGGCGAGCGCGGACGCGGAGCGGGTGAGCACGGTGAGTTCCCCGTACGCGGTCAGCACCTGGGGGTCCTGCGGCGAGCCGACCGGCCAGTCCGGGTGCCAGTGGGAGTGGCCGGTCCTGCTGTACTCACGGGCTTCGGCGAGCACGCCCTCGGCCATGCCGAGCCGGAGCTGCACCGAAAGGAGACGCCCGACCGGGGACACCAGAGCAGTGAGAGGCGACAGGACTTCCTCGTCGGCGGCCAGCGAGCCCAGCACATCGTCGGCGGAGACCGGTACGGCGTCGAACTCCGCGCTTCCGCCCGCCGCGAGCCGCTGCCCGAAGGGGTCGGCGTCACCGTCGATCACCACGCCCTGAAGGGCGGGATCCACCACGACGACGAGCGGCTCGCCGGTGTCGGCCCGTACGGCCCGCACGGCGAGGCGGTCGGCGACCAGG
The DNA here is from genome assembly GCF_042673825.1 of Streptomyces sp. NPDC057002. Classification (NCBI taxonomy): domain Bacteria; kingdom Bacillati; phylum Actinomycetota; class Actinomycetes; order Kitasatosporales; family Streptomycetaceae; genus Streptomyces; species Streptomyces sp. NPDC057002. The sequence goes on from NZ_JBHURZ010000002.1 coordinate 990,032, forward strand.
ACGCCGGCGGCGTAGCTCTGGCGGCCGTTCAGCACATACCCCTGCGCGTTCCTGGCGAGTGACAGAGCCGGTTCCTGCCGCGCCAGACCACCGCCCCAGCACCACTGCTCCGCCGCGGAGCGCCGCTCCAGCCGGGCGGCGAGAGCGGGGTCGGTGAAGAACCGGGCGCTCCACGACATGAAGTAGTGACAGCCGAGCAGTTGGCCGATCGCACCGTCGGCCGCCGCGATCTCCCGGACCACGGCGTACGCCGTCGGCCAGTCCGCGCCGCCGCCCCCGAGCCCGGCCGGTATCAGGAGCGTCAGCAGGCCCGACTCGCGCAGCCGGGACACCTCGTCGAAAGGAGGCTTGCCGGCCTGGTCCCTGGCCACCGCGTCCGTGGCCAGGTCGTCCGCCGTCTCACGGGCCACGTGCAGCCAGTGCGTACGTCCGGGCCCGGTCGGCTCGGACTCCGAGCCCGGGCCGGTCGACGCAGGGGCTGGGCCCATGGCGGAGGTCTCCTCAACTTGTGTGGGGCATGCATCATCCTGCGCAGCGGCCCGAGGCGCCGTCAATACTTTCCTAGTAATTCTATAGGGAATGTAGGGAACGTGGGGAGCGGCGATATCCGGCCAGCCGGGCCCTCAGCCTCTGCACGGGTGTGGGCGGCAGGGCCCGCGCCGCGCCGCGCGCGTAGTGCCGCTCGACATAGAACTGCCCCACGCTGAGCACGGTGGTGACGGCGATGTACCAGAGCGTGGCGACCATCAGCAGCGGGATGACCTGGTAGGTCTGGTTGTAGACCAGTTGCGCCGAGTACAGCAGGTCGTGCACGGCCAGCACGCTGACGATGCTCGTGCCCTTCAGGGTGCCGATCAGCATGTTGCCCGCGGTCGGCACGATGGAGCGCATCGCCTGCGGCACCACGATCCGGCGCAGGGTGCGCGCCCTGCCGATGCCCAGGGCCTGGGCCGCCTCCGTCTGGCCGGTGTCCACCGAGAGGATGCCGCCGCGCACCACCTCCGCGGCGTAGGCGGCCTCGTGCAGCGTCAGGCCGATGACGGCGGTGAGGGCAGGGCCGAGCAGGTTCACCGTCTGGACGGTGACGAACTGCGGGCCGAACGGGACACCGAGTCCGAGCGTCGGGTAGAGGGCGCCGATGTTGAACCAGAACAGCAGCTGCACCAGCAGCGGGGTGGACCGGAAGACCCATACGAAGCCCCAGCTCAGCGTGGCCAGCACGGGGTTGTCGGACAGCCGCATCACGGCCAGCGGAATGCCGAGCAGAAAGCCCAGCACCATCACCACGCCGGTCAGCCACAGGGTGAGGAGCAGCCCGTCGAGCACGGCGCCACTGGTGAAGTACAGGCCGACCACGTCCCACTGGAAGGCGCGGTTGCGGACGACGGAGTTGACCACCATCGCGAAGAGCAGCAGCGCGACGGCCGCGGACAGCAGGCGGCCCACGCGCCGGCGCGGCACGATCCTTGGGAGATCGTCGTCGGGCCCCCGGCCCGGAATCCGGCCGGAGGGCGCCGTTGGAGGCCCTGCGGACGCGGCAGGTGCGGAATCGGTGAGATCGGGCAGCGAGACCATCGGAGGGATCTCCAGGGAGGGAGGCGCGGCATGGGTACGGGACCGGAGTCCGGCTTCGGCGTCATCACGCTCGCCGCGTCCCTCAACGCGGTGCGCCCGATCGTATGGGTCCGGCACACACAGGTGTCAACCACACACAGGAACCGTTCAACTCCCGTCCGGCATCCGAGCCGTGGTTGACGAAAAGCAATGTGTCCTGCTCAAGTAGTCGCATGAATGCCGAGCAGCGCCTGGTCAGCCGGGTCCACATCGACTTCGGTCGAGTGTGGTCCGCGGCGTGTTGCGCCTGACACGGCAGCGGGCCGTCTGACCGGCCCTTCCCTCCCTCGGTGTCCCCGTCGCGGGCCGAGTCTCTCTTCTGACACGCGCTGCCGTCGCCCCACCCCGCCCGGGGCTCGTACCCCGGCGTCATCACATCTGTTCACCACCTGGTTCCCCACGCCCTGAGGCGCCGTCACACCCGACCGCGCCGAGGGCTGCCCCGCCGTGCCTCGGCCCGAACTCGGCGCGGCATCAGAGGACTTGAGGAAAGGCCATACCCATGCCCGTGGAGTTCCTCGGCATCGCCGCCACCCACGACGGTTCCGAAACCACCCCGCGCTCCGGCGCAGCCTTCGACAAGGAGTACACGCTCCGGCTCGCCCGTGCGCACGAGGACCACGACTGGGACCGGGTGCTGTTCGCCTACGGCTCCGGATCGCCCGACCCGGCGCCGGCCGCCGCCTACATCGCGAGCAGGCTTGACCGGCTCCAGATCCTCCTCGCGCACCGGCCCAACGTCTCGTACCCGACGTTCGCCGCGAAGACCTTCGCCACCCTCGACCAGATCAGCGAGGGCCGGCTGACCGTGCACTTCATCACGGGCGGCAACGACCACGAGCAGGGCCGCGAGGGCGACACCCTCACCAAGGACGAGCGCTACGCCCGCACCCGCGAGTACATCCGGATCGTCAAGAAGATCTGGACCACGCACGAGCCCTTCGACCACGAGGGCGAGCACTACCGCTTCCACGACTTCGTCAGCGACGTCTTCCCGGTCCGGCAGCCGCGCCCGAACGTGTCCTTCGGCGGCTCGTCACCCGCCGCGTACGCCGCCGGTGGTGCCGAGGCCGACGTCTACTGCCTCTGGGGCGAGCCGCTGGCGAAGACCGCCGAGCAGATCGAGACGGTGAAGGCGGCGGCGAAGGCGGCGGGCCGCACCGATGTGCCGCGCATCCAGGTGGCCTTCCGCCCGATCATCGCCCCGACCGAGGAACTGGCCTGGGAGAAGGCCCACCGCACGGTCGGCGCGATCAAGGCCCGCAAGGAGCGGGGCGAGGCGATCACCAAGCGCCACAACGGCCTGGCGCAACCGCAGAACACCGGCTCGCAGCGCCTGATCGCCATCGCCGAGGCGGGGGAGCGCTACGACCGTGCCCTGTGGACCCCGACGGCCGCCGCGACCGGCGGCGCGGGCAATTCCAACGCCCTGGTCGGCACCCCGGAGACGGTCGCCCAGGCCCTCCTGGACTACTACGACCTCGGCGTCGACATCCTCTCCGCCCGCGGCTACGACCTGCTGGGCGACGCCATCGACTTCGGACGGCACGTGATCCCCATCGTCCGCGAGGAGGTCGCCAAGCGCGACGCCGAACGTGCGGCCCGCGGCACACAGACCCTCACGGCGGTGAACGGATGACCTCCGCACCGGAACTGACGTTCATCCACGTCCCCGCCTCCGACCCCCGCGTCGAGCCGCTCCTGCGCGAACTCGGCCACGAGTACTCCAGACGCTACGGCGGGGACGCCCACGCCGAGATGGCCCGCTATCCCGACGAGGAGTTCACCGAGCCGCACGGCGGCCTGCTCATTCTGCTCCTGGAACGCGGCGAGCCCGTCGCGGGCGGCGCCTTCCGCCGGTACGACACGACCACGGCCGAGCTGAAGCGGATCTGGAGCCACTCCGCCCACCGGCGGCGCGGTCTGGCCCGGCGCGTCGTCGCCGAACTGGAGCAGCAGGCGGCCGTCCGCGGCTACCGCCGGATCTACCTCACCACGGGCCCTCGCCAGCCCGAGGCCCGCGGCCTCTACCTGGCCACCGGCTACACACCGCTGTTCGACACCGAGGCCGACCCGGAGACCGTCGGCCCGCTGCCGTTCGAGAAACACCTCGGAGAGGCTCTCAAGCCGTGAACACCCGCACGATCAGAACCCGTTTGCGCGGCACCGCCGCGCTCGCCCTGCTGCCCGTCCTGGCGCTCACCGCCTGCGGCTCCGGTGGCACCCCCGGCACCAGTCCGGCGGGCGCACAGGCTTCCCCCGCACCGACCGACGACCCGGTCGCCGCCGTACGCAAGGTGGACTCCGTCGCCGCCCTGCTGCCCGCCGACGTCCGCAAGGCGGGCACCCTGCGCATCGGCAGCTCCGTCGGGTTCCCGCCCGGGGCCTACTACCCGAACGGCCCCGGCAAGGCCCCCGCGGGCCAGGACATCGACATCGCCGACGCGGTGGCCAAGGTCCTCGGCGTGAAACCGGTACGGCAGGACGCCTCCTTCGAGACGATCCTGCCCGCCCTCGGCAGCGGCAAGTACGACGTCGGCACCGGCAACTTCGGTGTCACCACCCAGCGCCTGAAGACCGTCGACTTCGTCACCTACATCAACGACGGCCAGGGCTTCGCCGTGAAGAAGGGCAACACCACACTCAAGAAGAAGGTCACCGACCTGAAGCAGCTGTGCGGGCTGACCATCGGCACGGGCGCCGGCACCACCTTCGAGACGACCCTCACCGCGCAGAAGGACATCTGCGCGAAGGCCGGCAAGAAGCCGTACGAGGTGAAGGTCTACTCGGAGAACGGCGCCACGCTCACCGCGCTCCAGCAGGGCCGCATCGACGTGATCATGTCGACCATCAACGGCCTGCGCTACCAGGCGGCCCAGCCCGCGGCGCGGACCACCTTCCTCGGCGAGTACCACCGCCTCGACGTCGGCTTCGCCTTCGCCAAGAACTCCCCGCTCACCAAGGCCTTCCAGGCCGCCGTCGACGCACTGATCAAGGACGGCACCTACGCCCGGATCCTCGAGAAGTGGGGCACCTCCGCCTCCGCGATCGACGCGTCGCAGATCAACCCGCCCGAGCACAGGTGACCCATGAGCAGCGACACCATCACAGAACCGGCCCCCAGGCTGGTCGAAGACCCGGCCGAACTGAAGGTCGTCCCCACCCGCCACTACGCCCGCTGGGCCGCCGGCGCCGCCGTGATCGTGCTGATCGCCCAGTTCGTCCACGGTCTTGCCACGAACCCCGTCTGGGAGTGGAACGTCTTCCGCGACTACGTCTTCTCGGAGACGATCGTCCAGGCGGTGTGGGTGACCCTCCAGCTCACCGCCTACGCCACCGTCCTCGGCTTCCTCCTCGGCACCGTGATCGCCTTCATGCGGCTGTCGCGCAGCCCGCTGCTCTCGACCGTCGCCTGGACGTACATCTGGATCTTCCGGTCGATCCCGATGATCGTGCAGCTGGTGTTCTGGTTCAACCTCAGCGCCCTGTACAAGGAGCTGGGCCTCGGCATCCCCTTCGGCCCGGTGTTCTGGTCCGTCGACAGCAACACCCTCATCGGCACGATCGGCGCCGCCGTCATCGGGCTGACCCTGCATCAGGCGGCCTACGCGGCCGAGATCGTCCGCGGCGGTGTCCTCGCCGTCGACCACGGACAGCTCGAAGCAGCCGCCGCGCTGGGCATCCCCCGGCTGCGGCAGATCCGCCGGATCGTCCTGCCGCAGGCCATGCGCGCCATCCTGCCCACCGCCGGCAACGAGATCATCGGCCTGCTCAAAGGCACCTCGGTGGTCTACGTGATGTCCATCGGCGAGCTCTTCTACCAGGTGCAGGTGATCTACGGCCGCAACGGCCGGGTGATCCCGCTGCTGCTCGTCGCCACCGCCTGGTACGTCGTCCTGACCTCCCTGCTGTCGGTCGCCCAGTACTACATCGAGCGCCGCTACGCCCGGGGCGCCGACCGCACCCCGCCGCCCACCCCGTTCCAGCGCGCCCGGCGCTTCGTGACCAAGGAGAGCTCATGACCGCCGTCATGGTCGACGTCCACGGCGTCCACAAGAGCTTCGGCCCCCTGGAGGTGCTGCGCGGTGTCGACCTGGAGGTCCGCGCCGGCGAGGTCACCGTGATCCTCGGCCCGTCCGGCTCCGGGAAGTCCACGCTGCTGCGCACCATCAACCACCTGGAGAAGGTCAACCGCGGCTGGGTCAGCATCGACGGCGAGCTCATCGGCTACCGCCGCTCCGGCAACAAGCTGCACGAGCTGAAGGAGAAGGAGGTTCTGAAACAGCGGACCAACATCGGGTTCGTCTTCCAGAACTTCAACCTCTTCCCGCACCTGACCGTGCTGGAGAACCTCGTCGAGGCGCCCGTCTCCGCACTCCGCCGCCCGCGCAAGGAGGCGGAGGAGACCGCCCGCCGGCTCCTGGAGCGGGTCGGCCTCGCCGACAAGACCGATGCCTATCCACGGCAGCTTTCCGGCGGACAGCAGCAGCGCGTCGCCATCGCCCGCGCACTCGCCCTCGAACCCAAGGTGCTGCTCTTCGACGAACCCACCTCGGCGCTCGACCCCGAACTGGTCGGCGAGGTCCTCGACGTCATCAAGGACCTCGGCCGCACCGGCACCACCATGATCGTCGTGACCCACGAGATCGGCTTCGCCCGCGAGGTCGCCGACACGGTGGTCTTCATGGACGGCGGTGTCGTCGTGGAGCAGGGCCCGCCTTCTGCCGTCCTCGACGCCCCGCAGCACGAGCGCACCCGCGCCTTCCTCTCCAAGGTCCTCTGACCACCCGCCCGTTCCGCACGCAAGGAGCACCACCGTGGCCACCCTCGCCGCCCGCCGCACCACCGCCGCAACGCTCGGACTCGCCACCGCCCTCGTTCTCGCCGGCTGCGCCAACCCCACCGACGGCGGCACCACCGAGGTCGCGGCCAAGCCCGGCAGCAAGACGAAGATCAACATCAGTCCCGACCAGAAGCGCGTCACGACCGGAAAGGTCGACTCCATAGCCGCGGAAGTCCCGGAGAAGATCCGCAAGAGAGGCACACTGGAACTCGTCTCCTCGTCCGGCTCCGCCGCACCGCTGACCTTCTACGCCACCGACAACAAGACCGTCATCGGCGTCGAACCCGACCTCGCCCACCTGGTCGCGAACGTGCTCGGCCTCGAGCCCCACATCAACACCGTGTCGTGGGAGAACATCTTCGTCGGCCTCGACAGCGCCAAGTACGACGCGGGCCTCAGCAACATCACCGTCACCGAGGAACGCAAGGAGAAGTACGACTTCGCCACCTACCGCGAGGACAACCTGGGGTTCGCGGCGAAGAAGGGCAGCGGCCTGAAGATCACCGGTCCGAAGGACGTGGCGGGCAAGACCGTCGCCGTCAGCAGCGGCACCAACCAGGAGAAGCTGCTGGTCGAGTGGTCGGCACAGAACAAGAAGGCCGGCCGCGAGCCGGTGGACATCAAGTACTACCAGAACGAGAGCGACACCTACCTCGCTCTCCAGTCCGGCCGGATCGACCTCTACCTCGGCCCCAACCCGACCGCCGCCTACCACGCGGCCACCAGCGGGAGGACGGAGGTCGTCGGCACGTACTCCGGGGCCGGCGCGGGCCTCCAGGGCCTCATCGCGGCCACCACCAAGAAGAACAGCGGACTGGCCAAGCCGCTCGCCGACGCGATCAACCACATCATCGACAACGGCACCTACGCGAAGGTGCTGAAGCGCTGGGGCCTGTCCGACGAGGCCGTGACCAGGTCGGAGATCAACCCGCCCGGCCTGCCGAAGGACGGCAGCTAGCCGTCTCGTCCGAGACCGTCCGCGACCACCAGACCGCTGAGGAGCACCCGACCATGTCCGGCATCCCTCTCGGGGTCCTCGACCTCGTCCCGATCCCGTCCGGCTCCACCGCCGCCGAGGCGCTGAAGAACACCATCGATCTGGCCCGGCGGACCGAGCAGTTCGGCTACAGCCGCTACTGGTTCGCCGAGCATCACCTCAACCCGGGCGTGGCCGGGACCTCACCCGCCGTCGTACTGGCCCTGACCGCCTCCGCTACCTCCACGATCAGGATCGGCTCCGGGGCCGTGCAACTCGGGCACCGCACCGCCCTGTCCACCGTCGAGGAGTTCGGCCTGATCGACGCCCTGCACCCGGGGCGACTCGACCTGGGCCTAGGCCGCTCCGGCGGCCGACCTCCCGGACAGACGGCAGAACCCCGCCCGACCACGACCCCGGTCGTCGACGGGCGCACCCCGGGCGGCCTGAAGATCCCGCCCCGGTTCTCCTTCGAGCACCTGCGCGGCTCACCGCGCCTCAAGCTCCAGCAGGGGTTGTTGCAGCAGCCGGGCGCCGGCCACCAGGACTACGGCGAACAGGTCGACGACATCCTCGCGCTGCTGCGCGGCGACTACCGCTCACCGGAAGGGCTCGCAGCACACGCCGTCCCCGGTGAGGGCGCCGACGTGCAGGTGTGGATCCTCGGCAGCAGCGGCGGCGAGAGCGCCGACGTCGCGGGCCGCAACGGCCTGCGTTTCGCGGCCAACTACCACGTCAGTCCGGCCACCGTGCTGGAGGCGGCCGAGGGATACCGGGCCGCGTTCCAGCCGTCCGACCATCTCGACAAGCCCTTCGTCAGCGTCTCCGCCGATGTCGTCGTGGCCGAGGACGACGAGACGGCCCGTGAACTGGCCGCCGGCTACGGCCCGTGGGTGCGCAGCATCCGCACCGCCGAGGGCGCGATCCCCTTCCCGACCCCCGAACAGGCCCGCGCCCACGCCTGGTCGGAGCAGGACCGGGCCCTGGTCGCCGACCGCGTCGACACCCAGTTCGTCGGCTCGCCGGGGCGCGTCGCCGACCAGCTCGAACAACTCCAGGAGGCCACCGGCGCCGACGAGCTGATCATCACCACCATCACGCACGACCACACCGACCGCGTGCGTTCCTACCGCCTTCTCGCGGAGGAATGGCAACGGCGGTGAGCCGGTCGCGACCCGGCCCCCGTTCCTGCGTTTCCGCAGGACGAGGGCCGGGCGCGAACCCGTGTCACAGCGCGGCCGCCGCGCCGTGCAGGCTCTTCGCGGCCAGGGCCAGGCCCTCGGTCTGCGAGTAGGCCGCGTCCTCGTGCTCGATGTTCACCGCCATGTCCGGGTCGACCTCGGCGAGGGCGCGCAGGAACTCCGTCCAGTAGGCCACATCGTGTCCCTCGCCGACGGCGACGAACTTCCACGCCGGGTTCTCCGGCCAGGAGTTGCACCAGAAGCCGTAACCGGTGGGCACCTTGCCGGGCGCGTCGGTCGGCACGCGGGCGAACGACGTGTCCAGCACACCGCGGATGTCGGCACCCGGGCAGAGCGTGGCGTCCTTCGCCGCGGCGTGGAACACCAGCGGGCCCAGCCACTTGACGCAGGCGACGACGTCCATGCCCTGCCACATCAGGTGCGAGGGGTCCATCTCGGCGCCGACGTTCGTCAGGCCGCCCTCGTCGACGAGGCGCTTGAGGGTGACCGGGGAGAACACCACGTTGTGCGGGTGCATCTCGATGGCGACCCGGACGTCGTGCTCCCGGGCCAGCGCGTCGATCTCCTTCCAGAACTCGACCGCCACGCCCCACTGGTAGTCCAGGACGTCCATGTAGACGCCGTCCCACGGGTTGACGACCCAGGAGGGGTACTTGGCGTCGGGGTCGGAGCCCGGGGTGCCGGACATGGTGACGACGTGCTTCACACCGAGCAGACCGGCGAGCCGGATGGTGCGGCGCAGGTCGTCGGCGTGCTTCGGGCCGACGCCCGGCAGCGGGTTGAGCGGATTGCCGTTGCAGTTGAGCCCGGTCAGTTCCATCCCGCGGTCGGCGAACGTCGCCAGGTACTCCTCGCGCGCGGTGGCCGAGGACAGCAGCAGGTCCACCGGGCAGTGCGGGGCGGGAATGAAGCCGCCGGTGTTGACCTCGACCGAGGTCAGCCCGTTCTCCTTCAGGATGTCGAGGGCCTCGGTGAGGGTCCGGTCGTGCAAACAGGCGGTGTACGCGCCGAGCTTCAGGGCCATGGTTCGTGCTCCTTCGATACGGGTGGTCAGGCGGCGGGCGGAACGTCGACGGCGGTGCCGCCGAGGCGGGAGGACTCGACCACGGCCCGGATGATCTCCATGGTCCGCAGCGCGTCGGCGAACGTGGCGCAGGCCGGCAGCGGCTCGGCGACCCCCGCGACCTGGTCGAGGAAGGCCCGGGCCTGGTAGGTGAAGTTGTCGGCGTTGCTGGCGCCCACGCCCGGCGCCTCCATCGGGACACCGCCCGCGAAGTACGGCAGGTTGGGGCCGGCGATGATGTGCCGCGCGCCCCGCGTACGGGCGTCGGGCTGGGCGTCGTCGAAGAGGTACTCGGCGGGCCGGTGCTGGTCGAACGCGGCCCGGCCGCCCACGCCCAGCACGTCGAAGGCGAGCCCGTTGGGCAGCCCGAACGCGGTGCGCGACACCGAGAAGGTGCCGACGAGGCCCGACTCGAAGCGGGCGGTGAAGGACGCGGTGTCCTCGTTCTCGACCTCGCCGAGCTCGTCGGAGACGGGCGCCGCGTTGTGCCCGACGACCGCGCCCAGCGGCAGGGGCCGCTTGGGGATCTGCGTCGACAGCGTGGCACCGGAGACCGAGACGATGGGCCCGGCCACGTACTCGGCCGCGTCGATGACGTGCGAACCGACGTCACCGAGCGCACCGGAACCCGGCCCGCCCTTGAACCGCCAGCTCAGCGGCCCCTTGGCATCGGTGGCGTAGTCGCACCAGTAGCGGCCGCTGAACAGCGTCAGGTCGCCCAGCTCACCGCGCAGGACGTGGTCGCGGATCGCGGCGATGCCGGGGGAGCGGCGGAAGGTGTAACCGACCGCGGTCACGACCTCGGCCCCACGCTCCAACTCGGCCATCGCACGGGCGTCTTGAAGCGACCCGGCCAGCGGCTTCTCGCACAGCACATGCTTGCCGGCGGCCACCAGCGCCTCCGCGATGGGCCGGTGCAGGTCGTTGCCGACGACGATGCTGACGGCGTCGATCGTCGGGTCCTCGGCGACGGCCTCCCAGCTCGGGAGGGCCTTGTCGTAGCCGTAGCGGCGGGCGGCGTCCTCGCCGAGCGCGGTGTTGGCGTCGGCGATCGCGGCCAGACGGATGGGCGGCAGACCGGCGCCGTAGACCGTGTTGACGTTGCGGTACCCGGCGGCATGGCTGCGGCCGGCCATGCCGGCCCCGATCACCGCGACGGAGAGGGGCTTGCTGGACGTGGTCATGGCGGTGCCTTTCGAAGGTCTGGGAAGGAGAAAGAGGCGTGATCAGGTGGCGTACTGACGGCGGAAGTGGGACTCGATGGCCTCCATCGAGCGGCCCCGGGTCTCGGGAACGGTGCGCACGTAGTAGGCCAGCGTGACGGCGTTGATCGCGGCGAAGATCAGGAACGTGGCGCCGCCGATCGCGTCGATCAACGGCGGGAACGCCAGCGTGACCACGAAGTTGGCCATCCAGGTGCCGAAGACGGCCGTGCCCATCGCGAAGCCGCGCAACCGCAGCGGGAAGATCTCCGCGAGCATCAGCCAGAACACCGTCGCGATGCAGCCCTGCATGAACAGCAGGAAGGTCAGCATGGACGCCAGCACGAGGTAGCTGCGGGCGGTCGACTCGGGCAGGACCAGGAAGCAGAAGGCGATCAGCAGCAGCGAGACGGTGACACCGATCTGCCCGGTCAGCAGCATCGGGCGCCGGCCGTAGCGGCCCAGCAGCCACATGCCGGTCGACACGGCGAGGACCGCCACGACGCCGTTCGCGATGGTCGCGGTGAGGGCGGCCTGCGTGCCGAGTCCCGTGTCCAGCAGGATCGTCGGCGCGAAGTACATGATCGAGTTGACGCCGGTGAGCTGCGTCAGCGCGGCAAGGCCGAAACCGAAGATCACGATGCGCCGCACCCACGGTGTGCCCAGATCCCGCCGGCCCGCCCGCGGCTCACGGGCGTCGGCGGTGACCCGGCGCTTGATCTCGTCGAACTCCGCGTCGACCACCTGCGCGTCCCGGATGCGGCCCAGGGTGCGGGCGGCGTCGTCGAACCGGCCGCGCGAGGCCAGCCACCGGGGCGACTCGGGCACGAACAGCATTCCGAACCACAGCAGCACGGCCGGGACCGTGGCGATCGCGAGCATCCAGCGCCACACACCGCCCTCGCCCACGGTCTCGGCCATGACCGCGTTCGAGGTGTAGGCCAGCAGCTGACCGGTCACGATCATCAGCTCGTTCTGCGTGACGAGCCGGCCGCGGCGCTCGGCCGGGGCCAGTTCGGCGATGAACACCGGAACCGTCGCGGACGCGCCACCCACGGCGAGCCCGAGCAGCATCCGGAACAGCACCATCACCACGAGGTCGGGTGCGAGCGCCGTGCCCAGCGCGCCGACGAAGAACAGCACCGCGAGCCCGAGAATCGTCCGCTTGCGGCCGTAACGGTCACACAGCCGGCCCCCGAACAGGGCCCCGAACGCCGCGCCGAGCACGAGGGACGACGCGACGATCCCCTCGGTCAGCGGTGTCAGCCCGAGCCCGCCCTCCTCCGGCGAGAGAGCCATGAAGGGCAGCGCGCCGGAGATGACGCCGGTGTCGTAGCCGAAGAGAAGCCCGCCGAACGTGGCGATGACGGTGATGAAGCGCAGCCGTCGGTAGACCTCCGGCGAGGTGCGGTGGGTGGCGCTGGTGCTTGGTGCGGGGGCCTGGGGCGTGTCGTCCGTGACGTCCATGGCCACCTCCTACCGGTTGGTGTGTCGTGTGGGGGGGATCAGCTGGAGGTCGGGAAGTCGAACCTGGCGGCGGTCTGTTGTGCGGCCCGGGGCCAGCGGGTGGTGACGACCTTGGGCCGCGTGTAGAAGCGGATGCCTTCGGGGCCGTGGATGGGGGAGTCGCCGATGAGGGAGTCCTTCCAGCCGCCGAACGAGTAGCAGGACATCGGCACGGGCACGGGGACGTTGACGCCGATCATGCCGACGTGCACATCGCGCTGGATTCGGCGGGCCGCTTCGCCGGAGGCGGTGAACAGGGCGGTGCCGTTGCCGTAGGGGCCGGCGTCGATGAGGCCGATCGCCTGGTCGAGCGACTCGGCACGGACGACGGCCAGGACCGGCCGAAGAGTTCCTCCTGGTAGGCGTCCATCTCGCAGAACGTCACCGGCGTCGGCGCTGTCTCCGACACCCCCACGAAGCGGCTGTCGACCCCGTACCCCTGCAGCGCCGTCCGCACGAAGTCACCGAACGGATCCCGCCCGGTCTTCGTGATCACGGCCGCCGAACGGCCGTGACGGGCCGCGGCCACCGCCACATTCGTCGGGCTGCCGCCCACGTACTTGCCGAACGAGGTGACCTCCGCGAGCCCCACGCCCGTCTGAAGCGGATACACATCCACTCCGACGCGGCCCATGGTCAGCACATCGAACGGCATCACGCTGAATTTCCCTTCGCTCCGAAGAGGGGCGCTTAAAGCGCTTTAAAAGCGCTCATGGCAAAACGATGCCGCCCGCCCAAATGTCATGTCAATAGGTTGTGGCAGAAAGAAAGCGGCCACCCCGGGTGAGGTGCGGGCCGGGGTGGCCGCGGCTCGTCAGGACCGGTCGGTCAGGTACTCGTCGATCTTCTTGCGCATGAACAGGGAGGACTCCTTGGCCCGTTCCTCCCAGGCGAAGACACACGCCGTCAGCGTGCCGTCGAAGCCGTTCGCGTGCAGTGCGCCGAAGAGCTCGCCGAAGTCGACCTCACCCTCCCCGATGTCCAGGTGCTGGTGGATGCGGGCGGGAGTGCCCGGCGGGTTGAGGATGTAGCGGTTGCCGGAGGACGCCGTGTGGTCGAAGGCGTCCGCGAGATGTACATGGGTCAGCAGGTCACCGGCGTACTCGATGATGCCGGGGGCGTCGTCGCCGATGTGGAACGTGTGCGGCGCGCAGTAGAGGAACGACACGTTGGTGTGGTTGACGCCCCGGATGAGGTTGATCGCGTCGTAGCCGTTCTCGATGAAGTCGTCGGGGTGCGGCTCCAGCGTGAGGGTGATGCCCTCCCGTTCGAACAGCGGCAGCAGGTCGTCCATCGACTTCCAGAACTGGGCCTCGCTGCGGTCCGGGTCCTCGGGGCGGCCGTTGAACTCGGAGATCATGCTGGTGACCCCGAGATCGGCGGCGATCTGGATGGAGCGCGTCCAGTAGCGAACGGCGGCCTGCCGGGCGTCCTCGTCCGGTCCCGACCAGCGGAACAGGGGCAGGAGGGAGGAGATGCCGACGCCGGCGGAGTCCAGGGCCTTGCGGAACCTGGCGACCGTGCCGTCGTCGACACGGGGGTGCCGGAAGAAGGGGATGAAATCCTCGCGGGGCGACAGTTCGATCCACTCGTAGCCCAACTCGGCCACCACGGCGGGAAGTTCGAGCAGCGGGACGTGGCGGATCATGTAGGGGTCGAGGGCGATCTTCACAAGCGTCTCCGGGTAGGGGGGACAGGTGCGGTGTGACGGTGCGGGCGGTCAGCGCGTGCCCTTGGCGGCGAATCCGGCGACGCTGTCGACGTTGCTCTTGTCGACGAAGGCCGGGCCGGTGAGGACGGGTGCCTCGCCGCCGCCCATGTAGTTGCCGTTGTTCCTGTAGAGCCACAGGGAGTCGACGGCGAGATAGCCCTGGAGGTAGGGCTGCTGGTCGACGGCGAACTCGATGTCGCCCTTCTTGATGGAGCCGACCAGGTCCTTGTTGAGGTCGAACGTGGCGACCTCGGCCTTGCTGGCGGAGTCCGCCACCGACTGCACGGCCGTCAGCGCGAACGGCGCGCCGAGCGTGACCACCTGGTCGACGGCGGAGTCCTGCTTGAGCTTGGCGGTGATCGTGGACTTCACGGACGGCATGTCGTTGCCGTTGACGTAGACGTTCGAGACCTGGCCCTTGAAGGTCTTCTTCACCCCGGCGCAGCGAGCCTCCAGTCCGACGTGGCCCTGGACCTGGACGACGCAGACGGCCTTCTTCGCCCCGGTCGCGTTGAGCTTCTCGCCGAACGCCTGGCCCGCGACGGACTCGTCCTGGCCGAAGAACTCCAGCAGGCCCTGGTCCTTCCACTCGTCCATGCCGGAGTTGAAGCCCACGACGGGGATGCCGGCGGCGCGGGCCTTGGCGACGGCCGACTTCATGGCGTCCGGCTTGGCCAGGGTGACGGCGATGCCGTCGACCTTCTGGTCGATCGCGTTCTGGACCAGGTTCGCCTGGCCGCCCGCACTCTCGTCGTTGGAGTAGATCAGCTTGACGTTGTCCTTGGCCGCGGCGGCCTCGGCGCCCTTGCGGATGATGTCCCAGAACGTGTCGCCCGAGGGCGCGTGGGTGACCATCGCGATGGTCATCCGGGGCGTGTCGGCCTTGCCGGCCGCGGCGTTGGCCCCGCCCTCCTCGGCCTTCTTGCCGCCGGAGCCGCTGGAGCAGCCGGCGGCGAGCAGGGCGGTGGCCGCGACGGCGACGGTGGCCGCGGTCCAGCCCGTTCTGCGGGGGCGGGTGTCTGGAGCGGTTGTGCGGTTCATGATCGTGCACCTCACTGGACGACAGGGGGTCGCTGCCTCCCACGGGCGGGGAGCGGAGACGGGCCTCGTTCTGACGGCTCATCGACCGGACGGGGCGGCTCAGGCAGTCGAACCTGCTCGCTTAAAGCGCTTTAAGTGCTGGTACTATCTGTGGCGTCACGCTCGAATGTCAAGAGTGTTGCCGCCAATCGACGGGAGGTCATGTGGACGAGCTCGACTCCACCGCTCCCGCGGGCGGCAACGGCGCGGCTCCGCGCCCCCGGCTGGAGGACGTCGCCGCGCGGGTCGGTCTGTCCACCGCGTCCGTGTCGCTGGTGCTGCGCAATGTGCCCGGGCCCAGTGAGCGCACCCGGCAGCGCGTCCTGAAGGCCGCCGCCGACCTGGGCTACCGCCCCGACCGCACCGCCAGCGCCCTCGCCAGCAGGCGGAGCCGGCTGCTCGGCGTCATGGTCGACATCCACAGCCCCTTCCACGCCGAGCTGGTCGAGCACCTGCACACGGCCGCCGAGGAGATCGGCTACGACCTCGTCCTGAGCACGCTGACCCGGACCCGTGACGAGCACGCGGCCGTCGAGACGCTCCTCGCCTTCCGCTGTGAGGCGCTGATCCTCCTCGGACCGGTGGCCCCCGCGTCCGCCCTCGCCGACCTCGACCGCAAGGCGCCCGTCATCTCCGTCGGCCGCCGGATCGCCGACGCCGACCTCGATGTCGTACGCAGTGCGGACGACGACGGCGTGGGCCAGATCGTCGACCACCTGGTGGGGCTCGGCCACCGTTCCATCGTCCATGTGGACGGTGGCAAGGGCGTCATCGCCACCGACCGGCGCCGCGGCTACCGCAGCGCCATGCGCCGGCACGGACTCGACGAGCACATCAGGGTCCTCCAGGGGGACAGCACGGAGAAGGCCGGCGAGAAGGCCGGCCGGCATCTGGTCGGCGGCGACGATCTGCCGACCGCCGTCGTGGCGTACAACGACCAGAGCGCCATCGGTCTCCTCACCGCCTTCCGGCGTGCCGGCGTCGACGTCCCCGGCACGGTCTCCGTCGCGGGTTACGACGACGACACTCTGTCCCGGCTGGACGCCTTCGACCTGACCACGGTCAGCCAGAACGCCGAGGAGCAGGCCAGGCAGGCCGTCACGGCCGCCGTCGAACGCCTCGACGGGGGTCGTACCGAGCCTCGCGAGATCGTCCTCGCCCCCTCCCTGGTCACGCGCGGGACCACGACAGAGCCGCGCTGACCGTCGTGCGCCGCGGGTGCAGCTAGCGAGGCTCGCAATTCGGGGCCGAACCCTTGACACCTCTGCGAAACAGAAGCATGCTCTGCGGCACCCACTTAAAGCGGTTTAAAAGATCGCAGGGCTTTTCGTCACCGTTTCCCGGCCGGGGCAGGCACGCCTCCTTTCTTCGCCTGCCCGCCCCCGGTTCTCCGGCCTCACCTCTCGCCTCGCCCAGGCCGCTGCCTGGAATTGCACGAAGGAGACCCCGCACATGGAACGCAGCATGCCTGGGCGCCCGTTGGGCCGCCGCCTCTCCCGCAGAGCCCTGACCGCGGTGAGCCTGCTGGCCCTGGCGGCGAGCGCGCTGACCGGCTGCGCCAGCGGCAAGGCCACGGGTACCACCGACGGGCAGTCGGAGGCGGCGGGCGGAACCGACTCGACGGGCGGGGCGAAGAACACCGGCAAGAACGACGGGAAGAACTCCGTCTACGTCATCGGCGGAAAGCCCGACGACCCCTTCTGGTCCGCGATCAAGCGCGGCGGCGAGGACGCGGGCAAGCTGGTCAAGGCGAAGGGCGGCTCGGTGACCTTCCTGGGCCCGAAGACCTACGACAACCTCGGCCCCGACGCCGCCAAGCTGACACAGACCGCCCTGTCGCAGAACCCGTCCGCCATCGTCGTGCCGGACTGGGTCCCCGAGAACCAGGACGACGCGATCAAGCAGGCCGTGAAGAAGGGCATCCCGGTCTTCATCTACAACGCGGGGGGCGTCGACGCGGCCAAGAGGACCGGCGCCCTGAAGTACATCGGGTCGGACGACTACGAGGCGGGCAAGGCCGGTGGCACCAAGTTCGCCGACGAGGGCGCCGAGAACATCCTGTGCGTGAACACGGTGCCCGGCGCGGCCAACTCGGAAGCCCGCTGCGACGGCATCGCCGACGGAGCCAAGGCCGAGGGTGCCAAGTCCAGGCAACTGCCCCTGCCTTCCTCCAACTTCGGGAACCCTTCCGCCGTGACGCAGGCGATCAAGGGCGCGCTGCTGAAGGACGACAGCATCGACGCCCTGGTCACGATCGGCGTGCAGGACGCGGACAGCGCCGCCGCCGCGATCGAGCAGGCGAAGGCCGGGGACAAGGTCCAGCTGGGCACCTTCGACCTGTCGGACAGTCAGCTGGAGCGCATCAAGAGCGGCAAGCAGCTGTTCGCCATCGACCAGCAGCCGTACCTCCAGGGCTTCTACGGGGTGTCGGTGGCGAATCAGTACCTGTCCTACGGCGTGATGCCGCCGCAGAACCCGCTGCTGACCGGGCCGCTCCTGGTCACGTCCAGCAACGTCGGCGCGGCGATCGACGGCACCGAGGCCGGCGTCCGCTGACCGGCCGCGGGGGTGCCCGGCCGGGACCCGGACCCGACACCCCCGGATCCGGCACCCCCGGCCTCGCGTCCCCGCGCAGCACATCCCAGATCCACAAAGGTGGTAGCAGTCCGATGACAACGTCCCTGACCGACACGACGGCCGACGCGCAGAGCGCCGCCGCCCCGCCGCAGCCGTCCGAGAGCCGGCTGACCCAACTGCGGCACCGCCCCGAGACCGGGGCGCTGATCGGAACGCTGAGCCTGTTCGTCTTCTTCGCGATCTTCGGCGGTGAGAGATTCCTGGCCGCGGCGGGCGCGGCCAGCTGGCTGAACATCGCGGCCGAACTCGGCATCATCGCCATCCCCGTCGGACTGCTGATGATCGCCGGCGAACTCGACGTGTCCGTGGGCTCGGTGCTGGCGGGCAGTTCGATGACGCTGGCCATCGTGTCCGGTTACTGGGGCGCCCCGATGATCGTCGGCATCCTGCTGGCCCTCGCGCTGGGCCTGCTGACGGGCCTGCTCAACGGCATCATCGTCACCCGGACCAACGTCCCGTCCCTGGTTGTCACGCTGGCGACCCTGTTCGCCCTGTCGGGTCTCACCCTCGGCCTCTCCCGCGTCACCACGGGCACCACGAGCGTCGCCATCCACCCGGACCCCACCTCGAAGGCGCTCTTCGGCCAGCTGATCGGCGGCCAGTTCGAGGTCGCGATCTTCTGGTGGATCGCTGTGGCCGTCGGGGTCACCGTGCTGCTGCAGATGATGCCGTACGGCAACTGGATCTTCGCCATCGGCGGCGACAAGGAGAGCGCCCGTGCCACCGGAATCCCGGTCGCCAAGGTGAAGATCGCCCTGTACATGGCCAGCGGGTTCGGCGCCGCCCTCGTCGGCGTGATCCAGACGATCCTCTACAACGGCGCCCAGGTCGCCAACGGCCAGGCGTTCGTCTTCAACTCCATCATCGCCGTGGTCATCGGCGGCGTGCTGCTCACCGGCGGATACGGCTCGGTCGTCGGCGTCGTGATGGGCACGCTGACCTTCGCCATCGTCAACCAGGGCATCTACTACACCGGCTGGAACTCCGACTGGGCCGCACTGATCCTCGGCATCCTCATCCTTGTCGCCGTGCTGATGAACAACACCTTCCGCCGGCTCGCCCTGTCCACCCCCCGCTCCCCGAGGAAGGCCTGACCATGACCGCGCCCCTTCTGCGTCTGACCGACGTCAGCAAGTCCTTCCTCGGCACCCACGCACTGCGGGACATCTCCCTGGAGGTGGACGCCGGAAAGGTGCTGTGCCTGCTCGGCGACAACGGCGCCGGCAAATCGACCCTCATCAAGATCCTCTCCGGGTTTCACAAGCCGACCACGGGCACCATCGAGGTCAACGGCGAGCAGGTCGCCTTCGACAGCCCCCGGGACGCGTCGGCGCACGGCATCGCCACCGTCCACCAGTTCGGCGGCACCTTCCCGCTCATGGGCGTCGGCCGTTCCTTCTTCGTCGGGGCCGAACCGACCAAGGGGTGGGGCCCGTTCAAGCTGTTCGACAAGAAGCTGGCGGGCGAGATCGCCGTCCGTGAGATGCAGTCCCTTGGCATCACCCGTGTCACCGACGGCACCCGCCTCGTGGGCAGCCTGTCCGGCGGGGAGCGCCAGGCCCTGGCCATCGCGCGCGCCGTCTACTTCGGCGCCAACGTCCTCATCCTCGACGAGCCCACAGCGGCCCTCGGCGTCAAGGAGGCCGCACACGTCCTGCGCATCATCATGCAGGCCCGCGCCAAGGGCGTCGCGGTCATCCTCGTCACCCACAACGTCCGGCACGCGATGATGGTCGGCGACCACTTCGCCGTCCTCATCCGGGGACAGAAGGCCGACGACTTCCGCAAGGGCGAGCGCACCCGTGAGGAGATCACCGACCTCATGGCCGGCGGCGAGGCCATGGCCGACCTGGAAGCGGAGCTGGCCCTGCTGCAGTCCGGGTCCTGAGGGCGCGACACCTCGGCACGACGCCGGATGCGGTCACGACCTGACCGCATCCCGTGCGACGGTGACCGGGCAAGCGGCCCGGACCACTCGAACCACGGGTCACACATGACTCGAAGGCCGAGGTGCTCCTTTGACCGTTCTCGACGCCCGGGCGCTCAACCGCGCCACCCTCGCACGGCAGTTGCTCCTCGACCGCGCCGACGTGCCGGTCCTCGACGCCGTCGCGCAACTGTGCGGTCTCCAGGCGCAGGAGCCGCAGGAACCGTTCATCGGGCTCTGGTCCCGGTTGCGGAACTTCGAGCCCACGGTGCTGTCGGACCTGCTGACCGGGCGGCGCGTGGTGCGGACCCACCTCATGCGCCGCACCGTCCACCTCGTCACCGCCGACGACGTCCTGGCCTGGCGGGCTCGGCACGACGCCATGCTGCGCCAGCGGGTGCTCGGCACCTACCGCCGGGAGCTGGAGGGGGTGGACCTCGGCGAACTCGCGGAGGCCGGGCGGAAGGTCATGACCGACGGCGAACCTCGCACGATGGGGGACCTCGCGCGCGCCGTCGTCGGCCGCTGGCCGACGGCGGGGCCCCGGCCCCTGGGCGAGATGCTGATCGCCGGTCTGCTCCCGACGGTGCAGCTGCCGCCGCGCGGGCTGTGGCGCACCACCGGGGGAGCGCGCTACGAACTGGTCTCCTCCTGGCTGGGGCGCGAGATCGACCCTCCGGACCCCGACGGCTCCGACCCCGTGGGGCAGACACTGGTACGGCGGTATCTGGCCGCGTTCGGCCCCGCCGCCTCGGCCGACCTGCGCGCCTGGTGCGGCCTGGCCGGACTGCCCGCCGCCGTCTCCGCCGTGCGCGAGGAACTGGTCTCCTTCCGCGACGAGCGCGGCCGGGAACTGCTGGACCTCCCCGACGCGCCGCGCCCCGACCCCGACATCCCCGCCCCGGTGCGGTTCCTGCCGGCCTTCGACAACGCGATCCTCGGCTACCACGACCGCGGCCGGATCATCGACGACGCCCACCGCGGCCTGTCGGTCGCCGGTGCCCGTGTCGTCCTGGTCTACGGCCGGGTCGCCGCGACCTGGAGCGTCGAGGCGGACACCGTCCTGATCACCCCACTGGGCCGCTTCACCCGGGCCGAGCGCACCGCCGTCGACGAGGAGGGACGGGTGATGGCGTCCTTCCTCTCCGACGGCGACAGCCACCGCGTACGGATCGAGGCGTCCCCCGACTGAGCGCCACGCCGACAGGGGCACCGATCAAGCGCACACTGGAAGGGTGCTGCCGGTGCTCACGAGGGGGTGTCGGCCGATGGAAGCGTCAGAGCGTACGACCATGCGGTGGTGGCGGTGGCGACGCAACGCGCTCAAGCGGCGCGTCGACGTCGTCGAAGCCTGGGTCGTGCTCGCCGGCTGGGTGTTCGCCCTGCTGGGCGGGCTGGCCGGAGGGCTGATGGCGGCGGGTGCGGTCGAGCAGGCCGTCGAACGGCAACGGGCCGGGAGCCACCAGGTCTCGGCGGTCGTCGTCAAGGACGCGCCGGGTCCGTCACCGGCCCGCGCGGCGAGCGACCACCGGGTGTGGGGCGAGGTGCAGTGGACCGCGCCGGACGGTTCGACACACAAGGACGAGGCACGGGTCCCGCCCCGGGCTCCTGCCGGGAGCATGGTCTCCGTGTGGGTGAACAACAGCGGTGACATCACGACCCCACCGGTGTCCGGAGGCGAAGCCTGGCTCCACACGACCATGGGCGGCGCGCTGGCCGGAGCCCTGGCGGGCGGCGCGGTGCTGGGAGCCTCCTGGCTGATCCGGCTGTCCCTGGACCGGCGGCGCATGGCGCAGTGGGACGCGGAATGGGAGCGGATCGACGCGCGGCGGGGGTGGAAGACCGGCTGACCGGGCGGTGGCATGCCGGGGCTCACCGGGAGCCACTGACGACAGGGCCGCAATGCTGGGGTGTGCCGGAGCTGTACGCGGCGTGCTGCCGGGGGGACTGGCTGGGCGATGCCTTGGCGGGCCCCGGGGAGCCGGATGGCGGCGTTCTCCCGGACGGGCTGGATCAGGGGCGGACCCGCGGCTCCTCACCGCGGCTCCGCCTATGCGTGCCGCCCGGGCCGCGCGTCAGGTGCGGCCGACCGGGTCCTGGCCCTCGAGGCTCTCGTGAGCGCCGGGAGCAACAGGCGCCGTCTCGCCGGGTGCCGTGGCCCGCCTCCGGCGCGCCCGCCCGGTCAGCAGCGTGGCCACCGGCTCGGTCCAGCGGGCCGTCAGCGGGCCGAGGAGGACCAGGATGAGGACGTACGCCGTGGCCAGGGGGCCCAGGGACGGCTCGATGCCGGACGTGACGGCGAGTCCCGCGATGACGATGGAGAACTCGCCGCGGGCCACCAGCGTGCCGCCGGCCCGCCAGCGGCCCTTGGGCCCGATCCCGGCCCGGCGCGCGGCCCAGTAGCCGGTGGCGATCTTCGTCGCGGTGGTGACGGCCGCCAGGGCGAGGGCGGGCAGCAGGACGGGCGGGACGCTGGCGGGGTCGGTGTGCAGGCCGAAGAAGACGAAGAACACCGCGGCGAACAGATCCCGCAACGGCGCGAGCAGGCTCGTCGCACCCTCGGCGACCTCGCCCGACAGCGCGATGCCGACCAGGAAGGCGCCCACGGCCGCGGACACCTGGAGCTGCTGGGCGAGCCCGGCGACCACGAGGGTGACGCCGAGCACCACCAGCAGCAGCTTCTCGGGGTCGTCGCTGGAGACGAAGCGGGAGACATGGCGGCCGTAGCGCACCGCCAGGACGAGGACGACCGTGGCCACGCCCAGGGCGATGGCCAGAGTGACGGCGCCCGCGGCCAGGCCCACCCCGGCCAGCAGGGCCGTGACGATGGGCAGGTAGACGGCCATGGAGAGGTCCTCGAGGACCAGGATGCTCAGGATGGCCGGTGTCTCCCGGTTGCCGAGCCGCCCCAGATCACCGAGCACCTTGGCGATGACGCCGGAGGAGGACACCCAGGTGACGCCGGCCAGCACCACGGCTGCGACCGGGCCCCAGCCGAGCAGCAGGGCCAGTGCCGCCCCGGGCAGGGCGTTGAGGACGGCGTCGACGACCCCGGCCTGATAGTGGGTTCTGAGGTTGGAGATCAGGTCGGCGGCCGTGTACTCCAGGCCCAGCATGAGCAGCAGCAGGATGACGCCGATCTCCGCGCCGATGGCGACGAAGTCCTCGCTGGCGCCCAGCGGCAGCAGCCCGCCCTTGCCGAACGCGAGCCCGGCCAGCAGGTAGAGGGGGATCGGCGAGAAGCGGAAGCGCCCGGCGAGCCGGCCGAGCAGCCCGAGCCCGAGGATGAGGCAGCCGAACTCGATCAGGAAGACCGCGGAGGAGTGCATGGCGGGTCACTCCCGCCCGAGTATCTCGGCGGCCGCCTCCACGCCCTCGCGGGTCCCGATGACGATGAGGGTGTCCCCGCCGGCGAGCCGGAAGTCAGGCGCGGGGGAGGGGATCGCCTCGGCCCGGCGCAGCACGGCCACGACGGACGCGCCGGTGTCGGTGCGGATCCGGGACTCGCCCAGCACCCGGCCGTTCCAGTGCGAGGAGCCGGACAGCTCGATGCGCTCGGCGACGAGCCCCAGGTCGGTGGTGGACAGCAGGTTCGGCGTGTGGTGCGCGGGCATCAGCGCGTCGATGAGTGTCGCCGCCTCCTCCGTCGTCAGGCGCACCGAGAGGTCGCAGGCGTCCGGGTCGTCCCTGCGATAGGCGCTGATCGTCCGGTGGCCGTCGCGGTGGGCGACCACCGAGAGCCGGCGGCTGTCCCGTGTCGTCAGGTCGTAGCGGACCCCGATGCCCGGCAACGGCGTACTGCTGAGGCGTGGCGCGCTCATCCCTGTGCCCCTTCGGTCGGCGTGCGCGTTCCGGTGACTCGCCTGTGGGGGCCGCGCCCGGACGAGCGACCGGATCCGGCCTGTGGGCTCATCCTAGGTTGCAGGACGGAAGGGCACCCGTCCTGCGTGTGCTACCTGGACGGCTCCGGGAAGGGCGATCCGGAAGGGAAGGGAGTGGCCGAGGGCAGCCTCGCGGTCGCCCCCTCCACCTGCCGTACGGTGCCCGTTGTTCCCGGCTGGTGGCCCGTGCCCGCGCCGGTGGACAGCTGGGACCAGGCCCCGAGGGCCACGGCCACGGCGGCGGCGGTGGCGACGACCCGTCCCACGCGCCGGGCCTTGGCACGGCGGTCCAGATCCCGCCAGGCCACACGGACCCACAGGTCCTCCGGCTGCCACAGGTCACCGACGGAGTGCGGGGGTTGGAGCCGCCGTCCCGCGGCGCGCTCCTTCGCGGAGGGCTCCCTGGGGGCGGAGGCGCGTATCGAGTGCTCGCTGTCCGAGAGGAACCTCAGCCAGACCTCGTCCGGGATCGAGGGAACGCCGTCCGGCTCGTCGGGCTTTCCCCGTCTGCCCGGTCCTTCGGTGGTCATGTCCGTCATCCCCTCTCCGACCCTTGGCCTGATCACTGCGCAGCGCAAGATCAGTATGCCGCCCGGCGAGGTGAAAGGCTGCGCCGGAGAGGGGAATTCGGGCTTCACTTCGCGGCGGGCGCCTCCGGCAGCACGTGGTCGCCGACCTTGTCGGTGCTCAGGCAGAGCGAGCAGACCACGGCGTCGTGCGTCTGGCAGGCGGCCACGTCCGGCCGCTCGAACCGCTGTCGGCACACATGGCAGTCGTAGGTGACGGCGCTGGGGTTGCCGTCCTCGTCCAGGAGCGGCTCGGTGATGCCGTCGTCCGTACGGCGCAGGTAGTACTTGCCCTTGGTGACGACGGCCATCAGCGGCGTGAGGACGAAGGCGATGACGGCCGCGGCGACGGGGGAGTACGGCTGGAGCGTGTCGCCCAGCGCGTGGAAGTACATGGCGATGGACAGTCCGGACGCGGCGACGAAGGCCACGACCCCGACCGGGTTGACGGCGTAGAGCATGCCGCGGCGGAACTCGGGGGCGTGCGGGGACAGTTTCAGCACGTACTTGTTGATGCCGATGTCGGTGGCCACGGTGACCACCCAGGCGATCGCGCAGTTCGAGTAGAAGCCCAGGATGCTGTTGAGGAAGCTGAACATGTCGGCTTCCATCAGGGCCAGCGCGAAGCCCAGGTTGACCAGGACGAAGACCATCCGGCCCGGGTAGCGCCTGGTGACCCGGGTGAAGGAGTTGGTCCAGGCGAGGGAGCCGGAGTACGCGTTCGTCACGTTGATCTTGATCTGGCTGATCACGACCAGGGCCACGGCCAGCGGGAGGACGATCCAGGACGGCATCATCGCGTCGAAGGCGTGCTTGAACTGCTGGATCGGCTCGGGGGCCGCGGTGGGGCCGACCTCGGCGATGATGTATACCGCGAGGAACACACCGATGGCCTGCTTCAGTGCGCCGAGCACCACCCAGCCCGGTCCGGCCATCACCACGGCCGTCCACCAACTGCGCTTGTTGGCCTCGGTCTTGGGCGGCATGAAGCGCAGATAGTCGATCTGTTCGCCGATCTGCGCGATCAGCGACAGGCATACGCCCGCGCCCAGCAGCACGGAGGCGGTGTTGACGCCGCCGTCCCCGTCGGTGCCCGCGTAGGCGAGGAAGCGGTCGACGCTCCCCGGGTCGGTGGCGACCAGGTAGACCAGCGGGCCGACCATCAGCAGCAGCCAGATCGGGGTGGTCCACACCTGGAGCTTGCTCAGGGCCGTCATGCCGTAGATCACCAGCGGGATCACCATGAGGGTGGAGACCAGATAGCCCAGCCACAACGGCAGTCCGAGGCCCAGCTTCAGGCCCTGGGCCATGATCGAGCCTTCGAGGGCGAAGAAGATGAAGGTGAAGCTGGCGAAGATGACGCTGGTGAGGACCGAGCCGAAGTAGCCGAAGCCGGAGCCGCGCGTGATCAGGTCCAGGTCGATGTTGTAGCGGGCCCCGTAGTAGGCGAGCGGGAAGCCGGTCACGAAGATGACGACGGCGGCGACGGCGATCGCCACGAGCGCGTTGCCGGTGCCGTGAGCGAGGCCGATGCCGGCGCCGATGGAGAAGTCGGCCATGTAGGCGATGCCGCCGAGCGCGGTCGTCGCCACCACCATCGGAGTCCAGCGCCGGTAACTGCGCGGCGCGAAGCGGAGGGTGTAGTCCTCCAGGGTCTCCTTGACGGCCTGGTCGGAACCCGGCGCGGCCGTCCGCGCCGGTTCCGGATCGGTGACTTCTGCCAGTCGTGGCTCGGTACTCATGCCACGCCTCCTCGCTGCGGGTTGGGGACGACAAGGCAGGCACGGTAGGCAGCGGGCGTTACCCCTAAATACTTCCTGCGTGAAGGGAATGTTTCGGAGCCATCTCACGCGCCGACAGCGGCTACGGCACTCCGAGTTCGAAGAGCACGTACCCCGCGTACGACCCCGAGGCCAGCGCGGCCGTACCGAGGACCGTGGCGAGGGACGGCCATCCGAGCCGGCTCATCGCGAGGGCGAGAGGGACGAACAGCGGGAAGAGGGGCAGCAGATAGCGCGAGACGTTGCCGAAGATCTGCTGGGTGGTCATCACCATGAGGTACGACAGCACCGTGTAGACGACCAGTACGGCCGGCGGGCGCAGACGCAGCAGCAGCACCGTCAGCACCGGCACCGCCAGCACGACGCAGACGCCGATGACGTCCTCGAAGGCCCTGGCGAAGAGATAGTCGAAGTGCCCGACGGGGAGGGACGTCAGCACCTTGAACGTGTGGGCTCCACCGTCGAACTTGTGGGCCCACGCGCCGTCCTGGAGCTTGGAGTAGCCGTTGATGTCGCCCATGCGGTAGTTGACCCAGGCGAGATAGCCGAACAGTCCCAGCGGTGCGATCGCCACGGCGGCCAGCGGACGCAGGACACCGTCCGCGCGCCGGCGCAGGGACAGCAGCGCGGCGACGGCGAGGGCGGCGATCAGCGCGGCGGCGGTGGGCCGGCAGAGCCCGGCCGCACAGGTCAGCAGACCGGCGGTGAGCCAGCGGCGGGACATGACGGCATAACAGGCCCACGCGGCGAGTGCCGTGTAGAGGGATTCCGAGTAGCCCGACCACTCGGTGCCCGAACCGGGCCAGACGGCCCACAGCCCGGCCGCGACCAGCCCCGCCCGGTGGCCGCCCAGCCGCCGCGTCACGGCGTAGATGCCGAGCGCCGCGACGAACGAGGCGATCACGGACACCGTCATGCCGGCGCCGAACAGCCCGAGCCCGGTGCACTCCGAGACCAGGCGCATCAGCGCCGGGTAGAGCGGGAAGAACGCCGCCGAGTTGCCCTCGAGCGTGATCAGGCCGGTCGCGCCCGGGACCGGTTCCAGGGCGGGGTCGTATCCGTGCTCGGCTATCTGCTGGTACCACCAGCCGTCCCAGCTGGCCAGGACGTCCCAGGCGTGCTCGCCACCGCCGAAGCGCGGGTTCTTCTTCCGGAAGTCGCCCGCGGAATCGAGGAGATACATGAAGACGGCGAAGCCGGCCAGCTTCAGCACGCCGTACGTCAGCAGCACGGGACCGTAGCGCACGGCGGCCCAGCGCAGCCGATGGCGGAACTCCCGGGATCTTCGGGGGACTTCAGGAGGCTCGTGGTCCGACAGCGGTCGGCTCAGCTCGACGGTGCTCATGAGGATCCTGTCGTACGGCGGTCGTTGTCGCGGGCCGGGAACACCCAGGCCCGGAAGAGGAGGAAACGCAGCAGCGTCGCGGCCAGATTGGCGGCGACGAGCGTCGCGAGCTCGACCTCGCGGCCGACCCCGGGCGCGGTGTGGTGCAGAGAGGCCAGGGAACCGCTGGTCAGAGCCAGCCCCACCAGGAACGCCGCCAGGCCCTTGAGCTGGTGGCGCAGCGCGCCGCCGCGCCCCCGCACCCCGAAGGTGAGCCGGCGGTTGGCCGCGGTGTTGGCGACCGCGCTGGCGAGCAGGGCGAGCGCGTTGGCGGCCTGCGCCCCCGTCGCGGGTCTGAGCCCGAGGTAGAGCAGCAGGTAGCACAGGGTGCTGGCGACACCGACGGCGGCGAAGCGCACCGCCTGCCGGGCGAGCCCCGTCGGCAGCTCCCCGGCCAGGTCGGCGTCGCCGCGGCGCAGCACGCTCAGCGGCAGCCTGCCGCAGGCCAGGGCCCGGCCCAGCCTCGCCATGCCCCGCAGATCGGCCAGCGCCGTGGAGACGATGCGCACCCGGCTGTCGGGGTCGTCCACCCAGTCCACCGGCACCTCGTGGATCCGCAGCCCCGCGCGCTCGGCGATCACCAGCAGCTCGGTGTCGAAGAACCACCCGCGGTCCTCCACCAGCGGCAGCAGCCGCTCGGCGACGTCCCGCCGTACCGCCTTGAACCCGCACTGCGCGTCCGAGAAGCCCACGGCGAGCGTGGAGCGCAGCAGCCCGTTGTAACAACGCGAGATGAGCTCCCGCTTCGGCCCGCGCACCACCCGCGAACCACGGGCCAGGCGGGTGCCGATGGCGATGTCCGAGTGCCCCGAGATCAGTGGCGCGACCAGCGGCAGCAGCGCCGCGAGGTCGGTGGACAGATCCACGTCCAGATAGGCCAGCACCGGGGCACGGGACCGCGACCAGGCGGCGTGCAGCGCGCGGCCCCGCCCCTTCTCGGCGAGCCGGATCCAGTCCGTGCCGGGCAGTTCGGCGGCCAGGCGTGCGGCGATCCGCGGGGTCCGGTCCGTGCTGGCGTTGTCGGCGATGGTGATCCGGAACGAGTAGGGGAACGTCTCGCCGAGGTGCGCGTGCAGGCGCCGGACGCACGGCTCCAGATCGTTCTCCTCGTTGTACACGGGGACCACCACGTCGAGGACGGGGTCCGGGTGGTGCGCGGGCAGGGGCGCCCGGCGCGGCAACGCGGCGAGTGCTGAGGTCGGGCGGTCGATCAGGGCCGACCGCCGTTCGGTTCTCATGGCTGCTTACCGGTCTCTTTCTGGCGCACGGCATACGCGAGCGCCGGTTCGGGCATGCCGAAGGCGCCCGTGTCGGTGGTGCGGTGACGAGAGTTCGGGGCGATGACGCCCCTGGCGGGAATCGCCTCTCAGGCGGCTACTCGGTACTGACCGATGCGGAGGGCTCCTGTGTCGTCTCCAGGACGGAGGGCGGCGCCGCCGTGAGGGTCGGGGGAGGGGGCGACGAGGGGAATACCGTGGTGCTCCCGGTCGCGGAGGGCGTGGCGGTCGGCGTGGGACCGGTCGGCGTGCTCGTGGTCCCGGTCGGCGTGCTGCTGCCGGGTATGGTCGCGGGCATCGACGACGCCGACCGGGTCGGAGTCGGGTTCGGATCAGGGGAGTCGGTCGTCGGCCCGTTGTCGTGCGTGGGCGTCGGGCTCGTCGCGGGCCGCGGCCGGGGATCGGCGGGCTGGGCCTTCGTGAGCATGCTGGGCAGCAGGGCGAGCCCGACGCTGAGCCCGGCCACCGCGACGGCGGAGCCGCCCGCCTTCCACAGCATTCGCGACCGGCGGCGGGCCCGGATGCCCTGGTGCAGCCGCTGCCGCTGCGCGGGCTCGTAGGGAGTGTGCTGCTGGGTGTCGCGCATCAGCCGCGACAGGTCCCGCTCGAAGTCGTCCATCGTTTCTCCCTTCACCTCACGGGCCTGACGGCGTCGGACAGAATCTGGCGGAGCCGTGCCACTCCGCGTGACGCGTGGGACCGTGCGGTGCCCACGGGACAGCCCAGCGCCTGGGCGACCTGGGCCTCGGGCAGGTCCTCGTAGTAGCGCAGCACGACCGCCGCCCGCTGCTTCGACGACAGCAGGGCCAGCGCGGCCTCCAGACGGGAGCGCTCCGCCACGGTGGAGGACACGTCGCCCGGGTCGGCCCGGTCCGGCAGCTGCTCCACCGGACGCTCGCCCCACCAGCGCCGTCGCGCCGAGCGCGCCGCCATCCGCACCAGCACCGTGCGGACGTATGCCTCCGGGGCCTGCTCCGCGACCTTCGGCCAGGCGAACCACAGCTTCACCAGGGCCTCCTGCACCAGGTCCTCGGCCCGTTGCCGGTCGCCCCCCGTGAGCAGCCGCGCGACATGGAGCAGCGCCGACCAACGGGCGGCCACGAACTCGTCGAAGCCGTCCGCCCCCCGAACCTGCTCCATCCTCACCGTCCCGCGTCTCAGTGGCCTCCTACACCTCTGAAAAGACGCTGGACCCCACCCCACGCTGCACCCGGATCCTGTGATCCACCTCACTTCGGGCGGGCCCGGGCACGGAAAAGGGCCCGTGCACAGGCACGGGCCCTTCCGATGTACGCCTGGGGACGGCGCTTGTACGCCTATGCGCCTGGGGCGGCGCTTGTCCGCCTGGGTGCGGCGATGTCGCGCGCAATCACCTGCCGCCCGGACCGCCCCCGCCGAACGAACCACTGCTGCCCTCGTCCCACCGCGGGCGCTCCTGCGACGCGCTCCTCCGGCTGCTCACGTTGCCGTGGGCCTTCAGCCGGTGCGGCGTCAGGCGGTCCTGGCTGCGCGGCACCTCCTCGGGCTCCCTGCGCTCACTCACCTCGCGGACCGGACCGCCGTCGGGCAGCCGCGGCTGCTCCTCGGGGCGTGGCGTGGGCAGCTCCCTGCGCTTGATGCGAACGCCGAGGACGAAGGCCCCCAGCAGCAGGGCCACGACCACCACACCCGCCACGATCAGCCCGATGCCGAGGGCGCCACGGCCCGCGGCCATGTCCATCCATGCGGTATTCATGGCGACGCGGGTACCCCTGGTCCTCACCACGAACCTGCCCGACTCGGACGCCCGCCCCGGGAGCACCGGGTTTGACGGGCCTCGACCGGGGCTACCCGCGCAGTGTGACTTCGACGACATCCCAGCAGGAGCTGTTCCGGTTCCTGGAGGACCGCTTCGCCTGCGCGCAGGCGTGTACAGAGTGCGCACGGGCGTGCGCGCTGCGCGCGAGCCTTGTGGATCCCGACGGCACCGAGAACCAGGAACTCGTACGACGCAAGGGCATCATGTGCGCGGAGGTCTGCGACGCGACCTGCCGTGTGCTGTCCGAGCAGAACCAGGTGGACGAGGGCACCATCCGCGCCCAGGTGGAGTGGTGCCGGACCGTGTGCCTGGAGGCCGCCCACGCATTCGACCGGCAGCCGGGGGCGGAGGACTCGGCGACGGCGTGCCGCGCGTGCGCGCGGGCGTGCACGGACTTCCTCGCGACACTGAACTGACATCGCCATTCCCAATTTCTGAAACACGTTCTACGGTGTGCGCCGACAGGACCGGCCTGGGAGCCTGGAGGCGCCGTGCACCTCGAATACACGCCCGAGCAGCAGCGGCTGCGCACCGAACTGCGCGCCTACTTCGCCGAATTGGTCCCGGACCACGCCTACGCCCGGCACGGCGAGCCCGCCGCGCAGAAGCGGTTCTACCGCGAGACGATCCGACGGCTCGGCACGGACGGCTGGCTCGGCGTGGGCTGGCCCGAGGAGTACGGCGGGCGCGGACTGACCGCCATGGAGCAGTTCATCTTCTTCGACGAGGCCGCCCAGGCCGGCGTCCCGCTGCCCCTGATGGCGCTGAACACCGTCGGCCCGACGATCATGCGGTACGGCACCGACGAGCAGAAGGCCTACTTCCTGCCGAAGATCCTCTCCGGCGAGATCGACTTCGCCATCGGCTACAGCGAGCCCGGCGCGGGCACCGACCTCGCGTCCCTGCGGACCCGTGCGGTCCGGGAGGATGGGGGCACCTCCCGCTCGAGCGAAGCCGAGAGTGGGGGAGAGTATGTCGTCGACGGCCAGAAGATCTGGACCACCAACGGCGACACCGCCGACTGGGTGTGGCTGGCCGTGCGCACAGACCCCGACGCCCCGCCGCACAAGGGCATCACGATGCTGCTGGTGCCGACCACCGACCCCGGCTACTCGTGCACCCTGATCAACACCCTCGCCTCGCACGACACCACGGCCAGCTACTACGAGAACGTCCGCGTTCCCGTCTCCCGCCGGGTCGGTGCCGAGAACCAGGGCTGGCGGCTGATCACCAACCAGCTCAACCACGAGCGCGTGACTTTGGCCGCCCACGGCACCATGGCGATCCGTGCCCTGCACGACGTGCAGCGCTGGTCGACGGAGACCAAGCTCGCCGACGGCCGCCGGGTCGCGGACCTGCCCTGGGTGCGCCGTCTCCTGGCCCGCACCCACGCCCGGCTGGACGCCCTCAAGCTGCTCAACTGGCAGATGGTCAACTCCGTCCAGGAAGGCACCCTCACCCCGCAGGACGCCTCCGCCGTCAAGGTCTACGGCTCCGAGGCCCGGCGCGACGCCTACGCCTGGCTCATGGAGATCGTCGCGGCGCCGGGAGCCTTGAAGGAGGGCTCGGCGGGCGCGGTCCTGCACGGCGAACTGGAACGCGGCTACCGCTCGGCGGTCATCTTCACCTTCGGCGGCGGCAACAACGAGATCCAGCGGGAGATCATCTCGTGGATCGGGCTGGGGATGCCGCGGGTGCGCCGCTGAACGAATGTGACCACCGACGCTAGTTGTCACATACCGAGGATGGTTGGCACCGAGAACCAACGGGATCGCGATGGCGGCGAAGTTGTGACAGCTGGCACCTTGCCACGAGAACTGAAAATTGCCGTTTACTCGGACCCCGCCGCGAGGTCGGCCCGCTTCAGGAGCGAGTGGTTGCCGCCTTCCGGGCCGCGAGTTCTCCGCCGGCGCCGCGTCCGAGGTTGCCCGTGGGCGTACACCAGCGGCAGCGGGCGCTCTGGCGTGGATCTTGTAGGTGCCGTTCGCGAGTTCGAGGGAGGTGGATGACGGATCCGAGATCGTCGTCGCTCTCGTGCAAGCTTGCGGATGCGAGAAGGAAATGGGTCACGGCCTCGCCGACGGCGAGCGTGTTCAAGGGCATCACGCTGGGTGCCGGTACACCGGGGACGTACCGGGCTTGCTCGCGTTCGGCCTCGGGGTGCATCTCGATGGCGAGTTCGGTCGGGTCGATGAGGCCGTTGCACCACATGCAGCCGACCCCGGGGGTGATCAAACGTGTGGCGGTGTGGATCCGCCCGATGCCACCGTCCGGGGAGACGGGGATCTTCACGCCGACTTGAGTGGCGGGGATGAGGAACTCGTGGACGACGGCGTTGACCCAGTGCCGGGCCGAATGACTGTCGGCGGTCAGGAAGATCCAGTCGCATACCACCAGCTCACGTAGTGCCTCGGGGCTCTCGACTCGTCGCGGGACCGTGGTCAGGCGGATCTGTGGATTCGCGCGGGTTGCGCTTCGGGCGGCGAGATCCGTTTTCGGCTTGTCGATATCGCTCCGCTCGGCTCCCAGCAGCCGCGGGAGGTTGGTCGCGTCAACGGTTTCGTTGTCTATGAGGACGAGTTCCCCGACGCCGAGCTGGGCAAGTTCTTCGACGACAATGCTGCCGACACCGCCGAGGCCGACGATGGCGACGCGTAGCCGGGCCAGTGTCTCTTGCCCGCGATCGCCCAGAAGCCGTGCCTGCCGGTCCCACACGGGGTCAGAGACAGTTGTTGGGGCAGGGGTCGGTCGTAGCCGAATGAGGTTCCCGGCGGGGATGACGGTTTCGCTCAGAGGGGTCCTGCTGCCGTCGGGAAGCCATAGGTCGCCTGCGGCGGCGTGAGGGGTGAGGACAAGGCCGCCGACGGCCTGTTGAGTTCGTCCAGGAGCATGGCGCTCATGCCGCCGTGGCCGTAGCCGGGCGGGCCTTCGTGGGCGATGCCCAGCGTGCAGTGACCGATCAGGCCGTCGTCGGTGGGCATGATCCTCACAGGCGGGGCCAGCGGGCTGCCGACCCCGACGACAGGGCTGTACATCCGCGGCCCCCCGGGGAACCCGTCCACTTCGGGTATCTCCGCTCGTGCTCGCCGTCGCCCGGTCAACTGACCCGTGACATGACGGACGCCGTCCGCCACGCGGTGGAGAGTGTCAGGCGAGGCGGCGGTGCGGACCGTGGCCTCCACCAGTGCGCGCAGTTCGTGTCCCAGGCGGGTGACGGCCGCCTTCTGGTGCTCCAGGGACTCGGCTCCCGCTCCTGCGGGGGGCTCGGTGAGGGGGGTGTGCATGGGCTTCTCCGTATGGCAGCAGGACTACGACAGTCGCTGCTGAGACGATGGCGGTAGAATATGACGATTGTTATAGCTCAGGGATCAGAAGGGGTTCGCAGGTGACCAAGCCCAGTCCGTCGGCGCGTGAGCGGATCGTGGCCGGAGCGGCTGACATGATCAGCCGGCGTGGCCTGAACGCGACGAGCATCCGCGAGACCGCCAAGCACGCCAGGGCGCCGCTCGGCTCGACCTACCACTACTTCCCCGAGGGCAAGCAGCAGCTGGTCACCGAGGCCGTGCGCCACACGGGCGAGTGGACCGCGCGCAGTCTGCGTCAGGAATTGCAGGCCGGCCCGGTCGCCGGTCTGCAAGCCTTCCTTGCTCTGTGGCGCAAGATCGTCGTCGACAGTGACTTCCGGGCCGGATGTCCCGTCCTCGCGGTCTCCATCGAGGAACCGGAGGCCGGCGAGACATCAGCCGCCCTGGCGGCAGCTGCCGACGTCTTCACCACGTGGGAGGGATTGCTCGCCGACTCCCTGCGTGAGCACGGCGCCGAGCCCGAGCGGGCGGCGAACCTCGCGACGCTCATCGTCGCGGCCGTCGAAGGAACCGTGGCCATGTGCCGTGCCAAGCGCAGCACCCAGCCCCTCGATCGCACCGCCGAGCAGTTGCGGGTGCTCATCCTCACCGCGGTCAAGGACTGAGCCCGGCGCTCGACAGCCAGGGTTTCAGGTGCCCAGCGCGGCACGGACCGCCTTGACCCGCTCCTCCGTGAACACTCCGCTCCGAAGCAGCGGCAGGATCGACAGCACGCCGCCGGACGAGCCCCAACTGCCCTCGTCGATCACCCGGAAGTTGACCCACCAGGCCGGCGCCGGCTTCTCCAGCCCGCAGGTCGCCGCCAGTGCGGCCAGCACGCGTTCGATCACCTCGGCCCGTACCTCCGGCTGCCAGGCGGCGTCCATGACCGCGAGGTCGATCACCATCACGTCGACTTCCGTGTCGGCGTCCGCCAGCAGTCGGCCGCCGATGGCCATCATGTCCCGCTCACGCTCGACGAAGTGCACCTGGAACCCGGGCCGGGCGGCCGGAGCGAACTGGCCCACCTCGGGCACCAGTACCGCGTCCGTCAGCGTCTCGGCCAGCTCACGGCGCTGCTCCTGGCTCAGGCGCCCCTTGGGCGTGTTCACGGTGATGATGGTCACGGCGTTCTCCTATGACAGTCGTTATAGGAGGAAGGCTACCGCCTCCTATAGCGACTGTCATATCGGGTCGGCCCCCGGACGCGGTCCGGGGCACGTAAAGGTCAGGGGGTATTCCGCCGCGACCTTGGTTCCGGCCGTCATCCGTCTGTGAGTGCCATGCGTAGCCCTCGAGGTAGTCGCCCACCGTTCGTGGCCTGGTCGAACCGGTCGGCCGCAGGGAGGGAGGGCAAAGCGTCAGTCGCTGATCACGGGGCTGCGGTGGATCCACTCGCTGCCATGAGCCGTCTGATGCATGAAGGTGGCCACGTCCGCGCGGCTGATGATCGGATTGCCCTTCATCGGCAGCCGGTCTCCCGCGTTGTAGGTGCCCTTGGCGGGGCCGTGGGTCAGCCGGGTCGGGTAGACGACGGTCCAGTCCAGCCCGCTGGAGCGGATGCGTTCGTCCGCGATCTCCTTGTCGGCGTAGAGCGCCCGCAGCAGCGTGCGGTAGATCGCCTTCTGGGTGGTGCTCGACCAGTCGAAGGTGTGGCCGACGCCGAAGGACGACAGCCACACCAGGCGGGAGACGCCGGCTTCCTTGGCGGCACCGATCACGGCTGCCGAGGCACTGGTGAAGAGGCCGTCGGCGCGCACCGAGTTGCCCCTTCCGAGTGCGGAGATGATCGCATCGTGCCCGACCGCGGCCGCGGCGATGTCGCGGAGTGAGGTGGCGTCTCCGGCGACCACCGTGACCTTGTCGGTCAGGTCGCCGAGGGCTGCCGGGTTGCGTACGAAGGCTGTGACCGAGTCGTCGGATCGCAGGGCCAGGTCGACGAGATGGCGCCCGGTGGGGCCGGTCGCGCCGAGGATGAGCAGTTTCATGGCAAGGGAATCTTCCGTGTGCGTGTGTGGGGTGGGGCGTACGCCTGTCGGGTCAGCGGGCGCGTGTGTGCCGCAAAGGTGGAGGGCGGAAGCGGACGGCTGTCCGCAATGGGGAAGCTAGCGGACGGCTGTCCGGTTAGCAAGGCCGGATCCTGGCGTGACCGATCGCGGACGTCGGCCATTGAGTCAATGGAGACGGGTGTGATCTCCCGCGGTCGCGGTGGGCTCGGCCGTCCTCAGCGCCGCGCCGGGGCCCCCGCGCGCAGGCCGTCCATGACGATGTCCAGCAGCAGCGTGGTCTGGGCGTGCCAGTCGCCGGTGATGTCGATCTGCCAGATGCCGGCGATGGCGCGGAGAAAGTCGTCGGCGGTCACCCCCGGGCGGATGGTGCCGGCCTCGTGGTTGGCGCTGAGCAGGGATTCGATCGATCCGAACACGAGCGAGTATCCCGACGGCTCCGGCCCTCCCGTCGCTCCGGCCGCGCGACGCAGCGCGCCGGCCAGTCCGGTCTTGGCCAGGATGAAGCGGGCGAGGCGGTCCATCCATGTGCGAAGGGCCTGGTCGGGCTCGCTGGTCTTCAGCAACTCGGCAGCGCTGTCGGTGAGTTGTTGCACCTCGTGGCGGTACGCCTCCAGAACGAGCGCCTCACGGTTGGGGAAGTTGCGATAGAGCGTGCCCTGTCCGACGCCCGCCTTCTTGGCGATCACGGTCAGCGGCACCTCCGCGGAACGCGACAGTTCGACCAGCGCCACCTCCAGGATGCGCTCCCGGTTGCGCTGCGCGTCCGACCGCTGAGGCCCGCCAGTCCGCGGCTCCACAGGCCCTCCTTCCGGGCTTGCGTGTGAAGCCCTTGGCTAACCGGACGGCAGTCCGGTATGTTCGTCGTGCCGGACTGCTGTCCGCTTAGCCTTCACCATAACGGGCGAAACAGTTCGCGCCATTGGCCCCCGGCCCTGCCCGTCTTCGGGCTCAGCGCGGCTCAGGCTCGGGGAGGGTCTGCGCGCACCAGATCGTCTTGCCGTTGGTGGTGTGCCGGGTGCCCCATCCCTGGGTGAGCTGGGCGACGAGCAACAGGCCCCGGCCGCCCTCGTCGAAGGCGCGGGCCCGGCGCAGGTGCGGGGCGGTGTTGCTGGCGTCGGAGACCTCGCAGATCAGGGAGGTGTCGCGAATCAGCCGCAGCCTGATCGGCGGCTCGCCGTATCGGATGGCGTTGGTGACCAGCTCGCTGACGACCAGTTCGGTGACGAAGGCCGCCTCCTCCAGGCCCCAGGCGTCCACCTGGTCGACCGCGAACTTCCTGGCGCGCGGCACCTGCGCGTGGTCGGGCTCGACGTCCCAGTCGGCGACGTGGTGGCGAGCCAGCGCGTGAGTGCGAGCGAGCAGCAGGGCGGCGTCGTCGGTGCGGCGAACGGGGAGCATGGCGCCCATCACCGTGTCGCACAGGGCCTCCAGTGAGGTGGCCGACTGGTTCAGGGCTTGCTGCAGCTCGGTGATCCGCTGGTCGACATCGCACTCGCGGCTGTGCACCAGTCCGTCGGTGTAGAGGGCGACCAGGCTGCCCTCGGGCAGTTCGAGCTCGGTGGCCTCGAAAGGCAGCCCACCGATGCCGAGCGGCGGCCCCGGATGGGCGGGTACCGGGGTCCTGGTGCCGTCAGGAGAGATGATCAGCGGCAGGGGATGGCCGGCGCTCGCCAGCGTAAGGCGCCGGGAGACAGGGTCGTAGACGGTGTACAGGCAGGTGGCGCCGGACTCGCCGGTCGGCTGGAAGTGGCTGTCGGGCTGAAGGTCGCTGGAGAGGTGGAGCACCAGGTCGTCCAGGTGGGTCAGCAGCTCGTCCGGTGGCAGGTCGACGTCGGCGAGGGTGCGGACCGCCGTGCGCAGCCTGCCCATGCTGGCCGAGGCGTGCAGGCCATGGCCGACGACATCGCCGACGACCAGGGCGACCCGGGCGCCGGACAGCGGAATGACGTCGAACCAGTCACCGCCCACTTCCGCGCCGGCTCCGCCGGGCAGGTAGCGGGATGCCACCTCGACCGCCTTCTGGCGGGGCATCACCTGCGGCAGGAGGCTGCGTTGCAGGGTCAGCGCGGTCGTGCGCTCGCGCGAGTACCGGCGGGCGTTGTCGATGGCGACGGCTGCCTTGGCGGTCAGCTCTTCGGCGAGGATCAGGTCGTCGGCGGTGAAGGCCTCGGGCCGGTCGAGGCGGGAGAAGGCCACGACCCCGAGCAGCGCGCCGCGCGCCCGGAGCGGCACGGTGATCCGGCCGGTCAGCCCGTCCGCGGCGATGGACCCGTCGATCAACGGGTTGCCCGGTCCCCAGTGGGCCGGGTCGGATGCGAGGCCGGGCCCGAAGGCCCATTCGCCGCCCTGGCCGGGTTCGGCCGCGAGCTGGACCGTGGACCTGCCGGTGGCCATGCAGCGGGCGGCGACGGAACCGGGAGCGTGTCTGACCTGCGCCGTGGGCCCGGGAGCCCGGTCGGTGTCCTCCTTCGCGCTGTGCTGGGCGGCACGGCTGAGCACGATGGTCTCGCCGGGGATGAACTCGGACACGGAGGGCGGCTCCTCTCCGCGCAGCACCTCGTCGAAGAGATCCACGGTGACGAGGTCGGTGAATGCCGGCACCGGGGTCGTGGCCAGTTCCTGCGCGGTGCCGATCACGTCGAGTGTCCGGCCGATGCCGCCGCTGGCCTCGTTGAGCATGAGCAGGCGCTGCCGCGCCCAGTACTCGGCGCTCATGTCGAATCCCCAGTTCGCGACCGCGCGGACCCTGCCCTCGGCATCCCGGACGGGCCAGATGCTGGTGGCCCAGGCATTGGCGTAGTCACTGCCGCGAGGTCGGAAGACGGTGATGAGACGCGCGGGCTCGCCCGTCCTCGCCACTTCGGCGAGCGCGTCCGTGTAGGGCTTGTCGTCCCTCTCGGGAAACAGCGAGCGGTCGAATTCGGGAAGCACCTCGCGGTACTTCTTACCGAGCACTTGCTCCTCGGAGTGCGCAATCACCCGGCCCGAAGAGGCGTTGATCCACAGGAACCGCAGCTCAGGGTCGTAGACGCCCAGGGCGAAGGGCGACTGCTCGAAGGCCCGGTCCGCGATCACCGGGCGGCTTCCCCAGCGCTGGATGGTCACCGCGTGACCCAGTGCACGCCCGTCGGGGCCGGACAGCGGGTGAGCCGCCATCACGGCGTCCACCGTGGAACCGTCCCGGTGCCGCAGGGGGATGAACCCCGTGAGGTCGGGGCCGGCGGTGTAGCCCTCGGGGAAGCCCGGTGGCGGGGGATCGGCCAGCAGGTCGGTCACGGGGCGGCCGACGGTGTCCTCCGCCGTCCAGCCCAGCAGCAGCCGGCCTCCCTCGCCCCAGCCGCTCACCATGCCGTCCGGGTCCACCATGGCAACGGCACTGGGCGTGTCCTGATTGCCGGCCATCTCCACGCGCCACGCCTCCGTCCGGACAGCCGTGCCCGTCAGGGCTGGTTCCAGCAGCCACTGTCAGCCTAGATCCGCCCCAGCCCCACGGCGCTCCGGCCGGCGCGTACGGGGTGTCAGGTGCCGGAGCGACTGGGGTTGGGGCCTTCGCGCTCCCGCTCGACCGAACCGGTGCAGGAATGCAGACGCAGCCGGCAGCCTCCGCCGGTGTCCAGGTACGCCATGAAGGGTTGACGCAATGACGCCGAACGCTCGCCACCTCGGTCCCGCCCGACGCTGTGGGCGTCCTCGCCCGCCAGCATCTGGTCGCTGATCCGCAAGGGCGCCTCGAAGGAGACCGTGGAGAACGCGCTGGCCGCCGCCGACTTCGCGGCAGCGCCCTGTGGCACCAAGGAGCGGATGCTCGTCGACTACGGCGTCGAGGCACCCACTACTCGGTCAAGGACGGCGTCCCGGCAAGACGGACCAGGGCAACTCCGAGGTGATCAACGCCTGGGGCATGCTGGCGGCCCCGGCTCCGCCCGGGAGCGAGCCGGCGGCGTTGATCACCACGTCCGCAGTAGCACAGTGAGGTGCCAGGAAAGACCTACGGATCCGTCGGCCCGATCGGCGGCTATGAGGGCAACGTCTCCCTCGGCGGCCACAACTGGAATTATGAGATCACCTCGTCCTCCGGCGGACTCAACTTCAACACCAACAACCTGACCATCGACTGAGGCTGATCCGATATCAGGGCCGAGGTCGGTCCGCCGGGTCAGTAGCCGTAGATCATCTTGTAGGCGACCTCCGGGAGGAACTGTCCGGCCGAGGAGCCGTTTCCTGCACCGCAGTTGCCGTCGGACTCGCCCGGGACCTTGATCCACAGGAGCATCTCGGCGCCTCCGCCCAGCTGGGTGGGGGCGCCGATGCGGCGGCCTGAGGGGTTGCACCACTGGCCGTTGGAGCCGTTGCCGTTGCGGCTGGTGTCCACGACGAACGGCTTGGTGTAGCCGTACCGGGCTCTGAGTTCACTGCTGACGGCGTTGCCGTACGCGGTGTTCTCGGCCGTGGTCAGGTAGTTGGAGACGTTGAGCGAGAAGCCGTGGGCCTGTCGGAGGCCGGCTTCGTGGAGGCGCCGGGCCATGATTGCCGCGCTCGCCCAGGCCGGGTTGCCGGCGTCGAGATAGACCCAGGTGTTGGGAGCCTGGCGGTTGAACTTGGCGAGCGCGCCGGTGAGCATGGCCTCGCGCTCGTCGATCTGCGCCTGGTTCATGCAGCCGTAGTCCCCGAGGGAGTCCGGTTCGAGGACGACGACGGCCGGACGGCCGGCGATTCCGCCCGCGAACTGCGCGATCCAGTTCGCGTAGGCGGACGCCGAGGAGGCTCCGCCCGCGGAGTGCCCGCCGCAGTAGTCGCGGTTGTAGATGTTGTAGGCGACAAGGAGGGGCAGCTTGTCCCGGGCGTCCGCGGCGCCCACGTACGCGCCGGTGGCGGTGCCGATGGTGCCGCTCCAGGAGCCGAACCAGCGGGCCGTCGGGGTGTTGGCGATGGAGGCGTTGACCGCGGTCGCCCGGCCGTCACCGGGGTTGGCGGCGACCCACCGCTTCGCACTGGAGTCGGGGTCCACGTAGAACCCGTTGGTCATGGTCGTCGGGTCGGCCGCGTGGGCGGACGGTGCGGCGGCGAGCGCCAGTGGCAGCGAGGAGAGCGCTGCCACCAGGGCGAGGATTCTGCGGCGCATGACGGTACCTCGGTTCTCTGACAGGGATGCGTCCGATGGTCGGCGGTGAGGGTGGGGAGCGCTCACATCGGAAGCGCTCCCCACGGCACGGTCGGTCAGCAGGTCGAGTTCGTCTGGGTGAGGAGGCCGAGCCGCCACGGGAGGAGGTTGTAGTCGCCGCCCGCGTTGGGGTTCATGCCCTGGTAGAGGTACTGAAGCCGGCAAGAGGGGATGGTCAGCGTCTGGTCGTAGCCGGCACGGATCATCTCTCCGTGGCTGATGTCCCTGGTCCAGGATCCGGACGGGAAGCTGACGTTGCTCGACTTGGCGAACGGGTTGCCCTCGGAGGCGGCCAGTTGTGTCCAGGATCCGGCGGGGCTGCTCGCGGTCCAGGAGCGGAAGTAGCGCCGCCCGTCGGAACCGATGGCCTCGACGAGAAGCAGGTACTGGTTGCTGCCCTGCACCTTGTACACGTTGCTCGCCTCGAACAACGCGTACTTGGAGTCCTGTAGCGCGATGACCGTGTTCGTGAACCCGTTGGGGAACTGGCCGACGGTCGTCTGGGACCGGTACAGGTGCCCGTTGTCGTCGGAGGAGAACAGATGGCAGTTGGCGCTGTCGCAGATCACCCACATGTCGACCCAGTGGCCGTTGCCGATGTTCTGCCGGATGATGTCCGGCATCGACGAGTAAAAGTTGCGCGGGGCGCTCCACCCGTTGGGGTTGCTGATGTCGGCGTTCGTGGAGTACGACGCGTTGCCCGTCTGGTAGACGAGGTACCACAGGCGCTGCGGCGCGTAGTAGAAGACCTGCGGCGCGGCCCGGTACCCGCGTCCGAGCGCACTGCGGTCCAGATAGTGGTGCGTGGCCGCGCCGGCCTGCGACCAGTCACTGAAGTTCAGGTACACCAGGTTGTATCCGGAGGAGCTCGCGGTACTGGCGAACACGTGGTACTTGCCGTTGTGCTGGACGACCGTCGGATCCTTGATCCCGGCGATGTTGTGGGTCGCGTCCGACTTCGGTGAGATCAGCGTTCCGCTGGAGCTCCAGGAGAAGCGGGAGGGCAGCGCTGCGGCGGACCGGGGCGAAGGCCCGTCGGCCCGCTTCGTCGCGACCGAGCCGCCCATCGAGGTGAGCGCCGACTGGTAGGCCGGCTTCTTGTTGCCGTTGCGGTCGAAAAGCAGGGGGTTCTCCTGGCTGCGCCACGAGTCGCTGTCGCGGATGCCCCAGACGGTGATGCCGGTGCAGCGGGCCACGTTCATACAGGCCCGGACGGTGTTCGCGTACGCGTTCGGCGGTGCCTGCGCGATGTCCAGTTCGGTGATCTGCACGTCCACGCCGAGGGCGGCGAAGTTCGACAGCGTCGTCCGGAAACTGGCGGGCGGGCCGCCGGCGCCGAAGTGGGCCTGAAGGCCGACGCAGTCGATGGGCACGCCGCGCGCCTTGAAGTCGCGCACCAGGCGGTAGACGCCCTGGGTCTTGGCGTCGTTCCAGTTCTCGATGTTGTAGTCGTTGTAGCAGAGCTTGGCCGCGGGGTCGGCCGTCCGGGCCGTGCGGAACGCCTGCTCGAGGAAGCCGTTGCCCAGCACGTCCCGGAAGACCGAGCTGCGGAGCTGGCCACTGCCGCCGTCGGCGAAGGCCTCGTTGACCACGTCCCAGGAGTGGATCCGGCCCTTGTAGCGGTTCATCACCGTGGTGATGTGGTTGTTCATCACGCCGCGCAGCGTGTTCGCGTCCCTGATGGAGCTGACCCAGCCGGGCAGCTGGGAGTGCCAGACCAGGGTGTGGCCGCGCAGGCGCTGACCGCGGGCCTGAGCACGGTTGGCGATCTGGTCGGCGGGGCCGAAGTTGAACGAGCCGCGGGACGGCTCGGTCGTGTCCCACTTCATCTCGTTCTCGGGCGTGACCGAGTTGAACTCACGGTCCAGGATCCCGGTGTACGTGCCGTCACCGAGCCGGCCCGCGGCCACGGCGGTTCCGAAGTACCGTCCGGACTGGGCCGCCTGGGCGCCCAGGGTGGAGGCCTGCACGGCGTCGGGCGCGCCGGTCGCGGTCCCGGGTGTCACCAGGACGGTCGCGGCCAGTAAGCCGAGGACCGAGGCTCGGCGACAGCCGAGCCGTTTCAGTGAGTTCATGGTTCTCCTCGTGGAGCGGGTGGGGGGTTGGGTGGTGCGGTCGGTGGACCTCCTCGGCGCGTGGTGCGATCGGTGGGCCATTTCAGGGCGTGGACAGCTCGAACCGCGTGACGCGGACCGCGCCGCCGAGTGCCTGCGTGGCGTGGTTGAAGAGGCCGAATCGGTAGCCCATGAAGAACCGCCAGTCGTTGCCCAGGGAGAAGGCGGGGCCGAGGCGGGAGAAGGTGGTGCCGTCGGTGCTGTAGGAGAAGGTGCCCGGGCGTGCCGCACCGGGCCGGATGTCCGCGCTCGCGCGCAACCAGACACGGCTGCCCGACACGGCCGCGCTCGCGACCTCCGTACCGGTACCGGTGGTGTTCCAACTGCCGTCCATGGTCAGCCCGTTGACCATCACGACCCGCGGCGCACCGCCGTCACGCTTGACGCCGATCCAGGCCGAGGAGTCACGCAACAGCGCGAGTCCGGCCCGGTCGCCGTCCCGCATCGCGGAGTGGTCGAGCTGGACCGTGGCGGTGGAGGTGGGGCCCTGGATGCGGTGCGTCAGGGTGTTGCGGGCCCAGTAGAGGTCGTTGGTGACGGTCGCTGTCCGCAGGGTCAGCCCGTTGCCGACCGACCACTTGGTGTTGTCCGGGTTGTGGTTCCACTCCCATCGCGGTTTCAGGGTCGGGCCGTCGAAGGTGTCGACGCCCGTCATGGGGGGCACCGGGCGAGGCGGAGGGGGCACGGCCGGG
The DNA here is from genome assembly GCF_042673825.1 of Streptomyces sp. NPDC057002. Taxonomy (NCBI): domain Bacteria; kingdom Bacillati; phylum Actinomycetota; class Actinomycetes; order Kitasatosporales; family Streptomycetaceae; genus Streptomyces; species Streptomyces sp. NPDC057002. The sequence goes on from NZ_JBHURZ010000002.1 coordinate 1,033,800, forward strand.
CTGGGATACGAGGTGCCCCATGCTCCGTTGACGAGTTGTACGACCGGCCAGCCGTCCGCGGTCCAGGTGACCGGCGCCAAGGCGGGCATCCGGCCACCGGGGTACGCGTCGACGAAGGCCAGGTAGTACCAGGCGCCGCTCTGCGTCCGCACCAGCCCGCCCTGGTGCGGGACACCACCGCCGGGGATCGGCCCGCGCAGGTCCAGGAGGACCTGCCGCATCGTGTACGGGCCGAAGGGGCCGCTCGACGACTTCAGGATGTACTGGCCGTTCGCGGGGCGGGTCAGGAAGATGTAGTACTGCCCGTTGATCTTGTAGAAGCGGGAGCCCTCGAGGGTGCCGACGCTCGACGGTGTCGTGAACACCTGCTGGTTGCGGACCTGGGTGCGGCCGTCGGGCGAGAGCTGGGCCACGCTGATGGTGGTGTTGCCGTACGCCACGTACAGGGTGTCGTCGCTGTCGACGAGCAGCCCCGCGTCGTAGTAGGGGGTGCTGATCGTCGTCAGCCTGCTCCATGGCCCCTCGGCGGCGGTGGCGGTGTAGACGTACGTCCGGGCGAAGTCGATCTGGCCCAGCCAGTAGAAGGTCCTGTTGCTCGGCCGGTAGGCCAGTGACGACGCCCAGATCCCCCTGACGTAGCCACGGGCGCCGTTCAGGTCGTACTTGGCGCCGAAGTCGAGCACGGGTACCGAGTGACCTGCGATCTCCCAGTTCACCAGGTCGTACGACCGCAGGACGGGCGCGCCCGGCGAGTAGTGCATCGTCGAGGCCGAGGCGTAGAAGGCGTCATTGACGCGGATGACGTCGATGTCCGCGAAGTCTTGCCAGATCACCGGGTTCGTGAAGGCCGCCGCGGTCGACGGCGGAGGAAGCAGGGCACCGGCGGCCAGACCGGTCGCGGCCGTCAGTGCGCGGCGCCGGGACAGGGCGTGATGAGTCCATGACATGTGCACGGGTGGCGTTCTCCTTCTGTGGCCCAGCCGTTGACGGCTGGAGTTGTCCGGAGGTGCCCTGCCGGCTCACGCGGCGCGACTGCTCGGAGTGCGAGATGTCGAACGCGGAGCGGCTCGTTGAGCATTCTGGATGATAGGAGGCCGGTGAATCCCGTCAATACCTCTCGCATGAATCGTCATAGTCTCCGAAACATTCGAGAGATTTGATCCCATGTCACTGCGGGTCAGTTGCCCGGATGGTTCCAATACGCCACCTTTCCTGGGCCGGTATGGCCGGATCGTGAGGGCAGTGCGGTGATGAGTGTTGACATGTTCGATGGCCTCCCTAGTATCCGTGAGACCTTGATTTCCGAGCGGTTCGCGAAATTTCGAACTGCCTATCCGTCTTCTCATGACGCCCTTCCGTGAAGGAGCCCCTTGGTGCCCAGACGGTCAGGCGGACGACTGCTCCGCCTCCTCGCGACCATCGTGCTGACGGTCACCGCGTCCGCCACGGCTTCCACTCACTCCGCTGTTTCGGCCGCGCCCGGCAGCCCGGCGCTCACTCCACCGCTGGGCTGGAACAGCTGGAACAGCTTCGGGTGCGGGGTCACGGAGGCGCAGGTTCGCCAGGCCGCCGACGCGATGGTGTCCTCGGGGATGCGGGACGCCGGTTACCGGTACGTGGTGGTCGATGACTGCTGGTTCGACCCGCAGCGCGACGCGGCGGGCGACCTGCGGGCCAACCGGGCCAAGTTCCCGAGCGGGATGAAGGCGCTCGGGGACTACATCCACGGCAAGGGCCTGAAGTTCGGCATCTACCAGGTGCCGGGGGAGCGCACCTGCGCGCAGACCACCGGGGCCTATCCCGGATCGACGGGCAGCAAGGGGCACGAGACCCAGGACGCGGCCACGTTCGCCTCGTGGGGCGTCGACTACCTCAAGTACGACTGGTGCTCCTCCAGCGGTACCCGTGACGAGCAGGTCGCGCGGTTCACGCTGATGCGCGACGCCCTGCGCGCCACCGGGCGGCCGATCGTCTACAGCATCAACCCCAACAGCTTCCACGCCATCACCGGTGCCACCTACAACTGGGGCGAGGTCGCCGACCTGTGGCGGACGACCGAGGACCTGCTCGACATCTGGCAGAACGGCAGCACCAACAGCTATCCGATGGGAGTCGGCAACGTCCTGGACGTCACCGCGCCGCTGGCGGCGCAGTCGGGCCCGGGACATTGGAACGACCCGGACATGCTGGTCGTCGGCCGTCCTGGCCTGTCACTGACCGAGTCGCGCTCCCACTTCGCCCTGTGGGCGCTGATGGCGGCCCCGCTCATGGCCGGCAACGACATCCGCACCATGTCCGCCGACGTGAGCGCGATCCTGCGCAACCCGCGTCTGCTGGCGGTGAACCAGGATCCGCTGGGCGCGGGCGGGCGCAGGGTGCGCGACGACGGCGGCACCGAGGTGTTCGCCAAGCCGCTGTCCGACGGCTCGGTCGCGGTGGGCCTGTTCAACCGGGGAGGCGGCACTGCGACCGTCAGCACCACGGCCGCCCAAGTCGGCCTGTCCGGCGGGCCGTTCACTCTCACCGACCTGTGGACCGGTGGCACGACCAGCACGTCCGGGCAGATCTCGGCGAGCGTCCCCGCACACGGCGTGGCCGCGTTCCGGGTGAGCGGGGGCAGCCCGCAGAACGCCACTGCCTCGCGTCTGCGCGGCAACGCGTCCGGCCGCTGCCTGGACGTGGACAACGCCTCCACCGCAGCCGGAGCCACCGCACTGATCTGGGACTGCCACACGGCCGCCAATCAGCTGTGGACCACGTGGACCGGCGGCGAGATCCGCGTCTTCGGCGACAAGTGCCTGGACGCCTACAACCAGGGCACCACCAACGGCACCCGGGTCGTCACCTGGCCCTGCAACGGCCAGAACAACCAGAAGTGGACCGTCGGCGCCGACGGGTCGATCCGCAACGTCCGTGCCGGGCTGTGCCTCGATGCCAACGGGGCCGGCACCGTCAACGGGACCCCGGCGGTCCTGTGGACCTGCGACGGCCAGGCCAACCAGAAGTGGACCCGCGCGTGAACAACCGCGGCTTCAGAAGGGGAGTTTCACGATGACGAGGACAAGGTCCCTCTTATGGACCGCCGTGGTCGCGGTGCTGGTCGTCCTGAGCATGGGAGGCACGGCACTGGGCCACGGCCGGGGCGGGAACGCTCCACTCACGGCCGCCGGCACGGCTGCCGCATCCGCCGGCACCGCCGCCCCGAGCTCCGGTTGCGGCAAGACCCCCACCCTTACGAGCGGCACGCACACGATCCGGAGCGGCGGCAAGAACCGGACCTTCATATTGCGCATCCCGGACGGCTACGACCGCAACCGCGCCCACCGGCTGGTCTTCGGCTTCCACTGGCTGGGCGGCACCTCCACCGACGTCGCCACCGGCCGCACCGTGGAAACCGGCACCTGGGCCTACTACGGACTCCAGCGACTCGCGAACAACAGCACCATCTTCCTCGCACCCCAAGGCCTCAACAACGGCTGGGCCAACAACGGCGGGGAGGACGTCACGTTCGTCGACGACATGCTCAGGCGGATCGAGGCGGACCTGTGCGTCGACACGACACAGCGCTTCGCGCTGGGATTCAGCTACGGCGCCGCCATGTCGTACGCCCTCGCGTGTTCCCGCGCGACGGTCTTCCGCGCGGTCGCGGCCCTGGGCGGCGGACAGCTCAGCGGATGCAGCGGCGGCACCCAGCCGATCGCCTACCTCGGCGTGCACGGCCTCAGGGACAGCGTCCTCGGCATCTCCGGCGGACGGGACTTGCGGGACAGGTTCGTCAGGAACAACGGCTGCACTCCCCAGAACCCGCCCGAGCCGGCGCAGGGCAGCCTGACGCACCGGGTCACCACCTACTCGGGATGCTCGGCCGGGTATCCGGTCGCCTGGGCCGCGTTCGACGAAGGGCACATCCCCGCTCCTCAGGACGGGGCCACCGGTGACAGCGGCTCCAGGACCTGGGTGCCGCAAGAGGTCTGGAAGTTCTTCACGCAGTTCTAGCCTTCCAACCCGCCGCCGGGGACGGCGACCGGCCGAGTCACCAGCACTGCCCGCGCTCGCAGACCTCCGCCGGCTGCGAGAAGGGTGGCGGCAGCAGGCGAGGGGATGGGGGAAAGGCGACCGTGCCGGACAACCGAGCGGGAAGACCTTCGACGCCGGACCACGGCGAGCGCGGCGGTGGCCCCGCATCGGTGACGATCGCTTACATCGCCGAGTCCGCGGGTGTCTCCGTACCCACCGTGTCGAAGGTGCTCAACGGCCGGTCGGGGGTGTCGGACGAGACCCGGGCCCGCGTCAGGTTCCAGCTGGGCTGCATCGCGGCGACGGCGTCCATGGCGCGGGACGGAACCCCGGCCGTGGAAGGTCTCTGCTGTGCGGTGCCGCCGGGCGCGGCGAGCGCGGTGCCGGACAGTCCCAGGATGACGAGCAGTGCCAGCAGCAGGCCGGCCAGGCGCCCGGGGCCGCGGCCGCGATGGCGTGCGGGTTGCCGTATGTCCTTCATCTTCTTTCCTTTCGTTCGGTCGTAGGGGTTGGGGTTCAGTCGTCGAGGGGCTCGTAGTCGAACCAGTCGAAGTGGACGGTGCCTGCCGTGGCGTACAGGCCGATGACCCGGCCGGTGAAGCCGCCGGCGACCTCCGTCGACAGGTAGCGGCCGTCGAGGGTCGCGAGCTCGGTGAACGTTCCGTCCGGGGCTTCGATCCCCAGCGAGACGGCGTCGGGTCCGGTGCAGGGTCGGCCTGTCCCGGTGACGCGCGGGCCTGCCCTGGCTGTCCGGAACCGGCGCCCTGGACCGCACTCGGCCCGGCGCGCGCACTCGTCCTGCTCTCCGCTCTCGCCCTCTCCGGCACGGACGCCGTGGCTGTGCGCAGCCCGGCGTCCGTGCCGCACGTCCCGTCGGTCCCGTGGGGGAGGTACGCAGGTGGAGGGCGGCGTCAGTGCCGGGCGAACTGAACTCCGGTCGGTTGCACGACGTTCGCCCGCAGTGCGATCCCGGTGACGGTCAGGCGTTCTCCGTAGATGTCCGTGATCCTGATCGAGTTGCCGCACCCGCTGCCGTTGGCGGAAAGGAAGTAGTTGTATTCGGTGCGAGGCAACTGCCGCCAGCCGTCGCCGGTCTTGACCTCCAGGCGCGCGACCGGGTTCCGGTGGCCGATTGCCTGGATGCCGCACCAATAGGGGCCGGACCCGGTTTTGTATCGGATGGAGATCGTGTCGGACGTGCTGGGGCTCACCAGCTGCCAAGTGATCGGGATCCGGCCTACCTTGAGCTCGGCGAGCTCGGCGAAGGCCTCTTGGCTCAGGTCGAGTTGCCCTGGTGCACAGGGCAGGGGGCATTCGTTGGTGATCCGTACCGTGATCGCCTTGCCGTTGGCCGCGCGCACGAGCACGTACGCGCCGCATGCCTTGGACGTCTCGTAGTCCGTGGTGTTCATGGCCGCGATCATGAGGTCGGGACTCGGCCCGAACAGGCAGGCGCCGTCTCCGTCCTCGGCTTCGTAGGCGGTGGCGACCCCGGTGTAGGTGGTGCCGGGCCGAATCCGCCCTGCCGACGATGCGGTGGTCGACGCCGTTCGCGGGGAGTGTGGGGTGCCTGTGGCCGACGGTCGTGCCGACGCGGTGGTCGCAGTGGCCGTCGGAGCAGGGGTGCCGGTCGCACTCGGCGTCCCCGAAGTGGTCGGGGTGCCCGTGTCGGTCGCGGTGGTGGCTCTCACCTGAGTGGTGGCGACGGGTGTGGCCGCGATAGGCCCTGCATCCGCCTTTCGGTCGGGGAACAACCCCATGACCAGGTAGGCGAGAACGCCCGCGGCGGTCACCGCCAACGTGGCGCCGCCCAGCATGAGCCTGCGTCTGTGCCTGCGCCGGCGCGCGGCCTGCCTCGCTGTCTTCATTGCCTGTCCGTTCGGAAGATCGAGCTGATGGTGCACTGCTCAGTGGCCGCAGGAGGCGAATGGGTTGCCGACGTTCTTCTCAGCGGTTGCTCAAGGCGCCCCTCCTTGCCCATGCGGTGGCCCTACCGACTGCGGCCGACCGGGGTCGTGCCTGGGCTCCGCAGGCGTCCGTGCCGTCACTGGGAAAGAGGCCTCGGCGCGCGGCCGTTCCCTCACCGGAGCGGCATCGGGCAGGTCGGCCCGCAACACGCAGCCGGCTTCCTCCGGCTCGGCCGACCAGACCACCATCGCCCCGACAGGTTCTGGCGACGGGACTGCACTGGAAGTAGGAGACCCGCAGCGCCGCCAGTAGAAGGGGTCTCACCCGATGCCGCTCGGGCACGGTGCCGGCGGGGCGTCGGGCCAGGGCTGGAACGTTCTCGCAGGTGGAGGCCTTGTGGTTCAGACGCGTCAAGACAAGCCGCGCCGGCAGGTCCGGCTGTCGTTCCTCGGCCGAGCGGCGCGATCACGGGAGGCGCGAGCCGCGTACCCCGTGCTAACGTTTCGCGTTTGCCGCGTCGCTGTGTCGGTGCTCCGTTCGGTGTATCGGGCCGGCGGCCGCGTTCCTACCGCGCCTTCCTCGGTACGGTCCCTTCGGAGGAAGGCTGTCTGTGAGCGAATCAGCACGTGCCGATGCCCGGCAGCAGGACGATGTGTCCCAGACGGCGGACGCCACTTCGGCAGTGCCCACGGCGGCGTCCTTCGCGCAGCTGGGGCTGCCGGCCGAGGTTCTGCGGGCGCTCGATGAGCACGGTGTGACTGTGCCCTCCCCCATCCAGGCGGCGGCGCTGCCGAACGCGCTCACGGGACGGGACGTCCTGGGCCGGGGCCGCACAGGATCCGGCAAGACGCTCGCCTTCGGCCTGGGGATGCTCGCCCGGACGGCCGGGCGGCGAGCGCAGCCGAAAGAACCGCTGGCGCTCGTTCTGGTGCCCACCAGGGAGCTGGCGCAGCAGGTCGGCGAGGCGCTCACCCCCTACGCCGAGGCGCTGCGGCTGCGGCTCGCGACCGTGGTGGGCGGAGTGTCCATCGGACGGCAGGCCGCCGTGCTGCGGGATGGCGCCGAGATCGTCGTCGCCACGCCCGGTCGGCTGCACGACCTCATCGAGCGCAAGGACTGCCGACTGGGACGGGTGCGCATCGCGGTCCTGGACGAGGCCGACCAGATGTGTGACATGGGGTTCCTGCCGCAGGTCACCGAGATCTTGGACCAGGTGCGTCCCGACGGGCAGCGGATGCTGTTCTCCGCCACCCTCGACGGCGACGTCGACCAACTGGTGCAGCGCTACCTGCGCGACCCCGCCGTCCACTCCGTGGACCCCTCGTCCAGCGCGGTCTCCGCGATCGAGCACCACGTCTTCGTCGTGCACGGCCCGGACCGCTACGCCGTGACCACGGAGATCGCCGCCCGGGACGGTCGCGTCCTGCTGTTCCTGGACACCAAGCACGGTGTCGACCAGCTCACGCGGCATCTGCGGGCCGGCGGCGTGGCCGCCGCCGCCCTGCACAGCGGGAAGTCCCAGCCGCAGCGCACCCGGACCCTGGCCCAGTTCAAGAGCGGGCAGGTCACCGCGCTGGTAGCGACGAACGTCGCCGCACGCGGCCTGCACGTCGACGACCTCGACCTCGTGGTCAACGTTGACCCGGCCACCGACCCGAAGGACTATCTGCACCGCGCGGGCCGCACGGCCCGGGCCGGCCGCTCCGGCACCGTCGTGACACTCGTCCTGTCGGGACAGCGCCGCGAGACGAGCCAGGTCATGGCGGACGCCGACGTCGCCCCCAAGGTCACCAAAGTGCGGTCCGGCGAGGCGGAGCTGAGCCGGATCACCGGTGCCAAGGCCCCCTCCGGCAAGCTTCTCGACGGCGGGCCGGCCGTATCGCGCCCCAAGAACCACAACGCCCCGTTCCGCGGCCTGGGCACCACCAAGGACGCGACAGGCGGTTCCGGCGGCAGGCCGTCCCGCAAGAGCAGCGAGGCCCGAAAGCTCGCGGAGGCCCGCAAAGCGGCCCGGGTGCGGCGCGGCGGCTGAGACCGGCTTCCCGGACTGCCGGGCGGTGTCTTCGCCTACGCCGCCGCACCGAAACGTGGGACGGTCTGCCTCGCCCGGTCACGGGGCGGTCGGGCCGTCGCGGTCAAGGTGGCCCGCCCCGAGCCGGCGGCCGATCCGCACCTCCGTGAATACGTCCTCGGCCGTCCGGCCCCGCAGGGCCGGCCGCACGTACGGCACGTGGACTCGCACCGAATTCACGGCGGCAGGCCTTGTTGAAAGCCTGGAGATCGGCGATGCCCGCGGCCGCGGCGACGGCGGTGATGGACAGGGTGGAGGACAACAGGAGGTGGCGGGCGCGTTGAAGGCGTCGGTGCCGGATGTACGACACGACCGTGAGGCCGGTCTCGGCACGGAACACGCGCGTCAGGTGTGTGTGGGAGATCCCGACGGCGCGAGCGACGTCCGGTACGGACAACGGGCCGGCCAGGTGTTCCTCGACATAGGCCTGTGCGGCGGCCACGAACGGGTGGCGAAGCCCGGCGCCATCGATCCTCGGCAACTCGGCGATGCGCCACAGAGCGGTCCAGACCTCGGCCGTGGCTCGCGGAGGAGAAGTCGGCATGGCCGTCACGGCGTGTCGGAGCAGCTCGGCCAGGCCCGGGCTCTCGGTCGCGGCGTCCTGCATCACCGGCACCACCCGCGCGGTTCCGCCGTCGTGCAGCCTTAGATGCACGTAGAAATGCTCCGACCTGCCTCGGTAGTGAAAGTGCACCTCCGTGTTCGGCGGCACCAGGCTGACGTAACCGGGGCGTATGGGGTGTACCGACTGCCCGAGGGACAGCGCACCCTCGTAGTTGTAGAGGTGCAGCTGCCACAGGTCGGGCAGCCGGAAGACGTCATGGGCGCTGGAGACGCCGTGTACCCCGATGCCGGCATCGACCACGGTGGGCGCCTCGTCGAGCCGTACTGTCGTGTGCTTCACGAGGACGGAAAATTACCAGCACTGGACGATTTCAGCCCACGACCGAGCCGGACCCTGCACGTACGTTCGTCGCATGTCAACCAGCAAGCAACTCCTGACATCGGTTCAGGTGGCGCGCTTCGCCGCGCAGGGATTCCTGCGCCTGGACGGGGTGGTGCCGCAGGAGATCAATGAACGGGCCATCGCGGCCTTGGCCGAGGGCCTGCCGGGCGTGTCCTACGGCACTCCGCTGAGCGGGGCGTTCGCGAGGCACACCTTCGTCCACGAGCTGCTGTCCCTTCCGGTCGTCGCAGGCGCTGTCGAGAGCCTGGTCGGCCCCGAGCCGACCGTCGACCACCATGCGGTTCATGTGCGGGAGCCGCACGAGGGACAGGCTCAGCCGCTCCACGGAGACGCGATCATCGACGTGCGGCCGGATGCGTTCGACATCCAGCTCATGTACTACCCGCACGAGGTGACCGCCGAGATGGGCGGCACACTCAGTGTGCCCGGAAGCCATCTGCGCAGGATCAACGAGACGGATGTCGGCCGCGTCCAGAACCTCAGGGGCCAGACTCGTCTGACCTGCCCGGCAGGCACGGTCGTTCTCGTGCACCACGGCATCTGGCACGGTGGCCGCCGCAACGACACCGAGCGCCGTCGCTACATGTACAAACTCCGCCTCAACCCGACCGTGCCGCAGGTGCGACTCTGGGACACCTCCGATCTGCACGACCCTGCGGTGACCGCGGAACTCAACACGTACTTCCCCTGGTGCGAGCAGGCCACGGCCCGACTGGAGATCTACAACAGGGTCCTGCTGTGGCGGGCCCTGACCGGTGACGACTCGTTCGACATCGAGTACTGGGTCACGCGCGTCAGCAACCGGCCGACCCTGAGGAGTCACGCATGAGGCAGCAGGTTCTGGTCCTCTATCTCGCGACGTCGACCCTGGACTCCGACGTCGTGGGCTGGTCCCGCTACGACGGGACCGGCCGGACCCACCCGACGACCGGTGACAGCGACGAGCCGCCCTATCCCACGGGGCTTGCCGCGCTCCTCGACGGGTGGCGCCTGTTCCAGGCATCCCAACTGCTGCCGCCTCAGGCCGGTCACGAGTACGACGTCTCCTTCCTCAAGCACGAGTTCTTCTTCGAGAAGGTGGAGGACAGCTCTCGCCCTTGACAGGCTGCCCCACTCTGACCTGGCTTCCGTGGCGGAAACGCGGGAGGCGCATGGGCGTGCTCACGTCGAGGTGCAGAACGCCTCCACTGCGGAGGGTGCCAAGGTCGTGCAGTTCACCGACTGGGGCGGGGCCAACCAGCAGCGGCAACTGTGTGGAGCGCCCTCTTCGCCGCGGGCACGCACCGCGTGGGCGACCCTCTTGGCCGCGTGCGAGCAGGGTCGCCCTGACCGCCGAGATCCGGTCGTTCCCTGGCTACGGCTTCGACTCACTGGAAGGCCGGTACGACTTCCTTGATGAACAGCTCCAGGGACCTGCGCTTCTCCTCGTGGGACAGGCCGGTGTCGATCCAGAAGCTGTACTCGTCGACGCCGAGTTCCTCGTGAGCGCGCAACCGCTCGATGACCTCGGCCGGGGTGCCGATCATCGCGGTCTGGTGCAGCGACTCCGGTTCGAACTCCGGCCGGTCCTCGAACTTCGGCTCCGGGCTGGGCGGCAGGAACCCGTTCTGCGGAGTGGTCTTGTTGCCGAACCAGGCGTCGAAGGTCCGGTAGAAGCGGTTGATCGCCTCCGCGGCCGGACGCCAGCCGTCGGGCTCGTCAGGAGAGTGGACATGGGTGTGCCGCAGCACCATCAGCTCGGGGCGTGAGACCTCCGGGTGGTTCGCCACGGCCGTGTCGAACTTCCCCTTGAGGGCGACGACTTCCTCGTCGCCCTTCATCAGCGGCGTGACCATGACGTTGCAGCCCTGCGCCACCGCGAAGTCGTGGGAGGCGGGGTCGCGCGCGGCGATCCACATGGGCGGGTTGGGCTGCTGCACCGGTTTGGGGACGCAGGTCGAGGTCGGGAACTGCCAGATCTCGCCGTCGTGGGCGTAGTCGCCCTGCCAGAGCGCCCGGACGGCCGGCACGAGTTCACGCAGGTGCTTTCCGCCTTCGGCGGCGGGCAGTCCGCCCGCCAGTCGGTCGAACTCGAACTGGTAGGCGCCACGGGCGAGTCCGACCTCCATCCGGCCGTTGCTGATGACGTCGAGCAGTGCGCATTCGCCGGCGACCCTGAGCGGATGCCAGAACGGGGCGATGATGGTTCCCGCACCCAGGCGGATGGTCGAGGTCTTCGCGGCCAAGTGAGCGAGGAGTGGCATCGGGCTGGGGGAGATCGTGTACTCCATGGCGTGGTGCTCGCCGATCCACACGGTGCCGAACCCGCCGGCCTCGGCCATCAGGGCCAGTTCGGAGAGGTTCTCGAAGAGCTGCCGGTGGCTGACCTCCTCGTCCCGGCGCTCCATGTGCACGAACAACGAAAACCTCATGACTGCTCCTCGTGTGCTGTGGGGTCCAGGGCGCCGGCGGCGTCCAGCTCGGTGAGGGTGACGTCACCGGTGGCCCAGTGCGTCCGGGGGACCTCGTGGACGACGACGCGGATGTACTCGGGCCGGGCGTGCACGGTGCGCAGGACCGCGCCGTGCACCTCGTGGATCAGCTCCCGGATCTGCTCCGGGGTGCGGCCCTCGGCGAGGGTGATGGCGACCTGTGGCATGTCAGCTCCGCATGGTGAACGGGTCGGCCACGGGCTCCTCGCTCGTGTTGATCCAGACGCTCTTGAGCCGCGTGTATTCCTTGATGGTCTCGGTGCCGTGCTCTACGCCGACGCCACTGGTCTTGAAGCCCTGGCGCGGTGACATCGGGGACATGGCCCGGTAGGTGTTGACCCACACGGTGCCGGCGTCCAGACGCGCCGCCATGCGGTGGGCCCGGGAGAGATTCGTCGTCCACACTCCGGCCGCGAGTCCGTACTCGGTGTCGTTGGCCAGGCGTACGACCTCGTCCTCGGTGTCGAACGGCATGACCGCCAGGACGGGGCCGAAGATCTCCTCGCGTACGACGCGCATGCCGTTGTCGACGTCCACGAGGACGGTCGGCTCGTAGAACCAGCCGCCGAGGCCGCCGTCGGTGGCCCGGCCGCCGGTCAGCACCCGGGCGCCTTCGTCGCGTCCGAGGTCGACGTAGCCGGCGACCTTGTCGCGCTGGTCCTCGAAGGCCAACGGGCCGAGCTCGGTCTTCTCGTCCAGAGGGTCGCCGATGACGATGGTCCTGGCGCGCTCGGTGACCCGTTCGAGCAGCTCGTCATAGACGGACCGGTGCGCGAACACCCGGCTGCCGGCGATGCAGGTCTGTCCGGCGGCGGCGAAGATGCCGGCGACGACGCCCATCGCCGCGTTCGCGATGTTCGCGTCCTCGAAGACGATGTTGGGCGACTTGCCGCCGAGTTCGAGCGTCGAGCCGATGAACCGGCTCGCCGTCGCGGCGGCGATGCGCGCCCCGGTGGCGGTGCTGCCGGTGAAGGAGATCTTCGCGAGGTCGCGGTGGTCGACCAGGGCCTGCCCGGCCTCGGCGCCGAACCCGGTGACGACATTCACCGCACCCGGCGGGAAGCCCGCTTCGAGTGCCAGCTCGGCGAGTCTGAGCACCGTCGCCGAGGTGTGCTCCGAGGGCTTGATCACGACCGTGTTGCCGGCGCAGAGCGCGGGCGCCAGTTTGCTGCTGGTCAGCGTCAGCGGGGAGTTCCAGGGCGTGATCGCCCCGACCACGCCGAGGGGTTCGCGGGCCGTGTAGTTGAGTACCTGCCGGTCGGAGGTGGGGATGAAGTCGCCGTGGATCTTGTCGGCCAGTCCCGCGTAGTAGAAGTAATACTCGGGCAAGGACGCCAGCTGCCCGCGCATCTCGCGCAGCAGCTTGCCGTTGTCCTGCGTCTCCATGCGGGCCAGGTCTTCGGCGTTCTCGGCGATCAGGTCACCGAGACGGCGCAGCAGATGTCCGCGTCGCGTCTGGCTGAGGTCGCGCCAGCGCGGGTCCTCGAAGGCCTTCCGCCCGGCCGCCACGGCTTTCTCGATGTCGGCGGCGGTCCCGCGCGCGGCCCGGTAGAGGACCTGGCGCGTGGCCGGGTTGGTGCTCTCGAAGTACTTGCCCGACGCGGGCTCGACCCACGCCCCGCCGATGAAGTGCTGCAACGTGGTGAGGTCAGACATGTGCGCACTCTCCGATGAAGGTGGTGAGGCACTCGACGAACGCCTCGGGGCGCTCGACGGGCAGCATGTGACGCGCCTGGGGGATGACCACCGCGCGGCAGTCGGGGAGCGCCGCGGCGAGCCGGTGGGTCATCTCGGGGGTGGACCCGGGATCGTTCTCGCCCGTCACCGCCAGGGCGCGTACGTCGATGGCGGGCAGGTGCGGTGCGAGGTCGGCGTCGGCCGTGGCGAACACGCGATAGCAGTTGAGGAAGGAACCGATGTCGTTGGCGAGCAGAGTGGCCTCGGTGCGGGCCACCAGCCCGGGGTCGACGTCGGTGCCGTCGTACCAGCGCTTCAGGGACGCGGCCGCGCTCGCCGTGAAGTCGGCCTCCGCGGTGCGCAGCCGTCCGAGCACGGACGCCCGCTCCTCGGCCGTACGCTCGCACACCGCACTGACCGACGTCAGCGTGGCCACCAGTTCCGGGTGGTGCAGCGCCACCTGCTGGGCGACCAGTGCGCCCAGCGAGAACCCGACCAGGTGCGAGCCCGCCGGGATCTCGCCGACCACGTCGGCGGCCAGATCTGCGAGGGCCACCCCGTCACGCACCGGCGGGCGGGTGCCGTGGCCCGGCAGGTCGGGGGCGATCACGGTGAAGCGGTCGGCCAGCAGCGCGGCGGTGGGCTCCCACATGGTGTGGTCGAGCCCGACGCCGTGCATCAGCACCACGGTGGGCTTGCTCATGTATGCCTACTGCTCGGTCGAGAGCGGCGCCAGGCGCTGCTGGGGGCGCCCCTGGGCGGCCGCGGCGAGCGCGATGACGATCTCGTTCGGGTGCGGGGCGTCGCTCAGCCTGACCTCGACGGTCTGGTGGTGCGAACGGATGGTGGCGTCGGTGATGTGCTTCAGAGGGATGTCGAAGACGACACCGGCGGGTCCGCGCTTCTCGACCGCGGGCAGCAGGGTGGTGGCGTTGGCCGCCTTGCGGAAGTGGTCGCCGAACTTGAGCGTGTGGATCAGCGCCGAGCCGTGCTCGATCTCGCCGTCCAGGCCGACGACGGCGGCCTTGCCGTACGCCTCGGCGGGCGCTTCGAGCGCGTCGAGCACCGCCGGGGCCAGCAGCGCGCCGAGGCCGGAGGCGTTCGCCTCGATGCCGGGATTCAGGTCCTCGACGAAGCCCTGACCGGCCCAGGGGTTCTCGATCACCGCTGCGACGACGGCGATCCGGGCGGGGCGGTCGACCGCGCGCCCCCCTTCGGTGCGGATCTCCTCGACGACGGTCACGATCTTGCGGACGCTCATGAGGGAACAACCTCCAGGGTCTCGGTGGTGACGACGGGGTCGGTCATGCGGTCCCCGATACGTGGGTGCGGGCGCGGTCCCGTCGACGCGGCGGCGATGACGACGATCTCGTCCGGGCGCGGGGCGTCGGAAACGCGGGCACTGATGGTCTGGTAGTGACTGCGCGTCGCGGCATGTGTCTTGTGCCAGAGCGGGACGATCAGCGTCTCGCCGGCCTCGGCACGCGTGTCGGCGAAGCAGATGATCGACTCGCCCTGGAGGAACTCCCTCACCAGATTGCCGAAGTACGGAGTGTGGATGAGAGCCCCGGCGTGCTCGATCTCGCCCGCCGTACCGACGACGGCAGCCTTGCCGAACGATTCGATCTCGTCCACGCCACCCAGGGAAGCGATGAGCCGATCGGTCAGCAACCTGGCCAGGACCGGGGCGATGTGCCCCTGCTCCACGGACAGATCAGCCGATGGGCCGGTGCCCACCCACGGGTTCCGTATGACCGCGGCGACGCTGGCTCGCCGCGCGGGCTGAGCCGGTGCCTCGCCTGCCTCGGTCAGGACGACGTCGCGGTAGAGCACGAGCTTCCGGAGACCGACGTTCTCGTCAGGATGTGCCATGCGCTCTTGCATGGCACAGGACGATAGGCGTCGTCTTTCGGGTCGGTCAAGAGGTTGAACGAGGGAGCTCTCTTGCGGTCCATCTCTCCTCGCCAGGGACGACAACAGGCCTTTGAACTGCGATTATTGGTGGTATTCACGGTTGAAGCGCGATTCCGTGGTCCGAACCCTTGACGCTTCATCTACGCCATGCCTTACTGCTGCTTGTATGCCAGACCAGGTGGCCGTCGGCCCCGCGGACCCAAGGAGTTCTATGTCCAGTCACCTTGGAACGGGCGCGGAAACGACGCCCGCCCCGCCGTCGGGGAGCAGTTGGGAAAGCACCACGGATGACACGGACGCCGGCCGGGACGGCGGCGGGAAGCTCGGTTCCGTTTTCTGGGCCTCGATCGGTATCTCCACCGTCGTCGTGGCCTGGGCGGTGCTCTTCACGGACAACCTGAACAGAGTCACGAACGCCTCGCTGAACTGGGTGACGGCCACGTTCGGCTGGGCCTACCTGGTGGTCACGCTCGCCATTCTGATCTTCCTGGTCTTCCTGGCCTTCAGCCCCGCCGGCGACATCCGGCTGGGCGAGGACAGCGACCGTCCCGAGTTCTCGACGGTGACCTGGTTCGCCATGATCCTCAGCGCGGTCATGGGTATCGGACTGGTCTCGTACGGCGTCGCCGAACCGATCTCCCACCTGGCGACGCCACCGCACGGTCTCGCCGAGCCGAACACCCCGGCGGCAGCGGTACGCGCTCTCCAGTACTCCTACTTCGACTGGGGCCTGCACGCCTGGGCGATCTTCGCCGTCTTCGGTCTGGCCATCGCGTACTCGACGTTCCGCAAGGGCCGGCGCACCCTGGTGAGCCAGCTGTTCGTGCCGCTGCTCGGCGACCGCGTGAACGGGCCGATCGGCAAGGCGATCGACGTACTCGCCGTGTTCGCGACGCTCTTCGGCACCACGACGTCCCTCGGGCTGGGAGCTCTCCAGGTCAACAACGGGCTCGGTACGCTGTTCGGGGTCCCGGTCAACTCGGTGAGCCAGGTACTCATCATCGCCGCTGTCACCTCGATCTTCACCCTCTCGGCGGTGACCGGTGTCAGCAAGGGCATCAAGTTCCTGAGCCAGGGCAGTACGTTGCTGGCGGTCGCGCTGTTCGTCTTCATGCTGGTCGTCGGCCCGACCGTGTTCCTCGCGAACCTGTACATCGAGTCCGTGGGCCAGTGGGCCACCGACTTCTTCAGGATGAGCCTGCAGGGCACCGCGTTCGGCGGGCTCGAGTGGATGCAGTGGTGGACCTACTTCATGATGGCGTGGTGGGTCTCCTGGGGCGCCTTCGTGGGCGTCTTCCTGGCCCGTATCTCGCGAGGCCGCACCATCCGCGGCTTCATCATGGGCGTCCTGGTCGTCCCCAGCGTGGTGTTCTTCACCTGGTTCACGGTCTTCGGCGGCACGGCGATCCACGTCGACCTGTTCGAGGACGGTGACATCGCCAAGCAGACCGCCGCCGACATCAACAGCGCGTTCTTCGCGACCCTCGACCACTTCCCGTTCGCCGGGATCACCTCGGCGATCGCGATCCTCCTGGTCGTGATGTTCTTCGTCTCCGGCGCGGACGCCAACACCTACGTGCTGTCCATGATGACCTCGGACGGATCACTCACCCCGCGCCGTTGGGTGCTCATCCTCTGGGGCGTCCTCACCGGAGTCACCGCCGTCGTCCTCATGCTCGCGGGCGGTCTGAACGCCCTGCAGAACACCGTCATCGTGACATCCCTGCCGTTCCTCGTGATCATCGCCGGCCTGGCGGTGTCCTTCTGGAAGGAACTGAGCACAGACCGAAAGGAGAAGACCGGTGTCACACCCCGAAGCTCGTCGTGACCTCATCGAGAAGGCGTGGACCGCGGCCTGGGGCGAGGGCGACGCCGACGCCCTCGACACCCTGCTGAGCCCGGACTACCTCCGCCGCAGCAGCGATCCCCACCCGCTGGACCTCGACGCCTTCAAGGCCTCGATCGTCTCGACCCGGGCAGCCTTCCCGGACCTCGTCACGACCATCGACGAAATCGTGGTCGAGGGCGACAGGGCCGCGATCCGCTGGCACAGCACCGGAACCCACGTGAACTCGTTCCTCGGTGTCCCTCCCACCGGGCGACACGTCGATGTCAGCGGTGCCACCTTCGCCCGCTTCGACGGGGACCGGATCGTCGAGGAGCACGTGACGTGGGACCCCCGGGCGCTGCTCTCGGCCCTGGGCGTCATCCGCGTGGGACAGGACTGACGATCACAATGACTAGGAGTACCTTCATGGCCCCGCTCGCCTCGCAGCCCGACCTCGACGTGATGAAGCAGGTCAACCGGCAGTTCGTCACCGGTGTCACGGTCGTGACCGCGATGGACGGAGAGACCCCCCGAGGGCTGGCCGTCAACGCGTTCTCGAGCATCTCGCTCGAGCCCGCCTGTGTGATGGTGTGCGTCCAGCGCACCTCGTCCACCCACGACTGTCTGTTCCGGGCGAACCACCTCGCGATCAACATCCTTTCCACGGACCAACTCGACGTCGTAGGTACGTTCGCGAGCAAGGCCGGTGACAAATTCGCGCACGTGGAATGGGAGAGCGGCCCGTTCGGCAGCCCGCTGATCGCCCGGAGCAGTGCGCAGATGGAGGTCGAGATCCGCGAGCGGCTGCAGGCCAGTACGCACACCGTGTTCATCTGCCGCGTGGTGCACGCCGCGGTCGCCGAGCGCCCTCCGATGGTCTACAGCGCGGGTAAGTTCTTCGACGGCGGCGCGCTCGCTCCGCTGGGATGACCGGCCGGCGGATCGGGAGACGGAGGAGGGTTCGGTGAATCGCGCACAGAGCGAACCGGAGACGGGGTCCCCCCGGCCGAAGGCTGGGGGAGGGTCGATGCAGGCCAGGGTGATCGCCGACATGCGCCGGCGGATCATCAAGGGAGACATCGAGCCCGGGGCTCCGCTGTCGGAGTTCGCCCTCGCGGAGGAGTTCGGCGTCAGCCGCACACCGGTACGCGAAGCCCTCAAGCAACTCCAGACCGAAGGGCTGGTCGAGATCCGGCCCCGCGTCGGGACGTTCGTCACCACCCCCTCCCGCCGTGAGATCACGGAACTCTTCGAGATGAAGGAACTCCTCGAGGGCGCGGCCGCCCGCCTTCTCGCCCGGCGCGGCCGCGTCGCGGAGATCGACCTGCTCGAGCGGAACCTGCGCGAGGCCGATGAAGCGGTGGCGCGGGACGACCGGGAGCGGTACGCGGAACTGGTCCAGGAGTTCCACGACTTGCTCATCGCGGGTGCCGACAACAGCAAGTTGGAGGCCCACTACCGGATGCTGATGAATCAGCTGGCCTACTCCCGGCTGGTGAACACGTCGTTGAGCCGGCCGGGCCGTGCCCTGCAATCGGATCGTGAGCACCACCTCGTCCTGGAGCTGATCATGGACAAGGACGGCGACAGCGCCGAGCACGTGATGCGTGAGCACGTCAGGGCCAGCCGGCGTGCGCTGCTTGCGGGGCTGCCCATCGGCGGTGCGCACGAGGGGTTCGGCGCGGCAGGTTCCTGATGCCGGGCCCATCGGCTCTGGTGTCAACCAGGTTGCACGGTGGCGCCCAGCCGATCCCGCCCGGTGCCTACCCGGGTTCGCCGACGAAGTCCCCGGGTGCCGGACGGCTCTCGGCGGCCACTTGTCCCGGTCCCGTCACCCGGGCCCGCAGTCGGACGGTGGCGCCCGGTCCCAGCCGGCCAGGTGGTGGTGCGGGCGGGGCATGCGGCCGGGTGCGGCGCCGCCCCTCCCGTCGGTCCGTTCACTGCCGGCCGGGGCCGAGTGAGCGATCTCCTCAGATAGGCCTCGACCGTCTCCCATCGATACCGCCGTACTGTCCGCTCCAGGTCGGCCAGGCGTTGCCGCAGGTCGTCGAGGTTCCGGGCCAGTCCGGGCGGTGCGAGTCCGCTTCCCGGGCGGGGGCGCCGAGCGGGACCCCCGGGGGCCTGGGCCCCAGGCGCCGCACTCACCGAGACGGACGCCGTGATGAGCATCGTGCTTGTTGTCCGCTTGGACGATGGCCGGGGCCGAAGAGTTCTTCCCAGTCGGCGGGGGGAACCGGATCGGACATCGTCGCCTCCTGCGGTGCAGGGCACGCATCAGTACGGCGTACTACTCGTACGACTCCAGCGTACGGCGGACGTGCCCCCTTCCGACAGGCACGAGAACCGCGCGTACGCAGGACCCGGGCCAAGCTCCCGCCACCGCGCCGGAACCGAGCGCCTAAACCGAAGGTCGTTCGCGCTCCGTAACTTCTTCAACTGTCCGGAGTTGAACGGCATTCGCCTACACCCCGGGATGCGAGCGCGCAACCGAAGGCGGACGATGGAGAAGCAGGGGCAAACCAGCGCGGGACCCTTCACGGTTCCCCGGGCGCGGTTTCCCTTCGTTCTCGAACGGCCCTTGCCACCCGGGACGTTCACTCGGTCACGTGCCGATTCCGGACCGGTTCACTTCGTGGAGGCAGCGAAATGCCCGTGCTCTTCTTCGACATAGGAGCGACCCTGGCAGACGCCCGGGAGGAAGCGGACGGTTCGCTGACGTTGCTGCCACGACCTCGTGTTCGCGCCGTGCTCGACACGTTCCCCGACGTCCCCCAGGGCATCATCTCCAACCCGGGCTCGAGTGAAGGCGCCGCGGAGCGGGCCGCGTCAGCCCTGCGGGGAGCGTTCCCCGGCCGGTTCACGGACGGCGCGCTCATCCACTGGGGCCCCAAGAACAGCCGGGAGATCTTCGACGAGGCGGTCGCCGGTACGGCGGGCGAGGGGGTCCCCGCCTCCGCACCCGGCGAGTGCGTCTTCGTGGGCGAGGACCACCAGGAGCGCGCGTTCGCCGAGCAGGCGGGGCTGCGTACCGCGGCACACCCCGTGTTCACCGGCGCCGCCCTGGAGAACCGGCCCGTACTCTGGGCCCGCATCGAGCTGCCCGAGGACCGGGGGCTGCCCGCGCTGGAGACGGTCGCGAACCAGACCGAGGTCGTTCCCGTGCACATCGCCTCTCCGCGGCTCGTGCTGGCCATGGCCAGCATGCGCGGTGCCGCCGCACTCGAGCAGGCCGGATTCGCGGTCGACCTCCGGGGGCCGGTGGAGAACACGGCGGCCTTCCTGATCCGCGACGACCGCCCCCTCACCACCGGCCAGGACTTCGCGGGCGCCCCGGACAGGGCGACGACACGCGCCACGTCCGCTTTCGGCGTCGTCGCCGGCGAACTCGCCGGCCTCGAGGCACCTCCCCTGCTCCCGCTGGGCGCCGCGCCGGGCGGTGTCTACGTCGCCGCACCCGTCGGCGCTCCGATCGAGGACGTCCACCTGCCGGGCGCGAAGCCCGGCCATACCGAGCGGCTGCTCGCGGACCCGGCACTCCTCTCCCGTCCCGGTGAGGCACGAGCGGCACAAGGACGCGCCGGGGGCCTCACGGAAGGTCGGGCGGAGCCGGGCCCACCCGCGCCGGCAGCCGGTGACGGCCGTCTCTCCCCAGAAACGGTCGCCGCGGTACGGGCGGCCGTGACCCCCGAGGTACTGCGTGGTCATGTCGCGCGCATCTCCGGTGCCGAACCGCTCAGAGACGGCGAGGCGCTCCTGGTCCGCAGCCGTGACGCGTCCGCCGAAGACAACCCCCGAGTCGTCGAGGCACTCGCGGACCGCTTCCAGAGCCTCGGCCTGACTGTACGACTGCACCGATTCCGGTGGCGCGGACGCCCGTTGTTCAACGTGGAGGCCGAGCACCGCGCAGCCGGGGCGGACTCCACGGTGCTCATCACCGCCCACTTGGACTCCACTGCCTCCAGCGGCGAATTCCTCGACGAGAGCGGCGACCCACGCCCCTACGACCCCGCCGTGGACCCCGCACCGGGCGCCGACGACGACGGCAGCGGAACCGCCGCCGTCATGGCCGCGGCCGAGTGCCTGCACGATGTGCTCACCGAGGGCAGGACACCGACCCGGAACGTACGCTTCGTGCTCTTCAACGCCGAGGAACAGGGCCTGGTCGGCAGCAAGTTCTATGCGCGGGCCGCCGCCGCGGCGGACGACCGTATCGCCGGTGTCTTCCAGATGGACATGATCGCGGGTCGCCAGGAGGGCAGCACACCCACCGTCGAGATCCACGCCGGTTCCTCGGTGCCGGGTCCGGTCGTCGCAGCCTCCGACACGCTGGGCGCTCTCGTCGCGGACACCGTCCCCGCCATCGACCCCACGGTGACCGTCCAACAGCTCACGGGCCCCTCCGATCCGGCGATCGGACGGAGCGACCATGCCAGCTTCCATGAGCGGGGGTGGGCCGCCATCGCCGTCTCCGAGGACATTTTCGCTCCGGACGGCGGGCCCGGTACAGGGACCAGGCAGTACCACACCCCGGGAGACACGCTCATCGACCAGGATCTCAGCCCCGAGTTCGCGGCCACGGTCGCCCGCTCCGTCACGGCGACCGCCCTCACCCTCGCGGGCCTGTAACCCACAAGACAGCAGCAGCGGGGCTTCGCCCGCCCGGTGACAGGAGCAACCGTCATGACACAGCTGATCGACAAACGGGATCTGGAGTACGACCGGCTCGCCCGGGTCCAGGGCGCCGAGGCGTTCCTCGCCGAGACCGATCGCGTGGCGGAGTCGGTGCACCACACCCTCATCGCCGACGACAGCAAGGTCAACCGCTTCACCGGGCACCTGACCGAGCTGCGGGTGGAGGGCGCACCCCCCGGTCTTGCCGAACGGGCGGGCGCCGAGGCCGCCGACGGCGACTACATCGCCCGCGCCAAGGAGTACCTCTCCTCGGTATCGGGGGCGATCGGCTTCGCCGCCGGAGAGCCCGCCGAATTCGAGGCCGATCCGAAGGTGACGTCCACGAGCGGCGGCATACGCGTGGTCAGCCTCCAGCAGACACTCAACGGCATCGACGTATGGGGCATGGCTCCCAAGGTGTGGCTCAGCGAGGACGGCACGGTCGACAGGGTCGTCGGGGACACGGCGAGCGTGCCCGGCAGCGTGCCCACGATGCCGGTGGTGCCTGTCGAGGCAGCTCTCGCCGCCGGCGCCGCGAAGGCCGCCGCACCCGTCACGGTCGAAAGTCCCTTCGGTGACGACGCCCTCCCGGCCCTGGACATCTCAGCCGGCTTCCGCCGGCTCAGCTCCCAGGCACGCAACGACCAGCCGATGACCTTCGACCAAGGCGCCTTCGACGAGGCGATCCCCGCCCGGCTCGTGTACTTCTACATGGGCGACGCCGTCCGGCTCGCCTGGTCGTTCAGGTTCTCCCGCGCGAGGGGGGCCGTGCAGTACCACGCGCTCGTGGAAGCCGACGAGATGACGTCGGACAGGACGGCACCCCAGGTCCTGTATCTCCAGGACCTGTCGAACCATGTCGTCGGAGGCGTGGTGGTCCGTCAGAACCCGGCCGAGACCGGATTCGCGCTGGCCTCCTTCCCGCTGCCCCTGAGCGACTACCCGGTCAAGCCGCCGCCGTCGCCGGCGCCCGGACTCTTCGGACCCTGGGTCACGCAGCACAACGGGCATGTGGCGACCGTCGGGAACAACGTCGAGGCCGTCGACGGCGTCACCGGCAAGAGCTTCGAGGTCGACCTCGATGCGGCGGGCAACGCGCTGTTCGCCCCGGGCCCCGACACTCCTGAGCAGCTGGTCACCAACATCTTCTACGGCTGCAACTACATGCGTGACTTCTTCGTCATGCTCGGCTTCACGGAGGAGCACGGCAACTTCCAGACCGTCAATTTCTCAGGCCTCGGCCATGGCACCGACCCGGTCCGCGCCTTCACGCATCCCGTGGCGATCCCGGGCACCGCCACCATGCTCACGCGCGCCGACGGTCTGGCGGCGGAGATGAACATGGGGCTGGTCGAAGGGACCGGCAGGCACACGGCCCTGGCCATGGACGTCATCGTCCACGAGGCCACGCACGGTACGACCAACCGGCTCGTCGGCGGGCTGCACGACGCCAACGGTCTGCGCGAACCGCAGTCCCGGGCGATGGGCGAGGGATGGTCCGACTACTTCGCGCTCACCATCTTCAACTTCTCCCGCGAGCACGAGCACACCGTGGTCGGCGACTGGGTCATCGACGACCCGGGCGGCATCCGCCAGCGACCCTACGACGACCGGTACCCCGGTGGCTTCGGGGACATCGGGCAGGCCACGGGAGGACTCGACTATACGAGGATCCACAACGTCGGCGAGATCTGGTGCGCGGCGCTCATGGAGATGACCCGCCGGATCAGCGCGGAACTCGGCGGCAGAGAGCGCGGCTACCGGGTCGCCTGGCAAGCCGTCGTCGACGGGCTGAAGCTCACCCCGAAGAACCCGTCGTTCCTCACCGCCCGTGGCGCGATCCTGCGGGCCCTGAAGGACCTCAAGGGCAAGGCGTTCACCGATGCCGAGTACCCCGGGGTGCGCAATGCGGCCTGGGGATCCTTCGCCCGGTACGGCATGGGCTTCGACGCCTTCTGCCCCAACACGTCCTTCATCGGCTGCCGGGCCGGTACCAAGCTGCCTCCGGCCGGACACGAGGACTGAGGCGGTCCAGCCGGTCCAGCTGTCCAAGGCAGGCCTTGTCACAGGAACACCCGGCGCTATCCGCCGTGCGTGGCCTTCTCCCGCCCCACCACGCTGCCCGTCACCGCCAGCACGGAGAGCACCACCAGCGCGGCGGCAGGGCCCAGCACGGTCCAGGGGGCCAGTTCCGCGTACGGCTGGTTCTCCGACAGGAGGCGGCCCCACTCGGGGGTGGGCGGCTGTTCGCCGAGGCCGAGGAAACCGAGCGAGGCGAGGACCAGGACGGTGGTGGGCAGCCGGAGCAGGGCGTTGCGCAGCAGGGCCGGGACCACCGCGGGGAGCAGGTGGCGGCGCAGCAGGTGCAGCCGCCCCGCCCCGAGCGCGACGGACGCGGCGATATGGCCGCTCGCCCGTTCCTGTTCGAGCAGAGCGGCGGTCTGGGCGGCGTAGGGACTCCAGCCCACCGCGCAGACCGCGCAGGCCGCTCCCCACACCGACGGTCCGGTCACGCCCGCGATCAGCAGTCCCGCGAGGACGGCGGGCAGCGTCGACACGACCTCCGTCGGACCCGCGCTCGCCCGTGGTGCCATGCCCAGCAGGAGTCCGGCGAGGGCGCTGAGCACGGTCACGGCGAGGGCGACCCCCGCCGTGCGCACGGCCCCGTGACCCAGCCGGGCCAGCAGATCCCGGCCCAGAGCGTCGGTGCCCAGAGGGTGTTCGAGAGAGGGGGACAGCAGCCGCGCCGTCGTGTCGACCCCCAGAGGGTCGCGCAGCAGGCCCGCCGTGACCAGGGCCAGCAGGGCCAGCGCACAGGCCGCGGTGATCCAGTGCAGGGAGCGCGGCGCGACGAGCGGGGGACGGTGCAGCGCCGGCAGGGCGCCGTCGCGCAGGGGACGGCCGAGGAGCGCGTGGCGCAGGGCCCGGATCAGGACGCCGGCGCTCACGCCGAGCAGGACCAGGGCCAGGGTCGCGGTCTGCAGCACCGGGAGGTCCTGCGCGACGGCGGCCTCCAGGGCGAGCCGGCCGAGCCCGGGGATGTTGAAGATCTTCTCCACGGCGACCGCACCGCCGACCAGGGCCACGACGGTCGGCAGCAGTTGCGGCAGCATGCCGGGCAGGGTGCGGCGCAGCGCGTCGCGGGCGATGCGGCCCGGCGGGAGACCCACGGCGTACGCCGTGCGCGCCCACGGTTCGTGGAACGCGGCGGGCAGCGCCTGGTCGAGCAGTCCGCCCAGCATCGCGCCCGACGGGATACCGAGGGCGAGCGAGGGCAGCACCATCGACTGCGGCCCCTCCCAGCCGCTGGACGGGAACCACCCCCACCACACCCCGCACACCGTGGCCAGCACCGAGGCGAGCAGGAACTTCGGCAGCGCGGCGAGGACCGCGGCCGTCGTACCCGCGCGGTCCTGCCGCAGCCTGCGCCGGGAGCCCAGGAACACCGTCCGGGCGCACACCAGCGCGGCCACCACGGCGGTGACCACGAACGCGCCCAGCATCAGCGTCAGGGACACCGAAAGGGCGGTCCCCACCTGCGGCATGACGGCTTCCCCGGACACCCACGAGACGCCCGCGTCCCCGCGCGGCAGGCCGCCCAGCCAGCGCGCGAGATGCGCGAGCGGACCCTCGTCCAGACCCAACTGCTCCCGTACGACGGCCAGTTCGGCAGGTGTTGGGTTCTGGTCGGCGGAGCGGGCGCGCAGCACCGTACGGGCCGGGTCCGGGCCGGTCAGCCACGGCAGCAGGGCCACGGCCCCGAGCAGCGCGACCGCGGCGAGCACACGGCCGGCCGCCGCCGGCCAGAGGGACGGGCGGGCGGCCGGGGCGTGGGCGACGCTCATACGGGCTACTTGACGCGCGTGTCGACGTCGACGAGAGAGCGCTCGCGCGGGTCGAGGATCACGCCCTCGACATCGGACGCGATGCCCTGCACGGCCTGCTCGTGGACCAGCGGCAGCACGGCGTCGGTGCGCAGGATCTCCGCCTCCGCCTTCATGATCTTCTCCTGGCGGCGCTCCGTGTCGCGCTCGGCGGCAGCGGCCCGGATGGCCTTGTCCACCGCGGCGTCCTTGAGGCCGGGGATGTTGTAGACGCCCTCGCTGGTGAAGTCGCTGGCGAGGTAGTCGACCGCGTCACCGGTGTCGAGGAGCGTCACCCGGGAGAAGACGAGGGCGTCGTACTTGCCCGCGAGGAGGTCGGCCTCCATCTGCGTGTACTCGCGCACGTCCTGCTTCACCGTGAACCCGGCCTTCTCCAGCTGCTGCTGGAGCACGGTCGCGGCCTCGGGAAGCTCGGCCCGGTTGGTGTAGGTGGCCAGCCGCAGGGTCCTGTCCTTGGCCTCGGACTTCACCTGGGCGGTGGTCGCGGCCTCGGCGCGCCCGGACACCTTCACCCGCTTGTCGTCGGCCCACGGGACGGCGGGCCCGAACAGGCCCTCGGCGGGGTCGGCGTAGCCGCCGAAGACGGAGTCGACCAGCGCGGATCCGTCCACGGCCTCGCGGGCGGCGGCGCGCAGCGGGGCGTCGGCGAACAGGCCGCTGCCGGTGTTGAGGATCAGGCTGTCGGTGCGCACCGAGGGCACCTCGTGCCGGGTGTCCTTGTCGAGCAGCTTCGCCTGTGCGGTGGGGATCCACTCGGCGATGTCGGCCTCGCCGCCGCGCAGGGCGTTGGCGCGGGCCGTGCCGTCCGCGATCCAGCTGACGTCGATGCCCGGCGCCTTCGCCTTGCCGCCCCAGTAGCCGTCGAAGCGGGTGAGCGTCGCCTTCGCCTTGCCGCTCAGCCGGGTGATCTCGAACGGGCCGGTGCCGGTGCCGACCGGGCTGACGGCGCCGTCCTTCGCGTACGCCTTCGCCGACAGGATCGCCAGGGCGGGGCTGGCCAGCCGCAGCGGCAGCACCGGGTCGGGCGACTTGGTGGTGAGGGTGACGGTGTCGGCGTCCTCGGCCTTCGCGGTGAGCGCCACATCGCTCAGGACGCGGGGCTTGGGCTTGGCACTGCCCGCGTGGTCGAGCGCGTCCACGACGGACCGGGCGGTGAGCTCGGTGCCGTCCTGGAACGTGGCCTTGCGCAGTTCGAAGGTCCAGGTGGTGTCGCCGTCCTGCTTCCAGGACTTCGCCAGTGCGGGCTTGGCCGTGCCGTTCTTGTCGAGGGCGGTGAGGCCCTCGGCGACGGACAGCTTGCTCAGCACGGTGGCGTCATTGCTGTACGGGGACAGCGCCTGCACCGGCGGAACGGCCAGCGCGACCCGCAGCCGACCACCCGATCCGGCTCCGGCGCCCTCGCCGCTGTCGCTCGGTGCGAAGCAGCCGGCCAGCAGAGGGGGAAGAGCGAGTGCCGCTATGAGGCCGCGGGAGGTGGTGCGCATGTCGAGTCCTGTCGTGCGGGAGGCCGGGCATGCCGCTGCGGCCCGGTGCGGGCTTGATCGGCGGCGACAGCCTATAAGGGGAGCCTTACCAAACCTTTAACCGGGTGGGTGAAATCTCAACGACTGGACAGTCCCGTAGGTGTTCTCGCGGTGTCGACCTGCTGTTCGAGCTGTGTCATCGTGGGCGCCGGGCGGAGGTGAGTCCATGACCGGCGCGGACCCGGGGCTGTTCACTCCTGATTCGGTGACCTGGCAGCTGCACGGCGACCCGATGATGTGGATCGCCGGCATCCGGGCGCTCTACCTCCAGGCCCTGCACCCGCGCGCCGTACGCGGAGTCATGCAGAACTCTGACTTCCGCCGGGACGCCTGGGGCCGGCTGATGCGCACCGCGCACTTCGTCGGCACCACGACGTACGGCACCACCGAGGCCGCCGAGCGGGCGGGCGCCCGCGTCCGGAAGATCCACCGCATGCTGACGGCGACCGACCCGGACACCGGTGAGCGCTACGGCGTCGACGAACCCGACCTGCTCCTGTGGGTCCACTGCGCCGAGATCGACTCCTATCTGCACGTGCTGCGCGGATCCGGGTTCCGGCTCACCGACGGCGAGGCCGACCGCTACATCGCCGAACACCGCCAGAGCGCACGCCTGGTGGGACTCGAGCCGGGCACCGTACCGGCCGACCGGGCCGAGCTGGCCGCCTACTTCGAGAAGGTGCGCCCGGAGCTGGCCGCCGGGCCCGAGGCACGCGAAGTGGACGACTTCCTCCTCCACCCGCCGACGCACCCGCTCCTGGTACCGGTGCGTGAGGTGCTGTGGCGGCGCGTGGCACAACTGGCGTACGCCTCTCTGCCGCCGTACGCCCACGAGCTGTACGGCAGACCGGCCCCCGCACCCGCCACCGCCGCCCGGCAACTGCGCCTCACCGGTCTCATGTTGCGCCGGATTCCCGCACGTCTGCGGTGGCAACTCCCGCCCAAACACATCCTGCGCGCCATGGCGAGGCTCGGCCCGGACGCGCGCCCGGCACCGTACAAACTCGGACGATAGGCCGCCATACTGAGTGAGCCAGTGGGAGGAGCGAGCGAACAGCTACCGGGGGGAGCGTCGCGCGACATGGGGGAGACCAGGCTCATCCACGGCCGATACCGGCTGCTCGATCTGATCGGGCGCGGCGGCATGGGCGAGGTGTGGCGGGCACGGGACGAGTCCCTTGGCCGGCACGTCGCCGTCAAGTGCCTCAAACCGCTGGGCCCCAACCACGACCACGCCTTTACCCGCGTGCTGCGGGAGCGGTTCCGGCGCGAGGCCCGGGTGGCCGCCGCGCTCCAGCACCGGGGCATCACTGTCGTACACGACTTCGGCGAGTCCGACGGCGTCCTCTACCTCGTCATGGAGCTGCTGGACGGCCGCAATCTCAGCCAGCTTCTCGAGGACAACAAGCAGCACCCGCTGCCGGTCGCCGACGTCGTGGAGATCGCCGAGCAGGTCGCCGCCGCGCTGGCGTACTGCCACGAACAGAACATCGTCCACCGCGACCTGAAACCCGCCAACATCGTGCGGCTCGCCGACGGCACCGTGAAGATCTGCGACTTCGGCATAGCCCGCCTCGGCCACGACATCGGGTTCACCTCCCGGCTGACCGGCACCGGTATCGCCATGGGGACCCCGCACTACATGTCCCCGGAGCAGATCAGCGGCACCGAGGTCGACCAGCGCAGCGACCTGTACTCCTTCGGGTGCGTGCTCTACGAGATCGCCACCGGCGTACCGCCGTTCGACCTGGACGACCCGTGGGCGATCCTCGTCGGCCACCGCGACACCCCGCCCCGGCCGCTGCGCGAACACCGCCGCGAACTGCCCGAGTACCTGGAACGCGTCGTCCTGGACCTGCTCGCCAAGGAACCCGCGCACAGACCCGACGACGCCCGCGAGCTGGCCCGCCGGATCAGCATGCACCGGGCCGCGCCCGCGTATGTGGCGACCGTGCCGGCGGCCCGTCCCGCGCCCGGCGCGCTGGCGGGAGCGGGTCGAATGCCGTCCTGGACCCAGGGCATGACCACCGGTCACAAGGCGGCCGGTGCCGGACTGAGCACCACACAACCGGACCCGGCCGCCGGGCTCTCCGGCGAATGGATCGCCCGGCCCGCCGCCGGCCCCGTCGAGGAACCCGTCCCCGAGGAACGGCCCACCCCGTCCCCGGACGTCCTGACCGCCCTGGCCGGCCGCCACAACGCGGGGCTGAGCCTCGGCCGGCTCGGCCGCTGGGCGGAGGCGGGGGAGGTGCACCGGGCGGTAGCCGCCGAACGCGAGCACCTCCTCGGCCCCGACCACCCCGACACCCTCGCCAGCCGCTACGAGGTCGCCTTCACCCTCAGCCGCACCGGCCGCGCCCAGGCCGCCCTGCGCGAGTACAAGCACGTCGCCGAGGCCAGGATCCGCAGCCACGGCGCCGACCATCCCGACACGCTCGCCGCCCGCCAGGAGATGGCCTACGTGCTCGGCCAGTTGGGCCGTCCCTTCGACGCCCACCGGGTGTACACCTCGGTGCTCACCGCCCGGGAGCGCACCATGGGGCCCGACCACCCGGACACCCTGCGCTGCCGGCACAACCTCGCCTTCAACCTCAGCCGCCTGGGCCGACTCGAGGACTCCTACCGCATGGCCCGCGAGGTGGCCGTCGCGCGCGCCCGGGTGCTCGGCCAGGACCACCCCGACACCCTCGTCACCCGCTACGAAGTCGCCTACGCCCTCGGCCAGTTGGGTCGCTGGGCCGAGGCGCTGGAGACCTACCGTGAGGTCGCCGGGGCCCGCGCCGGGGCCCTCGGCGCCGATCACCCCGACACGCTCGCCGCCCGGCACGAGATCGGCATCAGCCTGGGCCGCCTCGGCCGCAGCGCGGAGGCCCTGGACCTCTATCGCGAGCTGGCCGAGGACCGCACCCGTGTCCAGGGCCCCACCCATCCCGAGACGCTGCGTGCCCGCCACGGCCGCTGCGTCAACCTCGGTCGGCTGGGCCGTTGGGAGGAGGCCCTCGCCGAGTCCCGGGACGTCGCCGCCGTCCGCGAGCGGGTCCTCGGCCCGGACCATCCGGACACCCTGGTCAGCCTCCGCGAGGTGGCCGTCGGGCTGGGCTGGCTGGCCCGCTGGGCCGACGCGCTCACCGAGTACCGGCGCGTGGCCGCCGCCCGCGAACGCGTCCTCGGCGCGGACCACCCCGACACTCTCGCCAGCCGCAACGACGAGGCGCACTGCCTGCAGCAGCTGGGACGTGGCCCCGAAGCCGTGGCGCTCTACCGCCAGGTGGCGGCCCTGCGGGAGCAGCGGGCGTCGGCCGGGCGGTGACACGCTGCGGGACCAGGCCGGGCAGCCGGGTAAGACAGCCGGCGGCCGAAGGCCGTGAGCCGACCTGTGGTCGGCGCCGGCACACGGCGGCAGCCGGCGCCGCCTGGACACCGGCTGCCGCCGGGCGGGCCAGCGGGATACCTCGACGCCTGCACCGCGGTGCCCGCCGCCCGCGTCGACCCGGCGGCCGCAGAGGCCGGCCGCTCGACGCAGACGGTCGAAGGGCCCGCCGCCAGCTCGATGCCCGCACCGAAGAGCCCGTGACCCGGATCGACGCCCACGGCCGCAGAGGAACGCCGCCTGCCCCGCCGCCCACGGCGGCAGAGCCGTCCGCCGGCTTCGACGCCCCCAACTGAGGGCCCGGCCGTCGTCATCTGGCCGACCTGGATCACCCCGTGTTACGAAGAACCATGACCGCACCCGAGGGACCCCGCGCACACCGGACGTACGACGCCGTCATCGTCGGCGGCGGACACAACGGCCTGGTCGCCGCCGCCTACCTGGCCCGGGCCGGGCGCTCCGTGCTGGTTCTGGAGCGGCTGGACCACACCGGCGGTGCGGCAGTGTCCACCCGGCCGTTCGCCGGGGTCGACGCCCGGCTGTCCCGGTACTCGTATCTGGTCAGCCTGCTGCCCAAGAAGATCGTGCGGGACCTCGGCCTGGACTTCCGGGTCCGCACCCGCACCGTCTCCTCCTACACCCCCGCCGAGCGCGACGGCCGGCCCACCGGACTCCTCGTCGGCGGCGGTGAACGGCGGACCAGGGAGGCCTTCGCCCGGCTCACCGGCTCGGACCGCGAGTACCGGGCCTGGCAGGAGTTCTACGGCATGACCGGCCGTGTCGCCCAGCGTGTCTTCCCGACCCTCACCGAGCCGCTGCCCACACGCGAGGAACTCCGGACCCGCCTCGACGACGAGCAGGCCTGGCGGACGTTGTTCGAGGAGCCGATCGGGGTCGCCGTCGAAGAGCGTTTCACGGACGACCTGGTGCGCGGCGTCGTCCTCACCGACGCGCTCATCGGCACCTTTGCCGACGCCCACGACCCCTCACTGAAGCAGAACCGCTGCTTCCTCTACCACGTGATCGGCGGCGGCACCGGCGACTGGGACGTACCGGTCGGCGGCATGGGAGCCCTCACCGACGCACTGGCCGACGCGGCACGCGCCGCGGGCGCTGACCTCGCCACCGGCCACGAGGCGCTGCGCATCGCCACGGACGGCCGTACCGCCGAGGTCACCTACCGGACGGCCGAGAGCGAGGGCACCGTCGCCGCCCGGCACGTCCTGGTGAACGCCTCCCCCCAGGCCCTTGCGGAACTGACCGGCGGCACACCCCCGGCCCCTGCCGAGGGCGCCCAGCTGAAGGTGAACATGCTGCTCAAGCGGCTGCCGAGGCTGCGGGACAGCGCCGTGGACCCGAGTGAGGCGTTCGCCGGCACCTTCCATATCGCCGAGGGCTACCACCAACTGGCCACCGCCCACGCCCAGGCCGCCGCCGGAGGCCTGCCCGCCGCGCCGCCCTCCGAGATCTACTGCCACTCGCTCACCGACCCGACCATCCTCGGCCCCGACCTGGCCGAGCAGGGTTACCAGACGCTCACCCTCTTCGGTCTGCACACCCCGGCCCGCCTGTTCGAGCGGGACAACGACGCCGTACGCGAGGAGCTGCTGAAGTCGACCCTCGCCCAGCTCGACGCACACCTGGCCGAACCCCTCGCCGACTGCCTGGCCACGGACGCGGACGGGCGGCCCTGCATCGAGGCCAGGACCCCGCTCGACCTGGAGCGGGACCTCGGCCTGCCCGGCGGCAACATCTTCCACCGCGACCTGAGCTGGCCCTACGCCCAGGACGGCACCGGCCGCTGGGGCGTGGAGACCGGCCACGCCAACGTGCTGCTGTGCGGTGCCGGAGCGGTGCGCGGCGGCGGAGTGAGCGGGGTGCCCGGGCACAACGCGGCGATGGCGGTACTGGAGAAGGAACCCCGGTGACGCCTCAGTCCGCCGACGGTGTCCACCCCACCGCCCGAAGGCGCGACGCGTCCGCCGGGCGGGTCTCGTCGAACAGGGCGCCGTCTGCCGCCTCGACCCGCAGTCCGTCCACGTAGCAGCCGCGCCCGACATACAGCCGGTCCGTCGCGTACCGCCAGCGCAGGGCGAGTTCCCGCGCGGCGGGGACATCGGCGGTGAGCCGGTGCCAGACGCGGCCGGACCAGCCGGTGACCGAGCCCGACGGATGCTGCCGGGGATCCTCGCCCCGGCGGGACGTCGCGAAGGGCACCGGCTGCCAGGTCGTGCCGCCGTCGGTCGTCGCCTCCAGGACCAGCACGTCGGCCTTCGGCTCGGTGTCCCACCACAGCGCACAGCGCAGCCGCGCCCCGCCGCCGGACGTGTCGAGCGGGGGGAGTGTGAGGGTCGCCGTCGCGGAGACCGCCATCCCGGAGAACCAGGCGCCGCGCCCCCGCACCGGCCGGACCGGCACGGCCCGTGCCAGGTTGTTCGCGGCGGCGACCCGAGGGGCCGACCCCGAACGCCAACCGCGCACCGGATGCACGGAGTTGCCGAGCACGATCAGGAAGGAGTCGGTCGTCGGGTCGAGCACCAGCGAGGTGCCCGTGAAGCCGGTGTGCCCGGCCGTGCGCGGCGTGGCCATCGCGCCCATGTACCAGTGCTGGTAGAGCTCGAAACCGAGCCCGTGCTCGTCGCCGGGGAAGGCGGTGTTGAAGTCGGTGAATATCAGCTCCACCGACTCCGGCGTGAGGATCCGCTCCCGCCCGTAGACACCGCCGTTGAGCAGCGTACGGCCGAGGACCGCGAGGTCCCACGCGTCGGAGAACACACCCGCGTGCCCCGCGACCCCGCCCAGGCTGAAGGCGTTCTCGTCGTGCACCTCGCCCCACACCAGGCCCCGGTCCAGGCCGGACCACGGAGGGCGTGCGTCCTCCGTGGCCGCGATCCTCGGCCGCCAGGAGGCGGGCGGGTTGTAGCGGGTGCGGCGCATGCCGAGCGGCGCGGTGATCTCCTCCCGCAGGAGGGTGTCCAGGGAGCGGCCCGTGATCCCTTCCAGCACGAGCTGGAGCGAGACGAGGTTCAGGTCCGAGTACAGATACGCCGTGCCCGGAGCGCTCACCGGCTTCTCGTTCCAGATGAGCTGGAGCTTCTCCTCGTACGTCGGCGCGCTGTACAGCGGGATCCAGGCGCGGAAACCGGAGGTGTGCGTGAGGAGCTGACGGATCGTGATGTCCTGCTTGCCCGCGCGTGCGAAGTCCGGCAGGTACGAGGCGACCCTGCCCTCCAGCTCCAGCTTGCCCCGTTCGATCTGCTGCACGGCGAGGATCGAGGTGAACAGCTTCGACACCGACGCCAGGTCGAAGACCGTGTCCTCGGCCATGGGGATCCGCTCGTCCGGCGGGAACTCCACACCGGTGTCGGTCTTCTCGTCGTAGGCCCGGTAGCGCACCGCCATACCGATGGGCCGGTGCAGGGCCACGGTGCCGCCGCGTCCGGCGAGAAGGACGGCGCCCGCGTACCAGGGGTGCGTGGGGGAGGGGCCGAGGAACGCCTCGGCGTCGGTGACGAGCCGGCGCAGATGGGGGCCGAGCAGTCCGGCGCGTGCGGCGGAGCCGTGCCGGAGGGTGGGGCGGTGGCCGGTCGCCGCCGGGGCGGCCTGGGCGGGGCCGGCGGGCAACGGGGCGAGAGCGAGCGCACCGCCCAGGGCCATGCCCACTCGGCCGAGTTGACGTCGGGTCAGTTCACCGCTCGCCGGTCTGTCGGTCACCGCGCAACCCCTTCTCCTCAACGGCCTCGCATGTCCCATGAAGTATGTCCGCCGCACGGCTCCACAAATAGACGGCGCGCATGAACCTGCGCCCGCCTGAATCCGAACCCCGAGTCTGAGGCTGAATCTGACGGAGCGTCAGCAAACCCCTTCCGTCCTCCGGAGGACTCCGGCATCCTGCGCCCATGCAGACGGAGCTGAGCCAGAAACTGGGAGTCGAGCACGCCGTCTTCGGCTTCACGCCGTTCCCCGCCGTCGCCGCGGCCATCAGCCGGGCCGGCGGCTTCGGCGTGCTCGGCGCGGTCCGCTACACCGCCCCCGACGAGCTCAAACGCGACCTGGACTGGATCGAGGCGCACGTGGACGGCCGGCCCTACGGCCTGGACGTCGTGATGCCGGCGAAGAAGGTCGAGGGCGTGACCGAAGCCGACGTCGAGGCGATGATCCCCGAGGGGCACCGGCAGTTCGTCCTGGACACCCTCGCCAAGCACGGCGTGCCCGAGCTCGCCGAGGGCGAGGCGTCCGGCTGGCGCATCACCGGCTGGATGGAGCAGGTCGCCCGCAGCCAGCTCGACGTCGCCTTCGACTACCCGATCCGGCTCCTGGCCAACGCCCTCGGCTCCCCGCCCGCCGACGTCATCGCACGCGCCCACGACCAGGACGTGCTCGTCGCCGCGCTCGCGGGCAGTGCCCGGCACGCCCGCAAGCACCAGGACGCCGGGATCGACATCGTCGTGGCGCAGGGCTACGAGGCCGGCGGCCACACCGGCGAGATCGCCTCCATGGTGCTCACCCCCGAGGTCGTCGACGCCGTCGCCCCGCTGCCCGTGCTGGCCGCCGGCGGCATCGGCAGCGGACAGCAGGTGGCCGCCGCACTCAGCCTCGGCGCCCAAGGTGTGTGGCTGGGATCCATATGGCTGACCACCACAGAGGCGGACCTTCACTCGCCCGCCCTGACCCGCAAACTGATCGCCGCCGGCTCCGGCGACACCGTCCGCTCCCGCGCCCTGACCGGCAAGCCCGCACGCCAGCTGCGCACCGAGTGGACGGACGCCTGGGACGACCCGGCCGGGCCCGGCACCCTGCCCATGCCGTTGCAGGGCCTGCTGGTCGCCGAGGCCGTCTCGCGCATCCAGAAGCACGAGGTCGAACCGCTGCTCGGCACCCCGGTCGGGCAGATCGTCGGCCGGATGAACAGCGAACGCAGCGTCCAGGCAGTCTTCGACGACCTCACCCGCGGCTTCGAACAGGCTGTGGACCGCGTCAACCGCATCGCCGGAAGGAGCGGCCGGTCGTGAGCACACCCGCAGTGGGCTTCTGGGCCCAGGCCACACAGGATCCCGGCCGCAGCGTGCTCGTCGCGCCCGACGGCGAGGAGTGGACCGCCGGACGCCTGCACGCCGCCGCCAACCGGCTCGTGCACGGTCTGCGCGCGGCCGGGCTCGAACGCGGCGACACCTTCGCCGTGGTCCTGCCCAACGGCGTCGAGTTCCTCACCGCCTATCTGGCCGCCAGCCAGGCCGGGTTCTACCTCGTCCCGGTCAACCACCACCTGGTCGGACCGGAGATCGCGTGGATCGTCTCCGACTCCGGCGCCCGGGTCCTCCTCGCCCACGAGCGCTTCGCCGACGCGGCACGCGACGCCGCCGACGAGGCCGGCCTCCCGGCCACCCACCGGTACGCCGTGGGCACGGTCCAGGGCTTCCGGCCGTACGCCGAACTCCTCGACGGACAGCCCGAGTCGGCGCCCGCCGACCGCACCCTCGGCTGGGTCATGAACTACACCTCGGGCACCACCGGCCGCCCGCGCGGCATCCGCCGCCCCCTGCCCGGCAAGCCGCCGGAGGAGGCCTACCTCGGCGGTTTCCTCGGCATCTTCGGCATCCGGCCGTTCGACGGCAATGTGCACCTGGTGTGCTCGCCGCTCTACCACACGGCCGTCCTGCAGTTCGCCGGCGCGTCCCTGCACATCGGCCACCGGCTGGTCCTGATGGACAAGTGGACGCCCCAGGAGATGCTCCGCCTCATCGACCACCACCGCTGCACCCACACCCATATGGTCCCCACCCAGTTCCACCGCCTGCTGGCCCTGCCCGACGAGGACAAGGACCGCTACGACGTCTCCGCCATGCGGCACGCCATCCACGGCGCCGCGCCCTGCCCCGACCATGTGAAACGGGCCATGCTCGACTGGTGGGGCCCCTGTGTGGAGGAGTACTACGCGGCCAGCGAGGGCGGCGGCGCCTTCGCCACCGCCGAGGACTGGCTGAAGAAGCCCGGCACCGTCGGCAAGGCCTGGCCCATCAGCGAACTCGCGATCTTCGACGACGACGGCAAGAGGCTGCCGCCCGGCGAACTCGGCACCGTCTACATGAAGATGAACACCGGCGGCTTCTCGTACCACAAGGACGAGGCCAAGACCCGCAAGAACCGCATCGGGGACTTCTTCACCGTCGGCGACCTCGGCCACCTCGACGAGGACGGCTATCTCTTCCTGCGCGACCGGAAGATCGACCTGATCATCTCCGGCGGCGTCAACATCTACCCGGCCGAGATCGAGTCGGCCCTGCTAGCCCACCCCGCCGTCGCGGACGCGGCAGTCTTCGGCATCCCGCACGACGACTGGGGCGAGGAGGTCAAGGCGGTCGTCGAGGCGGCCCCCGGACACCGGCCCGGACCCGCCCTCGCGGCCGACCTCCTCGACCACTGCGCACACCGGCTCGCCGGGTACAAGCGGCCCAGGAGCGTCGACTTCATCACCGAGATGCCCCGCGACCCCAACGGCAAGCTGTACAAGAGGCGGCTGCGGGAGCCGTACTGGGAGGGCCGGACCCGACCGGTGTAGGGCGACGCTGCGGCTTTGGTCGCGCGGGCGGGCACGGGCGTCATCCTTTCGTCGGCGCCCGCCCGCCCTCCGGCCGATGTCCGGCCGCGCCCCGCCTTCCTAGCGTGAATCCATGACGATCGCGACCGAAGAGGGCCCGCTGCGGCGTGGCGCCGTACGCCCGGGCGAGCGAGCACTCGCCCCCGATCTCGCCCGCGGGATCATGCTGCTGGGCATCGTGCTGTCCAACACCGCCTTCCACCTCTGGGCGGCCCGGCGCGGGCCCTCCGGATGGCAGCCCGTGGACGGCTCGTGGCTGGACCATGCCGTGCAGTTCACCATGATCATCGTGCTCGACCTGCGGGTCTATCCGCTCTTCGCCTTCCTCTTCGGCTACGGCATGACGCAGCTCTACCTCCGTCAGACCGCCGCCGGCACCGACGGGCGCCACGCCGCGAAGATCCTGCGCAGGCGCAGCCTCTGGCTGATCGTCATCGGCCTGACGCACTCCGCCCTGCTGATGGCGGGGGACATCATCGGCTTCTACGGAGTCCTGAGTCTCATCCTCGGCCTGGCCTTCCTGCGGCGCGGCGAGCGCGCCCTGAAGTGGTGGATCTGGATCGGGGTCGCCCTGATCCTGCTCGTCTCGGCCGGGCCCGCCCTCGCGGCCCTCCTCCGGGGCGAACTGGGCACGTTCGGCGACGCCGGGGCCGACCCGGGCTTCAAGGCCTACGCTGCGGACGAGGCGAACTGGCTCACCGCCGCGGGCACCCGGCTGCGGACCGGCCTGTTCGTCACCTTCGTCGCCGCCCCGCTGACCCTCGTAGGCGGCGGGTTCATCCTCTTCCTGCTCGGCTTCCGGGCCGCACGGCGCCGCATCCTGGAGGAGCCGGGCCGCCACCGGCCGCTGCTGCGCCTGACGGCGGTGCTCGGCATCGCGGTCGGCTGGCTCGGCGCACTGCCCGCCGCCCTCGCCCACATCGGCGTCCTGCACGTGCCGGACGACATGCAGAGCGAATCCGGAGCGCTCACGGTGCTTCGCGACATCACCGGCAACGCCGCGGGCCTCGGCTATGTCGCGGCCGTCGCACTCTTCGCGCACTGGTGGACGACGCGCACGACCCGGCGCGGTGCGACGGCGGTGAACGCGGTGGCCTCGGTGGGCAAACGGTCCCTGTCCTGCTACCTCGCCCACTCGCTGCTCTTCGCCCCGGTGCTGGCCGCCTGGGGACTGGGCCTCGGCGGGCATCTGGGCAGCGCGACCATGGCGCTCTTCGCGTTCGCCGTCTGGCTGGTCACGGTGGCCGGGGCGTACGCCCTGGAACGCGCCGGCCGCCGGGGTCCCGCGGAAACGGTGCTGCGCCGGCTGATGTACGGCCGCCGGGCGCCATGAGCGGGGTGCCGCCCCGCCGGGAGCGGCACCCCACCCGGCACGGTCAGTGCCGCTCGTGCACCCGGACGACCTTCAGCTTCGGCGAGGACAGGATGTCCTTCTCGCAGAAGCGCGACGTCACCCACTTCTCACCGGAGAACAGCCGCGTCTGATCGGCGAAGTGCGGCGACTCGGGGTTCGACGACTGGGAGTACGTCAGCAGGGTGCGGGCCACCGGACAGCGGCTGCCGTCCCAGCCCACCGCCTGGAGGTGACTGGAGCCGAACGGCACCTCCGAGTAGCCACCGCCGGCCGCGTCCCACGTCGGCTGGATCACGTTCCACACACCGAGCTGCCCCGCACCGCCCGGCACGGGAAGGCGCTCGCCGTCGCGGACGACGAACTGGTGCGCGCCGAGCGGCGCGTCGAGCGCGATGCCCGCTGCCCGCAGTTCCGTCACCGTGTCGGCGAGGGCGGTGGCGAGGCCGGGAGCGTCCGTGTTCAGGGTGTTCGGAGTGCGTACCGGATCGGCCGCCGAGAAGGGCACCTTCCACAACTGGCCCGGGGGCACCGCCTCTTCCAGTTTCCGCCAGAACCGGTCGAAGAGCAGCGCTCCCCGGCTCCCGGTGTCCATGGTGCGGTCCCACGCCTTCAGCACCCCGCAGGCCTCCGACACCTCGACCGAGGCGCCGCCGCTGCCCGTCGCCTTGCCGCCGTTCAGCGCGGCGCACGCCCGTGCCACGTCCTCGGCGGCGAGATCGCCCGCGGGCACCCGGTTGGCGAACTGCTGCCGCTGCAGGTCGCGTACGGTCAGACGGCCCTTGTCCGCCATCGCCGCCACGTCCTCGATCCCGCCTCGGGTGCGCAGGCCGAGCTGGGTGCCCACCGTGCCGAAGACCCGCTCGTAGCCGGTGATCGGCCGGTCGGCGTTGGTCATCCAGGGGGTGCCGTTCGAGTTCTCGACGTACGGCGCGTTCTTGAGCGTCGGCATCCTCGACGGGCCGAAGATGCCCGGCCCCACGGCGTCGGGGTCGCTGCCGAGGGCGCAGTCGCCGCGTGAGCCGTCGAGGATCGCGATGCCGGACGCCGGATATGTGGTCCTGCCGAGTTCCGTCGAGCAGCGTTCCGCCAGCCCGTCGGTGATCCGGGGGAGTACCTGCGACTGGGTGTAGAGAGAGTGCCCCGCCCGGTCGGCGGCGATCGTGTTCACCCAGGGGATGCCCTGGTGCCGCGCGAGTGACGCGAGGACCTCGTCCGTGCTCCGCGCCTTGCTGAAGCCGAGCGAGGTGTCGGCGAACCGGAGGTTCGCGGCGTTCGGGTCGTACAGGGCGTACGCCGTCGTGCCGGTCCACGGCAGCGGGACCTGGGAGTTGAGCGAGGTGATGACCGGGCCATAGCGCGTCCACCACTGGGTACGGGTCACCGGCGCGCCGTCCTTCACCGCGACCGTCACGGTCCGCTTCCTCATCCGCTCCGGCTCGCCGTCCACGAGGTACGTCGTGGGATCGGCCGGATCCAGCGTCAGCCGGTGGAGGCTGGCCGGAACACCGGTCGAGACAGTGTGGCTCCAGGCCACCTGTGCGTTGAACCCGATGGAG
Source organism: Streptomyces sp. NPDC057002 (assembly GCF_042673825.1). Classification (NCBI taxonomy): domain Bacteria; kingdom Bacillati; phylum Actinomycetota; class Actinomycetes; order Kitasatosporales; family Streptomycetaceae; genus Streptomyces; species Streptomyces sp. NPDC057002. Next base: position 1,073,609 of record NZ_JBHURZ010000002.1, read on the forward strand.
ATCGCCGGGGTGCCGAGCAGGGAGCCGCCGGAGACGTTCAGCTCCCCGGGGATCGTCTGCTGCGACTGCCAGAACCGGCGTCCGCCCTCCCAGGGGTAGTGCGGATTGCCCAGCAGCAGACCGCTGCCGTTCGCCGTCGTGTCACCGCGGAAGGCGACCGCGTTGGAGCCCATGCCGGGGTCGCCCCACAGCTCGTCCGCCGCCTTCGCCACGGCTTTGGCGTCCGGCTTGCGCACGGACGGGCCGCTCGCGGCGGTCGTGGCTCCGGTCGGGGGCTTCGCGGTCGTGATCGTGTCCACGAAGCGCCCCTCGCCGGCGATCGAGGCGATGGCGAGACCACGGGCGGCCACGTCGAGCTCGGTGACCGGACGGACCCAGGAGGCGCCCGCACAGGCGGGATCCGTGATCTTGTTCTTCTTCAGCCAGGCGTTGTAACCGGCCGCCCAGCCCCGCATCATGCCCCGGGAGTCGCGGCTCGGGCCCATGGGAGCGGGCTCGGCGAGCACCTTCTCCACGGTGCGGCTCTCACGGACCCCACGGAAGTACACATCACTGGCGAGGTTCGTCCTGGCCCCGGAGAGGGTGCCGTCGGCGGCCTTGTCGGCGCCGAAGTGCCGGGAGCGCTCGCCCCGCAGGGTCACGAACCCGTCGGCGAGCGTGCAGACCTCGTCGGCGGCCTGCGCCCAGCCGGTGCCGAAGCCCAGGTCGGCGTAGTTCTTCGCGAGGATGTGCGGGATGCCGTACTCGGTGTAGCGGATGACGGCGGACATACCGTCACGGGAAAGGTGCTGCTCCGCTCGCCCCTGGCTCGGGGCGGCGGCCGCGGGTAACGCGGACGCGGCCGTGAACAGGGCCGTGGCCCCGAGGACGAGGCGTCTCAGGCGGCTGCGCATGGTGCCCTCCAACATCGTTGAGGGAAAGGAGAGTTGAGCGTACAAATGTTCTGGGTTCATACGTCAGTACCATCACAGCGGACGCCTCCGGCGACGGCAGGGTTGAGCCGGTCGGTCCTTGACCTCCCCGGGCGGTCGGCCGAGGATCACTTGTCATGACGACGCCCGGACACGGCAGCACGGTCGACGGAGTCCTACGGCGCAGCGCCCGGCGCACACCGGCGCGCGTGGCGGTGGAGTACGGCGAACGCACCTGGACCTACGACGAACTCGACACCGCCGTCTCCCGCGCGGCGAGCGTCCTCCTCGATCAGGGCCTGTCCCCCGGGGACCGGGTCGGCGCCTACGGCCACAACTCCGACGCCTACCTCATCGCCTTCCTGGCCTGCGCCCGAGCCGGCCTGGTGCACGTACCCGTCAACCAGAACCTCACCGGCGACGACCTCGCCTACATCGTCCGCCAGTCCGGCAGCTCCCTGGTCCTCGCCGACCCGGACCTCGCCGGCCGGCTTCCCGACGGCGTACGGACATCGCCCCTGCGCGACGCCGGCGACTCGCTGCTCGCGCGGCTGGCCGAGGCGCCCGTGTACGACGGCCCCGAGCCGCGCCCCGAGGACCTCGTGCAACTGCTGTACACCTCCGGGACGACCGCGCTGCCCAAGGGCGCGATGATGACGCACCGGGCCCTGGTGCACGAGTACCTGAGCGCCATCTCGGCCCTCGACCTCAGCGCGGGCGACCGCCCCGCGCACTCGCTGCCCCTGTACCACTCGGCGCAGCTGCACGTCTTCCTGCTGCCCTACCTCGCGGTCGGCGCGACGAACCTCGTCCTCGACGCACCCGACGGCGACCGGCTCCTCGACCTGGTCGAAGCGGGCAGTGTGGACAGCCTGTTCGCCCCGCCCACCGTCTGGATCGCCCTGTCCAACCGCCCCGACTTCGCCACCCGCGACCTCAGCGGCCTGCGCAAGGCCTACTACGGGGCGTCGATCATGCCGGTGCCCGTACTGGCACGGCTCAAGGAACGCCTCCCGAAGCTGGCCTTCTACAACTGCTTCGGCCAGAGCGAGATCGGCCCCCTCGCCACGGTCCTCGCCCCCGAGGAGCACAAGGGCCGCATGGACTCCTGCGGCCGTACCGTGCTGTTCGTCGACGCGCGCGTGGTCGACGAGGACGGCGAGGCCGTACCCGACGGCACCCCCGGCGAGATCGTCTACCGCTCCCCGCAACTGTGCGTGGGCTACTGGGACAGGCCCGAGGAGACCGCCGAGGCCTTCCGTGACGGCTGGTTCCGCTCCGGCGACCTCGCGGTCCGCGACGCGCACGGCTACTTCACGATCGTCGACCGGGTGAAGGACGTCATCAACTCCGGCGGCGTCCTGGTCGCCTCACGCCAGGTCGAGGACGCCCTGTACACCCACCCCCGAGTCGCCGAGGCCGCCGTGGTCGGCCTCCCCGACGACCGCTGGATCGAGGCCGTCACAGCCGTCGTCGTCCCGCGCGGCGAGGTCACGGAGGCGGAACTGATCGACCACGTCCGCGAGAACCTGCCGCACTTCAAAGCGCCGAAGCGAGTGCTCTTCGTGGACGAACTCCCGCGCAACGCCAGCGGGAAGATTCTCAAGCGGGAGCTCAGGAAGGACCTCGGGGGCGGGCCGGGGTCGGTAGCATCCGGATAGCGCGGTAATGGGCGAAAAGGGGGCGTCGTGATCGAACTGTCGGACATGATCCGTGAGTTGCGGAGCCAGCTGACCACCGCACTGGCGGACGGCGCGGGCGAGGCCATCCGGTTCGAGGCAGGGCCCGTCGAGATCGAGGCGACCGTCGCCGTCACCCGCGAGGCGGGCGCCGACGCCAAGGTCCGCTTCTGGGTCGTCGACGCGAGTACGAAGGGCTCCTACTCGAACGCGCAGACGCAGCGCGTCAAGCTCACCCTCACGCCCACTACCGTCCCGGTCGCCGGAGGACCGCCGCGACCCGCAATGATCGCGGGTGACGGGGCGCGCGGCGAGCGCTGACTCAGTGCGCATGAGGTTCGATCGCGGGCTCGTGCCCGAGTGCGTTGCCAAGATCATCGTCAGGCCCGCGAACGGCGGCCCGAGCAGGCGCGGCTCGGGCTACCTCGTCTCCGCGGGACGTGTGCTCACCGCCGCCCATGTCGTCGAGGACGCGGCGACGATCGAGATTCGCTTCCAGGCCGACCGACCGGACGAACTGTCCGTGGCGGCGGCCGTGGAGTGGCGGCACACCGCCATCGACATCGCCGTGCTGGTGGTTCCGGTCCGGCTGGGTGGGACGGCGACCGGCGCGGTGCCCGTCGCCGCCTACGGCCGGATCGGGGAGCGGGACGTCGTCCTGCGCTGCACCGCGCTGGGCTTCCCGCGCTTCAAACTCCGCACGGACACCGACGGTTCGCTCTACCGGGACGCCGAGCACGCGGACACCACCTGCGCGGCCCTCTCCAACCGGGGTGAGGGAACGCTCGACCTGAAAGTGACCTCACCCCCGGCGGACGACCCGGACCCCGACAAGGATGCCTGGGAAGGCATGTCCGGCGCGGCCGTCTTCTGCGAAGGCCACCTTGTGGGAGTCGTCTCCCGCCACCACCGCAGCGACGGGCCGGGCCGGATCGCCGCGGGCCGGCTGGACCGCTGGGCCGAGGCCCTGACCAGGACCGAACTCGTCGCGCTGGAGCATGTGCTGGGGCGCGGCCTGGCGCCACAGGACCTGACGGACGTCACCGACGCGGCCTTCGACGCCGCGACGCCCCCGGACCGGATCGGTGGACTGCTGGGTCGTCGGCCCAGCCCTGCCGCATCCGGCCGGGCCGTCGCACCGTTGGCGGTGCCGCAGCGCAGGATCGCACCGGACCGGCTGCGCGGACGCGACGATCTGGTGGCTGACCTGACCGCCGCGCTGACCCGGCGCGCCCAGGGCTACGCCTCCGAACAGGGTGTGTGGCTGCTGTCCGGCATGGGTGGGTCCGGAAAGACGACCGTCGCGCTCGAGGCGGCACACCGGCTCGCCGGGACCATGACACGGGTGTGGTGGGTGTCGGGAGCGGACGCCGAGGTTCTTACCGCGGCGCTGGTGGCGGTCGCGTTCGACGTGGGCGCCCGCGTGGCCGACTTCGACGTGCCGTCCCACCCGGCCGACGTGCTGTGGCGCTTCCTCAGCGGCCTCACCTCTCCCTGGCTGCTCGTGCTGGACAACGTCGACGATCCGTCGGCGCTGGCGGCGGGGGACCGTCCCACCGCCGATGGAGTCGGCTGGTTGCGTCCACCTGAACATCCCTGGGGAGCCGTGCTGGTCACCAGCCGGGAGTCGCGCAGCGATCGTTGGGGGAAATGGGTGCACCAGTTGGGTGTGGGCATCCTCTCCGGCGACGACGGCGCCGACGTCCTGCGGGACCTCGCACCCTCGGATGCCGGTGACGAGGAGCGGGCCCGGGAACTCGCCGAACACCTCGGAGGGCTCCCCCTCGCGCTCAACCTCGCCGGTTCCTACCTGGCACGGGCCCTGAAAGACCCCTTTCCGTCGTTCTCGGCGCCTCTGACGTTCGACGAGTACCGCGCCAGTTTCGACGCCCGCCTGTCTGCCATGACATCCGAACCCGACAGGGAACTGGGCCCGGACGAGCGCAGCCGCAGGGCCATCCTCAGCACATGGGAACTCTCCCTCGACCTGCTGCACCGCCAGGGCAGCGATCTGGCCCGCCCACTCCTGCGGCTGTTCTCTGCCCTCGGCCCGGCACCCGTCCCCTACTTGGGCCTGCTCGACACGGAACTCCTCGCGGAGAGCGACCTCTTCCCGGACCCCACGAGAGAACGACTCGGCGACGCGCTCGAGGGACTCGACGGACTTCAGCTGATCACCCTCGAACGAACCCGCGCGTCCGCCGAGGAGAGCAACGGCGGGCCGCAGCGCTGGGTCACCATGCACCCCATGGTCCGAGCCGCCTGCCGGGCCCACGCCGACTTCACCACGCAGAAACCCCTGCTGTTGCGCCTCGTAACGGACCTGTTGAACGGGTTCACCGGCCCCCTCGACACGTTCGACACCAAGGACTGGCCCCGCTGGCAGGCCGTCGCCCCGCACTGTGCCGCCGTCCTGTCGCTGCTGCCCGAGGACGACCGAGTGGACCCGGATCTGGCCGTCGCGGCCACCGAGCCCGCCGTGCGGACAGCGCAGTACCGCAGCGGCCTCGGAATGTACGGCGAGGCCATCTCCGACCTCGACGCGCTCGGCTCGATCCGGGCCCGACTGCTCGGCGACGACCACCCGGCCACCATCGCCGCCGCCCTCCACCGGGCCTGGGCGGTACGCCACACCGGCGCCCTCACCGAGGCGGACCAGCTGTACCGGGACGTGGCCGGGGCCTGCGCGCGTGCCCTGCCGGACGGCCACGCCTACCTCCAGTCGGCGAAGACCGGCCGGGCCCGGGTGCTGCGCGAACTGGGACGGTACGAGGAGGCGGAGGAGGAGTCACGCGCCGCCCTGGCCATGCGCCTGCAAGCGGGGACCCATCCGCGCGGCATCCTGCGCATCCGGCACGACCTGGCGATCCTCGCCCACAAACGTGGCCGGCACGAGGAAGCCGTCATGGAACTGCGGTCCGTGTTGCGGGAGATCAAGGAGCTGGCCGGTGAGCACGACCTGGACACCCTCGCCACCTGGGTGACCCTCGCCCGGGCCCTGCGCGAGACCGGGCACGCCGGGGAAGCGGAGGAGGCCATCGAGAACGCCGTACGCGGATACCTCGAGGTGCTGGGGCCCGAGCACCCTGATGTGCTCATGGCCCGCCACGAACGTGCCCGGCTGATCCGCGACCACGAGTCGGAACCCGAGTGCCTGGAGCGGGCGAGGGACGAGTGCGCCGACATCTGGCAGTCCAACGAACGTCACCTGGGGCCGGACCACCCCGACACCATCGCCGCCCGGCACGAACTCGCCACGACCTGGCACCTGCTGGGCCGGCCCGACCTGGCGGCCGAGCACTACGAGACCGTCCTCGAAGCCGGCAGGCGGCGGCTGGGCGACCGGCACCCCGACGTCCTGCGCTGCGAGCGCAATCTCGCCCGGGTGAGAGAGGAACTCGCAGGCCAGGAGCCCGCCTCCGGCGGGAGTGCGGACGGCGCCAGCGATGACGCGACACTTGTGGGAGGCTCTCCGATGGACGATGAACGCCCGGCCGACGTGGACGCACCGGCGGCCACCGGCCCCGATCTCACGGACCTCTCGCTCGAACAGGCCCTGACCGGCCCCTCCCACGCAGCCGCCGCACGCCTCGTCGGACGGTACGTCAGGCCCCGGACGAGCCGGGGTGGAGACGAGCCCGGAGGCGGAGGCTACTCGGAGAGCAGCTACGGACGATCCGCCGATCGGCCGGTGAGTTACACACCGGTGCCCGCCGACCGCGACCTGCGACGGGACCTCGAGCAGGACATGTCCAGGACGCCGTTCCCCACGTCCGCCGATCTACGGATAATGGCCGCCGGCGCTGAGGACGGCGCCCTGGCCCAACGGCTGCGAGCCCAGCAGCGCGGCGCCCGAGCGGTGGTGCTGGACGAACTCCTCGACCTGGCTGCCGTGATGACCTTCTCCGGCGAGAACGCGGGACCTCGGGTCCGGGACGTGCGGGACCTGCTCGTGCGGGCGGAGCGGGCCGACCCCGAAGCGGTGACGAACGTTCTCCTCCACCCGTCCGTGGGCCGTTGGCTCACCCGGGCCCTGCGTGCCCTGCACACCCCACCCGGCGGACCGCGCACCTGGACCGGGACACCCCCGGCCGACCTGCTCCGTCTTCACTCGGTCGCGGCGGCGGCCGGCGTCCGGGCCCGACTGCTGTTCGCCCTGCCCGTCCCCGTGCACGACGGCTATGTCCACCTGCCCGGTCTGGGAGCCGCTGACCTGCGTGAGTCCGGGACCGTTGTGGCCCATGTCGTCTCCATGGGGCGCGCGGCCGTCGTAAACGGCCAGGGGGTGGAGGTGCGGCTGCCGAGCCGGAGCGATCCGAACCCGCCGGGCTGGATCTCCGTGCACCGGGTGCGCACCCCCGTCGGCCGACGCCACCTCGACCTCGTACTGGAGGACGCGGATCCCTATCGCGAGAGCGCCGAACCTCTGCCGCCCGAGCCGCTCGGGCCGGTGGTGCTGACCCGATGGCGGCGGACCATCCGCGACGCGGGAGAACTGCTGGCCGACCTCAGGCCCGGACAGGCCGACGCCGTCGCCGTGGCCCTCACGGCTCTCACACCCCGGCCGGAGGCGGAGCCGACCGCGGGCATGATGACGTCCGTGTCGTCGAGCGAAGCGTTCGGCGGAGCCGTGCTCAGCACGCCACCGGACGCGGTGGAACTCGCCGCCACCCTGCTCCACGAGTTCCGCCACATGGAGCTGAACGCCGTCCTGGACTCCCTCGACCTCTACGACACCGAGAGCGACGGCCCCGACGAGGAGTTCTACTACGCCCCGTGGCGCGACGACCCGCGTCCGCTGCCGGGACTCCTGCACGGCGTCTTCGCCTTCTTCGCGGTGGTCGACTTCTGGCGGGAACTCAGTCACCGGGCCCGTGACCAGCGCCTGCGGCGGCGGGCCCAGTTCCAGTACGCGTACTGGCGCACACAGGCGGGGCAGGCCTTCGAGGCCCTGGCCTCGACAGCACATCTCACCGCCTGCGGGTGGGAGCTCCTCGCCGGACTGGGCAACCGTACCGCCCGGTGGACCGATCCCACGGCCGTGCCGGAGGACGTGACCGCGCTCGCGACGGAAGCAGCCGTCGCCCACCGCGTCCGCTGGCGGCTGCATCATCTGCGCCCCGACCCGCACGCCGTTTCGGAGCTGGCCGAGGCATGGCGCTCCGGCGCGGAAGCACCTCGCGTGGCCGCCGCCGGCGTGCTGCTACCCGACACCGCCGTCCCCTCCCTGAACCACTACACGGCCCTGCTCTGCCGGTGGGCGACCGCCCCGGACGAGGACGCAGTCGATGATCCCGCCGACCTGGCCCGCCTCCTCGGCCGGCAGCACGAGTCCCGCCGCCTCGCCATCGACCAGGTGACTGAGCGGCTCCAGCAGCCTGAAGTCTGGGCCCGGCTCGCACTCGCCCTGCGCAGGGACGCCATGGCGTCGTCCCCGGAGCCCGCCGACGCCGCGGCGGCCCGGGCTCTGACCCACCGCCCGGAGGTCGTCCGCGACGCCTTCGCCCGCGTTGTCGCCGAGACCGGTACCCCGCCGGACCCGGTGGCACTGGCCGCATGGCTCGGCGTTCCGGACACGCTCCCCGAACTGCCGTCCATGCATCCGCTCTGACACGGCGTCCGAACCGGGCTTCGAAATCATGTTGTGCCCGAGAGGCTCTGGACAGAGGATCAGCGACATGCCGATCTTGAGCGCCCCCGACGGGACCGAACTCGCCTGTCACGTGCTCGGTCAGGGGCGGCCCCTCGTCGTACTGCCGGGAGGGCCCATGCGGGCCTCCGCCTACCTCGGCAACCTGGGCGGGCTGGACGCCCACCGGCAGCTTTGGCGCCTGGACCTGCGCGGCACCGGCGAGTCCGCGGTGCCGGCGGATCCCGCGACGTACCGCTGCGACCGGCTCGTGGACGACGTAGAGGCGCTGCGGCTCCACCTGAGCCTGGAGCGGATGGACGTACTCGCGCACTCGGCGGGCGGCAGCCTCGCCATGCGCTACGCGGCCCGGCATCCGGACCGGCTGGGACGGCTGGCGCTGATCACCGCCACCCCATGGGCACTCGGCATGCCCGCGACGGCCGAGGACCGGCTGGCGGCGGCTCGGCTGCGCGAGTCGGAACCCTGGTTCACGGACGCGTTCCCGGCGTTCGAGGCCTGGCTGGCCGGCAGCGGGGACTTCGACCCCGTGTTCCTCCCATTTTTCTACGGGCGTTGGGACGACACCGCCCGGGCTCACGCCGACCGAGAGGAGGACGAGACCAACGACGACGCGGGTGACCTCTACGGCGCGGACGGCGCATACGACCCGGACGTGACACGGACCGGGCTGGCCCGGGTCGCGGCACCGGTACTCGTCCTGGCCGGAGAGCTGGACGGTGGTCCGAGACCCGCCCTCGCCCGGCGCACCGCCGACGCCTTCCCGGCGGCCAGCCTTCCTCTCTGGACGGGAGTGAGAGGTCCTTCTGCTGTGGGCAGAGCGAGCCCGGCCGACCGGGATCACCTCGCTAGCGTGCCCGGCATGGACACAGAAATGCGCACCGTACAGGCGAACGGCATCACCCTGGCCTACCGCGCCTGGGGACCGCAGGACGCGCCGCCCGTCCTGCTCCTCCACGCCCGCGGGGCCGACGGTGCCGACTGGTCCGAGATCGCCCCGGCCCTGGCCGCCGGAACCCGCCGGGTCTACGCCCCGGACCTGCGCGGGCACGGCCGCAGTGACTGGCCCGGCGACTACGGATACGAAGCCATGCGCGACGACATACACGCCCTCCTCGGCGCCTTCGGTATCGCCCGTGCCGACGTCGTGGGCCACTCGCTCGGCGGCGCCGTCGCCTACCTGCTCGCCCAGCACAGCCCGCACCTTGTGCGGCGCCTTGTGCTGGAGGACGTACCCGCGCCCTTCCCCCTGGACCCGCCGCGCCCGCCCGCCGAACGTCCCGACGGGGACCTGCCGTACGACTGGGCGATGATTCTCGCCACCGACCAACAGCGCAACGCCCCCAACCCTGTGTGGTGGGACCACATGGGGCGGATCACCATGCCAACGCTGTTGATCGGTGGCGGGCCGACCAGTCCGATTCCCCAGGAGCAGATCGCCGGCCTCGCCGACCTGCTGCCCGATGCCCGGCGCGTCACCGTCGACGCCGGGCATCTCGTGCACGAGGCACGGCCCGAGGAGTTCCTCGCGGCTGTGGGGGAGTTCCTCAGCCCTGCGGCCCGTACGCCGTCATGAAGCGGTCGCGGAACTTGTCCATGCCCCACCGGGGCGCGTTGTCGGCGGGCTTGAGACCGTCGGTCCAGCCCCAGTCGGCGACCCGGTCCAGGACCTTCTTGTCCTTGGCGACGATGGTGATCGGCACGTCCTTGCCGGTGTCCCCGGCGGTGACGGTCGGCACCGGCTGGTGGTCGCCGAGGAACACGAGCACCGTGTCCTCGTCGCCGTAGCGCTCGAGCCACTCGGTGAGGCTCCGGATCGAGTACTCGATGGCCTTGCGGTACTCGGTGCGGACCTTCTCCGGGTCCTTCCAGACCTCCGTGGGGTTGGTGCCCTCCTTCTTGATCTGGTGGAACACCGAGCCGTCGCCGAGGTCCTCCCAGTCGATCATCCGCGCGATGGGCGACCAGGGGTTGTGGCTGGAGGCGAGGATGATCTCCGCCATGATCGGCTCACGGTCCTTCTTGCCGTGCTCCAGACGCTGGAAGGCCTCCATGCTGAACTGGTCGGGCACGGGCGTCCAGCTGAAGTACGGGCCGTGATACCCGAGGTGCTCGGAGTCGTAGATGTGGTCCAGGCCGAAGTACTTCCCCTCCGGCCAGGCCCGGCGCACGCCGGGCACGACACCGACGGTCCGCCAGGCCTTCGTCTTGCCGAAGTAGTTGGTGAGCGTCATACGGTCACTGGTGGTAAGGCTGCGGTACCGCTGCTGGTTCTTGATCCACAGCCCGGACAGGAACGTCGAGTGGGCGAGCCAGCTGCCCGCGCCCGTCACCGGCGACTGCAGCCAGCCGCTGCGCGACTCGAAACCGGCGGCCTTCAGCGAGCTGGTGCCCTCCTTGAGAACCGAGTCGATCCGGGTCGCCATCGCCGGGTCGTCGATCGCGACACGGCCGTAGCTCTCGATGAAGGTGAACAGCACGTCCTTGCCGCGCAGCCCCGTGAGCAACTGGTCGGGCGGCGTCTTCGCGAAGGCGTCCACGGCGGCCTGCTTCCGGAAGACCCGCGCGTCCTTCAGGCCCGCTTGCACCTGGTCCACCCGGTTGCCGATGAACTCGGCGTTGCCCTTGGTGGCGAACGGCACGCTGCCGACCTGCACACCCAGTGTCATGGCGGTGATCCACGCCGTGCCGAGGACCAGTGTCGTACGGGCGGCTACGGGACGGTGGCCGACCATCAGGTTCGTCAGCCGCACCATGGCGAGCGTCGTGAGGACCAGCACCGCGACGAACAAAACGATCACGCCGACCACGGCCAGCACCTGGCCGGTCCGGCCGAACGTCTCCCTCAGGAAGTCCGTCGCGTTCTCGATCAGTATCCAGTCCAGGACCAGGTCGAACGGCCGGGCCAGCACCTGGTAGAAGCCCATGTCGACGAATTTCAGAATGGTGACGAGCCCGAGGAACGCGCCCGAGACGACCGCCGCGATCCGCCGGGGCCGCGGCGGCAGCACGAGCAGCAGGCCCGCGAGCAGCACGCCCTCGGCGGGGATGCGGACGAACGAGGCGAACTCGATCTTCTCCATCTGGTTGGGCACGAGGAGCGCGAAGAACACGAGCGCACCGGCCAGGACGGTCGTCCCGACACGGACACCGCGTGCCGTACGGGGGTAGCGCCGCCGCCAGCCGAACCAGCCGGGCTTCGTCGCGTCCGGCGTCTCTTCGGGTGCGGCCTCCGGGGTCTTCTCGGGGGCTTCCTCCGGCTCCGGTACGTCGGTGTCCTCGCCTGCTGGTTCCTCCGCGACCGGGTCACCATTCGGCTTCCCCGCGACCGCTTCACCACCGGCATCGTCATCCGGTTTCGCCCCGCCCCCGGTCGGGTCCGATTGCTGACGGGAGCGAGTGAAGAGCGACACCCGGAGGTCCTTCCGTGCGGTCTTGCTAGGCATGGCAAACAGAGCCCGGTGAACCGAGCCTGCCACCACCAGTACGTCCGCACGTCACCTTAGGTTCAAACGACAGGCCGGAGAATCACCCGTCCGCCGCCACCGCCACCTCCCGCGCCCACCGGTAGTCCGCCTTGCCGCTCGGCGACCGCCGGACCGACTCCGTGATCACCAGCTGGCGCGGGATCTTGTAGCCGGCGAGCCGGTCACGGCAGTGCGCCCGGATGTCCTCCAGCGACGGCCGCACCGCCCCCTCGCGCAGTTGCACCACGGCCGCCACATGGTGGCCCCACTGGGGGTCCGGCACCCCGGCCACCAGCGCGTCGTAGACGTCCGGGTGGGACTTGAGGGCCTGTTCGACCTCCTCCGGGTACACCTTCTCACCGCCCGTGTTGATGCACTGCGAGCCGCGCCCCAGGACGGTGACCACGCCCTCCTCGTCGACCGTGGCCATGTCGCCGAGCAGCACCCACCGCTCGCCGCCCCTCTCGAAGAAGGTCCCGGCGGTCTTGGCGGGGTCGTTGTAGTAGCCGAGCGGCACATGTCCGCACTGGGCGATCCGGCCCACCTCGCCGGCCGCCACCGGTTCGTACGTGGCCGGGTCCACCACCTGCGTTCGGGCGTGGACACGGATCCGGAAGCCCCGCTCGGGTCCCGAGTCCTCGGTCGCCGTGCCGTTGAAGCCGGACTCCGACGAGCCGAAGTTGTTCAGCAGCATGGCGTTCGGCACCAGCTCCTGGAACTGCCGGCGCACCGTGTCCGACATGATCGCGCCGGACGACGACACGCTGAACAGCGACGAGCGGTCGATGTGCCGCAGCGGACCGGCCAGCGCGTCGATCAGCGGCCGCAGCATCGCGTCGCCCACCAGCGAGATGCTGCTGACCCTCTCCTTCTCCACGGCCTGCAGCACCTCCTCGGGCGCGAACTTGCGGTGGATCACGACTCGCTGCCCGAAGTTGAAGCCGATGAACGCCGTGAGGGTGGAGGTGCCGTGCATCAGCGGAGCCGTGGGGAAGAAGGTGATCCCGGCCCCACCGGCCGCTACCCGCTCGGCCAGCTCCTCCGGCTTCTTCACCGGCTCACCGGTCGGGGCGCCCCCGCCGAGACCCGCGAAGAACAGATCCTCCTGCCGCCACATCACACCCTTGGGCATCCCGGTCGTACCGCCGGTGTAGATGATGAACTGGTCGTCGGCCGAACGTGCCGGGAAGCCGCGCCCCGGCGACCCCGCGGCCTCGGCATCCGCGAACTCCGTACACGGCACCTCGGCCGCCTCCTGCGCGGACGCGCCCACCCGGACCAGATGCCGCAGCTTCTGCGCCCGCGGCCGTGCCGCCGCCACCCGGTCCGTGAACTCCGCGTCGAAGACCAACGCCACCAGGTCCGCGTCCCGGTAGAGGTACACCAACTCCTCTTCGACATACCGGTAGTTGACGTTGACCGGGACGATCCGCGCCTTCAGGCAGCCCAGCACCGTCTGCAGATACTCCACCCCGTTGTAGAGGTGGAGACCGAGGTGCTCACCGGGCCGTATCCCGCTGTCGAGCAGATGGTGGCCTAGGCGGTTGGCCGCCGCGTCCAGCTCCGCGTACGTCAGACGGCGTTCCGCGCCCGTGCCGGGATGGTCGGCGTACACCAGCGCCTCACGGCCGGGGACGACGTCGACGACCGACTCGAACAGGTCGGCAAGGTTGTACTCCACCGCTCCTCCTGACCCGGGACGTGCCTGGCATCGGACGGTTCGCCGGTCATCAGAGCAAAGGGCGGCCCAACTGTGAAGGGTCCGCGCGAAGAAAACTGACTACCTGTCAGAAAACCCTTGAAGTGCCTACCGCCCTACTGCAACCTGTTCTCGTTCTTCGAGAGGGGAGTTGGCCATGGGTGGGACGGAACACCTCACCGTGCAGCGCGAAGGCGCCACATTGGTGCTCACGCTCAACAGGCCGGAGGCCAGGAACGCGCTCTCGCTGCCGATGCTTGTCGGCCTCCACGACGGCTGGCTCGAAGCCGACGCGGACGACTCGGTCCGCTCGGTCGTGTTCACCGGCGCGGGCGGCTCGTTCTGCTCGGGCATGGACCTCAAGGCCCTCGCCGGGAACGGCATGGCCGGCGAGGAGTACCGCGACCGGCTCAAGGCCGACCCCGACCTGCACTGGAAGGCGATGCTGCGCCACCATCGCCCCCGCAAGCCGGTGATCGCCGCCGTCGAGGGGTACTGCGTCGCGGGCGGCACCGAGATGCTCCAGGGCACCGACATCCGCGTCGCCGGTGAATCGGCGACCTTCGGCCTGTTCGAGGTGAAACGGGGCCTGTTCCCCATCGGCGGCTCCACGGTCCGGCTGCAACGCCAGATCCCGCGCACCCACGCCCTGGAGATGCTCCTCACCGGCCGGCCCTACAGCGCCCGCGAGGCCGCCGCCATCGGCCTGGTCGGCCATGTCGTCCCCGACGGCACCGCGCTCGCGAAGGCACTGGAGATCGCCGAGCAGATCAACTCCTGCGGCCCGCTGGCCGTCGAAGCCGTCAAGGCCTCCGTCTACGAGACCGCGGAGCTGACCGAGTCCGAGGGGCTCGCGGCCGAACTCACCCGGGGCTGGCCGGTGTTCGACACTGCCGACGCCAAGGAGGGCGCCCGCGCCTTCGCGGAGAAACGACCGCCCGTCTACAAGCGCGCCTGACCGAAGGAGCCCTGTGGCATGCCCGGAGTCCTCAAAGCCCCCCTCGTCGTCGAGTTCCCCTTCACCCGCTCCCTCGGCCCCGTCCAGAGCGCCTTCCTGACCGGCCTGCGCGAACGCGTCGTCCTGGGCGTACGGGCGAGCGACGGCCGCGTCCTCGTCCCACCCGTCGAGTACGACCCCGTCACCGCCGAGGAGATCCGCGACCTCGTCGAAGTCGCCCCCACCGGCACGGTCACCACCTGGGCCTGGAACCACGCCCCCCGCCGCGGCCAGCCCCTCACCACCCCCTTCGCCTGGGCCCTGGTCCGCCTCGACGGCGCCGACACCGCCCTCCTGCACGCCCTCGACGCCCCCGGCCCCGACGCCGTGCACACCGGCATGCGCGTCCGCGTCCGCTGGGCCGAGGAACGCACCGGCGCCATCACGGACATCGCCTGCTTCGAACCGTACGACGGTGATCCCGCACAACCCGCCGGGGCCACCGGCCAGTTCGACACCCCCGTCACCGGCATCGTCGCCGCCGCCCGCCTCGACTACACCTACTCGCCCGGCCGCGCCCAGACCGCCTACATCAACGCCCTCGGCGGCCGGCGCACCGTCGGAGAGCGCTGCCCGTCCTGCCGGAAGGTCTACGTCCCGCCGAGGGGTGCGTGCCCCACATGTGGGATCGCCACGGACGAACAGGTCGAGGTGGGGCCGCGCGGCACGGTGACCACGTTCTGCATCGTCAACATCAAGGCGAAGAACCTGGACATCGAGGTGCCGTACGTCTACGCCCACATCGCCCTCGACGGCGCCGGCCTCGCGCTGCACGGCCGTATCGGAGGCATCCCCTACGACGAGGTCCGCATGGGGCTGAGGGTCGAACCCGTGTGGACGGACGGCGCCCGCTATCCCGACCACTACCGGCCGACGGGCGAGCCCGACGCGGACTACGACACCTACAAGGAGCTGCTGTGACGAGCGCACCGGGGGACCGCGAGATCGCCGTCGTCGCCTTCGCCCAGACCGCCCACCGGCGCACCAGCGAGGAGCTCTCCGAGGTGGAGATGCTGATGCCGGTACTGCACGAGGTCCTCGACCGGACCGGCCTGAAGACCGCCGACATCGACTTCACCTGCTCCGGCTCCAGCGACTACCTCGCCGGCCGCGCCTTCTCCTTCACTCTCGCCCTCGACGGCGTCGGCGCCTGGCCGCCGATCTCCGAGTCTCATGTCGAGATGGACGGCGCGTGGGCCCTGTACGAGGCCTGGACCAAGCTCCTCACCGGCGACGCCGACACCGCCCTGGTCTACTCGTACGGCAAGTCCTCGCCCGGCCCGGTCCGCGACGTACTGACCCGCCAGCTCGACCCGTACTACGTGGCACCCCTGTGGCCCGACTCCGTGGCGCTCGCCGCCCTCCAGGCACAGGCCCTCATCGACGCCGGCGACACCGACGAGCCCGCCCTCGCGGCCGTCGCCGCCCGCAACCGGGAGGCGGCCACCGCCAACCCCCACGCACAGCTCAAGGGATCCGTGGCACAGGGCGACTACCTGGTACGGCCCCTGCGCACCGGCGACTGCCCGCCCATCGGCGACGGCGCCGCCGCCGTGATCCTCGCGGCCGGAGACCGGGCCCGTGAACTGTGCGCCCGCCCCGCCTGGATCCGGGGCATCGACCACCGCATCGAGGCACACGGCCTCGGAGTGCGCGACCTGACCGACTCGCCGTCCACCCGCCTGGCCGCCGAGCGGGCCGGCGCCTTCGAACAGCCCGTCGACACCGCCGAGCTGCACGCGCCCTTCACCGCGCAGGAGATCGTCCTGCGCAAAGCCCTCCGGCTCGACGACGGCGTCCACGTCAACCCCTCCGGCGGAGCCCTCGCCGCCAACCCGATCATGGCCGCCGGCCTCATCCGCCTCGGAGAGGCCGCCGCCCGAATCCACCGCGGCGAGTCCGACCGCGCCCTCGCCCACGCCACGTCCGGCCCCTGCCTGCAGCAGAACCTGGTCGCCGTACTCGAAGGGGAGCCCCGATGAGCAAGGAGCCCGTGGCCGTCGTCGGCATCGGCCAGACCAAGCACGTCGCGGCACGCCGGGACCTGTCGATCGCCGGGCTGGTCAGGGAGGCGGCGCAGCGCGCGCTCGACGACGCCGAGCTGACCTGGGCCGACATCGACGCCGTCGTGATCGGCAAGGCGCCCGACTTCTTCGAGGGCGTCATGATGCCGGAGCTCTACCTCGCCGACGCGCTCGGAGCCGTCGGCAAACCCATGCTCCGCGTGCACACCGCCGGGTCGGTCGGCGGATCCACCGCGCTCGTCGCCGCGAACCTCGTCGCGGCCCGGGTCCACGGCACGGTCCTCACCCTCGCCTTCGAAAAACAGTCCGAGTCGAACGCCATGTGGGGCCTGTCCCTGCCCATCCCCTTCCAGCAGCCCCTGCTGGCCGGGGCCGGCGGCTTCTTCGCCCCGCACATACGCGCGTACATGCGACGCAGTGGCGCACCCGAGACGGTCGGCGCCCTCGTCGCCTACAAGGACCGGCGCAACGCGCTCAGGAACCCCTACGCCCACCTGCACGAACACGACATCACCCTGGAGAAGGTGACGGCCTCGCCCATGCTGTGGGACCCGGTCCGCTACTCCGAGACCTGCCCCTCCTCCGACGGCGCCTGCGCCATGATCCTCACCGACCGCGCCGGGGCCGCCCGGGCGCCACGACCGCCTGCCTGGATGCTCGGCGGCGCGATGCGCAGCGAACCGACCCTCTTCGCCGGCAAGGACTTCGTCTCCCCGCAGGCCGGCCAGGACTGCGCGGCCGACGTCTACCGGCAGGCCGGGATCACCGACCCCCGCCGTGAGATCGACGGCGCGGAGATCTATGTGCCCTTCTCCTGGTACGAGCCGATGTGGCTGGAGAACCTCGGCTTCGCAGGCGAGGGCGAGGGCTGGAAGCTCACCGAGGCGGGGGTGACCGAACTGGACGGTGACCTGCCCGTCAACATGTCGGGCGGCGTCCTGTCCGCCAACCCCATCGGCGCCTCCGGCATGATCCGCTTCGCCGAGGCGGCGCTCCAGGTACGCGGACAGGCCGGGGAACACCAGGTGGACGGCGCCCGCAGGGTCCTCGGACACGCCTACGGAGGCGGATCGCAGTTCTTCTCGATGTGGCTCGTGGGAGCACAGCCCCCCGAGTCCTGAAACGACTCCCGGAACGACTCGTGAAAGGTCCCCCTCACGTGCCCTGTTGGCCATGGGACACGATCGCTAGGCTGGCCGCGGACGACGAATCGGGAGGAGCACGGACGTGGCCGAGACCACCACCCAGCAGCGCCCGCTCATGGGCTGGGACAAGCCGGATCTGGACCTCACCAACGCGGAGTGGCAGTCCAGCAGCCGTGGCGTGGGGGATGTCCAGATCGCCTTCGTGGAGGGCTTCATCGCCATGCGGAACAGTGGCCGCCCGGAGAGCCCTTCCCTGATCTTCACGCCCGACGAGTGGGGCGCGTTCGTGTCGGGAGCGCGGGAAGGGGAGTTCGACCTCACGTGACGCGGACCGGGTGAGCCGTCCCGGACGGCCGTGATCCGACGGCCGATCCGGGGGTGTTGCGCCCGCATTTCCGGACACGCGACCCGAGACATCCTCCCGGGGCCGGCGCCTGAGCCAGGCTGGCCCCCGGAAGGAACGGTCGTATCCCGGAGGTGAGGAACCCGTGAGCAACCTGCCGGTCATCGCGGCGGTCGACGGTTCGGACGAGAGCCTGCACGCCCTGGAGTGGGCCCTCGACGCCGCCCGCCGGCGTTCGGCACCCTTGCGCGTGGTCCACGTACGCCAGTACGCCCACTGGGCACAGCCCGAGATCCTCGCCGCCGGACCGGCGGACCCACAGGACGACCCCGTCCTCGACCGGGTCCGCACCCGCCTGGAAGGACGCGCCGACCGGCCGGACACGGAGTACGTCGCACTGGAGGGCGTGGTCAGCGCCGTCCTGCCCGAACTGGGAGCCTCCGCCCAACTGCTGGTGCTGGGCTCCCGGGGCCGCGGCGGCTTCGCCGGCCTGCTGCTCGGCTCCAACGGCATGGCCGCCGCCCGTGACGCCGAGTGCCCCGTCGTCGTGGTGCCCCGGGCCGCGGGCGAGGTGCGGGACGAGACGTCCGAGGGCCCCGGCGCGCGCGTCGTCGTCGGCCTGAAGGTGGACGGCCCCGACGAGGCCACGCTCGAGTTCGCTTTCGCCGAGGCCGCCCGGCGCGGCGCGCGGCTCGAGGCGGTCGCCGCCTACCCGTGGCCCGCGCAGCCCTGGATGATGCCGGGGGAGATGCCCCCGCCGGTGGTCGACCAGGACGTCATCGAGGACGAGGCCCGGGTCCTCGCCGAGGGCTTTCTCGCCCCGTACCGCGAACGGCACCCCGACGTCCGGGCCGAGCCGCTCGCCGCGGCGGGCGACGCGGCCGGACACCTCGTGGCGGCCTCCCGGGACGCCGACCTCGTCGTGGTGGGCAGGCACCGCCGGCACCTGCTGGCACCCGCCCGCATGATGGGCTCGGTCACCCACGCCGTCCTGCTGCACGCCGCCAGCCCCGTCGCGGTGGTCCCGCCGGCGCCGCCCGAGGGCTGACCTCGCGGTAATGGATACCGCCAGGCCTATCATTAGCCTCATGCGGGAACCGATCAGCAGGGACGCCCGGCTCGCCCTGGACCTGGCCCTCACCGTCCGGCACGACGGCGACGGCGGCGTGGCCGACGATCTGACCGACCCGGCGGACCTGACCGCCTGGGTCCGCGCACACGCCGAGGTCCTGCCCGACTCCGAGGTGGTCACCGCCGACGCCGAGCGGCTCGCCGCCGTCCGCGAGCTGCGTGCCGCCACCCGCGCGCTCTTCGCCCGCGCCGTGCGCCCCGGCGAGCCCAGCCCCGCGGACGCGGCCCGCCTCCTGCCCGAGACCGAGGCCGTGCGGCGCCTCAACGAGGCAGCCGCCCGCACGCCCACCGTGCCGGTCCTGCACTGGCCCCGGGAGGCCGGGCCCGTCGTCCACCGGCGGCCCGTAGACGGCGCCGACGACCTGACGGCAACCCTCGCGCACGCCGTGATCGCGTTCCTCGCGAGCCCCGACCGCGACCGGCTGCGCGCCTGCCACGCACCGCGCTGCGTGCGGTACTTCCTCAAGGAGCACCCACGCCAGGAGTGGTGCAAACCGTCCTGCGGCAACCGCGCCCGGGTCGCCCGTCACCACCAACGGCACAGGGCGACGACTTGAGGCCCTGGAGCAGGCCGACCGGGCCGCCGCCCGCCCGGCACTTCGCAGGCCGGGGCACGTACCATTGGCGACATGTCGTTCCTCCGCCGCCGCAGCGCCACTCCCGCCGGGCCTGACTTCGACGTACTGGCCATGGACCCGGGCGACTGGCCCGGCAACCTCGGTGCGGGACTGCTGCCCGCCC
Organism: Streptomyces sp. NPDC057002; assembly: GCF_042673825.1. Classification (NCBI taxonomy): domain Bacteria; kingdom Bacillati; phylum Actinomycetota; class Actinomycetes; order Kitasatosporales; family Streptomycetaceae; genus Streptomyces; species Streptomyces sp. NPDC057002. Next base: position 1,093,396 of record NZ_JBHURZ010000002.1, read on the forward strand.
CCGACGGCACCTGCCAGGGCGTCTTCCTGCGCTACGACCTGTTCGGCGGCCGCGGCCCCGCGATGATCATCGGCAATCTGCCGGAGGGCTCCCCGGCGCGCGAGGTCCCCGAGGGGCAGGTCCCCTTCGAGGTGGCCCAGCTGCTGCTGGCGCTGGAGAACGACGAGGAGGTCACCGTCGTCAGCACCGAGGACGTGCCGGTGATGCAGGGCGACAACCTCCTGATCGTCCGCCGCGTCAAGCTCTCCGAGGGCCGGATCTCCTGTGTGCAGTTCGACCGCAGCGACAATGTCCTGGTGACCATCGCCGCCTGGGACCGCCCCATCACGGACGACCTGTACGCCCTCCTCAAACCCCTGCCCGCCGAGCTGTTCCAGCAGGGCTGAGCCGGCGGCCGTACGGCCACATACGAAAGGGCCGCCGCGCGCCTGTCCAGGCGCGCGGCGGCCGCTTCGTCCCCGTCAGCGAGTGCCGACCGCCGCGCGCACGGCCCGCCGGGCCAGCTGGCAGTCGTCGTGCAGCCGCCGCAGCAGCAGCCGCTGCTCCTCGCCGGACGGCGCAGCACCAGGATGGGCCGGGCCCGGTGCCGCCGGGGCCGTGTCGTGCATCGAACGCTGCACGGCCGTCTCGTACGTACGGATCTCACGGGTCAGCACCAGCATCAGGTTCACCAGGAAGGCGTCCCTGGACGCAGGGCCCGCCGACTGGGCGATCTGACTGATCTGGCGACGGGCCACCGGTGCGTCCCCTAGCACCGACCACAGCGTCGCCAGGTCGTAGCCCGGCAGGTACCAGCCCGCGTGCTCCCAGTCCACCAGCACTGGACCGGCTGGTGACAGGAGGATGTTCGACAGCAGTGCGTCGCCGTGGCAGAACTGGCCCATTCCCTGCCGCCCGGACGCCTGCGCGATGCCGTGCAGCAGCTTCTGCAGATCACCAAGATCCCGGTCGGTGAGCAGGCCCAGCTCGTGGTACCGCGAGATCCGTGCCGCGTAGTCGAGCGGGGCGTCGAACGTGCCCGCCGGCGGCCGCCAGGCGTTCAGCCGGCAGATCGCGCCCAGCGCGGCTCTGATGTCCGCCCGCGGCGGCGCCTCGGCCGGATGTCGCTGGAGCGCCGCCACCCGCCCGGGCATTCGCTCGATCACCAGTGTGCAGTTGTCCGGGTCCGCCGCGATCAGTCTCGGCACCCGCACGGGAGGGCGGTGCCGGACGAACGAGCGGTACGCCGCTATCTCGTGATGGATCCGCTCGGACCAGGCGGGGGAGTGGTCCAGTAAACACTTGGCGACAGCGGTGTTGCGACCGGTCGTACCGACCAGGAGTACCGACCGGCCGTTGCGGCGCAGCACCTGCACCGGGGCGAACTCCGGGCAGATGCGGTGCACCGACGCGATGGCGGTGCGCAGCTGCGCGCCCTGGGGGCCGGACAAGTCGAGTCTTCCGCTGAGCGGTTGGGTTCCGAGAACCGCGCCGCGCCGTGCCCTGCCCGCACCGAGGACGGGGGCCGCCGGCCGCGCGGGGGCGAGGTAGGGGCCGCTGTCCGCGGGACGCGGGTGCAGCGACCGGGGCGGTGCGGACACGGAGGACGATGCTGCGTACATGGGCGAAACAGATCCCTTCGTGTGCCTGCGACGACAGCGCACCACCCGGCCCGGACCCCCGGGTGCATCCTGGGGAATGTCCCTGCGGCGACCGGGTCGGGGTGGCGCGTTCCTACCTGACACCGGATGCCCGGTGGCACACCATCTGGCGAACCCTGGCGAACCCTGGCGAATAGTCGCCCGGCAAGTCTCCCCGGGCTACTGTCAACTCAGCCGAGTACCTGGGGGCTTGATGTGAGCGGACAACCCAACACCCGTCTCTCGGACCTGTTCGGCCTGGCCGGCTGGTCGAAGGGCGAACTCGCGAGGCTGGTCAACCGGCAGGCGGCGGCCATGGGCCACCCCCAGCTCTCGACCGACACCTCCCGGGTGCGGCGTTGGATCGACACGGGAGAGATCCCGCGCGATCCGGTGCCGCGGGTGCTGGCGGTTCTGTTCACCGAGCGTCTCGGCCGTGTCGTGACCATCGAGGACCTCGGTCTGGTCCGGCACGGGCGTGCGGGGAAACGGCCAAGCGGCGGGAGCGCGGAGCCTCCCGACGGTGTGCCGTGGGCGCCCGAGCGGACCGCCGCGGTCCTCACCGAATTCACGGGAATGGACCTCATGCTCAACCGACGCGGCTTGGTGGGCGCGGGCGCCGCGCTCGCCGCGGGATCCGCACTCAGCAGCGCCATGTACGACTGGCTGCACACCGACCCTGCCCTGGCTGTCGACGCTCCCGACCTCGATCCGTCCCTGCACGCCGACCCCGCTGGGTTCGACCGTTACGAGGCCGCCCCCATCGGGTCGCAGGAGATCGAGGAACTGGAGCGCTCGGTCGAGGTGTTCCGTGCCTGGGACGCCGCCCGAGGCGGCGGGCTCCAGCGCAAGGCCGTGGTGGGCCAGCTCAACGAGGTGGGCGGCATGCTCGCCTACCGTCACCCACCCCATCTCCAGCGGCGCCTGTGGGGCGTCGCCGCCAACCTGGCCGTCCTCGCGGGCTGGATGTCGCACGACGTCGGCCTGGAACCCACGGCTCAGAAGTACTTCGTCATCGCCGCGCACGCGGCCCGGGAGGGCGGGGACCGGCCCCGCGCGGGCGAGGCACTCTCCCGTGCGGCCCGCCAGATGGTCCATCTGGGCAAGCCGGACGAGGCCCTGGACCTGATGAGGCTCGCCACGTCCGGCTCGGGCGACGACGTACTGCCCCGCACCCGGGCGATGCTCTGCACCATCGAGGCCTGGGCACAGGCCGCCATGGGCAAGGGCCAGGCCATGCGCCGCACGCTCGGGCAGGCGGAGGACCTGTTCGTCTCCGACAAGGCCGACGTACCACCGCCGGACTGGATGCAGACCTTCAAGGAGGAGGACCTCTACGGCATGCAGGCCCTGGCCTACCGCACGCTCGCCGAGTTCGAGCCGGGTGCGTCCGCGCATGCCCAGCACTACGCGGAGAAGGCGCTGGCCCTGCGGATCGACGGCCGGCAGCGGTCGAAGATCTTCGACTATCTGTCGATGGCGTCGGCCTGCTTCATCGCGGACGACCCCGAACAGGCGGACCGGTACGCGCGGTTGGCCCTGGTGTCGATGGGATCGAACTCCTCCCACCGCACCTGGGACCGGCTGCGCGAGATGTACCGGCTCACCGCCGAGTACGCCGGATATCCGAGGATCCAGGAGCTGCGGGAGGAGATCAAGCTCGCTCTTCCGAAGCCGAAGGGCAGGGGCGGCAACAGCGCGCGGGCCTGAGCTTCCTATGCCGTGACCTTGGCGACGAGCACACAGGCGTTGTCCTGGCGCGCGCTCTCGCCGAACTCCTGGACGACCGTCGTCATGCAGTCCTCCGCGGTGCGGTTCCCGGTCAGGCGCGGGGCCAGATCGAGGAGGAGGTTCACGGCCGCCGCTCCGGTGTGCCCGGGTACCAGCCCGTCGGTGTGCAGGAGCAGCAGATCGCCCACCTCGAGGGTCTCTTCGGCCTGTCCGTAGACGGCGCCCGAGGTGGCGCCGAGCAGGACGCCGTCCGGTGTGTCCAGGACGCGCCCCGTCCCGTCGCGGAACAGCAGCGGGGCGGGGTGCCCGGCCTGCGCCCACACCAGGGTGCGGGTCCCGGGCCGGTAGCGGCAGCAGACGGCGCTGCCGAGGGCGGGCTGCACGGTGGCGTCGAGTAACTGGTTGAGCCAGGCCATCAGTTGTCCTGGCGGGGCGCCGGCCATCGCCATGCCGCGTACGGCGCCGAGCAGCATGGTCATGTTCGAGGTGACACCGACTCCGTGTCCGGTGAGGTCGCCGACGCTCAGGAGCGTTTCGCCGTCGGTCAGTTCGAGCGCGTCGTACCAGTCGCCGCCGATCAGCGTGTTCGTGGACGCCGGCAGGTGGTGGGCGGCGAGGTCGAGGGTCCCTGGGCTCCGGTGCGGGAGCCGCAGGGAGCCGCGCCACGGCGGAAGCACGGCCTCCTGCAACTCGACCGCGAGCCGGTGTTCGGTCCGCGCGGCATGCCCCTGGTGGTGGAGCGAGTCACGGGTCTCGCTGACCACCCGCTGGCTGCGGCGCAGTTCGCTGACGTCCCGCAGCACGGCCCACATCGAGGCGGTGCTGCCGTCAGTGTCGAGCACCGGTTCGCCCATCATGTGCACGGTCCGGACGTCGCCGTCCCGGCGTGCGATGCGGAACTCGCCGTCGATGGGCCGGGCGTCGACGAGGCAGTTCGTGACCATCGCCGTCAGCTTCGGCCGGTCCTCGTCCAGGACCAGGGACGGCATCTCGTCGAGGGTGAGCGGCGGGGCGTCGGGGTCGCGGCCCAGGATCTGGTAGAGCTCCCCGGACCAACTGGCCTCGTCCGTCAGCAGGTTCCACTCGGCGCTGCCGACCCGGCTGAGCAGCGAGCCCTGCGGGGGCATGGCGGGTTCCAGGGGGGCCGCCGCGGGCGGCGGGCCGTCCCGCAGCTGCGCCAGATGCTCGTCGAGGTCGTTGAGCTGGTGCAGGGCCAGGTCGTACAGGGCGCGCTGCCAGCGACCCCGCGGGTGATCCGATCCGTCCCCCTCGGCGTCGCGCCGCACCGCGTCCATGTCGCCCTTGAGCCGCCGCGTCTGCGATATGAGCGCGTCGACCGAGCCGCGTCCGGGCGGCTGGGCGGCTGGGCGGTCCGCGGAGAGGTGGGACGGCATGACGCACTCCGATGCGGGGACGGTACGACCAGGGCGGACGGAGGGACCGTTACGACTGTCGCACAGCCCGCGACGCCCTGTAAGGGATTCGGCAACACACGATACGGTGGTGCTTCTGGCATATGCCACAGTCTCGCGGAGTTACTCCGAGGTAGGCGCGAAGTGTGCCGACCGGATGCCCAAGTCGTAGGTTACACAGGGTATTTGACGACCCGTGGGTAACGTCGCGCCCCGGTGCCGCGCGTGTTCGACGGCCCTGTGTTCGAGCTCTTCAGTACCTCAGTACCCCGGCGATGCCGTCCGCCTCACCGAGCGCGCCGTCCGGCACGAAGCGGACGTCGGCGCCGGTCTCCAGGCACTGCTCGACGATCTCGTCCACGATGTCCTCGCGGGAGTCGAGGTCGCCGCTCTCGGTGAGGATCAGATGATCCCCGGCGTCGCGGACCGTCACGCGGTAGTTCTCCTCGACGGCCAGCAGCCGGACGCGGCCGTCCCGGGCGCTCTGCCACAGCTCGTCGACTCCGGCGGCGAACTCCCGCCGTCCGCGGGCCGTTTCGAGGGCGCGGCTCACGGCGTCCGTGCTCCGGCGGGCCTCCGCCTCGATCACCGGCCGCATGGCCTGCCACACGGTGTCGGGGTTCCCGTGGGCGAGGCCGCCGTGCGGAACGTGCACCGCGCCCCTGGCGGTGGTGCCGGCCTCGTCGATCAGGGACAGGGCGGCCGGCTCGCCGGTGACGTACAGCCGTCGCGGGTGGTCCCGCAGGACGGCGTTCATCGCGGCGTCGGCCTCGCGGAGGAACTGGCGGGTGCGTTCCTCCCGGAAGGCGCTCGGCGTGTCGCCGATCCGCTGCAGCCGTTCGGGGTCGAAGTTCTCCACGCGCCTGGTCAGCGGGAAGCCGCCGACGCGCGCCTCGACGACCCGGTCGGCCCCGCCGTTCCACAGCGTGACGCGGTCCGCGGCGAGCGACAGCACCCAGAACGGCCGCCCGGCCGTCTGGGCGGAGACCAGATTCCGCGTGAGGAAGGTGTCCGAGAGCACCACGCGTTCGGGTACGGACCGGGCGAGTGACCACACCTGGTGCTCACCGGGGGCCGCGAAGATCACCAGGCCGTCCTCGGCGTGCGTGAGATCGACCTCGGACAGGGCCCGGTCCAGGTGCCGGCCGACCTCGGCCCGGCGTTCCCGGGTGACGGCGGGATCGACCTCCAGTTGCCTCTTGGCCTCGGCCACGACATTGCGCAGCCGGACCTGGTCCTGGGCGTTGTAGGGCTCGCGCCGGTGGGTCGGCGTCAGCACGGAGACCGCGGGGTAAGGGCGCGGGCGCCGCAGCTCGGCAAGGGTCGCGGGACTCAGAACGTGCTCCATGACAGAACGATAGAGCCGATTCGCGATTGGGGCATTTGGGGCAATCGGTTCGCCGGTTCGAGTGGGGGAGCGGCGACTCACTCGGTGTCGTGGTCGGAGCCGCAGGAGCTGCCGTCCGGGGGGAGGGTGCCGTACAGCAGGAAGGCGTCGACCTTGGCGTGCACGCACTTGGAGGACCCGTAGCCGGTGTGGCCCTCGCCCCGGTTGTCGAGCACCACGGCCGACGAGCCGAGCCGCTCGGCCGTCTCCACCGTCCAGCGGTACGGCGTGGCGGGGTCGCCACGGGTTCCGACGAGCAGCATCCTCGGCGCGTCGACGTCCTTGACCTCGTCGCGGATGAAGTCGGTGCCCTTGGGGCGGCCGTAGCACAGCAGCACCTGGGTGAGCCGGTACCGGCCGAAGACCGGTGACGCCTGCTCGTAGCGGGCGCGCAGCCGGCCGAGGTCCTTGGTGACCTGCGCGGCGGCGGGGCGGTCGGGATCGTCCGCGCAGTTGATCGCCATCAGCGCCGCCGGCAGGTTGTCCAGGGGCACATCATCCGGGTCGACGAGTCCGCGGTGCTTGCCCCGCAGCGGCGGGAGCGTGACGCCTCCGGACGCGAAGGCCTCCAGGCCACGCGTGTCGCCCTCCTCGAGCAGCTGGGCGATCGCCCGCTGGAGCAAGGGCCACAGCTCCCTGCTGTAGAGGCCCTGCCCGAGCGCGCCCGCGAAGTCCTGGCCGGAGAAGGCCTCGCCGAAGTCCGTCGGCACCGGGTCCTCGTCGAGCGACTGGACCACCTGTACGACGTGTTCCCTGGCCTTTCGCGGATCCTGCCCGAACGGGCAGGCGATGTCCTCCGTGCACCAGGTCAGGAAGTTGTCCAGCGCGGTCTGCAGTCCCCGGGCGCTCACCATGCCCTGCTCGGACAACGGCTCGGTCAGCGTGTCCACGCCGTCCAGCGCCACCCTGCCGACCTTCTCGGGGAACCGGGCCGAGTAGACCGCCCCGAGCCGGCTGCCGTACGAGAAGCCCAGGTAGTTGAGCTTGTCGTCGCCGAGCGCGTCGCGCATGACGTCCAGGTCGCGGGCGGCGTTCACCGTGCCCATGTGACGCAGCACGGGTCCCGAGTGCTCGGCGCACTCGGCCGCAGCCGCGCGCAGCTTCTCGAGCACGGCCTGCGGATCGGCGACCTCGGCGTTCCCGTCTGTCGCGTCCAGTGCGCCGTTGGAGGAGTTTCCGCAGCTCACCGGTGCGGAGCGGCCGACGCCGCGAGGGTCGAAGCCGACGACGTCGTAGCCGTTCGTCAGGCCCATGAAGTGTTTGCCGCCGAGGGCGAGTTGGGTCACGCCCGGGACGCCCGGTCCGCCGAAGTTCAGCAGCACCGAGCCCCGGGACTTGCCCGTGGCCCGGTAGCGGGCCACGGCGAGATCGAGAGTGCCCTTCTCGGGCCTGGCGTAGTCGAGCGGCACGGTGACCTTGCCGCACTGCAGATCCTTGGGCATGTCCATGCCCTCGCACGGCGACCACTTGACCTTCTGGTCGTAGAAGCGCGACAAACCGGGCGGGGGGTCGTCGGCCGCCGGCAGGCCCGCGCCCAGCAGGGCCAGCCCGGCCACGCCGGTGACCGCGCAGCGCCGGATCGAGAGGTGCGTGGACAGCTTGGCCAGCATCAATGCCTCCAGGGGCGCCCCACAGCGGACCGGGAACCGGCGCCCTCGCCCACCATAAGCGGGCCCCTGAAGCGCCGCCTCCGGGCGGGTGCGGCGGCTCGCAGTGCCTCGGAGTGCGCTGCTCCGTGCCGCATACGAAGGGCTTTACCGCTAGTTCGACAACCGGGCCGCTCGATGGAGTGAAAGGCCGATAAGCCATAACTCGGATCGTGCGCCCCGCGTTCTATCCCGTGCGGGTGAGTGCCCGCGACGATGTCTGGAAGGCAGGGAACCTATGAGACGGGTTACCCGAAACGGTGTGTTCGCCGTCGCCGCCGCCTCGGGCGCGATGGCCATGGCCGTCCCCGCGTACGCGGATTCCGCGGCGGACGGATCGGCGGCCGGTTCGCCCGGGGTGGTCTCCGGCAACACCGTTCAGCTGCCGGTGCATGTCCCGGTGAACGTGTGCGGGAACACGGTGAACGTGGTGGGGGTCCTGAACCCCGCCGCGGGCAACAGCTGCGCGAACAAGGGCGACGGGCGGGCGGGCCGGCCGGGCAAGCCCGGCGGTGCGGTCGCCGAGAGCAGCGGAAAGGATTCGCCGGGCGTGGTCTCCGGCAACGGCGTACAGCTGCCGGTCGATGTCCCGGTCAACGTCACCGGCAACAGCGTGAACGTGGTCGGCATCGGCAACGCGGCGACCGGCAACCAGTCCTCCAACACCTCCGGAGGCCGGCCGGTCCGCCCCCACCACCCTCCGAAGCCGGCGGCCCCGAAGCCGTCCGTCCCGCCCCGGGCGCACCCCGCCCCCGACCCTGCCCCTGTCCCGCACTCCGTGCCGCAGGCCACGGGCGCCCTCGCCCACACAGGCTCGGACCACACCCTGCCGGCCGTCGCGGCGAGCGCGGCGCTGGTGCTCGGGGGAGTGGTGCTGCGCCGGCGATTCCGCCCGGCGACGGACGGCGCGCAGCGACGCTGACGCGGCGGAGCCCTGGCGGTCCCTCGGCGCGTTGACACGCGATCCCGCTCCCCTGCCCGGAAACGACAGCGCCCTCGCGGCCCCGCCGTCCGGTGGCAGGCGACACCGGACGGCGGGGCCGCGAGCCGGGGCATCCTGGCGGCGTTGCCGAGTGGTGCTACGTCGTGGCGCTCTCGTGTGGGAAGCCGCGCAGCGTTTCGGTTCCCGTTGGGCGGAGGCATGCGGTGCCGCTGCGGGGCCCGGGGGCTGTGTGGTGCCCGCGGCGTCGCCTGGGCGGCGGCACTCGACATTCCTTCCGGGCCCGGGAGCGGCGACGCTCCGAGCTCGCCGGACCCGAGCTGGTGGGGCCGCGGTCCGGCCGGTGGTCGGCCGCATCGGCGTCGTCAGTGCGCCGTCGGGCGGTGTATCGGGTCGCCGGACGGGCAGATGTCGCAGGCGGCGGTGCCCGGTGTGCGCAGTCGAGGCCCGTGCAAGCGTCGGCGGCCGGCGGAATCGTGTCGTCAGAGCGGCTCCGCCACCCCCGTGAGCAGCACCATTCCGGAGTCGCCGTGGTCCGGCAGGGTGCGGTCGGTGTCGATGTGGGATACGTCCAGGTCGTGGGTCAGAGGGGTGAAGACCTCGGTGACCGTCGTCGGGTTCACCGGGCAGCCCGGCCAGCGGGACGCCGGGCCGATGCGGTAGGTCGGCAGGTTCTCCATGAAGGCGGCGACCAGGTGGCCGCCGGGCGTGACCGTGCGGACGAAGGTGCGGCAGAAGTCGGCGAACTCGGCGAAGTCCTCCGTGGCGCCCTCGGCGACGAAGTGCATGGAGGCGAGTCCGTAGAAGCCGGGCGGCAGGGTCCGGACGTCGGCGTGGACGACGTTCACCGGAGCCAGCGCCCCGGCCAGGGTCGCCGGCACGTCGGGGTTGAGCTCCCGGCACAGCGCGTGGAAGGGGAGCCAGCTCGCGTCGAGGCGGTGACAGATCTGTTCCTGGAGATAGGCGACGCTGCTCGCCCCCGCCTCCACGGCGTCGATCCTGCGGCACGCGGCGGACGCGAGGATCAGCGGGTAGAGGTTGGGGCCCGCCCCGAACTCCACCGAGCGGTCGATGCCGCCGGGCGGGATGCGCCGGTAGAAGGCGCTGTGGTGCGCGATGATCGCCGCGTCCGAGGGATGCACCTCGCGGTACTTCTCCGCGAGGTAGTCCGCGACCGGCCAGCGGTCCCAGTCCACGTCGTCGTTGTGCGTCGTCATGGCCGTTCAGCCCTTCAGCCGCAGCGGGAAGCGCTCGGACAGCCGGGTCAGGGTCCCGTTGAGGTGATCGATGCCAGTGACGCCCGGGAGACTCCAGTTGAATTCGATCGTAGATTCGCCCATGCGGCCCTGCATCTCGGGCGGGCGGGGGGATCAGGGGCGACTCAGCCGCGCCCGCTATGGAACCGCACGTGCAAATCCCGGATCCGTTCCGTCAGTTCGGGCACCGGACCGTCCACGATCACACCGGGTGCCACCTCATGGACGGGGAGTGTCCGCACCGGGGGTGCTGGGACGCCCAACTCGCCCAGCCAGGACACGAGTTGCTCGGACGAGGCGACATAGGCGATGCGTCCCAGACCGACCCAGGCGTGCGCCGCCGCGCACATCGGGCAGTGCTCGCCGGAGGTGTAGACCGTGGCCGCCGCCCGCTCCTCGGGCGTGAGACGGGCGGCCGACCAGCGGGCCAGCTCGAACTCGGGATGCCGGGTGCGGTCGCCCGAGGCCACGCGGTTGCGGTCCTCGGCGAGCACCGTGCCGTCCCTCCCCACCAGCACCGAACCGAACGGTTCGTCCCCGGCGTCCAGTGCCTCGGCCGCGAGTTCCACGCAGCGACGCAGGTGAGGCAGTTCCGTGTCCTTCACGACCATGGTGCCGGGCCCTTCCTCGTGACGAAGTGATCAGCAGGACTGTACGGCGGGCGGGGCGTACGGCCCCACCGGACATCGCGCCGCCCGGTCGCCGTCGGATGTCACATCCACACCCGTCCGATCCGTCGCATGGTCATGACGACGAACCAGAAGCACCAGAGCATCCTCCTCGCCGGCGCGAGCGGTGTCCTCGGCCGGCACATCACCCACGCGCTCACCGAGGAGGGCCACAAGGTCACCGGACTCGGCCGGAGCCGGGACAACGGCATCCGCGCCGACCTCATGGACCGCGACGCGCTGCTGCGCGCCGTCGACGGGCACCACTTCGACACCGTGATCCACGCCGCGACCGCCCTGCGCAAGCCCCCGATGCGCGACCGCGACATGGACGCCACCGACGCGCTGCGCACCCAGGGCACGGCCCACCTCGTCGAGGCCGCCCGCGTCACCGGTGCCCGCCGCTTCGTCGCGGAGTCGATCGTCTTCGGCTACGGCTACGGGGACCACGGCGACCGCCCGCTCACCGAGGACGACCCCTTCGGCCCGCTCGGCAGGACACCGCAGCTGGAGCAGCACATCGCCGGCATGCGGACCAAGGAGCGGCTCACCTTCGAGTCGGAGGCACTGGAGGGCGTCGCGCTCCGCTTCGGCCTGTTCTACGGCCCCGGCGGCACCGACACCCTGCTGCCGCTGCTGCGCCGGAGGCGGTTGCCGATGCCCGGGGACCGCGACCGGGTACTGCCGTGGGTGGAGCTCACCGATGCCGCCCGCGCGGTGGCCGCCGCCGTGGAGCGCGGCCGGCCGGGGCAGGCGTACAACATCGCGGACCGGACACCGCTCGGCTTCCGCGCCCACATCGAGAGCGTGGCCGAGACGTTCGGACTGCCGAAGCCGATGATGGTGCCGCTGTGGCTGATGAAGCCCATGTCGTACGCGCACACCGTGATGGCGTCGCGGCTCCGGGTGTCCTGCGCCAAGGCGGAACGCGAACTGGGCTGGACTGCGCGCTACGCGTCCAGCGGCGAGGGGCTCGCCGCGATGCGGTCGGCGGGCCGTTGACGCCGGGGGAGTACCGGCCGGGTCCGGCTCCGGTGCGCCGGGCCGCAGGGCCGTGACACACCGGTTCCGGTCAACTCCTGGTGTCGCGCACGTACTGTCGATATACGCCGTCGTTCGCTACGCCGTCAGCGGCCTGCCTTCGAACGGTCCAGCGCGGCGACGCCGAGCGCGGCGAGGCCGATCTGGATGAGCCATTCGACCCAGTCGACACCCTTGGTGTCGGCCACGCCGAAGGCGCCGGCGAGTGCGGAGCCGATCAGCGCGGCGATGATGCCGACGACGATCGTCCACAGAATTCCGATGCGCTGACGGCCCGGGACCACGAGCCGGCCCAGGACGCCGATGACGATGCCGATCACGATGGCACTGATGATGCCGTCGACTTCCATCTCCGCCCCTCCTCCTCAGGACCCCCGCTGCAGTGCGTCTGCCCCCTGGCGGCCCGGACACTCCGGGTCCAGCGCCGCTTGGCCGTTCCCGGCGCGGGTGCGGACGCGAAAGGGCCGGTCCGGGAGCGCGGACCGGCCTTCGTTTCCCTTCCGGCGGGGGGCTACGGCTTCGGGGAGGCCTTCGCCGCCGTGCCGGCGCACACCAGGCCGAGGATCACGGCCAGTGCACCGATGATGATGTTGTTCCACACGACCCCGGCGTCCGGGCTCTCGCCGACGATCCACGGCGAGACGATCATCCACACCCCGAGGGCGCACATGGCCCAGCTCAGCCCGTACATACGCTCCGGAGCACGAGTGAACCCGAGCGCCAGCAGACCGATCGCGATCCCCATGATCAGGTTGTGCGTCACGAGCGGCGGCTGACTGGTCGTGTAATGGACTATCCACGGGGAGGCCGCGCAGTACAGACCCAGCAGGAACACCGGTCCGTCCACGAGCGCCACATCGCGTCCACCGAGCATGCGGGCATACCGATCCCGCATCTCGGAGGCATCAGGGTGGCTGGTGATGTCACCTCTGGTGGGCGAGACGTTGGCCATGACTCGTCTCCTTCGTCTTACAGGGCGACCGCGTCTGGTGGGGTATGCGGTAAGCGCCGCGTAAGCACATTCTGCTCTTATTTTTCCTTTATGTGTAGGGGTTGTGCGGGGGTGTGGACTCCTACCGGGCGGTACATGTCCGGGCGGATCGCGGGCAACCGGAGGGATACGGCAGTGACCGATCGACGTCGCCCGGCGGGCGGCGCGGGACAGCGGAGGGCAGCGGACATGTCTACGGCGATCAGCGCGAAGGTGTTGGAGCGGTTCCCGGCGGGAGCCCCGCGCGGATCGTGGCCGGCGGAGGAGTACGCGGCACGCTGCCGCGCCGAGGGTGAGCCCGCCACCGTCGTGATGGACCTGGAGTCGGACGCCTTCCTCGTGGTGGTTCCGTCGGACGACGACGCCTGAGTCCGGCTGGAATCCGGGGTCCGGGATACGAGATGAGCCGCGCGTTCCTTGACGGTCCTCGTCCCCCGCTGCGACGATCCATGGCATGACCATGCGACTGGACCTCACGCGGCGACGCCACGTCGACCTCGCACGCGTCTCCAGCGCTTCCTGTCGCGCAGCAGCCTGAGCCTTCCCGCTCGCAGCTTCCCCGCACGCCTGAATTCGTCGCTCTGTCACGTCCTTCGAACACCGCGGGACGTGGCAGAACGCGGCTCAACCCGGCGTCCCCGATTACGGCTCTGCCGCGCGCAGTCGCGCCTTCTCCCCGGAAAGAGAATCCATGGCCACCGTCCTGTCCGTCTCCGGCAGCCCCTCCGCCTCCTCCCGCACCAGCCGACTGCTGCGCCACCTTGACGAGCGGCTGGCCGCCCAGGGCCATGACGTCATCCCGCTCGACGTCCGCACCATCCCCGCCGAGGCCCTGCTCGGCGCGGACTTCCGGCACCCCGCGATCGTCGAGGCCACCGAACTGTTCGCGCGTGCCGACGGCGTCGTCGTCGGCACACCCGTCTACAAGGCCTCCTACTCCGGTGTCCTCAAGGCCCTGCTGGACCTGCTCCCGCAGTACGCCCTCACCGGCAAGACCGTGCTGCCGCTCGCCACGGGTGGCAGCATCGCCCATGTCCTGGCCATCGACTACGCGCTGCGCCCGGTGCTCACCTCCATGGGCGCGGCCCACACCGTGCAGGGCTGGTTCACCCTCGACAAGGACCTCGCCGTGCAGGACGACGGCACCCTGACCGTCGCGCCGGCCGCCGCCGAGGCACTCACCCAGGTGGTGGACCAGTTCTCCGCGGCGCTCGGCCGCACCCCGCTGCTGGCAGTGGCGGGCTGACGTCTCCGACTCTCCAAAGATCAACCCTGGAGCCCGACTTCGGCGTCATCCGCACCGAGGGGCAGGCCTTGCCCCTCGGTGACCAGGAGGCATACACGCATGAAGCAGCGGGCCGCACACACCGTCTTATTGGCTCTGGCCATGGCACTGTCCGCCGGAACGGCGGCCCTCGCCCCGTCCGCACAGGCAGCACAGTCCGAGCACGGCCACGAGGCGACCCGAACCGCACTGCGGAATCTGGTCGAGAAGGGCGGACTGCCCGGCGTGGCGGCCGAGGTCCGTGACGGCAAGGAGAGTTGGTCGGCCGTGTCCGGTCACTCGGACACCGGCACCGGCCGCGAGCGTTCGCCCGCCGACCACTTCCGCGGCGCCAGCATCACCAAGACGTTCGTCGCGACCGTCCTGCTCCAGTTGGAGGCCGAAGGAAGACTGAGCCTGGACGACACCGTCGAATCGTGGCTGCCCGGCCTGGTGCGGGGCAACGGCTACGACGGAAACGGGATCACCCTGCGCCGGCTCCTCAACCACACCAGCGGCATCGCCAATTACACCGACGACCCCGCGTTCATCCACGACGCCGCCGGCCCCGGCTTCCCGGAGCACCGGTACGACACCCACACGCCCGAGGAACTCGTGGCGATCGCGCTGAAGTACCCGCCACTGCCCGACCCGGAGACGGCGCCGGTGTACTCGAACACCAACTTCGTCATCGCCGGGATGGTCATCGAGAAGGCGACGGGCCGCTCCTACGCGCGGGAGATCACCCGTCGCGTCATCCGGCCGCTGAAGCTGCGCGGGACGTCCTTCCCCGGGACGTCGCCGAGGATGCCGAACCCGCACCCCGTCGGCTACTCCCGGCTCCATGAGGAAGCGCCGGACGCCGAGATCCATGACGCCACCGAACAGAACATGACCTGGCTGGGCGCGGCCGGCGACGTCATCTCCACCAGCGGCGATCTCAACCGCTTCCAACGAGCCCTGATGACGGGCAAGTTGCTGCCACCTGCCCAGATGAAGGAAATGCTCGACGAGGTCCCGTCGGGGGAGGGGCTGGGGTTCGGGCTCGGGGTCGAGTTCGCGGAGCTGTCCTGCGGGGTGAAGGTGGTGGGCAAGTCCGGCCGTACCAACGGCTCGCTGTCCGCGATGGTGGGCACACAGGACGGCAGGCACCAGCTGACGTTCAACATCAACGGTGACTGGCTCCAGAACGGATCGCTCTATGTCGATGTGATCGAAGCGGAGTTCTGCGACAAGGCGCCGTCCCCGGCCGGAAGCCCGACCGACAAGCCGCTCCTGCCTCAGCTCGGCTAGCCGGACGCCAGCGACCCGAGGTGCGTCCGGCGTGCCTCGGCCGTCTGGCCCTGCACCAGCAGGAACATCCCCTCGCGGGCCAGCCGCTGCGCCCGGCTGTCCAGGGCCATGGACCGGCCGCCCCCGGCCACGACCGCCGCGGTCGTGGCCGCGCGCATGAGGTCGTACGCGCGTGTCTTGACGGCCAGTCGTTCCGGGACGCACTCGTGGGGGACCGGATGGTCGGCCAGTGTGTAGGCCTCCTGCCGGACCTCGTCGATCCGGGCCCGCAGCGAGCGGGCCGGCTCCTGGCCGTCCGGGGAATCCGCCACCAGGTCCAGCGCCGCGTACGCCACTCCGAAGACGGCCGGACTGGCGTTGGCGGCCCTGGGCAGGTCGACCAGGGCGAACTCCTTCTGCGGCACACGCAACACGACGGCCTCGTCCGGCACCCACAGGCCGTCCAGTTCCAGAGAGACCGTACGGGCGGCGGTGAGGGCCGCGAGCCGCATCGGCGCCGACGGAGACAGCCCCGGCTGCTCGCGGGCCTCGGCGAGGACGAACACCACCTCGGCCGCGTCCGTCACACCGGCCAGCAGCATCACGTCGTTCAGACCCCAGCCCGTGAACCAGGGCACCGTTCCCTCGAAGCGCCAGCCGCCCCGCTCGGGAACCGCCCGCACAGAGACGCGGGGGAAGGCGCGGACATGGGCGAACGCGATACCGGCCATCACCTCGCCGGTCGCCAGCGGACGCAGGAACTTCTCGCGGACGGGCGAGTCATATGTGGCGATCAGCTTCACCGGAGTGTGGTGCTGTGTCTGCACGAACCATGTGGAGCAGCACGCCCCGGCCAGGATCTCCGCGGTCTCCCGCGCCACGCCGACGGGCGCGTCCGCCCCGCCGTACTCCTCCGGCGCGCCCACGCCGAGCAGCCCCGACCGCTTCACGGCCGCGATATGGCTCGCCGGCACACCCTCCTGGTCGACGCGCTCGGCATGCGGGACGAGGAGATCGTGCGCCAGTCGCTGTGCGCGGGTGACGAGGGGATGGGGTGTGGTGGTCATGGGAGAAATTCTCCCGGTCGCGCGGCGCGGGGTGTCGATCCGGGGGCGTGTCGTTCGTGTAGGAGGTGCAAGGACACCCCGACACCCCCCTACCTCGACAGCCCGACACCCGGACGCCATGGAGGCCGTCATGAAGTACTACCTGCTCAGTGTGATGCAGCCGGTCGGCGATCCACCCGCCCCCGAGGTCCTCGCGGAGATCGGCGAGAACCTCGACTCCTTCCACCAGGAGCTGCGCGAGGCGGGCGCCTGGGTCTTCGCAGGAGGACTGCACGGCCCGGAGTCCTCCACCGTGCTGCGGCCCCGCGACGGCGACGTCCTGATCACCGACGGCCCGTACGCGGAGGGCAAGGAGATGCTCGGCGGCATCTGCCTCGTCAGGGCACCCGACCTGGACGCCGCCCTCGAATGGGGGCGCAAGGCGGCCCTGGCCACCACCCTGCCGATCGAGGTGCGCCCCTTCATGGGGGACGCCGGCTGATGGGCGTGGACGTCGAGGCGGTCTTCCGCGCCGAGTACGGCCGCGCGGTCGCCGTCCTGGTCCGCTTCCTCGGCGACATCGACCTCGCCGAGGAAGCGGTCCAGGACGCCTTCGCCAAGGCCGTGCGGCGCTGGCCGGAGACCGGCGTCCCGCCGAGCCCCGCCGGGTGGATCATCACCACGGCCCGGAACCGGGCCATCGACCGGCTGCGCCGCGAGTCGTCCCGACAGGCCCGGCACGCCGAGGCCGCCCTGCTGCACGCCTCCGACGCACCGCCCGAGGAGGGTCCCGTGCGCGACGACCGGCTCCGCCTGATCTTCACCTGCTGCCACCCCGCGCTCTCCCTCCAGGCCCGGGTCGCCCTGACCCTGCGGCTGCTCGGCGGGCTCACCACCGCGCAGCTCGCCCGCGCCTTCCTGGTGCCGGAGCCGACGATGGCCCAGCGGCTGGTCCGGGCGAAGGCGAAGATCCGCGACGCCGGGATCCCGTACCGGGTGCCCCGCGACGCCGACCTGCCCGACCGGCTCGACGGGGTCCTGGCCGTCGTCTACCTGATCTTCAACCAGGGCTACGAGGGCTCGCCCGACCTGTGCGCCGAAGCCGTAAGGCTCGGCCGTCTCCTGGCCGCGCTCATGCCGGACGAGCCCGAGACGACCGGCCTGCTCGCGCTGATGCTCCTGGCCGAGGCGCGCCGCGACGCCCGCGAGGACGACCAGGGCGAACTGGTGCCGCTGCCCGAGCAGGACCGGGCCCGCTGGGACAGGGAGCTGATCACCGAGGGGCAGACACTCGTCCGCCGCTGCCTGCGCCGCGACCGGCCCGGGCCCTACCAGGTCCAGGCCGCCATCCAGGCCGTGCACAGCGACGCGCCGAGCGCGGACGCCACCGACTGGGCCCAGATCCGGCAGCTGTACGACCAGCTCATGACCCTCGCCCCGAGCCCGGTCGTCGCCCTGAACCGGGCCGTCGCCGTCGCCGAGACCGAGGGCCCCGGGCCTGCCCTCGCCCTGGTGGACGCCCTCGACCTCGCCGGCTACCACGTCCTGCACGCCGTCCGCGCCGACCTGCTGCGCCGCCTGGGCCGGGAAGCCGAGGCCGTAGCGGCGTACCAGGCGGCCATCGCCATCGCGGAGAACCCGGCGGAGCGGGCGTTCCTCGACCGCCGCAGAGAGGCGCTCGTACGGCGGCGCCGGGCGGACAGCCCCTTCAGGGACGGACATCCAGCTCCGTGAGCACGTCGAAGTCGAGACCGTCGGCACGGGCCAGATAGATGCGCTGGCGCACATGACTGCCCTTCAGACGCAGCAGCCCGCGCGGGCCCTCGTACGACACCGTGCCCGCAGTCGCCCCGATCGACGACACATCCAGCGTCCCGGCCCTCCTCAGCAGCGCGGCCAGCAACAGCACGCCCTCGTAGCAGGACTCGCCGAGGCTGCCGAGGGCGGGTGCCTCGACGCCGTACCGGGCCGCGTACCGCCCGTGGAAGTCGAGGGTGTCCCGGTTGGCCAGCGAGGCGAAGAAGCCGGCCGTGCTGTAGAGGTCCTCGGTGGCCGCCGGGCCGCTCGCCATCAGCATGTTCTCGTCCATCAGCGTGCTCAGCCGCAGACAGCGGGCGTGCAGGCCGTACGCCGCGAACGCCCGGTTGAAGCGCACCGCGTCGCTGCCGACGAGCAGCATCAGCACCCCGTCGGCGTCCGCGCGCTCGACCCGGCGCAGCACCGGCTCGAAGTCGTCGGTGCCGAGCGGGAGATAGGCCTCATCTGCCACACACCCGCCGGACGCGCGGGCGTACGCCCGCGCTGCCCGCGCCGTACGCCGCGGCCACACATAGTCGTTCCCGACGACGAACCACCGCCGCACCCCGCGCTCGTGCGCCAGCAGGTCCATCGCGGGCCGCAGTTGATCGCGCGGGGTCTCGCTCGTCAGGAACACGCCCGCCGTGTCCTCCCCGCCCTCGTACAGTGCCGTGTACACATAGGGGACGCGGTGCGCGATCCTCGGCGCCAGCACCTGGCGCACCGAGGAGATGTGCCAGCCCGTGACACCCTGCACGACGCCCAGGTCCACCAGCGCCTCGACCCGGCCGGCGACCTCGTGCGGCGGGCCCGAGCCGTCGACCGGCACCAGCCGCAGCTCCCTGCCGAGCACGCCGCCGTCCCGGTTGACCTCCTCGGCGGCCAGCCGCGCGCACAGCTCGCACGTCGGCCCGAAGATCCCGGCCGGCCCCCGCAGGGGAAACACGAGGGCCACGCCGAGCACGGAGTCGTCGGCCGTGAACCACTCGGGCGCGGGGAGGTCGTGCCGGAACATGGCGTCATGATCCCGGCTCCACCGTACGAACTCCAGTGCGTCTCTTACCATGGACGCACCTCTGAGCTAGGAGCGGCATGCCCACCCCACCCCTGCGTCGGCCCGACGACCTGGTGCAGTTGCTGACGCGGGCGGAGCGGCTCGCGTCGGGGCGGCTGCAGGCCGTTCTGGAGGAGGAGGGCTGCTCGCTCGACGCGTGGCGGGTGCTGGCGCTGCTTTCCGACGGCGAGGGGCGCCATATGACGGCGATCGCGGAGGCCGCCTTCCTGCCGCCTCCGACGCTGACCAAGCTGGTCGACCAGCTCGTCGACCAGAACCTCCTGCACCGCCGGGTCGACCCGTTCGACCGCCGCCGCATCCTCGCCCACCTCACCCCGCGCGGCCGCGAGTACTGGCAGCGCGTGGACCGAGCGGTCCGGGCCGGCCGGCCCACGCTCGGCGACGACGACGAACTGTTGCGGTCCCTGTTGGACCGACTCGCGGCGACCCTGGCGGAGTCGGCCCCCGTGTGAGCCCCCGAGAGCCGCGAACGCGGATGACTGGTCTACACCCTTGACTGGTACAGACCAACGCGGTTGAGTGTGCCTCCACAACCCCCCACCACGGCCGCCCCCACGCCGTGACCGGCCCGGCCGGCGCGTGCGCCGAGGCTCAGCTTCGCCCTGCCCCGCCGGGTGCGGCCGTGCTCCGCAAAGGAGTTGATCCCGTGTCGAGACGCCGTGTGTCCGCCGTCCTGGTCACCCTCGCCCTCGCGGGCACCGCCCCGGTGCTGCTGCCCGCCTCGAACGCCTCCGCCGCCGCGTGCTCCAGCTACCCGAACTGGGTGGCGGGCAAGTCGTACGCGGCCGGCGACATCGTCCGCTACACCGACGGCAAGGCGTACATCGCCGAGCACGCCAACCCGGGCTACGACCCGGTCATCAGCACCTGGTACTGGGAGCCCTACGCCTGCGACAGCGGGCCGGGCACACCCAACGCGCGCTTCGTTGTCACCGAGGCGCAGTTCAACCAGATGTTCCCGAACCGGAATTCCTTCTACACGTACAGCGGCCTCACCGCGGCCCTCAGTGCCTACCCCGGCTTCGCCAACACCGGCAGTGACACGGTGAAGAAGCAGGAGGCCGCGGCCTTCCTCGCCAACGTCAGCCACGAGACCGGCGGTCTGGTGCACGTGGTGGAGCAGAACCAGGCCAACTACCCGCACTACTGCGACTGGAGCCGGCCGTACGGCTGTCCGGCCGGCCAGGCCGCCTACTACGGGCGCGGTCCGATCCAGCTCAGCTGGAACTTCAACTACAAGGCCGCGGGCGACGCGCTCGGCATCGACCTGCTGAACAACCCCTGGCTGGTCCAGAACGACTCGGCCGTCGCCTGGAAGACGGCCCTGTGGTACTGGAACACCCAGACCGGCCCCGGCACCATGACCCCGCACAACGCCATGGTGAACAGCGCCGGCTTCGGCCAGACCATCCGCAGCATCAACGGCTCCCTGGAGTGCGACGGCAAGAACCCGGCGCAGGTGCAGAGCCGCGTCAACAACTACCAGCGGTTCACGCAGATCCTCGGGACGTCACCCGGCGGCAACCTCTACTGCTGACGCCGGACCCCAGGGCGTGGTGTCATGCAGGATGTCATGCACCTGATCAGACCACTCCTGATCGGTACGAGGAAGGACATCCCTCATGCGACTGCGCACCCCCCACGTCCTGTTCGCCACGACCGCCGCGCTGGCCGCCGCGGTCGTGGCCCCGCCGCCCGCCACTGCCGCCGCCGTCCCGGCCCCGGGCACGTACTACGTCCAGAGCGCCACGACCGGGCTCAACGCGGCCGACAGCGGCGGAGCGGTCGAGCAGCACAGACCCCGCGGCAACGAGGACCGCCAGCAGTGGCAGTTGAAGGCGAACGGGCCGGACCACCTGCTGGAGAACACCGACACACCGGGCAGTTGCCTCGGCCGCAACGGCGACCAGGCCGCGGCCGTCGCCTGTACGAGCGCGGACGCCGTCTGGGAGATCGCCCCGGCCGGCACCGACCGCTACACCCTCAAGGCCCCGGGCACCGCGCGCCACCTCACGGTGGCACCCAAGCCGTCCGGCGCCACCTACCCCGCCCGGCTCGCCGTCGGCGGCGCGGGCGACCTCGCAGCGTGGTACCTCACCCCCGTCGACCCCGCCACCGGCCCCATGCCGCCGCAGGGCCAACGCACCCTGGACCAGGTCACGTTCCTCACCTCTCACAACGCCTACGCCAACGGCGTCGACGGCGGCTTCGCACCGCCCTTCATCAACCTCGTGCCCAACCAGACCCGAGGTATCGAGCGGCAACTCACCGACGGAGTGCGTGGATTCATGCTCGACGTCCACCAGACCCCCGACGGCGCGATCCTCTGCCACAACAGCTGCACCCTCGTCAGCAGGCCGGTCGCCCTCTGGGTCGACCTCCAGCGCATGGTGGACTTCCTCAAGGCCCATCCCGACCAGTTCGTCACCGTCTTCCTGGAGGACTACGTCGACCCGGGCGTCCTGCGCGCCGAACTCGCCCGCGTCAACGGCCTGTCGGACGTGCTGTACCGGCCCGACAGCACCGGCGTACGGCAGAACGGCTGGCCGACGATGGCGGACCTGGCCGCGGCCGGCGACCGGCTGCTGATCTTCACCGACCACAGTCGCTCCGCCGACCAGGCGGCGGGCCTGACCCGGGACAGCTTCGGCGTCATGTACCAGCGCGAATGGACCGTCGAGAACTACTGGTCCATGGGCTCGGGCATCGGCTCCTCCGACTGGTCCTGCTACAGCCGCTGGTACGACGCCGGCACGAACATCCCGCTGACCCGCACCGAACCCGGTTTCCGCCCGCTGTTCGTCATGAACCACTTCCGCGACGCCGGAATCACCTCCACGGCCACCACGGACAACACCAAACTCGCCGACCGCGCCCGGCGGTTCTGCCAGCCGGCCGCCCGCAAGAAGCCCAACTTCCTCGCCGTGGACCACTACGACCGGGGCAACCCGGCCTCCGCCGTGGCCACCCTCAACTCGTACACGTATCCGTAAACGACTGAGCCCGTCCGCACGGCGTGTGTGAGACTCCGCCGATGAGCTCACAGACGATCACCGCGGACGCCGCGGGCACCTGGAAACTCGGCGACCTGCCCGTCCACCGCCTCGGCTACGGCGCGATGCGGCTGACGGGCAGCGCCGCCTTCCACCACGGCACACCGAGCGACCGCGACCGGTCGATCGCCGTCCTGCGCAAGGCGGTCGACCTCGGTGTGAACCACATCGACACCGCCGCCTTCTACTTCTCGTCGCTGCGCTCCGCGAACGAGCTCATCAACACCGCGCTGGGGCCCTACCCAGACGACCTCGTCATCGTCACCAAGGTGGGCCCGCACCGGACCCACGACGGGGAGTGGGGCATCTCGGCCCGCCCCGAGGATCTGCGCGGCCACGTCGAGGAGAACCTGCGCCAGCTCGGCCGCGACCACCTGGACGTCGTCAACCTGCGCCGGATGCCGAAGTACGACTCGATCGCCGAGCACTTCGGGGCCCTCGCACAGCTCCGGGAGACGGGTCTGATCCGGCACCTGGGGGTCTCCAACATCGAGCCACGCCACCTCGCCGAGGCACAGGCCATCGCGCCCGTGGTCTGCGTGCAGAACCGGTACGCCCTCGACCGTCCCGACCCGGCGTCCGACGAACTGCTGCGGATCTGCGGCGAACAGGGCATCGCCTTCGTGCCGTTCTACGCCGTCGCCGGCGAGGGCGGGGAGCAGGGTGCCACCACCGCCCACGACAAGGAGGTGCGAGCCGTGGCCCGCGCCCACGGTGCGAGCCCCGCGCAGATCCGCCTCGCCTGGACGCTGCACCAGGGCCCGCACGTCCTCGCCATCCCCGGCACCGGCAACCCCGAGCACCTCGCGGAGAACGTGGCGGCGGGTGCCATCCGCCTCACCGATGAGGAGCTGGACCGGCTGGGCGCACCGCGGCAGAGGGCCGGGGCGACCGGCTAGAGCGCCCAGACCCCGTCCCGCATGAGATGCCTGCGGGGCAGCTCCTGCACCTCGCACCACGCCTGCACCGCACGCGGCCGCACCCGGAAGAACGCGTACGACGCGTGGTCCTCGCGCGGATCCCAGCCGGTCTTCGCGAGGAACGCCTCGGCCGCGGCGGGCGGCACCCCGGCGCATGTGAAGGTCTCCACCTCACCGTCGACGAGCACGACGTCCCGGGTGTCCCCGAGGGCCAGCCGGGCCCGCCGGCCGTCCCGCAGATTGCGGCCGGTGGGGTTGGTCAGCCGGGTGCACAGCCAAACGGCCTCGTCGTGCCGGACGAACCACAGCGGAACCAGACACGGCACCCCTTCGGCGTCGGCCGTGGCGACCCAGATGTCCATCTCCCGCTCCAGCCGGGCCAGCAGGTCCGCCTTGCGCTGTTCCGGGGTGCGAGGTGGCTCGGTGATCTTCATGGAGGGGACGCTAGCGGGCGGGCCCGGGGTCCCGCCTCGGGCCGAGGGCGTAGGCCGAAGACCTAGGACTTCGAAGAAGCCGGGAGCGTAGTTGGCACCCCACGAGTTTTACGTATAACCTCTCCCGTCAACCGCACGCTCCGAGAGGTCCCGATGAGCCGTATCGCCCTGGTCACCCTCGTCGTCGACGACTACGACGAGGCGATCCGCTTCTACACCGAGGCCCTCGGATTCCGGCTCGCCGAGGACGCGCCCCGGCCCGACGGATCCCGCTGGGTCGTCGTCGAACCCGGCGCCCCGGGAACCGGCGGCGGCCTGCTGCTCGCCCGGGCCAAGGGGGAGGCCCAGGCCGCCCGGGTCGGCGACCAGACCGGAGGGCGGGTCGGGTTCTTCCTGCACACCGACGACTTCACCCGCGACCACGCCCGGATGACCGCCGCGGGCGTCACCTTCCTGGAAGAGCCACGGCGCGAGCCGTACGGCGTCGTCGCCGTCTTCCAGGACCTGTACGGCAACCGCTGGGACCTGCTCCAGCCCACCGGCTGACCCTCTTCCCTCCGATTCGAACCACCCGCTCAAGGAAAGACCCGCCATGACTGCTACGCGCGTAGACGCCGAAGTGATCCACCGTCTCCCGAAGGCCGTGCTGCACGACCACCTCGACGGCGGCCTACGCCCCGCCACCGTCGTGGAGCTCGCGGACGCGGTCGGCCACACCCTGCCCACCACCGACCCCGACGAGCTCGCCGCCTGGTACTACGAGGCGGCCAACTCCGGCGACCTGGTGCGCTACATCGCCACCTTCGAGCACACCCTCGCCGTCATGCAGACCCGCGAGGGCCTGCTGCGCACCGCCGAGGAGTACGTCCTCGACCTCGCCGCCGACGGCGTCGTCTACGGCGAGGTGCGCTACGCCCCCGAGCTGATGCTCAACGGCCGGCTGACCCTGGCCGAGGTCGTGGAGACGGTCCAGGAGGGCCTCGCGGCGGGCATGGCCAAGGCGGCCGCCGCTGGCACGCCGGTGCGGGTGGGCACCCTGCTGTGCGGGATGCGGATGTTCGACCGGGTGCGCGAGGCCGCCGACCTGGCCGTGGCGTTCCGGGACGCCGGTGTCGTCGGCTTCGACATCGCCGGTGCCGAGGACGGCTTCCCGCCCGCCGACCACCTCGAGGCCTTCGAGCACCTGCGCCGCGAGAACGTGCCGTTCACCATCCACGCCGGGGAGGCGCACGGCCTGCCCAGCATCCACCAGGCCCTCCAGGTGTGCGGCGCCCAGCGCATCGGGCACGGCGTGCGCATCACCGACGACATCCCCGACCTCGCGTCGGGCAAGCTCGGCCGTCTCGCCGGCTGGGTGCGCGACCGGCGCATCGCCCTGGAGATGTGCCCGACCTCCAACCTCCAGACCGGCGCCGCGACCTCCATCGCCGAGCACCCGATCACCGCGCTGAAGGACCTCGGCTTCCGCGTCACCCTCAATACCGACAACCGGCTGGTCTCGGGCACGACGATGACCCGCGAGATGTCCCTGCTGGTCGAGCAGGCGGGCTGGGGCGTCGAGGATCTGCGCACGGTCACGGTGAACGCCCTGAAGAGCGCGTTCCTCCCCTTCGACGAGCGGAACGCCCTCATCCGGGACGTCGTGCTGCCCGGCTACGAAGCCGCGCTCTGAAGAAGTCCCCGCAGGTAGGCGGCCTGTCCGATGTGCTGGAGATCGTCGGACAGGACGCTGACCAGCCGGACCCCCAGGGTGACCGGCGGGTCCCAGCGCTCGTCGACGACGCGCTCCAGGTCCTTGGCGGCCAGGCCGCGCAGCGCGTCCTGGCTCTGGTCGTGCACGGCGTCGTAGTAGCCGGTCAGCATCTCGCCCGAGTCGACCCGGACCTTGGCGACCTTGGCGGGGCTGTGGCCGTAGCCCGTGTCGTGGCGGGACAGGCCCAGCCCGAAGCGCTTCTCCCAGCCCTGGGAGAGCCACACCTGCTCGAGGCCGAAGGCGTCGGCGATGTGATCGTCCTGGACCCGGGTGAGATGCCAGACGAGCCAGGCGACGGAGTTGGCGTCGGGGGAGGGGCGGGCGGCCAGTTCGTCGGGCCCCAGACCCTCGACGGTGGCGTGGACTTCTTCGCGGATGCGGTCGTAGCCGTCGATGAGGATGTCCTTCGCATGCATGGCTCCACCATCGCGCATCGCCGCGCGGCGTGCGCCCCCGCTCACGCGCCGGTGGTCTCCAGCAACCCCATCAGCGCACGGGCCGCCGGACTGGTGGCCTGCGGGGGCGGCAGCAGGGCCACCGTCTCGTACACCGCCTCGCCCGTGCCCTTGACGGGCAGCGCGGTCAGGGAGGCGCGCTTGTGCGCGAAGTGCCGCGGTACCACGGCGACGCCGAGGTTCTCGTCGACCAGGTCGAGCAGGGTGTGCACGTCGTTCACCTCCAGGGCCACGGTCCGCCGTACGCCCGCGGCGGCGAACACCGTGTCGGTGCTGCGACGCGGCCCCCAGTCCGGGTGGAAGTCGACGAACACCTCCCTGCCCAGCTCCTCAGGCGTGACGGCCGCACCGGTGGCGGCGAGCCGGTGGCTGGAGTGGCACAGCAGCGTCATCGGCTCGCTGGTCAGCGACACCGACCGCAGCTGGTCGCCGTCCTCCTGCGTGCGCACGGCGAACGCCAGGTCCAGCCGGCCCGCCGCGACGTCCTCGGCGAGGGCACCCGACCCGGCCTGCCGCAGACAGATCTCCACGTCCGGGTGCCGGTGCCGGAACGCGGCGAGCAGCCCCGCCACATGCACCCCGGCGATGCACTGCTCGCTGCCGAGCGCGAGCATGCCGCGCAGCACGCCCTGTACCGCCGCCACCGCCTCATGGGCCGTCCGCACCTGCGCCAGGATCCGCTCCGCCTCACCGAGCAGTGCCCGCCCGGCCGGGGTCAGCGTGACCCGGCGGGTCGTCCGCACGAACAGCGGCGTCTGCAGCTCCCGCTCCAGCGCCCGGATCGAGGCCGACAGGCCCGACTGGGAGACCAGGAGGCGTTCCGCCGCCCGGGTGAAGTGCTGGTCCTCGGCGACCGCGACGAAGTGCTGCAAGTGGCGCAGTTCCATGACTGAGAAGCGTAACCGCTGAATTCGATCGGATTCTTCTGTTGGACGCATGGGCGCAGGTCACGCCAGAGTGGACACCGGTTTCATCCGACCGCGCCAGCCAACCCCTCTGGAGTCGCGTTGTACACCGCACACCCCGACCGCTACGCGGACATGCCCTACCGGCGCACCGGACGCAGCGGCCTGAAGCTCCCCGCGCTCTCGCTCGGCCTGTGGCACAACTTCGGTCCGGACCGGCCCGTCGAGACCCAGCGCGCCATTCTGCGCCGCGCCTTCGACCTCGGCGTCACCCACTTCGACCTCGCCAACAACTACGGCCCGCCGCCCGGCTCCGCCGAGTCCGCGCTGGGCGGCTTCCTGAAGTCGGACTTCGCGGCGTACCGCGACGAGCTGGTCATCTCCACCAAGGCCGGCTACCTGATGTGGCCCGGCCCGTACGGCGAGTGGGGCTCGCGCAAGTACGTGCTGTCCTCGCTGGACCAGAGCCTGCGGCGGATGGGCCTGGACTACGTCGACATCTTCTACTCGCACCGCCCCGACCCGGACACTCCGCTCGAGGAGACGATGGGAGCCCTGCACTCGGCGGTGCAGCAGGGCAAGGCGCTGTACGTCGGTGTCTCCAACTACTCCGCCGAGCAGACCCGCGAGGCCGCCCGCATCCTGGGCGAGCTGGGCACACCGCTCGTCATCCATCAGCCGCGCTACTCGATGCTGGACCGCCGGCCCGAGGACGGGGGCCTGCTGGACACCCTCGACGAGCTCCAGGTCGGCTCCATCGTCTTCTCCCCGCTGGAGCAGGGCATGCTCTCCGCCCGCTACCTGGACGGCATCCCGGAGGGCTCCCGGGCGGCGAGCGACAGCCCGTTCCTGAACTCCGACGCGCTCACCGAGGACCTGGTGGGACGGCTGCGCGACCTGAACGACATCGCCAAGTCGCGCGGCCAGACCCTGGCCCAGCTGGCGTTGGCCTGGGTGCTGCGCGGCGGCCGGGTCACCTCCGCGCTGGTCGGCGCGAGCAGCGCGCAGCAGATCGAGGACAGCGTCGGCGCCATCCGCAACCTGGACTTCGACGCGGACGAGCTGGCCCGGATCGACGCGATCGTCAAGCAGTAGCGGTCTCCTCGGCCGGGGGCGGCCACCCGCCCCCGGCCGAGCCGTCTAGGAGCTGATCCGCTCCTCCAGGCGCACGGTCACCGTGTCGCCCTCCTCCTTGCCGATGGCCTTGCGGATGCCGGCCTTCACCGGCAGCTTGTGCGTGCCGTCGCCCAGCGCCATGAACGAGCTGCGGAACGGGTGCCCGTCGATGGTCCCGCGGACCTTGACCAGGCCGCGGGTGCCGAAGAACTCGACGGACCGGGGCCAGACCAGATAGGTCCAGCCGCCCTCGGCGGGGCTCTTGCGCAGGACCGCGGTGAACTCCGCGTCCAGGTCTGCGGTCGTGGCCATGGCGTCCTCCGGTGCTCGGCGGCCTCTCACACATCAGACCGCCGGACACCGGAGAACTCATCGCCGGCCTCACGCCCCGGCCGGGACCCGGTCCAGAAAACCGAGCACGGCCCTGATCCGGCCCTGTCCGTCCAGCGTGATCACATCCGAGCCGGCCACGGGCGCCGAGCCGTCGGTCCCGCTCACCAGCTCCCACGAGAAGCGGGCGGTGTCGTGGTGCCCGTCGACGGCCCCGGCGAGCCGGAACACCAGCCCCGGGAACTGCTCGCGGACCGCCGCGATCAACCCGGCGATCTGCTCATGACCCCGGACGTCGGCGAGCGGGTCGGTGTAGCCGCCGTCCTCGGTCCAGGCGGCGGCTACCGCTTTCTCTCGCGCCGACGGGTTCTCGGCGTTCCAGGCCTCGAAGTAGCGGGCGACGGCGTTCTCGTAGCGCTGGGCGGGTGCGGACATGGGAGATCAGCCTCCGGAAAGGTCGTGCCTGCTGGTCAGAGCCCGGATCACCGCTCGCGGCGGACCCGGTACGCACCACCCTGTCCGCGTCCGGCGGGACCGTCGATTACCTCCGGAGTCATGCGCTCTGAGGCACCCTGCCGGGTTTCGGCCAACTCGGGGTGTGAATATGCCAGGAGAGTGGCCGGAAAGTCGTGGTGACAGTGTTTCAGCAGTGAACATACTGACCTGCGAGAGCGTTTTCACATCGAGCGACGGCGCCCTCACGCACAGCACGCGAGCCGCGGAGGCGAGTCCGGCGGGCGGGCAGGGCAACGGGGGAGGTCACGTGCACGACGAGTTCCTGTGTCACGTCACTGCGTACGGGGTCTGCGACGGCCGCCGCATAGGCGTCCCCCTGGGGACCTACCGGGCGCCCACCCTCGCCCTCGCCCTGTGGTGGCTGCGCGACCGCGCCTCCTGGATCGCCCAGCGCCTCGACCCCCAGCCCGACGCCGAGCACTTACCGCCGGGCGCGCTCGTGCCGGTCGCCGACACCGTGCCCGACGTGCCCACACAGCTGCGCGCCTGGTGTGCCGACCCCGGCTACCAGGAGCGGGTCGCCGAGGAGTTGGCGGCCGGACGGCTGGTGCGCATCGCCACCAGCGACGACACCACCGAATACGAACTGCTCGCCGAGTCCGTGGACGCCCTCCGGATGCAGCGGACGGCCCCCGGGCTGGGAATCCCCGTGGCCTGACCGCTCGCAGAGGCACACACCAGGCAAATCGGTAGAATCTTGGTCATGGCGCAGTCGTCGGTAGCACCAGAACTCGTCCTGGAGACCGAGACGGGCTCCACCGTGATGATTCCGGGTCACGACTATCACGTCGGACGCGACCCGTTGAGCGAGATCGTCATCGACGACGACCGCGTCTCCTGGCACCACGCCGTGCTGCGGCCCACCGACGGCCACTGGACCATCGAGGACGAGAACAGCACCAACGGCACCTACGCCGAGGGCCGCCGCATCCACGAGTGGGCCGTCGGCCCCGGCACCGTCATCCGCTTCGGCAACCCTGCCGACGGACCGCGCGTGGTCCTGCTGGGCCGCCCCGAACCCGCCCCCGAACGCCCCTCCGCAGTCTCCATGCCGGCGGCGACAGGCACCTACCGGCAGCCCACCACCGTACGGCCGCTGCCCGCCCGCACCGTCCACATCGGCCGCGCGACCGACAACGACCTGGTCATCGACGACCTTGTGGTCTCCCGCCGGCACGCCGAGCTGCGCGCCCTGCCCGACGGCACGTACGAGATCACCGACCTGGGCAGCCACAACGGCACGTACCTCAACGGCAGCCGCGTCTCCAGCGCCCCCGTCCGCCAGGGCGACATCGTCGGCATCGGCCACTCGGACTTCTGTCTCGTCGGCGACGAACTCCAGGAGTACGTCGACACCGGCGAGATCTCCCTCGACGTACAGGACCTCGCGGTCACCGTCGACCGCGGCCGCAAGACGCTGCTCGACCACGTGTCGTTCCCGGTGGGGGAGAAGTGCCTGCTCGCCGTCGTCGGCCCGAGCGGCGCCGGAAAGTCCACGCTCCTCAACGCCCTCACCGGCCAGCGGCCCGCCGACCACGGCACCGTCCTCTACGACGGCCGCGACCTCTACCGCGACTACGCCGAGCTGCGCCAGCGCATCGGCCTCGTCCCGCAGGACGACATCCTGCACGCCCAGCTGACCGTCCGCAAAGCCCTCTCCTACGCCGCCGAGCTGCGCTTCCCGCAGGACACCGCCAAGGCCGAACGGCGCGCCCGGGTCGACGAGGTGATCCGCGAACTGGGCCTGGAAGAGCGCGTCGACCAGCCCGTGCACAGTCTGTCGGGCGGCCAGCGCAAGCGCGTCAGCGTGGCCCTGGAACTGCTGACCAAGCCGTCGCTGCTGTTCCTCGACGAGCCGACCTCCGGCCTCGACCCCGGCATGGACCGATCGGTGATGCACATGCTGCGCGGGCTCGCCGACGACGGCCGGACCGTCATCGTCGTCACCCACAGCGTGCTCAGCCTGGACGTGTGCGACCGGCTCCTCGTGCTCGCGCCCGGCGGGAAGATCGCCTACTACGGGCCGCCCGAGGACGCCCTGGCGTACTTCGGCTTCGAGCAGTGGCCCGAGGCATTCGAGGCCTTCGAGCGGGACAAGGACCGGGACTGGGCGGGGGACTACCGCGCCTCGCCGTTCCGGGACCACTACGTCGCCGACGCCACCGCCCAGCCCCGGCAGCCCCGGTCCGGGCCCGTCGTCATCACCGCGCCGCCCCGGCCGCGCAGCCGGACCGCCCAGCTGGGCACCCTGGTGCGCCGGTATGCCTCCGCGCTCAGCGCCGACCGCACGTTCCTCATCATCATGATCGCCCTGCCGTTCGTGATGGGAGTGATGGCGCGGGCCCTGTCGGGCGGCAAGCTGAGCTTCGACACCGCGATGAACACCCTGCTCATCCTGTGCGTCGGCGCGGTGCTCACCGGCGCGGCCAACGCCGTGCGCGAACTCGTCAAGGAACGCGTGATCTACCAGCGGGAACGCACGGTGGGCCTGTCCAGATCGGCGTATCTGATGTCGAAGGTCGTCGTCCTCGGGGTCATCACCGTGCTCCAGGCGGTGGTGCTGACCCTGGTCGCCCTGCTCGGCGTGGACCTCGGCGCGCCCGGCGACGAAGGCGTGCTGATGCCGCCCCTGGTGGAAATCGCGGTCGCCGTCGCCCTGTTGGCGTTCACGGCCATGATGCTCGGGCTGCTCATCTCGGCGCTGGTGCGCAAGGAAGAGGTGACGATGCCGCTGCTCGTGCTCGTCGCCATCGTCCAGGTCGTCTTCTGCGGTGCCCTGCTGAAGCTGTCCGGGGTGCCCGGGCTCGAGCAGCTCGGCTGGCTGGTTCCCGCGCGCTGGGCGCTGGCCGCGATGGCCGGCACCGTCGGGCTGGGCCGGATCGTGCCCGACGATCTGACCAAGGATCCGCTCTTCGAGCACTCGGCGGGCATGTGGCTGCTCGACATCGGGATGCTGGTCGTGCTGTCGGCGCTCTTCGGCTTCCTCGTGTCCCGGCTGCTGCGCCGGCACGAACCGGCCGTGATGCGGAAGTAGGGAGCCCCTATGACGACTCCCGGTTTCCGGCCCACGCACGTCGTCCCGCAGCACGGGATGCCCGCCTGGGAGGCCCCCGACCCGGCACGGCCCACCGTGGACCTCGACCCCCTGCTGCCGGTCCAGCTCGTCGAACAGCAGGGCGACTGGGGGCATGTGCTCTGCTTCAACGGCTGGTCGGCCTGGGTCGACGGCCGCTGCCTGGTCGCCGTACCGCAGGATCCGCCCGCCGCGGACGGGCCGCTCACCCGGACCGCCGATCCGCGTCCGCTGCTGACCCGCGCGCAGGAGGCCCTGGCGCGCTACCGGTCCGCGGTGGAGGACCTCGCGGGCGGCCTCGACCGGGAGTCCTTCCACTCCCGCACTCACGGTCTGCGGATCGGCGTCGTCGTCGACGGCGAGTCGGTGTGGCTCTACGACGCCGCGCACGGGCACTGGGTGTACGCGGACGGCACCCGGGCGACCACGTACGCGACGGACGAGACACCGAGTTCCCGGCCGGAGTCCCGGCCGTCCGAGACTCCGGCGCCGGCGCGTACACCCACTCGGGTGGTGCCCCCGGAGGCGGTCGAGGAGCATCCTCGGGTCGAGGAACCGCCCAGGGTTGCCGAAGAGCCGCCCAGGGTTGAGGAGAGGCCCCGGGCCGAGGAGGCCGCGCAGCCGGCCGCGGCGCCGCCCACGGCGGTCGTTCCGCCTGAGCCGACGCGGGTGGTGTCTCCTGAGGCGCCCGAACCGGCGAGTGCCGTGCCGCCTGAGGCGCCCGAGCCGACGCGGGTGGTGTCTTCCGAGGCGCCCGAGCCGACGCGGGTGGTGTCTCCTGAGGCGCCCGAACCGGCGAGTGCCGTGCCGCCTGAGGCGCCCGAGCCAACCCGTGTGGTGCCTTCCGAGGCGCCTGAGCCGACGCGGGTGGTGTCTTCCGAGGCGCCCGAGCCAACCCGGGTCGTGTCTCCCGATGTCCCCGAGCCCACTCGCCTCGTGTCCCCCAAGGAGGCCGGGGAGGCCGGGGAAGCCGAGGAGACGGCCCATCCCGCGGAGGCGCCGCCCACCCGTGTCGTGTCTCCCGAAGAGGCGGAAGAGGAGGCCGAAGAGCCGGACGGCCCCGCCGAGGCGCCGCCCACGCGCATCGTGGGGTCCGAGCCCACCCGGGTCGTGTCGCCCGAGGGTGACACCCGTTGACCCGCGAGACGAGCCTGTTCTCCGGGCGGCCCTCCGAGCTGCTCGGACAGCAGATCGCCGGGTACCGGATCGAGAAGGAGATCGGGCGCGGCGGCATGGCCGTCGTGTACCGGGCCCGCGACCTGCGTCTGGAACGCACCGTCGCCCTGAAGCTGCTCGCCCCGGAACTCGCCCGCAACGACACCTTCCGGCGCCGCTTCACCCACGAGTCCCGGGCCGCCGCCGCGATCGACCACCCGCACATCGTGCCGGTCTTCGAGGCCGGGGAGACGGACGGCGTGCTGTACATCGCCATGCGGTACGTCGTCGGCAGCGATCTGCGCCATCTCCTCGACCGGGAGGGCCCGCTGTCGCCCGCCACCACACTGCGTGTCGCCGCCCAGGTCGCCTCCGCGCTCGACGCGGCCCACGACCACGGCCTGGTGCACCGGGACGTGAAGCCCGGCAACATCCTCGTGGCCCGCGGCACCGACAGCGACCACCCCGAGCACGCCTACCTCACCGATTTCGGCCTGACGAAGAAATCGCTGTCCCTGACCGGCTTCACCACGGTCGGCCAGTTCGTCGGCACGCTCGACTACGTCGCCCCCGAGCAGATCTCGGGCCGCCCGGTCGACGCCCGCTGCGACGTGTACGGCTTCGCCTGTGTCGTCTACGAGATCCTCGCCGGCCATCCGCCCTTCCGCCGGGACGACGACATGGCTCTGCTCTGGGCCCACCAGTACGACGAGGCGCCGCCGCTGACCGAGGCCCGGCCCGACCTCGACCCGCAGGTCGACCCCGTCCTCGCCAAGGCCCTCGCCAAGAGCCCCGACGACCGGTATCCGTCCTGCCTCGCCTTCGTCGCCGCCCTGCGTGCCGCGACGGCCGGCGGCGGGCCCGACGTCGGCCACACCCCTGCCCGGACGGGCCGGGAGCCGGGGGCGGAGCGGCCGAAGCCGCCGCCGCGCTGGGCCGAACCGGTCTTCCCGCAGCGGACGTAGCGCCCCGGCGTCAGCTCTCGCTCTCGGAGCGGACCTCACCTCGGCGCCGTACGCGCCGTGCCAGCAGGGCCCCGGCGAATCCGGTCACAAGCCCCCAGGGGACGGCCAGGCCGACAGCACCCCACAGCCGGGGTCTGAGGAAGAGTTCGCCCCCGAGGCTCCCGCCCAGGTCGCCGATGCCGAGCACGGACAGGCCGTAGTGCGCGGAGATGCGTCCGACGAGGCAGATCATGAACACCGTGAGCATCAGGGCGACCGCCATGTGCACGGCGTGCTGCCAGGCCCGGACCCGGGCCGGTGACCGGGCCGCCATCACGAACGCGGCGGCCAGCAGCAGCACCACGTCGACGACCAGCAGCCACCACACCCGGCCGTCGTGCTCGGAGAGCGTGCGCAGATTCAGCTCCGAGATGTCCGGAGTGCGCAGCACCTCGTCGAGCACCTGCGGCATCGGCAGCCCGAACGGCCCCTCCACCCGGCCCGTCCAGGTCGCGCCGAGGCCGATCGTCAGAGCCAGCCACACCAGGTTGGGCATGCCGAGCAGAATCACGGCGAACGTCTCCGCCGCGTGGCCCCGCGTCGCTGCGACGACCAGCGCGATGACCACACCGATGGCGACGTACGCGAGCAGCAGCGCGACCATCGCGTACGCGGCCGGCCGCACCGACGCCTGGAAGCGCAGCAGCCCGGCCGGCAACGGTGCGCCGCGCGACACCAGCAGGGCCAGCACCAGCACACCGGCCAGCCAGACCATGCCGACGAACACGGACAGCGGAACGTCGGTGGTGAAACCGATCTTCGGGGAGGCGCCGAACAGGTCGCCGAGTTCCCCCAGCTGCTCGTCGCCGAGGGAGATGTCGAACGTGTGGCGGGCGGCGAGGGTCACGCCGATCAGCGCGACCAGCCACAGGGCCGCGATCCTGGCGGCCCAGCCGGCCAGCTCCGCGGCGCCGGCGACCGCGCGATGGCGCAGCGGACGCAGGAAGCCCCAGGCGATCACCAACGCCCCCGTGAGCGTGACGGACAGCGGGATCACGGTCAGTCCCGCCTGGGTGTCGGCGAAGTCGCCGGCGCTTCCGGAGAGCTTCACCGTGCCCCCGAAGGCGGTGGCCACGGTCGCCATGACGACCGGGCCGAACGCGCCGTCGGGAAGGTCCGTGGCCCCGGCGGCCCACAGGCCGAGCGTGGCCACCACAGCCATGGCGAGCAGCCCGCCGAGCACCGTGACGAGGGCGGGCACCCAGCCGTGGCGGGCGACGGCCCGCGCGCCGGAGGTACGTGCCTGGCCGGAGGAGGTGCGCGAACTCACGCTGCCACGCTAAGCAGCGCCCGCGCCGGGCGCCCGTCGGGAGGTCCGTCCGCGTCGGCTTGCGGGCCGGACGGGACCGGAGCACACAATGAACTCGTAATGGAAGAAGCGGTATACACAGGACTGATCGCCTCGGGTGTGCGAAGGCCGCACAGAACCCACGTGGGAAGAAGAGCTCGTGAGCGTCGAACCGCCGTCGTCCGGTCGCCCCACAGGACCTCCCTCGGGCCCGCTGTCGGGCCCCTCCCAGCCGCCCTCGGGCGGTGGCGGCCCGCCCTCCGAACCTCCGAGCGGGGGCGGTGAGCCGCCGGAGCCCCGTCGCCCGTGGTGGGGCTCCGTACCCCGTGTCGCGCTGATCGCCGGCGCGGTCGTGGCCGCCGTGGTGCTGGCCGTGGTGTTCACCCGCCCCGACGGCGGCACCGGCGCGTCCGACGGAGGCACCAGCACCTCCGACGGCGAGGTCCTGCTGCAGCCCGCGGCCGACACCGGCCCGGACCCGTTCACCGACTCGACGGCCAAGGAGAGTTCCGCCCCGTCGGCCACTCCGACGCCCGGCGGATCGCCGTCGCAGAACGCCGTCCGGGCGGTACGGGGCGGGGCGCCCGGCCTGTACGGCGGCACCCGCAATGTCGCCAGCTGCGATGTGGAGCGGCAGATCAAGTACCTCAAGCAGGCCCCGGACAAGCAGCGCGCGTTCGCTTCGGTCCAGCGCATCGAGCCGTCCGAGGTCCCCGCCTACCTGCGCTCGCTCACCCCCGTGCAACTTCGTCTGGACACCTGGGTCACCAACCACGGCTTCAAGAACGGCCGCCCCACGCAGTACCAGGCCGTCCTCCAGGCCGGCACGGCCGTGCTCGTCGACGACCGCGGCGTGCCCCGGGTGCGCTGCGCGTGCGGCAACCCGCTGACCCCGCCGGTCGCCCAGCAGAAGAAGACGACCGGGGACAAGTGGCCGGGGTACAAGGCGTCGGACGTCGTCGAGGTCAGGCCCGCCGAGGAGCCGGTCGACGTCTTCGTCATGTGCGAGCCCGACGGCGAGTGGTTCAAGCGCGACAAGGGCGACACGGGCGAGAACGACCGCAAGACCGCTCCGCCCAGCAAGCCCACCCCGTCGGCGACCGTCACCACGCCGACCGGCTCGCCCACGTCACAGCCGACCACGAGCGAACCGCCGACCACGGAGACGTCCGGACCGACGACGGACGAATCGCCGCCGACGGACGAATCGCCGCCGGCGGACGACTCACCGCCACCGCCCGCAAACGACACGGGCCAAGACACCGGGGGCGGCCCGACGGACCAGGCCCCGGCTTCCTGAGTCACCCGGCGCGGACCACCAGGGCGTAGTCCCCGAGCCCGAGCAGCCGGTCGGCAGGCACATCGCCCTGGGCGGTGACGACCGCCTCGATGCGGCCGGTGTCCGGTTCGAACGCGACGTCCTGGACCGTGCCGAGCCAGTCGCCCGTCTCGGTGAGGATCCTGAGGCCCGGCAGCTCGTGGTGCGAGGGCACCTCGGCCGGGACGGCGGCGGAGCGGACGAGCACGGCGTCCGGGCCGAGCGCGTGCAGGGCACCCCAGGCCAGCACGGTCTCCTTGCGGGAGTGCCGGCCCCGCACCCGGACATGCGTGACCACACCGGCCGCCGCGTCGACCGTCAGCGACCGCACGACGCCGAGCTCGTCCGCCTCGGCCAGGGTCAGCACCGGCAGGCCGCGCGCCTGCGAGAACAGCATCATGACGGCGTCCCCTCGTGCCCCTCCTGGAAGGCGCCCACCCGGGCGACGAAGGCAGGCAGGTCGTCGGCGACGTAGCGGGTGGCGTCCGCCGGGATGACCAGGGCGCGGCCGGAGACCGCGAGCGTCTCGCCGCGCGGTACGTACACCCGGTGCCGGCGCCGCCGGGAGGCCCGCACCAGTTCCTTGGCCGCGGCGATCCGGAACCCCACGACCCGGCCGCTGGTACCGCCCTCGACGACCACGTCGAGCACCGTGCCCACCTCGGCGCCCTCGTCGGTCAGCACCTTGGCGTGCAGTACCCGGCCCTGCTGTGCCTCGCGGCGTGCCACCACGACGGGCGTGTCCGCCAAGGCTCCGGCGTCGACGATCATGACCGCGTACGGGCCCAGCGCGTGCACCGCCGGCCAGGGCAGGCTCTGCCTCAGCGGACCCGACAGCAGACCCCTGCCGCTGAGCGTGAAGCCGGTGATACGCCCGGCCGCGGCGTCGAAGACGGTGTCCTTGATCTGCGCGACGGCGTCGCCGCCCAGGGTGACCACCGGCAGGGTCGTCAGGCTCCGTGCCGCCATCAGCTGGTTCATCGCAGACCCTTCCCGCCGGGCCGGCGCCGGACCGCGATGACCGTGCCCGACCGCCGGCCGGCCTGCACGGCGAGCGTCACCACGGCGATGCCGACGAGCGCCGCGACCACCACGACCAGCCATATCCACCAGGCCACCGCACACCTCCGGCGAACCGGCCCGGCCGCCCTCGACCGGTCCTGATTCCTTCCGAGTGCCCCGCGCGCGGGGGACAATGCCCAGGGCACGGGACGGGCCAGAACGTGTCAGGACTGCGAAGCCCGGCTCGGGGTACGAGCACTGGTGCAGAGCGTCCGGCCAGTCCGGCTTCTCCCAGAAAGAAACGAATGATCGACCACCTGGACGGGGCAGTGATACCGACTGGTTTCGACGTGCCCGTTGAACCGCTGAGGCGGGCGGCACACTACTCAGGCGAGCAGGGATGCATCGCCGAGGCGCGGTCTTTCGCCGCGCTCTTCCTCGATCAGCTCCGGACCGAGTGGTGCGCGAGCATCGACGACCGGGCCGACGGCGCGGTGCAGCTCGTGGTCAGCGAGCTGGTCACCAACGCCGACCGGCACAGCAACGGGCCGTACATCCTGGAGCTCGTGGGCACGGACACCGCCGTGACCGTTGCGGTCTACGACAGCAGCTCGGCCCTGCCCCGCATCTTCCCGCGCAACCCGGAGCGCGTCGGACGGCACGGCCTGGAGATCGTCCACGCGCTCGCGGAGCAGGTCAGCGTGGAGCGGGTCCCGGTGGGCAAGCGCGTGCGCGCCGTGCTGCCGCTCGCCGAAGCCACCGTGTCTGAGCCGTCCGCCTGAGCCGAGCCTGAACCGTCCGGATGAGGCGTCCCCTCCCCGGGGGGTGCTCCTGCTCCTGTGCCGTGCGAGTGCTCCTACGCCGTACGAGCCGACACGGTCGCGGGTGCCGTCCCCTCCCGCATGGGGGACAGCACCCGCTGGTCGCCGTATGCCCGGACCGCCCGGCGTCTGCGTCAGGCGCAGCCGAGCTCGCCCAGCATGCCCTCGCGCAGCCGGGTGATGATCCGCTTGATCAGGCGCGAGACGTGCATCTGCGAGCAGCCGAGCTCCTCGCCGATCTCCGCCTGGGTGGCCTCCTCCACGAACCGCATGTGGATGATCTGCCGGTCGCGCTCGCTGAGCTCCGCCATGAGCGGGGCGAGCGAGTGGAAGTCCTCGACGAGCCGCAGCCCGTTCTCCTCGACGCCGATGAAGTCGGCCAGGACCGCCTCGCCGCCCTCCGGCCCGTCGCCGGTGAGCGCGGCGTCCAGCGACGACGAGTTGTACCCGTTCGCTGCGATCTGTCCCTCGACGACCTCGTTCTCTGAGATGTTCATCAGCGTGGCCAGCTCGGCGACGGTCGGCTCGCGGTCCAGCCGACTCGCGAGTTCCTCACGGGCCTTGGCCAGCTCCACGCGCAGCTCCTGGAGCCGCCGCGGTACATGCACCGCCCACGTCGTGTCCCGGAAGAACCGCTTGATCTCACCGACGATGTACGGCAGCGCGAAGGAGGTGAACTCGACCTCGCGCGACAGCTCGAACCGGTCGATGGCCTTGATCAGGCCGATCATGCCGGTCTGGACGATGTCCTCCATGTCGTCGCCGCGGCCCCGGAAACGGCCGGCCGCGAACCGCACGAGCGACATGTTCATCTCGATCAGCGTGTTGCGCGCGTACTGGTACTCGTGCGTGCCCTCTTCGAGTTCCGTCAGGCGCTGGAAGAACTGGCGGGACAGCGCCCTGGCGTCCCGCGGGGCCACGGACCGCGGGTCCACGACCGGCAGTGCTCCGTCACCCGTCCCGGCCTCGGCGTTCTCCCCGGCGACCTCTGCCTTCGACCGGATCACGGCGGTCTCCATTACCTCTCCCCACGAAGTCACGGCTACATCTGCCTAGGTCCTTCCGGGTTGCGGGTACCCGGGGAGGCGCAACACATGCCCGCGAATGCACTGCGGCGGAAAATCGGTGGAGCACGGCAATTCCGGCCTGTCCATGCTCACCCATTCGGCCGACTGCGGGCAAGAGACGTGCCCCGCCCGTGATTCCACCCAGGGCGCAACGCCGCTCCCTTCCCTCCGCGTCCGGCGCTCCTAGGCTGGACGGGTGACCAACCACGTGCCGAACGAAGCCCGCGTCATCCCGCTGCGCCCGCACGGCGCGAGCCCTCCGGCCCCCGCCGTGAAGGAGCCGCTCTGGCGCGACCTGGTCGGCGACGTACTGCGCCGTGAACGCCTCGCGCAGGAGCGCACGTTGAAGGACGTCGCCGACCAGGCACGGATCTCCATGCCGTATCTGTCGGAGGTCGAGCGCGGCCGCAAGGAGGCCTCCTCGGAGGTCCTCGCGGCCGCCGCCCGCGCCCTCGGACTGGGCCTCGGCGACCTGTTGTCGAGGACGCAGGGCGAACTGACCCGCGTCACTTCGCGGTACACGAGCAGTGCGAGCCGCCGCGGGGCGGCGTCCCCGTCGTCGCACGACGGAATGTGCCTGGCCGCCTGAGTCCGTCTGCCGGCCGGCGCCTCAGACCTGCACGAGGCGCCGGCTGAGCACCTCGTCGGCCAGCCCGTAGCCCACCGCCTCCTGCGCGGTGAACACCTTGTCGCGGTCCATGTCGGCCCGCAGGGTCGCCACCTCGTGGTGGGTGTGCCGCGCCAGCACCTCCTCGACCTGGGAGCGGATCCGCACCATCTCCCTGGCCTGGAGCGCCAGGTCGGAGACCATGCCGCGCTGCCCTCCGCTCGCCGGCTGGCCGAGCAGCACGCGCGCGTGCTCCAGCACGAACCGCCGCCCGGGGTCCCCGCCGGCCAGCAGCACGGCCGCCGTGGAGGCAGCCTGCCCGACACAGAACGTCGAGATCGGCGCCCGCACGTACGACATCGTGTCGTAGATGGCCATCAGCGAAGTGAACGAGCCCCCGGGCGAGTTGATGTAGATCGCGATCTCGCTCTCCGGGGACGAGGACTCCAGATGGAGAAGCTGTGCGATGACGACGTTGGCGACGCCGTCGTCGATGTCCGTGCCGAGGAAGATGATCCGCTCGGACAGCAACCGGCTGAACACGTCGTAGGACCGCTCGCCCTGCGGGGTGCGCTCGACGACGTTCGGAATCGTGTAGCTCCCCATCACTGCAGCCCCATCCTGCGCCGGCCGGCCGCCGGGCGGACGTCCTGGAGGGACTCCACCACCCGGTCGACCATGCCGTACTCCCTGGCCTCCTCGGCCGTGAACCAGCGGTCCCGGTCGCCGTCCCGGGAGATCGTCTCCTCGCTCTGGCCGGTGTGCTCGGCGGTGATCCGTTCGATGGTCCGCTTGGTGAACTCCAGGTTCTCCGCCTGGATCTCGATGTCGGCGGTGGTGCCGCCGATCCCCGCCGACGGCTGGTGCATCATGATCCGCGCGTTGGGCAGGGCGCAGCGCTTGCCGGGCGCGCCGACGCTGAGCAGGAACTGGCCCATGCTCGCGGCGAAGCCCATGGCCAGCGTGGAGACGTCGTTGGGGACGAGCCGCATGGTGTCGTAGATGGCGAGGCCCGCGTGCACCGCCCCGCCGGGGCTGTTGATGTACAGGC
Organism: Streptomyces sp. NPDC057002; assembly: GCF_042673825.1. NCBI lineage: Bacteria > Bacillati > Actinomycetota > Actinomycetes > Kitasatosporales > Streptomycetaceae > Streptomyces > Streptomyces sp. NPDC057002. The sequence goes on from NZ_JBHURZ010000002.1 coordinate 1,134,409, forward strand.
TGATGTCGGTGCGCGGGTCCTCGGCGGACAGGATCAGCAACTGGGCGCAGACCCGGTTCGCGGAGACCTCGTCGACCTGGGTGCCCAGCAGCACGATGCGCTGCGCGAGCAACTGGGCGGCCAGTTGGTCGTCGAACCGGGTCGGAGGGGTGTCGCCCTCCTCCGCTCGTGGGGCGAGATTCGTGAATGGAGTCATCGGTTCTCCTCGTGGTCGGTAATGCCCTCGACTCCACTCTTGACCTCGGACGACGCAGTTGTGCGGATTCTCTGCCCGCGGCAGATTCGCTACGGGCAGAGCGGCCGTTCGAATGTGCCGGCCGGCCGACCGATGAGTTCCGGGGCGGGGGCCGGTCGACAGTGGTGACAGCGTTCCACGCGCCCAGGAGGTACTCATGGCCACCGACGGATTCACCACGTGTCTCTGGTACGACGACCAGGCCGAGGAGGCCGCCCACCACTACGTCTCGATCTTCAAGAACTCCAGCATCGGCGAGGTCGCCCGCTACCCCGAGGGAACGCCCCACCGGGCGGGCACCGTCATGACCGTCGAGTTCACGGCCAACGGCCACAAGTTCCTCGCGCTCAACGGCGGCCCTCAGTTCAAGTTCACCGAGGCGGTCTCCTTCATGATCTTCTGCGCGGACCAGGAGGAGATCGACTACTACTGGACCAAGTTCACCGAGAACGGCGGAGAGCCCGGTCCCTGCGGCTGGCTCAAGGACAAGTACGGCCTGTCCTGGCAGGTCGTCCCGGACCGGCTCCAGGAGATGATCACGGACCCGGACCCGGCGAAGGTGGCCCGCGTGACCACGGCGTTCATGGCCATGAGCAAGTTCGACATCGCGACCCTGGACAAGGCGTACGCAGGCGAGTGAGGTGCCCCCTCCGGTCGAGGGGCAGGATCCTGCCTGCCCCTACGCCGCCTCGGCCAGGATCTCCCGGATCACATGCCGGGAGTTCTCCGCGACCGGCGGGTTCGTCTCCCAGTAGTACGGCAGCGCGATCAGCGCGATCGACAGGGCCCAGCCCCGGCCCCGCGCCCACTCGGCCTCACCGGCGCCCGCGGCCTCGCGGAGGACGCCACGGACCCCGGCGGGCAGCACGCACCAGGCGCTGATGAGGTCGACGGCGGGATCTCCCACCCCCACCGTGCCGAAGTCGATCACGGCACTCAGCCGCCCGCCCGTGACCAGCAAATTCCCGGCCATCAGATCGCCGTGCGCCCAGACCGGCGGCCCGGCGTACTCCGGGGCGCGCAGGGCCTCTTCCCACAGCTCCGACACCGCCGCGGTGTCGACCCGCCCCGCCAGCTGTTCGAGCGCCTCGCGCACAAAGCGGTCCCGGGCCGCCAGTGGCACTCCCCGGTAACCGGTCGGGCCCTCCGCCGGGTCGATCCGCCGCAGGGCCGCGACGTAGGCGCCCAGATCCTCGGCGAGCAACCGCGGCTCGTCGAGGGCACCGGGCACCGGATTGCGGCCGTCCAGCCACCCGTACACGGACCAGGGCCACGGGAAGCCCTCGCCGGGCTCGCCCCGTCCGAGGGGTTCGGGCGAGGCGGCGGGCAGGCCCGGGCCCAACCGGGGCAGCCAGCGCAGTTCGTGCGTGATGGCATCGACGGCGCGGGGATGCCGGGGGAGCCGCACGACCTTGTCCGCGCCGAGGCGGAACATGGCGTTCTCGGTCCCGGAGGACTCCAGGCGCCGCAGGGGCAGCCCCGCCCACCGCGGGAACTGTTCCGCGACCAGCCGGCCGACGAGGGTGACGTCGACGTCCCGCTCGTCCTCATGCATTCGCACAGCGCACATGACGCCCATTCGAGCGGTCAGTTCACCGACTGTCGAATGGTTTTGGTGATCTCCCGGGCGATGCGCAGGATGCCGGGGGAACGCACCGGGCAGGGCTTCGGCGTGGACGTCGTGGGGGCCAGGCAGAAGTGCAGGTAGTCGTCGTCGCGGTGCAGGGCCGTCCGGTCGCGGCCGGGCTGGGTGCAGTAGTCGGGGTGGGCCCGCTCGTAGGCCGTGCAGGGGAGGTGCTGCGTCCATGTGTAGCGGTCCGAGCCGGGGCTCACCGTCCTTCCGGCGTCGGCGACGATGCCGTCCGAGCCCGCGGCCAGCCGCTCGTACAGCCCGTTCACCCGCCGCACCCGGTCGGGCGTGATCGGGTCCGGGCCCTGGAGCACCCACACGATCCGAGGCCGGCGCGCCCCGCCGGCCGTCGCGATCTGCTCGACGAGCCGGCGCGCGTCGGCCTCGTACCGCTCGAAGTACCGCTCCCGCGAACCGTCGTACGTGATCTTGTCCATGCACCAGGTGAAGTCCCAGGCGTTGCCCCAGAACTGCAGCACCACGAAGTCCGGCCGCAGCGACCGCACCAGGGCGGCCGCCTTGTCGCGTGCCGGTACGAGCGACCGCTCCGCCGTGCCCTCCAGGTAGTCGCACAGGGTGGTGCCCGAGTAGGGGGCGCTCGTGTACGTCGCCCGCAGGTCCCGGCGCAGCTCCTGGCCGAGGACCCTCTGGTTCTCCATGGCCAGCGAGTCGCCCAGATACAGCACGCGGGGTGCCTTGGCTGGGGCACGGGGGGCAGATGAGGCCGGGGCCCGCTGGTGCGTGGTCGTCGTGGACACCTCCGGCGCGGACGGCGGGGACGCGCCAGGTCCGGACGACGGATCCCCGCACGCCCCGAGCAGCAGCCCGGCCAGCAGGACACCCACGATCCACGGTCCGCGCATACGGCAACTCCCGCCCCGGCCGGTGAAACGGCTCCCCAGGCAAGCACAGCCGGGCCCGGGGCGGAAGAGGCGCGTCGGCCACGAGGTGCCCGTGGCCGACGATATGACGACCGGTCAGACGCGGTCGGCCGCGATCATCAGGTACTGGAAGCTGCCGTTCTTGTAAGCGGTGAGGAACGTGTCCTCGATGCCCGTGACGAGATGGTCGGCCCGCTTGCGGAGTTCCCAGTAGGGGATGGCTGTGTCGGTGAGGTCCTGCACATGGACGGGGACCAGCCGGTTGCGGGCCATCGCCCTGAAGTACTCCGACCGCGGATGGATGTCGCAGATGTAGTGGGCGTTGATCAGGGACACCTCGCGGGAGGCCCGCCCGTAGGTGTCGTTGTAGCAGCCGGTGATCACCACGTAGCGTCCGCCGCGGCGCAGCAGCCGGGCATGCTCGGCGAACAGCAGGTCCAGCTCCACGTACATGGTCGACTCGTTGTTCCACGACGCCGCGAACGCGCCCGACGGGAAGCCCGTGTCGAGCATGTTCCGGCAGTGGTAGCGGACCTTGCCGTCGATGCCGCGCTGCCGGGCCTGCTCGTTCGCGAAGTCCGCCTGCTTGGCCGAGAGCGTCACGCCGTCGGCGCGGCAGCCGTACCGCAGGTTCGCCACGACACTGCCGCCGCCGCGCCCGCAGCCGGCGTCGAAGACGCGGTCGGCGGGGGAGAGGGGGCCGAGGTGGGTGGCGAGCAGTTCCGCCTGGGCGTGCTCCAGGCGGTGCAGTTCGGTGGTGACACGCTCGCGGAGCAGCGCCGGGTCGGGCTCGTCGAGCACGGACCAGTCGGCGTCTCCGACGCCGTAGTGATGGTGGTACAGGTCGTCGATCTTCCCCAGTTCGAGGTTGACCGGGTTCTCCTCGGCGTTCCAGTAGTCGGCCACGCGGGTCTGGTACGTCGACTGGGCGGCGGACGGGGACCGCAGTGCTGCGGTGGTGGCGTCGGCGGTGGTGGCGTCGGCGGTGGTGGTCAAGGACAGCTCCTCGTGCTTCTCGCGTGACGTCAAGGGATCGTGCTCTACCAGTAGTCGGGCAGGTGGTAGCGGTGGGTGTTGGTGGCGTGCCACTCGTGGTTGCCGGACACCCAGGCGGCCAGGCTCCGGGCGTAGCGCTCGACGAGCGGCGAGGCGGCGGACAGGACCGCGGACTCCTCCTCGAAGGCGTCCATGATCTGGTTGTGGATCTCGACGGCCTTCAGATAGGCGGCCTTGAGTCCGCACTGTTCGTCGGCGGCGATGACCAGCGGCAGGTTGAAGTGGTCGGGTTCGGCCGCCAGCTCCTTGGTGAAGGAGTACAGGTCGTTGACGATCGTGGTGGCGTTGCAGGCCAGCGCCGTGATCCGCTGGATCTCCGGCCGGGCGTAGACCGCCTCGGGCAGTTCGTAGCCGTCCACGGCGTCGACGATCGACAGGCAGGGGCGGAAGTTGTTGAACTGCCGCATCACCAGGTACTCCCAGACGCGCGGCACGTACCGCGTCTCCGCCCAGGCGGCCTCGGCGACGTACCCGAGGTGCAGCCGGGCGATGTCGTGCACGAACCGGTCGGTCTGGCTGGGCGTGGCGAAACCGGCGTAGTCCCGCAGCGCGCGGTGGTACGAACGCAGTGGACCGTCGGCCGTCAGCCCCTGGCGCCACTCCCTCTCCGCCTCGGGCGGGCCGTGGAAGGGGTCGAGTGCCGACTGGGCGATGACCAGCCGTCCGCCGAGACCGCGGGAGGACCCGCCCCGGTCCTCGTCCTCGGAGCAGTAGCAGCTGTCGACGAGGTTCTCGGCCAGCAGCAGCTCGCCTGCGACGGTGAGGCGGTCCAGATCGGCGGCGCCAGGATGCTGGAGCACCACGGCCCGGCCGAACTGGAACCCCGCGAAGTCCCCCGTCCACGCCGGCGGAAACAGATCGAGCCCGTGCGCCCAGGCCTCCAGCCTCCGGTCGACCTCCTTGACCTTCTCGGGATCGGCGGGCACGGCGGCCCGATACCGAAGCCCGGGCACGGGCCCACCACGCCGGGCCCGTCCGTCACGGGGGAGGCTCGGGGGGCCGGGTGGGGTGCGGCGGGGCGTGGGTCGGGCCGGGGAGTCGGAGGTCGGTCGGGCCGATGGGCTCGGGCGGCTTGGGATCGAGAAGCTGAGCGTTGGTGGGGCGGGAGGGCGGAAGGCCGGGCGGGGCGCGGAGCCCGGGGTAATCGCGGAGCCCTCGGGCAGTGGCGCAGGCGCCGGAGACCTGAGGGCCGGCAGGGCTGAGAAACCGAAGGCCGGAGGGGACGGAGGCCGGAAGACCGCCTGGTGTGCGGAACTCGGTGGGGTCGGAGCACCCGGGCCCGGTGGGCCGGGTCGGGGCGCGGAGTTCGAGGGCAGTGGGGCCGGGGACTCGGCGTTCGCTGGGGTCGGCAAGCCGGGGTGTGGTGGGGTCGGAGCCTCTGGTCCCCGTGCACCGGGTTGGGGCGCGGAGGCTGAGGGCAGTGGAGCCGGGGAGCCGGTAGTCGGTCGGGCCGGAGGGCCGGGCGTCGGGTGGGGCTCTGGGGTGGATGGCTGGTCGGTGTCGGCGGCGGGGCGTTGCGAGCCCGGGGACGGGGGAGTGCTCATCGGCGTGATCGAGTCCACCCCGTCAGCCGGCCGTCCGGCCGATCTGGACGTTCTCCAGGATGCCCGCGGCGTCGGGAACCAGGATGGCCATCGAGTAGTACGCGGTGACCAGGTAGCGGATGATCGCCGTCTCGTCGACGCCCATGAACCGTACGTTCAGGCCGGGCTGGTACTCCTCCGGGATACCGGTCTGGAACAGCCCGACGACCCCCTGGTCGGCCTCCCCGGTGCGCAGCGCGATGATGCTGCTGGTGTGGTGGTCGTTGACCGGGATCTTGCCGCACGGGAAGAACGGCACACCCCGCCAGGCGGGCACCTCGTGCCCGTCGACGTTCGCCGTGCCGGGCACCAGCCCGCGCTTGTTGCACTGCCGGAAGAACGCCGCGATCGCCTTGGGATGAGCCAGGAACATCCGCGTCTTGCGCCGCATCGACAACAGCTCGTCCATGTCGTCCGGGGTCGGCGGCCCCGAGAACGTGCTGATGCGCTGGCTGTAGTCGATGTTGTGCAGCAGCCCGAACTCGCGGTTGTTGACCAGCTCCCACTCCTGCCGCTCACGGATCTCCTCGATGGTCAGCCGGAGCTGCTGCTCGGTCTGGTCCATCGGGTCGTTGTAGAGGTCGGCCACCCGGGAGTGGACGCGCAGCACGGTCTGCGTGAGCGACAACTCGTACTCGCGCGGGACGAGTTCGTAGTCGACGAAGCCGCCGGACAGCACCGGCTCGCCCACGTGCCCGGCCTGCACCGGTACATCCGCCTCGCCCTTGCGGTTCATGGGCTTGCTCTGCCGCTTGGCGTACGCCTCCAGATGGGCCGCGAGGGACGGAACACGGTCCGTGTACTCCCGGAGGGCGTCCCAGGACAGCACCAGCACGACACCCGAGGTCTCCGCCCGTACGGACGTCAGCCACAGCGGGTCGGCCCGCCCCACGGCCTCGTCACCGAGCCCCTCGCCGTCCGTGACGACCCCGATGACCTCCTCCTCGCCGTACTTGCCGGCGGCGTACCTGGTGAAACGGCCGTGCACGATCAGATAGGCCTCGGTGACGGGCTGGCCGGCCTCGAAGAGCACCTCGCCGACGCGCACCTCACGGACCTCGAAGCGCGACGCGATCTGCTTCAGCACCTCGGCGTCGGAGTAGCCGCGCAGCACGGGCAGTTCGGTGAGCGTCTGGGGGATGACCCTGATGTCGTCGGCACCGTTCTGCTCGAACTGCACCCGGCCCCGGCCCAGACGCAACGTCAGACGCCGGTTGACCCGGTAGGCACCGCCCCTGACGTCGACCCACGGCAGCATCTTGAGCAGCCAGCGCGAGGTGATGGCCTGCATCTGCGGCACTGACTTGGTGGTGGTGGCGAGCTGGCGTGCCGCCTGCGTGCTGAGACTGGTGAGCCGGTCCTCGGCCGCGCCGGGGCCTGCGGTGGGGTCGGGGGCGGGGTCTTCGGTGGCGGGGCCGGTGGTGCTTTCGGGGGCGGACACATTCCCTCCCTGGGATCGAACGAGGTGTTCGCTGGGTGAGCGGGGCGAGGCCTTTGCGGAGCGGGGCCGGCCCGGGAGGCCCGGGACACGGGTGCGCCCTGCCCCCCCCCGCTGAGCTGAGTGGTCGGCCGGGATGGGGTGGAGTGGTGGCAGGGACGGTGGGGTGGCGGGCGAAGGCGGCGACTCGTGGCGCCCGTGAGCCGGACGCGCCGCGAGGCATAGCCAAACAGCGGCAGAGGTGACCGGATAACCGCGTGAAGGGGGCGGCTTCTCGCGCCGGAGGTGGCAAACCCACGATGGGGGTGGAGGACGAGCGGGCGTGTGCCCTCACGCCGCTCGCCGACCCGGCCGCGCCCGGCGCACAGGGTGCACGGACACCGCGGATCGCCGCAGTCACCGCCCGTACCGCTCCGGCGCACACCCCGTGGTGACTCGCGCGCCGACACCACTCACACCCAGTCGTTCACCAGCACCGCCGCCCCGTCGAACCGCCCAGCCTTCAGGTCCCCGAGCGCCTCCGCGGCCCGCGACAGCGGGTAGGGACGCGTGGTCGCGCGGACGCCGTAGCGGGCCGCCAGCGTCAGGAACTCCCGGCCGTCCGCGCGCGTGTTGGACGCGACGCTGCGCACCTGCTTCTCGTAGAACAGCTCGGTCTCGTAGTGCAGGGGAGGCGTGTCGGTGAGATGGATGCCGGCGATGGCGAGGACGCCGCCCCGGTCGAGGGCGCGCAGGGCGACCGGGACCAGTTCGCCGACCGGGGCGAAGAGGATCGCGCTGTCCAGCGGCTCCGTCGGCCTCGCGTACGCGTCCTGCGCGGAGGCGGCGCCCAGCTCCAGCGCCAGCCGCCGCGCCGCCGCACCACGCGTCATGACGTGCACCACGGCGCCCTCGGCCAGGGCCACCTGCGCGCACAGGTGGGCACTGCCCCCGAAGCCGTACAGCCCGAGCCTCCCGCCGGGCGGCAGCGCGGCCCGCCGCAGCGCGCGGTGGCCGATGATGCCCGCGCACAGGAAGGGCGCCAGCGCCACGTCCGGCACGTCGGCCGGCATCCGATAGGCGAACGCGGCCGGTACGGTCGTGTACTCCGCGTAGCCGCCGTCGGTGTACCAGCCCGTGTACTGGGACTCGGGACAGAGGTTCTCCGCGCCACGAGCGCAGTACGAGCAGTCGCCGTCCGTGCGGCGCAGCCAGGCCACACCGACCCGGTCGCCCACTGCGAAGCCGCGCACCGCCGCACCCGCCCCGGCCACCGCCCCGACGACCTCGTGACCGGGCGTGACACCGATCCGGCGCACGGGCAGATCGCCCTCGGCGACATGCAGATCGGTACGGCACACTCCGCAGGCGCGCACCCGCACCAGCAACTCGTCGACCGCGGGCACCGGCACCGGCTTCTCCACCAGCCGGAGCGACCCCTCCTCGACCGGCCCGGGCCGCTCCACCGACCACGCGCGCATCGTCCCGTCCGCCATAGCGCTCCCCGTCCTGCTGAGGGCTCCCGCCCAGTGTGCGGCGGAACCGACTGTTCGGCGCGCGGGCCGACCCGAGGGTGACTAGCGTGAGGAAACGGACCATCCACCCGTCCGGAGAGGGCCGTAGCCATGGCCGTGCAACCTGAAGGAGCCCCTTGCTGGGCCGACGCGACGTTCAGTGACCTCGAAGGGGCCAAGACCTTCTACGGAGACGTCCTCGGCTGGACCTTCGCCGAGGCGTCGGCGGAGTACGGCGACTACACCCAGGCCTACGCCAACGGCAAGGCGGTCGCCGCCGTCGTCCCGCCCATGCCCGGCCAGCCGGAGGCCCCGTCGCAGTGGTGTCTGTACATCGCCGCCCGGGACACGGCCGCCACCGCCGCCCGGATCCGCGACAACGGCGGCGAGGTGCTGATGGAGCCGATGCAGGTCGGCGACTTCGGCACCATGTGCCTGGCCCGCGACCCGGGCGGTGTCGTCTTTGGCGTCTGGCAAGGGGGCACCCACGAGGGCTTCGAGGTGATGGCCGAACCGGGCGCCTACACCTGGGCCGAGGTCTTCACCCGCGAGCCCGAGAAGTCCGACGCGTTCTTCCCCGCCGTCTTCTCCTACCGGCAGCGGGACATGGAGGACGGCGAGATTGACTTCCGCATCTACGACCTCGGCGAACGCAGTGTGCTGGGCCGGATGAAGATGACGGAGGAATTCCCGCCCGAGGTGCCGCCGTACATCAACGTCTACTTCGCCGTCGAGGACTGCGACGAGGCAGTGGCGAAGGCGACCAAGCTCGGCGGCGTGCTGCGGTTCGGTCCGATGAACACGCCGTTCGGCCGGTTCGCGGCCATCAGCGATCCGCAGGGCGCGAACTTCTCGGTGATCGACGTCACGACGACCGAGGGGGACATGCCGAAGCTGACCGACGTGTCGTAGCCGCCCGGCCCTCCCGGCGGGGCGGTCCGCGCGGCCATGGCATGATCGAGCCCATGCGTGAACGTGTTGTGGCCGCGTGCGACGGGGCTTCGAAGGGAAACCCGGGGCCGGCGGGCTGGGCCTGGGTCGTCGCCGACGCTTCCGAGAGCCCGGTGAGCTGGGAGGCCGGGCCGCTCGGCAAGGCCACCAACAACGTCGCGGAACTGACCGCGCTGGAGCGCCTGCTGACGGCGACCGACCCGGGCGTACCGCTCGAGATCCGGATGGACTCGCAGTACGCGATGAAGGCCGTCACGACCTGGCTGCCCGGCTGGAAGCGCAACGGCTGGAAGACGTCCGCCGGCAAGCCGGTCGCCAACCAGGATCTCGTCGTGCGCATCGACGAGCTCCTGGACGGCCGCTCGGTCGAGTTCCGCTATGTGCCCGCCCACCAGGTCGACGGTGACCGGCTCAACGACTTCGCCGACCGCGCCGCCAGCCAGGCCGCCACCGTCCAGGAGTCCGCGGGCAGCGAGCTCGGTTCCCCCGAGCCGCCGCCCGCCCCGGACACCCCGGCCAAGGCCCCGCGCTCCCGGCCCCGCGGCGGCTCGGCGCGCACCGCGAAGGGTCCCGCGTCGAAGGGCTCCTCGCGTACCATCAAGGCGAAGTTCCCCGGCCGCTGCCAGTGCGGCCGCTCCTACGCGGCGGGCGAGCCCATCAGCAAGAACGACAGCGGCTGGGGACACCCGGAGTGCCGCACGGCCGCGACCGCCTGATCAGGCGTCGAACGTGTAGTGCGGCGTGTGGTCCAGCAGATCCGCCGGGCTCGTGTCGTGCCAGGGCCGCATCGTCTCGTTGAGGTCGATCACGTTCGGCGTGCCCGAGACCGGCAGATAGCCGGAGCCGGGGTGCCGCTGCTGCCACTCGGCCCACAGCTTGTCGATGTACGCGTGGTGCAGCCAGAACACCGGGTCGTTGGGCGAGGCGCCGGTGGCCATGTGCCCGCCCACCCAGACATGGACGCGGTTGTGCAGATTGACTCCGCGCCAGCCTTCGAGGTGGTTGCGGAAACCGTCCGAGCCGCTGTTCCAGGGCGCCATGTCGTACGTCTGCATCGACAGCACCGACTCGACCTCGGCCGCCGTCGGCAGCTGGCGTCCCCCGGAACCGAGGGAGCGCCGCAGGAACGTACGCCCGTCGACCCGCACGTTGATCGCCCAGTTCCCGGCGGACGCGGCGAACGGTCCGTCCGGCACCCGGCCGTCCCGCTCGCGCCCGGTGCCCCCGAGGAAGTCGGGCGCCCACAGCGAGGCACGCGGCGTACGGTCGACGGTCCAGTCCCAGTACGGCAGGGCCACCGACGCGTCCACCGACTGGAGCGCCCGCTCGAACTCCAGGAGGAATCTTCGGTGCCAGGGCAGGAAGGACGGTGAGCGGTGGCCCGTCCGCTCGCCATTGTCGGTGTCGGAGATGATGAAGTCGTTGTGCGTCGTGACGAATTCGTCGTAGCGGCCGCTGCGCTTCAGCTCCATGAGGGCGGCGACGAAACGCCGCTTCTCGTCGGCGGTCAGGGCGGACTGGTTCTTGCGGACGGTCATGTGCGGGTGCTCCAGAGCCTTTCGGGGCGGGTCAGTTGGCGGGGAAGGGCAGCAGCGGCGCGCCCTGCAGCTCGTCCACGGCGGCGCGGGCGGCGGCGCGCGGGGTGGCCACCGGGTCGTAGTGGCTGACGACGCTGATCCAGGTGCCGTCGGCGTTACGCATCACATGCAGTTCCACACCGTCGACGAACACCGCGTAGCCGGCGCCGTGGTGGTGATGACCGGTCCCGGTGGCCGGCCGGCCCTGTATCCGGCGGCCCTTGTAGACCTCGTCGAAGGTCCCGGGGGAGTCATGGTGCCCGGTGGCGGCCGTGGCGGGTACGACGGCGGGCAGGACGCCGGCCGTCCCGGCGAGGACGGCCGCGGCGGTGAGCGCGCGGCGACGGCTGAGTTCCGGCATGCGGACCTCCTGGGTCGGTTCGGGTGTTGACCTGGGCATGCCTACCGGTCCGTCCGGTACCGGGAGAAATCCGCGCGAGCCGGTTGGCTGTGATCCGGGCAATTCCCCCTATGTCGTGCAAGGTTGAACGAAGGTGATCTTGCTGCCAGGGGTGGGGGCGCGGGTGCGGAAGGGGAAATTCCGCCCGCGAGGGGTGTCGAGGCGGTTGTTCCTCCCCGCGCGGCCCGCTGCCCGTGGCGCACGTCACGCCGCGAAAGTGGCGCGATCCGGCGGTCCGGTCCCTCGGCGGGCCCCAGGGCCGGACCTGACCTCCCGGCTGGGTGAATGACAATTCACCGGCTATGGTGAATTGTCATTCACCCGCCGCCTCGCCCGGGCGCCGCCCTACTGGAGTGCCGATGGACCGGACCGCCGCGATACGCAACCGGCTCACCGTCCCGGTGCTCGCCTTCGGCGGCATCCTCATGGCCGTCATGCAGACCGTGGTCGTGCCCCTGCTCCCCGATCTGCCCCGGCTGACCGGCGCCTCGGCGGGCACGGTCTCCTGGATGGTCACGGCCACGCTGCTGTCCGGGGCCGTCCTCACCCCGGTCCTGGGCCGGGCCGGCGACATGTACGGCAAGCGACGGGTGCTCATGGCGGCCCTCGGGCTGATGACCCTGGGCTCGGTCCTGTGCGCCCTGACCTCCGACATCGGCGTGCTGATCGCCGCCCGCACCCTGTCCGGGGCCGCCGCCGCGGTCGTCCCGCTGTCCATCAGCATCCTGCGGGACGAGCTGCCGCCGGAGCGCCGGGGCTCGGCCGTGGCGCTGATGAGCTCCACCGTCGGAATCGGTGCCGCGCTCGGCCTGCCGCTGGCCGCGGTGATCGTGCAGTACGCGGACTGGCACACCATGTTCTGGGTGACCGGCGCCCTCGGGGCCGCGGGCGTGACGCTGGTGTGGTGGGCGGTGCGGGAGTCGCCGGTGCGCGAACCGGGCCGGTTCGACGTGCCGGGCGCGCTGGGACTGGCCGTCGGGCTGGTGTGCCTGCTGCTCGGGGTCTCCCAGGGCGGGCAGTGGGGCTGGGGCAGCCCGCGTGTCGTCGGCCTGTTCCTGGCCGCCGCAGTCGTACTCGCGCTGTGGTGGTGGCTGCAGCTGAGGGCCGAACAGCCGCTGGTGGACCTGCGGTTGGTGGCCCGGCCCCGGGTCGGACTGTCCCATGTGGCCGCACTGCTCGCCGGATTCGCGTTCTACGCCAACACCCTGGTCACCGCCCAGCTCGTGCAGGCGCCCGAGGCGACCGGGTACGGGCTGGGACTGTCCATCGTCGCCACCGGCCTGTGCCTGCTGCCCAGCGGTGTGGTCATGCTGCTGCTGTCGCCCGTCTCCGCCCGGATCTCCGCCGCGCGCGGGCCGCGTGTCACGCTCGCTCTCGGGGCGGCGGTCATCGCCGCCGGGTACGCGGTCCGTATCGCCGACAGCCGCGATCTCTGGATGATCATCGCGGGGGCCACGGTCGTCGCTACCGGGACGACCCTGGCCTACTCGGCGCTGCCCACGCTGATCCTGCGTGCCGTGCCGGCCGGGCAGACCGCCTCCGCCAACGGCGTCAACGTCCTGATGCGGACGATCGGCCAGGCCTGCTCCAGTGCCGCCGTGGCCGCCGTCCTCGTGCACCACACCAGCCTGGTCGGCGGGGCTCCGGTGCCCACCCTGCACGGATACCTGCTGGCCTTCGCGATGGCCGGTGCGGTCGCGCTCCTGGCCGTCGTCGCGGCACTGTGCATCCCGGGCGACTCCGTGTCCGGCGAACCGGACGGTCCTGAACCGGCCGGGGACCGCACCCGGGGCGCGCACGACCGGGCGATGGAGGGAGCATGAGTGCCGTGAGCACTCCACCCGTCACGCCCACGCCGGCCCGCAGGGACGCCGAGGCCACCAAGGCGGCCATCCTCAAGGCGGCCCGCCATCTGCTGGCCCGGCACGCGCACGCCGACATCACGCTCAAGGCGGTCGCCGAGCGCGCCGGTGTGAGCCCGCCGCTGATCCTCAAGTACTTCGGCAACAAGGACACACTGTTCGCCCGGGTCATGTCCTTCGAGAGCGATGCCGCCGCCCTGCTGTCCGCGCCGCTCGAGGAACTCGGACCGCACATGGTCCGGCACGTCCTGGTCAGCCAGTCCGAGCAGGGCGCCGACCCGCTGCTGCGGATCGTGTTCGCGCCCCTGCACGGCGAGCAGGGCGACATCCTGCGCGCCAACTTCCGCACCCAGGTGACCGACCGCCTCACCGACCGCCTCACCGGCCCCGACGCGGGCCTGCGCGCCGAACTGGCCGTCGCCACCCTGCTCGGCCTGGGCGTGATGTACGGCATCGCCCGCGGCACCGAGGTGCGGGCGAGCACGGTCGACGCTCTGGTGGACCGCTACGCGCCCTCGGTGCAGGCGCACCTCACCCCGTAGCGCCCTGGCCGAACAGCCGGTCCAGGAAGGCGTTGCCGTAGACGCGGTGCGGGTCGAGCCGGTCCAGCGCCGCGTCCGCCTCGGCCCACTGGGCCGGACCGACCGCGGCCGGCACCACCGAGCCGAGCACCTCCTGATCGCTCCACACCCCGTCCTCCGTGTACGCCCACCCCTTGGACCATTCCACCCGGGTGAGCGCGAACCCGCCGTCGAAGGTGCGCAGCAGGAACCGCTCGATCTCGCGCAGGAACGTCTCCGCGTCCGGCGTTCCCGGCAGCGTCAGGACGTCCAGCCACACCGCCGTGTCCCACTCGGGGTGGTCCTCGCGCGGCCGGAGCGCGGACAGCAACGGCGGGCGGGCCCCGGCCACCCCGGCGTCGTCCGGCTCGTCCAGGCCGGTCACCCGGATCTCCACCGAGCCGTTGACCGGGAAGCTGCCCCGGGCCGCGTACGCCGCCAGCCGCTCCCGGTAGAAGGCGGCGAAGTCGGCCAGCACCCGCTGCACCTGTTCCCGCGAGGTCAGGACCGCGTAGCCGTCGGCATGCACCCGCAGGGTGCTCGGCTTCAGGTACAGCAGCGTGTTCTTGGACGGCCCCCAGAGGTCGGCGGACAGCGTCGTCACCAGGCCGAGCGCGGCCGCGTCGTACTGCGCGGTGCCCAGCACCGGCGCCAGATACCAGGCCGCGTCCGACGTCATCCGCCCCACCAGCTCCGCCACCGGCGTCGGGATGTTGTCGGAGAACGGGTAGTTGTACGGCCGTGTCACGCGCCGCGAGGTCAGCGGCCGGGTGGGGGAGACGCTCCACACCTTCAGCCAGGGATGCTCGGTGAAGGCGAACCAGATCGCCTCGACCCGCCCGGCCTCGTCCAGGAAGCGTGAGAAGGTATGCCCGTCGGAGCCGGGCGCGGCGAACAGCTCGCCCGCCGGGATGTCCGTACGGCTCACGCACCGCAGGTTCGTGTTCGCGCCCACCCGCAGCACCACCTCGGTCACCAGGGACCGTCCGAGATGGGTCAGCAGCGCGGCGCAGTCCGCCTCGTCGCGACGGAACGTGCGCACCACGTACGCGCCGGCCCGGGAGTCCCAGACGACCGCCGTCAGGGACAGGATCAGATTGCTGAGCGAGCCGTACGTGTGCCCGGGCCGCCGGTGTTCGCCCCGCGCGGGGACGGCCGTGCCGTGCGCGTCGATCGCCAGGGCGCCGCCCAGGGTGAGGACACCGGGAGCGGGAGCGGCCGTGACGCCCAGGCCGTGTCCCTCGAGGAAGGTCAGCAGCGCCTCCATGGTCACGCCGGTTCCGGCACGCACCGCCGTCGGCGAGTCCAGCGCCAGGCCGGTCAGACGGGGCGTGGTGTCGACGAGGAGTACGGGCGCGCCGGACGGCGTCCCCTCCGTCACGGTCAGGGGCGACCAGCCGTGCGAGGCGCCCCGGGCGCGCACCCGCCACCCGTGCCGCCACGCCCAGTTGACGACGTCGGCCACCTGTTCCGGGCCGTCCGGCGCGCAGGCCCACAGACCGTCGGCGGTGATCTCGCCGACCCAGTTCCGGTACGCCGAGCGGTACAGGGCGACGTCCGCCGGGAAGTCCGGCAATTCCGCCGCCGCGGCCGCAGGATCCGCGGGCAGGCCCGGCACGGCGGCCAGGGCGGCCGCCGTGAGGAGGAAGCCCCGGCGCGTCCAACGCGGGTCCTGCGAAGGGACGTTGCTCACTGAACCAGTAGTCACGTCGAGCACGCTAGGCGCCGGTTGACACGTGACACATTCTTGTCGCATCTATTCACTCGTGTGAGTGAATTTGGCGGGTTCGGCGGGCCGGAGCGATACCTTCCGCGCGAACCCGTGACGGATGACAGACTGACGCCCATGGACGAGCGCACATTCGACAGGTCGGGTCAGCACGCTTCCGTCGTAGGCCTGGGCACATGGCAGCTGGGTGCCGACTGGGGTGACGTCGACGACAAGGAAGCCCTCGCGGTACTGGAGACGGCGGCCGAATCCGGGGTGACCTTCTTCGACACCGCCGATGTGTACGGCGACGGCCGCAGCGAGCAGACCATCGCCGCGTTCCTCAGCGGCAGGCCGGACCTGCACGTCCTGGTCGCCACGAAGATGGGCCGCCGCGTCGACCAGATCCCCGAGAACTACGTGCTCGACAACTTCCGCGCCTGGAACGACCGGTCCCGGCGCAACCTCGGCGTCGACCGGATCGACCTGGTGCAGCTGCACTGCCCGCCGACGCCCGTCTACTCCACCGACGAGGTTTTCGACGCCCTCGACACCCTGGTCGAGGAGGAGCGCGTCGCCGCGTACGGCGTCAGCGTAGAGACCTGCGAGGAGGCGCTGACCGCGATCGCCCGGCCGAACGTGGCGAGCGTGCAGATCATCCTCAACCCGTTCCGTATGAAGCCCCTGCGCGAGGTGCTCCCGGCCGCCCGTGCGGCGGGGGTCGGCATCATCGCCCGTGTCCCGCTCGCCTCCGGCCTGCTGTCGGGCAAGTACACGCGGGAGACGGTCTTCCCCGAGAACGACCACCGCGCCTACAACCGGCACGGCGAGGCCTTCGACGTGGGCGAGACGTTCTCCGGCGTCGACTACGCCACCGGTGTCGAGGCGGCCGCCGAGTTCGCGGCGCTCGCCCCCGAGGGATACACCCCGGCCCAGCTGGCCCTGCGCTGGATCGTCGAGCAGCCCGGCGTCACGACCGTGATCCCCGGCGCCCGCTCACCCGAGCAGGCCCGGGCCAACGCGAACGCCGCCCGCCTGCCGGAGCTGTCCGGCGAGACGCTGGCGGCGGTCCGCGACCTCTACGAGCAGCGCGTCAAGGACCAGGTCGAATCCCGCTGGTAGAGACGGTCTCCCTCACGGCTTCCCACCCGGGATCCGTCACAGCACCTCTCAGGGCACCAGGAGCAGTTGCCGTTCCTGCTCCTGGTCGCCGGAGGCGACACCGTCGTCGCGGGCCGTGAAGGCCCGGGTGAGCGTGTCGCTCGCCCGCCGCACCGCCTCCGGGGTGCCCTGCACGGTGACGGTCACCGGCGCGGACAAGCGTTCGGCACTCGCCGCGGCGCTTCCGGCGTCACCGGCCTCCGCGTCGCCGAAGGTCGCCATGTGCACCGTCGCGTTGTCGTCGGCGGGAAGCTCGTCCGGCGCCCCGAACGTGCCTTCCAGGGCGCGGACGACCGCTCGTGCGTCGTCCGTGCCACCGCCGCTGAGCGTCACGGTGAGCTGCGTTCCGGACATGCGTCCACGACCTCCTCGGGTTCTGCGTCATTCGCGTCGTCCGTGTAACCGTCGCCTGATCGCTCAAACCGCCGTGCGGCCCGGGACGACGGCGTTTTACGGGGAACTCGCGGGACAGAAGGACGCGAGGCTCACACCGGGAGGAACAGTGTCGGACACGGCAGAGGGCGGGGCCAGGCGCCGGGGGCGCGACGAGACCGAGGAGGAGAGAGCGGACCGGATGTGGCAGGAGCTCATCCAGGAGGTCCGCGTGGCCCAGATGGGCGTGCAGATCCTGTTCGGTTTCCTGCTCACCGTGGTGTTCACCGAGAAGTACGACAACCTCACCAGCACGGACCAGACGATCTACCTCGTGACGGTCGTCCTCGGTGCCTGTGCGACCGGGGCGCTGATAGGGCCCGTCGCGCTGCACCGCCTCGTCTCCGGGCGGCGCGTCAAGCCGCAGGCGGTTCGGCTGGCCTCCCGGCTGACGTTGCTCGGCCTCCTCCTGCTGCTGGCCACGACGACGGCCTCGCTGCTGCTGATCCTGCGCGTGGCCACGCACGACGGCTTTGTGCCCTACCTGGTCGCCGGAGTGGTCTGCTGGTACCTGCTGTGCTGGTTCGTCCTGCCCCTGTGGACCCGGTACCGCCATACGTCGGAGTGACGGCGGTACCCGCCGGGCCCGCCCGTGGCCCCGGGGATCAGCCCCCGGCGATGACGTCCGCCAGGAAGTCGTCCACATGGACCTCCTCGCGGCCCGGCGGGACCATCTCATGGGTCTCCCGCAGGAACGCCGCGAACCCCGGGGCCCACGCGAACACCAGGGCGTGGTGGCGGCCGCCGTCGGGGCGGGCGTCACCGAGGAACTCCAGGCGCAACTCCTGCCACATGCCCCGCGACACCGGGCGGATCCGCACGTCGCCCATCCCGACCGGACGCCGCAGCCCGTCGGCGAGCATCTCGCGGTCCAGCTGCCACCGGGCGAGGACCCGCCCGTCGTGACTGAACACGAGGGTGACGGCGAACGGGTCCGCGGTGTCGTAGCTCAGGTGGGCGAGTACCGAGAAACGGTCCGTGTCACCGGCCTGGAGCTGCACCACCAGGGTCTTGTGCACGAAGGAGTTCACGAAAGGGCCTCCGGGATGAACCGACGTAGAGCCCTCTAGTACCCCTCACACGCGCAAGATGCTCAGCCCTCCGGGTGATTCCCGCGGGCACCGCGCAGGGACTCGATGCACACGGCCACGGCCCGCTGCAGCTCCTCCAGGCGCTCCACCATGTCGTCCTCGAAGAACTCCGGGGTGTCGTCGAAGGTCAGCTCCTCGAACACCTTGGTCGCCTTCTGCAGGCTGCTGTAGAACTTCGTGCGCCGCTCCTGCACCCGCAGCCCCGGGTCGGCCTCCACGGTCTCCACGACGAGGGTTTTCATCGTGTCGTATGCCTCGGTGGCCCACTCGCCGGAGTCCTCGTTCTCGTCCAGCTCGTCGATGAGCGACAGGTGCCGCTCGGCCTCCTGACGCAGATCGGCGGGCGCGTCGAGGGTCTGCCCGGCGGGCGTCTTGATCTGCCCCGACTCGGCGATCTGGCGCACGTATCCGATGCGGTCGGCCGCCCTGCTCTCGCCGGCGACGGCCTTCTTCAGCTCGTCGGTGCGCACGACGTCACGGGCCAGCTCGGCCTGCAGGTCGGGGTCCTCCCGGACCCGGTCCAGCAGGGCCTGACGGGCCGCGCGGGCGGTGGAGGGGTCGGCGAGGATCGCGGCACGCAGGGCGGTCGGATTCTCCGCGACCTCCAGCGCCTTCGTGGGCCGGATGCCCTCCGCCTCGGCGGCCTCGGTGATGGCGGTGCCGCGCTCGGAGGTGGCGCTGTTGCGGGAGACGTAGTAGCTCAGCCACACGTCCGCGTCCGGCAGTTCCACGTCCTCCCCCGGCGCCAGCGCCTCGAAGTGCGGGACCAGACCGTCGTCCGCCGCCCGGTCCCACGCCTTGTAGTAGCGCATGACGCGATCCGGGGAGCACCCGGCCAGTTCCGCGAACTCCTTCGCCGACACCTTCGGCGTCTCGTCAGCGCCCTGCCCGCCGGGCCGCACGCTGCGCGCCACCTTCAGCCCGAAGGCCCATCCTCCGGTCCGGGCGTACGCCCCGAACTCCCGCGCGTCCAGCGCGACCTGGTCGGAGACGGGCGCCGGGGAGGTCTCGGGCGGGGTGATGGCTACGGTCACGGACGACTCTCCTGAGGGGGGTTGGCTGCGTCGAGTACGTGCAGGCCAGCAGCCTATATCCACCGTCGGAGAGCCTTCGCGCCACGGAGCGCCGCCGACCTCAGCCGAACGCGTCGCGCAGCGCGGGCAGCAGGGTCTTCTCCGACCAGTCCAGGTACGCCGGCTGCGACTCGCCGCCGATCTGGACCAGGGCGATCTCGGTGAACCCCGCCTCGGCGTACGGGCGGACGGCCTCGACGAACGCGTCCGGGTCGTCACCGCACGGTATGGCGTCGGCCACGTCGTCGGGTGTGACGAACTGGGTCGCCGCCTCGAAGGAATCCGGGTGCGGCAGCTCCGAGTTGACCTTCCAGCCGCTGCCGAACCAGCGGAACTGGGAGTGGGCGCGCTTGACGGCCGTGTCCCGGTCGGGGTCGTAGCAGACCGGCAGCTGGCCGATGCGGGGCTTGCCCGCGCCGCCGTGCCGGTCGAACGCCTCCAGCAGCCCCGCCTTGGGCTCCGTGGCGATCACCAGGTCACCGAGCCGGCCCGCGAGTTCGCACGACCGCTCCCCGGAGACCGCGACGCCGATGGGCGGCGCCTCGTCCGGCAGGTCCCACAGCCGGGCCGACTCCACGTCGAAGTGCGTGCCGCGATGGTTGACGTGGCCGCCCTTGAAGAGGGCCCGGATGATCTCCACGGCCTCCTCGAACATCTCGTGCCGCACGTCGACGGACGGCCAGCCGCCGCCCACCACGTGCTCGTTGAGGTTCTCGCCGGAGCCGAGTCCCAGCCGGAACCGGCCCTCGGAGAGCAACTGCAGCGTCGCCGCCTTCTGCGCCACCACCGCCGGGTGGTAGCGGAACGTCGGGCACGTCACGTACGTCATCAACGGGATACGTGACGTGGCCTGGGCGGCCGCGCCGAGCACGGCCCACGCGTAGGGCGAATGGCCCTGCGAGCGCAGCCACGGGAAGTAGTGGTCGGAGGTCACCGAGAAGTCGAAGCCCGCCTCCTCGGCCCGCACCACATGGTCGACGAGCTCTCGGGGGCCGGCCTGTTCGGTCATCATCGTGTATCCGATTTGCACCATAACCGGCGAGTCCCCTGACAGCGGGCGTGAAAACGGCTCGATCAAGGTCCTTCGGCAGGGGGAGGATGCCTCCATGAGTGCCTCCGCCCTGCCCACCGGCAGCCCCGCCTCCCAGGGCGTCGACGCCTCCGGTGTCCACGCCTTCCTCGACGCCCTCGAAGCGGCCCCGGAGATCGAGCCGCACAGCCTGATGATCACGCGGCACGGACACCTCGTCGCCTCCGGCTGGTGGGCGCCCTACACACCCGGGCGACCCCACCTGCTGTACTCGCTCAGCAAGAGCTTCACCGGGACCGCCGCCGCCCTGGCCGAGGCCGAGGGGCTGCTCGACTTCGACGCGCCCGTGATCTCCTACTTCCCGGAGTTCGAGGCCGACATCACCGACCCCCGCAGCCGCGCCATGCTGGTACGGCACGTGGCGTCCATGTCGAGCGGCCACGAGCGGGAGACCGTCGAGGAGACCTACGGGCTGGACCGGGCGGAGCCCGTGCGCGGGTTCCTGCTGCTGCCGCCCGACCGTGACCCCGGCACGGTCTTCGCCTACAACCAGCCCACCACCTACACCCTCGCCGCGATCGTCCAGCGGGTGACCGGGCAGCCCCTCACCGAGTATCTGCGCCCGCGGCTCCTGGATCCGCTGGGCATCGGCGAGGTGTTCTGGCAGCGGGACCGCGCCGGCCGCGAGATCGGCTACAGCGGTCTGCACGCCACGACCGACGCCGTCGCCCGGCTGGGTGAGCTGTATCTGCGCGACGGGGTCTGGGAGGGCAAGCGGCTGCTGCCCGAGGGGTGGGCGGCCCGGGCCGCGCGTCCCCACATCCCGACCGCCGGTGCCATGGGAGACATGGACCGGCAGGACTGGGACCGGGGCTACGGCTACCAGTTCTGGACCTCCCGGCACGGCTACCGGGGAGACGGCGCGTACGGCCAGTTCTGTCTGGTGCTGCCCGAGCACGACGCGGTGATCGCGACGACCGCGGCGACCGAGCGGATGCAGGACTTCCTGAACCTCGTCTGGAAGCATCTGCTGCCCGCCTTCGGCCCCGGGCCGCTGTCCGGCCGGGAGACCGCCGACGCGGCCCTGCGTGAGCGTCTCGCCGGGCTCGCGCTGCCGCCCGCTCCGGGCAGTCCCGTACCGCCCGGAGGTGCGGAGGACTGGGCCGCCGCCGAGTTCGGCTCCCCGGAGGAAGACGGCCCGGCCTGGTCGGCCGGGCTCGTACCTGACGCGGACGGCTGGACGCTCGGGCTCACCGAGGGCGAGAGCCGGCTGGACCTGCGGATCGGGAAGGCATGCTGGACGGTGGCGGAGGAGCCGCTCCCGACCGCGGTGAGCGGCGGCTGGACCGATGCCGGCACGCTGGCCCTGGAGGTGGTGTTCCTGGAGACTCCGCACCGCCTGGAGCTGACGTGCTCCCTCGCGGACCGTACGCTCACCGCGCGCTGGCGCACGGAGCCCCTGCGTCCCGGCCCGCTCACCTCCCTGCGCGCACCGCGCGGCTCAGTCTGAGCCGGGCCGGAAGGTCTTGAGGACGGTGCGCAGCGTCTGCTCGTTGGCGCTGTCCTCCCAGTCGGCGGCCGGGGTCGTCCAGCGCAGCGAGAAGCTCCGGCCCTCGCCCAGCAGGATGCCCCGGCCGAAGGTGCGCACGCGGGTGTCGCCGACGTCCGCCGTCCACTCCATGTCGGCGGCCTCGCGCCCCTGGTACGTCGTCGCGCGGATCGCGCCGATCCGGTCGTAGTCACCGGACTGCTTCAGGTTCGGTTCGACGTCGTCCCGCCACACGGCCACGGGGTCCGGGCCCGCGTCCGCGCTGAAGGTGACGGCCAGCGTGCGGTCGTCCCCGTCGGCGCCGAAGACGACCCGGTACGCCAGGCCTTCGCGGTCGGTGTCCAGGCGCTTCCAGTCCTCGGGCAGCGCGACGGAGAAGCCCTCCGGCGCGTTGTAGCGGTGGAAGCCGGGCGGCAGGCCGGTGGCCGGGGCGGACGGCGTGGGCTCGGGGGACGACGGGGCGGGCGTGGGGGAGGAGGGCTTTTCCGTCGGGCTGGGCGTCCGGGGCGGCTCCGGAGCGTCGCCGCCGGTGCTCTCGCCCGGCGAGGCGGCGGAGGCGGGCGGCCGGGCCGGCGAGTCGGCCGCCTCGCTGCCGGTGTCACTGCCGGGCAGCCCCTGGGTCGCGGCGAGCACGGCGACCGCGACGGTGACCACGGCCAGGGCCGTCCCGGCCACCATGGTCCGTCTGCTCCAGGCCGGGGTCCCCGGCAGCATGGCGGCATAGGAGCCGCGCAGCCGCGGGGCCCGCGCCGACCCCAGGGCCGCTTCCGGGTCCTCGCTGAGCGCGCGGGTCAGCGCCTCACGGACCACCGGGCGGGTCAGCCGCTCCCGTGAGTCTTTGCGGAGCAGCCCCTGCACGACCTGGGTGAGCGGCCCGGAGCGCACCGGCGAGCGCAGCGGCAGCCGGTCCACGGCCTTCAGGGTGTTCTCCGGGCGCCCCCGGTCACGGAAGGGCGGGCGTCCCTCGGCCATCGTGTAGAGGATCGCGCCCAGCGCCCACAGGTCGGCCGCCGGGCCGATGCGCTCGTCCCGGGCCTGTTCCGGAGAGGCGTAGGCGGGGGCCGTGAGCCGGGGCGCGAGGGTGGCGCCCGCCAGGCCGTAGCCGGTGACGACGACCGAGTGGTCCTCGCGGACGAACACCTGGCCGGGGCTGAGTTCGCCGTGGGTGATGCCTTCGGCGTGCGCCGCGTCCAGCACGTCGAGCAGCTCCAGGCCGACGCGCGCGGCCCGCACGTAGTTGAACGTGCCCTGCTCCGAGAGGAGTTCGCCCAGGGGAGTGCCGTCGATCCACTCGTTGACGGTCCACAGGGCACCGGCCTCCTCGACGATGTCGACGACCGTGGCGATCCTGCCCGGGCACAGCAGTGCCATGTTCTCGGACGTGCGCAGCAGCCGGGCGGAAGCCCGGCGCTCGGGCTCGAGCGGGTCGTCCGGAAGCCCGATCTGGGTGACGAGACACGGCCGCGAGACCTCGCCGGCGCCGGTGTCCTCGGCGTACCAGCAGATGCGGTTGGTCTCGCGCTGGATGATCTCGAGCAGCCGGTACCGGCCGGCGACCAACTGGTGTGTGGAGACGTGCGCCCTGCCCATGGCCATCCCTCGACTGGAAACCTGGCTTTCAACCTTTTCCAGAGGTACGGGGAGTGAGGCGCACTCCGTTCAATCGGAGAGCAACTCCGTGTTCATTCTTGTCTTTTGTTCAAGAGACGGGGGCAAGTGTGCGAGGAAAAACGGTCTTTCACGGGCTCAGGGCCCCCTTACCTCTGCCGCCCGGGCCGCCATGGCGCGGAGAATTCGCCCCGCCTCCGCCCCCGGATTCGCAAATTCCGGGCTGGCCTGGTGGTAACCGCCGGTAAATGCGGCGGTGTACAACATCTGAACTCAGAGCCCTCCGATGAATTCCGCGACGGATTCCCCGCGGGGCGGGCCCGATCTCAGCGCAGACCGAAGCGATGCGACCAGGCGATCATGTCCCCCGTGGTCGCGTTGCCCCCGCACACCACCAGTCCGAGCCGGGCTCCCTCGCCGACCCGCTCAAGGACCTGCCGGGCGGCGGGCAGCAGGCAGCCGGCGGCCGGTTCGGCCCACACCTTGGCGTGCTCGGCCAGCTCCAGCGAGCCCCGCACGGCCTCCCGGTCCGGGACCACGAGCACCTCGGTGACCAGGGCCGAGACATGCTCGTACGTCAGCCGCGACACGGACGGGGCGCTGAGCGTGGAGACGATCGACGACAGGGCGACCGGCAGCGGGCCGCCCGCCGCCAGCGCCTCGGACATGGCCTGGGCGCCCTCGGTCTCCACGCCCCAGACCCGCACCCCGGGCCGCCGCGCCCGCAGTGCCGCGGCGACACCGGAGATCAGCGCGCCGCCCCCGATGCTGACGAGCACGTCGGTGAGGTCCCCGGCGTCGTCGGCGAACTCCAGGCCGACCGTGCCCTGCCCGGCGATCACCACCGGGTCGTCGAAGGGGTGGACCAGGGTCAGCCCCTCCTGCTGAAGCCGCGTCATGAGCGCGAACGCGCCGTCCATGTCGTCGGTCAGCCGCACCGACGCGCCGGACGCCTCCGCGATCTCCACGGCACGGGAGGGCGCCGAGCGGGGCATCACCACCGTGGCCTTCACATCGAGGGCCGCCGCCATGACCGCGACGGCGATCCCGTGGTTGCCGCCGCTGACCGCCACCACCCCGGCGGCCCGTTCCGGCTCGCCCAGCGACAGCAGCTTCGCCGTCGCCCCGCGCGCCTTGAACGAGCCGGTGCGCTGCAGCAGTTCCAGCTTCGCGGTGACCGGGGCGCCGAGCAGTGCCGACAGCCCCGGGCTCGGCACGGTCGGGGTGCGCACGACATGCCCGGCGATCCGCTCGGCCGCCGCTTCGATCTCCGAGATGCCGATCACGGCTGCCGTCCTTCCGGCGCGGGGTCGTGGAACACGCCTGGTCACAACCCTCGCCCGCCGACCCGGCCGAGGTCAATCACGGCCGGGCGGACGGCACCGGATCAGACGTCGCGCCGTACCAGGAAGCCGAGCAGCGACCGCAGTTCCCCGGCGGCTCCCGCCGCCAACGGCACCCCGGCGAGCGCCGTCTCGACGGCGGCGAGGTGACGCCGGGCCTCGGCCAGGGCGGCCGAACGGCCGCCCGCCTCCTCGATCAGCGCCGCCGCCGCATCGGGCTCCTCGCCGCGCTCCAGGAGCGCGGCGATCCTGCCGCCGCTCGGCGAGCCGAGCGCGACCAGCACCGGGAACGTCTTCTTGCGCTCCCGCAGATCGCCGTGGACCGGCTTGCCGGTGACCCGGGGGTCACCCCAGATGCCCAGCACGTCGTCGACGATCTGGAAGGCGATCCCGAGGTGCCGGCCCGCCCGGTCGAGCGCGGTGGCCGTCTCCGGTGCGGCACCCCCGAGCACGGCACCCAGCGCGGCAGCGCAGCCCAGCAGGGCGCCCGTCTTGTGCTCCGCCATCGTCCGGTACTCGTCGGGGCGCACCCGCCGCGGTCCCGTCCAGGGCCGCTCGGCGAACAGCAGGTCGTCCGCCTGCCCGCGCACCAGGTCGCCCAGCGCCCCGGACAGCGTCCGCACGCCACCGGCGCCGCCCGGCTGCGCGGCGAGCGTCTCGACGGCCAGCGCGAACAGGGCGTCACCCGCGAGCACCGCGGGTCCCGTGCCGTAGGCCTTCCACACGGTCGGGCGGCGTCGCCGGTCCGCGTCGCCGTCCATGATGTCGTCGTGCAGCAGGGAGAAGGTGTGCACCAGCTCCACCGCCACGGCCGCGGCCACCCCGGCCCGGCCAGGGGCACCGGCCGCCTCGGCGCCGAGCACCGCGAGTGCCTGCCGTACGCCCTTGCCGCCGGAGGCGACGGCCGGCGCACCGCCCACCTCGCACCAGCCGAAGGAGTACGCGGCCATCTCGCCGACCCAGGGATGCAGTCGCCCGACGGCCTCGGACAGGGCGGGGCGCACGAGGGCACGGCAGCGATCGAGGACCGCGTGGGCGTCGCGGGAGTGGCCGGAGTCGCCGACGAGACCCTGCGGCTCGCCAGGCGTCGCGGTGTCCTGCCGGGTCGCGTGCGGGGTGGTCGGGGACTGCGTCGCCGTGTCCTGCCGCGCTGTCCGTACCGCCGCGTCTCGCCGGGCCGCCTGCACCGCCGTGGGGAGCGCCGTCATCGTGCCGCCTCCGTCGCCCCCGCGAGAGCGAGCCCCGTGTCCGGTATGCCGAGCTCCTCATGGGCGCGGGCCACCATCCTGCGGGCGTGCTGGAGGCCGATCCGCTCCAGCACGCCGGCGAGGTCGGCCAGTTCGGCCGCCGTCTCGCCGCGGTCGCGGCCCAGCCGGGCCAGGGACTTGGCCAGTCCGAGGCGCGAGAGCGCCTCACCGCGCGGCTCGCTCATCTCGCGGAACTCCGCGAGCGCCTGCTCGTACAGGGCGCGCGCCTCGGCGTAACGCCCGGCCCGGTACAGCACGTTGCCGCGCATCTTGTGGTTGTAGGCCAGCGCGCTGGACAGCCGCATCGCGCGGCATGTCGTCTCCGCCTCGCTCAGCAGTTCCAGGGCCCGCTCGGTGTCCCCGTCGCGCACCGACACGACGTCGGCCAGACCGCGCAGCGCCCAGGCGTGTCCGCGCCGGTCCTCGGCGCGCGCGGCGATCTCGGCGGACTCCTCGAACAGGGCGTACGCCCTGTCGTAGTCCCCGGTGTTGCGGTGCATCTGCGCGATGCCCTCCAGCGCCCACACCGTGTGCCGCGCCTCCCCGCGCCGCCTGGCCTCGGCGAGCAACTGCTCGTGCAGGCGGCCGACGGCCTCGTAGTCGCCCTGGATGCGGCCGGTCTCGGCCAGGCCGGCCAGCGAGTAGCCGCGTACGACGATGTCCCCGCCGCGTTCGCCCAGGTCGGCCGCGAGCTGGAGGAGGCGGCGGGCCAGCGGGAGCGCGCCGCGCTGCCGGGCCAGCGTGCCGCCGCTCCACAGGGCCCAGGCCATCGCCCCGGTGTCCTCCGCCTCGCGGGCGGCGCGGTAACTCGCCTTCCAGGCGCGGTCCGCGTCCGCGACCCGGCCCAGCCGGCGCTGCGCCTCGGCCACCGCGAGTCCGGAACGCGCGACCTCCCCGGGCTCGCCGGCGCGCTCGGCCGCCCTCAACTGCTCGGTGCCGGCGGCCAGTACGTCGGTCAGTGAGGAGTTGACGGACAGAGTGGTGAGCGCGCCCTGGTACTCCGGGGCGAATGCCTTGCCGTACATCGATGCCTTTCGGTCCGTATACGCATCATGTATACACACTGCGTATACATGCCGAGTATAGAAGGGGGGAAACCGGCCCTGGCCACAAGGGCCAGGGCATCACCTGTTGTCGATCAAGACGACAGGTGAACGGACCGGGTTGCCTGTGAGGCGTAGATCACCCGAGCGGCCTCGGTGCGGAATCAGTGCTGTCCGGGCTTCTGCGGCGTCGCCTCGCTCGGCCGTACGACGACGTATCCCTCGCCCTGGAGCAGCAGTTGCACGGCCTCGCCGGAGCCGCCGCGCAGCATCGACCCGATGGACTGGGAGCGGTGCAGGGAGGTCCCCAGGCCCGCCGTCCAGCCGACGATGGCGTCGGTGTCGACGTACACCGGGTACTGCGCGGAGACCGGGATGACGAGCGGGGTGCCCTCGCAGACCAGGCCCAGTTTGCCGTGCCCGGTGAAGACGCTGTTGAACAGACCGCCGCCGGTGATGCCGGCGCCCTTCACGGTCGCGATGCGATACGACAACGAGGCGTCGAAGCACAGCACGTTGCGGCCGTTGACGGTGAACTCGTCGCCGGGTTCTACGTCGACGATGAAGCAGTTCTGCGCTTCGTGCGCGAACCATGCCTCGCCCTGCCCGCGCACCGCCATCAACGGCAGTCCCTCCCCGGTGACCGCGCGCTTGAGCATGCCGCCCACGCCCTGGCCCTTGCGCTCGAACTGGAGATTGCCGCGGTAGGCGATCATCGCGCCCTGGCGGGAGAGCATCTCGCCGTTCACCGTGTACCGGACGCACTTGGCGTTCTCGATCGTCATGCCCGCCGCGACGGCCGGCTGTGCCATGTGCTCGCTGGAAAACAGGTCACCCTTCATGGGGGCATCCTCGCCCGGAGCGTCTCCCTCCGCCAAGATCGCGGGCAGGGCCGACGGTTGCGGAGCGCGGTGGTGCGGTGTCAGGCGCCGAAGAGCTGCGTCCAGTAGGTGCCCGCCCGGCCGCCGCCGGCGAAGCCGACGCCGATGTGGGTGAAGCCGGGCTTGAGGATGTTGGCCCGGTGGCCCGGGCTGTTCATCCAGCCCTCCACGACATCGGCGGGGGAGCGCTGGCCGCAGGCTATGTTCTCGCCGATGGAACGCCGGGTGGACCCCGCTTCGGAGGCCCGGTCCCAGGGCCGGCTGCCGTCGGGTGCGGTGTGCGAATAGAAGGCGCGGGCCACCATGTCGGCGCTGTGCGCCTGCGCGGCGGTGGTGAGCAGAGGGTCGACGGCCAGGGGCGGGAGTCCGGCCCGTGCCCGCTCCCGGTTGGTGAGGTCGGTGACCGCTGATGCCGTGGCCCGCAGCCCGTCCGGTGTGAACGGCCCGGCCCACAGGGCGGTCCAGTAGGTGTCACCGGAGGGACCGTCTTGGACGTGGGCCAGTCCGGTGTGGGTGAACGCCGGGTCGAGCAGGGTGCGGCGCGCGGTGTCGGTGCGCAGGCAGTACGCGACGAACTCGGCGGGTGAGCGCGGGCCGGACACGAGGTGCTCGCCGATGGTGAGATACGCGTACCCGGCGCCGGTGACGCGCTGGTAGACGGAGACACCGTCCCGGCTCTCGACGCCGAGGCGTCCCGTCATCGCCATGGCGGCCGCGTGCTCCCGGGCCGCGGACGCCAAGCGGGCGTCGAGGGCGGCCGCACGCGAACCGGCTTCGGCCCGCGCGGAGTTGACCAGGGCGACGAACCCGTCGGGATCGGGTGCCGAGGGCACGTAGGCGGGAGGGCCGGGGGAGTGGGCGGCACGGCCGGCGGGTCCGGTGGCGGTCCCGTGCCGCGCGGCCGGGACCCGCGCCGGCCCGGCCGCGGGTGCGAAGGCCGCTCGCCGCGCCCCGCCGTCGAGCGGTCCGGGCCGCGCGCCCGGCGCCCCGGCTGTCGCGCCCGGCCCGGACGGGGTCGTGTCGTCCGCGACGTCCACGCCGAAGTCCCGGGCGACTCCCGCAAGTCCGTCGGCGTACCCCTGGCCCAGGGCCCGCAGCTTCCAGCGGTCGCCGCGTCGGTAGAGCTCCGCGAGGAGCAGCACCGTCTCCTGGCGGGGGCGCGGTGGGGTGAACCGGGTGAGCGGGCGGCCGTCGGCGTCGGTGACGTGAAGCGTGGGAGAGGGCAGCCGGCCGAGGGCGGTTCCGGGCTCGGCGGGGCTGACGGCGACCGTGACCCGGGTGGCACCGGTACGCAACCTCGCCGGGTCCACCGTGAGTGTGTCGCCCCGCAGCACGGATCCCGGAGCGGCCGGCTGGTTGTAGAAGACGAAGTCGCCGTCGCCCCCGACCTTTCCGCTGTCGTCGGTGATCAGCGCGGACACGTCGAACGGCCCGGGCACCCGGACGGTCACCGCACCGCCCGGCAACGCCAGATTGCCACCGGGGACCAACTCGCTCACCACGCCCGGACAACGGCCCCGGAGGGACGAGGGTTCCCGCCGTCGGAGGCCCGCGGCACCGCCACGAACCGGAGCATCCGGCCCGTGGGGGATCGGGCCCGCCGACTGCCGGGCCTGCTCCGGCGACCGCAAGGCGGTCGACCTCTACGGGGCGGCGAAGCCGTCCTGACCGGCCCGGGAGACTCCTGGCCGGACTCGAACCCGGCTCTCCGGCCCCTCCACCCGCACGGCGTCGGAGGCGGCACCGATACCGTGTCGTACGCCGGGACGACCCGGACGATCCGCCTCGCGCATGAGAACGCCCGCCGACCGGCCGAAGGAGCGCCGACGATGCCCCGCGCCGCACGCCCCCGCCGCCGCACCGCCCTGGCCGCCCTCTCCACCTGCCTGGTGCTGGGCTGCGGAGCCGGTGCGACACCCCAGGGGGCCGGGCAGGCCCCGCCGCCCAGCGGCCCGGCGGAGCGGGGGGACGGCGTGGTCACCTGGGCCTCCTCGGCCGACCGCATCGGCGAGGCGGTCGACGGCCGCGGCTACCGGCTGGTGGTGCACACCAGCGTCGGCGGCAGCGGCCTGCGGGTGCGGCTGTCCAACGCCTTCGGCGACCAGCCGGTGACCTTCGGCAACGTCCACGCGGGCCTGCAGCGGGACGGGGCCGCGCTCGTCCCGGGCAGCAACAGACGCCTCACCTTCGACGGAGCGCGCTCCGTCACCGTCCCGGCCGGCGGCATCGTCTACAGCGACCCGCTGCCCGGCGATGTCCCCGCCGCGAGCACGCTCGTCGTCAGCCTGTACGTGCCCCGGGCGGGAGGCGCGCTCACCGGGCACTGGATGGCGATGCAGACGTCGTACACCGCCGGGGGCGATCACACCGCCGAAGAGAGCGCGGCCCACTGGAAACAGCGGACCGGCTCGTGGTTCTACCTCGACGCCGTCACCGTGCGGCCACGGTCCGCGGCGGGCGCCGTGGTGGCCCTCGGCGACTCCGTCACCGACGGCTGGCAGTCCACCACCGACCTCAACCGGCGCTGGCCCGACTACCTCGCCCGCCGGCTGGCCAAGTCCCCCACGACGACCGTCGAAGGGGTGGCCAACGCGGGGATCGCCGGCAACAGGGTCCTGACCGACGTTCCCGGGCAGAGCGCCCTGAACCGCCTCTCGCGGGACGCGCTCTCGCTGCCGGGCGTGCGCACGGTGTTCCTCTTCCAGGGCGTCAACGACATCAAGGCCGAGCCGGGCGCCACGGCCGCCAGGCTGATCGCCGGATACCGCGCCCTGGTCAACCGGGTGCACGCGGCCGGCAAGTGCGTCGTCGGCGCCACGATCGCCCCCTTCAAGGGCTGGCAGGAATGGGACCCCGCCGGGGAGGCCGTGCGCCAGGAGGTCAATGCCTTCATCCGTACCAGCGGCGAGTTCGACGCGGTCGCCGACTTCGACCGCGTCCTGCGCAGCCCCTCCGACCCCGAGCGGATCCTGCCCGTCTTCGACGGCGGCGACCATCTGCACCCCAACGACAAGGGGATGCGGGCGATGGCCGACGCCGTCGATCTCGAGAGCCTCGACTGCGGGAACCGTTAGCCCGGGTCAGGGCCCGTTGCCGCGCAGGGAGACGGTCACCATGCTCCGGAAGCGGACGTTCGGGTTGTTCGGCGCCTCGATGGCGTGCTCGGCCGTCACACTCCGGTCGACGTTGAAGTAGCAGTAGCTGCCGAGCCCGTACGCCTCGTGGCGCGTCACCGAGTTCGCCACCTTGTAGGCGGCGTAGCCCTGCGTGGATCCGTTCATCCACGCCGACTGGTTCGGCGGGTCGTACGGCATCTCGTTCTGGTAGAAGTACGTCCGGCCGCCGTTGCCGTTCCAGACCGTCTGGTGGCGCGGGGCCCGCCGCCCAGGCCCGCCCGGCAGTCGGCCGGGCGGCCCGCCGTGCCGGTCAGCCGGACGCCGACGGCTCAGGGGTGATCAGACCCTCCCGGTAGGCGATCGCCACCGCCTCGCCGCGGCTCGACGCGCTCAGCTTGGCGAGGATGTTGGAGACATGGACGCTCGCCGTCTTGCCGCTGATGAACAGTTCGTCGCCGATCTGCCGGTTGCTGCGGCCGAGGGCGAGCAGCCGCAGCACCTCCTGCTCGCGTGCGGTGAGCGCGCCGGCCCGGTCGCCGGTGCCCGGTGTGTCCGAGAGCCGGCCGCGCCGGACCAGGGCGTCGATCTGCTCCCGCAGCGGCGTGGCACCGAGAGCGTCGGCGGTCTCCCGGACCTCCCGGGCCTCCGCCACCGCCTCCTCGCGACGCCCGGCCGCCACCAGCGCCTCGGTGTACCGCAACCGGCAGCGCGCCCGCTCGTAGACCTCGCCGTAGCCGAAGGCCTTCACCGCCTCCGACCAGGCCGCCGTGTCCGGCCCCGACACGGCGCGGAGCCACTCCGCCTCCGCCCTGGCCAGCCATGCTTGTCCCTCGGGGCCCTGGGGAGTGCCGTACTCGCCGTGGGCGGCGACGGCCCGCGCCATTTCCACCAGCTCGGTCGCGGTGTCCGTCCAGCGGCGGGCCGCGGCCTCGTCGCCGGTCAGCCGCAGTCCGGCGGCCGTGTCGGCCACGGCGGACAGCGCCAGGGCGGCGAGCCGGACCGTGACGCCCGGGCGGGGAACCGCCTCGTCCGCCAGGGCCGTGACCGTGGACCGCATCCACCGCACCGCGTCCTCGGGATCGCCGCGCAGCCCCGCGGCGTCGGTGAGCACGATGCCCGCGATCAGGGTGGCCATCCACTCGAAGGGCCCCTCCAGCAGGGCACGTGCCCGGTCGGCGGCCGCCAGATCGCCACGCGCCAGCGCCACGTACAGCGCGGGACCGACCGTGTAACCGCCGACCGCCGGCAGCACCTCGGCGTCGGCCGCCGCCGCGCGCACGCACTCGTCCCAGCGGCCCAGCACATGCAGCACCAGCAGTCGCAGGTACCGCATCTCCAGCGGGTACGTCGAGGACATCAGCCCGGCGCGCCGGGCCCGGTCCAGGCCCTCCGTCAGCCAGGGCACGCACTCCGCCAGGGCACCGGACTCGTAGTAGCCCATCGCAAGGTTGAACAGGGCCCGCAGCTCCACGGTCGCGTTGCCCGAACTCCGGGCCAGCTCCCGGGCCTTGAGCAGCCGCTCACGGCCCTCGGGGCCGCGCCGCCCGGCACCGTCGAATACGGCCAGTGAGATCAGCAGGTCCGCCTGGGCGTCGGTCACCCGCAGACCCTCCGCCGCCCCCAGGGCCCGGCGGGCGACCCGCAGCGCTGTCTCGTTCTCCCCGACATGGCGTGCGGCCAGGACATGGGTGGCCGCCGCCCAGACCCAGGTACGCGACGGGGGATCCTCGGGGATCATCGCCAAGGCCTCGCTGCTGTAGGCGAACGCCGCCGTCAGGCTGTCCACGCTCAGCAGGTTCCCCGCGAGGGTGTAGCGGACCCGGGCGGCGAGCTCGGAGCCGGTGTCCTGGCCGAGTTCGGCCAGCGCGGACCGGCTGAGGGAGACCGCGCGGTGCAGCTCCCCGGCATGCGCGGCCGCCGCCGAGGCGCGCAGTGTCAGCGTCACCCGGTCGACGCCCCCGCCCGAGGGCCTGGCCTCGGGACCCACCGCCGGCCACAGATCGAGCGCCGCCTCGAGATGCCGGTGCTCCTCGGCGGGCGCACCGACGCGCTGCGCGTGGTCGGCGGCCTCCAGTGAGGCGGTCAGCGCCTCGGCGAGGTCGTGGCTCTCCCGGTAGTGGTGCGCGCGCTCGGCGGCGCTCTCGGCGGTCCGGCCGCGCGCGGCGAGCAGCCGCGCGAACGCGCCGTGCAGCCTCGCCCGCTCCCCGGGGAGCAGATCCGCGTAGACGGCCTCACGGGCGAGGGCGTGCCGGAACGAGTACGTGTCGTCGTTCGCGGCCACGAGAAGCTGCCGCCCCACCGCCTCGCGCAGCGCCGACTCCAGTTCCTCCTCGGGCAGCCCGACAGCCTCCCGCAGCACATCGTGCTCCACCCGGCGCCCGGCGACGGCCGCGGTCCGCAGCACCTGCTGCGCGGTGTCGGAAAGCTGCTCGAAGCGGATCAGCAGCACATCGGCGAGCCCGCCGGGCACCCCAGCGGGCTCCGAGTCGCAGGCCGCCAGCAGTTCCTCCGCGTAGAAGGCGTTCCCCTCGGCGCGCTCCACGATCCGCCGCACGGTGGTGTCCGGCAGCGGCCGGTGCTCCAGGGCACGCACCAGCCGGGCCACATCGGGATCGGCCAGCGGACGCAGCTCCAGCCGCTCGACGGCGGGCAGCCGCACCAACTCCGCCAGCAGCGGCCGCAGCGGATGCCGTCGGTGCAGGTCGTCGGCCCGGTACGAGGCGAGAACCGCCAGCCGGTGCCGGAGGACACCCCGGCCGAGCAGGAACCGCAGCAGATCCCGCGACGACTGGTCGGCCCAGTGCAGATCCTCCAGCACGAGCAGCAACGGGGCGACATCCGCCGCATCGGCCAGCAGCCCCGCCATCCCCTCGAACAGCCGCAACCGCCCGTCCACGTCCCGCACGCCACCGGTCCCGGCCCCCAGCAACCGCTCGACCACGGGGTGCGCGGCCAGAGCGCCCGCGAACCGCTCGTCGGCGGCCAGCACCCCGAGAATCTCGGTGAACGGCAGATACGGCAGCCCGACGTCCCCGAGATCCACGCAATGCCCCGTGACGACGGTCATCCCGGCCCCGGCGGCCCGCCCGGCCATCTCGTCCAGCACCCGGGTCTTACCGACTCCGGCATCCCCGGCGACCAGCACGGCCCGCGCTTCTCCGGCACGCGCACGCTCCAGTACGCCGGAGAGCCGCTCGAGTTCGGCATCCCGTCCGACGACCGGCGTGACCAACGAAGCCTGCGGCACTGAACCAACCTTCTTTTCTCAGGGGCGCGGGGAACTGCGCGAACAACCACGAACAACCCGCAGCCGCCGTGTCTCGGACAGCCCCGAGCTCCTAGGCCCGCAACACCTTCGCCCAATCAACCGGCACCCGCCCCGCAGGCCCCGGCGTCGGCTGATCCGCAGGATGACTCACCGGCGGAGCCAGTTCAGGCCCGGCCTCGTACAACTCGTTCGCCGAGTAGTCCCAGTACCAGTTCTCCCCGGGCTCGAAGCTCTGCACCAAGGGATGCCCGGTAGCCCGGAAATGCCCCGTCGCATGCTTCGCGGGCGAACTGTCACAGCACCCCACATGCCCGCACCGCGCACACCGCCGCAGATGGAACCACCATCCCCCGGCCGCATCACAGTCGACGCACCCGTTGCCGCTCGGCGGCACGCCCGGGTCGATCCCGTTGTCACGACTGTCGTCGCTCATGAAGGCTCCTCCTCGACCGATGTGAGCGGAAGCAGCACCTGGAACCGTGTGTCCCCCGGCTCCGACTCCACCTGGATGCTCCCGTGGTGCTTGTTGACCACGATCCGCCAGGAGATGTCGAGGCCGAGCCCGGTCCCCTCACCCACCGGCTTCGTAGTGAAGAAGGGATCGAAGATCCGCCCCCGGTCCGCCGCCGGGATACCGACGCCCGTGTCCCGGAACTCCACCAGCAGCCGGTCGTGGTCCGGAGCCGTCCGCACGGTGAGCGTCCCTTGGCCGCCCGCGCTGTTGATGGCCGACACCGCGTTGTCGATCAGATTCGTCCACACCTGGTTGAGCTCCGCCGGGTACGCCGGGATCCTCGGCAGCGTCCGGTCGAACTCCTTGACGACCTTGATCTCCTTGCCGATCTTGGCCGACAGCATCAGCAGGGTGGAGTCGAGGAGTTCGTGCACATCGGCGTTCTGGAAGGGCGCGCGGTCGAGCTGCGAGTACTGCTTCGCCGCGTCGACGAGATGCGAGATGCGCGTGGTGGAGTCGTTGATCTCGTCCATCAGCAGCTCGGTCTCGACCGTGTAGTTGAGCCAGCCGATCGCGCTCGGCAGGATCTCCTCGTCCACGGCCGCCGCGACCTGGTCGAGCCAGTCCACGTCGAGACCGGCCTGGACAAAGGTGGGCGCGATCCGCCAGCCGTCCGGGATGCCCTGGTCGTCGAGCCAGTCGCTGAGCGCGTCCTCCCGGTCGGAGGCCTCCAGCGGACTCAGTGTGGGGGCCTTGGCGACCCGCTCGGCGGTGCGCTCCTGGATGTCGATGAGGTTCGCCATGACCTCGGGGGAGTACGAGCCCTGCGCGATGATCGCCAGCTTGTGCCGCATCTTGCCGA
This sequence comes from Streptomyces sp. NPDC057002, assembly GCF_042673825.1. Lineage (NCBI taxonomy): Bacteria > Bacillati > Actinomycetota > Actinomycetes > Kitasatosporales > Streptomycetaceae > Streptomyces > Streptomyces sp. NPDC057002. The sequence continues at coordinate 1,169,941 of NZ_JBHURZ010000002.1, forward strand.
CCCGCTCCCGCAGCGTCGCGGTCGCCCGTACGGCCGCGGCGGCGGGGTTGTTGAGCTCGTGGGTGAGCCCCGCCGACAACGAGCCCAGCGCCAGCAGCCGTTCGCGCTGCCCGATGGCCCGCTGAGTGCTCTTCGAACCGAAGAACAGCCCCTCCAGCAGATGCACGGCCATCGGGAACCACTCCTGCATGATGTCCGCGAAGGTGTCGGCGGGCAGCACGAAGAACCGCGTCGGCTCAGTGACGCGCATGGAGTTGTTGTAGACCTGCCGCACCCGGTCGCCCAGATACGCCTGCATGGACCCCGCGTACACCCCGCGCTGGGAGGTCCGGGTCACCTCCACGTCGTCCCCGCCGACCCGGCGGTACAGCACGACCGTGCCCTCGAGCATCACGTAGAAGCAGGTGGCGGGCTCGCCCTCGGTGTACACGGGGCCGGGCTCGAACCGCTCCACCCGCCCCTCGCCGCACAGCCTGCCGAGCTGCTCGGGCGTGAGCTTCTCGAACAGGAACAGCGCCCCGATCTCCTGGGGGTTGCACGGCAGCGACTGCCCGCTCATGACTGCTCCAGATACCGGTGGACGAGCATCACGGCCATGGCTCCCTCTCCGACGGCGGACGCAACGCGCTTGGCGGACTCGGCGCGGGCGTCGCCCGCCACGAACACGCCGGGCACATTCGTCTCCAGGTGGTACGGCGGCCGGTCCAGCTCCCAGTCCTGCGGCGGGCGGCCGTCGGCCGTCAGGTCGGGCCCGGCGAGGATGAACCCGCGCTCGTCCCGCAGCACCGTGCCGTCCAGCCAGTCGGTCAGCGGGGCCGCGCCGATGAACACGAACACCCACTGGGCGTCGACCTGTTCGGTGTGCCCGCTGTCCACGTCCCGCAGGGTCAGCTGTTCCAGGTGGCCGTCGCCGTGCGCGGCCTCGACGACCGTGCGGGAGCGCACCTGGATGTTGGGCGCCTCGTCTATCTGCTGGATGAGGTAGTGCGACATCGAGGCCGACAGCGACGGGCCGCGCACCAGCAGCGTCACCGACTTGGCGCCCCGGGACAGATACATCGCCGCCTGCCCGGCGGAGTTGGCGCCGCCCACGATGTACACGTCCTGCCCCTGGCAGGAGGGGGCCTCCGTCAGGGCCGACCCGTAGAACACCCCGCACCCGGTCAGGTCGTCGCAGCCGGGCGCGGTGAGCTGCCGGTAGGACACGCCGGTCGCCAGGATCACGCTGTGCGCGGCGACCGCCGAGCCGTCGGAGAACCGTACGATCCGGGCGGCGCCGTTGACCTCCAGCGCCGTCACCTCGCGCGCGGTGAGGATCTCGGCGCCGAACTTCGCCGCCTGCCGCCGGGCCCGTTCGGTGAGCTGCGCCCCCGACACACCGTCGGGGAAGCCCAGGTAGTTCTCGATGCGCGAGCTCTGTCCCGCCTGGCCACCGGTCGCCGACCGCTCCACCAGCACGGTGCGCAGCCCCTCGGAGGCGCCGTAGACGGCGGCGCCGAGCCCTGCCGGTCCGCCGCCGATCACGACCAGGTCGTAGAAGTCGGCGGTCGGGGTCGTCGCCAGTCCGACCCGGGCGGCGAGGTCGACGGCTTCGGGTTCCACCAGGGGCGTCCCGTCCGGCGTGATGACCACCGGCAGCCGCATCCCGTCCGTGCCGGCCGCGGCCAGCAGCCGCCGCCCTTCCGGTTCGTCGGCGGAGTACCAGCGGTACGGCACCTGGTTGCGGGCCAGGAACTCCCGTATGTCCGAGGAGCGCGAGGACCAGCGGTGCCCGACCACCTTGGTGCTGGGCACCGGCCGGAAGTCGCTCGTCCGCCACGCCTGGAGCAGGTCGTCGAGGACCGGGTAGAGCTTCTCCTCGGGCGGGTCCCACGGCTTGAGGAGGTAGTGGTCGAGGTCGACGACGTTGATCGCGTCGATCGCCGCGTTGGTGTCCGCGTAGGCGGTCAGCAGCACCCGCCGGGCGCCCGGGTAGACGTCCAGGGCCTGTTCGAGGAACTCGATGCCGTTCATCTGCGGCATCCGGTAGTCGGCCAGGATCACCGCCACGAGATCGCCGCGCAGCTTCAGCTCCCGCAGCGCGTCGAGCGCGGACTCGCCGGACTCCGCGCGCACGATCCGGTACGACGCGCCGTACCGCCGCCTCAGATCACGGGCCACGGCCCGGGAGACCCCCGGGTCGTCGTCCACGGTCATGATGACGGTCCGTGCCGCGTCGGCGGCCTGTGCCATACGTCCCCCACACCGGGCGGTCGACTACCGGTACGGCGCCCCGGGGCACCGCACCGACCTTCGCCCATCGTATGTTCGATCGCCGCGCCGCGCTCCGATACGGAGATCGGCTCCGGCGCCTCGGCTCGCCAGTGGGGGGTAGTGAAGACTGAGCAGTACCCAGTGACTTTCCACAGGAGGCAGCCGGATGACACGCCCGATCACCGCAGGGGTCGACGGATCGCAGGAGAGCATCGCCGCCCTGGCCTGGGCGGCGCGCGAGGCGGTGCGGCGCGGGGCGGGGCTCAGGGTGGTGCATGCCTGGCGGCCCCAGCCGCAGGAGGCACCCGAAGCGCGCATCGCCGGGGACGCCGACGGCCAGGCGGAGTGGGTGCACAGCGCGGTGACCGAGGCCGTACGGACCGTCACCGAACGGCATCCGGACCTCGATGTGACCACCGACGTCGTGGAGGGGCCGGCCGTCGACACCCTGGTCGCCGCCGCTGCCGACGCCGAACTGCTGGTGCTGGGCTCGCGCGGGCACGGACCGATCGTCGGCTTCCTGCTCGGCTCGGTCGGCCAGCAGGTGATCGCCGGGGCCGCCCGGCCCGTGGTGCTCGTCCGCGCGGGCGACGAAGCCTCGGCCGAGGCCGCCGGGCGCGAGATCGTCGTGGGCCAGCAGGGCGACCCCGAGGACAGCGCCGGCGCGCTGCGGTTCGCGTTCGAGACGGCGGCCGCGCGCGGGGCGACCGTGCGGGTCGTACGGGCGTGGACCCTGCCGCCGGTGTTCGCCTACAGCCCGGGCTCGCTGAAGCTCCTGGACGAGGCCGGGGGACTGGAGCCGTACGAGAAGCAGGGCCTGGACGCGGCGGTCCGGCCGTGGCGGGAACGCTTCCCGGACGTGCCGGTGACGGAGCATGTGGAGATGGGCAGTGCCGGCCAGGTGCTGCTGTCGGTGGCCGGGACGGCCCAGCTGATGGTCGTCGGCCGCAGGGCGCACCGTACGGCCGTCGGCGCCCGGATCGGCTCGGTGGCGCACGGGGTGCTGCACCACGCCGACTGCCCGGTCGCCGTGGTGCCGCACGGCTGACGGCGCCACGGCGGCTCAGTCCGCGGTCGGCTGCAGGGTCTTGCGGGCCTTGGGCAGGATGTTCCGGATGTAGTCCTCGACCGCGGTGTCGATGCCGATGTCGTGCTGGGCCCGCTCGGACATGTACCAGCGGTGTTCGAGGAGCTGGTGGTAGATCTCCGCCGGGTCCACGGCGCCGCGCAGCTCGGGCGGCACGGCCCGCACGGTCGGCCGGAACACCTCCCGCACCCAGCGGTGGGCGAGGACCTCCGGGCGGGCGCCCAGGGGATCGCCCGGGGCGTAGTCGTCCTGGGTCGCCATCCAGCTCTCCAGGTCGTTCAGCAGCCGCCGGGCCTGGTTCTCCTCCGTGTCGAGGCCGGTCAGGCGCAGCAACTGCCGCTGGTGGTGGCCCGCGTCGACGACCTTGGGCACGAAGCTGACCGTGTCACCGTTCGAGGCGTGCTCGATCTGCATCTCGGCGACGTCGAAGCCGAGTTCGTTCAGACGGCGGATCCGGCGCTCGATGTACTGGTACTGGCCGGCCGGGTAGACGGAGGTGCGGGTCAGCTCGTCCCACAGGCTGCGGTAGCGGGCACAGATCTCCATACCGAACTCGATGGGGTCCACGGACGGGTGCAGAGCCCCGGACGCCTCCAGGTCCAGCAGCTCCCCGCTGATGTTCACCCGGGCGAGGTCCAGGTCGTACTCGCGCTGTCCGAGGCTGAGCTGCGGATGCAGATCACCGGTCTCGGCGTCCACCAGGTAGGCGGCGTAGGCACCCGCGTCCCGCCGGAAGAGGGTGTTGGAAAGCGAGCAGTCGCCCCAGGCGAACCCGGCCAGGTGCAGCCGCACCAGCAGCACGGCGAGCGCGTCCATCAGCCGGTGCATGGTGGCCGGGCGCATGGTCGTCTCGAACATCGAGCGATACGGCATCGAGCCGCCCAGATGCCGGGTGATCAGGACGCTCTCCAGCGGGGAACCGTCCGCGGCGGTGCGACCGGTCACCACGGCGAGGGGGTCCACGGACGGAATGCCGAGCCGGTCCAGGTCGCGCAGCATGTCGTACTCGCGTTGCGCGGGCCGCTGGGCCAGTTCCTTGACGGCGATCACCTCGTCGCCGGCCCGGGAGTAGCGCACCACGTGCCGGGAGATACCGCGCGGCAGCGGCACCAGGTACTCCTCCGGCCACTCCTCGAGGGGCACGTCCCACGGCAGTTCCAGCAAGAGCGCGGGATGCTCCGGATTGGTCGCGCTGATCTGCAGTGCCATGGGCCGGGTGTCCTTGTCTCGCCGCCGGTCGTCACATCAGATTAGACGGCGAGTTCGCGGGCCCGGAGCGCGGCGTCCCGCACCGGACCGCGGTGCACCGGCCCGTGCCCGGGCAGCAGCAGCTCGCCCTCCAGCTTCGCGAGCAGATCCAGGGAGGCCACGGCACGCGGGCGCTCGTGGTGGAACATGTCCGGCAGCAGCTGCGGCCCCTCGAGCCGCGAGGTGGCGTGCCCGCTGACCAGGGCGTCGCCGGAGATGAGCACGCCGGTGCCCGGCACGTGGTAGGCGCAGTGTCCGTCGGTGTGGCCCGGTGTGTGCACCGGCACGGGCCGGCCGGGCAGGTCGAGGGCACCCGCCGTCGGGAACGGCTCGGGGGCCGTGACCGGGTTGTGCGTCGTGCCGCCGGAGCGCAGCGCGTGCACCACCCACGGCAGGACACCCGGCCGCCAGGCGTTCTTCAGCACCGTCCCGACGGACACCTGGTGCAGGAACTCCCGGCGCGCGTGCGGCACTTCGGCCTCGTGCAGATAGACGGGCGTGCCGTACGTGGCGCGCAGGTACTCGGCGGAGCCCAGATGGTCGTTGTGCGCGTGCGTGATCAGCACGGCAGCGACCGCCTCCGGGGAGCTGCCCACCTCCGTGAGCGAGGCGAGGACCTGCTCCCGGTCGCCGGGGTAGCCGGTGTCGACCAGCGTGACGGCGTCCCCCTCCGTGAGGATCACCCAGTTGGTGTTGGAGCCGTGCACCAGGTAGGTGCCGTCCGCGACTTGCCGTACGTCTGCCCGCATGATCGCCCCGCGTTGTGTGGTCCCAGCCCGATGTGAGAAGGAAAGCAGACCCCAGGGCAGGCGGAATCACCGGGTCCGCAGTCAAGGGACCCGCGCGACAGGGCGGTTCGGTCCGCCTCAGTTCACGCCGTGCGGGCGGAACTGGACGCTGATGCGCGGCCCCGCCGCCCGCGTGCTCTTGGGGACGGAGTGTTCCCAGGTGCGCTGGCAGGAGCCGCCCATCACGATCAGGTCCCCGTGGCCCAGTGGCCGGCGCACGGTGCCCCTACCGCCCCGCATCGGGCGCAGCAGCAGATCCCGGGGTGCTCCCACCGACAGGATGGCCACCATGGTGTCCTCGCGGGCGCCCCGTCCGATCCGGTCGCCGTGCCAGGCCACGCTGTCCCGGCCGTCGCGGTAGTAGCAGAGCCCGGCCGTGGTGAACGGCTCGCCCAGTTCGCCGGCGTAGTGGGCGGACAGGGCGTCCCGCGCCTCCTCCAGCACCGGGTGCGGCAGCGGGTCGTCCGCGCCGTAGAACGCGAGCAGCCGGGGGACGTCGACGACGTGGTCGTACATCGTGCGCCGCTCCGCACGCCACGGCACCTCGGCGGCCAGCTGTTCGAACAGGTCGTCGGAACCGCTGAGCCACGCCGGCAGGACGTCGAGCCAGGCGCCGAATCCCAGGTCGGTGCGGCTGATCCCGTCGAGAGGACCGAGGCGCAGCTCGTCGGTCTGGTCGAAGAGGGAGCCCTGGAGGTGCATGCGCCCAGCGTACTCCGTAATCGAAAATATGTTCCATCGAATCGGAAGGGCTCCATGACGCGAGGCTTTCGATACGTCGGTGTATCGAATACAGTCATGTATCGAAAGGAGGCCGGAGATGGCCGTGGAGGGAACGACGGGGCGTGTGACCAGGCGCCGGGTGCGCACGCGGGCCAACCTCCTGGACGCGGCGTTCTCGGTGTTCGCGGCCAAGGGCTTCGGGCACGTCTCCATCGAGGAGGTGTGCGAGGCCGCCGGCTACAGCCGAGGCGCCTTCTACTCCAACTTCTCCAGTCTCGACGAGCTGTTCTTCGCCCTCTACCGCGAGCGGGCCGACCTGATCGCCGAGCAGGTGTCGGAGGCCCTCGCCCTCGACGGCCCCGGCCTCGACGTGCCGGCCGCGGTGGACCGCGTCACCGAGGTGCTGCTCCTCGACCGGGACTGGCTCCTGGTGAAGACGGACTTCCTCGTGCACGCGGCCCGCGCCCCGGACGTGGCGCGCAGTCTGCTGGAACACCGAGCGCGGCTGCGGCAGGCGATCGCCGACCGGCTCGGCCGGGCCCGCGGGCACACCGCACTGCCCGCCGTCCTGGGCGACACGGACGGCGCCGCCAGCGCCGTGGTCGCGGCGTACGACGGCGTCACCACGCAACTGCTGCTGGACCGGGACCTCGAACACGCCCGCGCCTGGCTGAAGCAACTGCTCACGGCCCTGCTGACCGACGGCAGCGGCACCCCGGATCAGAACTGAGGAAGGGAACGGTCGCCATGGATGCCGACGTCATCGTCGTAGGAGCGGGCCTCGCCGGCCTGGTCGCGGCACACGAGCTGACCAGCAAGGGCCGCAGAGTCGCCCTCGTCGACCAGGAGAACGCCGCCAACCTCGGGGGACAGGCGTTCTGGTCCTTCGGCGGGCTGTTCCTCGTCGACTCGCCGCAGCAGCGGCGCCTGGGCATCAAGGACTCCTTCGACCTCGCCTGGAGCGACTGGCGCGGCAGCGCCGGCTTCGACCGGCTGGAGGACGAGGACTCCTGGGCCGTGCGCTGGGCGCGCGCCTACGTCGAGTTCGCCGCCGGGGAGAAGCGGTCCTGGCTGGACGGGCACGGCATCACGTTCCTGCCCACCGTCGGCTGGGCCGAGCGCGGCGACCTCACGGCGCACGGGCACGGCAACACCGTGCCCCGCTTCCACATCGCCTGGGGCACCGGCACCGGCGTGGTCGAACCGTTCGTGCGCTACGCCGAGCAGGCAGCGCGCGACGGCCTGCTCACCTTCCACCACCGCCACCGCGTCGACGAACTGGTCGTCGAGGGCGGCACCGCCCGGGGCGTACGCGGCACGGTCCTGGCCGACGACTCCTCACCCCGCGGCGTCGCCTCCAACCGCGACCCGGCGGGCGAGTTCGAACTCACCGCCCAGGCCGTCATCGTCACCAGCGGCGGCATCGGCGCGAACCACGACATCGTCCGCCGCCACTGGCCCGAACGCCTCGGCACCCCGCCGCAGGAGATGGTTACCGGCGTACCGGCCTACGTCGACGGGCGGATGCTCGACATCAGCGCCGAGGCGGGCGTACGGCTGGTCAACCGCGACCGTATGTGGCACTACACCGAGGGTCTGAGGAACTGGGACCCGATCTGGCCCGGCCACGGCATCCGCATCCTGCCCGGGCCGTCCTCGATGTGGTTCGACGCCCTCGGCCGCCGTCTGCCCGGCCCCTGCCTGCCCGGCTACGACACCCTCGGAACCCTGAAGCATCTGCGCACCACCGAGGACATCGCCGGGTACGACCACTCCTGGTTCATCCTCACCCAGAAGATCATCGAGAAGGAGTTCGCGCTGTCGGGCTCCGAGCAGAACCCCGACATCACCGCCAAGGACCGCGCCGGGTTCCTCAAGGAACGCATCCTCGGCAAGGGCGCGCCCGGACCGGTCGACGCGTTCCTGCGCAAGGGCGCCGACTTCGTGACCGCGACCGGCGTCGAACAGCTCGTCGCGAAGATGAACGACCTCACCGACAAGCCGCTCCTCGACGTGGCCGGGATCAAGCGCCAGATCGAGGCGCGCGACCTGCAGATCGCCAACCCCTACGCCAAGGACGCCCAGGTGCAGGGCATCCGAAACGCCCGCCGCTACATCGGCGACCGCCTCGGCCGGGTCGCCACCCCGCACCGCATCCTCGACCCGGCGGCCGGCCCCCTGATCGGCGTCAAGCTGCACATCCTCACCCGCAAGACCCTCGGCGGCATCCAGACCGACCTCGACTCCCGCGCCCTCGGGGCGGACGGCAAACCGGTGGAGGGGCTGTACGCGGCCGGCGAGGTCGCCGGTTTCGGCGGCGGCGGTGTCCACGGCTACAACGCCCTGGAGGGCACCTTCCTCGGCGGCTGCCTCTTCTCGGGGCGGGCGGCGGGCCGGGCGGCGGCGAAGCAGACGGCCTGACGGGCCCGGCCCGCCTCCTCAGCCTTCGAGGAGGCGGGCCAGTACCGTCGCGTGGCTCTGTTCCGGCGTCTTGGACGCGGTCAGCAGAGTTACGTCACCCTTGCGGACCAGGTCCCGCACCCGGCCGAGGAGTTCGGCGGCCTCGTCGCCGGCGAGCTCCGCCTCGTACCGCGCGGCGAACTCCTCGTAGGAGGCCTCGCCCGTGTGGTACCAGCGGCGCAGCTCCGTCGACGGGGTGACCGCCTTCGGCCACTCGTCCACCCGGGCCGCGTCCTTCGACAGCCCGCGCGGCCACAGCCGGTCGACCAGGACACGTGTCCCGTCGCCCGGCTCAGGCGGATCGTAGACACGGCGGACGCGCACGCTCATGGCCGGCCCCTTCTGTGACGGACGGGTCTGCCGTGAGAGTAACCCCGGCCGCACCGAACGGCCGGACGGGACGTCAGCCGGAGCGGCGCCGGGCTGCCGCGCGCCGCTTCAGCGCACGCCGTTCCGTCTCGCTCGTGCCGCCCCACACCCCGATGGACTGCCCCGTGTCCATGGCCCATTGCAGGCACTCGTCCTGGACGGGGCAGCGCCGGCACACCGACTTGGCCTGCTCCGTCTGCAGCAGGGCCGGTCCCGTCGTGCCGATCGGGAAGAAGAGCTCGGGGTCCTCGTGCCGGCAGGCAGCGTGGTCTCGCCAGTTGTCCATCGAAGTCACCTGCATCACAGTAGAAACGTGCCCGTTCGGATGCTTACTCCTTTTCGGGTCACCTGTCGATGCCTCGTGAAACAACGCCTCCCGGCCAACCGGTCACTGCTCGCGCATGCCCCAGGGCGAGCCGTAGGCCGTCAGCAGGTCCAGGAACGGGCCGGCCGGGAACGCCTCCGGGCCGAGCACGCCCGTGCCGGACCAGGCGCCGGTGGCGAGGAGTTCGAGCGCGACGACCGGGTTGACGGCGGTCTGCCAGACCACGGCCTGGCTGCCGTACTCCTTCATCGACCACTGGTTGTCGACCACGTGGTACAGGTACACCTCGCGCGGCTTCCCGTCCTTGACACCCCGCACCCAGGTGCCCGCGCACGTCTTGCCGTGCATCCGCTCGCCCAGGGTCGCCGGGTCGGGCAGGCACGCGGCGACCACGTCCCGGGGTGAGACCGCCACCGGGCCGTCCGGCCCCGGCACGGTCACCGGGTCGGTGCGGTCCAGACCCAGCAGGTGCAGCGTCTTCAGCGTCTCGACGAACTCCCGGCCCAGACCGTACTTGAAGGTGACGCGGCGCGCGTCGACCCAGCGGGGGACGAGCAGCACCTCCTCGTGCTCCACGTTGACGCACTCGACCGGGCCGATGCCCTCGGGGAAGTCGAAGACCTCGGGCTCGCTGAAGGGCGCGGTGGTGAACCAGCCGCGGTCGGCCTCGTAGACGACCGGCGGGTTGAGGCATTCCTCGATGGTGGTCCAGATGCTGAACGAGGGCGCGAAGTCGTAGCCGTCGACGGTCAGGTTCGCTCCGTCCCGGATGCCGATCTCCTCGATCTCGTCGAAGAGTTCGTCGGCGGCGTACCGCGCGAAGACGTCCGACAGGCCCGGCTCCACCCCCATGCCGACGAGGGCCAGGACCCCCTCCTTCTCCCAGTCGGCCGCCTCGGCGAACTGCTCGTCGCCGAGCTTCACGCCGCACTCCGCGTACGGCCGTTCCTCGTGCGGGCGGGACAGCGACATCGCCATGTCGAGATAGGTGGCGCCCGCGGCGCGGGCCGCGCGGAACAGGGGCATCACGAAGCGGGGGTCGGTGGCGTTGAGCAGGACGTCGCAGCGGTGCCGTGCCAGCAGGCGGGCCACCGCCGCCTCGTCGCCGGCGTCCACCCGCTCGGCGGTGAACCGCGCGTCGCCGCCGAGTGCCGCGACCGCCGCCTCGGCCCGGGCCGGGTCGTAGTCGGCCACCACCATCGCCTCGAAGAACGGCCGCCGGGCCGCGATCCGGGTGATCGCGCCGCCCACACCGCCGGCGCCCACGAGCAGTACACGCATGTCAGAAACTCCCTTTTTGCGAAGAACGTGGAGGGCCCTTGAGGAGATGAAACGCCGCCGTCTGGCTTAAGGTCAATGGCGTTGGCATAAGGAGGGAGCCGTCGTGCCGAAGCCCGTGGTGCCGGAGGAGAAACGCCGCCGGCGCAGGCCCACCAAGAGCGGCACCGTGCTGTCCGAGGAGCTGATCGTCGAGACGGCGCTGCGCATGCTGCACGAACACGGCAGCGCCGGACTGACCGCCCGCAGGCTCGGCCTGGCCCTGGACGCCGACCCGAGCACGCTCTACCGGTACTTCCGGGGCATGGACGACCTGACGCTCGCCATCGGCGACGCGCTGATCGGGCAGGCGCTCGGCGGCTGGGCACCGACGGGGGAGTGGCGGGCGGACCTGCGGGCCGTCGGGCTGCGCATCCACGCCGCGTACGTGGCGCACCCGCAGGCGGCCGTGCTCACCGCCAGCCGGGTCTCGGGCCGGGCCCACGAACTCGCGGCCGACGAGGCGGTCCTGGGCCTCCTGCGCACGGCGGGCTTCCCGCTGCCCGACGCGGTGCGGATCTACCACGCCTTCGTCGACACCACACTGGCCTTCGCCGCACTCGACGCCGCCTCGCTGGCGCTGCCCCGTGCCTCACTGCACGCCGACGAGGAGATGTGGCGCTCGACGTACGCCCGCCTGCCCGCCACCACCCATCCCCGCATCGCGGAAGCGGCACCCCTGCTCGCCACTCGCATGCTGACCAGCGCCTATCCGACGGCCCTGGAGATGCTGCTGGACAGCGCGGCGACGCAGCTGGACGGCGTGGGGGAGTAGGGGCCGTGCCTCAGTTGCGCAGCGCCTCGGCGGCGGTCGCCGTCAGCGTCTCCGCGACCTGCGCCAGCGCCGGCGAGTCGAGCTTCCACTGCTGCCAGTACAGGGGCACGTCGACCGGTCGGCCCGAGGCGAGTCCCACGAGCCGGCCGGTGCGCAGCAGCGGGTCCGCCTGGGCCTCGGGAACCAGGCCCCAGCCCAGCCCGGCGGCCACCGCGTCGACGAACCCCTCCGAGGTCGGCACGTAGTGCCGCAGCGCGCTCGCGCCGCTCCGTCCCCCGGTGAGCCGGCGGACGAAGCCGTCCTGGAAGTCGTCCCGCCGGTCGAAGGTCACGACGGGCACGTCGAGCAGCACCTGCTCCAGGGGGCCGCCGAGGTGGCGCGCGGCGAAGTCCGGCGCGGCCACCGGGAGGTAGCGCATCCGCCCGAGGGAGCGCACCGAGCAGCCCGGCACGGCGTCCGGTGACGAGGTCACCGCGGCCATCACCACCCCCTCCCGCAGCAGCGCCGCCGTGTGGTCCTCGTCCTCGCGGCGCAGCTCGAAGTAGAGCCGCAGCTCCTCCGGTACGCGGGTGAGCACCCCGAGGAACCAGGTGGCCAGCGAGTCCGCGTTCACCGCGACCGAGACCCGGGTCGGCTCGCCGGTACCGCTCAGCCCGAGCTCCGCGTACGCGTCGCGCTCCAGCCGAGCCACCTGGCGGGCCAGCCGCACCAGCACCTCGCCCGACTCGGTGGGCCGCACCGGCTTGGTCCGCAGCAGCAGGACCCGCCCCGTGCGCTGCTCCAGCGCCTTCACGCGCTGGCTGATCGCCGACGGTGTCACATGCAGCGCGGCCGCCGCCGCGTCGAAGGTGCCCTCGTCCACGACCGCGAGCAGGGTCCGCACCTGGTCCAGAGGCAGGTCCGGCATCACCGATGTCATCACGTGCCCTAATGATACGTAAGAATCTTTAGCTGTACCTGAGCCGGGTCCGTCCGTAGCGTCAAGGTCATGACCAGCACCTTCACCGCCGCGGCCGCGGGTTTCGGCACCGGACTGTCCCTCATCGTCGCCATCGGTGCCCAGAACGCCTTCGTCCTGCGCCAGGGGGTCCGCCGCGAGGCGGTCCTCGCCGTCGTCGGCATCTGCGCCCTGTCCGACGCCGCCCTCATCACGCTCGGGGTCGGCGGCGTCGGCGCGGTGGTGGTGGCGTGGCCGGGCGCGCTGACGGCGGTCGGCTGGATCGGCGGCGCGTTCCTGCTCTGCTACGGCGCCCTGGCCGCCCGCCGGGTGTTCCGGCCGGGCGACGGCGGCCTCCGGGCGGAGGGAGAGGCGGCCGGATCACGCCGCCGGGCCGTGCTCACCTGCCTGGCGATGACCTGGCTCAACCCGCACGTCTACCTCGACACCGTGTTCCTGCTGGGCTCCGTGGCCGCCGACCACGGCACGCTGCGCTGGACGTTCGGTCTCGGCGCCGTGCTGGCCAGCCTGTGCTGGTTCACCGCACTCGGCTTCGGCGCCCGGCTGCTCGGCCGTCACCTCGCCAAGCCCGCCGCCTGGCGCGTCATGGACGGCGTGCTCGCCGCCACCATGATCGTGCTCGGTGCCGCGCTCATCGCCGGAAGCTGACACCTCGGCTTCGGGCCGCTCGGCGGCTGGTGAAATAGTGATCCCCGGCCGGGTAGCTGTAGCGAGCATCCAGGAAGCGGCGAGTGGACACGAGCGAGAGCAGGACACAAGAGCAGGATCCGGTGCCGGAGGCACCCCCGCGCCGCGGCTGGCGGCGCTGGGCCATGGACACCCGCCCCCTGCGCCGCCCCGCCTACCGGAGGCTGTGGGGCTCGACCATCGTCACGGCCGTCGGCAGCCAGCTCACCGCGGTCGCCGTGCCCAAGCAGATCTACGACATCACCGGCTCCTCGGCCTGGGTGGGCGCGGCGAGCCTCGCCGGCCTCGTGCCCCTGGTCGTGTTCGCGCTGTGGGGCGGGGCGATCGCCGACAGCATGGACCGGCGCAAGCTGCTGCTGATCACCAACAGCGGCATCGCCGTCACCTCGGTGCTGTTCTGGCTCCAGGCCTTCGCCGGTCTGGAGTCGGTGGCCGCGCTCATGGTGCTGCTCGCGATGCAGCAGGCCTTCTGGGGCCTGAACGCACCGGCCCGCACCGCCTCCATCGCCCGGCTGGTCCCCGAGGACGAACTGCCGGCGGCGGGCGCCCTCGGCTCGACCGTGATGCAGACGGGCCAGGTGGCGGGTCCGCTGCTCGCGGGCGCCCTCATCCCCGTGATCGGCCTGCCCGAGCTCTATCTGATCGACGCGCTGGCCCTGTGCGTCACGGTGTGGGCGGTGTACCGGCTGCCGTCGCTGCCGCCCCTGGCGGGCACGGGCAAGCGCCGCGCGGGCGTGCGGGAGATCGCCGCCGGTTTCCGCTATATCTCCGGGCACACCGTGCTGCTGCTGTCGTTCCTCGCCGACATCATCGCCATGGTCCTCGGCATGCCGCGCGCCCTGTTCCCGCAGCTCGCCGCCCAGACCTACGCGCCGTACGGCGAAGGCCTCGCGCTGGGCCTGCTGTTCGCGGCGATCCCCATCGGCGCCGTGCTGGGCGGACTGTTCTCCGGCACCTTCTCCCGGGCGCGCCGGCACGGCTGGATGGTCATCGGGGCGGTGGTCGCGTGGGGTGCGGCCATCGCGGGCTTCGGGCTGAGCGGCAGTCTGTGGGTCGGGGTGGCGTTCCTCGCGCTGGCCGGTGTGGCCGACATGGTCTCGATGGTCTTCCGGGGCGCGATCCTGCTGTCCGCCGCCACCGACGAGATGCGCGGGCGCATGCAGGGCGTCTTCACCGTCGTCGTGGCGGGCGGCCCGCGCCTCGCCGACGTACTGCACGGCACGGCGGGCTCCGCCTTCGGCCCCCGCACCGCCGTCACGGGCGGCGGCCTGCTGGTCGTCGCCGTGATGCTGGCCCTGGCCGCCGCGGTACCGGCACTGCGCCGCTACCGCGTCTGAGGTCTCACAGCGCTCACAGTGCTCCTCGCCGGTGCAGTGTGTACTGCTCCATCAGTTTGCCGCGGGTCATCTCCAGCCGGTGCGCGAGCACCTCGGCCACCGATCGCACCAGCAGCAGACCCAGCTGGGAGTCCTCCTCACACAGCTCCAGCACGGCCGCCGCGTCGAATTCGTAGGCCCGTACGGGACTGAACGCCACCGCGCCGAAGTCCCAGGTGTGCGGCGGGAACAGCCAGGACCAGCCGAGCAGGTCGCCCGCGCCGAGGCTGGCCACGGTGACCCGTTGCAGGGAGTTGACCTCCTGATCCAGGGAGACCGCACCGGAACGGATGACCCAGAAGCGGTCGGCCGCGCCGCCCGCCTCGAAGATGCGGGTGTCCTCGGGGAAGGACACCTCCCGCGCGAGCGCCATCAGACGCTGCCGCTGGGGCGGAGGCAGGGCGGTCAGGAGTTTGATCGCTTTGGTCATGACGCGGAGCTCCTCGCCGGGCGGTCGACTACCGGTGCTTTCTCCCTACGCCCATTTCAGCCGCTGGCGGGGCCTCGGGCACCTCGGCGTGGGCAACTTTCTCCGGGCATGAAAAAGCCCTGGCTGGACGGGGGAGACCAGCCAGGGCCGTTAGCGGTGACGGACGGAGGAACGCGGGTTCGACCCCGTCATCACGTATGAATGAACGATAAACCATCCAGAGGGTGTGCGTGCACCCCAGGCCGGGTCGGGTGACCCGTTTCACGTCGGAGTCACCGCGCGCCGTCGGCGAGGACACGGACGGTATCCAGCTCCGGGTCCGTGGGATCGGGGAGGTGCATGCCCGCCGCCAGCCCGGTGCGCAGATACGCCAGCACCGGCTCGGTGAGACGCTCACCAGGGAGGACGGCCGGGATGCCGGGCGGATACGGCGTGATCATCTCCGCCGCGACCCGTCCGGCCGCCTCGCCCACCGGCGCGTCCTCGGCCGGGCCGAAGAACGCGTCGCGGGGCAGCACCACCTGCTCCATCCGCAGCTCGGCCGGCGACGGCACCTCCACCCGCGGCGCCCGGGGCAGATCCCGCGCGGCCCCGGCGAGATCGCGCAGCGCCTCCAGCAGCTGCCCGGTCGTCTCCCGGTCGTCGCCGTGGGTGATCTGCATGCCGATACGGCGGTGGTCCACCAGATGCGCGTCGATGCGCCGGTGCTCGCGCAGCCAGTCCGCCGCCTGGAAGCCCGTGATCCCGAGCCCGGTGAGATCGATGACGCCGGGCAGCGGGTCGAAGTCGTCGGACAGCCCCGGGCCGCAGAAGTCCCGCCGGTCGTTGACGTGCAGCCCGTCGATCTCCTCGACGGCGGACCGGACCTCGGCCGCGAGAGCCAGCGCGCCGCCCATCAGCTCCTCGCCGTGCAGCGCCATCTGCCGCCGCCAGCCGTCCAGACCCGCGAAGATCAGCACCGACGGACTGGTGGTGCCCAGCAGGTCCGCGCGCATCCCCAGCAGCTGCGGCGGGACCAGGTCGCCCCGCAGATGGAAGACGGAGCCCTGTTCCAGGCCGCTGCCCATCTTGTGGATGCTGGTCACGCAGATGTCCGCGCCCGCGTCCATCGCCCAGGACGGCAGATCGGGGTGGAACGGCAGATGCGCGCCCCACGCCTCGTCCACGATCAGCGGCCGCGCACGCCGGTGGCACACCTCGGCGACCGCCCGGAGATCCGCGCAACCCCCGTACGGTGTGGGGCTCGTGACCAGCGCGCCCCGCGCGTCCGGGTGGGCCCCGAACGCCCGCTCGAAGTCCTCGGCGGACGGCGGATGGGCCAGTTTCCGCTCGGCGTCCCAGCGGGGGTCGACCCAGACGGGCTCGATACCGGACAGGATCAGCCCCGCCACCACCGACTTGTGCGCGTCACGCCCGATCAGCAGCTTCTCGTGCGGCCCCGCGACCGACAGCATGGCCGCCTTCACCGACAGGGAGCTGCCGCACGTACTGAAATGCGTGTGCTCGGCGTGCACCGCGTCGGCCATCAGCTCCTGTGCCCGCTGCAGCACCCGTCCCCGGGTGAGCCGGTCGTCCAGACCCCCCGAGGCCAGCACGTCGCCGTGGAACACCGCGTCACCGAGGACCTCCCGGACCATCGGATCGGCGCCCCGCGCCTGTTTGTGCCCCGGTGGCGTGAACGACAGATGCCCTTTGCGGCGGTACTCGTCCAGGGCTTCCAGAACCGGTGCTCGGGTGTGATCGACTGTCATCGGCACCGGGTTCCCGGCGCGTCCCCTCGCAATCGGCCGTTGTCCGCTCCGGGGTAGGGACCCTCCCGGTCAGCCCTCCGTACTGTGCTTGCCCGGCGTCAGGATCTCGTCCAGCACCGTGACCACCGCCTCGTAGGACATTCCTCGTACGGTCGCGTCCCTGGCCCCCTTCGGGTCGGTCGCGCTCAGTTCCTCACTCCTGGCCCGCCACGTCCGCTCCTCGCGCACCGCGCAGGTCCTCGCGCGCCGGATGCGCCGCAGCAGTTCGTCGGAGTCCACCACATCGGTCATGCACCCCGCCTACCCACGCAATGCGCCGAGATGGCACCGACCGGCGGCCGTTCGGGCGCTTTTCGGCAGGAGTAGGCGGACCGGAGGTTTGCAGGTGCGGGGAGAGGTCAGCCGAAGAGAAGAGGCCCGCGGCGCTCGCGAGGTGCGCGCCCCGAACGCCGCGGGAGGTTGAAGGAAGCAGCGGGCACCGTGAGCCCCAGGCGTGCCCGTGCGGGCGGCCGCGGAACGCGGGCCGGACCCGGCTTCCGTCTTCACCGACCAGGGAGCTGAAGGATGTGCGACGAGCACATGATCGAATCCGTACTCGGGCCGCTCGGCGCGGACCGGGACCGGCCGTGCAAACCCGCTGAGGCGCGCCGGGCCGTGGAGCGCGCCGTGGCCGAACGCTGCCGCACCACTCACACCCCGTGCGACGCGGACGCCCTCTCCGACGCGCTGCTCGTCGTCTCGGAACTGACGACCAACGCGATCCTGCACGGCGGCGGCGTCACCGACTTCCGGGTCGACGTCGACGGCCCCGGCGTGCGAGTGTCGGTGAGCGACCGCAGTGACGAACTGCCCGTGACCGCGCCGCCCGTGGATCCGCACGGACGGCTGCGGCACGGGGGCCACGGCTGGCCCATCGTGTGCCGGCTCTCCCGCGACGTCCGCGTCGCGGACCTGCCTGCAGGCGGCAAGTGCATCACCGCCGTCGTACCCCTCGCCTGAAACCCGGTTGCCGGCTCCCGGGCAGATTGCACAGCAAAGTGGAGTTTGTTCCACCGGGGGCAGGGCAGTCGCAATCTCGTGCTTCGGACCGGAGGCGCGCCAGCGGGAGCGGTATGGCTGCCCCGGAGGCCCTCCAGGCGATCCGGGCAGCGACCTTCCTGCGGTAGACCCTGAAATCACCGTTGTCAGGAGCGAATCCGCATGCTCATCGACACGCCCACGAACCGCCCCGACACGCCCGGAACCACGACCACCGCCACTCGGCGGCGGCACGACGACGCCCCGGACACCGCGGCCCTCTTCACCCGGCTGGCGGAACTGGAGGAGGGCCCCGAGCGGGAGGCCGTCCGTGACGAGCTCGTCACGCTGTGGCTGCCCATGGCCCACCGCATCGCCGGCCGCTTCCGCGAGCGCGGAGAGTCGCTCGAGGACCTCAAGCAGGTGGCGGCCCTGGGGCTGGTCAAGGCCGTCGACCGGTTCGACCCGAGCCGGGGAGCCTTCGAGAGCTACGCCGTCCCCACCATCACCGGCGAGGTCAAGCGGCACTTCCGGGACCGTATGTGGGCCCTGCGGGTCCCCCGCCGGGTGCAGGAACTGCGCAACAAGGTGCGGGTGGCACGCCGTGAACTCACCCAGAACCCGGGCAGCCCCGAGCCCTCCGTGGCGGACCTCGCCGCCCGCACCGGCCTGACCGAGGAAGAGGTCGGCGCCGGGCTCGAAGCGCTGGAGAGCTTCAGCACCCTGTCGCTGGACGCCGAGCTCTCGGCCGACGACGACGGCTACAGCCTCGCGGACACCCTCGGCGCGGCAGACGCCTCCTACGACGTCGTGGTCGACCGCGAGTCCGCCAAGGAAGGCCTGCGCCGCCTGCCGGAACGCGAACGGGCCATTCTCTACATGCGCTTCTTCGAGGACATGACGCAAAGCCGCATCGCCGACCACCTCGGCATCTCCCAGATGCACGTCTCCCGCCTCATCAGCCGCAGTTGCGCCCGGGTGCGCGACGAGGCCATGGGGCAGCGGGCGGGCGCCCGGGACAGCGGCGGCACCTCCACGACGGCCTGACCATCCGACCCACGAGGAGCGAGAACCACATGCTGAGACCCCATCCCGCGGTGCTGCGCCGCCTCGTCGACGAGTACGAGGCACTGGTGCCGGCCGTCGAGGCCGCACACGCCCGCGCGCAGACCCCGCGGGCACGCGACCTGGCGTACACGCTGTGCGTGTCCACCGGCACCCGGGATGTCGGGCGAGCCCTGGAAGTCGCTCACCAGTGGCTCGCGACCGCACCCGCACCGGCCCGGGAGACCGCTGCCCTGGCCACCTGACAACGGGCGGAACAGGGGCCCGGCCGACGGCATCAGCCGCGGCCGGGCCCTTTCGCGTCCTGCGACGGCCGGGCGTCCCCGGGGCGGCCGGGCCGGAACGCGCTGGTCCGGCGGTCGGCCGGGTGTGTGGGCGCCGAGCCGGGGCATCCGGAACGCCGGGAGGTCGACATGAACACGAGTGCGCTGGCACAGACCGGACGGTTCCGGGCCCGACGGGCGGCACGGGGTTCGGTGACGGAGGGGGCGGCACGGGCGGGACTCGCCGCCCGGGGCGTGATCTATCTGCTCGTGGGCGCGCTCGCGCTGCAGATCGCCTTCGGCGACACCAAGGAGCAGGCCGACCGCGGGGGAGCCCTGGCGGCGATCTCGCAGAAGCCGTTCGGGGCGGTGCTGCTCTGGGCCCTGGGCATCGGGCTGGTCGGCATGGCCCTGTGGCGGCTGTCCGAGGTGTTCTTCGGCTCCGTCGGACAGGACGGCCGCAGCGCCCGCAAGCGACTGATGGCGGGAGTCCGCTTCGCGTTCTACGTCTTCGTCGCCTACTCCGTGCTGTCGTTCGCGGCCAGCCGTGACCAGAGCGGTGGCGGCTCCAGCGACCAGCAGTCCCGGGACGCCACCGCCAGGGCACTGGAGCTGCCCGCCGGGCAGTGGCTGGTCGGCGCGGCCGGGGTCGCGATCGTCGCCGCGGGCGGGTGGATCGGCGTGCGAGCGGTCCTGCGCAAGTACCACGACAAGCTCCGGCTCGGGCAGATGGGCCCCCGCACCCGGCGGCTGGTGGACATCACGGGCGTGGCCGGCGGCGCCGCCCGCGGGCTGGTCTTCGCCGTGGCCGGTGTCTTCGCCGTGCGCGCCGCGATCGAGTACGAACCCGACAAGGCGAAGGGCCTGGACGACACCCTGCGCACCTTCGCCGGCACCCCGCTCGGCCCCTGGCTGCTGGTCTGCGTCGCGGCCGGGCTCGTGCTCTTCGGAGTGTTCTCCTTCGCCATGGCCCGCTGGCGACGCGTCTGAGCCGCGTCGTGCGGGGAACACGAAGCCAATGAGCGATTCCGAGATTCCGCATGGCGACGACCGGCCCGTGGACATGTACCTGGACCTCCTGCGCATCCGGATGGACACCGAGGACTACCGCCTCCTGATGCGCGTGGTGGAACCCGTCCTCGAGGCGATCGACGAGGAGCGCCTGTCCAGCCTCGACTTCGCGCTCGACTCAGGGGCCGGCGACGAACTGCCCCAAGAGGTGCGTGACGAGGTGGCCCTCGTCATCGCCACCGCCGTCACCGGCCGCCTGGACAACGAAGTGGTCGAACTCGACGTCGACGACACCGGCCCGGTCAGGATCGTCACGGACGCGACCACCGCGTCCGACCCGGACCGCCTCGGCGAGATAGCCGACTACATCAAGGAACGGCACAAGCAGACCGAGGAGCTCCGGGGCATCGCCGAGGTGAGCGGACTGCCCACGGACTTCTGAGCGGTACCGGCCGGACTTCTGAGCGGTACCGGCCTCAGCCCCGGGGTTCCGCCACCGGCACGCCCAGCGGCCGGGCCAGGCCCACCACGGCCTCGTCCAGCCGCTCCAGGTGCCGCAGCACGCGGTCGGTGATCCGGCCGTAGCGCGGTGTGCCGGCGTCGGAGCCCAGCAGCGAGGCGATGCTCGGGCCCGTCTCCACCCGGGCCCCGGTGTGCTCGTCCTCGACCCGGGCCGCGATGGTCCCGATGTTGCGCACGGTGCGCGCCGCGGCCCCGCGCAACCGCGGGTCCGCCGCGATCGAGGGATGCGTGGGCAGCAGCTCGGCGGTCGCCGCCAGCGTCCGCGCGTGGTACGCGCATGTCTCCAGCAGCGCCACCACGTACCGGGCCGTGTGGCGCCGGGCCCGCAGCGGCGTGACCGGGTGGGTCAGCGGCTGCGTGGCGGCCCGCAGATCGGCCAGCGCCTGGTCCAGGTCACGCGCCTTGTCCAGCAGCTCGTCCGCGGGCCCGCCGCTGAGCTGGCCGACCGCCGCCTCGGTGACATCGGCCAGCCGTTCCAGCACGGTGCCGAGCAGCTCGTTCGTACGGCGGTCGGTCCGCACCGGCAGGACCAGCGCCGCCGCGACCACGCCGCAGGCCGCACCGAGGGCGGTCTCCTCCACCCGCAGCACCAGCACGTCGAGGCTGTAGGTGTGCAGCAGCGTGTACAGCAGCCCCAGCATCGCCGTGACGAAGAACGACATCAGCGTGTACGACAACGGCGCCGAGTAGAACATCGCGAAGATCAGCACCAGCACCAGCGCGAACGCCGTCCACGTGTGCTGCCCGACCAGGCCCGCCAGCACGATTCCGGCCACGACGCCGAACACCGTGCCGAGCAGCCGCCGATAGCCCTTGACGAGGATCTCGCCCGTGGAGGCGGTGTTCAGAAAAACGATCCAGCAGGTCAGCACGGCCCAGTACCAGCGCTGTGTGGACAGCAGCTCGCCACCCACGATGGCCAGCGTCGAGCCGACGGCGACCTGTACCGCGGCACGCGTGGTGGGCCGCCGCAGACCCGTCTCCTCCTCTACGGTCGGCTCTTCGCCGCCGCCGTCGATCGCCGCGTCCTCGGCGTCCAGCTCCTCGCGGGAGCGGGCCGTGGCGGGGGTGTCGTCCGACTCGTCCTGCGGGCCGTCCAGCGCGATCCGCAGACCCATGACCGCGCGGGCCGACTCGCCGATGCCCCGGAAGACGTCCTGGGCGGCGGCGGGCGCGGCCGGCAGGTTCTCCTCGTCCCGGTAGCCGAGAAGCCGGTTGCGTACGTGGGCCAGCCCTGTGCCCGTATGGCCGCTCCCGGCCCGCAGCACGAGGGTGTGCAGCGCCTGGAGATCCCGGCGGAGCGTGGCGGTGGCCTCGTCCGGCACCGCCGGCGCGCTCAGCGACGGCGCGGGCGCGCCCGGCAGGTGCAGGGTGAGCGTGTCGGCACGCTCGGCGGTGCGGGCGGTCAGCAGCAGCAGACCGAGCCGCTCGGCGGCGATCTCCGCGTCCGCGACCCGGCGCTGCACGAGCCGCGCCACCGACTCGTCCTGGGTGCCCTCGTCCAGCTGCGCCTGGATCATCATCGCCGTCTCGTGCAGCCGCGCGGTGCCCTCGCGCACGGCGTCCAGAGCCTTGTCCATCTCGTCCCCGTCGGCGTCGAGGAGGTCGAGCTGCGCGGACACCAGCTGGGCCAGCCGGGCGCGGAAGGCCAGCCGCAGCCGCATCAGGACGCCCGTGGGCGTCGCGGGCACCACCGCGAAGCGCAGCACCGCGCTGGAGCAGAACGCCACGGCCATGACGCCGCACAGCGCGGGCAGCGAGGAGACGGTGACGCCGACGAACAGGGACAGGAAGTAGACCTGGAAGCCGATCAGTCCCAGTGCGGTGCCGCGGTCGCCGAACCGGCGGCCGTAGACCGCGCAGAAGATCAGGACGACGAAGAAGATGTCACCGACGTAGACACGCGCGTTGAGCGCCGCGCTCAGGGACACCGAGGCCAGCGCCACCGGCAGCCCCAGTGCCAGAGTCACGGCCTGGGGGCCGAGCTGCTTCTCCCGGATGGCGAAGGTGGCGACCATCGCCGCCATGGCCCCCGCCACCAGCTGGTGCACATCGGCCCCGAACAGGCTGAGCACGGCGAGGGTGAGCGCGATGGCGCCGACGGTCCGCAACCCGGCCGTCAGGCGCAGCAGTCCGGGGTCGTTCGCCGCGATCCGGTCCCGCAGTCCTGTCCACACCGACCGTCCTGCTGCCCTCACTCCGCCGCACTCTCTCCCGACTCATACCAAGATCCGCATCTCAGCATGTCATGCCGGAATCGGAAGCTCCCCTTCGACCCCGTCTAGTCCCGCCGAGCGGTCCCGTCGATGTGTTCCCGCACCTGCTCCGGCGTCAGATAGGCGTCCGTGTACTCGAAGTCCTTCAGCCGGGCGGCCTTGCGGGTCTGGAACCCGGTCCGTACGAAGTCGTCGCCGGCGACCGCGTTGAGCAGCCAGTTCGTCATCACCCGCGTCTTGGCCACGTTGGTGCGCAGCGCGGACCAGTGGTAGCCGCGGGCGACGGCCTGGGCGGGCAGGCCACGCAGTTCGATGCCCAGCGGCTTGGAGACCGCGTCGGTGCCGCCGAGGTCGACGACGAGCCCGAGGTCCTTGTGGACGTACGGCTGCAGCGTCTGTCCCCGCAGTGTCGCGATGACGTTGTCGGCGACGTGCTTGCCCTGCCGCAGGGCGTGCTGCGCGGTGGGCGGGCACATGGCGCCGTCGTCGCCCTTGGCCAGATCCGGTACGGCGGCCGAGTCGCCGAGCGCGAACACCCCGTCGTTGCCCGGCAGGTTCATCTCGGGGGCGACCGCGAGCCGTCCCTTGACCGTCTCGGCGCCGAGCGTGGCGATGAGCGGGCTGGCGACCACCCCGGCGGTCCAGATCAGCGTGCGCGTCGGGATCACCCGGCCGTCGGTGAAGGTGACCTCCTCGGGGCCCGCCTTCGCGATGGAGACGCCCAGCGAGATCTCGATGCCCCGCCGTCGCAGGATCTCCTGCGCGCTGCTGCCGAGCTTCTCGCCGAGCTCCGGCATCAGCTTCGGCGCGATGTCGATCAGATGCCACTTGATCAGCCCCGGGTCCAGCCGCGGGTAGCGCTTCACGGCGGCGTGCGTCAGGCGCTGCAGGCACGCCGCGGTCTCGGTGCCCGCGTAGCCGCCGCCGACCACCACGAACTGCAGCCGCGAGGCCCGCTCGTCCGGGTCCTGGCTCGCGTCGGCCAGATCCAGCTGCGAGATGACGTGGTCACGGACGTACGCCGCCTCGGCGAGCGTCTTCATCCCGAACGCGTGGTCCGTCAGACCCGGGATGTCGAAGGTACGGGTGATGCTGCCGGGGGCCAGCACGATGTAGTCGTACGGCTCGTTGACGATCTGGTCGGTGATGGTGCGGATGACGCAGACCTTGGACTTCAGGTCGACGCCGACGGCCCCGCCCGGAATGATCCGCGTGCGGTACTTCTTGCTGCGGCGCAGGGAGACGGCGATCGACTGCGGCGTCAGCACGCCGGAGGCGACCTGGGGGAGCAACGGCAGGTAGAGCTGGTAGGCGAACGGCGTCACCAGCGTGACGTCGGCCTCGTCCGGGGAGAGTTTCCGTTCCAGACGGCGGACGCACTCCACGCCGGCGAAGCCTGCGCCAACCACCAGGATCCTGGGTCGTGTCACGGTGTTCATCCCTTTCTGCGGCTCCAGGCGGTCTGCCTCGAACGCCTTTCGACTGCCCATGGATCGCCGGTTCGCACCCCTTCGATCCCACCGTGTGTCCGGCCGGCACGCCAGTCGGACGCGGCAGGCAGACGAACGCGTCGATCACCACCATGCCCGCCCCGTGGCCGAAAAGCACCAGGCGGGAGTGAAGAACGCGTGCAAGGCACGGCCGCCCCGAGCCGCTGCCGGAACGCGCCGTCAGGACGCGGCGTCCCCTTGGAGATGACACAGCAACAGACACACATCGTCGTCGCGCTCGGAATCGCTCAGCAGCGGATGCAGGATCCGGTCCGCCGAGCCCTCCAGATCCGCGTCCAGCTCCGCGGAACGGAACCCGCCGAGCGCCGCGGCCAGCCGCCCGATACCCGGGTCTATGCCCTGCGCGCGCCGCTCGACCAGCCCGTCCGTGTACAGCGCGAGCGTCGAGCCGGGCTCCACCCGCTCCGTGTGGTCGTCGATCTCCTGGGTGAGAGGGATGCCGAGCATGGCGCCGGGTTTGGCGTCGAGCGTGCGCACGGTCCCGTCGGGCAGCCGCAGCACCGGCGGCGGATGCCCCGCGGCGGCCCAGGTCAGGGTGGGCTCGTCCGGGTGGAAGCGCGCGATGACGGCGGTGGCGTACAGATCGGGCTGGAGATGGTGCAGGAACCGGTGCAGCCGGGTCAGCAGCCGGCCCGGGCTGTCGCCGTCGACGGCGTACGCCCGCAGCGCGGTGCGCAGCTGGCTCATCATGACGGCCGCGTGCAGCCCGTGCCCGGTCACATCCCCGATGACCGTGATGAGACCGCCGTCCCGCTGGCGGAACGCGTCGTACCAGTCACCGCCGATGTTCATCCCGTGCGTGGCGGGCAGATACCGGGCGGCCAGGCTCAGGCCCGGCGTCGTCGGCAGATCCGTGAGGAGGGCGCGCTGCAGCGTCTCGGCGATGTCGCGGTTGTGCTCGAAGCGCCGGGCGTTGTCGATCGCGATGCTGGCCCGCCGGGTCAGCTCGATCAGCATCACCGCGTCGTCCGGGTCCCAGCGCGCACCGGGCGGCGACAGGGTCAGGACTCCCAGCGGCGCCCGCCGCGTCGGCAGCGGGACGCACAGCAGCGGCCGTCCGGGATCCAGCGCCGACGGCGGCTGGTCCTCGACGCCGGGCAGGCCCCCCGGATGGTCGGCGGCGTACTGGGGCCGGCCCGTCCGGGCCGCGACCACGGCGGCGGCCGGATGCGGCGCCGACCCGTGCCGGTCGTCCTCGTGGTCGAACAGCCAGATGTCGACGCTGCGCGCGTACTCCGGCACCAGCAGGTCGGGCAGCCGGCGCACGATCTCCTCGTGGTTGAGCGAGGCCGTCAGCACGGCACTCGCGTCCGCGAGGAAGGTCAGCCTGCGGCGGGCGCTCTCCGCCTCGTTGCGTGCGCTGCGCTCGGCGGCGAACGCCTCGCGCTGGGCCCGCCCGGCCGCGTCCAGCTCCGCGTGCAGCGCCAGGACGCCCTGGTTCGTCTGGTGCAGCTCCTCACGGTGGAAGGAGACCAGGTCCTCCTGCTCGGTGAGCTTGTCCAGCACCACGGCCGTGTCCTCGTCGGCGCCGAGCAGCGCCTCCGCGAGGGCGGCAGGGTCGTCCGCGACGGTGCCGCTCTCCCCGGCCCGGGCCGCCTCGGGACAGGGGACCGTGACCTCCCACGGTGGCTCCCCGGCCGCGGCGGACGCGTCCGGGGACGGTGTCACCACGGCGTGCAGCAGCCCCTCCTCGGCGGGGGAACCGGCCAGGTCCATGGTGAGCAGCCAGGTGCCGCCCTTGGTGAGGCACTGGCGCAGCTGTGCGCTGAGGGCGGCGGCCAGCCTCGTCCGTTCGACGGTGGACACCCCGTAAGCGGCGGCCAGGCGCGCGAGAGCGATGCGGGCGCGTGCCGCATCGGTGACGGTGGTGATCTGCCAAGTGCGCATCATGGGAGTTCCGGCGGGGTCGGAGTCAGCACGGCCACGGCGGTGTCGTCCCGCACCGGCCGGGCGGGACTGCTCGCGTCACGTATCGTCACGGCGGCCGTCACGGCCGGGTCGGCCGGGGGCAGCCCGCCGTCGGCCGTCGGCGTCCAGCGGCTGGGCAGGCCGTCGGTGTGCAGGATCAGCAGCGGGTCGTCCCTCCAGTCGGCCTCCTCCTCGCGGAGGGTGCCGGGCCGGTGGACCCCGACGATGCCGGGCCGCGACAGCAGGTGGCGCCAGGTGCCGTCCGTGCGCAGCCGCGCCCCCACGTTCCCGATGCCGGCGAACCGCAGCCGCCCGGCCCGCAGGTCGAGCTGGGCCACGGCCACGGCCGCGCCCCGGGTGCCCTTCAGCGCGTCGTGCAGCCGCCGCAGCGCGTCGGCGGGGGAGAGGTGGGACCAGCGGTGCAGCGCCCCGACCGCGGCGGACGAGGCACGAGCGGCCTCCGGACCGTGCCCCAGACCGTCCGCCAGCATCAGCGTCACCCGCTCCCCGGCCCGCACCCACGCCCAGGCGTCGCCCGAGCACTCGGCACCGGCGTAGGGGATGTTCACGCCTCCGGCCCGCACACCGGCGACCGGCGCCGGACTGTCGTCAGACCGGCCGGGACGCGCTTCACGCCCCGGGGCACCGGAGACCTGCCGGGACCAGGGGCCGTTCTCGGGTTCGTTCCCGGCTTCGCGCTCCAGGACGCCGTCGGCCACCGCCGCGTGCCCCGTCGGACCGCCGCACGCCATGGCTCCGACCTCCGGCCGGTCACCTGCCGGAGGACCTCCCGGCACGCCCGAAGGCCACGACCCGACGCCGGAAACCCCGCCGCCGGACCACCCCGGGAC
Organism: Streptomyces sp. NPDC057002; assembly: GCF_042673825.1. Lineage (NCBI taxonomy): Bacteria > Bacillati > Actinomycetota > Actinomycetes > Kitasatosporales > Streptomycetaceae > Streptomyces > Streptomyces sp. NPDC057002. The sequence continues at coordinate 1,196,852 of NZ_JBHURZ010000002.1, forward strand.
GGTACCGCCCGGTGTGTCGGGCCCGGGCAGGCCGCCCCGGCTCCCCGAGGCCCCGTCGGCCCACACCCGCACGGCCGGCCCGGCGGGTGTGCCGTCGCCGCGGGGCGTGACGCCCACACGGGCCACCACGACCGTGCCGCGGCCCGGCGTGCTGTGCAGGCCGAAGTCGTCGGCGAGACGCAGACATGTGCCGAGGCCCGCGCCGAGCGAGCGCGTCGTGGAGAAACCGTCGCGCAGCGCCGCGGCCACGTCGGGAATGCCCGGACCGTGGTCGATCGCGGCGATCTGCACGGCCCGGGACTCCTCACGCCCCTCCCGCAGCACGGGCGGCGCCACTACGTCGATGAGCACCTGACCACCCTCGGCGTGCTTGAGCAGATTCGTGGCGAGCTCGGTCGCCACCAGCGCGGCGGCCGCGGTGCGCCGCTCGTCGAGACCGGCCGTCGCGGCCGCGTCCTCCGCGGCGACCCGCGCGTCGCGCACCCGCGTCGAGTCGCGCACCGGGACGTCCCACACGCGCGGCATCAGGCCTCCTCGCGCGGACGCGGCGGCTGGGCGACCCAGCAGGTCACCCGCACGGTGGTGCCGTCGCCCGGCGTACTGTCGATGTGGAAGTCGTGCACCAGGCGCCGCGCGCCGCTCAGCCCCATCCCCAGCCCGCCGCCGGAGGTGTAGCCGTCGCTGAGCGCCCGGTCCAGATCGGCGATGCCCGGCCCCTCGTCGGTGAAGGCCAGACACAGGCCCCGCGCACCCGCGCTGCTGACCCGCGTCACCTGCATCTGCCCGCCACCGCCGTGCACGAGGGTGTTGCGGGCCAGCTCACTGGCCGCGGTGACCAGCTTGGTCTGCGCCACCAGGCCGAAGCCGAGCCGGGCCGCGGCCTGCCGCACGTGCTGTCGCACCCACACCAGGTCCATGTCCGACCGGATGGGCAGGCAGGCCTCCACGCCCGCGGCGGTGTGCATCACGGACTCTCCTGACGCGGGCCGCCGGGACGGGTCACCGGGGTCTGCCGCGCGAGGAGCTGCATGCCCGCCTCGGTGCTGAGCGCGGTGTGCAGCCCCGGCAGCGTCAGCCCCAGTTCCACCAGGGTGATGGCGACCGCCGGGCGCATGCCGGCCACCACGGTCCGCGCGGCCAGCAGCTTGGCCTGCGCGGCGATCTCGGCCAGCACCCGGCCGAGGAAGGAGTCGACGATCTCCACGCCGGAGATGTCGATGAGGACACCGCGCACCCCGGTACGGGAGATCGTCTCCGCGAGGTCCTGTTCCAGCTGCTGCGCCGTGCTGTCGTGCAGGTCCCCCTGGAGCGTGACCAGGAGGACGTCGCCGAGCCGCAGGACCGGCACATGGCCCGGGACGGGACGGAGGTAGGCGTCGCTCACCGCTGTCCCGCACCCGCGTTCACGATGTCCGCGCCCAGCTGGTGCAGCGCGTACCCCAGCGCGTCGGCGAGGTTCGCGCGGGTGATCACGTCCAGGTCCAGACCGAGGTGGACGATGGTCTGCGCGATGGCGGGACGGATGCCGGAGACGATGCACTCGGCGCCCATCAGCCGCGCGGCGGCCACCGTCTTCATCAGGTGCTGCGCCACCAGCGAGTCGACCGTGGGCACGCCGGTGATGTCCAGGATCGCGAACCGGGCGTGCTGCTCGACGACGGCGTCCAGCAGTGTCTCCATGACCACCTGGCTGCGAGCGCTGTCGAGCGTCCCGATCAGCGGCACGGCCACGATGCCGTCCCACAGCCGGATGACGGGCGTGGCCACCTCCATCAGCTGCAGCCGCTGCCGGTCGCTGAGCGCCTCCCACTCGCTCAGCGCCGTCTGCATGGCCACCAGCCGCAGGGTCCCCATCAGCACGGTGAACGCCGTCGAACACGCCCGCAGGTGCTCCGGCGGGGTCTGCTCCAGGTCGGCGGTCAGCAAATTCTCCACGGGCGGCCGCAGGGCGGCCAGCTCGCTGGACACCTGGGTGTTGGACAGCCCGGCACGGGAACGGGCCGCGCCCATCCGGGCCAGCTGCTCGCGCACCCCGCTGAACCCCGCGGCGTCCGGGTCCTCCACCTGGTCCGAGTCGGCCACCTGGGCCAGCGCGTCTACGACGGCCTTGCCCGCCTCCACCGCCTCGTCGCGCGAGACGGTGAACACGGTGCGGAACAGGTGCTCGTCCGCCCACCGCTGGGCGATCTGTTCCCGCCGGCGGTGCAGGAAGTCCCTGACCTCCCGGGTGGGCGTGGCGAGCTGTCCGTCCGCTTCGTGCTCCGGCACCTGGTTCTCTCCTCATCCGCGTTGCGTCGACCGAGCCCGCTTCGGAAACGAGAACGGCGTGGGGACACTTGCCGGGCGACAACTCTAACCATGCCCCGACCTCGTACGACACCTGATCCGGCGCAAGCGATCCGCCGCAGGGGCAGCGCGGAGCGAGGGCACCGGGCCGCCGGTCCGGCCGGCGGCCCGCCCGAGGGGCACCCGGTCGTCAGGCGCCCGCTTCGCCCGGCTCCTCGGGGGTGTCCGGTACGTCGTCGGCACGGGCCAGGGCCTCGTCCACGCTCTCCGATATCGGAACCGTGATGCTGACGCCCGTCAGGTCGAGGATGCGTCGTACGGCGGACGTCGGGCTGATGACGTGCACACTGCCGGCGGTCTTTCGGGTCTCCTGGTACACCCGGAGGATGATGTTCATCCCCGACGAGTCCATGAAGGGGACGGACGACAGGTCGAGCAGGAAGTGCCGTCGGCCGTGGTGGAGTTGGTTGGCCAGATGGGCCTGGAACTCGGTCGCGGTGTCGACGTCCAGGTAGCCGTCGACCGTGATCAGGGCCACGTCCTCCCGGGGCAGCTCGACTTCCACGGACAGCGGGTTCTGGGCGAGGGGCACGGATACCTCCAACAAGTGCTACGGCCTGGTCTGGTCACCTCTCAGGGGTGACCGCGGTACGGGGCGACGCCGGTCGTGGGACGGGCTCGAATGCCATGTCTCATCTGCCTCCCTTCGCCACCGGGCTCCGTATTTCACCGCGCCCCCGCGATTACCCCGGAAACAGCCCTCCATTCACTCTGCCCCGAACCTCTGCGAGACCTGCCGCTGCGCGTCGTACGGTGGCAGGGGTGTGCGCCGAATGCGCTTGCGGCAGGAGGGTAATTGCTGCTGTGGAGCCGGGTGGGCGGGACCGTCCGCCGGGGATCCGCTATCCGCACACCGCGAGGGAGGATGGAGCAGCGTGGCCATCGACAGAATCTGGTCGTACGCGCCGGGCAGCGGTCACGTCGAGGGGCAGGACCTGACCGGGTTCACCGTCGCCGCGACCGACGGCACGATCGGGCACCTGGACCGCGAGGCCGCCCCGCACGGCATGCGGCACCTGGTCGTCGACACCGGAGTCTGGGTGTTCGGCCGCAGCGTGCTGGTGCCGGCCGGAGTCGTCATCGGCGTCGACACACAGGCCCGGAAGATCACACTGGCCTGCACCAGGGGAGACGCGAAGGCGGCCCCCCGCTTCCAGACGGACAGCGAGACCAGGGACCGGGGGTACCTGACGGCCGTGGGCGACTACTACGACCGGCTGCCGCCACGTGCGGCGACTTCGGTCTGAGCCGGTCCGAGCCGGTCACGGGCGTACCGCGCCCGTGACGCTCCCGGCTCCTCAGGGCGGCTCACCAGGGCAGGAACACGTGCACGTCCTTGCCGCGCTCGTCGGCCACCACGCTGACCTGGTCGCACAGGGTGTGGATCAGATGCCAGCCGATGCCGCCGCCACCGCTGCGCGGATCGAAGGGCCGCGGGGCGGGCTCCGTGCTGCTGGTGTCGTGCATCACCACATGCACCCCGTCGAAGGTCCGGCGCATCCGCAGCGCGAACGGGCCCGGGGCGTACTGGACCGCGTTGGCGGCCAGTTCCGTCACCACCAGCAGGATGTCGTCCCAGTACTCGGGGGCGGAGGGCGGCGAGGATCGTGCCAGGTCACGCAAGAACCCCTCCGCGGCCAGCCGCGCACCGGTCACGTCGTGCGGCTCGCCCACGAAGCTGTTCGTGCGGCTCGGGATGTCCTCGGAGGTCAGTGCGTCGTCCCCACGCGGCTCGGTTGACATATCGCCTTTCCGGCCCGGTCGTCAGCAAGGGCTGTCGTCAGGGCTGTCGTCCTTTCTCTTGTGTCGCCACTGTCGTGTTCCCGTGCGAGCGCGGACTACGCGTCCGGTCCGCGTTCAGCGGAACACGTTGTCCGAGTCGTCCCAGTGCGACGGATCCTCCGGGGTGCTCGGCCGCGAGGGACGCCTGCGCGACTCGTACATCGCGTCGATCTCGGCCGCGTAGTGCCGCACGATCTCGTCCCGGCGCAGCTTCATCGACGGCGTCAGCAGCCCGTTGGTCACGTCGAACGGCTCCGGCAGGACCCGGAACACCCGGATCGACTCCGACCGCGACACGGCACTGTTGGCCGCGGCCACGGCCCGCGCGACCTCCTCCCGCAGCGCGTTCTCCTCCCGCGCCTCCCGCATCTCGCCCTGCAGCGCCAGCGCCGCCCGCCAGTGCGCCAGGAAGTCCGGATCCAGCGTGATCAGGGCGCCGACACAGGGCCGGTTGTCACCCACCACCACGGCCTGGTGAATGAGCGGGTGCATCCGCAGCCGCTGTTCCAGGGCCGCCGGGGCGACGCTCTTGCCGCTGCTCGTGATGATGATGTCCTTCTTGCGGCCGGTGATCGTCAGATAGCCCTCCGGGTCCAGTCGCCCGAGGTCACCGGTGGCCAGCCAGCCGCCGCGCAGCGCGGCCCGGGTGCCGGCGTCGTCACCCACGTACCCCTGGAACACCGACGGGCCGCGCACCAGGATCTCCCCGTCGTCGGCGACCTGGATCTCCGTGCCCGGCAGCGCCTGCCCCACGGTCCCCGACTTCTCCCGGCCCAGCGGCTGCATCGTCACCCCGCCGCTGGTCTCCGTCAGGCCGTAGCCGTCGTTCACATAGATGCCGATGCCCTCGTAGAAGAGGGACAGGTCGCGGCTGAGGGGAGAACCGCCGGATGTCGCCCGCCGTACCCGGCCGCCCAGCGCGGCCCGCAGCCTGCGGTACACCGTGCGGTCGTAGAGGGCGTGCTGGAGCCGCAGATCGAAACCGGGTCCGCGGCCCCGGCCCAGCCGCTGGCGTTCGAGGGCCGCGGCGAAGTCCCGCGCCGTCTCGGCGGCCCGCTCGAACAGCCCGCCGTGGCCCTCCTGCTGCGCCGTGCGCAGGAAGTTCTTGTAGATCTTCTCGAAGACCGACGGGACCGCGTAGAAGTACGTGGGCCTGAAGGAGCGCAGCGCCGAGAACAGCGCCTCCCCGCCGAGGTCGGCCTGGTGCCCCATCAGCAGGCCGCCGCGTACGCACAGGCCCTGGATCATGAGCCCGTACACATGGGAGAAGGGCAGGAAGGCCAGCACGGAGCCCTGCTCCCCGCGCGGGGCCGCCGTCCGGCCCCATCCGGCCAGCAGCGTGTCGCAGGGCCCGGCCAGGTTGCGATGGCTGAGGGCGCAGCCCAGGGCGTGGCCGGTCGTGCCGGAGGTGTAGGCGATGACGGCCGTGGAGTCCGGCAGCACGATGCGGCGCATCGAGTCGACCGTGGCGATCGGCACGGACTCCCCGCGCACCGCCAGCTCCTCCAGCGCCCCCGCGTCCAGCTGCCAGACGTGGCTCAGTAACGGCAGCGCCGCGCACACCGAGCCGACGGTCATGACGCCCTGCTCGTCCTCGACCACCACGGCCACACAACCGGAGTCCCGCAGGATCCACTCCACCTGGTCGCGCGACGACGACGGATAGACCGGGACGACCTCGGCGCCCACGGCCCACAGCGCGTAGCACAGGACCGTCCACTCGTACCGGGTGCGCGCCATGATCGCCACACGGTGGCCCGGCGCGATCCCGGACGCGATCAAACCCTTGGCCACGTCCACCACTTCGTCGCGCAGCTCGATGGCCGTCACCTCCTCCCAGACGGCGGAGGCGGGGTCGGTGCGGCGGGCGAGCATCGGCCGGGTGGGTTCGCGGTCCGCCGTCTCGAAGACGCTGTCGGCGAGCCCGCCGGTCAGGGGCGAGAAGGCCGGTGGAGCGAGGGCCGTTTCGCGCATGCACTGCTCCTGACGTGTACGGGGTGTGACATTGCCGACGGGTACCGTCATCGGCGGTGCTCGAATGTAGTCGAGTCGGGACCCTTCGGGGTCGGGAAATACGGAAGTGACACCGCTGATGATCTCGGCGTGATCGGGGGACACGGGAGGCATGAGTCACATCAGTCCCGATCCCGAACCCGAACGCACCCCCGGCCTGGAACCGGGCGGCGGCGTACCGCCGGGCGAAACCCCGCCCGCGGAAAGCAGCATGCCCGAGGCGGGCCCCCGGGAGACGCACAACCCTCCCAAGGGCTGGGCCAGGACACCTCTGACCCTGATCATCGTCCTCGTGGTGCTGATCGCGGCGTTCTTCCTGGCCTACGCCATAGTCCTGATGGTCTGAACACCTGTCGCTCCGAGCCCGAACACCCGTACAACAAGAGGGGCGGGACGCCTCACGCCTGGGTGTGGCGCACGCACTCCGTGACGACGTCCCGCAGGCTGCCCGTGCGCTCCATGAGCTCGCGCTGCACCTGTGCGCCGTTGCCCTCCCGCAGCAGTTGCTCGCAGGCGGCCCGGGCCCGCTCGAAGTCACCTGCGTCCGCGAGGGCCTCACCGACATGGTCCAGCAGGGCACGGACCACTGCCTCGACGGGCAGGCGCCGCATGGTCGCGGGGTGCAGCAGCTCGCCCGTCAGACCGGACCGCGCGGCCTGCCAGTGGGCCAGCCGCAGCAGGCTGACGCTGTGGTCGAAGGGCTCCCGGCCCGCCCGCCACTCGCGGGCGGCGGTCTCGACGAGCCCGCGGACCAGGGTGGCGACCAGCGCGGCCGTGCGGGAGTGCAGACAGACGTCCGAGACCCGCACCTCCACCGTCGGGTACTGCCGGGACAGCCGTGCGTCGAAGTAGATCATCCCGTCGTCGAGGATGACCCCGGTGGCCACCATCTCCGCGACCAGCCGGTGGTACCGCTCGGCCGAGCCGAAGATCTCGGTCGGACCGGCCGACGGCCAGCGCTGCCACACCCGGCTGCGATAGCTGCTGTACCCCGAGTCATGGCCCTGCCAGAAGGGCGAGTTCGCGCTGAGCGACGTCAGGACCTGAAGCCACGGCCGCACCCGGTCGATGACCGCCACGCCCTCCTCGTCGGACTCGACCGACACGTGCACATGGCAGCCCATGACGAGCTGCTCCCGGGTGGCGATGCCGTACCGCTCCGCCATCCACTGGTAGCGCTGGTTGACGCTGATGGCAGGGCTCACCGGCAGCGGGGAGGTGGCGAGCGCCGCGACGGTGCAGCCGATCTCCCCGGCGTGCCGGGCGGCCTCCTCGCGGCAGCGGGCGATCTCCGCGCGCAGGCTCTCCATGGACGACTGCGGATGGGTGGCGAACTCCAGCATCTGCTCGTGGAGTTCCTTCTCGAAAACGTCCTGATCCGCGTCGTCCCGTTCCGCGTGGGCGAGCACCGCCGCGGACAGCGCTCGCGGCTCGCCGGTCTCCGGATCGACGAGGAGGAGCTCCTCCTCCACTCCGACGGTGCGCACCTGATGCCCGCCCTTCTGCGACCCTGCCGCGTCGTACCACCGGATTCTCCCGGTGGTACGACCCCCAGTGCCCCTCACAGGCGGGTCGGACACCTGGTGCGCCCCCGGGACTTCACGGAGCGAACGGCCTCAGCCACACGGTGGCCAGCGGCGGCAGCGTGATCCGGACCAGGCCGTCCTCCGGTTTGGCCGGATCCGGGTTGGTGACGCCGCCGCCGCCGTAGCGCGTGTCGTCGGTGTTGAGGGTCTCCTGCCAGGCGACGACGTCGCCCGGGACCCAGAGGCCGTAGTCGTGCCGGACGACGGGGGAGAAGTTCGACACCGCCAGCAGCGGACTGCCCTCGGCGTCGTACCGGAGGAACGCGAAGACGTTGTCGTCGGCCGAGTCCACCGCCACCCACCGGAAGCCCTCGGGACGGGTGTCGCACTGCCACAGCGCCGGTGTCGCCCGGTACGCCGTGTTCAGGTCGCGGACCAGATCGCGCACGCCCCGGTGGTCACCCGCCGAGTGGTAGCCGTCGTCGAGCAGCCACCATTCCGGCCCGTGCTCCACCGACCACTCGGCGCCCTGCGCGAACTCCTGCCCCATGAACAGCAGCTGCTTGCCGGGGTGGCCCCACATGAAGCCGAGGTAGGCGCGGGTCGTGGCGCGCCGCTGCCACCAGTCGCCCGGCGCCTTCGACACCAGCGCCTGCTTGCCGTGCACGACCTCGTCGTGGGAGATCGGCAGGACGTAGTTCTCGCTGTACGCGTACACCATGGAGAACGTCATCTCGTGGTGGTGGTACTTGCGGTGCACCGGCTCATGGCTCAGGTACTCCAGCGAGTCGTGCATCCAGCCCATGTTCCACTTCAGCCCGAACCCGAGCCCGCCGGTGTCGGTGGGCCGGGTCACGCCGCCCCAGGCGGTGGACTCCTCCGCGATGGTGACCACGCCGGGAGCACGCCGGTACACGGTCGCGTTCATCTCCTGCAGGAACGCCATGGCCGCCAGGTCCTCCCGGCCGCCGTAGGCGTTGGGCTCCCACTGGCCGTCCTCGCGCGAGTAGTCCAGGTAGAGCATCGAGGCCACCGCGTCGACCCGCAGCCCGTCGATGTGGAACTCCTCGCACCAGTACACCGCGTTCGCCACGAGGAAGTTGCGCACCTCGGTGCGGCCGAAGTCGAACTCGTACGTGCCCCAGTCCGGGTGCTCGGCACGCCGCCCGTCCCCGGGCTCGTACAGCGGGTCCCCGTCGAACCGGGCCAGCGCCCAGTCGTCCTTCGGGAAGTGCGCCGGCACCCAGTCCATGATCACGCCGATGCCGGCCCGGTGGCAGGCGTCGACGAAGAACCGGAAGTCGTCCGGAGAGCCCAGCCGGGCCGTCGGCGCGTAGAAACCCGTGACCTGGTAGCCCCACGAGCCGTGGAAGGGGTGCTCGGCGACCGGCATCAACTCGACGTGTGTGAAGCCGAGGTCCTTGACGTACGCCGGGAGTTCCTCGGCGAGCTGCCGGTAGGTCAGCCCCGGGCGCCAGGACGGCAGATGCACCTCGTACACCGACATCGGCGCCTCGTGCACGGGCGTGTCGGCGCGGTGGGCCATCCACTCGGCATCGGCCCACTCATGGTGCGAGGCCGTCACGATCGACGCCGTGTTGGGCGGCTCCTCGGCACGGCGGGCCATCGGGTCCGCCTTGAGGAAGCGCTGCCCGTACCGGGAGTGGATCTCGAACTTGTACGCCGTGCCCTCGCCGACGCCCGGCAGGAACAGCTCCCACACCCCGGACGCGCCCAGCGACCGCATCGGGAACTGCGTCCCGTCCCAGTGGGTGAAGTCCGTGGCGACCCGCACGCCCTGCGCGTTCGGCGCCCACACCGTGAACCGGGTGCCGGTCACGCCCTCGTGGGTCATGGGCTCGGCGCCGAGCGCCTGCCACAGCTGCTCGTGCCGGCCCTCGCGGATCAGGTGCAGGTCGAGCTCGCCGAGGGCGGGCAGGAAGCGGTACGGGTCGTGCGTCTCCTGCTCGCCGCCCTCGTACGCCACGTGCAGCGTGTACGCGGGGATGGCTTCCAGCGGCAGTACGGCCGAGAAAAGGCCGCCGCCCTCCGAGACGAGGGCCGTACGCCGGCCGTCGATCACGACGCTCACGGAGTGGGCGAAGGGACGCAGGGCCCGGAACGCGATCCCGCCGGGGACCGGGTGGGCGCCGAGCAGCGCGTGCGGATCATGGTGGGCGCCCGCGAGCAGACGCCCGCGGTCCTCCGGGCTCAGGGCGGGCGCGGTCACGCTTGGGACCGGGCCTGACGGCTCCGGGATTGAGGTGTCTCGCAGGGCCACGGCTCAGTCTCCTCTCACAGCGAGGCGCTCGATCGCCGCCATCGGTACAGGCAGCCAGTCGGGGCGGTGCCGTGCCTCGTACAGCACCTCGTACACGGCCCGGTCCGTCTCGTAGGCCCGGAGCAGTCCGTGCTTCTTTCGCGGGTCCCAGCCGGCACGGGCGGCATAGCCCGCGCAGTAGGCCTCGCGGCAGCGGCGCGCCCACTCCGGGCGCCAGGGGCGGCGCTGCCGGGCGGCGTAGTCGAAGGAGCGCAGCATCCCGGCGATGTCCCGCACGGGGGAGTGGGCGCTGCGCCGTTCGGAGAGCGGCCGGGACGGCTCGCCCTCGAAGTCGATGACGAACCACTCACGCCCGGCCCGCAGCACCTGGCCCAGGTGCAGGTCGCCGTGGATGCGCTGGGCGGGCGGCCCGGCATCGCAGGTGGTGAGGGCGGCGAACGCGGTCCGCAGGCCCGGCACGAACGGCTGGAGCGCGGGCACACAGTGCGCGGCGGCGTCCAGCCGCTCGGTCATCGCCGTCGCCGTACGCCCGTTCTCCCCGGGCGCGCCGACCGGGAAGGCCGAGGCCAGCGCGAGATGCACATCCGCCGTGGCCGCGCCGAGCGCCCGCGCCTGGACCGTGAAGTCGTCCCCGGCGGCCAGGGCGTGCAGCGCCAGCGTCCAGCCGTCGGAGGCGTCCCGCAGATACGGCTGGAGCACACCGAGCGTGGCCTTGAAGGGATGGTTCATCTGGAACCATGCCACGGGCGCGGGGACGCGGTGGCAGCCCTGGCGGGCCAGCGCCCCGGGCACCTCCAGGTCCGGGTTCACGCCCGGCTGGATGCGTCGGAAGATCTTCAGGATGTACTCGTCGCCGTACACCAGCGAGGAGTTGGACTGCTCGGCGTCGAGCAGCCGCGGCACCAGCCCGGCCGGCACCTGCTGGTCCGGGTCGCAGTCGAAGCGCAGCGGGCCGGCGGTGCCGGGCTGCCGCAGCCGGTCCAGGAGCAGCTGGGCCGAACGGGGATCGTGCAGCGCGTCGTAGACCGTCAGGCCGGCCAGCGGCCCGTCCTGCACCTGCCCGATGAGCGCCCGGCCGAGGCGCGGTGACGGGTGTTCCCGTACGCCCAGCAGGAGCTGGTAGCAGTCGCCGGCCGGGGGAGCACCGCCCGGCGACGGCACACCCGTGTGCCCGGCGTGCCCGGCGTGCACCAGCAGGTGCAGACAGCCCGGGAACAGCTCGGTCATCGACAGCAGGCCGAGCTCAGTGACGGGCCGGTCCTTGCCCGCGAACCAGCGCTGGCGGGGCAGCCAGTCGCGCAGCAGAGCGCCGAGCGACTCCATGGGCTCGGCAAGGCGCGTGAGGCTCGGGCGCAGGGATGCGGTCTTCGGCATGGTCACGCCTCCTTGTCCCGGCGCGTGCTCACAGCCGCCGGCCGATGCGGGATGCGACTCGGGTGAGCCGGAACCAGTAGAAGCCGTGACCCCCGAGGGTCAGCAGATACGGCAGCTCGCCGATGGCCGGGAAGCGGACCCCGCCGAACAGCTCCACCGGATGGCGTCCGGCGAACTCGCGCAGATCGAGTTCGGTGGGCTGGGCGAACCGCGCGAAGTTGTTCACGCACAGCACCAGGTCGTCCTCGTACTCCCTGAGGAAGGCCAGCACCGCGGGGTTGGAGGAGGGCAGTTCGGTGTATGTGCCGAGTCCGAAGGCGGGGTTCTGCTTGCGGATCTCGATCATGCGGTGGGTCCAGTGCAGCAGCGACGACGGCGAGGACATGGAGGCCTCGACATTGGTCACCTGGTGGCCGTAGACCGGGTCCATGATCGCCGGCAGGAAGAGGCGGCCCGGGTCGCAGGTGGAGAACCCGGCGTTGCGGTCCGGGGTCCACTGCATGGGGGTCCGGACGGCGTCCCGGTCGCCGAGCCAGATGTTGTCGCCCATGCCGATCTCGTCGCCGTAGTAGAGGATCGGCGAGCCGGGGAGGGCCAGCAGCAGCGCGGTGAACAGCTCGATGGTGTGCCGGTCGTTGTCCAGCAGGGGAGCGAGGCGCCTGCGGATGCCGATGTTGGCGCGCATGCGGGGGTCCTTGGCGTACTCGGCCCACATGTAGTCGCGCTCTTCGTCGGTGACCATCTCGAGGGTCAGCTCGTCGTGGTTGCGCAGGAACATCCCCCACTGGCAGCCCGAGGGGATGGCCGGGGTCTTGGCCAGGATTTCCGAGACCGGGTAGCGGGACTCGCGGCGTACGGCCATGAAGATGCGCGGCATGACCGGGAAGTGGAAGGCCATGTGGCACTCGTCGCCGCCGCTGGGGTAGTCGCCGAAGTAGTCGACGACGTCCTCGGGCCACTGGTTGGCCTCGGCGAGCAGCACCGTGTCCGGGTACTGGGTGTCGATCTCCTTGCGGACGCGCTTGAGGAACGTGTGGGTGGCGGGCAGGTTCTCGCAGTTGGTGCCCTCGGCCGCGTACAGGTACGGCACCGCGTCCAGCCGGAAGCCGTCGATGCCCAGGTCCAGCCAGAACTTCAGCGCCGCCAGGATCTCCTCCTGGACGCGCGGGTTCTCGTAGTTGAGATCCGGCTGGTGCGAGAAGAAGCGGTGGAAGAAGTACTGGCCGCGCACCGGGTCGTACGTCCAGTTCGACGTCTCCGTGTCGACGAAGATGATCCGGGCGTCCGGATAGCCCTTGTCGTCGTCGGCCCACACGTAGTAGTCCCCGTAGGGCCCGTCGGGGTCCTTGCGCGACTCCTGGAACCACGCGTGCTCGTCGCTGGTGTGGTTCATGACGAAGTCGATGATCACGCGCATGCCGCGCTGGTGGGCGGCGTCGACGAACTCCACGAAGTCGGCGAGGTCGCCGAACTCCGGCAGCACGGCCGTGTAGTCGGAGACGTCGTAGCCGCCGTCGCGGAGCGGGGACTTGAAGAACGGCGGCAGCCACAGGCAGTCGACGCCGAGCCACTGGAGGTAGTCGAGCTTGGCGGTCAGGCCCTTCAGGTCACCGACACCGTCGCCGTTGCTGTCCTGGAACGAGCGGACGAGCACCTCGTAGAAGACGGCGCGCTTGAACCACTCCGGGTCCCGGTCCCTGACGGGAGTGTCCTCGAAGGTGTCCAGCACGGGCTCGTTCACGGTCATGACGTTCCTGCCCCTCCGATCGCTTGCGCGGCGGGCGGTGACAGGACGTGGAAGACGTGCGCGGGAGCCCGCCCCGGCTCCAGACGCACGTAGTTGTTCCTGCTCCAGTGGTAGGTCTCGCCGGTGAGCTCGTCCCGCACCGGCACCGACTCGTGCCAGTCCAGGCCGAGTTGCGGCATGTCCAGCGAGACCGTCGCCTCCTGGGCGTGGTGCGGGTCGAGGTTGGCGACCACCAGGACGACGTCGTTTCCCGTGCGCTTGCTGTACGCGATGAGGGCGTCGTTGTCGGTGTGGTGGAAGCGGAGATTCCTGAGCCGGTGCAGTGCGAGGTGTTCCCGGCGGATGGTGTTGAGCCTGGTCAGCAGCGGGGTGATGGTGCGTCCCTCGCGTGCGGCGGTCTTCCAGTCGCGGCGGGTGAGCTGGTACTTCTCCGAGTTCAGGTACTCCTCGCTGCCCTCTCTGAGCGGGGTGTTCTCGCACAGTTCGTAGCCGGAGTAGATGCCCCAGGTCGGTGAGAGGGTCGCGGCGAGGACGGCCCGGACCTCGAAGGCGGGCCGGCCGCCCTGCTGGAGGTAGGCGTGCAGGATGTCGGGGGTGTTGGCGAAGAAGTTCGGCCGCATGTACGTGGCGGCCTCGCCGGACAGTTCCGTGAGGTAGTCGGTCAGCTCCTGCTTGGTGTTGCGCCAGGTGAAGTAGGTGTAGGACTGCTGGAAGCCGATCTGGGCCAGGGTGGCCATCATCGCCGGGCGGGTGAACGCCTCGGCCAGGAAGATCACATCCGGGTCGGTGCGGTTGATGTCCGCGATCACCCGCTCCCAGAACACCACCGGCTTGGTGTGCGGGTTGTCCACGCGGAAGATCCGCACCCCGCTGTCCATCCAGTGCCGCAGCACCCGCACGGTCTCGGCGATCAGGCCGTCCATGTCGGCGTCGAAGGCGATGGGGTAGATGTCCTGGTATTTCTTCGGCGGGTTCTCGGCGTAGGCGATGGTGCCGTCGGGGCGGTGGTGGAACCACTCGGGGTGTTTCTGCACCCAGGGGTGGTCGGGGGAGCACTGCAGCGCGAAGTCGAGGGCCACCTCCATGCCGAGCTCGCGGGCCTGGCCGACGAACCAGGTGAAGTCCTCCAGGGTGCCCAGGGCGGGGTGGACGGCGTCGTGGCCGCCCTCCGGGGAGCCGATCGCCCACGGGACGCCGACGTCGTCGGGGCCGGGGGAGAGGGTGTTGTTCCTGCCTTTGCGGAAGGTGGTGCCGATGGGGTGGATCGGGGGCAGGTAGACGACGTCGAAGCCCATCGCGGCGATCGCGGGCAGCCGGCGCGCGGCGGTGCGGAAGGTGCCGTGCGGCTGCTGCCGGGTGCCCTCGGAGCGGGGGAAGAACTCGTACCAGGAGCCGTACAGGGCCCGCTCCCGCTCCACCAGCAGCGGCAGCGGCTCGGAGGTCGTGACCAGGTCCCGCAGCGGATGGCGGGCCAGCACCTCCTCCACCTCCGGTGTCAGCGCCCCGGCGAGCCGCTCCGGAGGGGACAGCGAGTCGTCGCGCAGCGTCTCCGCCGCGCCGAGCAGCACACCGCGGCCGTCGCCCTTCGGCACGCCGGCCGCTGCCCGCTCGTAGAGTTCGGCGCCCTCCTCCAGGACCAGGCCCGGGTCGATGCCGGCCGGCACCTTGATGCCCGCCGCACGGCGCCAGGTGGCCACCGGATCGCTCCAGGCCTGCACCCGGTACGACCAGCGGCCGACCGCGTCGGCGGTGACCTCGGCGCCCCAGCGGTCGCTGCCCGGGGCCAGCTCCCGCATCGGCGTCCACGGCCCGGGGCGGCCCTCGGGGTCCTTGAGCACGACATTGGCGGCCACCGCGTCGTGCCCCTCCCGGAACACGGTGGCGGTGACCTCGAACGCCTCTCCCACGACCGCCTTCGCCGGCCGGTTGCCGCTCTCCACGGCCGGCCGGACATCCCGTACCGGGATACGGCCGATGGCCCGGGTCCTACTCATGGTCCTCACCTCCACCGTGCTCGAAACCGGGCCCCCAGGGCCCGGTTCATGGGGACAAGATGTGCGGGAAGGCCCTCACCTTCCCGCCGGGTACCGCCGCTCCGCCGTCGGCGGTCTTCGTCGCACCGCCGTGGCCGGACGGGGTCGTTCGTTCTGTTCCTGCAGACAGGTGACCTGCTGTTCTTGCAGGTAGGCGAGCTGGTTGGTGCGCAGGTACCGCTCGGCCGCGTCCGCCGCCTCCCGCGCGCAGCGCTTGCCCATCAGCACGCAGAGCGTGTAGCCGGAGTCCTCGAACGTGGTCCGAACCGTGCGGTCGTTGGGTGCCGCGAGCATCACGCGTTCCCAGGCCCGGTAACGCCGCAACTGCCGGGCGACTTCGGCTTTGGCGGGTAGCAGCATGGCGCCGATCACCTTTCGGGCTCGAGGGGCACGGTCTCCCGACGGTCGGACGGCGGCCGCGCGCACAGCGACACGGCCCCGCCCCGGCGATCGAGTTCTGTCACACATGGTGCATGTATGACAACGCAACGTCCTGTTGGAGCTTCAACCAGTGGCGCGTCCGGGTGATCCGTTCAGGCCGTAGGGGTCCGTTCGGTCGCAGACGGTCGCAGGCCCCGGCCGCCCCGGCCGTGCGCTCGTGTTGCACGAACGGGCTAGCCCCCTCACTCTGAGGGTGACTCAGAAGCGATACACGCTCACGTTCCGTGCTCGGGGCTCGTCCCGCAGGACTGCGGGAGCGAGGAGGAGCTGAGCCTCGCGGTGAGGAGCCGACCGATGAAGACCGCAGTGCCCTGCTACTACCACCTCGACGTGGAAGTCAGCCCGGAACGGGTGGGACAGGTCAGCCGCATTCTGGCCGCTCACCTGAAGTTCTGGGACCTGGACAACCTGATCCAGCCCGTCTGCGGCGGTGCCGAGATGCTGCTCGAGGCCATCGACGAACACGCCACGGACAAGAACACCTCGATCGAGATGTGGTGGAACGGGCAACACCTGATCACCGCCATCGGGGACAACGACCGCGCCCTGCGCCCCGACCAGGAACTGCGAGGCTGCCTGGAGCACCTCGCGGCGATGAGTGACGGCTGGGGCTGCTGCGCCACCGAGACCGGCAGCAAGGTCATCTGGTTCTCGCAGCGCGCCCGCGCCGGCGAGCGCGTCCCGCTGGTGCCGACCGCGCCCGCCCCGCGACTGAGCGAGGGCCTCGACGTGCCCCGCGAGGTGCGCGTCGCACAGCTGGCCGGCCCCGCCGGCACACCCGACGAGGTCCTGGAGGAGGCCCGGTGACCCGTCGGCAGCACCGGAACGGGGCGTCCGCCTGGAGCGGGCGCCCCTATCCGCTGGGCGCGTACTACGACGGGGAGGGCACCAACTTCGCCCTCTTCAGCGAGGTCGCCGAACGCGTCGAGCTGGTCCTCGTCGACGATGACGGCACCCACACCCGGGTTCCGCTGGCCGAGGTCGACGGCTTCGTGTGGCACGGCTACCTGCCCGGCGTCGGCCCCGGCACACGCTACGGCTACCGCGTGCACGGCCCGTGGGCGCCGGCCGCCGGCCACCGCTGCAACCCCGCGAAGCTGCTCCTCGACCCGTACGCCCGCGCGGTGGACGGGCAGATCGACAACCACCCCTCGCTCCACGAGCGGAACCCGGACGGTCCCGACCCGGCCGACAGCGCCGGGCACACCATGCTCGGCGTGGTGACCGACCCGGCCTTCGACTGGGGCGACGACCGCCCGCCCAGCCGTGCCTACGCCGACACGGTGATCTACGAGACCCACGTCAAGGGCTTCACACGCACCCACCCCGGGGTGCCCGCCGAGCTCCGCGGCACCTACGCCGGACTGGCACACCCCGCGGCCGTCGAGCATCTCACCTCGCTGGGCGTCACGGCCGTGGAGCTGATGCCGGTCCACCAGTTCGTCCAGGACGGCGTGCTCCAGGGTCGCGACCTGGCCAACTACTGGGGCTACAACACCATCGGCTTCTTCGCCCCGCACAACGCCTACGCCGCGCACGGCACCCGCGGCCAGCAGGTCGCCGAGTTCAAGTCGATGGTGAAGACCCTGCACGCGGCCGGGCTCGAAGTGATCCTCGACGTGGTCTACAACCACACCGCCGAGGGCAACGAGAAGGGCCCCACCCTCTCCTTCCGCGGCATCGACAACTGCTCCTACTACCGCCTGGTCGACGGCGACTGGGAGCACTACTACGACACCACCGGCACCGGCAACAGCCTGCTGATGCGCCACCCCTACGTGCTCCAGCTGATCATGGACTCGCTGCGGTACTGGGTCACCGAGATGCACGTCGACGGCTTCCGCTTCGACCTCGCGGCCACGCTGGCACGGCAGTTCCACGAGGTGGACCGGCTCTCGGCGTTCTTCGACCTCATCCAGCAGGACCCGGTGATCAGCCGCGTCAAGCTGATCGCCGAACCGTGGGACGTCGGCGAGGGCGGCTACCAGGTGGGCAACTTCCCGCCGCTGTGGTCGGAGTGGAACGGCATGTACCGCGACGCCGTCCGCGACTACTGGCGCGGCGAGGACCATACGCTCGGCGAGTTCGCCTCCCGGCTGACCGGCTCCTCCGACCTCTACGCCCACAGCAGGCGCCGGCCACGCGCCAGCGTCAACTTCGTCACCGCGCACGACGGTTTCACCCTGCGCGACCTCGTCTCCTACAACGACAAGCACAACGAGGCCAACGGCGAGGACAACCAGGACGGCGAGAGCACCAACCGGTCCTGGAACTGCGGCGCCGAGGGCGCCACGCGCGACCCGGCCGTACGGGAGCTGCGCACCCGCCTGCAGCGCAACTTCCTCGCCACGCTGCTGCTGTCCCAGGGCATCCCGATGCTCTCCCACGGCGACGAACTCGGACGCACCCAGCGCGGCAACAACAACGCCTACTGCCAGGACAACGAGATCTCCTGGATCGACTGGCGGCTGACCGAGGAGCAGCGCGACCTGCTGGAGTTCACCCGGTACGTCATCCGGCTGCGCACCGGGCACCCCGTGCTGCGCCGGCGCCGTTTCTTCCTGGGCGAGACCCTGACCCGCGCTGACCAGCCGCTGCCCGACCTGGTGTGGCTGGCGCCCGACGCCCGGGAGATGACCGACGACGACTGGCGGCGCGGCGACGCGCACTGCGTCGGCGTCTTCCTCAACGGCGACGCCATCGCCGAACCCGACCCCCGCGGCCGGCCCGTCGTCGACGACTCCTTCCTGCTGCTGACCAACAGCCACTGGGAGCCGGTGGAGTTCCGCCTGCCGGACGCCGCCTACGGCGAACGCTGGACGGCGCTCATCGACACCGCCGACCCGGAGGGCACCCCGGACGAGGCGGAGCGCAAGGCGAGCACGGGCCTCACCGTCGGGGCACGCAGCCTGGTCCTGCTGTCACGGCCGTCCCGGAAGACCCGCTGAGCCGGATCAGCGGCCCCGGCGCGACGTGACCGTGAACTGGGCGCCGTCGTGGTCGCGCAGCACGGCCTCGTCGCCGCTCTTGAACAACACGCTGCCGCCGTGCAGCTCCGCGGTCCGGGCGCAGGCCTCCACGTCGTCGACGGTGAAGTGGACCTGCCAGTGCGGCCGGATCGTGGGGTCGGGGGCCGCCTCCAGCGCCCCCGACTCGATCCGTGCCACCACGTCACCGCGGCTGCGCAGCACGACCTCCCCGCCCTCGTACTGGACCTCGCAGCAGCCGGGGCGCTGTGTCGCCCAGTCGAGGACCTCGCCGTAGAAGATGGCCGCGTCGAAGGCGTCACGCGTGTGCAGCGTGATGAAGACCGGCTGCGCGTTGCGCCAGGTCTCCCAGTCGGTGAACAGGTCGCCCTCCCAGATCCCGAAGGTCGCCCCGTCCCGGTCCGCCAGCAGCGCCGCCCGCCCGGGCGGCAGGGAGATCGGCCCGACCGCGGCCGTGCCCATACGCTCCTGCACCCGCGCCACCGCCTCGTCGGCGCTGCGTACGGCGAAGTACGGCGTCCACGCCACCGCCATCTGCCACATGGTCGCGACCCCCGCGATCCCGGCCACCGGCGAGCCGTCCGCCAGCGCGATCCGGTGCCGGTCGCCCAGCTTGGCCGGACGCCACTGCCAGCCCAGCACGGCACTGTAGAACTCCTCCGTCGCCTTGACGTCCCGGCTGGTCAGGCTCACCCAACAGGGCGCGCCGACCACGGAGTGTGATGAGACGACGTCCTTCGTGCCGGAAGAGACGGGCATGTCATGGTTCATGGTGTCGCGTCCTGATCTCGTCGGCCTGGCAGCCACCGGAGGATTGCACCCAGTGTCCAACCGGAACCGCTGTGGGCGCCTGCCGAGTACCCCGGCGACGACGCACAAACGGTGTCCCGAACCGGCCTGGTCCGCCCCGGTGGCACCGGGCGGGCCGAGTGACGACGATGGATGGGTCGGACACTGCGTCAAGGCACTCAAGCACCCTGTGAGGCCACACGGACAGCGGCGCACCGGACCCGGAGGTGACCATGCCCACGGACGGGGGCTCGGAGCGGATCTTCGAGCTGCAGGAGGAGATCCAGCAGCTGAAGGAGGCGGTCGTCTCCCACGCCGTCGTGGACCAGGCGATCGGCATGGTCGTGGCGCTCGGCCGGGTCTCGCCCGACCAGGGGTGGGCCGTGCTGAAGGAGGTCTCCCAGCACACCAACATCAAGCTGCGCAACGTCGCGGAACTGATCCTCGTATGGGGGCGCACCGGCATGATGCCCGAGGAGATCCGGGCCGCGCTGGAAGACGCCCTCGACCGGGCCGGACCGACGCAGATCCCGGGAACACCGCCGGAGGCGTGATCCCCCGGCGGCCCGAGTCGCTCACCCGGTCTCGGTCAGCAGCTCCTCACGCAGATGGGCGAAGCAGCTGCTGAGCAGCCGGGAGACGTGCATCTGCGAGATGCCGAGCTGCTCGGCGATGCGGCTCTGCGTCATGCCCTTGAAGAACCGCAGGTAGAGGATGATCCGCTCGCGCTCCGGCAGCGCTTCCAGGCAGGGCCTGACGGCCACCCGGTTGACGACGGTGTCGAAGGCCGGGTCCGGCCCGCCGATCGCGTCCCCGAGGGCGTAGCCGTCCGTCCCCGGCATCTCCGCCTCCAGCGACAGCGCGGAGAAGCACTCCAGGGCCTCCATGCCGGTGCGCACCTCGCCCTCGGTGAGGTGGGCGTAGTCGGCGATCTCGGCCACCGTGGGGGAGCGGCCGGGGGTGGTCTGCGACAGCTCCTTGGCGGCGTGCCGCACCCGGTTGCGCAGATCCTGGACCCGGCGGGGCACGTGCAGCGTCCACATGTGGTCACGGAAGTGGCGCTTGATCTCCCCGGTGACCGTCGGTACGGCGTAGGCCTCGAAGGCGTTGCCGCGCGCCGGGTCGTAGTGGTCGACGGCCTTGACGAGACCCAGGGCGGCCACCTGGTACAGGTCCTCCAGGGCCTCGCCCCGGCCGCGGAAACGGACGGCGATCCGCTCGGCCATGGGCAGCCAGGCCTCGACCAGTTCGTCGCGCAGGGCCTTGCGCTCGGGCCCCTCGGACAGCCGCGCGAGACGTTCGAACGCGGCGGCGGTGTCGGGGGCGTCGTCGTGGGGGTGCGTTCTGGTGCTGCCGGCGATACGCATGATGCGCACCTCCCTGAGCAGGTGCCGAATGGACAGACACCGTGGGAAGCGCGGACTCGGACCTCACGGCAGGCACCGGGGGCCCGGGCGGCTCCCACGGACGTGCCTCCTGTCCGAAGCACTTCACAGCCCATTCCCGGGCGGGAAGATTACGAAACAATTCAGACAATACGCCCACTTGGCCTTTCTTGACTTCTCTTGACCTCTCCATGGATCGATTAGCTCTCCTACAGAGCTAATCTCGCCCGCATGGAGCCGGAGACCTTCCCCGAAGAGCTGGCCGACGCGCTCGTCGGGGTCCAGCGGCTGATCAGACGGCGCCTGCGGCGCGAGATGCCCGACCCGCGGCTGCGCGGCGCGGAGGCGGAGCTGCTGCGGCTGGTCGTGACACGGCCGGGGATCGGCATCTCCGACGCCGCCAAGGACCTCGGTCTGGCGGCCAACTCGGTGTCCACCCTGGTCAATCAGCTGGCAGGGGCGGGCTACCTGGTCCGCGAGACCGACCCGGCCGACCGGCGGGCCGCCCGGCTGCTGCCCACACCCGCCGCACGGACACGGCTCGACGACTGGCGCGGGCGCCGCGCCGCCCTCGTACGACGCCAGGTGTCCCGCCTCGACGAGACGGACCGCCGGGCGCTGCACGCGGCGATCCCGGCCCTTCGCAAGCTGGCCGACACCCTGCACGAGGAGGCCGAGGAGTCATGACCCGGGACACCGCACCGCCCCAGGCCGACGCCGTCGCCTGCACCGGGCTCGCCTACGCCTTCGGCGACACCAACGCCGTGGACGGGCTCGACCTCACGGTCCGGCAGGGCGAGGTCTTCGGACTGCTCGGCCCCAACGGCGCCGGCAAGACCACGGCCATCCGCTGCATCACCACCCTGCTGCCGGTCCCCGCCGGGATGGTCCGCGTCTTCGGCCACGACACCGCCCAGGACCGCATGGCCGTACGCCGCCTGCTCGGCTACGTACCGCAGCAACTGTCCGCGGACGCCGGTCTCACCGGGAGGGAGAACGTCGCCCTGTTCGCCCGGGTCTTCGACGTACCGCGCCGGGAACGCGCCGAACGCGTGGGCCAGGCCCTGACGGCGGTCGGCCTCGCCGACGCCGCCGACCGGCTGGCCGTCACTTACTCCGGCGGCATGGTCCGCCGGCTGGAACTCGCCCAGGCCCTGGTCAGCGCCCCGCGCCTGCTGATCCTCGACGAGCCCACCATCGGCCTCGACCCGATCGCCCGCACCGGCGTGTGGGAGCACATCGGCGCCGTCCGCGCCGCCACCGGCATGACCGTGCTCGTGACCACCCACTACATGGACGAGGCCGACCAGTACTGCGACCGGGTGGCCCTGATGCACCACGGCCGGATCCGGGCCCTCGGCACCCCGGACGAGCTCAGGGAAGGGCTCGGCGCGCGCCGCCGCGCCGCGGGCCGGGCCCCGGCCGCACTGCCCACGCTGGAGGACGTCTTCCGTGACGTGGCTGGCAGCGGTCTCGACGACGAGGCAGGAGATTTCCGCGATGTCCGAAGCACCCGCCGCACCGCCCGCCGGGTCGGCTGACCCCGTCCGCGACGACGCCATCGCACTGCTGCTGAAGCCCCCGCGGCCCCGCGCGGGATGGCGGCTGCTGCCCGCCCGCGTCGGCGCGATGTGCGCGGTCGAACTGCAGAAGCTGCGCCACGACCGCACCGAGCTGTACACCCGGGCCGTCCAGCCCGCCCTCTGGCTGCTGATCTTCGGTCAGACCTTCACCCGCATCAGGGCGATCCCCACCGGCGGCATCCCCTACGTCGACTACCTGGCGCCCGGCATCATCGCCCAGTCCGCGATGTTCATCGCCATCTTCTACGGCATACAGATCATCTGGGAGCGCGACGCCGGAATCCTCAACAAGCTTCTCGTCACGCCCACTCCGCGCTCGGCGCTGATCACCGGCAAGGCCTTCGCGGCGGGCGTGAAGTCGCTGGTCCAGGCGGTCGTCGTGCTCCTCATCGCGGCCCTGCTCGGTGTGGTGCTGACCTGGAACCCGATCAAGCTGCTCGCCGTCGCCGCGATCGTCATCCTCGGCTCGGCCTTCTTCTCCTGCCTGTCGATGACCATCGCCGGGATCGTCCTCAGCCGCGACCGCCTCATGGGCTTCGGGCAGGCGATCACCATGCCCCTGTTCTTCGGCTCCAACGCCCTGTACCCGGTGTCCGTGATGCCGGGCTGGCTCCAGGCCGTCAGCAGGGCCAACCCGCTCAGCTACGAGGTGGACGCCCTGCGCGGGCTCCTCCTCGGCACGCCCCACCGGCTGGCGGCCGATTTCACGGTGCTGCTCGTGGCCGCCGCGCTCGGCGTCGCCGCGGCATCGGCCCTGCTGGGTCGGCTGGCCCGTTGATCTTCACTCGGGAAAGTGATGTGCGGCACGCCTCGGCAACCGCTTTCTCCAACTGTTTCCGGATAACCGCTGGGCACGGCTTGATCGCCGATCAAATGGGGTGAACTGCCTGGCCACAGCGCATTCTGCTCATTTGACAGTGCGCTGAGACCACAGATAGGAAGCAGCTTCCAGAGGTCGAGAGGGGCACCGTGTACGAGCCGAACGTGGTCGGGGACTGGCAGGAGTACGACGAGCATGCCGGTCTGCGGGTCCGCGTCCACCGTCTGGAACCGGCCGAGCCGCCCCGCGGCCGTGACGACGCCGCCGACGGGCTGACGTACTTCTGCCTCCGCGTGACGGTCGAGAACCGCGGCCGCCGGCACCTCGGCGTCCACCTCGAGGACGGCCAGATCGACGTGCGGATCGGCCCGGACGGGGAGAGTGCCTTCCTCGACTGGCGCAACTCGCAGTTCATCGAGGGCTTCGACGTCTATCCGCTGCGCCGGGTCACCGCCGTGCTGTACGCGGCCGGCACCGAGGCGTCCCTGAGCCTGGTGGACGTCCAGGTCCAGCTGCGCGTCGAGGAGGAGTGGACCGAGCGCCGGCTGTGGTCGGGCGGCATCGGCGTCCACGAGGGTCCCGCGGGGACCCAGCAGGGCGCGGTGCGGGACAGCCTGGCGCACCAGGTGAGCGTCTTCCTGCGGGAGCAGGCGGAGGAAGGCACCGCCTGATCCGGCGTCAGGGCATCCCGCCGGTCAGTGCGGGATGCCGTCGATGATCTCGCGGGCACCCTGGCGCAGCAGGGCCACGGCGACCGAGGTGCCGAGCGTGGCCGGGTCCAGCCGGCCCGCCCACTCGTGCGCGTTCAGCCGCGTCTTGCCGTCCGGGGTGAACACGCAGGCCCGCAGCGACAGTTCACCACTGCGGTCCACCCGCGCGAACCCGGCGATCGGGCTGTTGCAGTGCCCCTGCAGCACATGCAGGAACATGCGCTCGGCGGTCGTCTCCCGGTAGGTGTCCGGGTCACCGAGGCCGCTCACCGCGTCGATGAGGTCGGCGTCGCCCTCGCGGCACTGGAGCGCCAGCACGCCCGCGCCGATGGGCGGCATCATCGCCTCGGTGGACAGGATCTCGCTGATCACGTCCTCGCGGCCGATGCGCTCCAGGCCGGACACCGCGAGCAGCAGCGCGTCGGCCTCTCCGGCGGCGAGCTTCGCCAGACGGCGGTTGGCGTTGCCGCGGAACGGCACGCACTCCAGGTCCGGATGCGTGGCGGCCAGCTGCGCGACCCGGCGCACCGAGGAGGTGCCGATCCGGGTGCCGGCCGGCAGCTCGTCCAGGGTGAGCCCGCCGGGATGGATCAGGGCGTCCCGGATGTCGTCCCGCTTGAGGAACGCGGCGAACACGGTGCCCGCGGGGAGCGGCCGGTCGGCGGGCACGTCCTTCATGCAGTGCACCGCGAGATCGGCCTCCCCGGCCAGCAGCGCCGCGTCGACCTCCTTGGTGAACGCGCCCTTGCCCTCGACCAGGGACAGATCGCCCATCCACTTGTCGCCGGTGGTCTTCACCGGCACGACCTCGGTGCGCACTCCGGGGTGAGCGGCGGCCAACTCGGCCCGGACACGCTCCACTTGGGCGAGCGCCATGGGCGAGTCGCGGGAGACGATGCGGATCAGTTCGGGGACGGACATGCGGACACGATAGACCCTCCCGCGGATGCGTTCGTGCCGTACTCCCCCCGACCGTCCGGCAGCGCACGTCAGTTCGGGACGAGCGGCTCGCTCAGTTCGACCGCGCGCAGGGCCGCGGCGAGGGCCCGCTCGTCGCCGACGTCGAGGGCGGTGTCGGTGAGCTTGATGACGTGCTCGTCGCCATGGGCGAGGGCCGCTTCCAGCACCTCCTCCGCCGTGCGGTCCGGGGCGGGGACGGCGGCGACGGGCCCGGCGGGGGCGTACATGGCGGTGACCGCCGCCGACGCCGTCCACGCCGCGTGAAGGCTCGGCGCCCACAGATCACGCGGGAGGGAGGGGAGGGTGCGCAGTACGGCGTTGGGCGCCGTCGCCGCGTGCACCAGCATGGTCTCCTCGCCGTGCCCGTGGGTGGCGTACCGGTGGGTCGCGGCCCGCACCAGCTCGGTGAGGCGGGCCCGGGCCGTGTCCGGATCGGTCACCTCGCCCGCCCACAGCGGCAGTCGCCGCACCGCCCTCAGCCGGTCGGGGAATCCGCCCCGGGGATCGTCGATCGGCGGTACGGCGTCCAGGGATCGCGCCGCGTCCGGTGCGGCGGGCAGCGGTGCGATGCCGGAGACGGGGCGGTGCCGGGCCGCCCAGTAGCCCAGGCCGTGCGCGAGTTCGGCGAGCCGCGGCGCGTTCTCGCCGGCCTCCAGGGCGCGTACGGCATGCCCGACGCGGATCACCGGATGAGTGGAGCCGCCGTACATCCCGGGCAGCAGCCGCGGCCACCACACGGCGAGGACGTCCCGCCACGGACGCCCGGTGAGCGCCCGGGTGAAGTGGACGATCCAGTCGGCGGCCCGACGCGGATCACCCAGGGCCTCGCGCCAGTCGGCGTCGGTCACGGGAGCGAGGGGCGCGGGGAAGTCCTCCAGCTTGGGCCGGTACAGATCCAGCCAGCGGTGCACGGCGCCCGCCTGACCGTGCGCGGCGAGGGCCTCCACGACCATGGGGGCGTGGTTGGTGAGCCTGCCGAGCCGCTCCGGGCCCGAGGCGTGGAGGCGTTCGAGGGCTTCCTCGAGGGTCCCGGTCGTGTCGTGGGTGTCCATGACGGGACGCTATGCGGACGCCCCGCGCCGACGGATCGGACGCGGGGCGGAAGCCGCACCGGCCGAGAGGCTTAGGCCGTTCGACCGGGACCCGTGGGGTCAGGCGTAGGGGTCGAACGCGATGCCGGAGGGCTTGGCCGAGGCCAGGTGATTGGCGAAGTTGGCGTCCTTCAGGCCGAAATTGGCGCTGCCGAAGTTGTACGCCGAGAGCTTGTCGCGCACGCCCGCCGGGTAGCCGTTCCAGCCGACCAGCGGCGGGTACTGCCAGGTGCCCTTGTGGTTCTCCGGCGGCTCGTCATTGGAGTTGGCCAGGCGGAAGCAGTGCGTGCTGACGCCGTCCTTGTGATACACGATCTTCGCGTGCGTGCCGTCGAAGCGGACCGCGGACGCCGCGTGCACGTCGAACGAGCCATGGGCGGACGTCGACACGTACTTGACCTGGTTGTCCTGCACGAACACCGCGACGTGCTCGAAGTCGTGCCGGTGGCCGCCGATGCTGCTCCCGGCGACGGCCTGGTCCTTCTCGAAGTAGAGGGCGTACAGGATGGCGCACCAGCCGTTGTTGCACTTGTAGCGCGAGTAGCCGTTGGTGTTGTCGAGGTCCGAGGCGTCGCGGCAGTCGCCGCCCAGGGCACCGGTCGGGTTGAGCCCGCCGTTGACCGTGCCGTCCGCGCCGATGGCGGGCGTGGAGTAGCAGCCGTCGGTGTCGTAGTCGTAGGCGGGCTGGTACGTCTGCTCCAGCGACTCCGCGTTGGCGGGCAGCGCCCTCGGCGGCGCGGCGAACGCCGTGGCGGGGAAGGCGAGGACGAGGGCGGCGGCACCGGCCAGGCCGGTGAGCCATCTCCTGCGGGGAGCGAACGGGCGTGACGACACTGCGTCCTCCTCTTGGGCGCAGCCCAACGGCTGTGGGGGAAAGGGAGGTTCAGCTTCCAGGCTGAACGCGTCCATGCCAAGAGGGGTGAGTGATCTCAGGAGTGAATCACTGCCCAACAACCGGCGTCCGGGTGCCGCTTCAGACCAAGTCGTCCGGGATGTCGGCCGCCGCCTCCTCGGGTGCGAGATCCGGCCGGAGCCGCAGCCAGGACGGCTGCCGCAACAGGCCCTCCCGGGTGCGGGTGCTGTAGCGGACCTCGCCGACCAGCCGGGGGAGGACCCAGTGCGCGCCCGGAGCGCGCGGTGCGGGGTCGAAGGGGCAGGCGTCGGTCGCGGCCGCCCGCAGCAGCCCGGCGAGTTCCGTCCGTTCGGCCTCGCTCCACCCGGTGCCCACGCTCCCGACGTACCGCAGCCGCCCGGCGGCGCGCTGCCCGACCAGCACCGCACCCGGCAGTCCGGTGAGCCGTCCCTTGCCGGGCTGCCAGCCGCCGACGAGGACGTCCTCGGTGCGCATGTTGCGGATCTTGATCCAGGCCCGGGAGCGGATCCCCGGTTCGTACACCGAGTCCAGCCGTTTGCAGACCAGGCCCTCCAGGTCGTGCGCACGGGTGGCGGCCAGGGCCTCGGTGCCGTGGCCGACCAGCGCGGCCGGGGTCGACCAGGCGGGCCCGGCGAGCCCGAGGCCCTCCAGCGCCGAGCGGCGTCGCGCGTAGGGGAGCCGGATCAGCGAGTGGGTCTCCAGGTGCATCAGGTCGAACAGCACGAGGTGGACCGGGACCTCCGCCGCCCGCCGCGCCGCCCTGGCCGGCGCGTGGGCCAGGCCCATACGGGACTGGAGCAACTGGAAGTTCGCACGGCCCTGTTCGTCCAGGGCCAGGACCTCCCCGTCCAGTACGGCGGGCATGGGCCCGAGGGCGGTGCCCAGCGGCCGCAGTTCGGGGTACGCGGCCGTGATGTCCTCCCCGGACCGGGCCCGCAGCAGCACGCTGCCGTCCCCGGGGAGATAGACCACCACGCGCTGGCCGTCCTGCTTGGTCTCATAGGCCCAGCGCGCGTCCTGCGCGGCGGACGGCAGGGTGCCGGACGTGGCGAGCATGGGCGGGATCAGCGGCAGGTCCACGGGTTGAGGTGTGGACGTACCGGGGTGCGGTCACGCGCGTTTCCCGCGTCTTTCGCCTGAACGGCGTCGATGCCCGCCACCCGGCGATGGCCGGTATTGCTTGAGTCAGGC
Source organism: Streptomyces sp. NPDC057002 (assembly GCF_042673825.1). Lineage (NCBI taxonomy): Bacteria > Bacillati > Actinomycetota > Actinomycetes > Kitasatosporales > Streptomycetaceae > Streptomyces > Streptomyces sp. NPDC057002. The sequence continues at coordinate 1,224,785 of NZ_JBHURZ010000002.1, forward strand.
AAGTAGCACGGTAGGCTGGACGCATGGCTACCTCGTCGCCGTACGGCACTCTCCGTGAGACGTCGACGCTCGCGCGCGGGGACGGGCAGCGTGTGCTGGTCGTCGCGCGGGAGCCGGAGCTCGCGGAACTGCTGTCCACCACCCTGGAGTTGGCGGGGTACCGGATCAGTCTGGCCGACTCCGGGATGGAGGCGCTGGCGCAGGTCGAACGGCGGCGGTTCGATCTCGTCGTCCTCGACGGGGAGCTGCCCGACATGGCGGAGCTGGGCCGGCGGCGCCCCGCCGTGCTCGCCCACCGCCCGCCGGCCCTCCTGCTGACGGTGTGCGACTCCCTCCCCGGCCTGTTGCCCGAACTCGGCCCGGGGGAGACGGACTACGTCACCAAGCCCTTCCGTGTGGCCGAAGTCCTGGCCCGGATCCACGTCTTACTGCGTGCCTCGGTCCCCGACCCGGGCCGTGCCGAGGAACTGGGCTACGGCGATCTGGTCCTGGACGACGCCCGGTGCCGGGCGCGCCGCGGGGCGCGGGCGCTCGACCTGACCCCCGCGGAGTACCGCTTGCTGCGCCACCTCCTGGTCAACGCGCACCGGGTGCTCTCCAAGGAGCAGATCGGCAGGATCGTCTGGGGCGACCCGCGTGGCGGCAACGCGATCGAGCAGCTCGTCTCCCGGCTGCGCCGCAAGGTCGACCGGGAGGCGCCGGCGCTGATCCACACCCGCCGCGGCTTCGGCTACTGGCTCGGGCGCGCCGACCTCGAACCCTGACGCCCTGTGAGCCGGGTCACGTCAGCTTTCTGTCAGGGGACTGACGGGAGGGCGTCAGCCCCCTCTGCTTGCATGAGCTCACCGAGGCCTCGACAACGCACTCCGCCCCCCACGACCGAGGAGAAGCATGGCCGACACCCTCGCCGGCACGGCAGCGGTCCACGAGTACCCCATGGCCCGGGCCGCCGGCTGCCCCTTCGATCCGCCCCCGGACCTGACCGCCCGGCAGGACGAGGGCCGGCTCGTCAAGGTCCGTCTCTGGGACGGCAGTACGCCCTGGCTGGTGACCCGGTACGAGGATCAGCGCGCCCTGCTCCTCGACCCCCGGGTCAGCGCCGACATCACCCGGCCCGGATACCCGCTCCAGGCCGCAGCCGGCGGTGGTGGGAACAACGCCAGCTTCATCCTCATGGACGACCCGGAACACGCCCGGCTGCGCCGCATGGTGACCGCACCGTTCGCGATCAAGCGCGTGGAGGCGATGCGGTCCGGCGTGCAGAAGATCGTGGACGACCTGATCGACGACATGCTCGCCGGAGCCGGGCCGGTCGACCTGGTGGAGGCGTTCGCGCTGCCGGTGCCCTCGCTGGTGATCTGTCAGATGCTCGGGGTGCCGTACGAGGATCACGACTTCTTCCAGGAGAACAGCAAGATCCTCATCAAGCGGGACGCGGCCATGGAGGACCGGATGGCCGCCCACGGGCGGCTCATCGCCTACCTCGACGAGCTGATGGGCGAGAAGATGGCCCGCCCGGCGGACGACCTGCTCTCCGGGCTCGTCGAGCGGGTCAGGTCCGGGGAACTGTCCCGGCTCGAATCGGCCCGCATGGGCGTGCTCCTGCTCATCGCCGGGCACGAGACCACCGCCAACATGATCGCGCTCGGCACTCTGGCCCTGCTCGAACACCCGGAGCAGCTCGCACTGCTGCGCGACACCGACGACCCCAAGAGGGTCGCCGCCGCGGTCGAGGAGCTGCTGCGCTATCTGACCATCGTGCACAACGGCCGCCGCCGCGCCGCACTCGAGGACATCGAGATCGGCGGGCAGGTCATCCGGGCCGGCGAGGGCATGGTCATGCCCAACGACCTCGCCAACCGTGACCCCGCGGCCTTCGCCGACCCGGACCGGCTGGACCTGGCCCGCGACGCCCGCCGGCACATCGCCTTCGGCTTCGGCGTGCACCAGTGCCTGGGCCAGCCGCTGGCCCGGATGGAACTCCAGGTCGTCTACGGCACCCTCTACCGCCGCATCCCCACGCTGAAGCTCGCCGCCCCGGTGGAGAGCCTGCCGTTCAAGCACGACGGATCGGTCTACGGCGTCTACGAACTGCCCGTCACCTGGTGACGCGCCAACCGGAGGAGACAGCAACCATGCGTGTGGAACTGGACGAGCCCAAATGTGTCGCCTCGGGGCAGTGCGTGATGGCCGCCCCCGAGGTCTTCGACCAGAGGGAGGAGGACGGTGTCGCCTTCGTCCTGGACGAGCGGCCCTCTGCGGACTCCCTGGAGGAGGTGCGCGAGGCCGTGGCGATCTGCCCGGCCGCCGCGATCCGGCTCGTGGAGTGAGCCACTCGATTTACTTGAGTTACGCAACGAGATGGTAAAGTGGCTCCCATGTCCACTCCACCGCTCCCCGACGTCCCCTCCCCGGAAGTGATCGAGATCGAGCGCGCGCTCACCCGGATCACATACCTGAGCACGCGCGCCCGCCAGCACGAGCGGCTGATGGCCCTGGCGGGCGTGCCGCTCGACCGGGCCGCCGTCGCGCTGCTGCGGCAGGTCGCCGACTCCGAGCCGCTGCGGCCGGGGGAACTCGCCGCGCGGCTGGGTGTGGAGGCCTCGCACGTCACGCGCACGGTGCAGCAGTTGCAGAAGTCCGGCTACGTCACCCGCGTCCCCGACCCCGACGACCGCCGCGCCCAGCGCATCGAGCTCACCGACGCCGGCCGGCAGGCCATCACCAAGATCCGTGAGGTCGGGGTCCGCGGCATGCAGCTGGCCCTGTCCGACTGGTCGCCCGAGGAGCTGCGGCAGCTCGCCGGCCTCTTCCACCGCATGGTCGACGACTTCCTGGCCTACGCCGTCGACGAGGAGCCCGAGTCCCAGTCCGCCCCGGCGGGCAGCGCCTGATCCCCGGCACTGTGTGCTCCGGTGGGCGGCGCCTGGTTCCGGGTCGCGGTGTGCCCGGGCGGTCGGCCTGTGATCCCCGGGGGTACACGGCCGCCGAGCGGAGGGTGCCTGCCCCCGCGGGGTCATCCCGTCCCTCCCGGTGGGCGGGCAGGGCCTGCACCCCGGTCACCGTGCGGCCGGGCTCCTCGGATCCGCCGGCTCGGCGACCGCTGGACCCGGCGGCGGGGGCTCGCGCAGCCGGCACAGCAGGAGCCGGCCCAGGACGGGCAGCACGATCAGCGGCAGCAGTGCCGTACGCAGGGACGTCGAATCGGCCAGCGCCCCGATCGCGGGAGCGGCGAGACCGCCGACGCTCACGGTCAGGCCCAGCGTGACCCCGCTCGCCGTGCCCACGCGCCGAGGCAGAAAATCCTGGCCCAGCGTGATGTGCAGCGAGAACGGCACATACAGGCCCGCCGACGTCAGCGCGACGAACAGATATACCGGCGGCCCGGGCACCAGGACCAGACCGGCCAGGGCCAGCACGGTCAGGGCGTACGACCTGCGCACCACCGCCAGCCGCCCGTACCGCTCGGCCAGCCGGCCCCCGGCCAGCGTGCCCACCGCACCCCCGGCGTAGAGCACGAACAGTGCCGCCGCGCCGGCCGTCTGACCGCCGCCGGTGCGCTCCCGCACGTACAGCGAGACGAACGCGCTCAGGCCGACGAACACGACCGAGCGGCACACCACCGCACCTGACATCCGCAGGAAGGACGCCCAGTCGTCCTCACCGGGGGCGACGGAGGCGCCGCCGCCCTCGGTGCCGGACCCGGCCGAACGCACCGCCGCCGCACACAGGGCCGCTCCCGCCAGGGCCGGGACGACCAGGAGAGGGGAGGCGCGCAGTCCGCCCGTGGCCACGACGGCGAAGACCAGCAGGGGTGCCAGGGCGAAACCGGCGTTGCCGCCGAAGGAGAACCAGCTCATCCCCGTGTGCCGGCCGCGCGCCACGGCCCGTGCCACCCGGGCGGCCTCCGGATGGTAGGCGGCGACGCCCACCCCCGACACGGCGACCACCGCCAGAGTCAGCGCGTAGGAGCCGGTCACCCCGCTCAGGGCCACGCCGGCCCCGGCCGTCAGCGCGCTGAGCGGCAGCAGCCACGGCATCGCCCACCGGTCGGTGAGCACCCCGAACAGCGGCTGCACCAGCGACGACAGCAGGGAGGCCGCCAGGACGACACCCGAAGCGGCGGCATAGGAGTAGGCGCGCTCGGCGACGAAGTACGGCACCAGAGCGGCCACGGCACCCTGGTACACGTCCACACAGGCGTGCCCCAGGGACATCAACAGGACGGGTCGGTCGCGTCTCGAAGCGGTCACCCAGCGATCGTCGTCGTCGGCGCCCATGGCCCGCTTCCGATAATCTGCCGGACTGTGCCGAACATCCGCCACACCCCCGAGGCGCCGACCCGAGCCCAGCGGCTGACCGCCGGCGACCGCATCGACGCGCACCGGCACGACGACCACCAGATCGTCTACGCGGGCTCCGGCGTCGTCGCCGTCACCACCGACTCCGGCACCTGGTTCGCGCCCGGCACCCGTGCCATCTGGGTGCCCGCCGGCACCGTGCACGCCCACCGCGCCCACGGCCGCCTCGACCTGCACCTGGTCGGCCTGCCCGCCGACGACAACCCCCTCGGCCTGGATCACCCCGCCGTCCTCGCCGTCAGCCCGCTGCTGCGCGAGCTGATCCTCGCCTACACCGTCGACCCCGGCGACGACAGCCCCGAGCGCCGCCGGCTGCGCGATGTCCTGCGCGACCAGCTGCGCCACTCGCCGCAGCAGCCGCTGCGCCTGCCCACGCCCGCCGATCCGCGGCTGGCCGCCGTCTGCGCGCTCGTGCACGCCGACCCCGCCGACCCGCGCACCCTCGCCGCCCTCGGCGCCGCGACCGGGGTGGGGGAGCGCACCCTCAGCCGGCTCTTCCGCGGCGAGTTCGGCATGACCTTCCCGCAGTGGCGCACGCAGTCGCGGCTCTACCACGCCCTGCGGATGCTGGCCGACGGCCTGCCCGTGACAACCGTCGCCCACCGCTGCGGCTGGTCCTCCGCCAGCGCGTTCATCGACGTCTTCCGCCGCTCGTTCGGCTACACCCCGGGCACGCACAACCGCCGCGCCTGACCTGGTGAACCCCCCGGTCCGCCCGCCCCTTTACCGCCCGGTAATATCGCGCGGCAGGCCATCAGAGGAGGAACCGTGTCCCGGTCCGAACGCTCGCCCCTGCTGCTCGCCGGCCTGCTGGCCGCCGCGGGGGTCGCCCACTTCGCCGCCCCACGCTCGTTCGACGCGACCATTCCGCGCGGCCTGCCGGGTACGCCCAGGACCTGGACCTACGCCAGTGGCGCCGCCGAGCTGGCGCTGGCCGCGGGCCTGGCGGCGCCGCGCACCCGTAAGGCGGCCGCGCTGGCCACGGCGGCCTTCTTCGTCGGGGTGTTCCCCGCCAATGTGAAGATGGCCGCCGACTGGCGCCACCGCCCCACGCCGCAGAAGGCCGCCGCCTTCGGGCGCCTGCCGCTGCAGGTGCCCCTCGTGCTCTGGGCCCGCGGCGTCGCACGGAACGCGGAGGGCCGGTCGTGAGCGCGCGCGTGGAGACCGGGGACAAGGTCGAGGACTTCGAGCTGCCCGACGAGACCGGCACCGTCCGCACCCTGTCCGGGCTGCTCGCCGAGGGGCCCGTCGTGCTCTTCTTCTACCCGGCCGCCCTGACCCCCGGCTGCACCGCCCAGGCCTGCCACTTCCGCGACCTCGCCGCCGAGTTCGCCGCCGCCGGCGCACGTCCCGTCGGCATCAGCGGGGACACCGTCGAGCGCCAGCAGGAGTTCGCCGGACAGCACTCCCTCGGCATGCCCCTGCTGTCCGACGCCGACGGCGCGGTCCGCGAGCGGTTCGGCGTGAAGCGCGGCTTCTCCCTGGCACCCACCAAGCGGACCACGTTCGTCATCGCCCAGGACCACACCGTTCTCGACGTCGTCCGCAGCGAGCTGCGCATGAACGCCCACGCCGACCGGGCGCTCGCAGCCCTGCGCGCTCACCGGAGCTGACACCGTCACGAATGCTGCGCCGCGGTTGATAGCGGGCGGCAAAGGGATGATCCTGGACGAATGGAGGACGCCTCCGCTGCTGCGATCATCGACGCGCGCGGCATTGTGACGGGGTGGAGCGAGGGTGCCCGACGGCTGACCGGCTATCCGGCCGAGGAGACCGTGGGCCGGGCCGTACGGGAACTGCTCGCCGAGGACGTGCCGCCCGAGGCGGTGTCCGCGCTGTCCGGCACCGTCATGGTGCGCCACCGCGACGGCTATCTGGTCGGGCTCCGCGTCCGAGGGTGCGCCGTGAAGGGCCCGGACGGTGAGGCGGGCGGATTCGTCGTCACCGCCGAGCCCCCCGGCAGCGCCGAGACGTCCCTGGCCGGGCAGGCCTTCCAGCAGGCCTCCATGTCGATGTCCGTGTTCGACACCAGCCAGCGCTATCTGCGGCTCAACGAAGCGGCCTGCCATGTGATGGGCGTGCCCGAGGAAACCCTGCTCGGGCGGCACTTCCCGGAGACCGTCGAGGAGGCCGAGCACAGCAAGGGCTTCAACTGGCATCTGCGGCACGTGTCCGACACGGGCAGGCCGGTGCGCTACGAGAGCTTCACGGGCGCGCCGTCCCTGAACCGGGAGCACGCCTGGAGCATCGAGATGTGGCCCGTCCGGGACGACTCCGGTGAGGTCCTGGGCACCGCCCTCGCCGCCTTCGACAGCACCGAGCAGTACTGGGCCCGGCAGCGGCTGGCCCTGCTGAACGAGGCGGCGGCCACCATCGGCACCACCCTGGACGTGGTGCGCACGGCCGAGGAACTGATCGAGGTCGTGGTGCCCCGGTTCGCCGACTTCGCCAGCGTGGACCTGTTCGACTGGGTCCTCGGCGCGGAGGAGTCGCCGGCCGTGCCCACCGAGGAGATCGCGCTGCGCCGCGTCGCTCACGGCTCCCACACCGAAGGCACCCCGGAAGCCGCCGTGCGCCTGGGAGAAGTGGACGTCTACCCAGGGTTCTCGCCCATCGCCCGGTCGATGCGGGAGGGCCGCGCGATCCTCAGCCAGGCGGGGGAGCCGTCCTTCATGCGATGGGTCGCCGAGCGCAACACCCGCGCCCCCCAAGGACGCCCCTACCGCAAGGGCGTCCATTCGATGATGGCGGTGCCGCTGCGGGCCCGCGGCACCACCCTCGGCGTCGCCGTGGCAGTCCGCATCAAGCAGCCGGACGACTACGCCGCCGACGACGCCGTCTTCGCCGAGGAACTCGCCAGCCGGGCCGCGGTCTGCGTCGACAACGCCCGCCGCTTCGCCCGGGAGCGCACCACCGCGCTGGCCCTCCAGCACAGCCTGCTGCCGAGAGGACTGCCCGGCCAGGCCGCCGTCCAGGTGGCCCACCGCTATCTGCCCTCCGGCTCGGCGGCCGGCATCGGCGGCGACTGGTTCGACGTCATCCCCCTCTCCGGCAGCCGGGTCGCGCTGGTCGTGGGGGACGTCGTGGGCCACGGCATCCCCTCCTCGGCGACCATGGGCCGGCTGGTCACGGCCGTACGCACCCTCGCCGACGTGGACCTGCCGCCCGACGAACTCCTCACCCACCTGGACGACCTGGTCACCCATCTCGCGTCGGACGACGAGGGCGACGAGGTCGCGGAACTCGGCGCCACATGCCTCTACGCCGTCTACGACCCCGTCACCCGCCGGCTGAACCTGGCAGCCGCCGGACACCCCGCCCCCGCCCTGGTGCTGCCCGACGGATCCGCCCGGCTGATCCCCATGAGCGCGGGGCCCCCGCTGGGCGTCGGAGGGCTGCCGTTCGAGGCGACGGAGCTCCAACTGCCCGAGGGCTCCGTCGTCGCCCTCTACACCGACGGACTCATCGAGGACCGCGACCGCGACGTCGACCACGCCACCGACGAGCTGTGCCGCGCCCTGACTGTGCCCGCCGACTCGCTCGACGCCCTCTGCGACACCGTGCTGAAGGCCGTACTGCCCGAGGAGCCCAGCGACGACGTGGCGCTGCTGCTGGCCCGCACCCGGGCGCTGGGCGCGGACCGGGTCGCCACCTGGGACGTCACCCCGGACCCGGCGGAGGTGGCCGTCACCCGGCAGGCCGCCACCGACCAGCTCACCGCGTGGGGGCTGGACGAGACGGCCTTCGTCACCGAACTGGTCGTCAGCGAACTGGTCACCAACGCCATCCGGTACGGCGCCCCGCCCATCCAGCTGCGCCTGATCCGCGACCAGACCCTCATCTGCGAGGTGTCCGACGGCAGTTCGACATCCCCGCACCTGCGGCGGGCCCACCAGGACGACGAGGGCGGGCGCGGACTGCTGCTGGTCGCCCAGCTCACCCAGCGCTGGGGCAGCCGGCAGACCACCAGGGGCAAGACCATCTGGTGCGAGCAGCCGCTCACCCCGCTGTTCTGACCACTGGTGGGCGTCATTCCCCGGCCGCGTCCGAGGCGACCTGGGCCAGGGTGCGGCCGGACCTGGCCGAACGCGCCCGGCGCGGATCGGGTGCCCCGTGCGTACGGGCGCCGCCGGCCCGCTTCACGAGCAGCCAGGCCTCCTCGCCGCCGTCCGACCCGTCGCGGAACCGGGTGAGGGCGTATTCACCGTGCAGCTTCGACCCGCTCAGCCGGAACGTGGCGTGCCCGCGCTCCAGCGACTCCGCGAAGTCCACGGGCCGGCCCCCGCGGTCGTGGCTCAGCGGCTCGTAGGTGCCGCGGTCCCAGACGATCACGGTGCCGCCGCCGTACTCGCCACGCGGGATCACGCCCTCGAACTCCTCGTACTCCAGCGGATGGTCCTCCGTGGGCACGGCCAGCCGCTTGTCCTTCGGGTCCGCCGAGGGGCCCTTGGGGATCGACCAGGACTTCAGCACATCGTCCACCTGCAACCGGAAGTCGAAGTGCATCGTGCGCGCGTCATGGATCTGCACCACGAACCGGGGCCCGTCGCCGGAGGCCGCCCCGCGGCCCCGGGGCTCGCCGGTCCGGCCGAAGTCGCGCTTGCCGCGGTAGTCCCGCAGCCGGTCCCGCTCAGCCACGAGCCGCTCCCTCCTGCCTGGGGGCCCCGGGTACCCGTCAGAACTCCTCGTGCACCTCCGGGTCCCCGCCGACCCGCCGGTGGGCCCGGTCGGCGACGGTCCGCAACTCGTCCTCGCTGAGCTCGAAGGCGAAGACGTCGAGGTTCGCGCGCTGCCGCTCGGGGTTCGCCGACTTCGGGATGGGCACCGCGCCCAGCTGGGTGTGCCAGCGCAGGACCACCTGCCCGGCCGACACCCCGTGCGCCTCGGCGATCCGCGCCACGGCCGGGTCCCGCAGCAGGGGCGTGCCCCGGCCCAGCGGACTCCAGCTCTCGGTGACGATGCCCTTGCCCGCGTGGAAGGCGCGCAGCTCCTCCTGCGGCAGGAACGGGTGCAGCTCGATCTGGTTCACGGAGGGCAGGACGCCGGTCTCCTTCTCCAGCCGCTCGATGTGCGCGGCCGTGAAGTTGGAGACGCCGATCGAGCGGACGAGCCCCTCCTCGCGCAGCTTGATCATGGCCTTCCAGGAGTCGACGTACCGGTCCACGCGCGGCAGCGGCCAGTGGATCAGGTACAGGTCGACGTACTCCAGGCCGAGGCGGGCCCGGGACTCCTCGAACGAGGCGAGGGTCTCCTCGTAGCCGTGGTGCCGGCCGGGGAGCTTCGTCGTCACGACGATCTCCTCGCGGGGCACCACGCCGGAGGCCACACCACGGCCCACCCCGGTCTCGTTGCGGTAGTTCGTCGCCGTGTCGATCAGGCGGTAGCCCCCTTCCAGGGCCGAGAGCACCGCCTGCTGCGCCTCGTCGTCGCCCAGTGGCCACGTGCCGAGGCCCAGGGCGGGGAGCGTCGTACCGTCGTTGAGTGCGTGTGTCGGGATGCTGATCACTGCCGGACCTTCCCGTTGACTGTTGACCGTGTCGTCCCCCCAGCGTCACGGATAGGGTGGGCGATGATCAACCGGACAGGTGGGGGATGAGGGCGGCGGACGGCATGGACAGCGCCGAGAGGAAGCCGGTGACGGGATCGGGGCGTCCCACCTCGCGGGACGTGGCCCGGCTCGCCGGCGTGTCGCACACCGCGGTGTCCTTCGTGTTCAACGGCCGGGCCGACGGCAACCTCTCGCCCGCCACCCAGGAACGCATCCGGCAGGCCGCGACCCAGCTCGGCTACCGGCCCGACCCGGTCGCCCGCGGCCTGCGCCGCAGCCGTACGGCCGTGATCGGCCTGGTCACCGACGAGATCGCCTCCTCGCCCTTCGCCGGACGGCTGCTGCGCGGCGCCATGGACACCGCCTGGGCCGGCGAGCACCTGGTCCTCACCGTCGACTCCGGCGGCGACCCGGCCAAGGAGGACGCGGCGGTCGCCGAGCTCCTCGACCGGCGCGTCGACGGCATCATCTACGCGGCCATGTCCCTGCGCCGCGTCCGCGTCCCCGAGGGACTGCACCGCACCCACTCCGTACTGGCCAACTGCCTGCCCGAGGACGACTCGCTGCCCGCCGTCATCCCCGCCGAGCGCGCGGGCGGCCGGACGGCGGCCCGGCTGCTGCTGGAGCAGGGGCACCGGAGGGTCGCGCTCGTCGGCGGGCAGGACGACATCGCCTCGGTGGAGCGGCTGCGCGGCTTCCGCGACGCCCTGCGCGCCGAGGGCATCACCGTGCCCAGGGACTGGGTCGTACGGACCGGAGGCGAGATCTCCAGCGGGTACGAGGGTGCCTTGCGCCTCCTCGACGGCGCCCCGGCCGACCTGCGGCCCACCGGGATCTTCAGCTACAACGACCGGGTCGCAGCGGGCGTCCTGCATGCCGCGACCCGGCTCGGGATCTCCGTGCCCGGCGAGTTGTCGGTGGTGGGCTACGACGACCAGGAGCACATGGCCGCCTACCTCGCACCGCCCCTCACCACCGTCGCACTGCCCCACCGGGCGATGGGGGAGGCCGCGGCCGGACTCCTCCTCGAAGCCATCGCCACCGGCCGGACACCGCCCGCCACCGTGCGGCGCCTGGCCTGCCCGGTGATCAGCCGCGCGTCGGTGGGACCAGCGCCCAGCCGGTGACGGCCGCGCCGGGGGTCACGCTCAACTCCCTTGTGTCGTCCGGACGTCGGTAGACGCGCTCGGTGACCGTGGCCCGGTCGCCGACGAACAGCTCGTACAGCGAGCCGTCGACGAGGAGGCGCACAGTGAGCTCCTCGTACGGCGGCACATGGACGACGATCGGCCCGGCCGGCTCGGCCTCCTCGCGGGGCCAGTCACCCCGGTCGAGTGTCACGGCGCCCTCTTCAGGGTCGAGAGAGACCGTGAGCTCGGCTCCTGAGGCCGAGCGCAGGAGGGTCACGGTGGTGCGGCCGCGGGCGCTGACGGTCAGGTCGTAGGCCGCCGGGAGCGCGGTCCGGCCCGGGGCGGTGACGAACGGCTCCGCGGCGTGCAGCCGGTGCAGCTCCGGGGCCGGGGCCACCCGCAGGGCCCCGTCCGGATGGACGTCGACGACGCGGGGAGCGGTGAGGACACCGGCCCAGTCGTTCCCGCCCTGCTCGCGGGCCTCCCACGACCAGCCCCACATCAGGGCACGGTCCGGCTCCTGGAGCACCGCGGGCGCGTAGAAGTCACGGCCGTGGTCGAGCCGCCCGCCCGCCCGTGCGGTGAAGCGCAGGTCCGCGTTCAGACGGCCCGTCAGGTAGCCGGTGGTCCAGGGGTGGCCGTCCCACAGCGACACGATCAGGACCCACTCGCCGCCCCGCGTCGCGTACAGCTGCGGGCACTCCCAGCCGGTCGCCCGGTCGCCGAACGCCGCCGCGGCGGCCGGGTCCCGGCCGTCCAGGAGCACACCGGCGAACCGCCAGTCGGTCAGGTCGTCGCAGTCGTACAGCAGGACCGACGGCGTACCGTCGGCGTGCCCCGCGCCGACCAGCGCCAGGCGCCGCCCGTCGTGCCGGAAGACGAACGGATCGCGGAACATCACCACGTCCAGCCCCTCGGGCGGACCCGTCACCACCGGCGTGGACCGGGGAGTCCACTCGGTCAGCGTCTCGTCGTCCGGGTCCGCCGCCCGTGCCAGGCAGATCGTGCCGAGCCCGGTGTGATCACGGTCGACCCCGGTGTAGACGGCCGTCGGCACTCCGTCGTCGTCGACCACACACCCCGACCAGCAGCCCGCCTCGTCCGGGCCGCCCGGTGTCGGGCCGAGCGCGATCGGGTGGTGCTCCCAGTGCACGAGGTCGGGGCTGGAGGCGTGCCCCCAGTGGACGTTCGCGTGCACGGGGGCGTCCGGGTTGTGCTGGTAGAAGAGGTGGTGGCGGCCACGCCAGCGGAAGGGGCCGTTCGGGTCGTTCATCCAGTTGGCGGGCGGGCGGACCCGGAAGCGCGGGGCGTGCGGGTCCTGCGGGGGAGCGGTGAGGCTCAACGGTTGACTCCTGCGGACGTGATGCCCTCGCGCAGAGGGCGCTGGCCGACGACGAACACGGCGACGGCGGGAATCATGGAGAGGACGACACCGGCGAGCACGACGGAGATCGAGCCGGTGCCGAGGTTGCCCTGGAGGGAGACCAGACCCAGCGGCAACGTGTAGTTCTGCCCCGATGTCTCGAGGATCAGCGGTCTGAAGAACTCGTTCCAGTGGTAGTTGAAGGCCAGCACGCCGACGATCGCGAGGCCGGGCGCGGCCAGCGGGGCGTACACGGACCGGAAGGTCCGCCAGGGCCCGGCGCCGTCCAGCATCGCCGCCTCGCCCAGGTCCTTGGGCATGCCCAGGAAGTACTGCCGCATCAGGAACGTGCCGAAGGCGGTCGGAAAGGCCGGGATGATCAGTCCCAGCAGGGTGTCGGTCAGGCTCATCGACTTGAGCACCAGGAACACCGGCACGATGGTGACCTGCAACGGCACCATCATCGTCGCCAGGACCAGGCCGAACAGCGGCTTCTTGAAGCGGAACTCCAGCCGCGCGAAGGCGTATCCGGCAAGGCCCGCCGTGATCATCTGGCCGACCGCGATCAGCCCGGTGACCAGCGTGGAGTTCAGCGCCAGCAGCCAGACGTCGATCTGGTCGAACACGCCCCGGTACGCCTCGGTGGACGGGTTCGCCGGGACGAGCTGGGGCGGCAGGTCGAACGCCTCGGCGGGCGTGCGCAGCGAGGTGGAGACCGTCCACACCACCGGGCCGAGGGTGAGCAGGGCGCATACGGCCAGACCGGCGATCCGCGCCCAGGGCGCGAGCCGGTACCGCACACGGCCGGCGGACAGGGTTGCTTGGCTCATGGGAAGACTCACCCGGCTCACTGGTAGTGGACGAAACGCCGGCTGAGCCGGAACTGGAGTGCCGTGACCGCCATGATCAGCACGAACAGCAGCACACCCACCGCGGACGCCTCACCGAAGCGCAGCTGCTCGAACGCCGTCTCGTAGATCACCATCACGACGGTGCGGGTGGAGTCGCCGGGACCGCCGTTGGTGAGGACGTAGGGCTGCTCGAAGACCTGCAGCGCGTTGATGATGCCGACGACCGAGGCGACCAGCAGTGTCGGTGACAGCAGCGGCAGGGTGACCTTGAGGTGCTTGCGCAGGCCGGTCGCGCCGTCGAGGGCGGCGGCCTCGTGGATCTCCTTCGGGATGTTGTTCAGACCGCCGATGAACAGCAGGAACGAGAAGCCGAACTGCTGCCAGACATAGACCAGGACGACGGTCGCCATCGCCGCGTTCTCCGACGTCAGCCAGGGCACCGGCGCGATCCCGACGAAGCCGAGCAGCCAGTTGACCACCCCGAAGTCCTGGTTGAACAGGTACTTCATCACCACCGAGATCGACGCGGCGGACAGCACGAGCGGGAAGAAGAAAGCCGAGCGGAACACCGACCGCAGCCACACCGGCATCCGCCCGTTCAGGGTCAGCGCGAGCGCCAGCGCGATCAGCAGTTGCAGGGCCACCGCGAACACCATGAACACCAGCGTGTTGCGGAAGGACACCAGGACGGTCTCGTCGCCGAACACCTCTCCGTAGTTGGAGAGCCCGGCGTAGGACGGCGAGTCGATGACATTCCAGTGGAACAGGCTCAGGACCACCGAGCCGACGATCGGGACGACGGTGAAGACGACGATGCCCACGATCGTCGGCGTCAGGAACAGTGTGGCCAGCAGCCTGGTGCCCCGGTCACGGGCCGAGGGGCCCTTCGGTGCGGGGGCCGGCGGGGCCGCGGGGCGTTCGGCTCGCGCGGGCGGTGTCTGGGTGTTCGTCACGCGTCACGCTCCATGGCCTTCTCCAGATCGCCCTGCATCCGGCGCAGCGCGGGACGCACCGAGCGCGCGGAGGCCAGGGCCGTACCGGTGTGCTTCAGCAGCACCTGCTCGACCTCCGCGACCTGCGGCGGCGCCGGGATCGGGCCGGTGTCGGGGAACCGGTCGAGGGTGTCGTAGAAGACCGGCCAGTGGGCCGGGCCCGTCTTCTCGTAGCGGGCGGCGGTCAGGAGAGAGCGGCGGGCCGGGGTCGTCTGGTTCGTGGCGAACAGCCGCTCGAGGGTGTCCTTGCGGGCCGCGTACTTGATGAACTCCCACGCCTCGTCCTGCATCTTCGAGGTGCGCAGCAGCGCGTAGCCCGCCGCGCCGTACTGCATGCGCTGGGTGCGCCAGCGCGGGAAGTACTGCACGTCGAACCCGTCCCGCCGCATGCCCGCCAGATGCAGGCCGCCCGCCCAGAAGCCGCCCGCCGGTGTGACACCGACCCGGCCGGTGGAGAACACGCCGATGAGATTCTGGCCGTTGCCGCCCTCGGGGCGGGTGCACAGGCCGTCCTGGATGAGGGAGGCGAGATAGTCGTAGACCTCCTCCACGCGGTCGTGGGTGGCCTGCGGTGTCGTCCAGCGGAAGCCGCCCCCGCGGCCCTCGCGCTGAGCCGCCGGATAGAAGCCGTCCCACAGCCACCGCCCGCCGGGTGCCTTGGACTCGGTGAGCAGGTTGGTGTCGTTCGCGAACAGCCAGGGCACCACGCCGCCCCAGAGCCGGTTGGTCCAGAAGTACGGTGTGAAGCGCGAGCCGCCGGTCTTCTTCATGTCCCGCAGCAGCGTGGTGAAGTCGTCGCGGGTCCAGTCGGCCGGCGGGAAATCGGCCCCCGCCCGGCGCAGCACCTGCCGGTTGAAGTACATGTCGGCCGCGTTGAACTCCACCGGCAGCTGGTAGAGGCTGCCCTCGTACATCATCGACTCCACCAGCGACGGGTGGACGTCGGCGAAGTACTCCTTCAGCTCGGCCGCGTCCCGCCGCACCCACTTGTCCAAGGCCACGCCGAGCCGCTGCGCGAACAGCTGCACGCCCTCGGTGGCGACATAGACGAGGTCGGGGGCGGTGCCCGCCGCGACCTGGGTGAGGATCTTCGCGAAGAAGTCCGACCAGTCGACGGCCTGCACCGCGTTGATCCGGAGCTTGATGTCGGGGTGCAGCTCGCGGAAGCCCTCCTGGAGCGTGCGGATGGCCTCCGGCCCGTAGGCGGGGCCCAGCGTGGCGACGACTAGGGAGCCGTCGTCCCGGCCGGGGATGTCGGCTCCGGTGAGCCGGTCCCAGCTCGCGGCGGTGCCGGCCAGAGCGGCGGCCCCCGCGCCGTAGGCGCCGTACCGCATGAGGGCGCGGCGGGTGAGGTGCGAGTCGGTCATCGTTGTGGGCCTAACTCGTGTTAGACGAGGAGTGATGCCCCAGATGATGTGAGGGCCGCGCAGAGCTGTCAAGGCGTGCGAGCGCTTGACCTTTAACGAGTTAGGTCCGAGAGTCCTGGTCCCATGAGCCGCCGTTTCCGACGAGAGGAACGAGTGTGATGAGCGGGATCACCAGGAGAGCGCTGTTCGCCGGCACGGCCGTGGGCACGGCCGGCGCGTTACTGCCCGCCGCGGCGGGTCCGGCCGAGGCCGGGCCGAGGGCGGCCCGTGCGAGCTACCGCGCCGCCTATCACTTCACCGTCCCCGAGCAGTGGAAGAACGACCCGCAGCGCCCGGTCTGGATCGACGGCGCGTACCACTACTACTACCTCCACAACGCCGACTACCTCACCGGCGAGGTCGGCACCGCCTGGCGCCTGGCCACCAGCACCGACCTGGTCTCCTTCACGGACCGGGGGATCGCCGTGCCCAAGGACATCAACGCCAACGGCGACGTCTGGTCGGGCTCGGCGGTGGTCGACACGGAGAACACCGCGGGCTTCGGGGCGGGCGCGGTCGTCGTCCTGGCCACGATGTCGCCGCACGACGGCCCGAGCGACCAGGCGCAGTATCTGTACTACTCCACCGACGGCGGCCGTTCGTTCACCCCGCACGGCAACGATCCGGTGCTGCCCAACCCCGGTGTGCGCGACTTCCGCGACCCGAAGGTGATCCGCGACGAGGAGCGCGGACGGTGGGTCATGACCCTCGCCGAGAACGACAAGGTGGGCTTCTACCACTCCGCCGACCTGAGGTCCTGGACGTACGTCGGCGGTTTCGTCAGGGGCGGCATCGGGGTGCTGGAGTGCCCCGACCTGTTCCGCATCCGCGCCGGGGACGGCACCGTGAAATGGGTGCTCGGCGTGAGCGCCAACGGCAAGGCCGCCGGGCTGCCGAACACGTACGCGTACTGGACGGGCTCCTTCGACGGCAGTGCCTTCACCGCCGACGCGAACGATCCCCAGTGGCTCGACCACGGCTGGGACTGGTACGGGGCGGTCACCTTCGACAAGCGCGGCACCGACGGAACCCTCGACGAAGCAGGCCGCTACGCGATCGGCTGGCTGAACAACTGGGACTACGCCCACATCACGCCCACGATCGACAGCGACGGCTGCAACGGCACCGACTCGATCGTCCGCGAGATCACGCTGAAGCGCGGCGCCGAGGGCGCTTACTACCTGGCGTCCCGGCCGGTCGCCGCGCTCGACCGGTACGTCTCCCGCACGGTGACGCTCGGAGACCTGGAGGTCGAGGGCACCCGCCTGCTCGACTATCGGGGCACCGCCTACGAGCTGACGTGTGAGATCACCTGGGAGCAGCTCACGGGCGCGGGAATGCAGCTGCGGCGCTCCCCGGACGGCGTCCGGCACATCGACGCCGGAGTCCACCGCGACTACGCCTACCTCAACCGCCGCCCCTCGGTGTCCCCGGACATGTCGGGCAGATGGCAGGAGAGCCACAGCCCCTTCGACCCGGCCCGGCGCTCGGTGAGGCTCCGCGTCCTGGTCGACCGCACATCGGTGGAAGTGTTCCTGGACGACGGCCGGTACGTGCACTCGACGGCGGCGTTCCCGTACCTGGTCGACACGGGGCTCGCGCTGTTCACCGTTGACGGGAGGGCGGTGTTCCGGAACACCACGATCCGGGAGTTCGAGGTGTGAGCGGTGCCGGTGCGGTGTCGCCCCGGGCGGAGATCACTGCCACGATCTTCGGGACGGCAGACACACGCCCACGACCAGCGGAGCGCTCATGACGACGGACGGCCCGATCACGGACGAGGCGGCGCGGGACACCGGGGTGGAGGTGAAGCCGGTCGCCGGGCACATCGGGGCCGAGATCAGCGGTGTCGACCTGGCCGCGGACCTCGACGACGCGGTGATCGCCGCGATCAGGGCGGCGGTGCTGCGGTGGAAGGTGGTGTTCTTCCGGGGCCAGCGGCTGGACCACACCGGGCATGTGGCGTTCGCGCGCCGCTTCGGCGAGACCGTGGTGCTGGCCCGGCGCGGCAAGGCCTCGCCACCGGACTTCCCCGAGATCGAGACGACAGCCGACCGTCTCGAACTGGGCGGGCGGTTCGGCATGGAGCACGACGAGTGGCTGCGGCGCCGCCGCCACACCCTGCTGCGCGGCTGGCACTGCGACCACGGCGCCCGCGTCGACCCGCCCGCAGCGACGATCCTGCGCGCCGAGACCGTACCGCCCTACGGCGGCGACACCACCTGGTCGAACCTGGCGGCGGCGTACGCCGGACTCTCCGCGCCGCTGCGGGAGTTCGCCGACGGGCTGCGGGCCGAGCACCGGCTCGGCGTCGGCTACCAGCCCCGGCCCGGCGACGACGCGTATGTCCGGCACCTGCTGGACCGTCAGGTCGCCTCCCTGCACCCGCTGGTGCGTGTCCACCCGGAGACGGGGGAGCGGATCCTCTACGTCAACGGCTACTACGTCGAGCAGATCGCCGGCCTCTCCCGGCCCGAGAGCGGCGCGATCCTGGACCTGCTGCTGGAACAGGCGGTCCGGCCCGAGTACACGGTGCGCTTCCGCTGGGAGCCGGGCAGCGTGGCGTTCTGGGACAACCGCGCCACCATGCACCTGGCACCCGGCGACACCACGCACCTCGACCACCCGCGGATCATGCACCGGGTGATGCTCGCGGGGGACGTGCCCGTCGGGGTGGACGGCAAGGCGTCGGAACCGATCACCGGGACGGCACCCGGGCGTTGGTGATCGGCGCCGGCGCGGCGGGCAGACCGGACAGGTGCATGTGGGACGAGTGTCAGTGCTGCCCGGCATGATCAGGCTCATGACTCATGGATCTCCCGAAGCCCTGCGCTCCCTCGCCTCACAGCACCTGCCTCCTGACATCGCCGAGAAGTGGCTGGACCTGTTGCGCCCGTCAGTACGGCTCAGTGCATCCGCGGACTCGGACAACGTGGTCGGTCACCTCGGCGGACAGCCGCACCTTCCGACCGGTATGGACTGGCCTGTTTGGGAGGGGCACGGGCCGCTCTCGTTCATCGCTTCGATCGATTGCGCGGCGCTTCCCGCCCGGACTCTGGACATCGACCTGCCGGAGACCGGGAGGCTGCTCTTCTTCTACTTCGACGGGCAGCTCGATGACGGCGATGCTCTTGTCCTGGCAGAGGACCGGGACAGCTGGGCGGGTGCTCGCGTGCTTCATGTGCCGATGGACGAAGACGTGCGGGATCGGGAAACGCCGGGGGAGCTCAAGCCGTATCCCGTGGTGCCGCTGGCAGCACGGGTGGCGTTGACGGCGGCTGAGCCCTGGCATCCGCGACTCCGTGAGGCTTTCGCCCCGAGTGCTCCGCTGGGGCAGCGGTACGACCATCCCGTCTGCACTCAGGAGTTCCTCGACGCGCTGTGGGCGTTCGATGACGCCGTGGGCCACCAGATCGGCGGCCACGCGCACTCGGTCCAGAACCCGGTGGAGATAGAGATCGCGGAAGCCGTGCTGGAAGGGGAGGTGCCCTGGGATGACCCCCGGCTGTCCGAAGAGGTGGGTGACTGGGTGCTGCTGGCACAGTTCGACAGTGAGGATGCCGCGGACATGATGTGGGGTGACTGCGGTGCGTTGTACTGGCTGATCCGTCCGCAGGACCTGGCAGAACTCCGGTTCGACCGGGCGATGTTCACCTGGCAGTGCAGTTGATGTCTACGAGCCGGTCGCCCGCCACCCCAGCGCCGGACCGAGCCTCGTCGCCATGTCGGTGAGGATCTGCAGATAGTCCTCGTGCTCGAACGTGAACGGCAGCGCGAACGCCACCTCGTCCACCTCCCGGAAGGCGGCGTGTGCCTCCAGACGTTCGGCGATCTCGGCCGACGTGCCCACCAGGTCCGGCGCGAACATCAGCCGGGCCGGGCCCTGGGGTTCGGTCGTACGGGGGGTGCGCCGGTCGGCGTACTCCTCGTACCGGGCGCGCTGTTCGGGCGAGGCCGAGTCCGTCGGGATGACCACGAGACCCTGCGAGACGCGGGCGGCCTCGCCGTCGGGGTGGGCGGCGCGGAAGGCGCGGATGTGGGAGAGCTGGATCTCCGCGAAGTCGTAGGGCCCGTCGGGGTCTTCGGCCTTCACGACGCTGCTGGTGAGGAGGTTCATGCCGTGCTCGCCCGCCCACCGGGCCGAGCGCAGGCTGCCGCCGCCGTACCACATGCGCCGCCCCAGGCCGGGGGAGTGCGGCTGCACCCGCTGCGAGAAGACCTCGAACCCTTCCCGCCCGCTGAAGTCCGTCGCCGGCTTGCCCCGTACGAAGTCCAGCAGCCGTTCCACTCGTCCGTAGCCGAAGTCCTCGGTGTCGGCCGTGTCCGGGTGGAGCGCGTCCTTGACCTGGTCGTAGTGCATCGGCGGGCCCACGCTGACACCCGGGTTGAGGCGGCCGCCGGACAGCAGGTCGACGGTGGCCAGGTCCTCGGCCAGCCGCAGCGGGTTCTCCCAGCCGAGCGGGATGACCGCCGTGCCCAGCTCGATGCGGCGGGTGCGCTGGGAGGCCGCGGACAGGACCGCGACGGGGGAGGAGATGCCGTACTGCAGATGGCGGTGGCGTACCCACGCGCTGTCGAAGCCGAGCCGCTCGCCCAGCTCGATGATCTCCAGTGTCGACTCGTGGCCACGGCGTGGATCCGCCTCGTCGAACAGCCCGATGGTCAGGAAACCCAGTTTGCGCAGCGGTCGTGAGGTCGGTGGCACGGACCCTCCATCATTGAACGTTCAATGGATACGGCTGTGCCAACCCCGAGACCACCCGCGCTGTTCCCGCCACAAAGGGTCGGCCCGCACCTGGTCAGCGCAGCGGGATCGTCACCTCGTCCTCGATCGGCGGGGCGAGTTCCTGGGCGCGGTCGCCGGTGGCCGCGTAGCAGCGAAGGCGGACCGAGTCCGGGGAGACGTCCAGGCGCAGGAAGCACTTGAAGAACGGCGGGCTGTAGGTCGCCGAGCTCGGCGAGAACAGCGATGTGTAGATCTTCCGCACGGGCAGCCGGAACCGCTTGGCCTTGTCGGGCCGGCGGCCGGTGCCCAGCAGCCCGGCGACCAGGCGGACGCGCCGGGTGACGCGGGTCGAGGTGGCCGGCGAACGGGCGGGCCGGATGCCGAGGCGCTCGGCGATCACGGCCGTCGCCTCGGCCTCGGTGAGCGTGAAGAAGCGGCGCATGCGCAGCCGGCGGCCGTAGAGCCGGCTGTAGAAGGCGAGGGAGTCACCGCGCAGCGGATAGCAGCGGAAGTCCTGCTCGGTGACGTCCGCGACGGAGACGCGGGGGATGGTGTGGGTGGCGTGCATGAACGCCCCGCCGCCGCCCGCGACCACGTACTGGAGGGTGCGTCCGTCGTCCAGCCGGACCGGGTAGCGCTGGTAGTTGTGGATGTCGCCGCCGATCGCCGCCACGTAGTGGTGGGCGGGGTCGCGGACGATGCCGTCGACCGTGCCGCCTCCCTCGATGGCGCACGGCTCGTGCCTGCCGTCCACGTACAGGGGCGAGCCGGTGACCAGGATCTTCGGACGGGGGCCCTGGGAGACCTCGCGCAGCCAGGCGCCCTGCTCGGCGTCGAGGGTGCCCAGCAGGCCCGTGTCGATGCCGATGATCCGCACCGGCCCGGCGTCGATCGCCCAGTACGGGCCCGGCTGGACGGCCTGCTGAGCGGGGGAGGAGCGCAACTTGCGGGCCTCGGCCAGGTGTTGCCCGTCGTCCGGACGCGGCCTGTGCCACAGCAGGGACCGCAGCCAGGCCCGGCTGAGGGGGCGCGGCCGGGGCTCGGGCGGCAGCGGCGGGGCGTCGTCGCAGAAGACGCGCATGAAGCCGCCGAGATCCTCGTACCAGTCGTGGTTGCCGGGTATCGCGTAGATGGGCGCCGGGTAGTCCTGGTACGGGCGGAAGAACTTGGTGTCGTAGTCGTCCGCGCTGCCCACCGGGTAGATCACGTCGCTGGCCAGTACGGCGAAGCTGGTGTCCTGACCGGTCTTCAGCAAGCCCGGCACGACGGCGTACTGAGGGTCGTCGCCCTCGCCGGTGTCGCCGATGACGAGGAAGGAGAACCGGTCCGGCTCCTCGCGCCGGATCACCTTGTCGGCCGGTGCGCCGGTGGCCTCGCGCTGTGCCACCCACCGGCCGCGTATCCGGCCGGTGGGGTCGCCGAACCAGGAGGCCAGCACGCCGTTGCGGGCGGCCCACAGCGTCTTCGGGTTCAGCCAGGAGATCTTCTCGACCCGCTGCGGCATCAACTGCTGGTACGCGCCGCGTTCGGTGCTGTTCCAGCCGGCGCCTTCGGCGGTATCGCGTGAGGAGTCAGACACCGATGCACCGTAACAATCGATCCAGAAGCCGTCCGCGGCGGGTTCCTCACCGCCTGCGGGTGGGCCACGCCGCTTCCTTGCGCGAACTGCGGGGCGACGCGGCGGAGTTGGCCACCGACCCCTTCGCGAAGGTGCCCGGGCGCGATACGGAGGGCCGTTCGCCCAGCACCAGCAGCGGATCGAACATCACCACGACCCCGGCCAGCAGAAGGAAGACGACCGGTCCCAGCAGCATCGGCAGCAGCAGCGACATGGGCGAGTCGCCGGCCCACGTCCCGCCGGCCGTGTCGTGCACATGGACGCTGACGGCGGCCATGCCCGTGTAGTGCATCCCGGACACCGCCACACCCATCACGAGGCTCGCCCCGAGGCTCATCAGCAGGCTGCGGATCGTGACGGCCGACCACAGCGCGGCGGTCGCGGCGGCGATGGCGATCAGCACCGACAGTGCGACACCGAGCGGGTCGTAGCCGACGTCGCCGTTCAGCCGCATCGCCGCCATGCCCAGGTAGTGCATGGTCGCGACCCCCAGTCCCGTGACGGTGCCCGCGACCGCCAGGACCGTGCGGCCCGTGCCGCGGTAGCCGACGATGAACACGCCGATGCCGACCACGACAACGGCCACGACGAGACTGAGCACCGTCGTGGCCGCGTCGTAGCGGATCCGGGTCTCCTCCACGTGGAAGCCGATCATGGCGATGAAGTGCATCGTCCAGATGCCGCACCCGATGGAGGCGGCGCCTAACGCCAGCCAACCGGGTTTCCAGGAACGCTCATTGAGCAGCGAGCGCACGATGCACCGCAGCCCCAGTGCCCCTCCCAGGCAAGCCATCAAATAGGCCGCAACCGGGGTCACCGCACCGTAGCGGAACCCGTCGACCGTGCCGTCCATAAGCCAACTCCCCCCAGAGTCCTGGCTGGTGTGGAGGCAAGGTCTACGTGCAGTGGACACGTGAAAGCAAGCCCTTACCGTCGGTAGATCGACAACTTGCGTTCATCGAGTGTCGACTTCGGTCAGAATGTGCGCTTCAGGAGGTCGAGCAGGGCCGCCCAGTGCCGCTTGTCGCCCTCCTGGTGGTACGACGCCGTGTCGGCCTGCGTGAAACCGTGGGGCGCGCCCGGGTACACCTCGCAGCGGTGGCGGACGCCCGCCGCCGTCAGGGCCTCCTCCAGGCGCTCGATCTGCTCCGGCGGCAGCGAGGGGTCCTGGTCGGCGTGGCCGAAGTACAGCTCGGCGGTGATCTTGCCGGCCACCAGGTGCGGGCTGTCCGGCGTGTCCGTCGCCAGCCGCCCGCCGTGGAAGCCGGCCGCGGCCGCGACCCGCTCCGGGTAGGTGCCGGCGGTGAGCAGTGAGAGCCGGGCGCCCATGCAGTAGCCGGTCAGCGCGACCGGGCCGTCGGTCACCGCGGGAGACTCGGCCAGCCAGCCGAGATAGGCGGCGGCGTCCCGCATCGCGACGTCGGGCGTCAGGGCCCGCATGACCGGCATGATGCGCTCGAATATCTCCGGACGCGCTCCCGGGTCGATGAACTCGGGCAGCTCGAACAGCGGGGCGCGACCGTGCCGGTAGAACACGTTGGGCACCAGCACCGTGTAGCCCTCACCGGCCAGCCGGTCGGCCATGGAGCACAGCCGCGGACGCAGACCGAAGGCGTCCATGTAGAGCAGGACCGCCGGGTGGGCGGCCCCGTCGTCGGGACGGGCCAGATACGCGTCCGCGATGCCGTCCCCGGTGGGGATGTCGACAGCGGTTCCCTGTACGGCGGTCATGGCTGGGCTGCCTCTCTGCGGGGGTGTCGGAGCTGCGGGGTCCCGGACCCGAGAGGTGTCGGACCCGCGGGATCCCGGCCGGGGACCCGTCCGCGTGACCGGGCGGATCACCGGCATCGTGACACGCGCTTTCCCGGGGCATTTCGCCCACCCCCCACACACGGTTCAACCGTGAACGGCCCTTGGCGTGCCCTTTACTCGAACCGTGTGGTGTCGCCCGCGCCGTGCCGCACGATCTCCGCCTCGCCGCCGGAGAAGTCGATGACCGTCGTCGGCTCGGTGCCGCAGTCACCGGAGTCGACCACCGCGTCCAGGACGTGGTCGAGCTCGTCCTTGATCTCCCAGCCCTGCGTCATCGGCTCCTCCTCGCCGGGCAGCAGCAGCGTGCTGGACAGCAGCGGCTCACCGAGCTCGGCGAGCAGTGCCTGGGTGACGACATGGTCCGGGATCCGGACGCCGACCGTCTTCTTCTTGGGATGCTGCAGCATGCGCGGCACCTCCTTCGTCGCCGGCAGGATGAACGTGTAACTGCCGGGCGTCGACGCCTTGATCGCGCGGAACACGTCCTTGTCGACCCGCACGAACTGGCCGAGCTGCGCGAAGTCCTGGCACACGAGGGTGAAGTGGTGCCGGTCGTCCAGCTTGCGGATCGACCGGATCCGGTCGATGCCGTCCCGGCTGCCCAGGCGGCAGCCCAGTGCGTAACAGGAGTCCGTGGGGTAGGCGACAAGAGCGTCCGCGCGGATGCTGTCGGCGATCTGGCCGATGGTGCGCGGCTGGGGATTGTCGGGGTGCACGTCGTAGTACTTGGCCATCTGTCGAGCTTATGCCGCCCGCGTGGGTCGGTGGAGCAGGGTGGGGTTTCGGCCCGGGATGAGTGCGCGGCACACGTGAGGTAACGTCCCCGACCGGTGCGCCGGAGGCGGTGCGAGAAGCGAGGGGAAGGCCGAGGTGGCTGGCCGAGAGGACGGGAACCGGCAGCAGGAGACGCCGGCCGGCGCGGGTGCGGCGTGGGCGGAGGAACTGCTCGAGCATCTGCGCCCGGCGGGTCGCGACGTCCGCAGGGTCGTCGCCTGGCTCTCCGGCGCCGTGCGCGGATCGGTGGCCCTGCAGGACGCCGCCGGGAATCTCATCGCGGGGAACCGGCTGCCGCTGGACGAGGAACTCGTCACGGACATCACCGCGGGCCGGATCGCCTCCGCCGCCTGGGAGAGCCGGGAGCGTCATCTGCGCCTGGTCCGGGTGGAGCACCCCTCCCACGCCTGCGTACTGGCCGTCTCCCGCGCCACCCCCTTCGACCGGCGGGCCTCCGACGTGGTCACCCACACCGCCCAGGTGATCGAGCTCCTGCTGACGGCGCGCGAGTCGACCGCTGCGGGGCACCGGCTCCGGCGGGCCACCTCCGACCTGCGCCTGGCCATCCTGCAGCTGCTCATGGTCGAGGACACCGTCGCCGCCCGCCGCGTCGCCGCCGGGCTCTGGCCCGGGCTGCTCGACGCCGACACGGCGTGCGTGTACGTGGTCGAGTCCGGCCCCGCCGTACGCGACCGCATCGCCGAGGAGTGCCTGGACAGCACCGGGGAGGAAGCCCTGGTCGTGCGCTGCCCGGCCATGGACGGGCACGTGATCGTCGTCAGCCCCCGTGACGCCACGCGCAAGGCCCTGCGGTCACTGGTGGGACGGCACCCCGACCTCTTCCTCGGCGGCAGCGTCCGGCAGAGCCTGGCCCGGACCGCCACCGCCTACGGACAGGCCGTCAGCGCCCTCGCCGTCGCCCACTTCCGGCCCGACAAGACGGCCGTGTACGCCGAGCGCACCCACCCGGAACGCCTGATGGACCCGGTGGCGCTGCGCGGCTGGACGTCCCGTGTGCTGCGCCCGCTCGACACCCTGCCGCACCACACCCGCGCCGAACTGCTCGCCACCAACCGGCTCGGCCTGGAGTTCACCGCCGTCAACGCCGCCAAGGTCCTCGGCGTCAGCCGCAACACCGTCCGTGCCCGTATGGAACGCGTCGAGGGCCTGCTCGGCACGGACTTCGCCGACCTCACGGTCCGGGCCGTCGTCCACCTGGCGCTCAACACCCAGAGCGGCCTCCCCGACGCGCACCCGACGGGCGACACCGGCAACCCCGCGCTCCGGCTCTCCGACCTGCTGTCCGGGACCGCCGTGCGCACCTGGGCGCAGGACCTGCTGGGCCGGCTGGACGCGGACGCCAGGAACCCGCGCCGGACCCTGCGCACCTGGATCGCCGCCGGCGGCAACGCCGAACGGGCCGCGCAGACCCTGGGGGTGCACGCGCAGACCGTGCGCGAGCACGTCCGCAGCGCCGAACCCGTCCTGGAGCGCCAGCTGCTGGCCGCCGGTACCGACCTGTACGAGGTCGTGCTCGCGCACCTGGCCGTCGGCGACCTCGACCTGCCGGATTTCCACCGCCGCGGCTGACCGGTTTTGCCTCAGAGGCAACCGGTTGGCCAGGTCCAGGCGGGACGAAACCGGGCCAACCGGACTCAGCTGTGCACGGGTGAGCCTTGTTGAGCGTGCAACGGGCATCGACGCGGTTCACAAGGCCTCTGCCATGGACGTAAGTTCAACGCACCGCGGGGGCACGACCGGAACGGGGGACCGGTCGCGCTCCCGCGAGCTGCCCGTCGCCCGCCTCAGCCCCGCAGCCGCACCGGGATCTCCTGCCAGCCGAAGGCGATGAAGGACGGCACCTGCCGCAGGCCCTCGTCACCGGTGGCCAGGCACAGGTCGGGGAAGCGGTCGAACAGGGCGGGCAGCGCGGTGAGCGCCTCAAGGCGGGCCAGGGGTGCGCCGATGCAGCGGTGGACACCGATCCCGAACGCCAGATGGTCGTCGGCGGCGCGGGTGGCGTCGAAGAGGTCGGCGTCCGCACCGTAGTGCTCGGGGTCGAGTCCCGCGGCGGCGTACGTCGTGATGATGGCGTCACCGGCCGGGACCGTGACGTCGCCGACGGTGAGGTCGGTGACGGCGAACCGGAGCGGCAGCGACGCGATCGACGGGTGAGCGCGCAGCGTCTCGTCGACGACGGCGTCCCAGCCGATCTCCCCCGACCGCACGGCGGCCAGCTGCTCGGGGCGCCGGAGCAGGGCCACGGCCGCGTTGCCTATCAGGTTGACGGTGGTCTCGAAGCCCGCCCCGATGACCAGCAGCAGCGTGTACAGCAGCTCCTCGTCGCTGAGCCGGTCGCCGTCCTCGTCCCGCACCCGGATCAGCTCGGTGGTCATGTCGTCGCCGGGGTGCGCGGCCTTGTGCGTGATCAGCGCGGGCAGCACCGTGCCGATCTGCTCCTGGACGGACGCCGCGTGCTCCGGGCTCGGGTCGGTGGTGTCCATGATGGCCGCGATCATCCGGGCGGTGTCCTCCCGCAACGCGTCCGGGACACCGAACAGTTCGCAGATCAGCCGCATCGGCAGCGGATGGGCGAACCCCTCCTTGATGTCCACGACCTCGTCGTCGGCCGCCGCGAGCGCGTCCAGCAGCTCCGCCGTGATCGCCTCCACGCGGGGCCGCATCGCCTCGGTGCGCCGGTGCGTGAAGCTGGGCGCCACCAGCTTGCGCAGCCGCGTGTGGTCCGTGCCGTAGGTGGAGAGCATGTTGACCACGCCCACCCAGCTCACGATCCAGCCCCAGGACGGGTGCTCGCCGATCTCCGGCCACAGCCGCCAGTGCAGCCGCGGGTCCTTGCTGACCCGCGGATCGAGGATGAGCTCCTTCAGCGTGTCGTAGCGCGTGGGAGCCCAGGCGGGGATGCCGCCGGGCAGCTCCACGGGCACGATCGGGCCGAGGGAGCGCAGCCGGGCGCTCTCGCCGGCGATGTCGGCGCCGAACGGGTCGAGAGCGATGCGGTCGGTCACGGTCACGGTCGTCCTCCTGGCTGGTCGGGGGAGCGGGGGCTGAAACGGACGGGCAGCGCCGTCAGCGAGCGGTGGAAGGGCCCGGGACGCCAGGTGAGGCGCTCGCGGGGCAGCACGGGTTCGAGGTCGGGCAGCCACTGGGTGAGCCGTTCGATCGCCTCCGTGGCGATGAGCAGCGTGTGCTGCTTCACCGGGCAGGCGTGCGGGCCCGCCGACCAGGACAGGTGGGAGGCGTCCCCCGGGTGCCGGTCCGTGCCGTGCTCCTGCTCGGCGGCCTGCGCCAGCGCCCCGTAGGAGATCACCACCGGCACCGCGGCCCTGAGCCGGACGCCGTGGAAGGTCACGGGTGTGCGGGCGTAGTGGATGCCGTAGTTGGCGAGCGGCGTCTCGTGGTGCAGCACCTCCAGCACCGCGTCCGTCACGGGACGGGCACCGCTGGTGAGCGTCGAGTAGTAGGCCGGGTTGCCGAGGATCCTGGACAGCGCGTTGGACACCAGGTTGGCCGTCGGCTCGTGCCCCGCGCCGAGCGTGAGGAACACCTGCCAGGTGACCTCCTCGGGGGTCAGCCCCGCCGGATGGTCCAGCAGCCAGCTCGGCAGGTCGTCGCCCCGCCGCTCGCTCTTGGCGGCGATCAGCTCCAGCACGTACCCGCCGAACTCGGCCTCGCCCTCCGCCGCCTGAGCACCGCCCTCGATCAGCTTGCCGAGCGCGGAGTCGAGCCGGTCGCTCGCGCTGTCCGGCAGCCCGAACAGGCTGTTGAACACCAGCGCCATCAGCGGCCTGGTGAACTCGCCGACCAGATCGGCCTCGCCCCGCGGCCCGAACCGGCTCACCAGCAGGTGCACCGCCCGGTGGATCCGGGCCCGCAGATCGTGCGGCTCCACCAGGTCGAAGGCGTCGAGCAGCGCGGTGCGGTAGCGGATGTGGGCGGCGCCGTCGGCGAACAGCGTGTTGGGCCGCCAGCGCATCATCCCGAGCACGGGGGAGTCGTCGGGGACGGTCGCCTCCCACGGCCGGGGGTCGTGCGAGAACGTCTCCGTGTCGTGCAGCAGGTCGAGCGCGGCCCGCCGGTCCGTGACGACGTACGCCGGCACACCTGGCGCGAGTTCCGCCCAGCCGACCGGGCCGTGGGCGCGCAGCGCGGCGTAGTAGGGGGAGGGGTCGCGGGCGAAGGCGTCCTCCCACAGGCGTACGGGCGCCGCGAGGGAGAAGGCCTGCTCGGCGGGGGACGGACGGTTCACCGGTGCTCCGCGGGTCGGTGGTCGATCAGGTGCTGGACCAGGGCGAGCAGGGAGTCGATCGAGGAGTCCGCCTCCCGCGCGTCACAGGTCACCATCGGGGTCGTCGGCTCCAGGTCCAGGGCGGCGCGCAACTGCTCGGGCGTGTGGTGGCGGGGCGCGTCCGGGAAGGTGTTGAAGGCGACCGCGTACGGCAGCCCGGTCTCCTCCACCAGCCCGAGCACGTCGAACGACGCGTCGATGCGGCGGGCGTCGACCAGGACGAGCGCGCCGAGCGCCCCGTAGGCGATGTCGTCCCACAGCGGCCGGAACCGCTCCTGGCCGGGCGTGCCGAACAGGTACAGCACGATGCCGCCCGGCAGGCTGATCCGGCCGAAGTCGATGGCGACCGTGGTGGTCGACTTGTCCCGCACCCCGGCGAGATCGTCCACCTGCGCGGACGCCTCGGTGAGCCGCTCCTCCGTGTGCAGCGGGCGGATCTCGGAGACGGAGCGGATCAGGGTGGTCTTGCCCACCCCGAAAGGCCCTGTGACCAGGATTTTCACCAGATCGCGCGCGGTGTCGGGGAGGTGGATGTCCGTGGCGCCGGACTGGGCGTCAACGGTGCTTGAGGTCGCGGAGGCCATCGGCCACTCTCTTCAGCAGGTCGGGGTCGAAGCGTCGGGCGGGCGGGATGGGCGCGCGGGCCAGTGCCAGGTCGCGGTCGACGAGGCCGGCGGCCAGCACCAGCACGGCGGAGACCGGCAGCCGCAGCAGGGCGGCGGCCTCCAGGACCGTCAGGGACCCGTACTCCAGCTCTTCCAGCAGGGCCGCCTGGGCGGCCGGCAGATCGGGGGGAGCCGGCGCACCGCTGCCGGTGAGCACGGACAGCCGCTCCAGATGGGTACGGCTGGGCCGCGCCACCCCGCCGGTCGACAGGTACGCGGGAACCAGGGGACGGCCGCCTCTGCGGCCGGTCATGCCGGAGTGCCGCCGTCGGCACCTCGGGGACCGGCGGCCATCGCCTTCTCGCCCAGCCGGGCGACCTGCGAGTGCACCCGGTGGGCGAGCAGGTCCAGGCGCACCTCGGGATCGCCGTACGCGGCCACGCAGGTCCCGTGGTCGGTCGGCACGATGAGCACATAGCCGTGGTCCGACTCGATGACGACCTGCCGTATCTCGGCCCGGTCGGTGTCGGCGAACGCGGCCGCCGCGGTACGGCAGGCTCCTTGCACCGTGCTGGTGATGGCGGCGACCCGCTCGGCGGACGGCTGCGACAGCGCGTCGGTGTAGCCCGTCACGAGCCCGTCCCGGGTGAGCAGGACGGCGGCCACGACGTGCGGCACCTCCAGGACCGGTTCGAGCACCCATGCCGTGTCCCCCGCTGCGCGGCTGGTCATCGAGCCGTTCCCCCTTCGTGGTCGTTCCGATCGTGATCGGTGTCGTCGGATGCCGGGTCGGCCGTGGTCACGGCCGGGGCACCCTCAGGTACGGCTGGGAAGGCCCCGGTGTTCGGCCGGGCGGCGGCGGAACGTCCGGCCGCCGTGCCGGACTGGAGCGCGCCGAGGGCGGCGGCGGACTCCTCGGGCCGCCGGGGCCGGCGCTGCGGAGAGGGAGCCGGAGCGGATGAGGGGCCCTGGCTGTCCGACGGTGGAGTGGCCCGGCTGCGGCGACGGCGCTGGGGGAGGCCGCCACTGTCAGCGGGGCTGTGGTGGCCCGGGGCCGGGGCGGCGGCACGGTCGTGCTGGTCCGTGCCGTAGCCGTGCTCGCGTTCGGCGGCGGTGGGGGTCGGCTCGGGCGTCTCGGGGCCGGCGGTCGGTTCGGGTGACTGGGGCGCGGCGGCCGGTTCGGAGCCGTCGGACCTGTGGGGCTCGTCGGCTCCGTGGGACCCAGCGGCCGAGTGGGGCTCGTCGGACCCGTGGGACCCGGCGGACCCGTGCGGCCCGTCGGACGCGGCGGCCGGGGCCGGTTCGCTCCAGCGGGACGGGGACGGGGACGGGGACGGGGACGGGGACGAGTCCGGCGCGGCCGGTTCCGTGCCGCGGGGCGTGGCGGAGCCGCCCGTCGTGTCCCGTACGGCCTCCTTGCGGGTGGAGCGCGGGGCGCTGGCCGCCGGGGGCAGTTCCTCGGGGTCGATCCGCGTCAGCAGATGACGGTCGACCCGCAGCACCGCCCGCACACCGCCGTACGGGGACGGGGAGGACAGGTCGACGCTCAGATCGAACTGCCGGGTCAGCTGGCCGATCGCGGCGAGTCCCATGCGCGGCGGGTCGCCGAGCTCGGTGAGCAGGATCGGTTCGCGACCGCCCACCATCCGCTGGGCCCGGGCCCGTTCGTCCTGTGTCATGCCCAGCCCGGCGTCGTCCACGGTGACACAGACACCGTGGTGCACGGCCTCGAGATTGACCACGATGCCCGTGTCGGGCGCGGAGTGCCGCAGCGCGTTGTCGAGCAGTTCGGCGACGATGATGGCGACCGGCTCGACGGCGTGGGACACCAGGGCGGTGCCGGCCTCCAGGTGGTTGTGGATCCGGACGCGCTGGTAGCCCGCGAGCCGGGCCTGGCCGCCCGTCACCGCGTCCACGAGGTGCGACTCCTCCCGGGCGAGCCCGACCCAGGCCCCGCACACCACCGCGGCGATCTGCGCGCGGCGCAGCGACTGCTCGTTCTCGTGGTCCAGTTCGAAGAGGGTCTGCGCCAGCTCGGGGTCGTCGTAGCGTTGTTGCAGACCGCGCAGGGCGTCCTGCAGCCGGTACAGCGCCGCCTGGATCTCCCGGGTCGCCCCGCGCATCCCGGCCTGCGCGGCGGCGTCGATCCTGGTGCGCTGCGCGGCGAGTTCGGCGTGCAGTCCCTTCAACACCTGCTCCAGCGCGAATCCCAGGGGCGAACCCGCGAGCTGCGGGCTCAGCGGGCCGGGCACGGCGATGTGGGGATGCGTGACCTGCCGGGCGGCGGAGGGCAGGCGCCGTGCCGCCAGATGCTCGACCTCGGCAGTGAACGCCCGTGAGGTTCCGTCGAGTTGGGCCCGCAGTGCGGCCGTCTTCGCGCGTTGGGCGGCCAGTTGACGCCGGGAGCGCAGCAGCCCGCCGCCGAGGGCGAACGCGGACAGTGTGCCGAGGGCGAGACCACCGACGGCCAGGTCCGGTAGTTCGATCATCGAAGAGATTCCAGGGGGAGTCGGGCAGGGCGGAGTCCGAGGTGCTCTGGCGAGCTACCCGCAGCACAGTACACACCGTCATCGACTGATCTCGCACGGTGGAGCGCTACTTCGTTCCGAAAGTGATCGGTGTCTGTTCGCATCTGGGGCCAACTGTCGGGATTGCCGTTCCGGGAACTCAGGGAACTCAGGGAACTCAGGGAACTCAGAGCCCGAAGACTCCGCTCACGCGCTCGACCAGTTCGTCCTCCGACAGCGTGCGGTCGACGGTGATGGCGGGCAGTCCGAGGCGCGCGGTCTCGTCGCGCAGGCGCTTGGTGAACATGTCGTCCCGGGCGGCGAGGTTGCGGTTCGCCCGTTCCGGGTCGCTGGTCCTCGCCGTGAAGCCTTCCCCCGGGACGGCCCGGCTCCGGAAGGCGGCCCGGCGGAACTCCGGTGTGGGCAGGAGCCAGACGGCCTGCCCGGGCGCGGTGAGCATAGGCCGCACGAGGTGCGGCAGCAGGCGGAACCCCTCGACCAGGACGGACGTCTCCCGCGGCATGCGCAGCAGGTCCTCGACGATCAGCCCGAAGGCCTCCCCGCGGAACCAGTGGAACGTCTCGAGCATGATCTCGGGCGACCGGTCCACCCACCGCTCGTCCATGTCCATCGCCATGAACGTGTGCAGAAGCGGCGCTTCCTCGGCGGTGGTCCGCAGCGCGTGCTCCCGCATCACATCGTCCGTCGGGTAGAGACGCCAGCCGTGTCGCTCCGCGAGCCGGCGGGCGATCGTCGACTTACCCGCTCCGCTGCCGCCTCCGATCCAGTGGACGTGCCTCAATCGCGCGGCCGACACCGCGCCGGTGGCCGTCTCGTCGTGCCGACCCGTCCGCATCGCTGTCCCTTCCGTGTTTCCCACGCACTGGCCATCCCTCTCCCAAGCCCGGGCAACGCGCTGGGAATGCGGGGATATGGCCGGTCAGGTCTTGGCCAACCGCACCCCGCTCATTGGTCACCTGTTCACCGACTGCCCCTGACACGCCCGGTCCCGCCGGGCGGAGAGTGATCGACGGCCCGGAGCGAACCGGGCCGGCCGGCCCTCCGGAGAGCCGCATTCGCTCACCCTCCCTGTCAAGCAAGAAGGGGCAGACATGGCCGAGTTGACCCGTCGTAGACTCCTGGGTTCCGCCGCGGGCGCGCTGGGCGGCGCCGCGGCGCTCTCCCTCCTCCCGCCGAGCGTCCAGAAGGCCGTCGCCGCCGAGCCGCCGAAGCACAGCTCGCTGCGCGACATCGAGCACGTCGTCATGCTGATGCAGGAGAACCGGTCCTTCGACCACTACTTCGGCACCCTCTCCGGCGTCCGCGGCTTCGCCGACCCGCACGCCCTGCGGCTCGACACCGGACGCTCCGTCTTCTACCAGCCGGACTCCGAGAACCCCAAGGGCTACCTGCTGCCCTTCCACCTCGACACCCACACGTCCAGCGCCCAGGCGATCCCCTCCACCAGCCACGCCTGGTCGGTGCAGCACGAGGCCTGGAACGACGGCAGGATGGACCGCTGGCTGCCGGCGCACCGCAAGGCCGACGGCGTCAACGGCCCCTACGTCATGGGCTACTACACGCGCGAGGACATTCCCTTCCAGTTCGCCCTCGCCGAGACGTTCACCGTCTGCGACCACTACTTCTGCTCGGTGATGGGCCCGACCTGGCCGAACCGCCTGATGTGGATGACCGGTTCGATCGACCCGGGCGGCACCCGGGGCGGCCCCATCCTCAGCAACGTGGCGCCCACGCCGTACCGCTGGACCACGTACGCCGAGCGCCTCCAGGCGGCCGGGATCAGCTGGAAGGTGTACCAGCAGGACGACGACTACGGCTGCAACATGCTGGAGCAGTTCGCGACGTTCAAGGACGCCCAGCCCGGTTCCGACCTGTACGAGCGGGGCGTGCGGCCGCAGCCGGAGGGCACCTTCGAGGACGACGCCCGGAACGACCGGCTCCCGACGGTGTCCTGGATCATGCCGACCAGCTACCAGTCCGAGCACCCGGACTATCTGCCGGCCGCGGGCGCCGACTTCGTGGCGTCGAAGATCGAGGCGATCGCGTCCAACCCGAAGGTGTGGCGCAAGACCGCGTTCATCCTCAACTACGACGAGAACGACGGCCTGTTCGACCATGTGGTCCCGCCGACCCCGGCCGACGGTACAAGGGACGAGTTCGTCCAGGGGCTGCCGATCGGCGGCGGCTTCCGCGTCCCCGCCATCATCGTCTCGCCGTGGACGGTCGGCGGCTGGGTCGCCTCCGAGCCCTTCGACCACACCTCCGCGCTGCGGTTCCTGGAGCGGTTCACCGGAGTCGAGGAGCCCAACGTCAGCGACTGGCGGCGGGAGACCTTCGGCGACCTGACCTCCGCCTTCCGCTTCTCGCACGCCCGGCCGCGTCCGCCCCGCCTGCCCGACGACACGGCCGAGCAGTTGCAGAAGGCCCAGCAGGAGGTCGCCACCCTGCCCAAGCCGACACTGCCGGGAGCCGACCAGCGCTTCCCGCGCCAGGAGAGGGGCCGCCGTCCGCACGTGTGACCCCCGCCCGGCCGGCCCGCTCCACGGCGCGTCGTGATCCGCCGGCCGGTCACCCCGCCAGGGCGCCACGGGCCACCGAGAGGGCCTGTTCCGCGTACCCCCGGCCGAACAGCACGGCGTGCACCAGCAGCGGGAACAGCTGGTGCACGCCGACCCGGTCCGCCCACCCGTCGGCGAGCGGCGCCTGCTCCTGGTAGCCCTCCAGCACGGTCTCCAGGTGGGGACAGCCGAAGAGACGCAGCATCGCCAGGTCGGTCTCGCGATGCCCGCCGTGCGCGGCCGGGTCGATCAGCCACACCTGCCCGTCGGACCCCCACAGCACATTGCCGTTCCACAGATCGCCGTGCAGCCGGGCAGGCGGCTCATCCCGCCCCGCCAGCCCGGGCAGCCGCTCGCACAGCCGCTCCACGACGGTCGCCTCACCGGGGCGGACGGTGCCCTCGTCGACGGCGCGCCGCAGATACGGCAGGACACGCTGCCCGGCGTACCAGCGCGGCCAGTCGGTGTCCGGCTCGTTGCGCATCGGGGCGAGCCCGATGTACGCGTCGGCGGGCCCGTCCGGGGGCGGCGCGCCGAACGCGGGCGCCCCGGCGGCGTGCAGGACGGCGAGGTCACGACCGAAACGGGCCGCCGCCTCCCGGCTCGCCCGCCCCTGCGGAACCCGGTCGATGACCAGCCAGCTCCCGTCGTGACCGTGCACGTCCGGCACCCGCACCGCCCCGGCACCGGCCAGCCAGCGCAGCCCGGCCGCCTCGGCCCGCGTCGCCCCCGGATCGTCGGCACGCTTGACGACCACCACCCGCCCGTCGTCGAGGGTGGCCTCCGCGAGGGCCCCGGACAGGGGCCGTTCGCCGGTGACCACCCGTCCGGTGAGCCGGGCGGCGGCGTCCGTACGGGCGGTCATTCGTGGTCCTCCTCGACTCCGCGGTTGATCTCCGACCAGCGTACGGTCGTGGCGGGGCCGCTCAGCTCCCGGAACCGCAGTCGACGTCGAGCAGCTGGATCGGCCGCGTCGCGTCCAGGTCGACGTACGCCGTGAAGTCGGCCTTGCCGGGCCCGCCGTTCCAGTACGTGCTCACGGTCGCCCAGCCGACCCGCGCAGACTGGGCCGTGGTGACCGGGCCGATGTCGATGGACGCCGGGATGTTCTGGGCGCACAGCAGGACGTCGAACTCCGGGTTGTCGGCGACCTTCTCCTTGAGCTGAGGCGAGATGCCGTACTTGCGGGCGAAGTCGCCGGGACCGTGCTCGCCGTAGAAGTCCTCGAGGAAGGTGTGGATCTCCTCGGCGGTGTACCGGTGGTTGCCGTCCACGGCGGGCGCGGCGGCGGCCGGGACCGCGGCGGCGGCGATGCCGAGAGCGGCGACACAGCCGACGGCGTAGGCGCGCCACCTGGCAGGACGCGCGGCGTTGCGGAACATGTGGATACCCCCGTTGTGGTCTCTTCGACGTGCTCCCCGTGCCGCGGCGCGGCCGTTCGTCAGGGAAGCCGGTCGCAGAAGGAGACCTCTCGTGTCCGGCCGCCGTTGTGCCCGCCCCGACGGCCGTTTCGATTCCGGGACATTCGCCACGCACCGGTCACGCGGGACGGTGAAATCCCGCCGCCCACCGACAGAACAGGCCGCCGCCGGGGGAGCAGTCGGGTCATGACGACTTCACCGTTCCAGCGCACCATCGCCCTGCCCGCCCCCGTGTGCGAACAGGCCGCACAGCACCTGGAGCAGGCCGCGCAGCGGGCCATCGACGGAGCCGCGATCCCCCTGAAGGCGTTCCGCGCGGCCGCCGACAGCGACTTCACCCTCCCCGTGCAGGTCGTCGAGCAGGCGGCGGCCTGTCTGCTGGTCCTGGCCACCGAGACCGCCCAGACCGTACGCCCCTCGGCCCTGCGCGCCACCATCAGTGTCGCGCTGCGGCTGCGCGACGCCGTGGATCTGACGCATCAGCCGGCCCTCAGCAGCAGATTCTGGTAGATCCGGGCCGGTATTCCGGGGAGGGCCTGTGCGTCAGGTGGTCTCGCGGAAGGCGACGTCGACCTGTCTGCGGCGCAGCTCCTCCAGCGAGGTGTGCTGCCGCCGGGCCCGTTCGACGAGGTCGTCGAGCTGCCGCGCGTCGAGGCGCCGGTCCGTGCCGGCCAGGGCGCGGAGGGCCTGCCAGACCGCGGTCTTCCCGTCCACTCCCAGCCGCAGCGCCTCCAGCTCCCACAGCGTGCTCAGCGGGGAACGCCGTACCAGACTGCCGTTGCTCTTCAGACGCCCCATCTGCTCGGCCGCACGGCCCGCGTAGACCTTGTAGCGCCGCACCGGGACATCCAGCCGCCGCATGATGTGCAGCAGGCTCGCCCGGTCCTCGGCGATCTCGTCGGCGATCGGGGCCAGGGCGTCGGCGAGCGCCGGATCACCGCACGAACGCAGCAGATAGCGGACTCGGGCGGTCCCGGCGGTGGCACCGGCGAGATGGTCGTTGAGGTAGATGCCCAGCAGGGACATGTCCGTGGCCGGAGCACCCGGTGCGCCCGGCGGGTCCGCTCGCTGTTCCGTCATGGCACTGCTCCTGTCCTGCTCCGGCCCTGTGCCACGGCCACCCGCGTGGTGACGCGTACGACGCAGGGGTTGCGGGGCGTCGAGCCGGGCCCGAACCGCACGGGAGGCTCGACCGGGGCGAGGGCGCCGAGGCTCTCGCCCTCGTAGCTGACGGTGGCCGAGGTGACGGGGTGCAGGTCCCGGACGCCGTACCACTGGTGCCGGCCGGCCCGGGCGCTGCCGTGGGTGCGCGCGCCGAGCAGCAGCCGGGCGGGCCGGTCCCACAGCGCGATCCAGCCCGGGCTGGTGGCGAGCCGGTCCGGCACCGCCCGCAGCGCGAGGCCCGGCAGGCCCCTGCGGCCGGTGCTGAAGCGCAGATCGAGCGGTGGCGCCGAGACGGCCCAGTGCCGCCGGTCGGTGACCCGCACCCCGACCGGCACGACCCGCACCTCGTCGAAGAGATACGTACCGGCCACGAAGTCCGCCGTCTCCCGTGAGGGCGCCAGCAGCAGCCGCGGCCCGCCGGGCGCCTCGAACATCACGTCGCTGAACGGCCCGAACGGCGACCTCGCCCAGTGCCCGAGCACCACACGGGCGCCGGACGCCGTTCCGATCCCCGCGATCCAGCCGTCGAAGCGCAGTGTGCGCAGCGGCGACCGGGTGCGGGTACGCCGGGCCTGACCACTGGGTTCGCCGGACTCACCGGGCCCATGGAAGAGCACGCGGCCCGGGTGCCCGGCCCCTTCGCGGCGAAACGGCACCGGGGGCTCCTGCCTCCGGGCTGCGGCGTGTGGCCGAGGCCACGTCACGGACGAGGCCTCTGTCACGCCCGGGCGAGCGCGACGGCGGCTACCTTCTACGAGCGGATCCCCCACTTCCCCCACCCTTTCGGACGGCCCGGCAGTGCAAGCAGATCTCTCCCCTGTCATCGCGGCGACCGCCCAGTGGCTGACCCGCGCCTACCCCGCCTCCGGCGGGGCGCTGGCCTCCGCCCTGTGCGAGGTGCAGGCCCGGCAGGCCGTGACGGTCGCGGCGTGGCTCAGGTATCCGACGGAGACGGACGCCGCCCTGCTCGGCATGGCGGGCCCGGGCGGCTCCGCGCGGCTCGACTGGGTCACCGGCGCCGACGCGGCCCCGTGCGACGACGAGGACGACGCGCAGGCCTGGCGCACCTGGGTGGACGAGGTCGTCGCGAGCTGGGCGGCCTGCCTGCTCAGCGACGGGGAGCTGGCCGACCGGGCGGTGTCCGCGCTCGCCGAGGGCAGCCACAGCACCGGCACACCGGCCGAGTTCCGCAGGCTCCTCGCCCCCGACGACGGCGACCGCCGCGCCGCCGCCCTGCTGCGCCACCCCGATCTGCTCGCCCCGGTGGCCGGCCTGCACCACTCCCGGCTCCTGGACCGCCTCCACCCGGGCCGCACGCTGATCGCCTGACACGGCGGCCCGGACGGCGCCCGTCCCTCACCCTCCGTCCCTCACCCTCCGTCACTCACCTCTTTGCCGTACACGACCGTGCCCCGCCCGCACGGGCGGCGGACGCTGAGCGTGGCCACGCCGCCGACGGAGGAGAGACCGACATGACCACCGCCCTCTCACAGAGCTGGGAACACGCCGTCGTCACGGGCGGTGCCGGGTTCGTCGGATCACATCTGTGCGCGGCTCTGCTGGACGCGGGTGCCGCCGTCACCTGCGTGGACGACTTCAGCACCGGCAGGCCGGAGAACATCTCACCGCTGCTCGAACGACCCGGCTTCACGCTGGTCCAGGCCGACGTCGCGGAGGAACTGCCGGTCAGACAGCGGCCCGACCTCGTCCTGCACTTCGCCTCCCCGGCGTCCCCGGCGGACTACACGCGGCTGCCGCTGCACACCCTGGACACGGGCAGCCTCGGTACCCGCAATGCCCTGGACCTCGCACACTCCGTCGAGGCCCGCTTCGTCCTGGCCTCGACCTCCGAGGTCTACGGGGACCCGCGGCAGCACCCCCAGGACGAGCGCTACTGGGGCAACGTCAACCCCGTCGGTCCGCGGAGCGTCTACAGCGAGGCCAAACGCTTCGGCGAGGCGCTGACCACCGCCCACGCCGAGACCCGCGGCACCGACACCTGCATCGTGCGGCTGTTCAACACCTATGGCCCCCGGATGCGCGGCGAGGACGGACGCGTGGTGCCCGCATTCGTACGGCAGGCCCTGGCGGGCGAGCCCCTCACCGTGACCGGCGACGGCCGGCAGACCCGGTCGCTGTGCTACGTCGACGACACCGTGCGCGGCGTTCTGGCGGCGGCCGCACACGGCATGCGCGGCCCCGTCAACATCGGCAGCCCGACCGAGATCAGCATGCTCGACCTGGCGCGGCTGGTCGTCGAACTCGCCGGGTCCTCCTCGGAGATCCGCCCCGTCGCCCGCCCCGTGGACGACCCGGCCGTGCGCTGCCCGGACATCACGCTGGCCCGCGACAAGCTCGGCTGGGAGCCGCGGGTACGCGCCGAGGAAGGGCTGCGGCGCGCCATCGCCTGGTTCCGCGAGAACACGACGGACGGCTGACCCACCCGGGCACGCCCCCGGTCCCTCGCCGCGGGCACCGCCGCGCCCCGCTCCCCTCGGCGTGCTGCGGCTGCCCTAGTCGAATTTGCCGCGGCCGGTCAGCGCGTCGCGCAGCCGGTCGACCATCCCCGTGCCCGGAGCCAGAAGCTTGTTCGCCGGAGGCTTGTCGGGGGCGGCCGGGTGGGGCCGCGTCGGGGCGGTCTTCTTCGCCTTGCGGACCTTCTCGCCCAGCTCGTTGAGCGTGTCCATCGGACAGGCCTGCCGCAGTGCGGGGAAGAGGGTCCCCTCCTCCTCCGCGAGGTGGGAGCGGATCTCGCTCATCAGCATGCCCATCAGCCGGTCGAAGTCGGCGTCGCCCGCGTCGCAGCCCTCCAGGTCCTTCATGATGCGCTCGGCGGTCGCGTGGTCGGCGAGTTCCCGGTCGGCGAGGGTGTCCCCGTTGGCCACGTGCTCGCGCACGGCCGGATACAGATAGGCCTCCTCGGCCACCGAGTGCCGTACCAGCTCGATCGTGACCTGGTCCGCGTACACCTTGCGGTCCTGGTGACCGGACGGCAGTGCCTCGATCCTGCCGAACATCTCCTCGACTTCGCGGTGATCGGTCACCAGCTCGTCGATGACGTTTCCTCCGTGTCCCATGTCCTTCACCTCCAGCCCCCGGGTCCCCCCTGCCACGAATGGGCTAACGCGCGGTCCCGGACACGCACCGCCGGCGGCTCAGACGGGGAGCTTGGCCCGGACCCGGCCGGCCGCGGCGGCGGGCCCTGCGGTGGCACGGACGGAGCGGCGGACCAGTCCCGCGTCGTGCCGCAGGCCATGGGCGGCATGGGTGCCGCGCCACAGCAGCGAGGGGCGGGCGCCGGTGTCGTCGGCGGCGATCAGCAGCCCGCCGAGCATGGACATGTTCTTGAAGAAGTGGATGCGCTGCTGGGCCCGTTCCGAGGGGTCCTCCGCCTCCCAGAAGCGGTGCGCCGCAAGCGTCGTGGGCACCAGCGTGGCCGCGATGGCCAGCGCGGCCGGGCGCGGCATACGCCCCGTGGCCAGCATCAGGCCCGCCACGACCTGCACGGCGCCGTTCAGCCGTACGACCTGCTCGGTGCGGTCGGGCAGGGCCGAGACACGTTCGGTGACCGGTTCTACGACAGGCTCGGCGAGCGGGGCGACCTCCTCCGGGGCACGGACGGAACTCAGGCCGCCCGTCAGGAACATCGAGGCCAGCATGGGGCGGCCGAGCACACGCAACAGACTCATGGTCCTCTCCAGGGTGTCGGTGGGTACAGCGCTCGCCGGGTTCCCCGTCAGGGGCGAAAGCACGCACCCGGTTCGCTTCGCGGGGCTGATACGCGTGCGTCGGATGTTGAACAAGTGATCTAAATAAACTCATGGGTAAGTTGGCATGATTTGTCCCCATCAGGTGCACTAGAGGAGAAGCATCCGCTTCCCCCCAAGGAGATGGTGCAATGTCCTCCACCGAGAAGGTCACCAAGGAACTGACGGGCATCCAGAGTGCCGACATCGAGGCGGCGCTCGACCCGGCAGAAACCGACGGCATCTACCGCGACAGCCGTGAGTGCGCCGCACTCGCGCTGTTCAAGGGCGGATTCGGTCTCCTCCTGTCGCCGCCCACCCCGCGCCCCAAGAAGGGTTGAGTGGACCGACAGGAGCAACCATGAAGCAGTCAGGCACTTCGTCTCTCTTGCAGGACGCGGTGCAGGACCTCGCTTCCGGCGTGGTCTCCGCTCTTCGGAGCGGAGACCACGCTCGTGCGGCCGCCCCCGTGGCGGTCG
Source organism: Streptomyces sp. NPDC057002 (assembly GCF_042673825.1). Taxonomy (NCBI): domain Bacteria; kingdom Bacillati; phylum Actinomycetota; class Actinomycetes; order Kitasatosporales; family Streptomycetaceae; genus Streptomyces; species Streptomyces sp. NPDC057002. Next base: position 1,266,173 of record NZ_JBHURZ010000002.1, read on the forward strand.
ACCCGGAAGCTGAGGGCCTAGCCCTCGCGGCCGTACGTGTGCTGGGAGCCGACGCGTTGCTGCCGAGCACCCTTCAGCACACCCCGCCCCCGCCCGACGAACTCGCCGTGTTCCGGAAGGCCGTGGAGGCCTATCCGCCCGGCGCCCACGCCGCCCCCACCGTCGTGTGGAGCCACTGGGCCATGCGACGCACGCTGCGGCGGCTCGATCCGGGCCACGCCGTCGGCCCCGACGAAGAACCGGACGCGGCCTGGCTCGAGGGCGCGAGCTGGCAACTCCTCACGCACCAGCTCGCGGTGCTGGCCGCCCTCGCCCTGCCCGGCGAGGACAGCGCGGTCGCCCGCGCGGCCGTGCACCGGCCGGTCGACGTCGCCCGCGGCTTCGTACGCGCCGTACGCCGCAGGGACTGGCGGCAGGCGGCAGGCGCCGGACGCTGGCTGACCCTGCTGGACGGCGTACCGCGGACGCTGGGGCTCGAGAACGGCCTGGACTTCGTCGAGCTGATGGGCGGTCAGGACCCGCTCGTGGCGCTGCAGGTGCGGGCGGCGCGGCTGACACGGACGGGAGCGTTCGTGTGAGCGACGCACGGGGGCCACGGCAGGTGGCCGAGGACGCGCTGGCCTGGGTGTCCGCACATCGCGAGCGGTTCGCGCTGGGCGAGGACGCGCTGGCCGCCGACGGACAGGTGAACCGCAGCTGGAAACCGCTCGGGGAGCTGGCCCAGGTGTGCGCGACCGTCTCCCTGCACACCGCGCCCCCGGATCCGCTCCACGCGTGCGCGGCCGACCTCATGGCCTTCGCCTGGCAACAGACCGGCCGGGGAGAGCTGTTCGTCCGTCTGCAACGGCTGGAGCCCTTCGCCACCTACCCGTTGGAGGTGTACGCCGCCATGGCCGCGGCGGGTCTGCGGCACCCCGGCTACGAGGCGGCCACCGCCACGGTGGCCCGCACCCTCGGCTGGCGGCTCACCGAACAGGAGCCCACCCGGCGGCTCGGCGTCCTGAACGCCGAGACCCGCAGCGGCATCCGGCAGTCCGACGCGATGCCGCAGGCGCTGCGGCACACCTGGCTGGCCGGGCTGCCCGAGCCCTGGACCTTCGAGCAGTCCTCCGGCTACTCCCTCACCCACGTCGTCTTCCACCTCACCGACTGGGGACGCGCCGGGCCCGGGGGCGTACCACCGGACGTGGCCGACTACCTGGCCGACTGGCTGCCGCCCTGGCTCGACACCTGTCTGGACGCCGGGATGTGGGACCTCGGCTGCGAGCTGCTGGCCGTGGCGGCGAGCCTGCCCCTGCTGCCCGAACCCGCCGTCCTCGAGGACGCCTGGGCACGGGTCGCGGCGGTACAGCACCCCACCGGCGCGATCCCCGAGCAAGGAGGCGGAACGGACCACGACGGCGGCCCGGACTTCCTCACCCACTACCACCCCACCCTCATGGCCGCCTTCGCGGCAACCCTCACCACAGGGCGTCTCGAGGACGGAGCCCGGGCGGGCACGCACCACCGGCCCGGCGGACAAGGAGTGCTGGGATGACCGACACCCGCCTGATCCACAACGTCGGGGCCGGCGCCCTGGAATGGCTGTGGGCCCACCGCGACGGATTCGAGCTGGAACCCGACGTCGACCCCGAGGTCGGATTCCTGGAGCGCTTCAAACCCATCGGCGAACTCGCCATGATCTGCAAGGTGCTGTTCCGCGAGGGCGTCGCGGGATCGCGCCAGGCACAGCTGGCCCGGCAACTCGTCGACCACGCCTGGCGCGAGACGCTGGACGGCGGCCGCATGCTGGTGCGCGGGCAGCTCACGGAGCCGATCTCCCCCATCCCGTTCGAGGTGTATCTGCCCTTCAAGGAACTCGGCTACAGCCAGCCGGAGGTGGAGCGGGCCGCCGCCCTGAACCACCGGCTGGACAGCTGGGTGGCGTTCGAGGCGACCCCCACCCGCAGGCTCGGACTGTCCGCTTTCCAGCGCCGGTTCGGTCTCCCGCCGCGCCCTCCGGAGGCCGAACTGCGGGACACCACCTGGCTGGCCCGCACCCCCGAGCCCTGGACGGTGGAAGGGCACATCGCCTACGACGTCACGCACAACGTGTTCCACCTGACCGACTGGGGAGAGAACCCGGACGGCCTGCCGCCCGCCACCGCCGACTACCTCGCGACCTGGCTGCCCGTCTGGATCGACGACTGGCTGGACCTCGAACGCTGGGACCTGCTGGGCGAACTGCTGGTGGTCGACGCCTGCCTGCCCCGCCCCACCCTGGACGAACGGGCCTGGGAGGGCTTCGCCGCCGCACAGCAGCCCGACGGGGCCATGCCGGCCCTGCGGACGATGCCCGAGGGCGACCCCGACGAGGTGTTCGACATCGTCTACCACCCGACCCTGGTCGCCGCCTACGCCTCCGTACTGGCCACGTCCCGCTCCCTGTCCCGCCTGGCACACGCCTCGTGACGATCCGCCGGCACCCCTCGCGGCGGGACGAACCGCTCGACGTCCCTCGCGCCACGGACGCGGCCGCCCACCCTGCCCCACCCGTCCGGTCACCGGAACCTGCCCCGGACGACGGGTCGCTCGGCGCGCGGCTCGCGGACGCCGTCACCGCGGCCGACGCGCCGGACGTCGTCTTCGCCCTCTCACGGCACGGCCGCCGCATCGTCCTGAGCGGCGGCACCGCCCCGCCTCCGCCGCTTCCCCGGGAGGAGCTGCGGTACGAGATCGGCTCGGCGGCCAAGACGTTCACCGGGCTGCTACTGGCCCGGCTGATCCACAGCGGAAGGCTGTCCGGCGGTGAGCCTGCCATCGCCTTCCTGGACAGGGGGCGGCCGGCCGGTGCCCACCCGGTGACGCTCGCCCATCTGATCACCCACACCTCCGGACTGCCCGCCCTGCCGCCCGGCTTCCTCCTCCGGGCCCTGCCCGCCTGGCACACCAACCCCTACGGCCGCTTCCCGGCCGCCCGGGTCGTCGACGCCTTCCTGCGCCACGGTCCGCGCCACCGCCCCGGCACCCGGTGGCGCTACTCCAACTACGGCGTCGCCGTGCTCGGGCACGCGCTCGCCGCCGCGACCGGCACACCGTGGGAGGACCTGCTCACCGGCCAGGTCCTGCACCCGCTCGGCCTGGCCGGCACGACCCTGCGCGCGGACGACTCCGGGTTCGACGCACTCGGGCACGGCAGGGACGGCCGGTCACCCGTGCCCGCCTTCGACGCCGGAGGCTTCCAGGCCGCGGGCGCCGTACGGGCCACGCCGCACGACCTGCTCACCTTCCTCGAGGCCCATCTGGACCCCACGGGCCGATCACCACAGCTCACCGCGGCTCTGCGCGAGGTGCGCCGACCCGTGCTCCGCCGGGGCATCGGGCACCGGCACGTCCACACCACCGCCTGGTTCCGTCACCCGGCTGACGGCGGACCGGTGTACTTCCACAGCGGGGCGACCCTCGGCCAGCAGGCGTTCCTGGGCTTCCGCCCCGACACCGGCACGGCCCTGGCCGCCGTGTGCACCCGCCGCTTCCGCGGCCACGACCCGTTCCTGGCGTCCGCCTACGCGCTGCTGACGGGGGAGTAGCGCGGAGAGCAGCGGGCCCGGCCCGGCGCCCACGGCACATGCCGCGCCGGCGCCGGGCAGCCCTGATTCCTCGTCACACGCGCTGCCACAGGGCCGGAGTCCGGGTGGGCGCCCAGGGGCCCTGGGCCTGGTGGGTCTGCAGGCACCGGTAGCGCACCCCGGCGTGGCTCACCATGACACCGGCCTCGTAGACACGGCCGGCGGCCCAGGTCTGCGCGACGTTGCCCTGCGGTGCCGCGGCTTCGGCGACCGCGGTCCTCAGAGTGAGGCCGAAGTCGCTGAGCAGCGGATTGATCGGCTGGAAGAACGTCGTACCCCCGCTCTTGCAGTCGCCCGTACCACCGGAGGTCACGCCCTGCGCCTGGACGCCCGCGACGTAGGGCCCGCCGGAGTCGCCCGGCTCGGCGCACACCGTCGTCCGGGTCAGCCCGTCCACCCTGCCCTCGGCGTAGCTGACACTGGCGTCGAGCTGCTCGATCTTGCCGCAGTGCCACCCGGAGGTGGAGCCGGAGCGGCAGACGGCGGCCCCGACGAGCGCCTGGACCGAGCCGGTGACCTGCACCTTCTGCTCGCCCTCGACCTTCACGTTCGCCGTGGTCGTCCACTGGTCGTTGACCGCCACCCACGACATGTCCTTGCCGGGGAACGTGGAGGCCTGGAACGTGCCCTGCTCCGCCTGGTTGAACCCGGTCGTCGCGGCTCCCTTCTTGCCGCAGTGGCCCGCCGAGGCGAAGCCCTGCTGCTGGCCCTTGGTGACGGAGAAGCCGATCGAGCAGCGGGCGCTGCCGTTGATGTAGTAGGGATCGCCGCCGGTGATGTCCGCCATGAGGCGCGGCCGGTCCGCCGTCACCGTGACGCCCACGGACTTGGCGTCGAGGCCCGCGGCCTTGACGAACGCGGCGGCCGCGGTCTTGCTCCGGGCCTGCATCGCGACCCGGTTCGCCGGAATGTCGACGTACCACAGGGGCGTGTCGCGGGTGTCGGCACGGGCCGCTGCCCCGTCCAGCTTCTTCTTCGCCGCCTGGAGGTCTCGGAGCGTCTTCTTCACGACGGCGGCCTTGGCGCCCTGGGCCTTGATGGCGGGCACATCAGCGGTGTTGGTGGTCGCCACCACGAGCTCCTGCGCTGTCGTGCCGCGCAGCCAGGCCCCCGCGAAGCGGTTGCCCAGGGCGTTGCGCAGCCGCCCCGCCCGGGTGCCCGCCTCCGCCTCGTTGACCAGCCGCCGGGATGCCTGGGCCGGGGTCAGCCCGAGGTCGCGCTGCAGAGCACGCAGCACCGGAGCCGACGGCCGGTCGGCGCCGAGGGTCTGGGCGGCCGAGGGCAGCGGGCCCGCGGGGGGCGTCGGCTCGGCCGCCACGGCGGAGGGGAGCCCGGTGGCGACGAGCGCGCCGAGTGCGGTCAGGGCCGCCCGGCGGCCGGTCACGGCGTGTCTGTGGACCATGCGATGTGTCTCCTTCGATCACGGTGGAACTGCGGTACTGCGGGAACCGGGCGTGTCACGCGGACTTCAGGCCGGGCGAACCCACCTCCGTGACGAAGGACGCGGTCGTCGAGACGGTGCCCCCGGGCTGTGTGATGGACGGGACGGTCCGGAAGTCGACCTGGGCGTTCGCGCGGCCGAGTTCCACCCGGACGTAGCCGCGCCGGCCGTCGTAGTACTTCATATGGGGGTTGGCCCGCAGATAGGTGTCCCAGTTGTCGGGCTTCTCGGTCCCGTTGCCGCCGCTGGAGATGGAGGTGCAGGTGAACTCCGTGCCCAGCGTCCTGGACTGCGGGTCGTCGAAGTCGTCCTTGATGTCGAAGGCGTACCCGACGTGGACATCGCCGGTGAGGATCATCCAGTTGTCGATGCCCGCGGCCTTCGCGCCCGCCGTGACCCGGTCGCGGGAGGCTCCGTAGCCGTCCCAGGCGTCCATGGAGACCCGGGCAGGCCCGGTCACATCGAACTTGCGCTGTGAGAAGCACACCTGCTGCGGCATCACGTGCCACAGCGCGGAGGAGTCACGCCAGCCGTCCAGCAGCCAGCGTTCCTGCGCGGCGCCGGTCAGGGTGCGGGCCGGGTCGTCCGACTCGGTGCCCGGCGCGTGCGGCCGGTCGTCGTAGGCCTGGTCGGATCGGTACTGGCGGGTGTCGAGCAGGTCGAACTGGACGAGTGACCCCCAGTTCAGCCGGCGGTACAGCCGGGCGTCGGGCCCTTGCGGCAGCTGTTCGGCGCGCAGCGGCTGGTTCTCCCAGTAGGCCCGGTAGGCGGCGGCGCGTCGCGCCAGGAACTGGTCCGGGGAGGTGCCGTTCTCGTCGAAGGCGCCCGCGTAGTTGTTCTCCGTCTCGTGGTCGTCCCAGGTGACGAGGAACGGGTGCCGGGCGTGTGCGGCCCGCAGGTCCGGGTCGTTCTTGTAGAGCGCGTAGCGCAGCCGGTAGTCCGCGAGGGTGGTCGTCTCGCGGTTGAACACGTCGGGCAGCTTGCGGTCGCTGTAGCGGCGGGCCCCGCCGGCGGAGTCCACCGGATACTCGTACAGGTAGTCGCCGAGGTGGAACACCACGTCGACGTCCTCCTCCGCCAGATGCCGGTGGGCGGTGTAGTAGCCGTCCTGGTAGGCCTGGCAGGCCACGGCGGCCAGCCGCATGCCGGCGGTTGCGCTGCCCGCGGCCGGTGCCGTACGGGTCCGGCCCGTGGGGCTGATCCAGCTGCCCACCCGGAACCGGTAGTAGTAGTGGCTGTTCGGCCTCAGGCCCTTGACGTCGACGTGCACGCTGTGGGCGTACTCGGGATGGGCCGTGGCGACACCCCGCTGCTCGACGAGCGCGAACCACTCGTCCAGGGCCACTTCCCAGGAGACGGCGACCCGCTCCTGGCCCAGGCCGCCGTCCACGGTGAACGGCTCGGGGGCCAGCCGTGTCCAGATCAGCACCGAGTCGGGCAGCGGATCGCCGGAGGCGACGCCGAGGGTGAAGGGGTCGTCGGAGACCCGGGCGGCGTCGAGTTCCGGAGCGGCGGTGGCGCCGCGGGCCGGCCGGTTGGTGCTGAAGGCGAGCATCGCCGCCGCCGCGGTGACGGTCAGGAAACGGCGGCGGGCGACGTGCGGCGCCGCGGAGCGCAGTACGGCGTCGTGCGGGGAGAAGGCATGCTCGGACGGTGCTTTCCGACGGCCCGTCAGCGCCATCTGGTGTCCTCTCGTACGGGGCAGGGCGCCCCGGACGGACGCGTGGGGCATCGCCGACGTGGGGAGCGCGGAGCATGCATGCTAAGCAGACAAAATGCCTGAAGCGGGCGCGACCTGCGGGGCGTTCACACCAGAGGCGGTACGGGAACAGCGACTCGCGTCATCTGCGGCGGAGCACGGAAAACGCCGCCGGCGTCGGCCGGCGGCGGGAGAGCAGGGGTCGGGAAGGGGGGCGGGGCTAGCGGGCCGCCTCGGCGGCGGCCCCGGTGGTCGCGTGGTCACGCACCGGCAGGTGGTAGACGTGGAACGCCCGCCCGATCACCGGCTGGGCGACATTGCGCACCCGTACGCCGCCGCTCGTCATGCCGTGCTCCGTGCCGGCGTGCGCGTGCCCGTGCACCGCGAGGTCGGCGCCGGCCGTGTCGATCGCCTCGGCCAGCAGATAGCTGCCCAGGAACGGATAGATCTCCAGCGGTTCGCCGGCCAGCGTGTCCGGTACGGGGGAGTAGTGGGTCAGGGCGATCCGCGCGTCACAGCCCTCCTCGCCGAGCTGTTCCAGGGATGCCCGCAGTCCGTCGGCGCAGCGGCGCGAGTGCCTGACGAACTCCTTCATGACGGGCTCGCCGAACTCCCCGGCGCAGCGGCCGACGAAGCCGCCGCCGAACCCCTTGGTGCCGGCCACGCCGATCCGCGCCCCGCCGCACGGCACGACCGTCCCCCGCCCCTCGAGGACTTGGGCTCCGGCGTCCCTGAGCACGGCCGTGACCTCGTCGGGCTTGTCGTCGTGATGGTCGTGATTGCCCAGGACGGCGACCACCGGCACCCCGAGGCCCTGGATCTCCCGGGCCACCACCCGGGCCTCCTCGGGAGTGCCGTGCCGGGTGAGGTCCCCGGCCAGCAGCAGGAGGTCGGCGCACTCGGGCAGGGTCTCGAACGCGGGGCGGAGCAGGCCCTGGCTGTCGGGCCCCATGTGGATGTCTCCGACGGCTGCGATACGGATCATGAGAGTTCCTCCGCGTGGTCGGGGGAGGACGCCTCGGTGACCACGAGGTCGCTGTGCACCGGTGTCCCGGCGAGCTCCTCGAGGGCGGTGCGCAGGATCTCGTCGCGGCAGGGGGCCGAGGGCACGGTGCCGGTGAGCAGCACCGTCCCGCCGCGGGCCTCGGCCCGTACGCCCAGTTCACCGAGTTCGCCGGAGGCGAGGCGGTCCTGGAGGTGGGCGATGCGGTAGTCCAGGCTCTGTGCCGGCGGCGCGCCGCCCGTGTCCTGGGAACCGTGGGTGCTCATGGGTGCTCCTTCAGATGACGTCGAGGCGCTCCAGGAGGAAGAAGAAGGCGGCGGGCATGGGCGCGTCCCCGCACTCGCGCCGTACCCGCTCCCAGTCGACCTTCTCCCGCAGGGCGCGCGCGATGGGAAGGGCGGCGCCGAAGTCGCAGTGGTGCTCGGAGAAGGCGGCGGCCAGGCTCCACAGCAGGTCGGTCGGGGCCAGCACGGGCATGCGCACCGAGTCGACCGAGATCTCCTCCGCCCGCTCCAGCATGTCCGCGCCGACCGGCCGGTCCGCCAGCTCGAAGATGATGTCGACGGGCTGGCCGAAACACGTGGCCTTGATCAGCCAGTCCTCCGGCGGCGTGTAGACGGTCAGTCCCGCGTCCCGGAGCGTGACGGCCACCGCCTCGGCGTCCTCGGGGCGGATGGCGAAGTCGACGTCGTGCTGGAGGTTCTTCTCGCCCCCGTGCGCGTAGGCGGCCACGCTCCCGGCCAGCGCGAAGAGATGCCCCTTCCGCTTCAGCAGGGAACCGACCTGCTTGGCCGCCTCCAGAATGGCCTGGTTGCGATCCAGGGGCAGTTCGTGCGGGGGCTCGCCGGCCTGCGGGTCCTGGGGTGGCGCGGGCTCGGTCCGGTCCGGAGCCAGTCGGAGGTCGGGTATCCCCGGCCGCCGGACGAGCGTCGCGTCATCACCGTTCTCCGTCATGACCACTCCATTCGCCGAACCGGACACTCCGCTGCCACAAGGGCCGCGTGCCCGCTCTGAGTACCCAGCGCGCCTGTGCCGACACGGAAGGCTGCGACTCCCTGCTCCGGCCGAACAAGACAAGCGCTCACACCGTCGACGAAGGAATATGGGGCAAGAAGCTGGAAAACCGGTTGAAGCCGGATAAAAAACGCGCCTGTGGAGGTCGGCATGAACCAGGAGACATCACGTTCGTCTGATCTTCCGCAGCCGTTGCGGGCCGTGGTCTCGGGCCTGAGGCATCTGCCGGGTGCCGAGCAGGTGGGCAAGGTGGCCGGAGGAGCCCTGGACAAGGTCGGCGCGGTGTCGCCGCGCGGCCGCCGGATGGCCGTCTACGCCGGTGCCGGGGTGCTCGGTGTGGCCGGAGTGGTGGAGTGGCCGGTGGCCCTGACCGGCGCCGCCGTCGCCTGGCTGACGCAGCCCCGGCACGGACAGGAGCCCGACGGCGCGTCACCGAACGGCGGTACGCGGACCGCCCGGGCCGGTGAACGCCGCGAGGGCACCGGTGCCCGGGACACGCCGGACGATCAGGACACCTCCGAGTACGGCCCCGGCGGCAGGCTCGCCGCGTCCCACTACCGGCACGACCGGCCCGAACAGCACGTCCACGAACAGCCCGCCAAGGTGGGCGACACCGCCACCGCCTCCGCGCTGAAGCAGGTCGCCGAGGCCACCGCGCACCACGAGGCGCACGGCGAGGAGCCGGACCGGGAACACCCGCACCCGCAGGGACACGACAGCCGGTCCGCCGGCTGAGTCGGGACAGCGGCAGATGCTCACACGCTTCGACGTCGCCCCGTTCGTCGGGGCCGTGGCCGGGGCGGCCGCAGGGGCCGTCCGCAACACCGCCCAGGGCGTGACGTCCGTCTACGACACCACGCGGCGCGTGCGCAACGTCGCGCGCAACGCCCTGACCGGAGGGCAGCACTGGAAGGCCGGGCAGCACGTCCACCTCGCCCTGCGGAGCTCCGACGGCGAGGCCGGCACGCTCGCCCGCGAGATGGCCGGGGAACTGCTCGACCACCCGGACGTCCTCATGGCGTACTGGGACGAGGGACTGTCCCGCATGGTGATCACCGTGGCCGAGGAGGCCGCCACCGACCGGGTCACCGAGCGGGCCGCCGCACTCGCCGCCCGCTTCGGCCTGGACGAGGGCGCCGACCCGAACGCCCGGGACACCAGCCACCCCGGCGACCCCACCGAAGTACGCGTGACCGCGGCGGCGATCCTGCTGGACGCCGCCGGCGCGGCCGGCGCCCTGGTCGGCCGGTCCCTTCGCCTGCCGCCCACCTCACGCATCATCACCGCCACCGTCACCCTGCTGCGCGAGAACCCCCGCTTCCGCGCCCTGCTCCGGGAGCGCTTCGGCAGCTCCGGCATGGAACTCGTCCTCGCCGCCGCCAACGCCGCCGCACACGGCGCCGGCCAGACCCCGCTGGCGCTCGTGCTCGACGGCGCCCTGCGCGGCACCCAGCTGACGGAGGCCGTCGCCAGGGCCGCGGCCTTCGAGGCGCTGCACGACGACATCGTCCACGAACGGCGCATCAGCCTGCCCTGCCCCCCGGACACCCGGCCGCCCCTCAAGGTGACGCCCGCCGCGGAGTACGCCTCCCACGCGAGCACGGGCAGCCTCGCCGGCGCCGCCGCCACCCTCCTCGTCACGCACAGGGCCGGCGACGCGGCCGAAGCGGTCCTCGCGGGATCCCCGAAGGCGGCCCGTTACGGACCGGCCGCCTTCGGCGCTACCCTCGGCACCTTCCTCGCCCACGCCGGGATCCTCCTGCGCAACGGGGAGCGCCTGCGGCAGCTGGAGATCGCCGACGCCCTGGTCCTGCACGCCGACGCCCTGCGCAGCCGGCGGGAGGACACCGAGGACGACTCCGACGGGCTGCCCGACGACCCGGTCCACCCCTTCGCCGAGGCCGTCCTCGACGCCGCCCGCAGGGCGGGACTGCACGTCGTGATCGCCGGCGGCTCCGACCTGAAGGACATCACCCGGCTCGCCGACGAGGTCGCCCCGGGCGCGAAACCGTTCGGAGACGTCGTACGGGGCCTGCAGCAGGACGGGCACGTGGTGGTGACCGTCGCCCGCCTCAGGGCGTCCGGCGACGGACACGTGGCGGAAGGACTGCCCGCGGGCGACGTGGCCATCGCCCTCACCGACGGACGGGCCGCCGTCTCCTGGGGCGTCGACGCGCTGGCCCCGGGCGGCCTCGCCGACGTCTGGCGGCTGCTGACCGCGATCCCCGCGGCCCGGCGCGTCGGACGCCGGTCGCAGACCCTGGCCCGCGCGGGCGCCGCCCTGTCCGGGCTCCTGGTCGCCCGCGGCGGACAGCGCCTGGGCCGACTCGGCATGTGGCCCCTCACCCGGCACGCCCCCGTCAACATCGCCGCCGCCAACGCCCTGCTCACCGGCTGGCTCGCGGCCGTCCGGGTGGCCCGGGCCACCCCGCCCCCGCCACGACTGCACATCCCCTGGCACGCCCTCGAACCCCACGAGGCCCGCGACCGGCTGGGACGCGCCGGGCGCGACGACGAGCCCCGCGGACTCGCCCTGCTCGCCGACCGCTCGCGACAGCAGGCCGGACGCCTGATCCGCCACCCGGCCGTGACCCCCGCCCGCTGGACGTGGCAGGCGGCCGGTGCCGTACGCCGCGAACTCGACGACCCGCTCACCCCCGTCCTGGCCACGGGCGCCGTCGCCTCCGCGCTGCTCGGCTCGCTCGTCGACGCCCTGCTGGTCGTGGGCGCCATGGACCTCAACGCCGTGACGGGCGGACTCCAGCGGCTGCGCGCCGAACAGGCACTGGCCCGGCTGGCCGCCCGGCAGCAGCCCAAGGCCCGCAAGCAGGACAGGCACCGGCGCACCGTCACCGTCGACGCCGCCCGGCTGCGGCCCGGCGACGAGGTCAGCCTCGGCGCCGGCGACGTCGTACCCGCCGACGCCCGGCTGCTGGAGGTCGACGGCCTCGAGGTAGACGAGTCCGCACTCACCGGCGAGTCCCTGCCGGTGACCAAGGCCGTCGACGCCACTCCCGGACTGCCGGTGTCCCAGCGCACCTGCATGGTGTTCGAGGGCACGACCGTCGTGGCCGGACGCGCCACCGCCCTCGTCGTCGACACCGGCGACCAGACCGAGGCGGGCCGCGCCGTCACACTCGCCGCCCGCACACCGCCGCCCGCGGGCGTCCAGGCCCGGCTGCAGGAACTGACCCGCAAGGCCCTGCCGGTGACCTTCACGGGCGGCGCCGCCGTGACCGGACTGTCCCTGCTGCGCGGCAGCCCCGTACGACGCGCCGTCAGCGGCGGTGTCGCGGTCGCCGTCGCCGCCGTTCCGGAAGGACTCCCGCTCGTCGCCACGGTCGCCCAGATGGCGGCCGCCCGGCGGCTGTCCCGGCGCGGCGTCCTGGTCCGCACCCCGCGCACCCTGGAGGCGCTCGGGCGCGTCGACACCGTCTGCTTCGACAAGACCGGCACCCTCACCGAGAACAGACTGCGCCTGGTCCGCGTCGCCACCGCCGACGGCACCGTCCTCGAGACCGGCACCGAACAGGCCCTGCCGGTCCTGCGCCTGGCCGCGCGCGCCTGCCCGCAGGAGGAGACTGGACAGGGCCGCCGTGTCGCGCACGCCACCGACGAGGCCGTCCTCGACGTCGCCCCGCCCGACGAGGGCTGGGCCCCGACCGGAGAGCTGCCCTTCGAGACACGGCGGGGCTACGCCGCGGCGGTCGGCCGCGACGGCGACCCGGACTTCGGTGAACTCCTCGTCGTCAAGGGCGCCCCGGAGACGATCCTGCCCGCCTGCCGGGACCTCCCCGGCCACGCGACCGACACCGCCCACGAACTGGCGGGAAAGGGGCTGCGTGTCCTCGCCGTCGCCCGGCGCCCCTGCCGGGCCGACGACGCCGACGCCGAACTCGAGGCGCCGCTCGCGGACCTGGAGTTCAGCGGTTTCGTCGCCCTCGCCGACGTCCCGCGCGACACCTCGCACGCCCTGCTCGCGGAACTCCGCCGCTCCGGCATCCTGCCCGTCATGCTCACCGGCGACCACCCCGAGACCGCCCGCGCCATCGCCCTGCAACTGGGCTGGCCGGAGGAGACCGAGGCGGTGACCGGCGACGAACTCGTGGCCATGGAACGCCGCGAACGGGTCCGGGTCCTGCGCGGCGCGGGCGTCATCGCCCGGGTCGCACCCGAGCAGAAGCTGCACGTCGTCGAGGCGCTGCAGCAGGCCGGACGGGTCGTGGCGATGGCCGGCGACGGTGCCAACGACGCCGCCGCCATCCGCGCCGCCGACGTCGGGGTCGGCGTCGAGTCCCGCGGCTCCGCGGCCGCCCGCAACGCCGCCGACCTCGTGCTCACCACGGGCGACCTGTCCGTCCTCGTCGACGCGGTCGCCGAGGGCCGTGCCCTGTGGCGCAGTGTCGCCGACGCGGTGAGCATCCTCATCGGCGGCAACGCCGGCGAGGTCGGCTTCAGCGTCCTCGGCACACTGCTGGCCGGCGCCTCACCCCTGTCGACTCGTCAGCTGCTGCTGGTCAACCTGCTCACCGACATGTTCCCGGCCATGGCGGTGGCGGTCACGCCGAGCGCCGACCCGTCGACGGCGGAGCACGCCGCGACCGGCCCGATGGGCCTCAACGTCCTCGGCGCCCCGCTGCTGCGCTCCATCCGGCGCCGGGGCATCACCACCTGCCTGGGCGCGGTCACGGCCTACCTCATCGGCCGCCTCACCCCGGGCACCGAACGCCGGTCCACCACCATGGCCCTGTGCGGCGTGGTCGGCGCCCAGCTCGTGCAGACCCTCTCCGGCCGCCGTCACAGCCCCCTGGTGTGGGTGACGGCCCTCGGCTCGGCCGCCGTGCTCGCCGCGCTCGTCCAGACCCCCGGCGTCAGCCACTTCTTCGGCTGCACCCCGCTCGGCCCGGTGGCCTGGGCGGGCGTGGCCGTGGCCATCGTCCTCTCGGCCCTGGCCCCGCGCCTGGAACACCTCCGGGCCGTCCACCTCCTCTACGAGGCGGTGACACGCCTCGCCCTGCGCCTGGGCGACCTGAGCCGGCAGGCCCGGGAACTGCTGCAGAGCGGGATCGCCCGGCCTGTGGTGGCGTAGCGGGCGAGCGCACACGGCAGAAAGCTGCCGCCACCACTGCACGTGGTGGCGGCCGCCCGCTGTCGCCGGCTCAGACCGCGCCGCGCCAGGCACCCGTCTCCGACCCCCGGGCCTCCATGAACTGCTTGAACCGCCGCAGGTCACCCGAGACCTGCCGCTTGACGAACCCGAGCTTGTCGCCCACGGTCTCGGTCAGCCCGACGGGGTCGAACTCCAACTGCAGCATGACCTTGGTCGTGTCGTCCTGGATGCGGTGGAAGGTGACCACACCGGCCTGCCTGGCCTCCCCGCCCACCGTCGTCCAGGCGACGCGCTCGTCGGGCACCTGCTCGGTGATCTCCGCGTCGAACTCCCGCTCCTGGCCGCCGACCTTCGTCACCCAGTGCGTCAGCGTGTCGGTGCGCTGTTCGATGCGCTCGACGCCCTCCATGAACTGGGGAAAGTCCTCGAACTGGGTCCACTGGTTGTAGGCGGTGTGCACCGGGACGCGGACCTCGATGGATTCCTCTACCTGTGACAAGGCGGTACCTCCCTTTCTCGTACGGAGAGCGACGGACGGGTACCAGATCTCGCGCAGGACACTCATGCTCATCACGACTTGTAAGGTCGGATGCCGTGGCCACCTTGCTGATCGTCCATCACACGCCCTCGCCCAACTGCCAGGCGATGTTCGAAGCCGTCGTCTCCGGGGCGACGGACCCCGAGATCGAGGACGTCCGGGTCGTACGCCTGCCCGCGCTGTCCGCCACCGCCTCCGACGTCCTCGCTGCCGACGGCTGCATCCTCGGCACCCCCGCGAACCTCGGCTACATGTCGGGCGCCCTGAAGCACTTCTTCGACCAGGTCTACTACCCGTGCCTGGACGCGACGCGCGGCCGGCCCTTCGGCTTCTACGTGCACGGCGGCAACGACGTGACCGGAGCGGTGCGGGGCATCGAGTCCATCACGACGGGCCTCGGCTGGCGCCGCACCGCCGAGGCCGTGACCGTCACCGGCGAGCCGGACAAGGGCGACATCGAGAGGTGCTGGGAACTGGGCGCGACGGTCGCCGCCGGACTCATGGGCTGACCAGGTCAGGTTTCCTCGACGCGGCGCCGGTCCTCCTCGTCCCACGCACGGGTGTCACGCGGCTGGGTGTACGGCTCGTCGTCCGGCGGATGCCCGCCGGCGACGGCCCGCTGCCGTACCGTCTCCGCGTCGAACTCCAGGCCCAGCAGGATCGCCAGATTGGTGATCCACAGCCACACCAGGAAGATGATGACACCGGCCATCGTGCCGTAGGTCTTGTTGTACGAGGCGAAGTTGGCCACGTACACGGCGAAGCCCGCCGATGCGGCCAGCCAGATCAGCAGGGCCAGCACACTGCCCGGTGTGACCCAGCGGAATCCCTTCACCTTGGCGTTCGGGGTCGCCCAGTACAGGATCGCGATCATGATCGTGACCAGCACGATGAGAACGGGCCACTTGGCGAACGACCACACGGTCAGCGCGGTGTCGCCGATGCCCAGAGTCGTCCCGGCCTGACGGGCCAGCCCGCCCGTGAAGACCACGATCAGCGCGCTCACCGTGGCCAGCACCATCAGCACCACCGTCACACCCACCCGCACCGGCAGCACCTTCCACACCGGCCGCCCCTCGGGCATGTCGTAGACGGCGTTGGCGGAGCGGATGAACGCCGCCACGTAGCCGGAGGCCGACCACACCGCCAGGAGCAGACCGACGATCGCCACCAGTGAGCCGATGCCGGCGTTGCCCTGCAACTGCTCGACGGCCCGGGTGATGATGTCCCGTGCCGCGCCCGGAGCGAACTGCTGGATGTTCTCGAGCACCTTGTCCGTGGTGGATTTGCCGGTGATCCCCAGCAGCGACACCAGGACCAGCAGCGCCGGGAACATCGCCAGCACCGTGTAGTACGTCAGTGCCGCCGCCCGGTCGGTCAGCTCGTCCTTCTTGAACTCTCGCAGGCTCCCCTTCAGCACCGCACCCCACGACGTCCGGGGCAGCTCACTCGGCGTGTCGGGCGCCGCTCGCTCCACTTCTGGCCCCGGACCGGCCGTCTCGGGCGCCGGCGGCGGGCTCTCGGACTGCTCCGATGGCGGAGTCTCCGTCGCGTCATGTTCTTTTCGTCCTGGAATATGCAGCTTCACCATGTGAGCCGGGTAACCCCGGTCTCTGCCCTTAAGCGGTCAGCCCGCCTCGCGTGTTGCCATCAGCCGCCCCGGGCCGGTGCCCGCAGGGACTTGGTCCGACGCAGTGCAGCGCCAGCAGTTCCGCCCGGGGCGTCGGCCATTGCCTTCGCCGCGGCCAGGGACGCGGCGAGCCGCTTCGGGGCGCACGCAGCACTTCGTCACAGCGGGTTGAGGGAGCGCTCCCACACCGTGCACGATGCCGTCATGACCGCGTCCCCCGCCATCCGCCCGTACCGCCCCGAGGACCGTCCGGCCCTCGACGACATCTGTATCCGCACCGCGCACGCAGGCCAGGACGGCCGCCCCCACTACGCGGACCCGGGCATCTTCCCGGTGACCTTCGCGGCTCCCTACGTCCGTCTGGAGCCGGAACTGGCCTTCGTCCTGGACGACGGACGGGGGCGGGCGGTCGGGTACATCCTCGGCGCCGCCGACACCCCGCGCTTCGCTGCTGAGTTCCGCACGGCATGGCTGCCCCTGGTCGCCGGCCGCTACCCGGAACCGCCCGAGCCGCCGCGCACCCCGGACGAGGAGATGGCCCATCTGCTGCACCACCCGGAACGGATGGTGCTGCCCGAACTGGCCGCGTATCCCGCGCATCTGCACATCGACCTGCTGCCCGGCTGGCAGGGCAGGGGCCACGGACGCCGCCTGATGCGGACGCTCCTCGGGACCCTCCAGGACAGGGGAGTCCCGGCCGTCCACCTGGCCATGGCGACCGCCAACACCGAGGCCAGGGCCTTCTACGACCGTCTGGGGTTCCGCGAGATCGACGTGCCGGATGCCGGCTCGGCCACGTACCTCGGACGCACCACGAAGGAACTCGACCGGCTCTGACGGAAGTGGCGCAATCGTGCGTTGCCGACTGGTGCCATCGGGCGCAGCGTGGGAGTGCGGGAGCGCTCCCACGTCGCGCCCGCACTCCCCACGCACGGCACACCGCAAGCACCGCAACCCCCACATCCGAAAGAGGAGATCATGAATTGTCATGGTCATGACCATAATCAAGCCCGTTCGGTCAGGTCCCGTCTGACGCTCACCCTGACCGTGCTGGTCGCCGCGCTGCTCAGCCTGATCCCATGGAGCGGCACCGCCGTCGCCCACGGCTCGGTCGTCGACCCGGCATCCCGCAACTACGGCTGCTGGCTGCGCTGGGGGAACGACCACCTCAATCCCGCCATGGCCCAGCAGGACCCCATGTGCTGGCAGGCGTGGCGGAGCGACGCGAACGCCATGTGGAACTGGAACGGCCTGTACCGCAACGGCTCCGGCGGCAACTTCCAGGCCGTGGTGCCCAACGGCCAGCTGTGCAGCGGCGGCCGTACCGAGGGCGGCCGGTACAACTCCCTCGACACGGTCGGCGCCTGGAAGACGACGGACATCGGCGCCAACTTCACCGTGAAGCTGTACGACCAGGCCAGCCACGGCGCCGACTACTTCCTGGTGTACGTCACGCGGCAGGGCTTCAACCCCGCCACCCAGCCGCTGACCTGGAACGACCTCCGGCTCGTCACCCGCACCGGCAAATACGCGCCCAGCCAGAACTACGAGATCCCGGTGAGCACTTCGGGGCTGAGCGGCCGGCACGTCGTCTACACGATCTGGCAGGCGTCGCACATGGA
Source organism: Streptomyces sp. NPDC057002 (assembly GCF_042673825.1). Taxonomy (NCBI): domain Bacteria; kingdom Bacillati; phylum Actinomycetota; class Actinomycetes; order Kitasatosporales; family Streptomycetaceae; genus Streptomyces; species Streptomyces sp. NPDC057002. Next base: position 1,283,838 of record NZ_JBHURZ010000002.1, read on the forward strand.
CCAGACCTACTTCCTGTGCAGTGACGTGAACTTCCGCTGACCTGCGGCTTCGGCTGCCGTACCCCGCCGGACGGGGCGAGTCCGGCGGGGTACGGCTGTGCGGGCTTTCTGAGAGTTCCCGAAGAATTTCAGGAGCGGCTGAACGCTCCGGTGCCCGCGCACGTATGAGGCGAGGGGATTTTCATGCCCGGCACGCCTCAAGCGCAGGAGAGCACCCTTGGCACGCAATTCGCGAAGACGCCCTACAGGCCCACGGCGCGCGACCTTCGCCGCAGTCGCGCTGATGCTGGGCGGAGGCGGCCTGATGGCGGCGAACGTCTACGCCTCGGCCACGGACGGCGGATCGGGCGGTGAGTCCGCCCAGACGCGGTCCGGTACGGGGGTGCGGACCGCCGGCGCCACGATCGACTGCCCGGACGTCGGCAGCAAGCTGACCTCGGTCCCCGAGCAGGCGAGGGCGGAGGTCGACAAGGAACTCGCCCTCCTGGACGAGCAGATCGCCAAGGCCTACCAGCGGCTGAGCGAGTCGGCGCAGGAGATCCAGCAGGATTCCGGCTTCGCCGACAACGCGATCATGAATCCGCTGAAGGAGAAGCGGGGCGCGACCCTCGAGCGCATCGCCATCGCCATCGACCGGGTGGGCGACCGCCCCGAGGGACTCGACGCCCTCGCGGCCTGCACCGTCCGGGACTCCGGCAACCAGGCGCCCGAGCAGGGCGAGGGCCAGGACGGCGACGGCGAGGAGCAGCCCGGCGAGGAGCAGGACCAGGGCGGCCAGGAACAGGGGAACGGCCAGGAGCAGGGCCAGGGCAACAACGGCGGACAGGCGGGCAACGGACCGGTCGCCGCCGACTTCGCGGACATCACCAGTGTCCAGCCCAATGTGAACAGCCCCCGCCAGAAGGACAACGCCTCCCGCGGCACCTTCGCCACCAGTTGCGGCGTGAACGAGAACGGCCTGTTCAACTCCGACAACATCATCGCCGCCCCGGGTGTCACCAACGGCGCCCACCACTTCCACGACTACGTCGGCAACCAGGCCAACAACGCCTTCGCCAGCGACCAGGACCTCGCGAACGCCGAGACCAGCTGCGACGATCAGGGCGACAAGTCCTCCTACTACTGGCCCGTCGTGCGCGTGCAGAACGGCACCCAGGAGCAGGACGCCAACTCGCCCGGCGGCGGCATCGAGGGCAACGCCGGCGCGATCGTCACACCGAAGCAGGTCACGCTCGACTTCGTGGGAAACCCGCGCGACAAGGTGACCGCCATGCCGCGGCTGCTGCGCATCATCACCGGCGACGCCAAAGCGTTCGTCAACGGCACGGCCAACGCCAACGCCTCCTGGAGCTGCACCGGCTTCGAGGACCGGCAGCTGAAGGACAAGTACCCGCTCTGCCCGAAGGGCAGCGACGTCGTGCGCTCCTTCAAGTTCCAGAGCTGCTGGGACGGCCGCAACATCGACAGCGCCAACCATCGCACCCACGTGGCGTTCGCCGACGCCTCAGGCGCCTGCCCGTCCGGCTTCCGGCCGATTCCGCAGCTGGTCCAGCGCATCGTCTACGACGTCGACGCGCCGAGCCTGAACGACGGCGGCCGTACGACACCGCTGTTCGCGGTGGACTCCTTCCCCGAGCAGCTGCACAAGCCGGTCACGGACCACGGCGACTTCATCAACGTCTTCGACGAGGACCTGATGGGGGAGATGGTCGACTGCATCAACGACGGCCGGAAGTGCGGAGCCGGAGCGGAAGGCGAGCCGAGCGAGCAGCCGAGTGAGCAGCCGGGCGAGCAGCCGAGTGAGGAGCCCGGGGCGGGCGAGGAGCCGAGTGAGGAGCCGACGAAGACCCCCGAGGCTCCGCAGGAGCAGCCCACCCGCACCCCGGACGCCCCGCAGGGCGGCAACGCGGGTGGCAAGCCCGGCGACACGGGCAACGGCGGCAAGGACGAGGCTTCCAAGCCTCCGGCGACGGACAAGCCGGCCCCCGAGCCGGAGCCCAGCGACCCGCCCGCCGGCGAAGCCGAGGTGTACGCGACGCCCTCGGCGAAGTCCGGTGACCAGGGCGGCTCGAAGGACGGCAGCGGCGAGGACTCGGACGGACTAGGCCAGTCCCAGGCCGTCGGCACGGCGACCAGCGCCGCCGCGACCCCGGCGACCCCGCCCCGGACCGAGCCCCAGGCGGTCGGCAGCGGCAGCCTGGCCGAGACCGGCGCTCAGCTCTGGCCGGCCGCGGCAGGCGCCGTACTCGTCATGGCGGGCTTCGTGGTCCTCCGCCGCTCCAGGCGCAGCTGACACGACAACGCCCTGACGTGCCCCGGGAACGGCGGCGGGATCCCCCTCGGATCCCGCCGCCGTTCCCGCGCGTCCGTGCCGGGGCGATACGGATCCGACCGGCTCGGTCTCCGGCGTCCGGCACCCTTCGGCCAACCCCGAAGTGCGCACCCTCTAGCGTGATCCCATGGACAGCACCTGGAACGCCGGACGCGGCGTCGGAGTCGCGGCATGACGCCCTGGGAGATGGCGGCCGTGTTCGCGGCCGGTACGGGCGCCGGTGCCGTCAACGCCGTCGTCGGCTCGGGAACGCTGATCACCTTCCCGGTGCTGCTCGCCACCGGACTGCCACCGGTCACGGCGACCGTGTCCAACGGGCTCGGGCTGGTTCCCGGCTCGATCAGCGCGGTCATCGGCTACCGCGAGGAACTCCGGGGGCAGAGACGGCGCGTCCTCCTGCTCGGCATCGGTGCCGTGCTGGGCGGCCTCGCGGGCGCCGTGCTGCTGCTGACCCTGCCCGCCGCGGCCTTCGAGCGGATCGTGCCGGCCCTGGTGGGCCTCGCCCTGGTCCTGGTGGCCTGCCAGCCCCTCATCGCCGGGTGGGTGCGCCGCCGCCGTCGCCGCACCGGCGGCCGCGCCCGTCCCGACGGCGGTCCGCTGCTGTTCACGGGGCTGACGCTCGCCAGCGTCTACGGCGGCTACTTCTCCGCCGCGCAGGGCATCATCTACGTCTCCCTGATGGGCATGCTGCTCGACGAGACGCTCCAGCGGCTCAACGCCGTGAAGAACGTGCTAGCGGCCGTCGTCAACACCGTGGCCGCGCTGCTCTTCGTCTTCTTCGCGGAGTTCGACTGGACGGCAGTCCTCCTCATCGCCGCCGGGTCCGCGCTGGGTGGCCTCGTCGGAGCCAGGACGGGCCGGCGCTTCAGCCCCGCCGTCCTGCGGACCCTGATCGTGTCGGTCGGCGCCGTCGCCCTGGCGCACCTCGTGCTCCACTGAGGCCGGCCCGCTACCGCGCCGGACGGGCGCCCTCGGCCTTCTGTTCCCCCTCGGCGTCGATGTGGGGCAGCACCCGGTCCAGCCAGTGCGGCGTCCACCAGGCGTGCCGCCCGAGCAGCGTCATCACGGCCGGCACCATCAGCAGCCGTACCACGGAGGCGTCGATGAGCACACTGACGGCCAGCCCCAGTCCCAGCATCTTGACCACGATGTTGTCGCTGATGATGAACGCCGCGAACACACTCACCATGATCAGCGCGGCACTGGTGATGACCCGCGCCGTGATCTCCAGCGCGTGCGCCACCGACCCCTTGGCGTCCCCGGTACGCAGCCACGCCTCGTGGACGCGGGACAGCAGGAAGATCTCGTAGTCCATGCTGAGGCCGAAGATGATGGCGAACATCATCATCGGCACATAGCTCTCGATGGGCACCTTGCCGTGCACGCCGAGCGCGGGCCCGCCCCAGCCCCACTGGAACACGGCGACGACCACGCCGTACGAGGCGGCGATCGACAGCACGTTCAGCACGGCCGCCTTGACGGCGACGAGCAGTCCCCGGAACACGGCCAGGATGATGAGGAACGCCAGGCCCACCACGACGGCGATGATCACGGGCAGCTGGGAGGCGACGATGTCACGGAAGTCGACCTGCGTCGCCGTCGTGCCGGTGACGTACCCCTTGGCGTCCGTCCCCTGGACGACGTCCGGCAGCGTGTCGTCGACGAGACGGTTGGTCAGGTCCGTGGTCGCGGCGTTCTGCGGCGACTTGGTCGAGTAGACCGTGCCGACCAGGACGTCCCCGTCCTGGGTGGGTGTCAGGGGCGTGACGGCGGCGGCTCCTTCGACCGAGCCGAGCGTCGTCTGGGCGCGCGAGGCCAGATCGTCGCGCTGCGAGTCCGGCACGTTCGTCTGGTCGATGACGACGGTGAGCGGACCGTTGGACCCCGGCCCGAACGCGTCGGTCATCAGGTCGAACGCCCGCCGGTCGGTGAAGGAGGTCGGGTCGGCGCCGTCGCCGATGTGGCCGAGCTGGATGGAGAACAGCGGGATCGCGAGCACCACGATCACGGCGACACCCCCCGACAGGAACCACAGCGGCCTGCGCTCCACCCGCTGCGCGTACCGGTGCCAGGTGCCCTGCGCCGTCTCACCCGCTTCGGCGTCGGTCTCGGCGACGGGGCGGCGCACGTGGTAGCGGTCGATGTGCCGGCCGATGAGGCCGAGCAGGGCGGGGACCAGCGTGAGCGCGCCGATGACGGCCGAGACCACGGTGACGGCGGCGGCGAGACCGAGCAGGGAGATGAAGGAGACCCCGGACGCGGACAGGCCCGCCAGGGCGATGATCACCGTACAGCCGGAGACGAGGACGGCGTGGCCGCTGGTGCTCGCGGCCTGCCCGGCGGCCCGTACCGGGTCCGCGCCGTCGATGATGTTCTGCCGATGACGGGTGATCATGAACAGGGCGTAGTCGATACCGACACCGAGACCGATCATGGTGGCCAGGGTCGGTGAGACCGTCGCGAAGGTGAACGCGGCGGCCAGCAGCCCGAGGATGGCGAGACCTCCGACGACGCTGATCAGCGCGGTGAGCAGCGGAATGACGGCGGCGATCACGCTGCCGAACCCGACCAGCAGCACGATGATGGCCACACCGAACCCGATCAGCTCGCTCACCCGGTCGTCGGCGGCGGGCCGCGCGAGTTCGCCGAGCGGCCCGCCGTACTCCACCTCCGCTCCCGCGGAACGCAGCGGCTGTACGGCGGAGTCGACGCCGTTGAGGTATCCGGCGCCGAGGGTCGAGGGCTGCACATTGAAACGGACCGTGATGTACGCCGTCTTCTTGTCGTCCGACAGCGGCCCGACGTTCGGCTGCTGCGAGGACGAGCCCGGGGCGGTCAGCGGGTTCTGGGCCGACAGGACGTGCGGGAGCTTCTCCAGGTCGGCGACCGTGGTGGACATCTGCGAGCTCAGCGCCGTCAGGTCCTGGCTGTCGTCGTGCAGCACGATCTGGCTGCTGTAGCCGCCGGCCTGCGGATCGTGCTCCTTCAGTACGTCCAGGCCCTTCTGCGCCTGCGCCTGCGGCAGGGAGAAGTTGTCGGAGTACGCACCCCCGGACACATGGTTGACGACCTGGAGAGCCACCAGCGCCACGAGCCAGGCTCCGATGACGATTCCGAAGTGGCGTGCGCACCATTCGCCCAGCCGCCGCAGCAGACCCGCACGCGCGGGCTTCTTGTCCCCTTCACCGGTGCGGGAGTGCGGCATCTACGTGGCTCCTGTGTCGGCTGAGACATCTAGGTGCCGTCCATTAGATGCGCGGGGGATCACTCCGGCATTTCCGGCGCGCGGACGCCCTGCCACTCCGGGCGGGCGTTCCCCCGAAAGGTCGTCGCCGGGGCGGCGCGCCGGGTTCGCCCGCCGATGCGCCGGCGCGCCGCGGTCGGGTTCAGCGCCCCGGACCCCAGGGCGACTCCGAGGCCGACCAGCGCGCTGCCCGCCGCCTGTGCCAGGCCGTAGGAGCCCGTGCCGACGAGCGGTGCGGTGCCGGCCGCCGCGACCGGGATGAGGCCGGAGAACAGGGTGGCGCGTTCCGCGCCGATCCGCTGCATGCCCATGTACCAGCACACGAATCCGACGACGGTGACCACCACCGCCTGCCACAGCAGCGCGGCGGCCTCTGCGGTGTCCGGACGCCGCAGCCACCCGGCCCCGTCGGCCAGAACTCCGACCGCGGCCGATTCCAGCGCGGCGACCGCGCACACCGTGGCGGACAGCAGCCGGGGCCCGAGCGGCCGCAGCACGGGTACGGCGAGCACGGCGAACCCGACCTCCCCCGCCAGGGCGCACACGGAGAAGGCCAGGCCCGCGCCGTCGGTGCGCCCCCAGCCCTGGACCGCGCAGGCGCCGACGGCCACGAGCAACGCCCCGTACAGCACCGCCCGCCTCGGCCCGCGCCCGTCCAGGAGCGGCACGAGCACGGCGACGACGACCGGCGCACAGCCCACGAACACACCGGGAACCGCCGGTTCCGCCGTGCGCTCCGCGGCGATGACGGCCAGGTTGAAGCCGACCATTCCGATGGCGGCGAGCAGGACGAGACGGATCCACTGACGCGGCGTCAGCGCCCTCAGCCGGGCGGCCGAGCCCTTCCCGGCCAGCGGCAGAAGCAGCAGACAGGCCAGCCCGTAGCGCAGGAACTGGCCGCCCGCGTACGGGTACTCGCCCAGGACGCTGTTGGCCGTGAAGGACGCTCCGACGAGGACACAGGCGAACGCGGCGAGCAGGGCTCCGCGCGTGGTGGTGACGTTCATACCGGCGACGCTAGGCAGCGCGGCGGCCCGGCTCGGGGTCCATTCTCGTGCCCGTTTCATGGACCAATCCGCCCCGGGCCGCCGCCTGAGGGTCAGCCGATGTGGTAGCTGTCGCCGTAGACCTTCCAGTCCAGCGGCGGGTCGAGGTCGAGGTTCCGCTTGCGCAGGAAGACCCGCTGGGCCGTGTCGACCCGGCTCGTGTCGCTGTGCGCCTCCTCCTGCCTCATGGCCCACACCCGCGCGTCCAGGAAGGCGTCGAGGTAGGTCACCTCGTCACCGCCCCACGCCGGCGGGTTTCGCCGTGCGCAGCGCGCGCTTGCGGATGTTGCGGAAGCTCAGGGGGTCGTTGCCGTCGCCGTGCATGACGATGGCGTCGTAGTACGCGAACTGGCCCAGCACCCGCAGCCCGTCCGCCTTGCCCTGCCGGACCGCCGGGCCGAAGTACACCCGGTCGCGCTCGTCGTCCTGCGCCCGCCGGAACGCGGCGTCACGGGCCGCCCGGCGCCAGTCGCCGGGGAAGCCCGGGTCGAGCCCGTCGTGCGAGTCGGAACCGTCGACCTCGCGCAGCGCCGGCAGGTACTTCGCGAGTACGTTGCCGGGTTTGCGATCGGTGTAGAGCTCGACGAGGTCGAGCATGTCGCCCGTGCCGGAGCAGAACCCGATGATGCCGGCGGTGTAGCCGCGGCCGTCGCGGATGTCCTCGATGTACTGGTACTGCGCCTTCCAGTCGAGCGAGGAGTTCTCCGCGCTCGACACGAGCTGCATGGCGATCTCCTTCTTCGCCGGGTCGTCGAGCCCGATCGCACGGACGGAGGCCGCGGCGTGCGACGGCCTCAGAAACGGGGCGGTGGCGAGGGCGGCGCCGAACAACGCCAGAGCGGAGCGGCGCGGGGTCGGGTGTCTCACGGGGCCTCCAGACAGAGTGGGGGTGGGAGAGCTGGCCGTGCAGAACTGATAGGAAGGTTTCCTATCACTGTCCGCGCGTCCCGGGAACCGCCGGAGGCGAAGTTCGTAGGGTCGAACGAGCCGGCCGGGCGCCGCGACGGGAACCAAGAGCCCGCCCCGCGCGTCAACTCTTTGTCCAGGGAGGCTGATCGGCCTCGGAGTCCGGCGAGAGAGGGGAATCGCGGTGGACGACGCGACGTCGCAGCAGGGGAGCGATACGGAGGCGGCGGCACGCCGGGCCCGCTTCGGCGCACTGCCGGAGCCGGTGCGCGTGGAGGACATGGTCGAGGAGCGAGCCGCGGGCGCCCCCGACCCCGCGCGCACCGCCTACAACCAGGACGAGTGGCTCGTGCGCTACTGCCTGTGACCCGACCCTACGAGCGGCTCTTCGCGCCCAGGTCGCGCAGCCACCGCACGACGTCGTCGGCGTCGTGGGCGCGGGCGATGTCGAGCGGTGTCATGTCGTCGTAGCCGCACCAGTCCTGGTCGGCGCCGTGCCCGTGGAGATACCGCGCGGTGGGGAGATGCCCGCCGTGGCAGGCGCCCCAGAAGGCGCTGGTGATCTCGTCGGCCGAAAGGGGCTCCCCGGCCTCGACGTACGCCCGCACCCGCTCGAGCAGGCCGAGCGTGGCGGCGTCCTGGAGGGTGGTGCGGGCGCCGTGCTCGACCAGCCGGCGCGCGGCACGCCACTGGCCGAACGCGCGGGCGTCGGCGAGCGGAGTGCCACCGGCGATCACCGCTCCGGGGGCCTCGATGTCGGCACCGGCGGCGATGAGCGCGTCCAGGACGGCCACGTCGTTGCTGCTCGCGGCCCAGTGCAGCGGTGTCTCCGTGTGCGCACCGCCGAAGCGCGCGTCGGGATCGGCCCCCGCGGCGACCAGCGCGGCGACCACCTCGGGACCGTGGGGGAAATGACCGGGCCAGTCGGTCGCGATGTGCAGCAGACTGCGCGTGCCCTTGCCGTCCTCGCCGTGCTCGGTGACGCGTGCCGCGGCCAGACCGGGATGGTCGGCGAGCAACTGCCCGAGCCCCGGCAGATCCCCGGCCCGGATCGCCGAGGTGACGGCGACGGCCAGCGGATCCTGTGATGTCAGCGTCAGCAAGCCGGCCTCCCGATCGCGGTCCAGGGCTTCCGATTCTGTAGGACGACGCCTGCGCACACCACGCTCCGTGCCCGTAGCACTCATCCGCGGAGTCATGCCCGAAGACATGCCCGCAGGCCCCGTGAGGCGTAGCGTCCGGGTAAGAGCGGGAGGACTGCATGTCCGCGAGCAACGAGCCGCCCGGGGGTGCCGGGACGCTGGACGCCCTGGGGACGGCGCTGGCCGACACCGTGCGCGGAACCGGAGCCTCGATCGGCGGCCTGTACCTGATCGAGGAGGCGGAGCCCGTGCTGCGCCTGGTCGCGCTGTGCGGTCTGCCGATCGCGTTCAGCGCCCCCTGGCAGCGGCTGCCTCTCAACGCGCCGGTGCCGGTCGCCGACGCGATCCACGACGACACACTGGTCAGTGTCGCGAGCCAGGAGGAGATGGCCCGCCGCTACCCCCGGGCCGCCGCGGTCCTGCCCTACCCGTTCGCCCTGGCCGCCGTCCCGCTGGCCGGCGTACGGCGCCGCTGGGGCGGCATCGTGCTGATGTGGCCCGCCGTGCGGCCGCGCGGCATCACGCCACGCGTACGCGGCCACGTCACCTCCAGCGCCCGCCGCATGGCCCGCCTGCTGGACGACGCCGCGGGGCCGCCCGCCCTGCCCGACCAGCCGCGCATCGTCCCCGTCGACGCCGCACACCACCCCGTGCAGACCGGCCTGGCCGCCGCCGACTACCTCGAACGCCTCCCCGAAGGCGCCCTGGCCCTCGACCTGGAGGGCCGCATCACCTTCGCCACCCCCACCGCGGCCCGCCTGCTCGGCCGCCGCGCCGACCGGCTGCTCGGCACCCGGCCCTGGCAGTCCCTGCCCTGGCTGGACGACCCCGCCTACGAGGACCACTACCGCACGGCGGTCGTCGGCCGCACCCCCGTGTCCTTCACCGCGCTCCGCCCGCCCGGCCTGTGGCTCACCTTCCAGCTCTACCCGGACACCAGCGGCATCAGCGTCCGTGTCGTCCCGGGCGGAGAGCGGGCCGAGGCCCCGTCACCGCCCGCCGTCGCGCGCAGTCCCGCGGCGGCCCCGACGGGACGTCTCTACCAACTGGTGCACCTGGCCGCCGCGCTCACCGAGGCGGTTACCGTGCGCGACCTCGTGGCGCTGAGCGCCCACCAGATCCTGCCCGCCTTCGGCGCCCAAGGCCTCGTGCTGTCCGTCGCCGAGGCCGGGCGTCTGAAGATCACCGGCTACCACGGCTACGCGGCCGACGTCATGGAACGCCTCGACGCCCTGTCGCTGGACACCGACCTCACCCCGGCGGGCCAGGTCCTCGCCAGCGGCACCCCCGCCTTCTTCGCAAGCCCGGCCGAGCTCGCCGCCAACTACCCCGGCGCTCCCCAGATCAGCGGCAAACAGGCCTGGGCCTTCCTGCCGCTGATGATCTCCGGCCGGCCGGTGGGCTGCTGCATCCTGTCCTACGACCAGCCGCACACCTTCACCGCCGACGAACGCGCCGTCCTGACCTCCCTGTCCGGTCTGATCGCCCAGGCCCTCGACCGCGCCCGGCTCTACGACACCAAACACCGTCTCGTCCACGAACTGCAGCGCGCCCTGCTGCCCCGTGCCCTGCCGAACCTGTCCGGCCTCGACGTCGCCGCCCGCTACCTGCCCGCGGGCCACGGCATCGAGGTCGGCGGCGACTTCTTCGACCTCCTGCGCCTGGACGAGACGACCGCGGCCGCCGTCATCGGCGACGTGGAGGGCCACAGCATCGCCGCCGCAGCTCTCATGGGCCAGGTACGCACCGCCATCCACGCCCACGCCACCGCGGGCGCCGCACCCGACGAGGTCCTCGTGCGCACCAACCGGCTCCTGGCCGACCTCGACTCCGAACTGCTCGTCTCCTGCCTCTACGCCCATCTCGACCTGGCCCGCCACCGGGTGGCCTTCGCCAGCGCGGGACACGTGCCGCCGCTGCTGCGGCACACCAGCCGCCCCGGCGCGGTCCTCGACGTCGAGCCCGGCCCGCTGCTGGGCATCGACACCGGCAACCACTACCCGGTCACCACCGCGCCCCTGCTCCCCGGCACCACCCTCGCCCTCTACACCGACGGTCTGGTCGAGCTCCCCGGCACCGATGTCACCCGGACCACGTCCGACCTCGCCGGTCAGCTGGACGCCGCCGACGGCCACGACCTGGAACGGCTCATCGACCGGCTCCTCCAGCACACGACGCCCACCGGGCAGCACACCGACGACATCGCGGTGCTCCTGCTGCGCGCGTACCGCCCCGGCCCCCACCGGGCCTGAGGCCGCTGCCTCGACGTTCCCGGTCAGGCCCGGTCGGGATCCGCGCGGACGTGCCGGGCGACATCGCGCAGCTTGATGTTGTGGTTCTGCGAGATACGCCGCAGCACGCCGAAGGCCTCGTCCTCGCTCAGCCGGTGGCGTTCCATGAGGATCCCCATGGCCTCTCCCACGGCGTGCCGGGTCTCCAGGGCGTGCTCGAGCTGGTCGACGGTACGGGCGGTGTCCAGTGCCACGGCGGCATGGGAGGCGAGCAGCCAGCCCGCGGCCTCGATGTCCTTGCCGAAGGCCCCCGGGCGGCGCGAGTAGAGGTTCAGCGCGCCGAAGTCCTCCTGCTCGGTGTAGAGCAGCACACCGGTCATGCTGCCGATCCCCAGATCGCGGGCCGCCTGGGAGAAGCGCGGCCAGGACGGCTGCGGCGTGGTCATGTCGGCGATACGGAACAGCCGCTCGCCGTCCACACGTCGGGCGGCGTCGAAGCACGGCCCTTCGCCCAGTTCGCCCTGCAGCCGGTCGGACTCCTCGACCATGTCGCCGCACGCGGACAGTGTCACGGCCCGGCCCCTGGACACCGTCAGGATCCCCGCCGCGTCGCAGCCCTCGACTAGCTTCACCGCCGATGCGGCGATCTCGTCCAGCGTCGCCTGCACCGAATCCTGGGCCACCAGATCCCGGGCGAGCTGCGCCATCTGCTCGGCATACCGCTGCCACTCCACCGCCACCACCGCCTCGCTCCCCGGTCCCGCCCACCGTACTCCGACCCACACCACGCATCCGCGCACCCCAGCGCCCGCACCGACCGACCGTCACCTGGGCGCCGGGCCCGGCGAGCCCGACCGTGCTGGCGCACAACGCGCCGAAATCTTGGATACGGCGGCACTACCGCGCTGGGGGTGGGGGCGCCAACGGCGCCAGGATGAGCGGTAGCCCAGTGTGTTGGGTGAGGCGGCGCTCGCCGGCCCGGACGATTCGGTGCCGGCCAGGACGGATGCCGTGGCGTTCACCGGGGCCGGGATACGCACGGAGCCGCCGGGCCCGGTGCGGCGGTGATGCCGTAGGCAGGTGGGCCTGGACGCGCAGGGCCCGTAGGCGTAGCCCGGGCCATGACTGGAAGGCCCCGCCCGTCAGCGGTATGCCGTCAGCAGGAGGGCCACGTCGTCCGGGCGCTCGGGGGCGCGTCGGGCCGTTCTCACCAGTCGGTCGGCGAGATGCTCCACCGAGTCCGCCGGGGTGTCGGCCAGAGCACGGCGGACCTCCTCGATCCCCGTCTCGATGTCGCTGCCGGGCTGCTCCACGAGCCCGTCGGTGTACAGGGCGAGGACGCTGCCGGGGGCCAGCGTGAGCGCGGTGACGGGATAGACCGAGTCGGGCTGCACGCCCAGCATGACCCCGCCCACCAGGTCCAGCGTCTCCGCGCGCCCGTCGGGGTGGCGCAGCAGCGGCGGGGGATGGCCGGCCCGCACGGCGAGCGCCCGCCCGGTACGCGGGTCGAGTTCGATGTAGCAGCAGGTGGCGAAGGCGTCCGACTCAAGCTCGGTCAGCAGCCGGTTGGTATGGGTGATGACCTCCTGCGGCGGCCGCTCGCTCGCGGCGAAGGCGTGCACCGCACTGCGCAGCTGACCCATCACCGCGGCCGCGCCGACACTGTGGCCCTCGACGTCCCCGATGACCAGGGCCACGCCACGCCCCGTCGTGATCACGTCGTACCAGTCACCGCCGATGGCCATGCCCTGCGTGCCCGGCAGATAGCGGCCGGTGGTGCGCAGCCCCTCGACCGCCGGCAGCCGGTGCGGCAGCAGCCCCTCCTGGAGACCGCGGGCGACGGCGGACTCCGAGTCGTAGAGCCGTGCCCGTTCCATCGCCTGGGCGGCCAGCCCGCCCAGCGCGGTGAGGGCGGAACGCTCGTCGGCGGTGAACCGGTGCGGGGCGTCCCAGCCGAGGATGCAGGAGCCGACGGAATGGCCGGAGGCGATCAGCGGCAGGAACGACCAGGCGTTCATCCGGTCCAGGGCGATGCCCGGGTAGGCGGTGGAGAGGTCCTCGGGCGACTCGAAGAAGAGCGGCAGCCGCGTGGTCAGCGCGTGCACGCCGGGCAGTCGCGTGTCGAGGGCGACGCCCTCGAACTGGGTGAGGAAGCCCTCCGGGTACCCCGACTCCCACTGCAGGTACATCCGGCCCTCGCGGACGGTGTACAGGGCGAGTTCCCGCGCGCCGAACGCGGGCAGCAACTGCTCGGACACGGCCCGGCAGACGTCCTGCACGGTGACCGCCTCGGTGAGCACGCTCGCCATCTGCACCACGTGGTACAGCGCCCCGGCCCGCGCCGCCGCCACCGGCCCGGGCGGCGGCGCAACGGCCGCAGCGCCCGGCACGGGACCGGCGGACGCCCCGGCCTCGCGCGCCGCCTCGCCTCCGGTGGGCGGGACGGTCGGATGGACCCGGCCGGTCAGTCCGTGCACATCCGGGTACAGGACGAAGCTCAGCCAGTTCCCGGCGGGATGCCGCACGAGGAAGGACACCTGTTCCTGCGACAGCATCGCCGCCCGGTAGCGGTCCTCGTACGCGGGATCCCGGAGCCAGGTGATCACCTCCCACGGATAGCGGCCGAGGAGCTCCTCCCGGCCGGCGCCGAGCAGTTCCTCGCAACGGCGGTTGCCGTACGTCACACGGCCGTCCTGGTCCAGGGAGAACAGCCCGTCGGGCAGCCGCTCCGCGGCCTCGGCCGCGGTGAGCCCGCCGGCCGCGTCGACGAGGGCGCCCACCAGGATCCGGGCGGAGCCGGTGCCGCCGCGCACGAGCCGGCCCCACAGTTCGACCGGCCGGTAGCTGATCTCCCCGCCGCCGGACTCGTCCCGGACCCGGAAGTGACGGGACCTGACCCGGCCGTGCGTCAGCGCGTCCTGCCGGCTCGCCCGCAGTTCGTGGAGGTCTTCCGGGCTGACGCGGGCCTCGACGGCCGCCATGGTGCCGTCGAAGTCCGCCCCGGCGATGCCGAGGAGCGCGAGGGCCTCGTCGTCCGGCGTGCACCGGTCGCTGTCCAGGTCCCAGTCGAGAAGCCCGACCCGCATGGGGCGCACGGCGGCCGTGGGCAGCCGCACGCTGACGGGTTCGTCGTCGTGTTCCACCCGGTACGCGCCCGAGCCGGACCGGCCGGCGGCGAGGCGGCCGAGGCGCTCCTCCATGTCCCGCCCGGCGGGACGCAGCGCGCGATCCACCGCCTCCGCGTCCATCGGCGACCGGGCGGCCGAGCGCAGCACGACCAGCACGCCCACGGCCTCCCCGCCGGCCCGGACGGGCTGGTGGGCGGAGCCGAAGGAGTACGGCAGCCCGGCGGTGAAGTGCGGGAAGCGCACCATGGTGACGCGCTCGTCCGGCAGCCACAGGGGCTCGTCGCGCCGGTAGGCCTCGGCCATGGGCAGCGCGCCGCCCACGGGCACCCGCCACCACGCCCTGAGCAGCGACCGGGGCACCCCGGTCACCAGGGCCAGCACCAGCGAGCGCCGGTCGCGGGAACGCAGGTAGACAAGGCCGCCGTACCCCCCGAGGTCCCGTACGGCCGCGATCAGCGGAGCGGTGAGGGCGTCCTCGATCCGGCCGGTGTCCCCGGTCCGGACCCGGCCGTCGCCTCCGTCCCGGCCCGGGCCGCCGGATGGCCGCGGCCCGTCCGGCACGGCGGCTGCCTCATCCATCTCGCGTCCTCCCGGTACGGACGCACCGGACACCAATCGCTCCCCATCAGGATGTGCCATGGTCGGCACTCCGGCGCGGCAAGCGCAACCTTTCGGTCGTCACGGCCGTCTCACCCGATATCAGCAACACATAAGCCTCGGGGGCGAAAATGGTACGAATCCGAACTGCATGCGCGACGCTCGCACTCGTGGGCGCCACGGTGGGCGTGGCCGCGGTCCCGGCCGGCGCGGCTCCGGTCGCCACCCGGCAGGCGACCCAGGCCGCGGCGTGCCCCACCGGCTGGGGAAGTCTCGCCAAGACCGACACCAGCGGCACGATCGCGCCGGTGAAGGACATCAGGACCGGCCGTCACACCTGCTTCGACCGGATGGTCATCGACCTGCCCGGCGCGGGCGGCGACGTCGGCTACTCCGTCCGCTACGTCGACCGGCTCCACCAGGACGGATCGGGCCGCCACATTCCCGTGAGCGGCGGAGCCGTCCTCGAGGTGCGGGTCGCGGCCCCCGCCTACGACCCGGAGACCGGCGCCGCCACCTATCCCGGCCGGGTGGCGCGCCCGCTGCCGGGTGTGGACCTCACCGGCTACCGCACCTTCCGGGACACCCGCTTCGCCGGCAGCTTCGAGGGGGAGACCCAGATCGGACTCGGCCTCCGCGCCCGGCTGCCCTTCCGGGTGCTGCAGCTGGAGGACCGCGTCATCGTGGACGTCGCCCACAGCTGGACCGCCGCGAGGTGACGGCACGGTGCGCCCGGTTCTCCGGAGCCGGGCGCACCGCTCGGCCCGCACCCGCCAGGGCCGTCGCGCTCGCCGGGCCGGGCCGTTCTCAACGGCCGCGCACGCGCCCCAGTTCCGCCAGGGTCCGTGCCGCCGCGCCGGCCAGACGGGGCCGGTTGCGTACGAAGCGGCGGGCGGCCCGGGCGGGCTCCCGGCCCAGCCAGTGGACGGCTCCGCCCGGGGTGGGCCGTACCACCGCCCCTTCGTACACCCGCAGGTCACGGGTCTTGAGCGACTCCTTGTAGCGGGCGGGGCCGCTGCCCAGGTCGACCGTCTCGACACCGTCGGCCGCCGCGGCCTCCAGCATCCTGAGCTGCAGCACGAGACCGGGGGAGTACTTGGCGTAGGCGCGGTCGTACGCCGGGAACCACCAGGAAAGCACCGTGCGCGAGCGCAGACCGAAGTGCGCGGCCACGGGCCGGTCCGCGGCGTAGAGCACGGACAGCACGCCACGGCACTCCGGTTCCTCGCTCTCCCCGAGCAGCGTCACCAGCCGGGTGATCCACTCCTGCGCGAACCGGTCGCGCCGGCCGGTCCGCCGGTACTGTGCCGACTTCCAGTCCATCAGCGCCCGCAGAGCGACCGGGTCCCGGGCGTCGTACACGAACCGCACCTCGCCGACCTGCCGGGCCAGCTTGCGCTCCTTGGCCAGGGTCTGTCTCAGGAAGCCCGGCGACTTCGCCCGCAGCCGCTCTCGGTACCGCTCGAACCCCTCGCCGACGTCGACGACCGGGGAGGCGAGCTCCTCGGCCGCGTGCGGCACGAACAGCCCCTGGCCGGCCTCGAGGTTGTCGAACTCCCAGGACGACAGCGCGCAGGACCGCAGTAACCCGCGCGCGTCGAGCCGGATCCCGGGCCGCAGCACGGCCCCCTGGCTGTCGGACACCCCGAGCCCGATGGCCCGGCCCTGGCCCAAGGGTCCCCTCTCGTAGGGGAAGAACCCGACCGGGGAGTCGTCGTCGAGCAGCACCGCCACTCTCGCTCCCTGCCTGACCTGCCCCACCACGGTGGTGAACGCCGGGTCGAGAAAGGGATTCGCGGGGGCCGCGGACTCCGTCCGGATCTCCCGCCACATCTTCTGGTCGTTCGGGCCCAGTTCGTCCGGCCTCAGAACGAGAACGCGCTTTCCAGGCAACTCTGCCTCCTGTGTCATCGGCATGGGGACACACGAAGGCCTGCACATCACCGCGAATCGGCACCAGGCAGTACTCAGGCCGCACGGCGCAGGCCCTTGTCGGTACTGCCGTCACTCAGCAGCGGAACGTCTGCAACTGGGCGGCGTTCGGGGCGGATCCGGCTGTTCCCGCACACCGGGTCGTCCCCGCACACCGGCTCGTCCCCGCCGCCCGGAAGTCCGTGCCGCCCCGGTCCACCGCGGGCGCCCCGGTCACCACCGCGCTCGCCCCGGCCGCACCCGCGGCCCGCGGTGTCCGTGCCGCCAGGTGCCGGAGCGACGGCTCCTCCTCGCACGGACAGGGCTTCCCGGTTCCTTCGGCCTCAGGCGTCGAAGCGGCACCGGTCTCCCGCACATCCACGGCTGCCGTGACCGCCGTGTACTCGCCCCGATCGAGGCCGGGGACGGCGAGATGCAGCAACAGCAGGCAGGCCACCAGGCCCACCGCCGCTGCCCATCGTCGCCGCACCATCAGACCCCCCGACACGGCCGGCTGCGCCTACCAGTAGGCCGATCGCATCTCGCCCCCGTCAAGCCCTTGTGGGCCGATTCGCCCCGCTCGGCCAGTTGCTGCCGAAATCCAACGGAAAGCGCTGCCGCCCTCCTTGCGGATCAGGTCAGCGGCTGCCGCCGGGCGTGCTCAGTACCTCGCCCGCCTTCGGCGCCCGGATGTCGAGCGGTTCGCCGAAGGCGCTGAACGAGGTGGTGGTGTGCTGCGCACCGCTCTTGTAGACCGTCTTGAGCAGGTAGGGCTCGCCCTCGTCGGCCACGTAGAAGGTGTACGTCCCTTCCTTGTCCGCCTTGTCGGTCACGATCAGCTCGATGGCCCTCGTGCCCCCGACCCGGGTGGAGCCGCCCTTCTTCGCCGTGCCGAACGAGTCGAAGGGCCGTTCGCACGAGGTGAGACCGTTGCCCGAACCGGCGGGGTCCACCGGCGTCTTCGCCCACAGCCTCTGCTCGCCGGTGACACCCGGGGTCTTCTTCCACTTCTGCAGATAGGCCCGGTTCGGCCGGACGTAGTCGGTCCCGCCCAGACGGATCTGCTCCAGGGCGGCGCCTCCAGTCATCTCGGTCTTCGACCTGCACCGGCTGTCCAGGTCGGTCTCGAGATGGCTGGTGACGGTACCGCTCGTCGTGCGGTTGGTGATGTCGACGGTGACGGAGTCCAGCTTTCGCATCGTCGCGTTGGCCTCGTCGAGGAGATCGCCGGCGGACTTGTCCTCGCCGGCGCCGCCGGAGCCGCACCCGGCCAGGGCCGCGCCCGCCAGCAGGCACGCGAGCGCGGTCGTCGTCACGGTAGCCATGGCCCGCACGGAGCCCCCCTGAAGTTCGTGTCGGCCGATGATCAGCACGGGAGCCTACCCGTCCGCCGGTGTCCGCGGCGGACAGGCCGGGGTCATGCTCCGCTGTCGGTCTCGCGGACCAACTCGATCGCCCGGCCAAGGGTGTCGAGCCGGTCGTCCAGGGTCTCCCCGGCCGGATAGAGACGGACCGTGTCCACACCGGCGTCCCGCCAGACCCGCAGCCGTCGCCGCACCATCTCCTCGGTGCCGATGAGTGTGGTGGCCAGCACCATCTCGTCGGTGACGAGACCCGCCGCACCGTCCCGGTCGCCCACCTGCCAGCGCTCCCGCACCTCCGCCGCGACCTCGGCCCAGCCCTGACGGCCATAGGCCCGGTTGTAGAAGTTGGTCGACGCGGAACCCATGCCGCCCAGGCTGAAGGCGAGTTCCTTCCTCCGGTCCGCGATCATGGTGCCGAGCGCCTCCTCGTCCCGGGCGAACGCGACCTCGGCGCCCTGGCAGACGTCGAACCCAGCGCGTTCCCGGCCGGCGGCGGCCAGCCCCTCGTCCAGCGGAGCGAAGTAGGCCTCCGCCGCGCCCTCCGGTACGAAGCTGGTGCCGAGCCAGCCGTCCGCGACCTGGCCGGTCAGCCGCAGCATGGCGGGCGACAGCGCGGCCAGGTAGACGGGGACGGGGTGCTCGGCCCGCATCGACAGGCGCATCGGCACCGCCTCCCCGTCGGGCAGCGGAATCCTGAACTCGGAGCCCGCATGGGAGATCTTGCCGCCCGCGACCACCTGCCGCACGATCTCCACGGTCTCGCGCATCCGGGCCAACGGACGGGCGAACGGAACCCCGTGCAGGCCCTCCATCACCTGCGGTCCGGACGGGCCCAGACCCAGCAGGAAACGCCCGCCGGACAGGTTGGACAGGGTGATCGCGGCCTGGGCGAGGGCCACCGGCGTGCGCGTCCCGACCTGCATGACCGCGGAGCCCAGCAGCATCCGTTCCGTACGGGCCGCGTAGAAGCCCAGGGCGGACGGGGCGTCCGATCCCCACGCCTCGGCAACCCAGCAGACATCGAGCCCCAGTTTCTCCGCCTCGACGACGAAGTCGGCCTGCCGGGACCAGGAGCCGAGGGCCGCCGCCTCGACGGTCGTCGCCGTGCGCATCACGCCTCCGCCCGCTCCCTGATGTGCTCCAGCGTGGCGGTCATGCCCCGCTCGAACTCCCGCAACCTCACGAACACGATCTTCTGCTCCTTCTCCGGCATGGCGTCGATCGCGAAGGAGAGGCCGGAGCGCCCCGGCCCCATCCGCATCCACTGCGACAGCCCGGTCCCGCCGTCCCTGGGCTCGAGGCCGAACCGCCAGACGGCACTGGGCTCGGCCGGATCCCCGACCGCCCAGGCGAACACCCGCTCCGGGTCACACGTGACCACCGTGGAGGTCGTCTTCCACTCACCGAACGTCTCGTGCCTGCTCCGGCCGGTGAACCGCGCCCCGACGGCAGGCCCGGCGGCTCCGTCGGCCCACCCCGCCCACTGCAATTCCTCGCTCAGGTCCGGCATCCGCGTCACGTCCGACACCAGCGCCCACACTCTCCCCGGCGGAGCGGCGATCCACGTCGCCACCTCGACCGTCGGTCCGTCCGCGTACCGTGCGCCCGTCCACTCCATCGCGTGCCGGCCTCCTCGTCGACAGGGACTGTGGCAGCAGAGTTGCGTAATAAGACTCACCAGGTCAAGAGGGCACGTGTGTCCGTACCTTTAACGGGCCGTGAAGGTGGGCGCAGGCGTGCCCCAGTGCGCGGAACAACGCTCGCGGGGCCGCGTACGCTACCGATGGCTGCACCCCGGGGGATCTTCACGTCTGACGTGTCCGCCGGTAAGGGAGCCATCAGGGACGGCAGTGGCCGAGCCGATCCGTCGGCGGGCACCATGAATTACGGCCGGGCGCGGTCGCGAGGGTGCGCCCGAGCCTTCGAGTGGAGGACGAGATGGGATCGGCGATGGGCGAGCGGGATCACCGCCGGCAGAGATGGGCGGCCAGAGGAGCCCTGGCCGCGGTCGCGCTGGCGGCGTTGCTGCCTCTCGTCTCCGGCGGTCTGAAGGGACTGCTGCTGCTTCTGGCCGGCCTGGCGGGACTCGCCCTGACCGCGGCGGCGCTCTGGTGGGTCCTGTCCCGCCGCGGGCCCGCACGCATGGCGTCGGCCGTGCTGGCCGTCGTCGCCCCCGTCGGCGTCATCATCCTCTTCGCCGCCGCGAATCTGATCTGGGTGGTCTTCGCCTCGCTGCTGCTGTGGTGCGTCGCGGTCTGGAGCGGCCGCTACGCCCTGCGCAGCACGGGCCTGCGGCCGGTACGGGTCAAGGAGTACCGCACTCCGCCGCCGCAGCGCCCCTTCCTCCTGCTCAACCCGCGTTCCGGAGGCGGCAAGGTCGCGAAGTTCTCCCTCAAGGAGAAGGCCGAGGAGCTGGGTGCCCGGGTCGTCCTGCTCGACCCGGAGCACCACCAGGACGTCACCGCCCTGGCCAAGGCCGCCGTGGCCGACGGAGCCGACCTCCTGGGCGTCGCGGGCGGCGACGGTACGCAGGCGATGGTCGCCGCCGTCGCGGCGGAACACGGCCTTCCGTTCCTCGTCATCTCGGCCGGCACGCGCAACCACTTCGCCATGGACCTGGGCCTGGACCGGGACGATCCGTCCACCTGTCTCGACGCCCTCACGGACGGGGTCGAACTCCGCGTCGACCTCGGCTTCGCCGACGACCGCCCGTTCGTCAACAACGCGTCGTTCGGTGTCTACGGGGCCGTCGTCCAGAGCCCCGGCTATCGCGACGACAAGGTGGGTGCCGCACTGGAGCGGCTGCCCGAGCTGCTCACCCGGCAGAGCGGCCCGCGGCTGACGGCCAGCGCCGACGGCACCACCATCACCGACCCGCAGGCCGTCCTGGTGAGCAACAACGCCTACCGCATGGACGACCCGTTCGGCTTCGGCCGGCGCGAGCGGCTCAACTCCGGGAAGCTGGGCGTGCTCGCCGTCCGCGTGGACAGTGCCGTGGAAGCGGCCGAACTGCTGCTGTCGCCGCGCCCGGAAGGCCTCACCGTGCTCACCGCCCAGCACGTGGTCGTCCACTCCGACGAACCGCATCTCGAAGTCGGCCTCGACGGCGAGGCGCTCACCCTGCCCGCCCCCGTCCACTGCCGCATCGCACGCCGGGCCCTGCGCGTCCGCGTGCCCCGCAACCGCCCCGGAGTCCCCGAGGCCCCACCGCGCCTGGACTGGCGCCGGCTCCGCAAACTGGCGGCCGCGGTCGGCCGTACCGCCGCACCCACACGCTCCCGGCGCACCTGAGCACGGTCCCCGGCCTCATGTGAAAGGTCCCCCCGCCGCTTCGGGCGGGGGGACCTTTCACATGCGATCAAGCGGGTTACGCGCCCTTCGGCCCCGCCTGCTGTACGACCTCGAAGGACCAGAGGGTCGAGTCGCTCGCGGCGGGCTTGGGCCGCTCGCCGCCCTCGCCGCCGCCCTGGTGCGCGGCCTTCATCGGCCCCTCCATCCAGGCCTGGAACGATGCCTCGTCACGCCACCGCGTGTAGACGAGGTAGGTGTCGGTGCCCTCCACCGGGCGGAGGAGCTCGAACCACTCGAACCCGTCGGAGCTCTCCACGGTGTGCGCGCGGGAGGCGAACCGCTTCTCCAGCGTCTCCCGCTGCTCGGCGGGCACGGTCAGCACATTGATCTTGACTACGCTCATGGCCCCATCTTGCCCGATGGCACATCCGCGCCGACCGGGAGCTGCGCCGTCGGAAGTTTTGAACGCGTTCAAATATGGGCTAGGGTCGATCCCACACGTCGAGGGGGAGGCCTTCATGAAGATCGTGATACCCGGCGGGACCGGACAGGTCGGCACGTTCCTCAAGCGTGCGCTGAGCGCCGCCGGACATGACGTCGTGGTCCTGACCAGGCGTCCCGCACGCCAGGGCGAAGTGCACTGGGACGGCGCGACCCCGGGCCCGTGGGCACAGGAGATCGACGGCAGCGATGTCGTCGTCAACCTGGCCGGCCGGAGCGTGAGCTGCCGCTACACCCCGGCCAACCTCCGCGACATGATGGACTCGCGGGTCGACTCCGCCCGGGTCGTGGGCGAGGCCATCGCCAAAGCCGCCCGGCCGCCCCGGGTCTGGCTCCAGATGAGCACCGCGACGATCTACGCCCACCGCTTCGACGCGCCCAACGACGAGGCCACCGGCGTGATCGGCGGAGCCGAACCCGGCACCCCCGGCTACTGGGCCTACAGCGTCGACATCGCCAAGGCCTGGGAACGGGAGCAGGAGACGGCCGGCACACCGGCCACCCGGAAGGTGGCCCTGCGCGCCGCCATGGTGATGAGCCCGGACCGCGGCGGAGTCTTCGACGTCCTGTTGCGGATGGCCCGGCTCGGCCTCGGCGGCCCGGTCGCCGGCGGTGCGCAGTACGTGTCCTGGATCCACGACCGGGACTTCGTCCGGGCGGTGGAGTTCCTCGTCGCCCGGGACGACATCACGGGCCCGGTCAACATCGCCGCTCCCACGCCGCTGCCGCAGCGCGCCTTCATGCGCGCCCTGCGTACCGCCTGGGGGATGCCGGTGGGGCTGCCCGCGACGCGCTGGATGGCCGAAGCAGGCGCCTTCGTGCTGCGTTCGGACACCGAACTGCTCCTGAAGAGCCGCCGCGTCGTCCCCGGCCGTCTGCTCGAAGCGGGCTTTGCTTTCGACCACCCCGGCTGGCCGGAGGCCGCGGACGACCTCGTGCGGCGGGTCCGCGGCCGCGACCTGAGGTGAGCCGGGGTCAGCTCTGTCCCTTGCCCTGCTCCAGGACCTTGCCGGTCATGTCCGTGACCTGCCCGGCCGGCGGCTCGTCCGCCTCCACCTCGGTACCGAAGCCGGTGAAGTCCATGACCGTGCGCACCGTGACCTTCTGCGGCGCGGACGAGGCGTCGGTGGAGGACCGCTGCGTCGGCGTCGGCGCCTTGAGGGTCATGTCGATCTGCTGACGGCGCATCCGGCCGTCGTCGTCCAGCCACACGTCCATCGGCAGCGTAGGGCCGACCTGCTTGCGAAGCGTGTCGCCGCCGGGCAGCTCGGCGACGTCGACGGATACGCGGTAGTGCGTGGTCCTCACCCCGCCGATCGTGGCCGTGCCCTTCTCGGTCACGTCCTTGTCCGTGATGGCTTTGGCGTACGCCGCCGACTGCGCCGGGTCGCTCATGGAGTTGTCGCCGGCGCCCTGCTTCCCGGCGACCTTCCCCAGGTCGATCTTGATCCAGGGCTTGCCGTCCGGCGCCTGGCCCTTCGGCATCTTCTGGTACAGCACCCGATCGATCACGCGCTGCTCGATCCGCTGCCCCCGCACCGTGAGTGTCATGACGCTGTCGCCGTCGTCCAGGTCCACGACGCCCTGCCCCTCGGCCGACTCCGAGGCGCCCTGGGCCGAGGTACGCACCCGCAGCTTCACCTCGGCGGTGTCCTCCTCGGCCGTCCTGTCGTAGGCCGAGCGCACCGCCTGGGTGCCGCGCTCCCGGGTGCCGCCGTCTGCGGAGGAACCCCGCGCACCGTCGCCGGTGTCCCCGTCGTCGCCGCAGCCGGTCAGCACCGTTCCCGCCAGGACACCGGCGACGCCTAAGGCACAGACCCTCCTGCCGTTCCCCGCCCTGCTCATCGAACCAGCTCCTCTCAGGTGTGGTGCGACCCAAGTGCCCGAACCGGACATGAACACACGTGTCGGTACGAGGAGTTGGTCACCGGGAGGTTCGTGACGCGGCCGGTGCGGATGCCGGGTCCGGTCAGCGGCGGCCGCGGAGCTTGCCCAGCAGACGCTGGGCCTGGGCCCGCTTGCGGGGGTCGGCCGCGGCCCGCCGGGCCTGCTCGACGGCCCGCCGCCCCTGCGGACTCCGGGCGAACTGCTTGATGCGATCCAGGATGTTGGCCATGAGGCACCTTCCTTCGTGTCTGACGTGCTTGTTGTCTGTAGCCCGCCTACCCCTCCGACGAGGGGCTCAGCCCTCACCCGCCCCGACAGCGGGCGACCGAACGTGTTTGCCGACGGAGTCAGAGGCAAGTCGGTGTCCATGACTGAACAGAACAAGCGCACGAATCACAAGCCGACCACCATTCAGACGACGGAGTCCAAGGCGCGCAACGCGACCGACAAGGCGACCGCGCCGACGACCCAGGCCGCGAAGCGTGCGGCGGCCAAGGTCGATGACGCGGGGTCAGCGGTCAAGGCCGGCGCCGAGCGCTCCGCCGAGGCGACCACGGCGGCCATGCAGACCGCGGCCAAGGGCGTCGAGGCCGGCCGCCAGGCGGTCGTCACGGCCTCGGGCCACGTCGCGGCCACGGCGAAGACGGCCTGGACGGTCATCGCCCACCGCAAGCTCGTCGCCGCGGGCGTCGGAGCCGGCCTGACCGCCCTGAGCGCCGCGTCGTACGCGGTGGGACGGCGCGCGGAACGCGGCGCGCACGGTCCCGTCACCCGGTTCACCGGCGGACGGATCTGACCACGGCAAGGGCGTCGACGTGACGGCCACGAGGAGGACAGGCGGCGCGGCGCGCATCACCGGACGCCCCGGTGGTCCGCGGCGCCGCCTCCTTGCGGTCTGTGACGCGCCCCGGCGTCCGAAGGCACCGCCTCCGTGTGCTCCATAGCAACTTCCGCCGTTCGAGACCTCTCCTTCCCGTGGCTTGGCGCACATCCGGCCCTCGTAGTGGTGTCCCCCTCGCGCGGCACCGCCGTGACGAGGAAGGATGAGACCGCAAGCGAAGGATCAACCCATGCGGAGGAGCGGGCCCATGCAGCACGAGCGAGCGGGCAATCCGGCCGGTTTCGAGGATCTCGTCGATGTGGCCCGGCTGGTGACCGCGTACTACGCGCTCCACCCCGACCTGGACGATCCGGGGCAGCGCGTCACGTTCGGGACCTCCGGACACCGCGGATCGTCCCTGGCGAGCGCGTTCAACGACGACCACATCGCCGCCACCAGCCAGGCCATCTGCGAGTACCGCGCCGATCAGGGCATCACCGGCCCGCTCTTCCTGGGCGCCGACACACACGCCCTGTCGGAGCCCGCGCGCGTCACCGCCCTGGAGGTGTTCGCCGCCAACGAGGTGACGGTGCTGATCGACGACGCGGACGGCTACACGCCGACCCCGGCCGTCTCGCACGCCATCCTCGCCCACAACCGCGGCCGCACCACGGGTCTCGCGGACGGCGTCGTGGTCACGCCCTCCCACAACCCGCCCGCCGACGGAGGGTTCAAGTACAACCCGCCCAGCGGCGGCCCCGCCGCCTCCGACGCCACGTCCTGGATCCAGGACCGGGCCAACGAGATCATCCGGGGCGGCCTGAAGGACGTACGGCGCATCCCCTACGCCCGCGCCCTCGCCGCTCCCACCACCGGCCGCTACGACTTCCTGGGCACCTATGTCACGGACCTGCCCAGCGTGCTCGACCTGGACGCGATCCGGGCGGCCGGGGTGCGGATCGGGGCGGACCCGCTGGGCGGGGCGTCCGTCGCCTACTGGGGCCGCATCGCCGAACAGCACGGCATTGACCTCACCGTCGTCAACCCGCACACCGACCCCACCTGGCGGTTCATGACGCTGGACTGGGACGGCAAGATCCGCATGGACTGCTCGTCGCCGTACGCGATGGCCTCGCTCATCGAGCAGCGCGACCGCTTCCAGATCTCCACCGGCAACGACGCCGACGCCGACCGGCACGGCATCGTCACCCCGGACGCGGGCCTCATGAACCCCAACCACTACCTGGCCGTCGCCATCTCCTACCTGTACGCCCACCGCGACCGCTGGCCTGCCGCCACCGGCATCGGCAAGACCCTGGTGTCCTCCGCCATGATCGACCGCGTCGCCGCTGACCTCGGCCGTGAACTGGTCGAGGTGCCCGTCGGGTTCAAGTGGTTCGTGGACGGGCTGGCCGGCGGCACCATCGGCTTCGGCGGGGAGGAGTCCGCCGGGGCATCCTTCCTGCGCCGGGACGGCTCGGTGTGGACCACCGACAAGGACGGCATCATCCTGGCGCTGCTCGCCTCCGAGATCACTGCCGTCACCGGCAAGAGCCCGTCGGAGCACTACGCCACGCTGGCCGCCCGCTTCGGCGAGCCCGCCTACGCTCGCATCGACGCCCCGGCGTCCCGCGAGGAGAAGGCCCTGCTCGCCAAGCTCTCCCCGGCCCAGGTCAGCGCGGACACCCTGGCCGGAGACGCGGTCACCGCCGTCCTCACCGAGGCCCCGGGCAACGGCGCTCCCATCGGCGGCATCAAGGTGAGCACGGACAACGCCTGGTTCGCGGCCCGCCCCTCGGGCACCGAGGACGTCTACAAGATCTACGCCGAGTCCTTCCTCGGCCCCGACCACCTCGGCCGGGTCCAGGAGGAGGCCAAGAGCGTGGTGCTGACGGCACTGGGCGGCTGAGCGCCGAGAGGACCGGACACGGCCCGGGCCACGTCATCGTGGCCCGGGCCGTACGGGCTGCCGGCTCGTCCCGCCGGGCCGCGATGCAGGACACTGGGGGCAGATCCGATCCGGGAAGGATTGTCACGTGATCATCTTTGGCACCAAGGGGTACCTGTACCAGCTGGCGATACTGACGCTGGTCTGCGGGCAGTGCGGCAATCCCGCCGCGCACACGCTCAGGAAGCGCGTCACGAAGTTCACGCTGTTCTTCGTGCCGCTGTTCCCGATCTCGACGAAGTACCTGACGCAGTGCACCTTCTGCGGCGCGGAACAGAAGGTGACCAACGAGCAGGCGGAGCAGTTGCAGATCCAGAACGCGGGCGGCCAGGGTGGTCAGCCGCACGGGCAGCCGGAGCAGCAGCACCACCGCTTCTAGGGCCCAGCACCGCGACCGGTGAGCGCCTGCGGTCCCGCCTACGGCGATCAGCTCACCGGTCGCCCACGGGCGCCGCACCCTCCGGTGCCGGGCGCCGCCGCTCGTACCGCAGCGCCACAGCCGTCGCGACCGCCCCCGCTCCCTCCCACAGGCCCACCCCGACGAAGACACCCGGCGCCCTCCCGCCGAGCGCGGCGACGGTGAAGACGGTGCAGGTGAGCAGCCGGAACGGCACGGTCCACCGGAAGAAGGCCCGCCAGTCGGCCAAGGCCGCCAGCCCGTAGTACACGCCCATGTTGAGCGCGGCCATGGACGACGCCGTCATGAACGCGGGCGTGAGGTCCCCGGCGGCGCGCCCATCCGGAGCGGAGAGCCCGAGCAGCGACAACTGCGCGGCCGGCGAGACCAGACCCACCGCCCCGAGGGCGGCGGCGAGCACGCCGAAGACGGCCATGGTCCAGCCCGAGGCGGAGCGGGGAAGGCGCACGCCGGGATCGTATCCATGTTCGATCAACGGCCGGGCCCGTTCCGCTTCCTTCCCGGATCGGCGCAGATCCGTGTGGCATCCGCAAGATCTCGGGTACCCGGCCCGCCACGGGCCCGGACCTGTGCTGCGGGCCGATGGGCCTCCTGCAGTCGATCAGTGAAAACGGAGGCATGAAGATGAGCACCGTCAAGGAAACCGTGGAAGTCGACGTCCCCGTCCACACCGCCTACAACCAGTGGACGCAGTTCGAGGAGTTCCCGAAGTTCATGGAGGGCGTCGAGGAGGTCAGGCAACTGGACGACCGCCACAACCACTGGACCACCAAGATCAGCGGAGTACGGCGCGAGTTCGACACCGAGATCGTCGACCAGCTGGCCGACGAGCGCGTCACCTGGCGCACGACCAGCGGCGACATCAATCAGCGGGGCTCTGTCCGCTTCGAGCGCGTCGACGACACCCACACCAGGGTCGAGCTGGTGATGGACATCGAGCCCAGCGGAGCCGCGGAGAAGGCGGCGGACATGACGGGCACGATCGACCGCCGGGTCAAGGGCGACATGAAGCGCTTCAAGCAGTACATCGAGGAGCGCGGAGCCGAGTCCGGCGCCTGGCGCGGACGCATCCAGCCCGGCGGCACCGGCCCCGTTCTCTGACCCCTCACGCTCCGTCCCGGACCCGGCCTCCACCGTGGAGGCCGGGTCCTTTGTGCGTGCGCGCGCGGAGAAGAGGTGAGAATTCGGCCATCGTTATGACATGCACCTGTCCATATCGGCCTCCCGGTGGCACGCTGCCCTCTGACTGTCCGCAGTGACACCCCTGCCTGACCGGGCGGACGGTTCCCCGCCGCCCGGCCCCCGCAGCAGAAGGAGACCGCGTGATAGGCAGACCCCGCAGCCTTCGCTCGTCCGGCGGCACCACCCGCGTTCGCCACACCGTCCTCGGCGCACTCGCCGGCGTCGCCGCACTCCTGGCGACCGGTGTCACCGCCGCACCGGCGGGCGCCGTGCCCGAACCGGGAGTCATGGCACCCTCGGCGCAGCAGAGCGCCCTCGACTTCTGGACCCCGCAGCGGATGCGCGCGGCCACCCCGCTCGACATCCTGTCCGTCGACCGCTCCGACGTACGGGCAACCGCACCCCGCAAGGGCAAGGCGACCGTCGTGGCACCCAGCACATCCGTCTCCGACGTGGGACCCCTGGCGATCCCGCACGGCGGCGGCCCCTGGACCGGCGGGGGAGCGGTGGCCAAGACCGCGGGGCGGGTGTTCTTCAGCTACCAGGGGCGGACCGCCTCCTGCTCCGGCAACGCCGTCACCAGCGCCAACAAGAGCACCGTCATCACCGCCGGGCACTGCGTGAAGATGCAGGGAGCCTGGCACACCAACTGGGTGTTCGTGCCCGGCTACCACGACGGCCAGCGCCCGTACGGCACCTGGGCCGCGTCCAAGACCCTGTCCACGCCGCAGTGGACGGCCAGTGAGGACATCAACTACGACATCGGCGCCGCCGTCGTCGCCCCGCTGGACGGGAAGCGGCTGACCGATGTCGTCGGCGGCCAGGGGCTGGCCTTCAACACCGGCTACAACAAGGCCATGTACTCCTTCGGCTTCCCGGCCGCCGCTCCGTACGACGGCGAGAAGTTCATCTACTGCAGCGGAACCACCTTCCGGGACTTCCTGCTGTCCAGCGACCACGGCCTGACCTGCAACATGACCGGAGGCTCCAGCGGAGGCCCCTGGTTCACCCAGTTCGACGAGGCCACCGGGACCGGACTGCAGTCCTCGGTGAACAGCTTCAAGTACAACTTCCTGCCGAACGCCATGTACGGCCCGTACTTCGGCGCGGACGCGCAGAACCTGTACCAGAGCGCCCAGTCGTCCTGAGCCGTCGCACCAGCCGGGAGCCCGGGTCCTCCGCCCCACCACGGGAGAGGGCCCGGCTCCCGCGCGCCGGCTCAGCCCCGGGCCACCGCGATGGCCCCCGCGAGCCGCTCTCCCGCCTCGTAGATCATGTACGGGACGCCACCGTCGGTGCCGAAGGAAGGCGCCGCGGCGCGCCCGTTCTCCGGAGCCGCGCTGCGGGAGTTGTAGAAGACACCGAGGTGATCGCGCTTGCCGAAGTCGTTGCCGACCTCGGTGATCATGATGTCGCCGCCGCTGGACTTGTCCTTGTTGTAGACGACGTAGGTGCTGTTGTTGCGGTGCAGCAGGTGCGGACCGCCGACGTTGACGGCGCCGACGTCGCTGTGCCGGATCAGCGGCTTCTGGTCGTAGGTCCAGGTACGGCCGTCTGCGGACCAACCCCAGGCGATGTCACGGTGGTCGGTGGTGTTGTTGAGCATGAAGACCATCACGTAGCGGGCGCCGCGTGAGGGCAGGTCGTGGCGGAAGACCCGGGCGTACGACGCCTCCGTGGTGCCTGCCGGGAGCATGGCGGTCGACAGCACGCCCTTGTCGTACGTGAAGTGGATCCCGTCCTTCGAGCGGGCGAGGCGGGTCGTGGTGTTCTCGCCGTGGAAGTACAGCCAGAGCTCCTTGGCGTCCTGGTTCCACAGCACGTGGGGCGACGAGACATGGCTGACGGAGTAATGCCCTGACCACTTGTTGGAGACGATCGGGTTCGACGGGTACTCCGTGAACGGGCCCTCCAGTGAGTTGCCGTAGGCCAGGCAGATCCCGCCGGGCGGGTCGTGCGGCGCGTAGTACAGGTAGTAGCGGCCGAGGGGGGAGCTCAGCTTGTCGTAGACGCCCCGGATGCAGGGGAAGATGATCTCGTCGGTCGGGTTGTACTTGAGCTGGGACGCCGTCAGCAGGGTGCGGACGTACTTGTAGTCGGGAAATCCGCCGGGCGCGGCGGCCGCGGGCTGGGCACCCACGGCCGTCCCGACGGTGAGAGCGGCTCCGGTGGCGGCGCCGGCGCGCAGGAAGAGGCGCCGGTCGAGGTGGTGCTCGCGCATGGTGGGCTCCTATGACGCTACTCAGAGGTGGGTGGCGGCGGTGACACACAGGCCGCCGAGGGCGACCGCCCAGACGTACGGCAGCGTGCGCACCATGACCTGCTGCGGAGTGACCCCCGCGTACTGGGCGCTCCACACGGTCTGTGTGCTGGTCGGGTCGGCGACGCCGAATACCTGGTTGTACGAGGTGGTCATGCCGAGGACGGCGGCCGCCGGGTAGATGCCGGTGGCGATGAGGACACCGGCGATGCCCGCGCCGAGCCCGAACACGTTGAGCGGGCCGCGGTAGAGGCACAGCGGCACGAGCAGCGTGAAGACGAGGACGAAGAGCACAGGGTTCTGCGGGCTGACGGCCTTGACGAGGGGTTCGAGGGCCTCCACGGCGCCCGGCAGTTTCACCGCCGCGAGCAGGATGCCGATGGCGACGAACAGGACGATCGGCGGGGCGGCCACCTCGAAACCGCCGTACAGGGTGCGCAGCAGCCGCTTGTTCATCTCGCCGGGCCGGGTCGTGGTGACCAGCGCGTACAGGACGCCCGCCAGCAGCGAGGGAATGATGGCGAGTTCGAAGCCCAGGGCCAGGACGAGCGGCACGGCGGGGGCGAGCAGCGCGTACCAGGGCGCGTCGCCCAGCTCCGCGCGGCGTGAACGAGGCTTCGCATCCAGGGACTTGAGCGACCAGGCATGCTCGGTGCCACGCCGTCGCGTCTCGACGAGGACGAACGCGAGGGCGGCGACCAGCGCGAACGGGAAAAGCTTCACCATGAAGCCGCGCACGGTCGGGATCGGCAGCTCCAGCGCGGTGGAGAAGAACTGCCACACCGGCAGCTCGAAGGGGATGCCCACGGCGATGCCCATCAGCACCGTGCCCGCGGCGGTCACCTTGGGCATGCCGACGGCGATCATCGCCGGGATGCCGATGATCCCGGCCAGCATGGCGGCGGGTGCCGAGCCGGTCACCGTACCGACGAGGGCGGACACACCGAGGACGCCGAGGGCCACCACGGTCGGCCGGTCACCGCCGAACTCGACGATCTTGCGGACCAGCGTGCCCGCGATACCGGTCTCGTCGAGGAGCTTGCCCAGCCAGGAGCCCAGAACGATCGCGATCATGGTGGCGGCCAGAGCCGGCGCACCTTCCTGGAGCACCGTGTCCAGCACGCTGTTCTCGCCGGTGAGCGGCGCTCCGGCGAGGAAGGCGATGACGACGGCCAGCAGCACCAGCGCGAAGGCGGTGGGAAGTCTCCGGGTGAGCATCAGGCCGACACCGGCCGCCATGACGAGGAGGATCACGACACCCATGGGTCAGTTCTCTCTTCCGGGCCGGGGGAGCGCGGCACGCAGCGCCGCGGTGAGGAGCAGGGGGCTGCGGCCTAGCCCGCAGACGGTTCTGGCGTAGGCGTGGGCGGCGACCTCTTCGGCACCGGCGACATGACCGGCCACGCGGTGCCGTCCGAGGCGCAGCACGGTGTGGCCGAGCGCCTGCTTGAGCGCGGCCTTCGCCGGGCCGTGATGGAGGTGGGCGTGCACGGCCTCGTGGGCGAGCGCCGCCGCGCGCACCGAACCCGGCGGGTACCAGGCACGCCAGCCGCGGGCGTCGACCAACTCCTCGGCGAGCGTGAGCGTGTCGGTGTAGAGCTCGACCGTCGGGGGCCGTGACGTGTAGCGGGCGAGCAGCATCCGCTCCAGGCCGCCGTCCCGCTCGACCACGCGCGCCGTGGACGGGACGGGAGCGAGCCGGGACCCGAACTCGTCCGCTGTCCGGGCCCATCGGCGCAGCAGCTCGCGGTCGCGGCCCTCGTGGGTCGGCGTGGCGGCCAGCAGCCGGACGGCCCATTCGATGTCGTCGACGGACGCCGGATCACTCGACCGCTGCTCCGCTGCGGCCGTCATGCCCGCACCTCCAGGACCGCGACCACCGGCTCGTCGGCCGCGCGGGTCCGCAACTCGCTGCGGGCCAGCGCGAGCAGAGGCTGCGGATCGAGGACGCCGGACAGGTCGGCGATGCGGGAGCCGAGCAGCAGGCGCAGAGCCGGAGCGCGTACCCCGCCGTCGCCGTACGAGGTGGACTCCCTCACGAGCCGGGCGAGCACCTCCGGGGCGCCGGCCACCGTGGTGGTCTCCACATGGGCGTCGGAGGCGTGGTGGCGTACGACGCCGTCCATGTCGACGATCCGTACCGGCCGGAGAGCCTTGCGCAGACGGCGCTGCGACCGCGTGCCGTAGACGGTGTGAGCGGCGGTGCCCGCCAGGACCTGGACCGCCGCGGGGTCGGCCTTGAGACTCGCCGCCGCGGCACGCAGCCGCTCGGTGTCGTCGGCGCGGTGGGACCGGTCCTGGGTGCGCAGTTCGGTGGCACCGGTCGCGACCGCGCGCACGGTGCTGGTCTGCGGGTCGACGGTGACTTCGACCTCGACGCCCTCGGCGGCCGCGCCCTGGGCGACGACCGCCCGCTCCGCCTCGGCGCGGACGGCGAGGATCTGCTCCTGCGAGGCGCCGGGCACGATCCGCTCGACCTGTTCCCGCACCAGCGCGAGGGCGACACCGATGGGGCTGATGACCTCGTTGTGGCGGGCGATCCGGCCCTCCATGCCGCTGGTGCGGGCGAGATGCGGGGTGACTGACGCGGCCCCGCCGCCTCCGCCGACGAGGACGGCCGTGTCCTTGTCGAGGCGGTAGTCGCGGATCATGGCGTCCACCACCGACTTCACCTGGGCGACGCCCGCGTCGAGGATCCGCGTGGCCGCGGTCGCGACGTCGGTGCCGAGCACGGCGGCCAGCGGCGCTATCGCGGCACGCGCACTCGACGGGTCGCAGCGGGCGAAGTCGCCCTCCGGGACGCGGCCGAGGGCATTGGCGGCACAGGTCATGGTGACGGCGAACCGCCCGCCCTCGGCGTCGAGCACGACGTAGTCGGCGGGGTCGCCGTCCATGGGCCGGACGGTCGCCACCTTGGCCTCGCGCAACCGGTCGGGGGAGGCGAAGCAGGCGTACGGCAGTCCCGCGATATGGGCGCTGCGCGGTCCCACGCCCGTCACCCGGCGGTCGCCGATCCGCACCATGGATCCGCCGCCGACGCCGACCGTGCGCACGTCGAGGGCGTTCAGATACGAGGTCCTGCCGAGGACGGTGGCGTGCCGGACGGCGACCTTGCCACGGCGTACGACGCTGATGTCGGTCGAGGTGCCTCCGGTCTCCAGGAACGCTCCCTCGCTCACCCGCTCCTGCATCAGCGCGCCCGCGACCCCGGCGGCCGGTCCCGACAGCACCGTCAGGAGCGGCCGCCGGCGCATCTCGTCGAGGGCCATCACCCCGCCGTCGCAGCGCATCACCATCAGCGGCGCCGTCACGCCCGCCTTGGTGATGGAGGCGTCGACGAGGTCGGCGGTGGCCAGCATGCGGGGCAGGATCGCGGCGTTGACCACGGCGGTGCGGGTGCGCTTGTGGAGCCCGTACAGCGAGGTGATCTCGTGCGCGGCGGTCATCGGCAGCCCGTACGGCCGTGCCGCGTCCAGCACGGCCCGCTCGCCCTCGGGCCGGTCGACACTGAACGGCTGGCTGGCGACGAGGACTTGGGCCCCTTCGCCCTCCAACTGTTCGACGGCGCTGCGGACGGCCTCCGTGTCGTCAGGGTCGGCGACATGCGCGTAGACCAGCGGAAGCCTCTTCCCGGGGGCGAGTTCGAGCCTGCTGAACGAGGCGAGGCGCCGGGTGAAGACCGCCGAGGGGCCGGCCCCGATGCCGATCAATCCGACGGTCGCGACGTCGCCCTCCAGGAGGGCGTTGGTGGCCTGGGTCGTGCCGTGCGCGAGGAAGGCGATGTCGGCCGGGGCGCGGCCGGTCCGTTCCAGGAGCCGGTCCAGGGCCTCGACGATGCCGTGTGCGACACCGTCCTCGTGATGGTGGCTGGTGGGGACCTTGACCTGCCCCAGGAGTTCGAGGGTCGTGGCGTCCACGGCCACCGCGTCGGTGAAGGTTCCGCCCACGTCGATGCCGACGCGGATGCGGGGTGTGTTCATGTCCGGGCACCTCCTTGTACCGTCCATGTGCGGGGGCGTTCAGTAGCCGCGTACATCCGGCCAGTGGCGCTGCACTCCATCGCGGTCGAGCAGCCGGGCGAACTCCTCGAACCGCTTCTCGTCGGCCTGCACCTGATGCGGCTCGACGCCCTCGGCCAGGCAGTGCGCGGCGAGAGCACCGGCGACCTCGCCGACGTTCCACTCCACCGGGTGGAGCCGGTAGCAGCCGTTGGTGATGTGGGTCGTGCCGATGTTCTTGCCGGCGGGCAGCAGATTGCGGACCCGCCGCGGCACCAGCGCGCCGAGCGGGATCTCGAAGGGCACCGACCCGACGTCGATGTAGTTGTCGCCGCCGGTCGAGGGATGCAGATCGATGCGGTACCCGCCCACGCCGACGGAGTCCCGGTGCCGGGTGCCGCCGTACGGGCCGACGATGCCGATCGCCACGTCGTGCTCGGTGACCGTGGTGACGGCCTTGACACGACGGGACTCGCGGACGTACGCCGCCTTGGCCAGGCCGTCCGCCGTGCCGGTCACGTCCGGGCGGATCCGCAGGCCCGGGAAGCCGGTGCCGCCGTCCGGGCGCGGTGCCTTGGTCTGCAGCCAGTACAGCAGCGACAGCGACAACTGCCGTGCCCCGCGCAGCGCTTCGGCCTCCTGGCCGATGTACGGCTTGAGCCAGTAGTCGTTGAGCGGCCAGTTGACGAGGGTGATGTCGGAGTCGAAGGCGCCCGGCGTGTGCAGCCCGCGGGCGAGGATCCGGCGGAAGCCCCACAGCTCCTTGTCGCCGGCGTCGGCGCTCTGGTCGGCGGAGACGGCGAGCGGGTCGAGATCGGGATTCGGTACGAAGGTCCGCGGCACCGGCTCCAGCGTGCGCGGGTCGGGTGCCTCGAAGCCGAGCAGGGGACCGGGCCAGAACGAGGGCCGGTAGCCGCGCCAGAACTCGAAATCCCCGGGCCGGTCGATCGTGTGGTCCTCGCCCTCGTGGTGCGAGAGCGCGAAGCAGACCGTGATGCCCTGCTGGTTGCCGGGCTGGGCCTCGTCCGGGGCGTGCGGTTCGTCGAACTCGGCGCGCGCCTCGGCCCCGTTCGCGTGCTCGACGCCCGCGAGGTGGAGGAGTTCGCCCGTTTCGGTGGCGTCCAGGACGTAGCGCGCGGTGAGGGTGCGGTGGGTTCCGTCACGTAGATCCTTCAGGGTCACCGCCCGTACGACATCGTTGTCGGACTCCGCGAGAATCGGCCGGTGCTCGGTGAGCACGGTCAACTGCCCCGCCGCACGGTGGGGCGCGAGCATGCCCTCCAGCACCGCGAGGGCGACCCTCGGTTCGTGGCAGAGCTTGCTGACGCGGCCCGCGCCGGGGTTGAGGTCGGTGAGCGCCAGCGCCTCGGCCCGCAGCGGGTACCAGTGGCGGTAGTACCGCCGGATCTCCTCGCGCAGCCGCCGGTACGAGGCGGTCGTGCCGAACCGCTCCACCCACGGGTGCTCGTCGGGCGGCACGGCTTGACTGGTGAGCTGGCCGCCGATCCAGTCCGTCTCCTCGGTGAGCACGACGCGGCGTCCCGCCCGGCAGGCGGCGAGCGCGGCGGCCACGCCACCGAGGCCGCCGCCCACGACGAGGATGTCTGCTTCGGGTATCACGCTTCTCCTAGCTGCTGCTGGATCAGGTTCATGGAGCCCCGAGCGGGCCGTGCTCAGCGACGGACGGGCGGCGGCGGTCCGGTCGTCGGACCCGGACGGAAGACACAGCCGACGAGCGGCTCCCGCGCCTCCTCGCCCGCGACGAGCGCGGCCAGCAGCCGCACGGCCGCTGCGCCCAACTGCGGCCGGGGGATGTCGAATCCGGTCGGTACGGGCTCGCCCGCCAGATCGGAGGGCGGGCTGCCGAGCAGGGCGAGGGACACCTCTCCGGGGCAGTCGAGACCCGCCCCGCGCACAGCGGAGAGCAGGCCCCGCCAGGCCGCCCCGGTGTCGGTCTCCTCGGCGACGAAGGCCGTCACTCCCTCGTCGGCCCAGGCGCGGAGCCGTTCGGTCGTCAGCTCACGCTGCGGATCCGCGGACCTGAAGACGCTCGCGGGCCCGGCGGCCAGACCCACCGCTTCCAGCCCTTCCAGGAAGCCGCGCTGACGGTCCGTCGAAGCGGGCGCGTCGTCGTCCTCCCGGACGAGCACGATCCGCCGATGCCCCAACTCGGCGAGGTGACCCACGACATCGCGTGTGGCTTGGACATAGTCCGCGCCCACCCATGCCACCCCCTCCAGCTCCTCGCGGCGGCCCAGGTGCACGACCGGGAAGCCGTCCTCGACCAGCCGCTTGAGCTCCGCCCGGGGTGTGTGCCGGCCGATGAACAGACAGCCGTCCGCGAGCCGGACCCGGCTCAGGGCTTCGGGACCCGCGGCCCCGGCGCCGCCGGTGCTCGACCCGGTGAACAGCACCAGGTCGTAGCCGAGCGCCGCCGCCTCGCGCTCCACACCGACCAGGAAGGGGTAGTACGAGTGCTGGACGTCGGTGGGGAACGTGGCGGTGAAGCTGAAGACCCCGAGGAGGTTGTTGCGGGCGGCGGCCAGCCGCCGGGCGGCCGGGTCGGGCACATAGCCGAGACTCCGGGCCGCCTCCAGGACCCGCTGCCGGGTCTCCTCGGAGATGACGCGCCCCGCGCCATCGGGCTTCGGCGAGAGCACCAGGGACACGGTCGCCTGCGACACCCCCGCGAGCCGGGCCACCTCGGCCTGCCGCGGCCGCGACGTACGCCCGGCCGGAGCGGGCGTACGCCCGGGCCGCTTCCTGGGCTCCACAGGGACCGTCCTCTCGTTAATGCGTATTACCTAATGCGCATTACTGGAGACTGCACCTGCCCGCCCAGCGGGTCAAGGCCCGGGACGAAAGTGCTGCCGAACAGCGCGACACCGGTCAGGCCGGCGGATCGAGCCCACGCATCGAGGGAGCGGCAGGTTGATGCCGGCGGTTACGGGCAAGGCGAGCGGGGAGGGGAGGCGTGCATGAGGCATCGCTCTGGTTCCGGTGATCCGCCGCCATGGGTCAGGCCGGGTAACCGATGGGGACCGTGGGTCTACTGGCCGATGCTCTGTCTGAGTTTCGGTCTTCTGGTGTGGCGAGTGGTCGACGGCGACGGCGCGGGTCGCATCCTGGTGGCGGCCGGCCTGGTCCTTGTCTGGGTCTGTCTGCTGGCCGCCAACCGTGCGGCGCGACGCAGGCGGGAGTGACCCCGCGAGGCCTGCTGTCCTGCCCCGCGGGCGC
This sequence comes from Streptomyces sp. NPDC057002, assembly GCF_042673825.1. Taxonomy (NCBI): domain Bacteria; kingdom Bacillati; phylum Actinomycetota; class Actinomycetes; order Kitasatosporales; family Streptomycetaceae; genus Streptomyces; species Streptomyces sp. NPDC057002. Next base: position 1,321,281 of record NZ_JBHURZ010000002.1, read on the forward strand.
CGCGCGGCGTGGTCGTCAGCTCCAGCCGAACCGCCGGTCCACCACCGCGGCGAACTCATCGAGGGTCAGTACCGCGTCCCCGTTCTGGTCGGCCCTGTCGAACAACGCGGAGGAGTCGTCGACGTCCTGCACTCCCCAGAACGGCAGTACGCCCGAGGCGGCCAGGGACGGTCCGTTCGTACGCAGGGCGATGATCACCTCTTGCCGGGTGAGAACCCCGTCGTGGTCGAGGTCGAGCGCCTCGAACAGCTTGCGGGCCTTGTCGCTCATCGTTGTCCCCATCGCATGGAGGTCAGGCGGGCAGATGCGTCCCGCTCACTGGCGAGGACGCCCTACGCGCCGACCGGGTTGCCCCCGGGCGGGAAAGCCGGCTCCAGGCGAACACAGCAGTAGCCGGGACTCGGGGCCAGGCATGCCTGGAGGGTCTTCGTGCCGAGGCCTTCAAGAGCGCCGCGGAGCAGGCGCAGGTTCATACCGCAGACGGTCTCCGTGTGGTCGCGGGCGAGCGCGTGGAAGGGACAGTTGCCCAGCACGATCGCGTCACCGTCATAACGAGGCTCGAACCCGTGCCGTTCCAGCAGGTCGAACACGCCCGTGTCGCCTTGGCCGGCGAGCTGGGCGCCGAGGTCGTGGGCATTGCGGTGCAGGACGGTACGGACCGGCTCGCCGGTGGCCTCGGATTCCTCCATGGCCCGGGCGAGGAGCCGCCCGGCCAGCTCGTAGTGCCGCTCGGGCAGGCTGACGGAGACCTGCCTGGTGGAGCGCTTGTAGAGCTTGGCCGGCCTGCCCGCTCCTGGACCGGTGCGGCCGCTGCGCCGTTCGTAGACGACGTCGAGGAGCGACTCCTCCGCCAGGCGGTCCAGATGGAACGCCGCGGTCTGACGTGCGAGACCGAGGGCGGCGGCGGCTTCGTCGCGGCTGACAGGCCCCGGCTGGCGCACGACGTGCTCATACAGCCGCATCCGGGTCGGCTCGTCCAGTGCGGCGACCGCGGAAACGTCGGCACGGGGCGCTTGCTGCGGGTGGTCCATGAACACCAGTGTAAAACCCATGGCCATTGACTAAAGAAGGTCGCCGCGCTTCTATCGTTAATGAGAGTCATCGATAGAAGGAGCAGTCATGTCGTCCCCCACCACAACCCCCACGTCCGCCGTCCCCCGGCGGTCCGGGTTCACCGACCCCGGCTACCAGGCGTTCTTCATCCTGCGAGCCGGGTTCACCGTGGCGCCGATCCTGTTCGGGCTGGACAAGTTCGCCAACCTGCTCGTGGACTGGCCCGCCTACCTCGCACCGTGGATCAACGACATCGTGCCCGGCAGTGCCCAAGCGGCGATGTACGCCGTCGGTGCCATCGAGATCGTCGCCGGACTCGTCGTCGCCGTCGCCCCGCGCTTCGGAGGCTGGCTGGTAGCCGGATGGCTGGCCGGCATCATCGTCAACCTGCTGACCATCCCCGACTACTACGACATCGCGCTGCGCGACTTCGGCCTTCTGCTCGGCGCGGTCGCCCTGGCCCGGCTCGCCCAGCACTACCACGACGAGCGGCCATCGCACTGAGGGGTGCACCGTCGACCGTGATCTCGTAGGTCGTCTTGATGACGATGCGGTGGCCGCTGAGGCCCGGTCCCCGCGTCGCGGTCGGCCGTACCCTGCCGAGGGCAGCAGTAGGCACGTACTCGGACGGTGGCAGATCGATGAACGACGAAGAGACGACCCCCGGCGCGGCCGGCGTCCCCCTGCCGCGGGTGCTGTGCGATACCGAGTCGCTCCTCTCCGACGACTCGACACCTGCCGGTGCGCTGTGGCGACTGGCCGAGCCGGGACGGCAGCTGGACGCCAACCTCATCCGCATCCCACCCCAGGGGCGTATCGACACGCACACCGAGCCCGACCTCGACGTCCTCCTGCTCGTCGTCGCCGGTGACGGCACCCTCGGCCCGGCAGCAGACCCGCAGCCCCTGGCCCCCGGCAGTCTGGTCTGGCTGCCGCACGGCAGCGAACGCGGCCTGGCCGCGGGGAGCGGCGGCTTGTCCTACGTGACCGTGCACCGCCGCCGCCCGGGCATGCGGATTCGTACCAGGCCCAGCATGTGACACCGCCTGCTCCGGCCCAGAGGACGACTCCGCCTCGTCGAGTACCCCGAGTCCACGCAACCTTCGCCCGGCTCGGAGGTCTTCCTCCTCGGAGGTGGGCATGAGGACTGACCATCAGATCGCTTTCCTCTTACGGGAGTTGGCGGCGACAGATCCCGAGCGCCGCGCGGCGGCGGTGAAGGGACTGGGGAAGGCGGGCGGGGCCGCATACGTCCGCGTCTTCACCGATGCGGCCGACGACCCCGCCCCCTCCGTGCGCGCGGCCGCCGCCCTGGCCCTGGGCCGGCTCGGGATACCGAATGCGGGCAGTGAGGTGCTGCCGCCGCTGATGGACGACGAGGATCCGGCCGTACGGCGCAGGGCTTCCGTCGCCGCCACCCGGCTGGGAATCCGGGGGCAGGCGGTCACCCGGGCCTTCGCCCGGCTCCTGTCCGACCCGGACCATCACCTGCGGATCAACGCCCTGGAAGGACTGGCCGCACTGGGCGAACCCGGGGATGCCACGGCCCTGGCCGGGCTGCTCGGTGACCCGGACTCCGCCGTGTGGGGCCGGGCCCGGGCCCTGGTGTACCGATGCAAGGACGACGCGGCTGTGCGGACGGAAGTGATCCGCACCGCCCGCCAGGGCAAGGGCGCCGCCCGCGCACGGGCCCTGGACTGGCTGCCGGAGCGCTGCACCGAGCAGCTCCTGGACTCGCTGCTCACCGGACTGGGCGACCCGTCCCCCGAGGTGCGGATCGCCGTGGCCCGGCGGCTGTTCGACCTGGCACGGCCGCAGACTCAGGACGAGCTGGCCGCGGCGCTGCGGACCGAGCGGGATCCCGAGGTCGCCGCACCTCTGCTGCGTGGCCTCGGGCGGCTCGGCGACGAGCGGGTGACCGGACCGGCGGTGCGGTGGCTGCGCGACCCCGAGGCCGGAGCATCCGCCGCGCGTGCCCTGGGCGGTGCGGACACGGGGACGGCCGCCGCGCACCTGCGCACGGCCCTGACCGACGAGACCTTTCCCGCCCGCACACGGGCCGCCGCCGCCAGGGCCGTAGGCGCCGGGGCCCGATGGGACGCGGTGTGGCTCCTGCTGTCGGTCCTGGACGATCCCGACGACGAGATACGCGCGGGCGTGATCCAGGGACTGGAAGCACTCGTCGAGAACGGACTCCGCCTCTGGGAGCGCCACCCCGTGGCCTGGGCCCTGGTCGAACAGTTGGAAGCCGGCGGGGAGCACACCTGGCGCACCCGCAACGCCCTCGACGGCCTCACCCAGGCCCTGCCCGCCGTACGGCGCCTCGCCGACGAAGCCCCGTCCGCCGAGGTCCGTGCCGCGGCACTCTCGCTCCTCGCCGGGGACGACGAGTCCGACGAGCACACCCGGCACGACGTACTCCGATTCCTGCGCGGCCTGGACGACCCGTACGAGGCGGTCCGTTACGAGGCCGTCCTCGGTCTCGAACGCAGGGTGACGGCGACCGGGTCGCTGCCGCCCGGAAGCGAGGAAGCGCACAGCCGGCTGACTGCCCTCACAGCGGACGCGTCCCCACGGCTGCGCCAGGCCGCCACGAGAGTCCTCGAGGCACTGGGCACCGGCCCACGCGCCTGAACCACCCCGGCACCATCCACTCCGCGCACCACCCACGCTGCGCACCTTCCACTCCGCGCCTCACTCGCACCGCGCCTCACCCGCACCGGCGATTCTCGGACCCCTGCCGCCGTACACCGTGTGTCGTCCGCCTCGCCGGGCCACACTGGGACCCATGCGGCTGGTGATCATGACGGCGGGATCGCGCGGCGACGTCGCGCCGTACACCGGGTTGGGCGCGGGGCTGGCGAGGAGCGGGCACGAGGTCACGCTCGTCACCCACGGACTGTTCGAGCCGCTGACCGCCGGCTCCGGGGTCCGGTTCCACCCGACCCCGGTCGACCCGCACGCGGAGTTGCACTCCGAGCGCGGCCGCGGCCTGCACGCCAGCACCACAGGACTCGGCAAACTGCTGCGCGTCGTCTCGATGGCCCGGTCGGCGGCCGAGGAGATGACCGACGACCTCGTCCGGGCGGCACGCGGCGCCGACGCCGTGCTGGCCGCCGGCGCCGTGGCACCGCTGGGCCGCGCCATCGCCGAGGGACTGACCCTGCCCAGCCTCGGACTGTTCCTCCAACCCCAGCACCCGACAAGGGAGTTCGGGGCACCCATGCTCGGCGGACGCTCCCTCGGCACCATCGGCAACCACCTGGGCGGACGGGTCGTCACCACCGCCGTCGACCAGGTCTTCACCCGGGCGATGCGCCGACTGCGCACCCGGCACGGCATGACCCTGCCAGGCCCCGCCGCGATCCGCCGGGCCCACGAGCGGGCGCGCCGGCCGGTGCTGCACGGCTTCAGCGAGGTGGTGGTGTCCCGGCCGCGGGACTGGCGGCCCGGGCTGGAGATCGCCGGGTACTGGTGGCCGTACGACACCCGGACCCTGCCCGTGGAAGTGGAGGAGTTCCTCGCCGCCGGGCCCGCCCCCGTCTTCATCGGGCTGGGCAGCGCCACCGTGCCGGATCCTGAGCGTCTCAGCGGCGAGATCGTGCGCGCCCTGCGCGCGGCCGGACTGCGCGGGATCATCCAGCAGGGGTGGGCGGGCCTCGCCGCCCGCACCGACGACGTGATCACCGTCGGCGATGTGCCGCACGCGTCGCTGTTTCCCCGGACGGCCGCCGTCGTCCACCACGCCGGAGCCGGCACCACCGCAGCGGTCCTGCGCGCGGGTGTCCCGACCGTTCCGGTGCCGGTGCAGTTCGACGCCGGTTTCTGGGCGGCCCGTCTTGTCGCCCTGGGCACCGCCCCCTGCGTCGTCCCCTTGCGCCGCCTCACCGCAGACGCGCTCGCCCCCGCCCTGCGCCGGGCCGTGGGCGACCCGGCCCATCGCGACCGGGCTCAGGACGTGGCGCGCCGCCTGGCGGAGGAGGACGGCGTGGCACCGGTCCTGGCGGCACTCGACCGACTCGAGACCTGAGCCGCGAGCGGGCGCCGCGCCTCACGACAGCGGCACGGTCGACCCCCTGATCACCACCCGGCAGGGCAGGGTCTCGATCCCGGAGCGGCGCGTGCCGCCGGAGATCGCCGTGAACAGGGCGTGCGCGGCGGCCCGTCCGACCTGTTCGAGGTTCATGTCGACACTGGTCAGCGGCGGCCGGGACGCGGATGTCAGGACCCGCCAGTTGTCGAAGCCCATGACCGCCACGTCCTCCGGCACCCGCCGGCCGCGCTCGCGCAGGACGTCGATGACGCCCCGGGCGATCTGGTCGCTGCCGCACAGCACGGCGTCCACCTCCGGGTACTGGTCGAGCAGCATCGCGGTGGCCGCCCGCCCCCAGCCCTCCGACCACGTCCCGAACCGCGGCTCGCCCACCAGGGTCAGGCCGGCGTCGGCCAGGGCGGCCCGGGCGCCCTCGGCCCGCTCCTGCGCGGCGGCGTACCCGGGGTCTCCGGTGATGTGCGCGATCCGGGTACGGCCGCAGGCCAGCAGATGCTCCACGGCGATCCGGCCCGCGCCGACGCTGTCCGGGACGATGGACAGATCCTCGGGATTCTCCGACGGCGCGTACGCGTAGACCACGGGTACCGGCAACTCCCGTCCCAGGGACGGCCGCGGGTCGGTCCGGCTGCCCACCACGATGAGCCCGTCGACCCGGCGGCCCAGCAGCGCGCGGACATGATGCTGCTCGCGGATCGCGTCCCCGCGGGCGTCGCACAGGAACACCGCGACCTCGCCCGCCCCGAACGCGTCCTCGGCGCCCATCAGTATCGGGATGCTGAACCGGCCCTCCAGGTCGCTGGTCAGCAGACCCACGGTGCCCGTCCGTCCGGCCAGCAGGCCCCGGGCCACCTGGTTGGGCCGGAACGCCAGGCGCTCGGCCGCCTCGATCACGCGCGTTCTGGTCTCCGCCCGCACCTGGCTGCGGCCGTTGAGGGCCTTGGAGGCCGTGGCGATCGACACGCCCGCCAGGCGGGCGACATCGCTGAGGGTGGCGGGCTGCGAACGCGAGGGGCCGGTGGCCTGTGCCATGGGTCTTCTCCTGTCTCGCGTCGTCTGCCGACGCCGTCGAGGGCACCCCGAACAGTACGCGGAAATTTTCGGTCCTGTCCTCGTCCGGGTTTTCGAGTTCATCTCAGAAAACGCTTCACGCAAGGGGATTGACGGGTCGTGGGATGCATCCTTAGCGTCTCAGAAAGCCTTTTCGGCCCGTTTCCGCCACTCAGTTCAGTGCCACCACATCATTGTCCCGACCGGCAGGCCCGCGCACCGGGCCCGCCGCGACACAAGGGGAATCGACCATGGGGAGCACGGGGAGCACGGGGAGCACGGCCGGACCGCGTGGACACATACGCCGCCTCGTCACAGGCGCCATCGCCCTGCTCGCCACCGCGAGCCTGGTCACCGCGTGCGGCTCGGACAACGACGGCTCCGGCGGGGGAGAGGGCAAGGCCGCCGCCGGTGGTGTCGACGACGGCACCAAGCTGACGATGTGGACGCGGGCCGCGACCCGGCCGCAGAGCGAGGCCCTGGTCAAGGCCTACAACGCCGGCCACAAGAACAAGATCGAGCTGACCGTCGTCCCCACCGACGACTACCAGGCCAAGGTCGGCGCGGCGGCCGGATCGCGCGACCTGCCCGACCTGTTCGCCTCCGACGTCGTGTTCGTGCCCAACTACACCTCCAGCGGCCTCTTCGCCGACCTCACCGACCGCGTCGACGCCCTGCCCTTCGCCGAGCACCTGGCCCAGTCGCACATCAAGGCCGGCACGTACGAGGACAAGAAGTACGTGGTCCCGCACACCCTGGACCTGTCGGTGCTCTTCTACAACAAGGAGCTCTACCGGAAGGCGAAGCTCGACCCCGAGAAGCCGCCGACCACCCTGCGCGAGTGGGACCGGCAGGCCAGGGCCGTGGACGCGCTCGGCGGCGGTGTCGACGGCACGTTCTTCGGCGGCAACTGCGGCGGCTGCGGCGTCTTCACCTGGTGGCCGTCCGTCTGGGCGGCCGGGGAGGACGTCCTCAACGAGGAGGGCACCGCGGCGAATCTCGCCTCCACCGCCTCGAAGAAGGTCTACGACACCTACCGCGGCTGGGTACGGGACTCCATCGTGGCGCCCGGCGCCCGCGAGGAGACGGGCACGACCTGGACCGGGATCTTCCCGAAGGGCAAGGTCGGCGTGATGCCCATGCCGTCGACCACGCTCGGGCTGATGCCCAAGGACCTCGACCTGGGTGTCGCGCCCATCCCCGGCCCCGACGGCGGCAAGTCCACCTTCGTCGGCGGCGACGCCATCGGCATCTCCGCCACCAGTGAGTCGGCCGACCAGGCCTGGAACTTCCTCGCCTGGTCCCTCGGCGACAAGGCCCAGGTCGACGTCGTCGCGGCGCACAAGGACGTGGTGGCGCGCACCGACCTGGCGTCCAACAAGCACTCCAAGGCCGACCCGCGTCTGGTCACCATCAACGAGCTCGTCGCCGAGGGCCGCACCCCGTACGCCATGAAGTTCGGCCAGACCTTCAACGACCCCAACGGGCCCTGGCTGGAGCTGATGCGCCACGCCGTCTTCGGCGACGGGAAGACGGTCGAGAAGGACAACGACGCCGTCACCGCCTCACTGTCCGACTGAACCGACCGACCCTCCCGACGTCCTACGGCTAAGGAGAGCCATGCCGGTGAAAACGGCCGACCGGGCGACGGCCGAGCACCTGACCCCGCCGCGGCGGCGGGCCGGTACACCCCCGCCGCGCTGGCGCTCCCGCAAGGCCAAGGGCCTGGTCTACGCGGCCCCCACGGCGGTGTTCGTCACGGTCTTCTTCCTGCTGCCCCTGCTGCTGGTCGGGCAGATGTCGCTCAGCGACTGGCCGCTGCTCGCGGGAGACCGGGGCGTCAACGCGCCCGAGAACTACACCGACATCACCGACAGCACCCTGTTCTGGCCCGCGATCCGCTTCACCCTCCTCTACACCGTGATCGTCACGGTCGTCCTGCTCGCCCTGGCGCTGCTGCTGGCCCTGCTGGTGCAGGAGTCCCGCCCGGGCGCGGGCTTCTTCCGCACGGTCTACTTCCTGCCCGGCGCCCTCGGCCTGGCCTCCGCCTCGCTCCTGTTCTGGGGCCTGTACAGCCCCACCACCGGCCCGCTCAGCAGCGTCCTCGAAGGCCTCGGTCTCGTCGACGACCCGGTGTCCTTCCTCGGCTCACCGGCCTCGGCCCTGTGGTCGACGGTGTTCCTGATCGTCTGGAAGTTCGCCGGCTTCTACATGCTGATCCTGCTCGTGGGCCTGCAGCGCATCCCGCACGAGGTGTACGAGGCGGCGCGGATGGACGGCGCGAGCCGCGCCCAGACCTTCCGCTCCATCACGCTGCCGCTGCTGCGGCCCTCCCTCGCCCTGTGCCTGCTGCTGTGCGTGACCGGATCCCTGCTCGCCTTCGACCAGTTCTTCATCCTCACCAAGGGCGGACCGGACAACAGCACGGTCACCGTCGTCCAGCTGATCTACCGGGAGGCGTTCCAGCGGCTGAACCTCGGTACCGCGGCGGCCCTTTCGATGCTCGTGCTGGCCGCGCTGCTCCTGCTGAACGCCCTGCAGTTCCGGGGCCTGCGCCGCGCCGACGAGTCATGACACCCGCCGCCTCATGAGAAGGGACACCACGGTGCTCACCCGCGCCCTGGGCCGGACGCCCCACTACGTCGTCGCCGGCGGTCTGGCCGTCATCTTCCTCTTCCCGCTGCTGTGGAACGCCTGGGCGTCGGTGAGCGGCCAGCCCGGCACCGCCCAGCAGTCCGGCTACGGCCTCGGCAACTACCGCACGCTGCTCGACTACGACGCGGGCCTGTGGCGATACCTGCTCAACAGCACGCTCGTCTCGGCACTGACCGTCGCCCTGACGCTGGGGGTGTCCCTGCTGGGCGGCTACGCCTTCGCCCGCTTCGACTTCCCCGGCAAGAACCTGCTGTTCCTGCTGACCCTGGCCATCCTCATGGTCCCCTACGCCACCCTCCTCATCCCGCTCTACGTCCTGCTGGGCCGCCTCCAGCTGCAGAACTCGCTGATCGGGCTGAGCCTCGTCCTGGCCATGTTCCAGCTGCCGTTCGCCACCTTCATGATGCGGATCTCCTTCGAGGCGGTGCCCCGCGAACTGGAGGAGTCGGCCCTCGTCGACGGCTGCGGCACGGCGGGCGCGCTGCGCCGCGTCCTGCTGCCGGCGGTGCGGCCGGGACTGATCACCGTGGGACTGTTCGCGTTCCTCGCCGCCTGGAACGACTTCATCGCACCGCTGATCCTCATCTCCGACAGCGAGAAGGCACCGCTGCCCCTGGCCGTCGCCAACCTGCGGCAGCAGAGCATGGGCGCCGTCGACTACGGAGCCACCGAGGCGGGCGTGGTGGTCCTCGCCGTGCCCTGCCTGCTGCTCTTCCTGCTGCTGCAACGGCACTACATCAGGGGCTTCATGTCCGGCGCCCTCAAGGGCTGAGCCACCGCACGACCGATTCCACGGACAACCGGAAGGACGTAGACGAAGGCATGGACTGGTGAGGGAGAACACGGCACGCTCGCTCGTGCTGCCGGTGGCGCCGACCCGGGGCCGGCTGCGCCCGCTCGGCCTGGACGAGGTCCGGATCACCGGCGGCTTCTGGGCCCGGCGCCGCCATACCAACGCGACCGCGACACTCGGCCACTGCCGCGACTGGATGGAACGCGAGGGCTGGACCGGCAACTTCCGGGCCGCCGCCGAGGGCCGGGTGCACAGCGACCGGCACGGCCGGGAGTTCGCCGACTCCGAGATCTACAAGCTCCTCGAGGCCATGTCCTGGGAGGGCGCTTCGTACGACGGGGACGTCGCCGCGCTCACCGACGTCATCGCCCCCGCCCAGCACCCGGACGGCTACCTGAACACCGCCTTCGGCCACCCCGGACAGCAGCCCCGCTACAGCGACCTCGAATGGGGCCACGAACTCTACTGTCATGGGCACCTCATCCAGGCGGGTGTGGCCCAGGCCCGCGCCCGGGGCGAGGGCGAGCTGACGAAGATCGCCCGCCGGGCCGCCGATCACCTCTGCGCCGTCTTCGGACCTGGCGGGAACCAGGGCGTCTGCGGGCACCCCGAGATCGAGACGGCGCTGGTGGAATTCGCCAGGCTGACGGGGGAGCAGCGCTACCTCGACCAGGCCGCGCTGTTCCTCGGCCGGCGCGGCCACGGCACCCTCGCCGACATCGAGTTCGGCCGTGCCTACTTCCAGGACGACCTGCCCGTCCGCCGGGCCACGGCTCTGCGCGGCCACGCCGTGCGCGCCCTGTATCTCGCGGCAGGCGCGGTCGATGTGGCGGTGGAGACCGGGGACGACGCGCTGCTCGCCGCCGTCGTACGGCAGTGGGAGGCGACGGTCGCCCGGCGGACCTATCTGACCGGCGGGATGGGCTCGCACCACCGCGACGAGTCCTTCGGTGACGACTTCGTGCTGCCCCCGGACCGTGCCTACTCGGAGACCTGCGCCGGGGTCGCCTCCGTGATGCTCGCCTGGCGGCTGCTGCTCGCCACCGGCGAGCCGCGTTTCGCGGACCTGGCCGAGCGGACCCTGTTCAACGTGATCGCGGCCTCCCCGTCCGAGGACGGCCGGTCCTTCTTCTACGCCAACACCCTGCACCGCCGTCACCGGGGCACCGCGCCCCCGGCGGACCGAGTCAGCCCGCGCGCCGACTCGGGCCTGCGCGCCCCCTGGTTCGCCGTCTCCTGCTGCCCGACCAACGTGGCGCGCACGCTCGCCCAGCTGCCCGCCTACCTGGCCACGGCGGACGACGACGGCCTGCAACTGCACCAGTACGCCGACGCGGAACTCGCCACCTCCCTGGCCGACGGACAGGGCGTGGCGCTGCGGGTGCGTACCGACTACCCGTCCGGCGGGACCGTGGCCCTGCGGATCAGCCGCTCCCCGGCCCGTCCCTGGACCCTGTCCCTGCGCGTCCCCGCGTGGACGGCGGGGGAGACCGCCTGGCTGGTCGACCCGGACGGGAACCGCCGTACTATAGCCCCCGGCACGGCACAGGTCACCAGGGTCTTCCGGCCCGGCGACGAGATACGCCTCGAACTGCCCGTCACCCCGCGCTGGATCCGCTCCGACCCCCGCATCGACGCGACACGCGGCACGGTGGCCGTCCAGCGCGGACCCCTCGTGTACTGCGCCGAATCCACCGACCTGCCGGACGGGCACGACGTCGACGCGCTCCGCGTGGATCCGTCCGCCGCACCGGAGGACGGGCCGGGCGACACGGTCCTGGCGCCCGGTGAACTCGCCGAACCGCACGACACCGCCTGGCCGTACCGGTCGGCCGACGAAGCCACCGCGCCCGCGACCGGCCCCGAGGCCATCACCCTCGTCCCGTACCACTCCTGGGCGAACCGCGGCCCCTCGACCATGCGTGTGTGGCTGCCGACGACCCGGCCCCCGACAACGCCCACCGAGAGGTAGCCGTGCCCGCACAGCGAAGACGACACCGCCGCGGCATCCTGGCCGGGGCGCTGGCCCTGGGCCTGCTGGCCCCGCTCGCCGCCACCGGCCCGGCAGCGGCGGACAACACGGCGATCGGCTACCCGGTCTACACCGGATCCGACCACCCCGTCCCCACGCTCCCGGCCGGCTTCACCGTCCACCGCACCCTGCGCGCCCAGTACGAGGCCGACCGCAGAGCCGGTGACGGCACCGACTTCTGGATGGACCGCATGCTGGCCCGCAAGGGCGAGGACCCGTCGGGGGACTGGCTGTTCACCCGGGGACGGGCCGTGTTCATGAAGGAACACGAACCGTCCCGGCTGGGCTTCGCCGGCAAGGTCGCCTACTGGGAGAGCATCGACAACCGGTCCGCGTACACCATCACCCTGAACGTCGACGGCGAGGACCTCACCCTGCGGGAGAACACCGGCGCCCGCACCCAGACCCCCAGCCACTGGCGCAGCGAGTTCACCCACGAGGCCACCGGCCTGAAGGTGACACAGACCAAGTTCATCACCGAAGCGAACGCCGCCGTGACCAACCTGGCCCTCACCAACACCGGCCCTGAGCGCCGTGAGGTGACGCTGAGCGCCACGTCCCCCTACACGACGACCGCCGAGGGCCGGGAGCTCACCGGCGCGGTGCCCGCGAAGAACAACCTCACGACCGTCTTCCCCCGCCTCAGCGGAGACGGCTTCACCGCCGAGGACGAGTCGCTGACCCGCACGCTGACCCTGCCGGCAGGCCGCACTCTCACCACCAAGGTCCAACTCGGCTTCGTCACCGAGGAGATCACCGACTCCCGCCCGGAGTACGACTCCGTGCGCACCGCGTCCCCGGCCACCGCCTTCCGCCGGCACGTCCAGACGTACAACCGCTGGTGGGCCGAGAACCTGCCCTACCTCGACGTCCCCGACGACAACATCGAGAAGACGCTGTACTACCGCTGGTGGCTGCTGCGCTACAACTACCTCGACGCCGACATCCCGGGCAGCGACTACCAGTTCCCCACCTCAATGGAGGGCGTGCTCGGCTACAACAACGCCATCGCCCTCACCGTCGGCATGTTCGTCGACGACCTCAAGTACCTGCGCGACCCGAGCTACTCGTACGGCCCGTGGGTGTCGGCCGGAGAGGTCTCGAAGAACGGCAAGTACACCGACAACCCGGGCGACCCGGAGAACTGGTCCAACAGCTACACCCAGTACATCTCCGAGGCGGCCTGGCGCTCCTACCAGGTGCACGGCGGCCCCGACGGCATCGTGCGCAACCTCGCCCGGTACGCGGAGAAGGACGTCCGCGGCCAGCTCGAGAACTACGACGAGGACGGCAACGGGCTGATCGAGTACGACTGGGGCGCGATGACCGGCAACGACGCCGACGCGGTCTCCTTCGACTGGAAGCCCGGAAACCTGGACCGCGCCGAATCCGCCTACGTCTACAGCAACGCGACGGCGGCTGCCCGCGCCTACGACCTGCTCGGCGAGAAGGCGAAGGCCGACGAGATGCGCGGGACGGCGAACCGGGTGAAGAAGGCGGTCCTCGACCACCTCTGGGACCCGAAGGACAAACTGCTCAAGCACCGCCACGTCGCCGGCGACACCCTGGTGCCGTGGAAGGAGATCAACAACTACTACCCGTACAGCGTGGGCCTGATGCCCACACCGGAGGAGGACCCGCAGTACCTCGAGGCACTGCGGCTGTGGGCCGACGCGAAGCAGTACCCCGTCTTCCCGTTCTTCACGGCCAACCAGGCCGACAAGGCGGAGGCGGCGGAGCAGGGCCACCCCGGGAGCAACAACTTCTCCGTCATCAACTCCACCGTCACCTTCCGCTTCCTCTCCTCGGTGCTGCGGAAGTACCCCAGCAAGTACATCGACCGCACCTGGTACAAGAAGCTGCTGTCCTGGAACGCCTGGGCCCACTACATCGACGGCGACAACCGGTACCCCGACCAGAACGAATTCTGGTCCGACGGCAGTGCCGACCCGCAGAAGATCGGCTACCGCTCCTGGATCCACCACACCATCCTCGGCACCACCAACTGGACCGTCATCGAGGACGCGATGGGGTTCAGGCCGCGCGACGACCGGAAGATCGAGCTGTGGCCGATCGACGTCGACTGGCCGCACTTCGCGGTCACCGACATCAACTACCGGGGCACGGACGCGGCCGTCCTGTGGGACGAACCGGGCGACGGAAAACGCCCGTACGGCAAGCGGGTCCCCGAGGGGTACTCCCTCTACCTCGACGGCAAGCTCGCCTTCACCGCCGACCGCCTCACCCACCTCGTCTACGACCCCACGACCCGCAAGGTCACCTTCCCCGACGGCGGCGGAGCCAAGGCGAGGACCACCGGCCTGCGCACGGATGTCGCCGAGCCGCAGGACGTCACCTACGGCCCGAAGGAGCGCGTCACCGACCTGTTCGCCAAGGCCGGCCGGGACCTCACGGGCACAGCCGGGAAGAACCTCGCCGCCGGCGCCACCGCCCGTGCCTCCCACGAGGCCGAGGGCCGGGGCGTCGACGGTGCCGTCGACGGCTTCACCGTCAACGAGCCCTCCTGGGGCGCCCGCGGCTCCGGGAACACCGAGGACTGGTACGAGATCGACTTCGGCCGCACCCGCACGGTCGACGACGTCCGGCTCCACTTCGCCGGCGACAAGCGGCAAGGCGGCTACGCCGAACCGGCCTTCTACACCGTGCAGTACCAGGATCGGGGCGGCCGGTGGAGGGACGTGGCCCGGCCGGCCAAGTCACCGGCCTACCCGCGCGCCAACCTCAACCGGGTGCGCTTCCAGGAGGTGACCACGGGCAAGCTGCGCGTGCTCATGCGCCACCGTGACGGCCACACCAGCGGCCTCAAGGAGATCCAGGCCTTCGACACCGACGCGCGCCCGCCGACGGCCCGCAACCGGCCTCCCTACGTCGAGGCCTGGCGGGACCCGACGTACACCCGGCCGGGCCAGGTCGGACTCACCGGCATCACCGAGGACGACGGGCTGCCGAAGCGGGAACTCTCCGCCTCCTGGAAGACGGCCGACGGCCCTGAAGGCGGCACGGTCATCTTCGACGACCCCCGAGCCCCCACCACGGTCGCCCGGTTCACCAAGGCAGGCACCTACACCCTCGAACTCACCGCCACCGACAGCGCGTTGACATCGTCGAAACAGGTCGTCGTGAAGGTCGAGGAACTCGGCGACGGCCGGGTGAACCTGGCACCGTCCGCGACCCCCACGGCGTCCTACACCTCCGGCTGGGAGTCGGTGGCCGCGATCAACGACGGCCGCGAACCGGCATCGTCGTCCGACGCCCCGCGCTGGGGCAGCTGGCCCCGGAAGGACACCCAGTGGATCCAGTACAACTGGGAGGACCCGGTCCGTGTGGACGGCTCCGACCTGTACCTATTCCGCGACGCGCAGCCGGGCGCGGCCGACGGCGTGGGAGTTCCGGCCTCCTGGGTCATCGAATACCGCGACGGCGACACCTGGCGCGAGGTCCCCGCGCCCAGCGGCTACGGCACCGCAGAGAACCGCTACAACCGGACGACGTTCAGCCCGGTCACCACCACAGCACTGCGCGCGAAGCTCACCGGGCACCCGAATCTCGCCCTCGGCGTACAGGAATGGAAGGTCTACGCCGAGGCACCGGAGTCGGTACGCGAGACCCACATCCCCACCCTCCGCGGCACCGTCCCCGACCTGCCCGAACAGGTCACGCTCGTATACGCCGACGGCTCCACGGCGCGCTCACCCGTGGCCTGGCCGGCCCTGACCGAGGACCAGGTCGCCGAGGGCGGCACCAGCGTCACGATCACCGGCCTCGCCGACCGAACCGCCCAGCCGGTCACCGCCACCGTATGGGTACGGCACACCGACGCCGTCGAGATCACCAGCATCGCGGAGGAACGCGCCACCACCCGCCCCGGCAGGGCCCCCACGCTCCCCGCCACGGTGGTCGCCACCTACAACGACGGCTCCAGGGACAGCCGGACACAGGTCACCTGGGTCCCGATGGACCCGGACCAGTACGCCGGGCCCGGCACCTTCGAGGTCAGGGGAACCGTGCCGGACACCTCCCACCGCGCCACGGCCACGATCACCGTGACACCCCCGCGCGACCCGGGTGGGACCTCTCCTGCCCGCCGATGACCGACGACGATCGGAGCGCGTCATGTTCCAGCCACCCTCCCGACGCCGCGTGCTGAGCCTGACCGCCGGCGCCGCGGCCACAGCGACCCCGCTCATCACCTCCGGCCCGACGGCCCAAGCCGCCACCGCAGGCTCCACTGCCGAGGCAGCCGGGGTCACCGCGCGAGCGCTGCCCGCCCAGCCGACCTGGGCGGTGCGGCCTTTCGGCCTGGACCAGGTCACCCTCGGCGGGGGCGTCTTCCGGGCCAAGCGCGACCTGATGCTCGACTACGCCCGCGCCTACCCGGCCGACCGCATCCTGGCCGTCTTCCGCGCGAACGCCGGACTGGACACGCGCGGCGCACGGCCGCCGGGCGGCTGGGAAACCGCCGACGGCAATCTGCGCGGCCACTACGGCGGCCACTTCCTCAGCCTCATCGCGCAGGCGTACGCCGACACCCGCGAGGCCGCCCTCAAGTCCAAGCTCGACTACCTGATCACGGCCCTCGGCGAGTGCCGGCAGGCCCTCGCCGAACACGGCAATCCGAAACCCAGCCACCCCGGCTACCTGGCGGCCTACCCGGAGACCCATTTCATCCTCCTGGAGAGCTACACCACGTACCCCACCATCTGGGCGCCGTACTACACCTGTCACAAGATCATGCGCGGCCTCCTGGACGCACACACCCTGGCCGGCAACCCGCAGGCGCTCACCATCGCCGCGAAGATGGGCGACTGGGTGCACAGCCGCCTGGGCCGGCTGCCGAAGGCGCAGCTGGAACGCATGTGGTCGATCTACATCGCCGGCGAGTACGGCGGCATGAACGAGGTCATGACCGACCTCTACGCCCTCACCGGCTGGCCGGAACACCTCGCCGCCGCCCGCTGCTTCGACAACACCACGCTGCTCAACGCCTGTGCGGAGAACCGTGACGTCCTGGAAGGCAAGCACGCCAACCAGCACATCCCGCAGTTCACCGGCTACCTCCGCCTGTTCGACCACACGGGCGAGGAGACCTACGCCGCCGCGGCCCGCAACTTCTGGGGCATGGTCGAGGGCTCCCGCACCTACGCCCTGGGCGGCACCGGCCAGGGCGAGATGTTCCGCACCCGCGGCGCCATCGCGGCGACCCTCGACGACAAGAACGCCGAGACCTGTGCCACGTACAACATGCTCA
Source organism: Streptomyces sp. NPDC057002 (assembly GCF_042673825.1). Classification (NCBI taxonomy): domain Bacteria; kingdom Bacillati; phylum Actinomycetota; class Actinomycetes; order Kitasatosporales; family Streptomycetaceae; genus Streptomyces; species Streptomyces sp. NPDC057002. The sequence goes on from NZ_JBHURZ010000002.1 coordinate 1,338,184, forward strand.
AACTGAGCCGGCAGCTCTTCTTCCACGAGCCGGACCCCGCCTACATGGACTACTACGAACGGGGCCTGACCAACCACATCCTCGCCTCCCGCAGAGACACCCCCAGCACCGACAGCCCCGAGGTCACCTACTTCGTCGGCATGGGCCCGGGCGTACGACGCGGATACGGCAACACCGGCACCTGCTGCGGCGGCACCGGCATGGAGAACCACACCAAGTACCAGGACTCCGTCTACTTCCGCTCCGCCGACGGCAACACCCTGTCCGTCAACCTGTACCTGGCCTCCACGCTGCGCTGGCCGGAGCGCGGTCTCGTCATCGAGCAGACGAGCGACTACCCGGCCGAGGGCGTACGCACCCTGACCTTCCGCGAGGGCGGCGGCAGACTCGCCGTCAGACTCCGCATCCCGTCCTGGGCCACGACAGGCGTCACGGTCACGGTCAACGGAACCCCGCAAGAGGGCCGGGCCGCACCCGGCACCTACCTCACCCTGAACAGAAACTGGCGCCCGGGCGACCGCATCCGCGTCTCGACGCCCTACCGCCTGCACATCGAACGAGCCCTGGACGACCCGGCCGTCCAGTCACTCTTCTACGGCCCGCTCCTCCTGACAGCCCAAAGCGCGGAGCAGCAATTCCGCACCTTCTCCTTCTACAAGGACTTCACGCTCCGCGGTGACCTGGCCGACGCGATCAAACCCGCCTCCCGCCCGCTGCACTTCACCACCCACAACCTCACCCTCGCCCCCTTCCATCTGGGCAACGACGCCCCCTACCACGCCTACTTCAAGCGCTCCGAACCCGTCATCGTGTTCGGCACAGCCGACTCGGGCGTCCCCAACCGAGCCCGCCCGGACGGCCAGACGTTCCTCGACGCCCTGTGGCAACAGGCCCCGTTCCTGACCTCCGCCCAGTTCGTGCGCGCCGTACGCACCCTCGCGGACCGCTGGCTGTCCGAAAACCTGCTCTCCCGCACCGAACGCGACCGCGTCATCGCGACCGCGAACGAGGCGGATCTGCGCCGCTGAACGCCGGGCAGGGCCGCAGCATCGGGCGTCGTCCTTCGGTATCTCGGTCAGACGGGGGAGCTGACGGAAGGAGCCTCACGTTGCCGCGGCCCCAGGTCAGGCGGACACTGGTCATATGACCGCGGGCTTGCCCGTGGACCGGGGCTGACGGACGGCACAACGGATGCCGCCGGCCCTCGCACGGGTATTCCCTCCGCATGGCCCCGGCGGTGCCGGAGCTGCGATCCGGTCGTGGGAGGGCCTATGTCCACGACATTGCGTTTGGCGACCTTCAACGTCGAAAACCTCTTCGCCCGATGGCGGTTCAAAGACGGTGTCAACCCCGCTGCCGCGAACACCCGCGGCTGGGTCGTCGACCAGACCCAGTTCGAGGAGCTGGGCGTCGACGACAAGGCCATCACATCAGCGGCGGTGCGTGAGATCCACGCGGACGTGCTCGCTCTCCAGGAGGTCGAGAACGTCGACACCCTGAAGCACTTCCGGTCACAGGCCCTCGGCGGGCGCGCCGAGTACCCCTATGTCGCGGGGGTGGACGGCAACGATCCACGCCTCATCGACGTCGCCGTGCTGTCCAAGCTGCCCATCACCCGCATCCGCTCTCACCAGCACCTGATGGACCCCGGGAGTCCGACCGCGTCCCTGTTCTCGCGGGACTGTCTCGAAGTCGATGTCGAGGTGCGGGAGAGCGAATCGAAGAGCACGACCGTGACGCTCTTCGTCAACCACTTCAAGTCCATGATGGGTGGGCGCCCCCAGACCCGGGACAAGAGGCAGCGCCAGGCCGAGAAGGTGAAGGAGCTCGTCACCGGGCGCTTCGGATCCGCCTCTCCCGGCGACCATCCGTTCGTCGTCCTCGGTGACCTCAACGACTACCTCGGGCCGGACGGCGGCTCCGGCATCGACGGCCTCGTCGCCTGGGACCAACTCGAGAACGTGGTGTCCCGCCGTCCCGAGGCCGACCAGTGGACCCACTTCTTCCGGGGCGGCAACGAGTACCGGCAACTCGACTACCTGCTCCCCTCGGCGTCCCTCGCCGCGGCGTCCGCGGAGTCGGTGCCCGAAATCCTCCGCAAGGGCCTGCCGCTGCGAGCGGACCGCTACCCCGGGCCGCGGTTCCCGGGCGTCGGCACCGACAAGCCCAAGGCGTCCGACCACTGTCCCCTCGTCATGGATTTCACCCTCGTCTGAAGCCTCCCGAAAGACGGAGCTCACGGAACACGGAGCGCAAGCATGGCCCGCATCACCATCAACGGGGTGACGGTCGACCCGCTGGCCCAGCGAAACGAGTTGGCTGACGCATCCCTGATCGCCGAGGACGCCTCCCGGTCCAACTACCTGCTCGTCCAGACCGACCACGTGCTCTCCGCCGAGGAGAAGGCCCAACTGGCGCAGCTGGGCGCGGTGATCCATGAGTACGTGCCGGAGAACACCTACCTGTGCGGGTACCAGCCGTCCGACCTGGACGCGGTCCGCGACCTGCCGTTCGTGACCTGGGCGGATGTGTATCTCGAAGGCTTCAAGATCGCTCCATCGCTGCGCGGGGAAGGCCTGCGGCCGGACATCTCGCTCCTTCGGGCACCCGCCGAGGCGCTGGCGCCGGGGACGCGCACCGTCGACATCGCCTTCCATGACGATGTCGACCCGAGCGCGCATGAGGTGCGGCAGCGGATCGCGGCAGCGGCCGGGCTCAGCCCCGACGACGTGCGTCCGGCCCGCGACAAACTGCGTGTGGAGGTGCCGGAGGACTCCCTGGCCGCGCTCACAGCGGTGGACGAGGTGCGGCAGGTCGAAGAGGTCCCCGAGCGGAGTCTGTACAACAGTGTCGCCCGGCCGATCCTGCACGCCGACGTGGTCGTGGACGGCACCCCGCAACAAGGCGCGGGGCAGGTCGTGGCCGTGGCCGATTCCGGCTTCGACCTGGGCTCCACCACCAATGTGCACAGCGCGTTCACGGGCCGGGTCGCCCGTCTGTACGCCCTCGGCCGACCCACCCGGGCGGACGACCCCGACGGGCACGGCACCCACGTCGCGGGCTCCGTGCTCGGCAACGGCACGTCCGCCGCGATGGGCGGAGCCGTCCAGGGCACCGCGCCCCGGGCCACCCTGGTGCTGCAGTCGCTCATGGACCGTCACGGGCAGCTCGGCGGAATCCCCGATGACCTGCGCGACCTCTTCACACCTCCCTACGACGACGACGGCGCGCGCGTGCACACCGACTCCTGGGGCTCCACCGTGCCGGGACGGCCGTACGACAGGAGCGCTCGCGAGATCGACGACATGGTCTGGAACAACGAGGACCTCGTGATCTGCTTCGCGGCAGGCAACGACGGCAACGACCGGGACCGTGACGGCCGCGTCAACCTGGGGGACGTCGGATCGGAGGGGGCGGCCAAGAACTGCATCACCATCGGGGCCAGCGAGAGCGGCCGCCCGGGAATCAGCTCCACCTACGGCCAACTCTGGAGCCAGGACTTTCCCGTCAATCCGCTCCGCGACGACCGGCAGGCGGACGACCCGGACGGAATGGCCGCCTTCAGCAACCGCGGGCCGACCCGGGAAGGCCGGATCAAGCCGGACGTCGTCGGCCCCGGCACCTCGATTCTCTCCGCGCTGTCACGTGCCGCGGCGAGCCTCCCCGGTGACCCCTTCGGCGCCTCCGCGGACCCGAGATTCCACTTCCTGAGCGGCACGAGCATGGCCGCGCCCCTGGTCGCCGGCTGTGTGGCGGTCCTGCGCGAGACCCTGGTGAGGAACGGCACCCCCCGGCCGAGCGCGGCACTCGTCAAAGCCATGCTGATCAACGGCGCTGTCGAACTCCCGGGCCAGTACATCCCGTCGGAGGCGGGCCCGTCGCCCAACAACGACTCCGGCTTCGGCCGTGTCGACCTCTCCCGTTCGGTGGTCCTCCCCGGAGACGGCCGGCGTTCGGGCTTCCACGAGGGCGGCCCGCTGGACCAGGGCGAACAGGAACTGCTGCGCATGGAGATCCCGGAACGGGACGGCGGCCCGGAGCCGACGTTCAAGGTCACCCTGGTCTGGACGGACCCTCCCGGCGCGGCCCTGCAGAACGACCTCGACCTCGTCGTCCGAACCGCCGACGGCCGTGAGCGCCACGGGAACATGGGCACGTCCGCCGGGTTCGACCGCACCAACAACGTCGAACAGGTCCAGTGGGACGACATTCCCGCCGGAGAGGTCACGGTCGTCGTCCGCGCCCACCGCATCACCCGCTTCCCGCAGCCCTACGCCTTCGCGTGGCACATCTTCTGACGGTCCGTCGGCGCTGACATGTGCGCCTGCCGCGAGCGCTTCGAAATCGCCAAATCCGGACCGGAAGTCGTCTGGACCACTTCCGAGTCTTGAACACGCCTGTCCGGGTCTGCTTGGGTGTCGACTCAATGGCCGCCATCCGGTGGCGTATTGGGGGGAATGGTTTCTGTGCTGGGCCGGCATCGGGGCATGAACACGCCATACGACGGGCGACCTCACCGGCCCCTTCCGTCCGCCTGGATCCCGCACCGCCACTGAGCGTGCGGGCCAGGCGATCCCGGTCTCACACCCTTCACACCCCTTGATGCAGACCTGAGGAAGGTGCATGAGGTACTTCCGTCTGCTCGTTCTGGGCAACGGCATCTCGGCGTACGGCAGCTATCTGAACATGGTGGCGCTGAATGTCTTCGTCTACGACGCCACCGGCAGCGCGCTGGCGGCCGGCCTCTTCATGGCCGTACGCCTGGCGACCAGTGTCGTGTCGGGCTGGGTGAGCGGCCGGCTCGTCTCGGCCTACGACCGCAAGCGCCTGATGGTCGGCGCCGACCTGTGCCAGGCCGTGGCCCTGCTGTCGCTGCTGCTCGCCCCCGACGGGATACGCCCCGGACTGCTGTACGTCCTGGCCGTGGTCACGGGCGGCTGCTCCACGCTCTCCCAGGTGGCCCTGCGCAGCAGCATCCCCGAGATCGTCGGTGCGGAGCACCGGGTCCGGGCCAACGGGCTGCTCGTGACCGGGCGTTCGCTCGCCATGATCGCCGGCTTCGCCTCATCGGGCGTGGTCGTGGCGCAATTCGGCTACTCCGCGGCGTTCGCGCTGGACGCCGCGACCTTCCTGGTCTCCGCGACCATGCTGTTCCTGCTGCCCGTCCGCACCAGGTCGGCCACCGGCCCCGCGGGCGCCGGCTCCGCGAAGGACTCCGCCGCCGCGCGCTGGACGGCCCGGATGCTGCTGGGCACCGCACCGGTACTCATGGCGATGGTCGCCATCCGGGCGGTCGACGGGCTGGGCTCCTCGTCCCACAACGTCGCCCTCCCCATCTACTCCAGCAGTCTGGACCCCGACCATCCGGCCACGTTCATCAGCCAGTTCTGGGCCACCTGGGCCATCGGCAACATCGTCGCCCAGCAGGTGATCGGCCGGGTCACCAAGAAGTCCGGACAGACACCGGGGGAGCGGGCCTTCGCGCTCGGCGCCGTTGTGATGTCGGCCGGTTTCATCGTGGTCTTCAGCGGGCTGCCGACCGTGCCCGCCGTCATCGCGGCGCTCGTCGCCGGAGCCGCCGACGGGTTCACCGAGATCGTCTATGTGTCGAGGCTGCAGACCGCCCCCGACGAGCAGCGCGGCCGCCTCTTCGGGCTCACCGCCTCGGTGGAGAACTTCGGGTTCGGGCTCGGCATGCTCGTCAGCGGCGCCCTCCTGGAGGCCTTCTCGCCGCTGCAGGTGGTGGGCGCCTTCCACGGCCTCGCGATCGTCCTGTGCCTGATCCTGCTCGGCTGGCTTCTGCGCCGGGGCAGGAGAGCACCCGACCCGCCCGCGGAGGAAACGGCAGGCCGTGACCAGCCGACGGTGACGGAGGGACGCGGCTGATGAGCACCAGCGAGCCCGACCCGCGGATGGCCGTCGTCGGCATGGCCTTCCGGCTCCCCGGCGCCGACACGCCCGAGGACTTCTGGCGGATCATCCGGGACGGCACGGACTGCGTCACCCGCTTCACCGACGAGGAACTCGCCGCCGCCGGTGTGCCCGCCGAGGAGTACGAGGCGGAGGACTTCGTCGGCGCGTCCGGGCTCCTCGACGACATCGCCGGCTTCGACGCCCAGCACTTCGCGATGAGCCCCCGCGAGGCCCAGCTCACCGACCCGCAGCACCGCATGTTCCTGGAATGCGCCCAGCACGCCCTGGAGAACGCCGGCTACCCGGACGAACGGGAGGGCACCCGCGCCGGCGTCTGGGCCAGCACCGGCTACCACCTCTACACAATGCAGAACTACCTGCTCAACAACGTCCTGCCCAACGGGCCGGTGCCCGACTGGACCTCGGGTATGCAGGTCACGGTCGGCAACTACGCCGACTTCACCGCCACCCGGGTCGCCTACCGGCTGGGCCTGACCGGCCCCGCCGTCAACGTCCAGACGGGCTGCTCCAGTTCCCTGGTCGGCCTGCAGTCGGCCGCGCAGTCGCTGCTCATGGGGGACTGCGACATCGCCCTCGTCGGCGCCACCGCCGTCCACGTGCCGCAGGTCCTGGGCTACCGCTACGTCAAGGGCTCGATCCTGTCCCGATCCGGCCGTCTGCGGGCCTTCGACGCCGGCGCCGACGGCACCGTCGGAGGCACGGGCGTCCTGGCCGTCGTCCTGAAGCGGCTGGCGCGGGCGGAGGCCGACGGCGACACCATTCACGGCGTCGTCCGCGGCTGGGGCATCGGCAACGACGGCGCCGACAAGAAGGCCTTCACCGCCCCCAGCGCCCAGGGCCAGCGCGCGGCCATCCGCCAGGCCCTGCGACGCGCAGGCGTCGGCGCCGACACCATCGGCTACCTGGAGACCCACGGCACCGGCACGCTCAAGGGCGACCCCATCGAGTTCGACGGCGCGGCCGGCGCCTACCGCGAGGACACCGACCGCGACGGCTACTGCGCCCTGGGCTCGACCAAGGCCAACATCGGCCACCTCGACGCCGCCTCCGGACTGGCCGGCCTCGTCAAGGCCCTGCTGGTCCTGCGCCACGGTGTCATCCCGCCGATGGCGAACTTCAGCGAGCCCAACCCCCTCATCGACCTCGACCACAGCCCCTTCTACATCCCCCGGACCGCCCGGCCCTGGCCGAAGAGCGACGTCCCCCGCCGCGCGGGCCTCACCTCACTCGGCGTGGGCGGCACCAACGTCCATCTGATCCTGGAACAGGCCCCCGAGCCGGCGCCCCGGACCGGCGACACCGCGCCGCCTGATGTGCTGCTGGTCTCGGGGAGCAGCCGGGAGGCGCTCGCGGACAACGCCCGCGCCTTCCGGGACCGGTTACGCCGGCCGCCCGCACCGCACCCGGCCGACCTCGTCACCACCGCCGCCCTGGGCCGGGTCCACGGCCGTCACCGACTCGCGGTCCGGGGCTCCACCCCGGCAGCCCTCGCAGAGGCACTCGACTCCTGGCTGACCGGAACCGCCCCGGCGACGGTCACCACGGGGACGGCATCCGGGGAAGGCACCCCACGCGTGGCGTTCCAGTTCACCGGGCAGGGCAGCCAATATCCGGGCATGGCCGACGCGCTCTACGCGCGTTTCCCCGCCGTACGCCAGGTGCTCGACACCTGCGAGCAGCACTACCGCGGCCTCACCGGCGACTCCCTGCTCGACACACTGCGCACGGCGGACCCGGCGGACGTACCGGGGGAGGGGCCGCTCGGGGAGACGGACACCGCGCAGCCCGCGCTCTTCGCCCTGCAGTGCGCCCTCGTCCGGCTGTGGCGCGACGCCGGCGTCGAACCGTACGCCGTGACCGGGCACAGCGTCGGGGAGTACGCCGCGCTGTACACGGCCGGAGCCCTGTCCCTGGAGGACGGGCTGCGCCTCACCACCGAACGAGGCCGGCTGATGCGGCAGCGCTGCGCGCCGGGCGCGATGGTCGCGGCACCGATCGACCGGGCCGCCGCCCTCGCCCTGGCCGCCGAGGTCCCCGGACTGGAGCCGGCCGTGGCCAACGGAGAACGCCTCCAGGTGCTCGCCGGGCCCGTCGCCGCCGTCGACCGGGCCTGCGCGCTGCTGGACGAATGCGGCACACCGGGCCGGCGGCTGCCGGTGACCCGCGCCTTCCACACCGCCTTGATGGAACCGATGCTGGCCGAGTTCGAGAAGGTCCTCGGCGACGTGGACTTCCGTCCGGTGCGCATCCCCTTCGTGAGCGCCCTGGACGGTACGACCCGCCCGCCCGGCTGGATCCCCGACACGGACCACCTCATCCGCCATACCCGCGAACCCGTCCGCTACGACAAGGCGTTGCGCGGCATCGGCACCGAGTCGCCCGGCGTCCTGCTCGAGATAGGGCCGCACACCACCCTCAGCGGTCTGGCCCGCCGGGCCCTGCCCGACGTACCGGCGCTGCCGTCCCTGCGGCGCGGCACCGGACTCGGCGCCCTCTGGGGTGCGGCGGCGGGACTGCACTGCGCCGGAGCGAACCTCGGCTGGGACGTGCTCCTGGCGGGCAGCGGTGGCAGACGCGTGCCGCTGCCCGGATACCGATTCCAGCACAGGAACCACTGGATGGGGCACCGGTCGACGCCCCTGAGTACGAGATCAGCAGCGAGAAAGGGAACCGACGTGGTGCAGCAAGAGGCAGCGGTCGCACGGGTACTCCAGAGCATCGTCGAGGCGACCGCCCGGCACCTCGGAGCGGATCCGTCGGCGATCGTCGGCGACGCGAACTTCTTCGACCTCGGCGCCGACTCGCTGCAGATGATCAGTGTGCTGCGGGAGCTGGAGCAGGCGCATCACGTCAAGGTGACGATGAGACAGCTGCTGGAGGAGACGGGCACGCCGCGTCGGCTGGCGGAGTTCATCGTCGCCCAGATACCGGACACGACCGGGACAGCGCCGACCGGATCCCCGGCGCCGAGGGCCGAGCCGGCGCAGCCCGTCGCACCGGTACCCGCTCCGGAGCCCGTCGCACAGGCACCGACTCCGGAGCCCGCCCCCGCCGCTATGGCCTCCGCTCCCGAGTACGCGACCCGCGAGGAGCTGGAGGACCTCGCCCACAAGATCCAGCAGATGTCCCGGATACAGCTCCAGATGATGTCCCAGCTCTCCCAGCTGCTCGCCCTCCAGACCGCCTCGGTGACGGACCGGCTCAACGGCAAGGTGGCCAAGTGACCGGGCTGAACGGCATCTCCGCGGCGCTGGACCAGGACCTGGCCGCGATGACCGAACTGTCGCGGCGCATCGCCGAGCAGATGGGCGAAACCCCCGCGCCGGAAGCCCCGCAGCCGCCACGGACCCACGGGCCCCGAGTGACGGTCGCGAAATCCTCCGGCATGGTCCAGGACGTCTCGCCGCACACCCAGCAGGAGCACCTGACCGACCTCGTACGCCGCTACACCGCCAGAACGCCGACCTCGAAGCGGATCGCCCAGCGCTACCGCCGTGTCCTGGCCGACAGCCGTGCGGTCGTCGGCTTCCGCAGCGGCACGAAGGAGATGCTGTACCCCATCGCCGGCCGCCGGGCGAGCGGGGCACGGCTCGAGGACGTCGACGGCAACGAGTACGTCGACATCACCATGGGCTTCGGCGTCCTGCTCTTCGGCCACGAGCCCGACTTCGTCACCGAGGCCGTCCGCGAGCACCTGTCCCGGGGCATCCAACTCGGCCCCCGCACCATCGAGACCGGCGAGGCGGCGGAACTCCTCGCCGACCTCACCGGGCTGGAGCGGGTCGCCTTCGCCAACTCCGGTACGGAGGCGAACTCGGCGGCCATCCGCCTCGCCCGCGCAGCCACCGGCCGCGACAAGATCGTCTCGTTCCTGGGCGCCTACCACGGCCACGCCGACAACGTCCTGGGCCGGTCCTCGCACAGCGGCACCGACCAGATCACCGTGCCCGTCTCCCGGGGCATCCCGCAGGCCGCCGTCTCCGATCTGCTGGTCCTCGACTACGGCAGCGACGCCGCCCTGGAGACGATCGCCCGGAACGCCGGCGACATCGCCGCGGTCGTCGTGGAGCCGGTGCAGAGCCGACACCCCGAGCTCCAGCCGGCCGAGTTCGTGCGCAGGCTGAGGGAGCTGACCCGCCGCCACGGCATCGTGCTGCTCTTCGACGAGATGCTGACCGGCTTCCGCCCCGCCCCTCGCGGCGCGCAGGAGCTGTACGGCGTGACCCCGGACCTCGCCACCTACGGCAAGCTCCTCGGCGGCGGCTTCCCCATCGGCGCCATCGCAGGCCGCGCCGACATCATGGACGGCGTCGACGGCGGCCACTGGTCCTACGGCGACGACAGCTACCCGCCCGCCGACACCACCTTCTTCGGCGGTACGTACATCCAGCACCCGGTGTCGATGGTCGCCGCCCGCGCCGTACTGACCCACCTCAAGGAGCACAGCCCGCACCTCCAGGAGCGCCTCAACGCGCGGACCGCCGAACTGGCCGCGACGCTGAACGGCTTCTTCGAGGCCGAGGAGTACCCGCTGCGGATGAGCCACTTCGGCTCCCAGTTCCGCTTCGAGCACCGCGCCGACATGGAGCTGCTCTACCACCACCTGATGCTGCGCGGCGTGCACGTGTGGGAGTGGCGCAACTTCTTCCTGTCCACCGCCCACTCGGACGGCGACATCGAGTTCATCGCCGACGCCGTACGGGACTCGTTGCGCGAACTGCGGTCGGCGGGCTTCTTCCCGGGGACGCGGCCCGTGGCGCCGAAGACGGCACCGCCGACGGCAGCACCGCCCAAGGCAGAACCGCCTAGACCGGCACCGGCCACTCCCGCACCCACAGCCGCCCCTGTGGCCTCCATGGCCTGGAACACCGCGGCGGTCACCGCGCCTCGCACGGAACCCGCGCGGGAAGCCGCACCCCGCACGGCTCCCACGCGGGAAGCCGTCCCGCGCACACCCGACTTCAGCGTCTACTTCTTCGGCGACTACCCACAGGACACGTCGGCGCCTCGCCAGGGCCAGTACGAACTCCTCATGGACGTCGCCCGGTTCGCCGACCGGCACGGCTTTCACTCGCTGTGGATGCCCGAACGGCACTTCCACTCCTTCGGCGGCCTCTTCCCCAACCCGGCCGTGCTCGCCGCCGCGCTGTCCCGCGAGACCGAACGCATCCGGCTCAACGCCGGCTCGGTCGTCCTACCCCTCCACGACCCCATCCGGGTCGCCGAGGAGTGGTCGATGGTCGACAACCTCTCCGGAGGGCGCGTCGGCATCGGTGTCGCCAGCGGCTGGAGCGCCAACGACTTCGTCTTCTTCCCCGACCGATTCGGCCGGCACAAGGAGCTGATGTACGAACAGCTGCAAGAGGTACGGAAGTTCTGGCGCGGCGACGCCCTGCAGCGGACCAGCGGGGACGGCCAGGCCGAGGTGCGGCTCTTCCCCCGGCCGGTGCAGGACGCCCCGCCCATGTACACCGCGGTGGTCGGCAACCCCGCCTCGTACGAACTCGCCGCCCGCCACGACCTGGGCATCGTCACCAACCTGATGACCCAGACCGTCGAACAGCTCCGGGACAACATCGCCCTCTACCGGCGCACCCGGGCCTCGCACGGCCTGGACCCGGACGCCGGGCGCGTGGCCGTCCTGCTGCACACCTACCTCGCCGACGACCACGACACCGCGCGGACCGAGGCGTACGAACCGCTGTCCCGCTATATGCGCGCGTCCCTGTCCGTGTTCAGCGGTGTCACCAACAGCCTCGGGCACAGCATCGACCTGGCCCAGCTGAGCGAGGACGACCTGGACGCCGTGTTCCGCCGTGCCTACGGCCGCTACTGCGACCAGCGCGCCCTGATCGGCACGGCGGACAGCGTGCGGCCGGTGGTGGACGCGGTGACCGCGGCCGGCGCCGATGAGATCGTCGCCCTCGTCGACTTCGGCGTCGCGGAGGACGCGCTGCGCGGGGGTCTGCCGCACCTGGACGACCTGCGTCGCCGCTACCGGGAACCGGTTCCCTCCGCCCCCTGCGGCGCCCCGTTGTCGCCCGGGCAGGAACGGATCTGGTTCCTGGAGCGGCTGCTTCCGGGGCGTACCGCCTACAACGAGGTCAAGGCGATCCGTCTCGACGGCCCACTCGACGTAACGGCCCTGCAGGCGGCACTGCGCGGACTCGTCGACCGTCACCAGGGGCTGCGTACCTTCTTCCTCGAAACCGATGGGGAGCCCCAGCAGTTCGTGCGGGCGTCCGCCGAGCCCGACTTCGAGATCGTGGACGGCGCGCTCCAGGACGTCCTCGCGGCCGAGAGCGCGCGCCGCTTCGACCTGGCGGACGGCCCGCTGTTCGTCACCCGGCTGGTCAGGCTCGCCGAGACGGAACACGTCCTCGTGCTCTCTCTGCACCACATCGTGGTCGACGCCGCTTCCGCCACCGTCCTCGCCCGCGACCTGTCCGCCCTCTACCGGGCCGCAGGCGAGGGCACCACACCCGACCTCCCGGGCCTCACCTGGAGCTACGCCGACCACGCCCGGGAACTGGCGGCGGCCGCGAACAGCCCCGAGGCCGAGGAGGACCTGGCCCACTGGCGCCGCACCCTCGGCGGCGAGCTTCCCGTCCTCGCCCTGCCGACCGACCGGCCGCGCCCCGCGACGATGACCTCCAACGGCCGGGCGGTCTTCCACACCCTCGACCCGGAACTCTCCCGCCGTCTGCGCGAGTTGAGCCGCACCCGCCGCAGCACCCTGTTCATGACCCTGCTCGCCGGATACGCGACGATGCTGCACCGGATCACCGGACAGACGGACATCGTGGTCGGCACCCCGATCTCGGACCGTCCCGAGCGGGCCGAGCACCTGCTCGGCTTCTTCGTGAACACCCTCGCGCTCCGCCTCGACCTGTCCGGAGACCCCGCGTTCTCCGCGCTGCTGGAGCGTGTGCGCACGGTCGCCCTCGACGCGTACGACCACGCGCGGGTGCCCTTCGAGACGGTGGTGCGCGAGCTCGCCCCGGCCAGGGCGGTCGACCGGACCCCGGTGTTCCAGGCCTTCGCGGAGTTCCAGCGCGCCGAACCGTTCCGCTTCGACCTGCCCGGCATCGAGGCCACCCCCCTGGACGCCGGCCCGGACAAGTCCCTCACGGACCTCACCGTCTACTTCACCGACCAGCCGCACGGCATCCGTTGCCATCTGGAGTACAACACCGACCTGTTCGACCAGCGCACCGTCGACCGGTTCTTCGCCACCTTCCAGGACCTGCTGACGGCCGCGGTCGACACCCCCGAGGCACCTCTGTCCCAGCTCGCCGCCACTGCCGTCGGCACGGCGGCCGAAGGCGACCCCGTACCACGGTCCTGGCAGCACGGCCCGTCCCGCCCGTCGGGGGACACCACCGTCCACGCCCTCTTCGCCCGGCAGGCGGCCGCCCAGCCGAACAACACGGCGGTGGTCAGCGGAACCTCCCGACTGACCTACCGCGAACTGGACGACCGCGCCGAGCAGCTGGCCTCCGCCCTGCGAGCGCGGCACACGACGGGCGCCGACGAGGCGGGGACGGTGGCCCTGTGGCTGCCGCGCTCCGCCGACCTCGTCGTCGCCATGCTCGCCGTGCTGAAGACGGGCCGCGCCTACGTCCCGCTCGACCCCTCCCTCGGCCGGGCGCGCGCCGAACAGGTCATCGCCGAGTGCGGGGCCCGGACGCTGGTCTCCACGAGCGAGGAGGCGGCGGCCCTGAAGCTGCCCGGGCACGTGACCGTCGTACCGCCGGACGCCACCGCGTCAGCCCCGCAAGACGGCCAGTCGACCCCCGGCGACCGGTCCCCGTGCTGCGTCCTCTACACCTCGGGCAGCACCGGCACGCCCAAGGGCGTCGTGGTGGCACACCGAGGCGTCGTCGACCTCTGCGAGTGGCAGCACCGCCGCTTCGCCTTCACCCAGGCCGACCGCGGTGCCGTCGTGTGCAGCCAGAGCTTCGACGCCTCGCTCCTGGAGATCTGGCCGGCGCTGACCGCGGGAGCGTCGATCGTCATCGCCGACGAGGAACTGCGCAGGGATCCGCGGTCCCTGGCCCGGTGGTACGCCGAGCAGGGCATCACCTTCTCGATCCTGCCCACCGCCCTCGGCGAACAAGTGCTCCGTCTGCCCCCGGCCGACCAGCCGCCTCTGCGTCACCTGCTGCTCGGCGGCGATGTGCTGCGCACCAGGCCGCGGCCCGAGGCGCCGTACGAGACCGTGAACGTGTACGGGCCCACCGAGGTCACCGTGCTGTGCACCACGCACACCGTGCCCGCACAGGGCGAGGACCCCGACGCCGCGATCGCGCTCGGGCGCCCGGTCGACAACGTGACGCTGAGCGTGCTCGACGCGTCCGGCGCCCCGGTGCCCGTCGGCACGGCGGGGGAGTTGTACGTCGGCGGCCCCGGTGTGGCCCTCGGCTATCTGCACCGCGCCGAACTCACGGGGGAGCGCTTCCTGCCGGACCCCCACGGCGGCCCGGACGCCCGCCGGTACCGCACCGGCGACCTGGTTCGCTGGAGGGGCGACGGGACGCTGGAGTTCTGCGGCCGGGCCGACGACCAGGTGAAGATCCGCGGCTTCCGGGTCGAGCCGGAAGAGGTCTCCCGTGTGCTCAACGCCCTGGACGGCGTGCGCGAGGCGGCTGTCCTGGCCCGCCGCAACGACCGCGGTGAGGCCTACCTGGCGGCCTACGCCGTCCCCGCCGACCCGGTCGGCACGGCGGCCGACGACCGGCAGGCGTTCGCCGACCTCGTGGCCGAGGAACTGGCGGCCCGGCTGCCGGAGTACCTGGTACCGCGTGCCTGGCGGGTCCTGCCGGCCCTTCCCCTGACGGGCAACGGCAAGCTGGACCGAACCGCGCTGCCGGCGCCCGACCTCGTCACCACGCCCCCGAGTTCCAGGCCGGGCACCACCGTCGGCGATGCCCCGGAGGCCGGTCACCGCACGGACGTCGAGCGGCGCGTACGGCGGCTGTGGGCGGACGAGTTCGGCATCGACGCGGACGCCATCGCGGCCGACACCTCCTTCTTCGACCTGGGCGGCCACTCGATCACCGCGATGCGACTGGTCAACCAGGTCCGTGAGGAGTTCGGCACCGACTACCCGATGCTGAGCTTCTACCAGGAGCCGACGCTGCGGGCCATGACAACCCAACTGGCCCTGACAGCGGGCGAGATGCCGCCGGTATCGGAATCCGAACCCGACGAAGGGCCTGGCTCGGTGATACGCCGGGCACCCGCCACCGCTCAGCAGTCCCGTTTCGCCAAGGTGCACGCCGAACACCTCCTGCCCCAGGTCTTCAACGTCGCCCTGCGGATCACCCTCTCCGGAGACCTGGACGTGGCGGCCCTGCGCACCGCCCTGACCGGCCTCGTCGAGCGCCATGAGGGACTGCGGACCCGTCTGGCCCCCAGCGGGGACGGCTGGGAGCAGCAGGTGCTCCGGCCCGGCGTCGTGGAACTGCCGGTCGAGGACCTCACCGCACGGCCCGCCGGGGAGCGGCAGACAGCCCTGGACACGGCCGCCACGGAGGCCACCGAGACACCGATCGACCCCGCCCACGACACGCCGATGGCCGTGCGCCTCCTGCGCACCGGCGAGAGCACCTGGGTCCTGCTCCTCGTCCTGCACCACTCCGCCTGCGACGGATGGTCCGTCAGCCTGCTGCTGAAGGAACTGGCCGCGCTCTACGGCGCCGCCGTGCGGGGCGAACCCCACACCCTGCCTCCCGTGGAATGCCAGCCGGCGGAGTACGCCCACTGGCAGCAGGGCCAGACGGACAAGGCCGCCGATGAACGCAAGCTGCGGTTCTGGCTGCGCGAACTCGACGGAGTGCCGTTCAACGTCGACCTGCCCCTGGACCGGCCCCGGCCCGAGAAGGCGAGCGGCCGGGGCGGCGCCGTGATGTTCACCGTGCCGGCCGAGGTGCGGACCGCCGTGGAGCGGTTGGCGCGGCAGCGGGGCACGACGCCCTTCGTGGTCACGGCGGCGGCCCTGGGCCGGCTGCTCGCGCGGAAGTCCGGGCAGAGCGACGTCGTGTTCAACATCTCCTACGCCAACCGGGAACGCCGCGCGTTCGAATCCCTGCTGGCCTGCACGATCACCGGCTTCGCGCTGCCTGTGCGCGACGGAGCCACCGGTTCCTTCGCCGGCCTGACGGACCGCATCGCCCGCACGGCGGTGGAGTGCATGGACCGGGCCATGCCGGTCCGCCTGATCGCCCCCGCGTTGCAGGAGCGTACGGGCGTGGCCGTGCCGGACCGGCTGGACGTCGGCTTCGCCTACCAGAGCTCCCTGGACGCCGAGATCGAACTGCCCGGGCTGACCACGGCGATCGAGGATCTCGCGCCCGCGGCGTCCCGCACGGAACTCACCTTCGGCCTCGTCCCGGCCGGGGACCGGCTCCAGGGATTCGTCGAGTACTCGGCAGACCTCTGGGACCGCACCACGATCGAGGGCTGGACCCGTGACTACGTCGCCCTCCTGCGCGACGAGACCGGCACAGCGCTCGGGGACTGACCCCGGTCCGTGTCGCCGCCTCCCCCGGGGCGGCGACACGGACCACCCCGTCGACCCCGACCACAGGGGAGCAGACCATTCGGCCCGACTCATTGACAGGTCCGTACCAACACGCCACGCTCTGAGAGCGCTCTCAAAGCTTCCCGCATCGGCCCCCTGTCGAACGGAGAAAGAGCATGTTACGGACCCTCAGGCGCCGGGCCACGGCCGTCGGACTGTCCCTCGCGACGGTCCTCTGCGGCTCACTGCTCGCAACCGGAGCCGCCGAGCCGGCCCACGCCGCCGTCCCGGCGACGATCCCGCTGAAGATCACCAACAACTCGGCCCGCGGCGAGCAGGTGTACATCTACAACCTCGGTACGGAACTGTCGACCGGACGGCAGGGCTGGGCCGACGCGGGCGGCACCTTCCACCCCTGGCCGGCGGGCGGAAACCCGCCGACCCCCGCCCCCGACGCATCGATCCCGGGCCCGGCCGCGGGCCAGTCGAAGACGATCCGCATGCCGAAGTTCTCCGGCCGCGTGTACTTCTCCTACGGCCAGAAACTCGTGTTCAAGCTGACCACCGGAGGCCTGGTCCAGCCCGCCGTGCAGAACCCGGCCGACCCCAACCGGAACATCCTGTTCAACTGGTCGGAGTACACACTCAACGACTCGGGCCTGTGGATCAACAGCACACAGGTCGACATGTTCTCTGCGCCCTACGCGGTAGGAGTGCAGCGAGCCGACGGATCCACCGCGAGCACCGGCCGGCTCAAGCCCGGCGGATACAACGGCTTCTTCAACGCCCTCAGGGGGCAGCCCGGAGGCTGGGCCAACCTGATCCAGACCCGGTCCGACGGCGCCGTGCTGCGCGCCCTGTCCCCGTTGTACGGACTGGAGACCGGCGCACTGCCCGCCACCGTCATGGACGACTACATCAACCGCGTCTGGCAGAAGTACTCCACCTCGACCCTGACGGTCACGCCGTTCGCCGACCAGCCCGGCACCAAGTACTACGGCCGGGTCTCCGGCGGCGTCATGAACTTCACCAACAGCGCCGGCGCCACTGTCACCCGCTTCGAGAAGCCGGACGCTTCCTCGATCTTCGGCTGTCACAGGAAACTGGACGCGCCGAACGACCTGGTCCGAGGCCCGATCTCACGCACCCTGTGCGCCGGCTTCAACCGCTCCACGCTGCTGGTCAACCCCAACCAGCCGGACTCCGGCGCCGACGCCTTCTACAAGGACAACGTCACCAACCACTACGCGCGCAAGATCCACGCGCAGACGGTCGACGGCAAGGCCTACGCCTTCGCCTTCGACGACGTGGGCCATCATGAATCACTCGTACACGACGGCAGCCCGCGCCAGGCCTATCTCACCCTCGACCCGTTCAACTGACAGGAAAGTTGACGGTTCAGCAGTTCTGAAAATCAAATACAACTTTACTGTTCCTTGGTGTAGATGAACTTCGGTTTACGTGAGCCTCATTGACACCACGCGGTGACTGCAGGCCCTCCCGTAACAGGAGGGTCTGGTCACTGTCCCCCATGCGATGGTGAGAGGCACCAACGAAATGACGATGAATCGCACCCTGCGGTACGGCGGCCGCACAATGGCGTTGACGGCGACGGCCCTCGGGGTGATCGCGACGGCGGCCGTGCCCGCCACAGCAGAGGAACAGCCCACCGCGGAACAGATCATGGCCGACTGCGCTTCCGGAGAGGGCAAGTGCTCCTTCAACTCCCCGGAGCTGGGCAAGGCGTACCTCGGTGAGCCGCGTCAGGTATCCGAACTGCTCTTCAACTGCACCGAATCGCCCGCCGCCCAGTCGATGTCCTGGGCCGACACCGTCGGTTCCTCCCACTCGGTGGGAGGCTCGGTCACCGTCGGCGGAGGCATCGAAGGCATCATCACGGCCAGTGTCACCGCGACGTACAACTACACATGGCAGAGCTCGCACACGGAGACGAGTTCCTTCACCGTGAACGTGAAGCCGGGAGAAGTGGGCTGGATCTCCCGCGCCCAGGTGATGCAGCGGATATCCGGCACATGGCAGACCCACTACGACGACCCCAAGTGGGGCCACTACTACTGGTTCGTCCCCGACGAGGTCACCGGCCCGGCCCCGAACGGCACGGACGGCAAGCACAGCGCGGTCGTGGTCAAGTCCCGCAAGATGACAGCCGACGAAAAGAAGCTGTGCTCCACGGGCAACACTCAGGACAAGGTCTTCACCAGGTCATGAGTGTGTTCGGTGGGGTCGACGACCTCGAGCTCTTTCTCTCGCGCTGCCGCGCCATGACCGTCGCTTTCGTGCCGGCCTGTTTCGCCGTCACGGCCTTCTTCATCGCGGAAGAGGGCTGGCACTTCGGCCTGCTCCTGAGCTGCGTTCTGCCGCCGATCGCCGCCTGTCTGGGGATCCGGGGCAAGCGGGAGATCCGTCCGGGCATGGCGGCCGCAGGGCTCGCTCTCGCGCTCGCCACGCTGCCGTTGACCTTCGTCGTGGCGTCACTCGAGAGCTCGTGACCCCACCGGACTGCCGTACGGTGCGCCGGTCCCGTGAAGTACCGGTGAAAACCCTGTGGAAGCGGTGTCGGTGGGGCCGTCTATGCTGCTCCGGACGATCACGCGGGACAGGGGAGGACGCGGCATGTTCGGCAAGCTGTTCGGGAGGGGTGCGGAGAGACCGGCGGCGGATCCGCACGCCCTTCCCGTCCCGCGCAGACAGAAGAACGGCACATACACACTGCGCGCGCTCGGGGACGCGCGGGTGCTCGCGCTGGTGGAGGCGGCCGACACCGGTGACTGGGAGGCGGTCAAGGCGGCGCTGGCCCCCTTCGACCTCGGCCGCGAGCAGGCGGTCCTGGGGGAGCTGACCGATGTGGACGGTGTGGAGGAGTGGATCGTCCGGGCCGCCGAGGAGGACAAGGACGACAAGGAGCTCCGGGCGACCGCACTGCTGATATCGGGTGCGCGCCATGTCGCCTGGGGCTGGGAGGCACGCACGTCCGCCCGTGCCGTGGACGTCAGCCGCGAGCAGTGGCAGACCTTCAACGAGCGGCTGCGCATCGCCGAGGAGCACCTGCTCGAGTCCGCCGAGCTCCGGCCCGACTGGGTCACGCCGTGGCGTCATCTGCTCACCTCGGGACGCGGCATGTCCGTCGACGACAGCGTCCAGGACGCCCGGCTCGCGGCGGGTCTGCGCCGTGATCCGCTGAACCTGGACATCCATCTGGAGTGGGTGTCGCACCTCCAGCCGCGCTGGGGCGGAGAGCCGGGCCAGGCCCTGGAGTTCGCCCGGAAGGCCGTCGCCGCCGCGCCCGACGGACACCGGCTCGGCTGCGTCGTCGCCATGGCGCATATCGAGGACTGGGTGGAGTCCGACGACCGCGACTGCCTCCAGCAGCCGCAGATCCGCACCGAGCTGAGAGAGGCCGCGGAGCGCAGCATCCTGCACCACGCGTACGAGCGCCGTCTGGGCTGGCAGGGCGACTACAACATCTTCGCCATGGCCCTCTCGCTGGCGGGCAGCAGCACGGCCTCCAACGTCTTCCGCGAGCTGGACGGTGTGATCACCGAGTGGCCGTGGACCTTCATGGCGGACCCGGAGAAAGCGTACGCGCGCTTCCGCAAGGCCTTCTGAGCCACCGGCCACACCGTCCCACCCGTCTTCGGCCGGCCCCGCGGACCACCACCCACTCCTGCCGTTCCCTTCACCCCGGACTGACCCATGCCCCTGCGCGACAACACCGCCGACCACGCCGCCACCGACCGCACCTTCCAGGTCGACCTCCGCGGCCTGGTGGACCTCCTCTCCCACCACCTCTACTCCAGCCCCCGCGTCTACCTGCGCGAACTCATGCAGAACGCGGTCGACGCCCTCACCGCACGGCATGCCGTCGAGCCTCACGGCACCTTCGGCATCCGCCTGTACGCCGACGGCTCCGTGGTCCGCGTAGAGGACGACGGCGTCGGTCTCACCGAGGCCGACGTGCACACCTTCCTCGCCACCATCGGCCGCAGCAGCAAGCGCGCGGAGCGCATCGCGGAACAACGCGCCGACTTCATCGGCCAGTTCGGCATCGGCCTGCTCTCCTGCTTCCTGGTCGCGGACGAGATCCACGTCCTGAGCCGCTCCGCACGCACCCCCGACGCCCCCGCCGTGGAGTGGCGCGGCCGAGGCGACGGCAGCTACACCGTCCGCACCCTGCCCGCCTCCGCCCGCCCCCGGCCCGGCACCACGGTCACCCTGACACCGCGCGCCGACGCGGGCGAGTGGACCCGCGCGGCGCAGGTGCACGAGCTGGCCCGCCACTTCGGTTCTCTGCTGCGCCACCCCGTCACCTTCGACGACAGCACAGGCGGCCCAGGCACGCCCGTGAACCCTGAGCCCGCACCCTGGGCCCGCACGTACCCCACCCCGGGAGCCCGCTCCCGCGCACTGGCCGCGTACGGCGAAGACGTCTTCGGATTCACCCCGCTGGACACCATCGAACTGGACCTGCCGGCCGTCGGCCTGAAGGGCATCGCCTGCGTCCTGCCCGAGACGGTGCCGGCCGGCCGCCGCCACGGCCACCGCGTGCACGTCAAGGGCATGCTGCTGTCCGAACAGGCCGAGGAGATCCTGCCCGAGTGGGCCTTCTTCGTCCGCTGCGTCGTCGACGCCGAGAGCCTGCGCCCGACCGCGTCCCGCGAGTCCCTGTACGAGGACGACACCCTCGCAGCCGTCCGCGACGCCCTCGCCGAGCGGCTGCGCGCCTGGATCGCCCGCGCCGCCGCCAGCGACCCGGACCTGCTCGCCCGCTTCCTCCAGGCCCACCACCTGGCCGTGAAGTCGCTCGCCGTGCACGACGACGAGATCCTGCGGATGCTGCTGCCCTGGCTGCCGTTCGAGACCACCGACGGGCACACCACCCTCGACGAGTTCGCCCGCACCCACCGCACCGTGCTGGTGACCTCGAGCGTGGAGGAGTTCCGGCAGGTCGCCGCGATCGCCTCGGCCGCCGGGCTCGGCGTCGTCAACGGCGGCTACACCTACGACCGCGAACTGGTGCACCGGCTGCCCGAGATCAGGCCCGAGACCGCCGTCGCCGATCTCGACCCGGCGACCCTCACCGCCCACCTCGACCCCGTCGACCGGGAGACGGAACTGGCCGCCGCGGCCTACCTCGCCCAGGCCCGCGACGCCCTCGCCGTCTTCGACTGCGATGTCGCGCTGCGCACCTTCCAGCCCGCCTCCGCCCCGGCCCTCCTCGTCGACAGCCGCGAGGCCCGGCACGAACGCACCCGCTCCCAGCTCGCCCGCGAGCAGGAAGGCGGCCTGTGGGGCGACATCCTCGGCGCCCTGCGCCAGGAGGCCCCGCGGGCCCAGCTGATCCTCAACCAGCTCAACCCGCTGGTGCGCACGGCCGTCACCATCGACGAACCCGAACTGGCCCGCACCAGCGCCGAAGCCCTCTACGGGCAGGCCGCGATGCTGTCCCGGCGTCCCCTCAGGCCCGCCGAATCGAGCCTCATCAACCGCTCCTTCCTCGACCTCCTCGCCCACGCCCTCCGCAAGGACAGCTGACGATGCCGACCGCACCCCATCCCCAGAACACGGACGAGCTGTACCAGGCGCTCCAGGAGAACGGCAGGCGCCCCTACGGCCGCACCCGCACCGTCACCGCCGAGGAACTCGTCGACGCCGCCGAGCAGTTCGCCGAACCCGTCCCGCTCGTCCACGCGCTCCTCGAACTGCAGGAGGCGTACACCTACGGCGCCGAGCCCCGGAAGTCGCCCGTCGTCTTCGCCCGCCTGCTCACCCTCTTCGACGAGCAGCCCGACGTCTTCGACGAGCGCCTGCGCCACATGCTGTTCTGGCGGTTCAAGTGGGTAGCCAACGCCCTGCGCGCGCTGCCCGAGATACCGCTGGCCGGCCTGCGCCAGTGGCAGCAGGAGATGCGCGACCGCTACGAGAAGGCCGGCCTCGGCCTCCAGCCCTGCTACGGACAGGCGTACCAGCTCGCCGTCCACGTCGGAGAGGACACCAACCTCGCCTACGAGCTGTGGGCGAGCCGCACCCGCACCAGGCTCAGCGACTGCGAGGCATGCGAAACCTGCGAGCGCGCCCTGTACCACCTCACGGCCGGCGACGACGAGCGAGCGCTGCGCGCCTGGGAACCCGTCCTGGCCGGGAAGGAATCCTGCCAGGAGGAACCGGCCCGCTCCGTCTCCTACGCACTGCTGCCCCTGCTGCGTACCGGCCGCACCGACCGGGCCCGCGAACTGCACCTGGCCGGATACCGCGGCTGCCGCCGCAACCCCTCGATGGCCCAGGAGGTCGGCAGACACCTGGAGTTCTGCGCGCTGACCGGCAACGAGGCACGCGGTCTGGAACTGCTCGCCGAGAACCGGAGCCTGTTCGACGAGGTGGACTCGCCGCTGGACCTGCTCGGCTTCCTCACCGGCGTGGAGGTCCTCCTCCAGCGGGTCGAGGGCCTCGGCCACGGCGAACTGCCCGCCCCCGGCTACTCGGGCCGCACCTGGACCGTGGCCGGCCTGCGCGCCGAGGTGCGGGGCAGCGCCGACGACCTCGCCGCCCGCTTCGACACCCGCAACGGAACCACGGCCCACACCGACCGCCGCAGGGCTCGCCTCGACCGCGCCCCGCTCCTGGAGTCGCTGGAACTGACCCTGCGCCCCCGGGGCCTCGACGACATCGCCCCGGCCGCCCCGGTAGCCGCGCCCGCCGCCCGCACAACCGCGGCCGTCCCCGAGTCGCTGCCCGAACTCATCCTCCGGGCAAGGACCCTGGAGGATCAGGGGCACCCGGACGCCCACGCCTGCTGGGCGCGGCTGCGCACACTCGCCGCGGCCCGCGACTACACCCACCCCGACGACCCGGCCGTCGGCCCGCTCGTACAACTGCGCGCGGACCTGCTGGCCGAAGAGGCCGACCGGGCGGGGGAGAAGGACGAGTTCGCCGACGCCGCCGCCCTCCTCGAGGAGGCGGCCGCCCTGTACGACGACGCCGAAGCGCCGGGCCACGCGGCGCTGGCCCGCGCCCGCGCCCTGCTCGCCACGGCCGAACTCCCCGCCGAGGACACCGACGGAGCGGAGACCAAGGCCGCGGCGCTGACCGCCGCCCACGCTTCGATGGTCCGTCTGCACGAGGAGACGCCCGGCCTCACCCCGTACCTGGAGGCCCGTCTGCTGCGGCTGCGGGCCACCGCGCTGGCCCTGCGCCTGCAGACCTCGGGAAGCGAGGAGCACGTCGCGCCGGTCTTCGCCGAGGTGGAGCTGCTGCACGCGTTCGCCACCCGGCACGACGTCGCCGGCCAGATCTCCGGCGCTCTGCTGCTGCGGGCCGGCACACACGCCATGTCCGGCGACCTGCACGCGGCGGTCACCGAGGCCGACGCGCTCCTCGACCGGCTGAAGGCGCAGGGCCCTGCCTGGCACCTGCCCCGCACGCTCGGACTGCGCGGCCGGCTCCAGCTCGGCCTCCAGGACGCGCAGGCCGCGCACGCGGACCTGACCGAGGGCCTGCGACGAGCCGCCGACTGGCCGGCCGACACGGTCGACACCACCCGCCTCCACGGCGATCTGGCCGAGGTGTGCATGCACCTCGGCCGCCCGGACGAGGCACTGCGGCACCTGACACGCTCAGCGGAGCTGGACCTCCGCCGCGGCAGCCGCACGGACGCGTTCTGCGCCTACGGCAACGCGGCCCAGCTCAGCCTCGACCTGGGCCGCGTCGAGGACTGCATCGCCCTCCTCGACTCCCTGCTCGCCGAACCCGACGCGGCCGCCGGAGAGCTGGACGACCGGCTCGTCGCCCAGCTGCGCCTGACCCGCGCCCGCGCGCTGCACGCGGGGGAGGACCTCAAGGCGGCCACGGCGGAGTTCGTCGCCCTCGCGGCCGAGTCGGCGGGCTGGGACGACGACCCCGGGAGCCATGCCATGATCGCCGCCGAGACCGCCGTACTCCTCGGCGAGTCCGGCGAGTTCGGCCGCGCCCGCGAAGTGGCGGATCAGGCACGCGCCGCCCACGCCCGGGCCCCGCGCTACGAGCAGCTCAGCAGCTGCCTGCGCGAACTTGCCCGCCTCCAGGCCCAGCAGCAGCGTGCCGACGGCCTGGCCGACGCCCTCGCCCTGCTCGCCGACGCGGGCCGGATCGCCGACGAGGCCCGCGCGGCCGGGTACGAGCCGCGCGGCCGCTCCCTGGACACCGCCCTGGCCTACGAATACGGACGGGTCAACGCCTACGCCGGCGCGTACCAGGACGCACTGGCCGCCCTGGACAAGGCCCTCGCCCTGCTCGGGGAGCCGGGACCGGAGGAGGACCGGGCCGGGGAATGGGCCGAGTGCGTCCGCCTCGCCGGTGCCGTGGAGGGCATCTACCTGGAACGCCCCGCCCCCGCCCTCACCCGCCTCGACGCGGCGGTCTCCCGCCTGACCGCCCTGGGCCACACCGAGGAGACCGAGCCGCTGACGTCGTTGGCGGCCCGGCTCCGCGACGAGGAGTGACCCCGGGGGAGGGGAACGCGCCGGGCCACACCGGCGCGGGCATGCCGTCGGCCGACGGCGGGCAGTGCTGAACCAAGTCTAAGGAAGGTGGCGTTGTGGCCGGAGTTCACGTCTGCTCGCTCAAGGTCGACACCCCCCAGCTGATCGCGCCGGGAACCACGTACAAGATCGTGCGGTTCCCCTTCGGCACGGCGGAGTCATCGGACGGATTCGAGATGCACCAGGCCGTCCAGCCGGACGGCTACGTCGTGAGCAACTGGGCGACAGACGACCGCAGCGGCCTGATCTGGCCGTCCAAAGCCGGCTGGGGCCATCTGCACGCGATGATCCAGTGGGAGTCCGCCAGTGGCACGGGCGGCTACACGGAACTGCGCGACCAGTACGTCCGTGACCCGCTGGGCCTGACGCCCACCCCCAACGACACCACGGCCACCGAGCACCGCACACCGACACCCGGAGGCCAGTACTACGTCAAGAACCACGGCATCTTCGTCGCCCCGGGCACCCCGATCGCACTCCGTGTCACGCACAACGACGCCGCCTCCCGCCTCCTGACCCTCGCCGAGTTCAAGCTCGTCATCCACGATGCCGCCTAGCGCTCCGGGCACGCCGATTCCACCGGATGCCTGACCGCCTCGTGTGAGCGGCCCGGCAACGTGGGACCGATGCTCCATGCGCATCGTGCTCACCGGGTCGACCGGACACGCCGGTTCCGTCGTACGCCGCCCACGGGCCGAGGCCGGGCACGCCCACGCCGGTTGCGCCCCGCGGCTGCCCGGCGGCCCCGGCGCGTGCGACGAGACGACCTGTCAGGCGCCGGACGCGACGCGGCGGGGCCGGTGACCGCCGAGGCGGCCGGCACGGCCGACCCGACCCCGGCGCGCCACAGACCGCCGCGTGTGCTCGCGCTGCTCGCCGCCGCCCACGGCGGGCCCGCCCTGGCGGTCACCGTCATCACCGGCCTGCTGGCGCTCCGCGGCGGTCTGCACCCGTTCCACGCCGTCGCCGTCACGGCGGCGGTGTTCACCGGCCAGCTCACGATCGGCTGGGGCAACGACCTGCTCGACCTCGCGCGCGACCGCGCGGTGGGCCGCACCGACAAGCCGCTGGCCGCCGGGTTTCTCCCGGCCGGCTGGGTGGTGCGCGCCCTCGTCCTGGCCGCCGTCGCCTCCCTCGTGCTGTCCGCGCTCGCCGGCTGGCGCAGCGCGCTGGTCAATGTCGTCCTCGCCACCGGCGCGGGCCACGCCTACAACCTCGGGCTCAAGGCGACCCGGTGGTCCTGGGCGCCGTACGCGTGCGGCTTCGGAACGCTGCCCTCGGTCGTCACCCTCGCCGGACCGGCACCCCACTGGGCGCCCTGGTGGATGACCGGCGCCGGCGCCGCACTCGGCGTCGGAGCGCATCTGCTCAACGTGCTGCCCGACCTCGCCGACGACGCACGCACTGGTGTCCGCGGCCTGCCGCACCGGATCGGCGAACACCGCTCACGCGTCCTGGCCGCCGTGCTGCTCACCGCCGCCTCGGCGCTCGCCGTGGCCGGTCCCGCCGGATCCCCTCCCGCGTGGACCTGGGCGGCCCTGGCCCTGGTGGTCGTCCTCGCGGTGTTCACGCTGTTCGCCCGCGGGCGCGCCCCCTTCCGTGCCGCGGTGACCATCGCCCTGCTCGACGTCGCGCTGCTGACGGCCGGCTGATGACGCGGCAGACGTCGCGACCGCCCCGGCGGCCCCACTCGACCGCGTCAGCCGGGTGCTCGTCGCCCCCCACCGCCCGATCCCAGGAGCCAGCATGACCATGCGCGTCCTCAGTGTCCGCGGCACCCTGCCCGAGCACTGCCACCGGCAGGAGGAGATCACCGAGTCCCTCACCACCACACTGGTCGGGAACACGATCGATCGCGGCGTCGTCGAACGGTTCCACCGCAACGTGGGCGTCGAGACCCGGCACACCGTGCTCCCGCTGGAGGAGTACGGCCGCATCGAGGACTTCGGCCAGTCCAACGACGTCTTCATCCGGGCCGGCGTCGAACTCGGCGGTCGCGCGGTCGTCGACGCGCTCAAGAGCGTCGACCTCACACCGGCCGACGTCGACTACATCGTCTCGTGCACGGTGACCGGCCTGGCCGTGCCCTCCCTCGAGGCCCGTGTCGCGGCGGAGATCGGCCTGCGCCCCGACGTGGTGCGCCTGCCCCTCGTCGGCCTCGGCTGCGTCGCCGGCGCCGCCGGCATCGCCCGCCTGCACGACCTGCTGCGCGGCCGCCCGGACGCGGTGGCCGTACTGATGTCGGTCGAGCTGTGCTCCCTCACACTCCAGCGCGACGACACCTCGGTCGCCAACTTCGTGGCCAGCGGCCTGTTCGGGGACGGCGCCGCGGCCGTGGTCGCCGTCGGGAGCGAGCACCCCCTCGCACAGTCCGACGACCCCGCCGCTCCCGAAGTGCTCGCCTCGCGCAGCCGCCTCTACCCCGACTCGGAACGCATGATGGGCTGGGAGATCGGCTCCGGCGGATTCAGAGTCGTGCTCGATTCCGCCGTCCCCGACCTGGTGCGCCGGTACGTCGGCGACGATGTCCGCGGCTTCCTCGCCGATCACGGCCTGACCTGCGCCGATCTCGACTGGTACGTCGCGCACCCCGGCGGCCCCAAGGTACTCGAGGCCTTGCAGGACGCCCTCGGTGTCGAGCGCGACGCGTTGAGCGTGACCTGGGAATCGCTGCGCCGGATCGGCAATCTGTCCTCCTCCTCGGTGCTGCACGTCATGGCGGACACACTCGCCGACCGACCGCCCCCGCCCGGCTCCTACGGACTCATGCTCGCCATGGGCCCGGGCTTCTGCTCCGAACTCGTGCTCCTCCGCGCCCCGGGCGGTGAGCGGTGAGCAGCGAGATCCTGTTCACGATCCTGGTGCTGGCCGTGGGCCTGGAGCGGGTCGCCGAGCTGGCCGTCTCCCGCCGCAACGCCGCGTGGAGCCTCGGGCGGGGCGGTGTGGAGTCCGGCCGGGGGCACTACCCGTTCATGGTGCTGCTGCACACGGGCCTGCTCGTCGGCGCGCTCGCCGAGGTGTGGATCCGCAGACCGGACGTCGTACCGGCCCTGGCCTGGGCCATGCTCGCCCTTGTCGCGCTCGCGCAGGGGCTGCGCTGGTGGTGCGTCGCCACCCTGGGCCGGCAGTGGAACACCCGGGTGATCGTCGTGCCGGGCGCCGCGCGCGTGACCGGCGGACCCTACCGCTGGATCCCGCACCCGAACTATGTCGCCGTCGCCGTCGAAGGGCTCGCGCTGCCCCTCGTCCATTCGGCCTGGGCCACGGCGATCGTCTTCACCGCGCTGAACGGATCCCTGCTCGCCACCCGCATCCGCGCCGAGGACGCCGCCCTGGCACGGCTGGCCTAGGAGGCACCCATGGACCTGCTCGTCGTCGGCGGCGGACCCGCGGGCCTGGCCACGGCCCTGCACGCGGCCCGGGCGGGGCTCGACGTCTGCGTGTGGGAGCAGCGTGCCGGCATCGTCGACAAGGCGTGCGGCGAGGGCCTGATGCCGGGCGCCGTCGCCGCCCTGGCGGCACTGGGCGTGCACCCGCCGGGGCGTGACCTGCGAGGAATCCGCTATGTCGCGGGCCCCCGCCGGGTCGACGCCGACTTCCGGGCGGGCCCGGGGCGCGGGGTCCGCCGTACGACATTGCACGCGCTGCTGCGCGAGTCGGTGCTGGCGGCGGGCGTACGCGTCGAGCAGCGCGCCGCGCGTCATGTCGGGCAGGACGAGGACGGGGTGGTGGTCGACGGCACTCGCGCCCGTCACCTCGTGGCGGCCGACGGCCTGCACTCGCCGATCCGCCGCGCCCTCGGGCTGAACCGGCCGCGCCGGGCCCGTCCGCGGCACGGGCTGCGGCGCCACTACACGCTCGCGCCCTGGAGCGACCATGTCGAGGTGTACTGGTCCCGGGAGGCGGAGGCTTATGTGACCCCGGTGGCCGACGACCTCGTGGGCGTCGCGGTCCTCACCACCGCCCGCCGCCCCTACGACGCCCACCTCGCCGCGTTCCCCGAGCTGCGGGAGCGGCTGGCCGGGGCCGGCCCCGCCGGACCGGTACGGGGCGCGGGCCCGTTCCGCCAGACCGCCAGCACGCGCACCGCCGGCCGGGTGCTGCTCGTGGGCGATGCCGCCGGCTACGTCGACGCGCTGACCGGCGAGGGCATCGCGCTGGCACTCGCGCAGGCGTCCGCCGCGGTCCGGGCCATCACCGACGGTGACCTGACGGCCTACGAGAAAGAGTGGCGCCGGCTCACCCGGCGCTACCGCTGGCTGACCCACGCGCTCCTCGGTGCGACCAGACCGCTCCCGGCCCGCGCGGCGCTGGTGCCCGTCGCACAAAGCCTGCCGTGGCTGTTCTCCGCGGCCGTCGGCATGCTGGCGCGGCCTGCGGGGGAGCGGACCGGGTCCGGCCGGGCGACCGGGTAGCGGTCGGCCCCCTGCCGGACGCTCGACGTCCGGCAGGGGGCCGACAGGACCGCTCGTCGGGAGATCCGCGTCAGGCGATGGACGCCGACAGGATGGCCGACACGGCGAGATTGCAGGACGCCGTCACCCAGACCGCGGGGTGCGGCTCGGGCTCGACCAGCGCCGCGCCCAGGCGCCCCGGCGTGATCAGGTCCACCACCAGGAACGCCACGGCCATCATCACCAGACCCAGCAGCCCGAACGCGGCGGTCGAGACCAGTCCCTTGCCGAAGTCCTCGTACGTCGTCCAGATGGACGTGAACACGATGCCACCGATACCGAGCAGCGCGGAGCTGAGCACCATCGCGGCGTTGCGGTTGCGCTGTTCCCAGATCTGCCGGCCCAGCTTGCCGGGCGTGAGCACGTCGACCAGGACGATGCCGAGGACCAGCAGAACCAGTCCCAGTCCGCCGTAAGCGGTGGCCCTGCCAAGTCCGTTGACGATGTCGCTCATGGGTGGGCGGCTCCGTAGCGTGAGAGATCGTGAATGATCGCGGTCAAGGAACAGCAAAATGTAACGCACCTGTTCGGCGCCCCGACCGGCCCCCCTGGCCCGATCCTCCGGCCCATGGCGCCGTCACGACGCGGGCAGGGCCTGCTCGCACCAGATGGTCTTGCCCTTGGTCGTCTGCCGGGTGCCCCAGCCCTGGGTGAGCTGGGCGACGAGGAGCAGTCCGCGCCCGCCCTCGTCGAAGGCCCGGGCACGCCGGAGGTGCGGCGCGGTACTGCTGGTGTCGGACACCTCGCAGATCAGCGTGTGATCGCGGATGAGCCGGAGCCGGATCGGGGGTTGCCCGTAACGGATGGCGTTGGTGACCAGCTCGCTCACCACCAGCTCGAAGACGAACGTCGCCTCCGTCAGCCCCCAGGCGTCGAGCTGCTCGACGACCAGCTTGCGAGCGCGCTCCACCTGGACCGGCTCCGCGGGGATCTGCCACGTCGCGACATGATCCGCCGGCAGAGCGCGGGTCCGGGCCAGCAACAGCGCCACGTCGTCCGCCGCCCGGTCGGTGAGCAGGGATCCGAGCACGATGTCACAGGCCTCCTCCAGCGACTCCGCGGGCCGCTCCAGGGCGCGGCACAACTCGGCCAGCCCGACGTCGATGTCCCGGTGGCGCGCCTCGACGAGGCCGTCGGTGTACAGGGCGAGCACACTCCCGGCGTCCAGTTCCAGATCGGTGGCCTCGAAGGGGAGACTGCCGATCCCCAGCGGGGGCCCGACATGACCGGAGACGACGTGCGCCGTGCCGTCCGGAGCCAGGACGGCGGGCATCGGATGCCCGGCCGTGGCCAGCGTGCAGCGGCGGGAGACCGGGTCGTACACCGCGTACAGGCAGGTGGCTCCGAGGTCCGCCGAGGAGAACCCGAGGCCGTGCGCCCCTTCGTCGTCTCCGGGCCCGCCGGGCACGGGTTCGCCTTCGGAGAGGTGCAGGATGAGGTCGTCGAGGTGGGTGAGCAGCTCGTCGGGCGGCAGGTCGACATCCGCCAGCGTGCGCACGGCGATGCGCAGCCGGCCCATGGCCGCGGAGGCCTGGAGACCGTGTCCGACGACGTCCCCCACGACCAGGGCGACCCGGCTGCCCGACAGCGGGATCACGTCGTACCAGTCACCGCCGACTCCCGTCCGCGTCCGGGCGGGCAGGTAGCGGGAGGCCACCTCCACGGCCGTCTGATAGGGCAGACGCCGCGGCAGCAGATGACGCTGCAGGGCCAACGCGGTGGACCGCTCCCGGGTGAAGCGGCGCGCGTTGTCGACGGCGACCGCCGCCTTGGCGGCCAGCTCCTCGGCGAAGGCGACATCGTCGGGCCCGAACGGATCGGGCCGGCTGCGCCAGAAGTCCACCGTACCCACCGTCACCCCTCTGGCCTGCAGAGGTGTCCTGATCCTTGAGTGGATGCCGTACGCGAGGACGCGGGCTGCCGCCTCCGGCTGCTCCGACGCCCACTCCGCGCTGTCACGCAGGTCCGCGTCGAGCCTGGCCCGTCCGGAGAGCGGCCCCGGGGCCTCAGGCGGGGGCGAGGTCAGGTCCGGCGGGTCCGGCAGACCCAGCAAGGGGGCATCGTCCCGGACACCGTCGGCCGCCACCCGGCGCAGCCGCGTGTCGACTCCGGCGGTCGGCTCGTCGCCGCGCAGGACCGGTTCCAGCAGGTCGACGGTGGTGAAGTCGGCGAACCCCGGAACCGCCACGCGCGCCAACTCGCGTGCCGTCTGTTCCACATCCAGCCCGGTGCCCACCGACACACTCGCCCCGTACAGCAGCTCCAGGCGCTTGTACAGGAACTCCAGACGCTCACGGGTCTCCTCGGTCCGCGCGCGGCTCTCCTGCAACGAGGTGGCCATGGTGTTGAACGACGCTGCCAGCGCGGCGACCTCCGCCACCCTGCTGGAGGGCACCCGTACCTCCAGATCGCCCTTCGCGAGCCGCCCGGCCGCCGAGGCCGCGCGCCGCAGCGGCCGCACGATGGCCCGGTGCTGGAACACCGTGAGCGTGACGATGAGCCCGGTCAGTCCGGCGAGTCCCGCACTCGCCACGATCACGGCCCGCTGGGCGCTGGCGTCCGTGGCGTCCTGGCGCTCCTGGAGCTTCGCCCGCTCATCGGTGATGTACGCGGTGAACCTGGCCCGCAGCGCGTCCACCCGCCGCTTGCCCTCAGCAGTCCCCGCCGGACTCGAGGCCGAGGAATCGTCACGCCGAACCGCCTCGACCAGCGGTATCGAGTAGTCCGTGAGGAAGGAGTCCATGTCCCTGTTGATCTGACCCGCGAGACGGCGCTGCTCCGGGGAGGTCGCCGACGCCAGGAGCCGCCTGGCCTCGGCCGGATAGGCCTCCCGTGCCGTTTGCCAGGGCTGGAGGAACGCCTCGTCCCGGGTGATGACGAAGCCGCGCTGCCCGGTTTCCAGGTCGAGCAGATGCTGTTCCAGAGTGCCGGCATCGGTGATGGCCTCGCGCGAGGCCCTCGCGTCGGCGGTGAAGCCGCGAGCGTCACCGATGACTTGCAGCAGGACGGCGAACGCGACACCGATCAGCACCGCCAGGAAGCCGCTCGCCAGGACCGAGGTACCCGTCAGCCCCAGCCGCCTGCTCCCAGCCCCGGGCCGTGTCCTCATGATCCGCCCACCTAGGTCGTCCGACCGCCGGCGCTGGACGCACAGGTTCCGTGCAGAACGTTCGTCGAGCAGTGTCAAGGCTAGTAGAGCCGGTCACGCGCCGCACCCGGCTGCCGTGCCCGGCAGAGGCCTCCGAAAGGGGAGCCTGGGCAGAAGAAGTCATAGGGGACTGAACCGTCAGTCGCCGTGGTCAGGAGGACGCGATGACCAGGAAACTCCTCCCGGAAGGCGGACCCTCGCTGCGTGACCGCCTCGGCAGGGAGATCTTCGCCCGCGTGGCGGGTCCGGAGGGCCCGGGCAACCGGGCGCGCATCCACGGCACACCCGGCCCCCGCTGGTTCGGCCCCGAGCAGCCCGTCAGGAGGGTGCACGGGGACGCCGCGATGTTCATCGGCGGCCTGTCGGCCCTGCTGCTCCAGTCGCTTCATCCCCTGGCCATGGCCGCCGTGGCCGGGCACTCGGGGTTCCGCGGAGACCCGTGGGGACGGCTGCAGCGGACCAGCACCTTCCTGGCCGTCACCACCTACGGGCCCGCCCGCAGCGCTCAGGAAGCCTGTGACCGCGTACGAGCCGTCCACGAGACGGTGCGCGGCACGACCGCCGACGGACAGTCCTACTCCGCCGCGGACCCGCATCTGCTGTGCTGGGTGCACATCGCCGAGGTCGACAGCTTCCTGCGCGCCCATCAGCGCTACGGTGCGCACCCCCTCGACGACGAGGGATGCGACGCCTACGTCGCCGACATGGCACGCATCGCCGCCGCGCTCGGCGTCCCGGACCCGCCGGTGAACGCCGCCGAACTCGCCGCGCGCCTGGCCGCCTACCGCGGCGAGCTGCGTGCCACCAAAGAGGCGCGCAGCTCGGCCCGGTTCCTGCTGCTGAACCCGCCCGTCCCGCTCCTCGCCCGCCTCCCGTACGGCGTCATCGCCGCCAACGCCGTCTCCCTCCTGCCGCTCTGGGCCTCGCGCGCACTGTGGCTGCCCCGGCTCCCCGTGGCCGAGGGTCCGTGCGTCCGCCCGCTCGGCACGGCCGTGACCGCGGGCATCCGCTGGGCCATGACACCGCCTCGCGACGCGGCATAGCACTCCCCGGCAAGGCACCTCGACTCGCCGCTCCGAAGCTGGCACTGTGCATGCGTATGAATCGGGTCGAAACCGGGCAAACAGCAAGCTCGGTGCGCTTGAGACTCATGCTGGCCAGCAGCACCATGCTCTTCGTCGAGCTGGCACTGATCAGATGGGCGGGCGCCAACGTCGTCCACCTCAGCTACTTCTCGAACTTCATCCTGCTGGGATCGTTCCTCGGTATCGGCATCGGGTTCCTGATCCCCGCCGCGCGCGGACACTGGCTCAAACGCTGGACACCGGTCCCGCTCGTGCTGCTCGTCGTCCTGGTCCGCGAATTCCCCGTGCAGGTGCGTCAGAGCAGCGGCCAGGTCATCTACTTCACCGCTGTGAAGGCCACCGGCCTGCCCGAGTGGGTGACGCTGCCGGTCATCTTCCTGCTGACCGCGCTGATCATGGCCGGAATCGGCAAGATCACCGCCGACCTGTTCCGCCTGCTCCCCTCACTCAACGCCTACCGTTACGACCTGCTCGGCAGCCTCACCGGCTCGGTGTCCTTCGCCGTACTGTCCTGGCTGCGCGCCCCGTCGGTCGTCTGGGGCGTACTCGCCGCCGTGGCCCTGCTGATCCTCGGCGGCCGGCGCAACACACTGCTGTACGGCATCCCCCTGACCGCGATGGTCGTCGTGCTGTTCCTGGAGTCGACGACGACCGGCATCTCCTGGTCGCCCTACTACAAGATCGAACTCAAGCCGTCACCGACCACGACCCGGACCTACTACATCTCCGCCAACGGCGTCCCGCACCAGAGCACCGCGCCGCTCCGGGTGCTGATGCGCGAGAACTCGCCCTACCGGGAGGCGTACGAGCAGACGCCCCGCAACCCCCACAAGCGCGTGCTGGTCATCGGAGCCGGCAACGGCAATGACGTCGCGGTCGCGCTCGCGTACGGGGCGGAGCACGTGGACGCGGTCGAGATCGACCCCCGACTGCAGCAGATCGGCGCCCAACTGCACCCCGCGAAGCCGTACGACGACCCCAGGGTGCACGTCCACATCGACGACGGCCGGGCCTTCCTCGAGCGGACGGACGCCGAGTACGACCTCATCGTCCTGGCGCTGCCGGACTCGCTGACGCTGGTGGCAGGCGCGAGCAATCTGCGTCTGGAGAGCTATCTGTTCACCCGGGAGGCGTTCGAGGCCGCGCGCGACCATCTGACGCCGGACGGCGCATTCGCCATGTACAACTACTACCGGAAGAGCTGGCTGGTCGACCGCTTCGCCGGCACCCTCGACGACGTCTACGGCCACGCCCCTTGCGTGACGACGTTCAAACGGAACGCGGCCGTGCTGGTGGCCGGAATGACCACCGCCGACCAGTCCTGCGAGCAGGTCTGGCGGCCCAGCGGCCCGGTCCCGCAGGCCGCGACCGACGACCACCCCTTCCCCTACCTGCTCCACCGCAGCATCCCCACGCTCTATCTGGGCGCCCTCGGCGCCATGCTGCTGGTGACGCTCCTGTCGGTTCGCCTGACCGGGGTGCGCGTCCGGAGCACGTTCCGCTACACCGACATGTTCCTGCTGGGCGCGGCCTTCATGCTGCTGGAAACGAAGAACGTCATCGGCTTCGCGCTCTACTTCGGCACGACCTGGCTGGTCAACGCCCTCGTCTTCATCGGCGTGCTCCTGGCGGTCCTGGCCGCTGTCGAAGTCCGGCGAAAGCTACGGCACGTCAACGGGATCCTGCTGCAGCTTCTCCTCTTCGGCTCCCTCGCGGCAGCCTGGCTGGTCCCGGCGGAGGCCGTGCTGTCGCTGCCGTTCCCCGCCCGCCTGGCCGCTGCCATCGCCCTGGCCTTCGCCCCCATCTTCTGCGCCAACCTCATCTTCTCGGACCGCCTCGCTCTGGCCCCGGACCCGACCTCGGCGTTCGGCGCGAACCTGCTGGGCGCGCTGACCGGGGGCGCGCTGGAGTACCTGGCCCTGGTGACGGGCTATCAGACGCTGCTGCTGGTCGTGGCCGTGCTGTACCTGGGCGCAGGCGTCGCCATGCGCCTCGCCGGCACCGGGACGGCCGCTTCAAAAGTCTGAAGCCGGGTGCGGAAGCACCTGGGTTCGGAGGACCGCCGGATGGGCGACGCCGGTCCGGAACGAGAACCTGGGATCATGACATCGCTTCGGACGGGACTCGTCCTCACCCTGCTCGCCGGCCTCACCGGCACGGCACTGACGCTTCGGCACACAGCCTCCGCCACGACGACGACCACACAGGACACCGCCACCTCGTCGAGGAGAAGGGCTTCAGAACCTCCGCGCTGGAGGTCAGCTGGAGCACCGGCCTGCGCCTCAACGAGGAGTTCCAGGGCACCTACCTCTGGTGGAACAACACCGACTACCTGGCGCTCGTCCAGTGGATGCGGGCCTAAAACCGGCAGCACCCGAACGACCCCGTCCGCTTCATGGGCGACGACCTCGGCTGGGCCGGACCGGAGCTGTACGACAAGGTCACCGACCACGTGGCACGCACCCACCCCGACCTCCTGGCCCGTTTCACCGAGCTGTACCGCGGCCCGCGGCCCACCATGTCGCTCCGCGCGTACATGGAGCAGTACATGAACCGCCCCCTCGCCGAGCGCCGTGAGGTGGCGGCCCGGACCGGCAAGGCCCTGGAACTGCTGCGGGAGCGGTCCCCGCAGGGGACGGCGGTCTACTGGGCGCTCCAGCACGCGACGGTGATCGACCAGGTAGCGCGCTTCTGCTCCTTCAGAACGCAAGGCGCGTTCCTGCGCGACCGGCTGGGGAGGGCGTATGTGAGCGTGGGCTTCACCTTTGACCAGGGCTCGTTCAACTCCACCGCGCCGGACGGCAAGGTGCGGCGTTTCACCTCTGTCCCTGGCCGAGAGCGACTGGGTGATGGGGTCGCGTATCGGGGTACCTGCGTCGCCATGGCACCGGAAACTGATCACGCCGAATCCGTACGAGCCCTGCGGCAACTGCGCAGGATCCGCACCTTTTACGCCGGGGGCGCCGCCTTGTGGGCTGTCTCGGCTGCATCGGCGGGCTGGGCAGCCCCCGGAAGCCGACAGATGTGGGTAGCGGTGGTATTCCTGGGGGTCTTCACCGCTCTGCTGTCCATGACATCACTGTGGCTGTGGCGTCAGCATGCTGCCCATCCGGCTGAGCCCGCGCACCATGCTGCCCCACGGAAGATGTCCTGGCGCCGCCAGGCCAACGCCTAGGTCTGCCCAAGGCCACGTGGCGGTTCTGCTCCACCGAGTGGGTGAGCGTGAATTCCTGCGGTCCGCTCCGCTGCTCAGTAGCCAGGCGGGATCCGGTCTTGCGGCCCGTCATCCTCCTCTGCCGCGTCGTCGTCCATCTGTGCCCGCTCGGCCACGGCCGGGTCGGTCGAGTCCGAGACCAGCTCCGCGATACGCAGGGTGCACTCCCACTGCGTGAGCTTGCCTTTGATCACCACCAGGTATGACTCCTGGTCGGCGAAGCGATATACGTGGCGCCGCTTCTCGACGATGTTCTTGCTCGGCAGATACGTGTGGAGTGCGGCACGGAGTGCCTTCAGTGCCTCGTCCTTCGTTTCCTGTCCACGACGAATGAACTCGGTCCTGTACGTGTCGCTGTAGTACTCCGCGATCACGACCCAGTTGCCCATGCTCGACTCCCCCTAGGCGCCGACGCCGTTGTCAGTCAGCCACAGCTCAACCTCCGGAGCAAGAGTGGGCGATCGAGCCGACCGTGGCCTTGGTCTCGCGCAGCAGATCGGCCGCCAAGTCGATGCGCCACGACGCGAGGCAGTCCATCGGCGGTTCGCCGACTTGTGCGGTGAACCGCCGGGGTGAGACCAGCGCGGGACACTCCCGACTCGGCCGCCAGGTTCGCCACGGTCCACGGACGGGCCGGATCGTCGTGGGCAGGTGCAGGGCCTGGCCTCCACTGGGTCCTCCATGGCGCGATACCACGGCGGCGCGTGGGCCTCGGACTGGTCGAACCAGGCCCGCAGCGTGGAAACCGTTGCCAGTTCTCATCGAGATTTTCGAGCTCTCATCATCAAGGCGTAGGAGTCGGCGGCCGCGGAGAACACGGTGGTGGTCTGTCGGGAATGCCAGCGTGGCCGGCTGCGTTGGGAGAAATGCGGTTGTGGAGGGGACAGTGTCCCCGGGCCTCACCTATTGCCTGCAGGGAAGATCGTTCGGCTGAAGCCCTGCAGAGCCTTTCGCCGCGTAGGCGACCGCCCTTCACGATCGCGCATGCTGATCAGCCCCGCCGGTGGGCGGGGCTGACGGCTGTGTACGAATCCGGCTGCCTGGCTCGGTGGGTGGGCGTGGTCAGCCACAATCATCGCGGAGCGAGCTGCCGCGGTCACGGATCGCGGAGGGGAGGTCCTTCACACTGCCGTCCACGGCGCGTTGCACCCACGGCTGGCCGCCGAAGTTGATCTCGGGGTAGATGTACACGTAGCCGGAGGGGCAGTCGATGGCGGCCCGCTGTGTGCTGGACTGGCGCCGGAAGCTCGAGTTGCTGAGCTCGCCCGCCGGGTCTCTGTCGGGCAAAGGGGAAGATCAAGCACGGTGGAAACCCCGCTCGCGCTCAACGTCGGTGACCTGCCTGCGGTGCCAGGCGAGTTCGGCCTGGGCCGCGCGGGCGTAGTGGTTCATGACCGTTTCCCCGAGTGCGTCATACACGACCTTGCTGCCGATGAAGCTGTTCATGGCTTCGGTGAGGTCGGCTGGCACGGGGCTGGCGTCGCTTGTCGTGTAGGCGTCGCCGCCACAGGGCGCCGGAAGCTCGGGGCGGTCCTGGATACCGTGGATGAGGGCGGCGCAGGCGGCAGTGAGGGCGAGGTAGAGGTTGGCGTCGGCGCCCGGCAGGCGGACTTCGAGGTGGGCGCTCTCGCCGACACCGGTGACGCGAACGGCGCAGGTGCGGTTGTCGAAGCCCCAGGTGTAGCTGGTCGGGGCGAAGGTGTGCGGAGCGTACCGCTTGTAGGCGTTGGGGGTGGGGGCATACAGCGGAGCCAGGTGTGGCATGCCGGACACCAGGCCGGCAATGGCCCGTTCCAGCACAGGAGGCAGGTCCGCGCTCCGGTGGTAGGCGAACGCGTTGCCGTTGGCGGACCACAGCGACAGGTGCAAGTGCAGGCCGCTGCCGATGCCGGTGGCGGGTGCGGCCATGAACGTCGGAGTCATACCCCGCCGCTGAGCGAGGTCCGGCACGATGAGCCGGAAGGCTGAGTAGGCGTCGCACGCCGACATCACCTCGCCATAGGCGAAGGTCACTTCGACCTGGCCTGCCGCACCCTCGGTCTTGATCGCCTCGACGGGAACGCCCGCTTCCCGCAGGGCATCGTGGAGGTGCTGGAGGAAGTCAGCGACTTCCGGGGGATGGCTGAGGGCGTAGTCGAGGT
This sequence comes from Streptomyces sp. NPDC057002, assembly GCF_042673825.1. NCBI lineage: Bacteria > Bacillati > Actinomycetota > Actinomycetes > Kitasatosporales > Streptomycetaceae > Streptomyces > Streptomyces sp. NPDC057002. The sequence goes on from NZ_JBHURZ010000002.1 coordinate 1,377,219, forward strand.
CGCCGGACCAAGCCGGGGGCAGACCACCGTATGCCGACCTGTGCGCCTCCTGGCCAGTGCCCTGGTACAGCACGAATTCAACCTCCGTGCCCAGCGCCACGCGATAGCCGAGATCGGCCAGGCGCTCCAGCTGAGTGCGCAGCATGTGGCGGGGAGCGACCTCGACGGGCCGGCCGTCGTGGTGGAAGACGTCACCCATGATGAGGGCTGTGCCGGGCTGGTGGGGCAGGAGGCGGATGCTGCTCGGATCCGCCTTCACACCGAGGTCGCCATAGCCCTGCTCCCAGCCGGTGAGGGCGAAGCCATCGAGCGGGGTCATGTCGACGTCTGTGGCCAGGACGTAGGCGCACATCTCCGCCGCGGAGTTCATCCGGTCCACGAAGACGGGAGCGGTGAGGATCTTGCCCTTGGGCCGACCCTGCATGTCCGGCACGGCGAGTCTCACCGCTGTGATCTCCCCATTCCGGACGGCTTCCTCGAACGCCCCCAGCGTGACGGCTCCAGTGGGCCAGGACCCGAGTGCCGTGGGTTGCTCGTCACGCTGTGCGTCGTGGCTGTGCATCAGACGTCCTCCATTGGTCCGCCCCGCTGGGCGGTGCTGGCGTGGGTGGTGAGCTGGTAGTCGCGGCGTACGCGGGTGATCTAAGTCAGCCAGGCCGGCACCCGATGGTCATTCCGACCAGCAGCGTCATGAAGCCGATGACGATCCAGCCGGCCAGCATGACCACGGGCCTGCCGTGCTCCAGGCCGTAGCCGAACAAGCTCATTCCGCCGGCGAGGTTGCAGATGACGGAGAAGCTGGTCGCGAAGTTGCCGAACACGCCCATGTTTCGGGCGAGTTCGGCCTTTACGCCGAGCTGGGCCAGGATGACGTCATCGTGGGCCAAAGGAGGGGCCCCTGTTCTGCGAGACACAGAGATCCTCTGAAGATACGGGGGACGAAATGAGGACGGAAGGAGGCACTCTCAGCCAAGGGGGTGACCGGCTGCTCATAGGTAGCGCGCCCCCTTTCGGCAGGCAGCGTCACGAAGTCGCCGGAACTCGACCTGCCAGTCGCGGCCCAGGCTCCCGCTGAACTGTGAACTCAGGACCGACGCGGGCGACACGGTCACTCTGCGGTCGAACCGGTTCTTCCACACTGGACAACAGTCAGCCAGCCACTTCAGGTTCGCCGCCAGCACCTCACGAGCAGCGAAAGCCACCGGTAGATCCAGTCGAAATGCGCGTACGCTTCCGCTACCGCTTCGGTGGCGCCCAGGGTGCGTTCGCCGCCGGCGCCGGGGTGGCTGGGGCAGTCGGCGAGCAGGGCGGTGCCGTCGGAGGACCGGGCGAACAATTGCGGCACCGAGGAGCGGACCTGCCCGCGCTGGTTGCAACCGACCACCACAGCCCTGTCCCCACCGCTGCCTCGGCACCGCCGGGAACGCGGGGACTCGGGTCGTACGGTCCACCGAGCAGGCGCTCACCGTCCGGCCAGCGCATCCTGGATGGCGAACGCGGTCAGTTCGTCGGCGGCTTCGACGTCGACCACGGCTCGGCGATCACCAAGGCCGCCTTGGCAGAGAGATCGAGTTGCGCAATGAGCGTAGGAGGACGAACCCGGACTCACGGGCAGGTCGTACGTGTTGTATCGCGCTTTTCCGGGCTGGCAGTCGAGTATCAGCCGACGCACCGGCCACTGTGGAGCGCCGATTCTCAACCTGCTGGACGCGTCAGCCATTCGAGACGCCGATCTGGTGCGGGCGCGACAGAGAGGGGCCCGAGCCTTGGCTGAGCATCGTCGTCCACGCCGTACCGCAGGGTGACCTTGTCGGAATCCAGGGTGTATGTTCTTTCGCCCTCTAATTTGCCTCTTCGCGTCCAACGGGTCGTAGCTGGCGCCGAGCTCGGCTGCATAGAGGCTCAGGTGGCCAAGTGTGGTGACAATGGAGTCGCGTGGAGTAGGCCCGGCTGAGACAGTTGTCCGGCGAAGGCCATGCTGGTCCACGTCTCCGTGATGCGTGATACGTGGTGATGGTGGCGCGGAGACACTGATCGACGTCCCGCCCCACGGCTTCTACGACGTGATGCACCGTCCCGTACACGCTGGTAGTCGCGGTTCGCAGGTCAGTGACCTCCTCGCCTTGCCATGCTGAATTCTTGAGCCATAATTCCATCTCTGGGTGGAGCCTTTTGGATTGATAGGCGCCCCAACCTCGGGCGTTGATTTTAAGACGCATGCTTCCGGCATCGGAGGTGGTGAGCCATACATCTGATACCCCGATCGTCTGGAATACGCCGCGGGAGCTCAGGAATTCATGCAGTTCTCCCACATGCTGGTCAGCGTCGGCCCTCATAACAGCTGAGCGCGCAGCCGTGCTCCTTGCCGGCCTCACCCGCTCCTGGTGCTCCATATGAGCCCTGGTGCCGCCTTCTCACCTGGCCGACTGAGCTCAGTGGTTCGTCGTCTCCCTGCCCCGCGTATCGACTGGCAATTCGGCCGGTGCGACCTAATGCCCAACGGGGCGATCGGACTCGCCGAGGCGATGTGCGCCTGAGCGGCGGGCCCGGCTCCGGTTCATCTCGACGACACCGGCTGGCCACGCGAGGGAGCGCTCGCGGACCTGGTGCCCTGGACCGCGATCCGTTCGACGGGCCAGCACAGGAGAACGCTGGGACGCAGGTCCCGCTCACACCCGCGGAGGCGCGCGATTATATGCAGCTCATGAGGCTCGAGCAGTAACCCAGATCACGGCCGGGTCACGGTGTAGATCATTTACGCCATGGGCAGCCTCGTAGCGTTCTCGATTCAACTTTCGTTCTGCGAAGCCCAGTTCGAATGTGCAGGCGGTCTCGACGGCCTCCTGTTTGCAGGCCGGGGGGACTCTGCGGTCCGTCTCCCGAAAGGAAGCGCATGCCTCAGGACGTCAACGTTCGACCGCCCCTTCGACTCTCCCAGCAGACGTCTTGAGTACGCCGAGGAGCGTCTTCAGCGCCGGATCCAAGACATGGGCCTGGTCCGCAGCCAGTCCGAGGTTCGAGGAGCGCAGGTCATGGGATCTGCAGCATGCCACCGCCCCCGCCTACCTACACGCCTCGGCCGATGACAAGAACCAGCTCTCCCCGGCCTTCCTCTCCGATGACCAGTTCGCCGCCTACCTGCCGGACCGGGCCCACCGCGTACCCGAGGTGACGCGTGACCTAATCGTCACCTCGCTGCGCGCGGGCAGCAGGCCGCGGGTGCTCTGCCTCGTCGAAGAAGGGCACACGGTTGCACTTCCGTGGAGACCACATGGAAGAGCTGACGCAGCAGACGATCCGGACGCCCCCGGCCAAGCTCCCGCTGATCCGTTATACGGGGCGGCCGGCATCGGATCCTCTGGCATTCCCTTAGCCGGCAGTGGCGCACCCCGGATCCAGTGGTCGCGCCACGCCTGATCGGCAGCAAGTGCCTCCTGATCAACACTGCTGAGGCGGCCACGCCGCGCGTCTCGCAACAGGAGTGCTTCGACAAAGGCGGGCCGTTCATGGAAGGCCGTCGCTGTCGAGGATGAATCTGCCGTGGACGAGCGGTCGGCCCCCTTCGAGAACCGAGCGGGCAAGAGGCAATTCGTCCTTGAAGGGCAGCAGCGGCTCGCTCCCCTGCCCAGGCCGTCAACGCAGCAGTCGTGCCCCTCGCGGCGGTCAAAGCCGTAGCCGTTCGCGTGAGTCCGGCTGTCCGGCGAGGCCGTCGCGGAAGGCACGGAACATTCGCGGACGCGACCGGCCACACCACGGGCCGTTCGATTCCTCTCTACGGAACACAGTTTGAAGGGAGACCGGTGTGAAATCTCGAGGCGTGGGTGCTGTTGCGAAGGTGTCCGCCGACAGCGTTCCGGCGCAGCCCAGCGCCCAGCTCCAGCCCGGGGAGGCGGGAGACGCCCTGGCCCGCCTCTTGGCGAAGGGCATCAATGGGTGCACGGAGGAGTACCGAGACTGCCAGAGCGCCGCTCAACAGCGGCTGGACGCCCTCGGATCCCCCCACTCCAGCACCACGCTGCCTGTGGAGGGAGCCCTCCAGCTGGCGCCGCGCGCGTTCCTCCCGCCCGACGAGGAGGGCTACGCCAGGTTGACGCAACTCGACACCAGCCTGCGCATGATCGAAGCAGCCTTCCCCCAAGTCAGCACCGATACTGAGGTATGCCGACTGACCAGCAGGATGCTGGAAGGGGCCTGGAGGAGCCGAGCACTCACCCCGCCGCGCAAGGAACAGCAGATATCCGACTGTGCTTGCGCTCTCTGCAGTCGGCTGCCCACACCCCCCGCACGCACGCTGAGTGACTACAGCTGGCGGCAGAGCGCGGGTCGTCCCCTCACCAACAAGACCTGGCCATACCGCCGGGAACTCAACAGCGTCTTGACCGGTGGATGGTCCTGGACCCGGCAGATGAACGACCTTGAACGAGATCTGGGCCACCGCCACCGCTTCGAAGACGACATCCTCGTCTTCCACGAATACAAACGCGTGGTCGACACCATCGACACCACGCGCCTCACCCAACTCGCCAAAGGCCGCCTGGCTGAGAATTTCAGCACCAACAGCGCACGGGCCCTGGTCTCCGGACTTTTCGCAGCCCATAAGCGATCCGTCGACGAGTACTGGCTCCAACAGCACGACACAGGCAGCGTCACACTTCCCCAGACCAACCCACTGAGCCAGAGCAGCTACTCACTCCTGCAGATGCTGGACTGCCTTTTCTGGCACGTCTCACCCGACACCGAGCTTTGGCAGGAAGAACACCTCGCCTCCCTGCTGCTGTGCCGCGTCATCGACGACATGGTCGACGTACGTGCCGACGCCCTCACCGGCGAGATCAGCAACTTCTGGCTCGCTGACATGCCCACCCACACCAAGGCGCTCTACGCTGCATGCGCCATAGCCCTCGTCAAGTACGGCTGCATGCCCGAGGCTCACAGTCCGATGTGGAACACCTGGCTGATGACCACCACCATCGTCTGGATGGGGCTCACGGGCCGCCACGCCCTGTGGTTCGACGGCATCACCCAGGGCCTTCCCCCAGCCGAGGCGTGCCCACTTTGCGACCTGCAGCCCAACGCATGCACCGGCATCCTCACCCACGGCACCACCCTCACCATCACCCCGCGACCCACTGCCCCAGCACTGAGCCCCCGGACCGCCGAGCTATCCGCACGCTGCCGAGCCCAGTACCCCCGGACATGGCCGCTCTTCGATGCCGAACTCCATGCCTTCGAAGCACTGCACGGCCCTTGGTACGGCAACATCGACAGCACATGGGAGATCCTGCGCCGCACCTACCTCGCCGCCGTGGAGGCATCCAGCGCCGCACCCTCCCCGGCCCGCGCTCGTCATGTCCAACAAGACGCCGGCGTAGTCGGATCTGAGATGTTCCACACCCTGCACGACCCTCAGACCGGGCGGGAAGACACCACACTGCTCGCCTACATGTTCGGCTGTGCCCACCCGCATTTCCTCTGGAACGCCACGGGCTACCGTCCCTCGAGCCTCGCAGGCGACTGGCTCGACGGCTGACACCTCACCCCCCTGTTCCAGATGACGAGTAGATGGTGGGGCCGGCCTCACCATCGACCTCGGACCGTACCGCGGCCCTTCAATCCACCGCGGGCTTCAGGTCCCAGATCCTTATGTGAATGGGCGGACACCCTGCTGCGTTTTGTACCGGACCCCGAGCCCCGACGGCGCCGTCACCCGCTCCAGGGGACGCGTGTGAGGGCGAGTCCCCGGACGTCGGTGGCCCGGGCCGCCCGGAGTCCCAGTGCGACGTGCCGGCGCTGCGAGCCGCTGCTGAGCACGTCATCGACGAGCAGGATGGAATGGATGGGTCCCTCAATGTCGCCCGCGTCGCCGATCCACGTCAGGGATGAGGCGTGCGAGATTGCGGCCGCGCGTTTGTCGTCTCGGCTCCGGTTCGCGGATCGGGGCGTCTCGGTCCCCTTGACCAGGCGGTGTGCGCCCGGAGCGCTGAGCGGGAATGCTCGGTTGACGTCCTCGTCGTATGCCCCGTCCATGATCGCCTCGATGCGCTGGAAGGGCTGGCGGCCGCTGTGGGTCGGGTTGCCGACAACGCAGTCGACACCTCCATCTGCTCGGGTGCCTCTCCATCCAGCCGACGAGGAGCCGAACGAAGATCATCGCTCAGCCGTACGCACCGTCGTACTTCAGTTTGTGGATCTTGTCGCGGAGGGCACCGGAGTAGACGGCCACCGCGTCGACGCGGGAGATACCGTGCTGGGTGAACGGTAGGGCACACAGCCGGTTGGTGCACGGCCTGCCGGGCCCGCCGGCCTCGGAACAGACCGGGCAGCCGGGAAACCTGCCGGATCGGAAGACCTGCGGTCACACTCCGACCAGGACGAGCTGCTGGCCCGCGGGCTGGGCGTCCACCGGGCGAACGCGAACTGCGCGGCTTACCCGTACAGCACGCCAGCCACGCTCTCTCCCGTGATCCAGGCCGTCGACCGCCATCAGCGCCGACGACGGCAGCGAGCTGCAAACCTAGATATAGACGAAACGGCCTAGGCCCACGACCACGCTCGGCTGACCGGAATGGGGAGGGGAAGGGGGCTCCCTCCTGCCCTCCCAACCAGCTCGTCCTACGTGGCGCAGGACACGTTCATGACAGGATTGCACTTCGGAAGGTTCAGGGAAGTCATAGGGGCGCCCATGATTGCAGTGAAGGGATGACTCGTGACGTCCACTGCGCCTCCCCCCATACCTCGAGCCGCAGGATCGTTTCCGTTCATCGGCCACGCTCTGAAAATGCGCGACAACCTCGGCTTCATCGACTCGCTTCGCGAGACACGGGAACCACTCGTCGAGATCGTCCTGCAACCCGGGACGCGCACCGTCGTGGTCCAGGAGCCGGCCCTGATCCACCAGATGCTCAAGGCACTGGGGCCCTCCCTCGACAAGGGCCGGCTCTACGACAAGCTGGGCCAGCTGCTGGGCGACAGTGTCGTCACCGCCACCGGCCGGACCCACGTACGCAAACGCCGCCAGGTGCAACCAGCGTTCGCCAGCACCGAAATCAGCCGGTACGTCGACATCATGCGTGCCGAGGTGGCCGCTACGGTCGACGGCTGGGAGCCCGGGCAGGCCCTCGACGTACGCGAGGCGATGGTCGGACTCAGCCTCGACATGCTGGCCAAGACGGTGTTCGCCGGCAGCCTCGACGACGCCGTCTTCCGCCGGCTGCGCAGCGACCTGTCGGTGGTGTTGAACGACGTCGGTGTGCGCATCATGCTGCCAGACTGGGCCGAGCGCCTGCCGCTGCCCTTCAACCGCCGCTTCGACCGGGCCCGGGCCGGCGTACGCGCCACCATCAACACCGCCGTCGACGAACTGCAGGCCTCCGGGCACGACACCGGGGACATGCTCTCCATGCTGCTGCGCGCCATCGACGAGGAGACCGGCGAGCCGCTGACCGGGCATCAGATCTGCTCCGAAATCCTCACCCTGGCCGTCGCGGGCACCGAGACCACCGCGTCGGTGCTGTCCTGGGCCCTGTACGAACTCGCCCGCAACCCCGACATCGAGGCCCGGGTCCTGGCCGAGCTGGGCGAGGTCCTCGGCGAACGGCCGGTCGCCTTCGCCGACGTGACCCGGCTGCCCTACCTGAACCGGGTGATCACCGAGACCCTGCGGCTGCACCACCCCGGCTGGCTGGTCACCCGCCGCACCACCGAGGAGACCCGGCTCGGCGAGTGGACGCTACCCGCCGGCACCGAACTGGCCTACTGCCAGCACGCCCTGCACCGCGACCCCGAGCGCTTCCCCGACCCGCACACCTTCGCCCCGGACCGGTGGACCGACCCCGCGCAGGAGCCTCCGCCGGGCGCGTTCCTGCCCTTCGGGGACGGCAAGCACAAGTGCATGGGGGACCGCCTCGCCCTCACCGAGATGGTCACGGCGCTCGCGACCATGCTGCGTTCGGTACGGCTGGAACTCTCCGAGGGCCAGGTCATCCGCCAGGTCGCTCGGCTTACGGTAAGGCCGCGCACGCTGCGGATGACGGTCCGTCCCCGGAACCGTCCCCGAGCCGGGGTCGGTCTCTAGCGGGTGTCTCTTCGATGGTTGGTCAGTTGGTCAGGTGCATCCGTCCGCTCGCTGTCTCTCGGGTGCGTGACCCCCTGGCTGATCAGGCGCAGCGAGCGAACCGGGCGGCGAGGACGGGCCCGTCGAGTTCGCGGTGCCGTGATCGCGATGGTCGGCGGCCGAAATCCCAGGCTTCGCGTATGTGCTTGCCGGTGTTACCCGACATTCAGATCAGGTACCGGGTTGGCCTTTGAGGACTTCGGCGCTGTCGGATGAACGACTCCCGGTCGGCACGCTCGACTGAAGACGGTCACCTCTCGGGGCGCGATCAGGGTTTCCAGGTGCGCAGGAAGGAGGCGATCCGGGTGGCGGTGCAGGTGGGTTGGTGGGCTCGTGGGCGAGTGCGGTGAGCTGTTCGCCCCCGGGGTGGAGCGTGCTCTCGAGCTCGGCGAGAGTGCCGGCCGGTCAGGGCGTGACGTTTCGGGCGTCTGGGCGCTCCGCCGAGGACGTGGTCTGCTTCGAGGCGCTGTTCACTGCCGCGCGTTCGGTGGACTGGACGGAGTTCCTCGCGGGCTGCGGCAAGTTCGAGGAGGTGGTCGCTAAGGAGATTCGGATCGGGAAGTTCACCCTGGCCGAGCTGGAGGAAGGGGAGCAGGGCCTGGAGCGGCTGCGCCGTTGGCACCGGGACGTGACCGTCCGGGAGGTTTTCGGCGCGCCCGAAGGAGGCGAGGCTGCCAAGGGGCTTGAGTGGTGCGTCGGTGCCTGTGAGGGCTGCTCCGAGCAGGTCTTCGCTGCCCTGCACCAGAGCGAGGGGGAGAGCGAATGACCACGCGGACAGCCAGCACCGCGCCCCGGCAGGCGGTGTGGCTCCTGTACGCGGCCGGCTTCACCACCGCCTTCGGTGCACATGGCATCGCCGCCATTCTCGGTGGCTTCTCCGAGGATGCTGTCGCCTCCCTCCTCGTCCTGGGCGGTCTGCTCGCCCTGTACGGCGGCGCCGAGGTACTCCTCGAGCCGGTCTTCGGTACTCTCGCCGACAGGATCGGCGCCAAGCCGGTCGTGTTCGGCGGGCTCGTTGCCTTTGCTGCCGCTTCCGCGTTGTAGGCCGCCGCGGACAGCTCCGGCTGGCTGTGGGCGGCACGGCTGGGCCAGGGTGCCGCCGCCTCCGCCTTCTCTTGCTCGGCTTCCGCGCTGGTCGCCCGGCTCAACCTGGCCGCCAAGTACGGCCGGGCGTTCGGCAGTTACGGCTTGTGCAAGTCTGTCGGTTACACCCTGGGCCCTCTCCTGGGCGGCGTCCTGGTCTGGGCCCGGGGACTGTGTCTGCTGTTCACGGTCATGGCCGTCCTGGCCGTGGCCGTCGCCGTCTGGGCCACGCTCACCGTCTCCGCCCTGGCCCCGCTGCCCAAGTCCCGTCAGAGCGTGCTCGGCCTGGCCTGCCGCCTCACCTTGCGCACCTTGTTGGCCCTCACCGCGGCCCTGGCGGGGGCGACCGCGGTGCTGTCCGTCGGCGTCGGCTTCCTGCCCGTGGCCGGCGCCGTCGCAGGACTTGGCATCCTGGCCACCGGCGCGGCCGTTTTCCGTTTTGGCCGCCACCGCCGCTCTCGTCCAGCCCTGTGCGGGAGGCACGCTGGACGCCGGGCGCATCACACCGTCTACACCTATGGCAGCCGCGACCGGGTGAAGGAAGTGTCCTCCACCAACGTGACGGTCACCTACTCCTACGACGGCGATGGCAACGTCACCTCCCGCACGGACGCCTCGGGCACCACCAGGTGGGACTACGGCAAGCTCAACCGCGAGAGCGTGCGCACCGCCAAACGGCGCCCAGACCGCACTGGCCTACACCCCGGGCGGGCACGTCGGCCACTACACCGACCCGACCGGGAAGACCGACTACACCTGGGACAAAGCCGGCCGCCTCGACCATCTGGCCGCCCCGGACGGCAGGAAGACCGACTTCGACTACAACAGCAACGACAAGCGCACCAGGACTGTCTACCCCGGCGGCACCACCCAAGCCGTCTCCATCGGCGACAACGGCCGCCCCGAGGCCCTCAAGACCACCTCGGGTTCGACGACCCTCATCGACCTGGCCTACAGCTATGCCAACGCGGGCCAGGACACCACCAAGACCCGCACCCGCACCGGCAACCTCACCAAGCTGAAGACGTCCTACACGTACGACTCCCAGGACCGCCTCTTCCACGCCCTGGAAGCCGACTCCGCCGGCGCGCGCAAGGCGTCATGGCTGTACTGCCGGGACAAGGCCGGCAACCTCACCAGCCAGGACGGCACCAAGAACGCCTGCCCGGGCGGCACGACGTACACCTACGACGCCTCGGAACTGACCGGCAAGAACGGCTCCACCACGGGCTGGACCTACGACAAGCCCGGCAACGAGACCGCCGCGGCGAGCGGCACCGCCCGCACGGGCGGGTCCTGGACCGACGACAGCCAGTTGTCCGCCATCACCACGAGCGGCAAGACCTACGGCCTGGTCCACGCGGGCACCAGCAACTCCGAGCGCACCAAGCTGGGTTCGACCTGGTTCCACCACACCGCACTCGCTCTGGCGTCCACGGCCACCGACGGCGTCGACACCGGATTCATCCGCGAACCGGCGGGCACCGTGAACTCCATGACGACCGGGGGGAAGTCCTACTACTACCTCGCCGACGATACGGGCAACGTCCTCGGCCTCGCCGACGATGCGGGCAAGCGCACCCACACCCACGCCTACGCCTACGGCCCCACCGGCCTGCCCCGCACCACCACCACCACCACCGAGGCCACCCTCCAGCCGCACCGCTACACCGGCGCCTACCTGGATCCGACCGGGCTGTACAAGATGGGCCACCGCTACTACGCCCCCACGCTCGGCCGCTTCACCCAGCCCGACCCCTCCGGCCAGGAGGACAATCCCTGCCTGTACGCCGCCGGAGATCGCATCAACCGCACCGACCCGAGCGGCACGCTCTCGTTGGGGTGTATCGGCTCCGGCCTGCAACTCCTCGGCGGTGCCGGCGCCCTTGGCGCGGGAATCGCGTCTGCCATCGGTTCAGGAGGCTTGTCCACGCCTGCATCCGTGGCAGCGATCGGAGGCGGGAGGGGCCTCATCGGTAACGGACTCAGCGCCGTGGACTCATGCCGATGACCAAGAAATCACTGCTCGCCACTCTCATCTGGATCGGCATCGTGTGGGGAGTGATCGGAATCGTCCTGACCATCATCGATTGACTTCCGGCGACACAGAAACCCAGCCCGTCCTTCTGCTCCGTGCAGAGGGACGGGCACTTCTCTCAAGGGTGTGGTGAAGTCCAGGCGGAGCCCGCGCCCGCTGCGGGCCTACAGGTCGGCGGCTTGATGCAGGTCCGGGAAGAACCGCAGGCGCACTCCGGATTTCGACTGGCTCCCGAGTCGTATGGCCTGCCGGCGCGATAGCGCATCGCGCGGCGAGCAACTCCTGGACCCCGAAGGCGATTGCATCGTCAGCGGCCGTCAAGTACATGGACCGGGCGATCCCCGAGTTCGTCGGCATCCCGGCCCCGGCGGCGCCCTGCTGGACCACCGCCCACGGCGATGTGCACTGGGCGAACCTCACAGCGCCGCTGAAGGTGCTGGACCGGGAGGGCTGGGGCGCGCCCCGGAGGGGTTCGACGCCGCCATGCTCCACGCCTGCACCCTGCTGCAACCGATCACCGCCGCCCGCGTCCGGCAAGAGCTTCCAGTAGAGCGGAAAGAGGCTGTCGCGCGCGGCGGTGATCGGCAGTAGGACGCCGAGGAGCCCCAGGAGGAGGATCCCGCGGCCGGCCGGCCGCTTGAGCTTGAGGCGGGCGTTGTTGATGTTGCTGGGCGCGACCGCCAGGTCCATGGCCTGGCACACCTGCCGGGCCCGCAGCGGGTGGTCGGCCGCGGTGAACACCGCCATGATCTGCTGGTAGGCCGGATGATCCGGCAGCTTCGGTGCCGGCGGCGCGGGCGGCCCGGGCTCGGGCAGCCCCAGCAGTGTCTTGCGGGTGATCCGGACTTCCCCGGCGGCCCGGCCGGGTTCGTCGAGCTGTGCGGTCAGCTGCGCGACCTGTTCCCGCATCGTCTCGGCCTGCGCGGTGATCTCGCGTTCCCGCTCCTCCCGCCGCGCCAGCACCGCGCCGAGCGTCAGCTCCCCGCCGGTCGTGCGGTGCGCCAGGCCGGTGTGGTCGCCCCGGTCAGCCGACGCAGTATCACCGCGGTCATCGCCCAGCTGCAGAACACCCGGGCCCAGATCGCCCTGATGCGACCCGACCCGCAGACCAGGGCGCTGTGGGAGATGTTCTCCGACCTGATGGACCTCGACGACGCCTACCGGTACGTCGCCGGCATGGAAGTCCGGTACGACCTGGGCGACGACCACCGGCTCGCCGGCACCCTGTGCCCGGACATGAAGTCGACGCTGGAGCGGCCCGACCCGGACGTCGTCACCGCGATGACCCGGTCGGCGGACCTGCTGCGTGAGGGGCGTGGGCTCCTGCTCGACCTCGTCGGCCGCGTGGAGGTCTGCGATGCCGCGGCCGCGTGGAGGTCTGCGATGCCGCGGCCGCGTGGACCGGACGGGTCAACACCCTCACCGCCCGCACGGACCGGGTGGACGCCGACGCGTCGCTCATCCGGCCCGACGGCTGTGTCGCCCGGGCCTTGCCCACCGGGCAGGACCTCGACGCCACCACGCTGGTGCGTGCGCCGGGCACATGGTTCGGCCAACCGGCCTGAGCACCGTATTAACAGTCGTCCCAGGTTCGCTCGGTACGAAGTAGGCATCCCAACAAGCGATGCAACCCGTATGGAGGAGTCTAGTGATGGCAGTCAACGCAGCGCCGTCCGGAAAAGCGCCGGCCGGTAGGTTGGCAGGCCGGTGGGTGCCCTGGTTAGTGATTGGCTTGTGGCTGGTGCTGGCGGCGGGCATGGTGCCGCTGAGCGGAAAGTTGAGCTCGGTCACCACCGACAGCGCCGTGGACACCCTGCCGGCCAGTGCCGAGTCCACCAAGGTGGCGGTGCTGGACGACAGTCTCCCCGGCGGTGACGACAACACGTTCGTCTTCGTGTACCACCGCGCCGGCGGCATGACCGACGCCGACCGCGCGACGGTCGAGCGCCACTACAACACCCTTGCCAAGCGGTACCCGCCGAAGGCGACGGCGGCGGCCGGCGAGGACGACGAGGGCTCACCGACGAGCCGCTCCACCAACGGCAAGGCGATGATGTTCACCCTCGAGGTGAGCACGGCCTACGGCGCACCGGAGGACATCGTCGGCCCGTTGCGTGACGCCGCGAAGGACCGCCCCTTGGGCCTGGAACTCGACGTGACCGGCCCGGCCGCGATCGACGGCGACATGGACGCCGTCTTCGACGGCATCGACGTGCAGGTCCTCCTCACCACCATCGTCGTCGTCACGCTCCTGCTCATCCTCACCTACCGCAGCCCGGTGTTGTGGATCATCCCGCTGGTGGCCGTCGGCGCGGCCGCACTGACCGCGATGGCGACCGTCTACCTGCTCGTCAAGGGCTTCGGCATCGTGGTCAACGACCAGAACTCGGCGCTGCTGACGATCCTGGTATTCGGCGTCGGCACGGACTACGCGCTGTTACTCATCGCTCGATATCGGGAGACACTGCACCACCACGACAACGTCCGGGTCGCGATGGTCCACGCGCTGCGCGGCGCGGCGCCGGCCATCGTCGCGTCCGCGGCCACCGTGGTCGCCGGCCTGCTCTGCCTGCTCGTCGCGGACCTGAACAGCACCAGCGGGTTGGGCCCGATCGGTGCGGCCGGCATCCTGTGCGCGCTGGTGGCCATGCTGACGCTGTTCCCGGCGGTGCTCGTGGTGCTCGGCAGGCGGATCTTCTGGCCGGCCATCCCGCGGTTCAGCACGGCCGTGGAGCAGAAGCCGGGGCTGTGGGGACGGCTCGGCACCGCCATCAGCCGCCGCCGGTGGGTGGCGACGCTCGGCTCACTCGGAGTCCTCGGCGTGCTCGCCCTCGGACTGGCGGGCAACACCGGCGCCCTGCGGGAGCAGGACCAGTTCCTGTCCGCGCCGGAGTCGGTCACCGGCTTCACCGTTCTGCGCCAGCACTTCCCGGAGCTCGGCGGCCAGCCGATGACGATCTTCACGCGCCCGGCGCACCAGGAGCGGGTGCTCGACATCGCCAAGGACACTCGCGGTGTGGCCCTGGCCATCCCGGAGCAGACCAGCGGTGGCTGGGCCAACATCTCCGTGTTCCCGAAGGACGCGCCGGACACCGCCGCAGAGTACGACACGATTCTGCGGGTACGCACCGCCGTGCACGCGGTGAACGGGGCGGAGGCGATCGTCGGCGGGCCGAGTGCGGAGAACCTCGACACCGAGGTGACCACCAAGCGCGACGAGAAGCTGGTGATCCCGCTGGTGCTCGCCGTCGTCCTGATCATCCTCGGGCTGCTGCTGCGCGCGATCCTGGCCCCGCTGGTCCTGATGGCCACCGTGATCGTCTCGTTCGCCGCAGCCTTCGGCGGCAGCGTGTTCGTCTTCGACACGATCCTCGGGTTCAAGGGCATCGACTATTCGGTGCCGCTGCTGGCATTCCTGTTCCTGGTGGCGCTCGGCGTCGACTACAACATCTTCCTGGCCAGCCGGGCCCGGGAGGAGACCGTGCGTCTCGGCACCAGAGAGGGCATGCTCAAAGCCCTCTCGGCCACCGGTGGCGTCATCACCTCGGCAGGCCTGGTCCTGGCGGCCACGTTCGCGGTCCTCGCCACACTTCCGCTGGTGATGCTGATCGAGGTCGGGTTCCTGGTCGCCTTCGGCGTGCTGCTCGACGCCCTGCTGGTGCGGTCGGTCCTGGTGCCCGCCCTCACCTTGCTGATCGGCCGGCGGATCTGGTGGCCGAGCCGGCTGTCCCGGCCGGCGGCGGAGCCGCCGGACGGTCAACAGCCGCTCGCCGACGACGAGGAGCCCGCACTGCAACGGTGAGCGCGGCGGCACGGACGAGATCCGGGACGGGGACCCAGGCCCGTCCCGGATTTTTTCATGGGCCCGACGGCCGCCGCCCTTTGGTCCTGCGCCGGCCGGGGCTGGGGTCGGCGCACCGTGTCCTGCCCGGTGGTGGGCCGCGCGGGCCATTGCCCGACGGTCGCCGCCCTTTGGTCCTGCGCCGTGCGGGCGGGGCTGGGGTCGGCGCATCGCGGTGTCCTGCCCCGGCGGTGAGCCGCGCGGGGCCATGCCCGAGGGCCGCCGCCCTTGGTCCTGCGCCGCGCCGCCGGGGCGGGTCAGCGCACCGCGGTGTCATCCCCGGCGGTGAGCCGCGCGATCGGGGCGGGCGGGGCCGCGGCCGGAAGGACGACCCGAAGCAGCGCGCCACCGCGTGCGGAGCGGGCGACGGTGGCCCGGCCGCCGTGGGCGTCGACGACCCGCTGCACGATCGACAGCCCCAGACCGGATCCCGGCAACGCCCGGGCGCTGTCGGCACGGTAGAACCGGTCGAACACCCGCGGTACATCGGCGGCGTCGATGCCCGGCCCGGCGTCATCGACCTCGAGCACCGCCGACGCGCCCTCGGCACGGAGCCGGACCTGGACCGGCTGGTCCGCGGGGGACCACTTGCCGGCGTTGTCGATGAGATTGAGCACCGCCCGCTCGAGCGCGGCGGGACGCCCGCTCACCCACACAGAGGTCACGTCGAGCGCGACCTCGATGTCGGGCACGCGGGAACGCGCCCGGGTCGCGGCGGCCCCCACCACGTCGGCGAGGTCGAGCACCTCGGTGCTCTCGTCGCTGACGTCACCGCGCGCCAGGTCGGTCAGCTCGGCGGCAAGAGTGCTCAACTCGGCCACCTGGGCGCCGAGATCGTTGAGCAGCCGGGTCCGGCTCTCCGCCGGCAGCGCGCTGTCCAGGGTGCCGCGCCGATCGAGCCGGATCAGCAGCTCGACGTTGAGACGCAGGCTGGTGAGCGGGGTCTTGAGCTCGTGGGCGGCGTCCTCGGCGAGCAGCCGCTGGGCCCGCCGGGAGTCCCGGAGCGCGGCGAGCATGTCGTTGATCGACCGGATCAGCCGCCGGATCTCCCCACCGCCCTCATCCGGGATGCCGGCGTCGAGATCCCGCGTGTGCGCGACACGTACCGCGGCGGCGGTCAGCCGGTCGATCGGTGCCAGCCCGGTCCGCGCCACGGTCCGCCCGACAAGGGCGCCGCCGACCACGCAGAACAGCCCGATCAGCAGCATGCCGAACCCGAACCGGTTGATCGGGCTGTCGTCGACGACGCGGGCCACCTGGACCGCGCCGTCGCCCGCCCGCAGCGTGTAGATGAGATAGCCCTCTTCGTCGCTGCCGTTCGACTCCATCAGATCGGCCGACGCGCCCTGCGCCACGCGCCCGGCGTGCTCGCTGACCGGGGGCAGCGCGGGTTGGCCGGCCGGCGTCCGGATCGAGCCGTCGGGCAGGATGACCCGCACCAGCCGACCGGATCCGGGATACGGCGGTAGCTGGACCTGCGCCAGACCGGCGCGCTCCGCGTTCGTCGCCAGGACGCGGGAGTCGGCGCGCAGCTGATTCTCGGCGGTGTCCCGCAGCTCCCAGTCCAGTAGCTCGCTGGCCACCTGGAAGGCCACGAACACGCTGACCGCGATGGCCGTCGCCGCGATCACCGTCAGCCTGGTCCGCAGGGACCGCCGGCGCCACCATCGGGCCAGCCGGCGCGGTTCCCGGCCGGCGGGCCTGCTCACGGAGGAGTCTCCCGCAACGTGTATCCCAGGCCGCGCAGCGTGTAGATCAATCGCGGCTCACCCTCGGCCTCCATCTTGCGGCGCAGGTAGCTCACGTATACCTGGAGGTTGTTGGCGGTGGAGCTCATGCCGAAGCCCCAGATCGCCTCGAACAGCGCGTCGCGGGTCACGACCCGGGTCGCGTTGCACATGAGGACCTGCAGGAGGGAGAACTCGGTCCGGGTCAGGCGCAGCGGCCGCCCGCCCCGCCACGCCTCGAACCTGTCGGGATCGAGCCGGACATCGGCGAACGACAGGATCTGCGACTCCCCGTCGGTCGGCGTGCGCCGGCGCAACAGGGCCCGCACCCGGGCCAGCAACTCCTCGGTGGCGAACGGCTTGGGCAGGTAGTCGTCGGCGCCCGCGTCCAGCCCCGCGACCCGGTCGCAGACCTGGTCACGGGCGGTCAGCATCAGCACCGGCAGATCCCGACCCGCGGCCCGCAACCGCCGACAGGTCTCCAACCCACCGAGGCGGGGCATCATCACGTCGAGGAGCAGCAGATCCAGCGTGTCACCGCCGGCCCCACCGACCCCGTCGAGCACGGCGAAACCGTTGGCGACCGTGCTGGTGTCATAACCCTCGACCTGGAGCACCCGCTCCAGCGACTCACGGATGGACACGTCATCATCCGCGATCATGATCCGCACGCCCGCCCGCCCCCTCCCAGTCGATGTTTTTGCCGCTCATTGTCCCCGGTCAACCTGAGGCCAGGATTAGAGCGTCGCCGCGGACCGCGCTCTTACGGATACCTAAGAAATGGAACCTACCTCGGCTCATGAGCAGGGCAGGACCAAGCGGGCGAGACTGAGCGGGAGCAGACGGGCCGACTTCCGGTCCGGAACTCTGCCATCCCGTGCCCGAAGGGGAAGCAGCCCGGGATCCCAGCGCCTACACGCACTCCACTGCGATGCTGGCCCGGCGCAGCGAAGAACCCGGGATGAACAGTGCGCCCGGCACCCTGTCCAACAGCGTCAGGATGCCGCCCACTCCAGCCCGAGAGCGGCCAGCTGCTGGAGCTTGTCCGCAGTGAGCTTGGCCCGCCTCGACTTGCTGTTCGACAGAAATACCCCCAGCTTCACCTGAGTCCCATCCGGCAAGACCTCAGTGTGAGAGCGGCTGACGGGCCCTACCGAGCCCGTGCGGGCCTTGTACTGCGCGAGGGCTGCAACGCCCCGCTCGAAGGCCCCAGAACCTCCCTTGGGCGCCTTGGCGGATGCTTCCTGCTCCGGCGGCAGCGGTGTGATGCCGAGCTCCTCCAGGAGCTGGCGCTGCCGGTCCACCAGCCCGTGCCAGACGGTGTGTTCACGGTTGCGCTTCAGCCACCGGCCGACGTCCTGGCCGTGGACGGTGACGCCGGGCAGGACATCGACGGGGCCCTCCTCGTCACGCACGAGTTCGCGCAGCGCGGCGTAGTGGCGTTGCCAGTCGGCCGGCCAGGCTGGGTTCCAGTGCTCATCGACCTCGGCGAGCGCCTGCTCCCACTCCGGATGCCCGTCCAGTGCACCCGGGCGCCGCAGGTTGGACAGCCATTGCCCCACCGGCCGGTCGAGCGCCTTCGCCGACCTCGGGGCACAGAGCGTGAAGTGCTCCTCGCAGTACGCCTTCGCGGCCTCCAGGTTCTCCTGGAACCGCTCGTCGCCGACACTCCAGAGCATGCCGAGCTTCTCCAGCCGACGGGCGCGCTGGCCGCTCATCTGCCCGGCCTGGTAGGCCCGTCGCTGTTCCGCCACCCACTGCCCAAGCGGTGTCGCCCCTTCGCGGTGTCCGTAGGGCACTCGCGCGTGGCCCTCACGCTCGACGTACGCCTTGAGCTTCGCCCAGCCACGCGCCCAGTCCTGCCGCTCGGTGTCGATCACGTTGAATGACACCCAGTCCGCGACCACCACCGGATCCCTCGGAGCCGCAAAACGCAACAACATGCGGGACTCCTCCTCGCCTTCCTCCGGCGCTGCGCCGATGCTCACGGAGGGCTGGGCCACGTCCTTCTGCGGCTCCTGCGGGATCGCAAGCAATTCCACGGCCTCTTCATCGTGAGCCCGAAGACCCTCCAAAACTTTCACCAGAGGGCGGTACGACCCGGAGGTGAACATGTCTTCGGGCTGCTCTCCCGGCTGAAGGAAAACCGGCACGATCAGCGAGGCCAGTTTCCCCTGTCCGGGCTTTTGCCGGAGCGCCCGGCCGATGGCCTGGACGATGTCGTGCGGGGCGCCCTTGGGGTCGATCAGGGCGACGGAGTCCACGGCTCTGATGTCGACGCCCTCCCCGAGGACGCGGCAGTTGGAGAGCACGGCCCGCTGCGCCGTGGCCCCGAACGAACCCAGCACTTCCCGCCGGCGCTCGGGGACATGCTCGCCGCACAGCCAGTCCGCCCAGATCCGCTTTGGGTACTTCTCCGGCTGGTCGGCGTGCAGCTTCGCCGCGACGCGCTCCAGGCCCTCCGCGTACGCCTGCGCCTCCATCGTCCGGTGATGGAAGGTGATACACGTGCTGAGGTCGTAGTCAGCCATGGTCCGCAGGAGCGCGGCCTGCAGCGCCCCCAGCCGCTGCCCGCGCACTTCCTCGCTGCGCCGCTCCTCGCCCATCAGCCGCTCTGGAGTGACGACCGGGTCCTGAAGCTCCAGGACAATGATCTGGTACCGCGCAAGCAACCCGCGCGAGACCGCCGACGCCAGCGACAGCTTGTACAGGACGGGCCCGAAGACCCCCTCGTCGTCCATGGAAGCTGCCATCTCCCTCGGCAGCAGATCCCGCGCCCCCTCGGCAACCTCCCGGCTGAGCCGCTCCTCCCAGATCCGCGGCGTCGCCGTCAGATACAGCCGCCGGTACGCCGGGATGACGGTCTGGTCGTGGATGTCCGCCCACGCCTTACCCATCGACCCCGACGTCCGATGCGCCTCATCAACCACCGCGAGGTCTACTGGATCAAGCTTCTGGCCGTAGGCACCCTCGAAAGCCTCCGCCAGGACCCCCAGGCTGGCGTACGTCGCATAGATGGTGACTGGCCCCTGGCCGTGCCACAGCGCCAGCTGCACAGGGTTCGTGGTGGAGCGCACCTTCAGGCTCCACAACTCCGGGTCGTCCTGGAGCGAGCACACCGCAACCGCCGGCCCCTTGTGCCCGGCCTCGTGCCACGCCTTGACCGTCTGGGCCAGCAGCTCCAGGGTCGGCACCAGGACCAGCACCCGCCCATGGGACACCATCCGCCGCGCCGCGGCCGCGGCCATGACGGTCTTTCCGGTCCCGCACGCCGCATGGACCTGCCCGCGCAGGCCGGCTGCGGGCATCCCCCCAGGCGGGACATCGAAGCCGCGGACGATGGCGTCAACGGCCTCAACCTGATGGTCACGCAGCTTCACAGCCGCCCCCTGCCTTCCCGAATACCTGGTCCTTCATCAAGTACCAGGTAGCGGCGGAGCAGGCGCTCCGCCAACTCATGGTTGTAGTGCTGCGCCACCTGCAAAGGGGTGTCGCCGTCCGCGGCCGGCAGCCGTGGATCAGCGCCGTAAGCCAGCAGGATCGAGGTAGCAGCTGTGTTCAGCGGGTGACCCGACTGAAGATGGCTGTCTCCTTCGACGTCAATGGCATGGGTAAGCAGCGTGTGCCCGAAACACAGCTCGTTCGGGTCAGCTCCGGCATCCAGAAGAACAGTGAGCGCCTCGTAGTCGCTCATTTCTACGGCCTGATGCACAGGCGTCCAACCCTCCACACCGCCAACCACCTGCCCAATTTCACCACGCACTACTACCTCCGATACATGCGCAAGCGCCGAGCAAATCAGAACCAGGAGGAGCCGACGCCTGAGGATGCCGTCTACTCCCAAACTCTACACAGCGCACCACAGTGATGCACTCCTCTCATGAAAGGTCCGTTGACAGGGGTGACACATAGACAGTTGCGCCCTCTGACTTGCCAGTTAATGTGTATGCTGATTGGAGTGCTGTTGGGTTGGCTGCGCTCAAGCTTGGGGGAGCCAGGGAGGGGTTTGGGTGGAGCGCAGCGGAACCCGTCACTGCGGAACGGCAGGTGCCTGCGCGCGCCAACGGTCCGTCACCCCCCGTTGTAGGGATGGTGGGCTGGTTTCCCAGTGGCTACACAGGCCCGAGCGTGATGCATCCTCCTCTCGTAGCCAGCCCCAGGAATCCCGCTTGCGGGATTCCTGCAATTCGCGCTTGCGCGAATTGATGCGCTTTTAGAATTCCGCTTGCGGAATTCAATTCCCGCGCTTGCGCGGGAATTTGGCGGAGCGTCAGCGGAGCCAAGCCCGAAGCGAAGCTTGTCGCCGAGCGTCTGCAGGCTCTGGTC